>NZ_CANMVK010000001.1 GCF_947501405.1 uncultured Hoeflea sp. | reverse complement strand
GAAAAGAAAGTCCTCGATGCTGCGGGCCTGCTCGATGAGTATCCGACGATCACCACGCCGCCAAGGATCAGGGACAACAAGAGGGTACAAGCCTACTACGCCCTGCTTCGCGCCAATTACGCGGAATCAAAATACATCCAGCTGCTGGAAAGCATGCAGTACACCCACGCCGGCAATTCACGGTTCTTTCTCAGGTAACCGCAATCAGCGCTTTGCCGGGTTGTGACAGAAGGCTCGGCCGTTTGGGCGGGCCTTCCGCGAGCCGCGGTCAAGCCCCGGATTCAGGCATTCGCCATGCGTTGCTCTTTGCGCGGCTGCGCTCAGATCGGCATCGGATGCGCTTGGCGAACGGCTGCGATGTCTTCCAGCAAATCGTCAGACAGCGCGACATCTTTGGCGCCGATGCAGATCTTGAGCTGATCCATCGAAGTTGCCCCGATGATCGCCGCTGTCATGAACGGCCGCGAAAGGCAAAAGGCAATCGCCATCTGCGAGGGATCGAGGCCGTGCTTTCGGGCGACGCCCAGATAGGCTTCCGTTGCGGTTTCGGACTTGTCGTTCCAGCGTCCGCCGAGATTTTCGACCCGGCTGCGGCGCGAGCCGTCGGGAAGGGCGCCGCCCTGGTATTTGCCGCTTAAAAGACCGGCCGCCAATGGCGAAAACGCCAGCAGCCCGACATCTTCATGATGGGCAACCTCGGCGAGATCGGTGTCGAACAGCCTGCAGATCAGATTGTACTCGTTCTGGATCGAGGCAACCCGCGGCAGGCCGTGCTGTTCGGCAAGTTTGAGGAACTGCATCGTGCCCCAGGCGCTGTCGTTGGAAAGCCCGATTGCGCGGATCTTGCCGGCCTTGACCGCATCATCAAGTCCCCGCAGCGTCTCGTGAATATCGTCAGCGGCGCCCTTGTCCTGCTTGCTCGCGTCAAACGCCCAATGCTGGCGGAAATGATAGGAACCGCGGTTGGGCCAGTGCAACTGGTAAAGGTCGATATGGTCGATCCCCAGCCGCTTGAGGCTGCCGTCGACGGCTTCCATGACCGAGGCGCGGGTGAAACCCTGGCCGTCGCGAACCCAGGAGATGCCGTTGCCGGACATCTTGGTAGCGAGAATGATGTCGTTGCGCTTGCCCGAGGCGGCAAACCAGCTTCCGATGATTTCTTCTGTGCGGCCTTGCGTTTCCGCCCGTAACGGGATGGTGGAGTACATTTCGGCGGTGTCGAAAAAGTTAACGCCTTCACCGACCGCGTAGTCCATCTGTTCATGACCCTCGGCCTCTGTGTTCTGCTCGCCCCAGGTCATGGTGCCGAGACAGATTTCACTCACCATCATGCCGGTGCGGCCAAGCGGGTTCATATTCATTTGCGGTCATCCTCGGGAATTGAAAATCCGGCGCACCATACCGGCAGCGCCCGATCGCGCAAGCCGTGGGCAGGGAAACAAACCGGTCGCGGCGTTGCCGGCGGCTATCACAATAGCCACGCGATATATGCGCTGCAGACCGCGAGCTTCAACCCTTCCGGAGATCTGTCTGTGCCTCCGCAAACAAGGACCAGCTGGATCGCGCAAGAAGCGCCAAAAACCACGGCGGAGGAAAAGCGGCAAGGGGCAGGGGGATGGGCCGGCTCAGAGATCCGGGCCGGGTGAGGCGCGGAGCGCGGCATCGATATGGTGCCCGAGATGCTCTGCCAAGATCGACAGCGGCCACGAGCCAGATGATTGTACCAGCCGCCGGTTCGAAAGACGGACGGACGGGTGATCGAAGCAAACTAACCGGCCAGATCAGCGCCCACGAAAGCCGCTCGCTGGTTCGGTCAGCCGCCGCTGCGCGGTGTCAGCCAATCAGCGCCTGGACGGCAATCATGATCACCAGCGCGACAATCCAGTAACCTGCGTCGACATTGCGGGCATAGGCGGATTTTTTGGTGAACAATCCGCCGGAATAGGCGAGCGCGGTGAACGCCAGGGTCGCCAGAATGACTGTCGCCAGCGCTCCGGCTGCGGCGGTGACGCCCACGAACCAGCTCATCAGAAGCAGGCCGACCATTTGCGCCACCATGGCCGCCACCGGCATCTCGCTGGCCGTGCCCATTTCCACACCCACGCCCTCGGCCCATTTGGGGCCGAACAGCATCGGCGAATACCATAACCAGCCTGCCAGAAAGGACAGGATTGCGCCGGCGATGACGGCCAGCCAACTGATGTTCGCGGTCAATTCAGACATGGATCTGCTCCAATAATGAGAACTGAAAAGGTAGCCGCCAGAAACCTAACGGGTTGAGGCAACGAGGCGGATTGTGGTGGTCTTGGGCGGGCCGGGGAAGCGGTCCCCGGCGCCCTCCCGGTACGCGGCGAATGGGGCGCTATCGAGAAACCTCTGCTTGCCGGCCTCATCGTCAAACTCCAGCAATGCGATGAAACGGCTGGGATCATCGGTCTCGAAAGCTGTGTAATCAAAGCCCTGAGGACCGAGAGCCTTGAGCCCGGCGACGAACTCCTCAAGGGCAGCCGTTTGCGCTGCTGCCTTGCCCTCAAGCACTGTGTATTCGACCAGCAAGCTCATTAACTTGTCCCCCTTGACCTGAATGGCCAGCGCACTGCATTGAGCTCGCGCGCTGGCATGAGTTTATACCGAATGCGACCGGATGGAGATCACATTTCCAAGACTTCGGCGACCTCGACCGATCCGGTTCCCATGATCGGGCAGGCGCCCGCCATTTTGGCCGCCGCCTCCATATTGTCGGCTCTGACAATGGTGAAGCCCGAGAGCGGATTGGCCCCGCCGTCATGGCTGACGCCCGATCCGCTCACGGTCCACGACTGGCCCACCGGGTTGCCCGGATTGACCACGGCGTCGCCCATGTCGGCGAACCAGGCGCCCCATTTCTCCATTTCCTTGCGGCCCTCTTCCTCGGTGTCGGGCCTCTTGCCGCCATGATAGGCAAAAATATAGTCAGGCATGCTGTTTCCTCCTCTGGTTAAGTCTTTAGGCGACACGCTCAGGCAGCGCCCGCCAGTTTATCAAGCTTCCTGAGCGAAGAGCTCCAGCCGTGATTGTGGTTGGCGGCACTTTCGTCATCGGCAAGCCCGGAATGGATCAGCCGGAAATGGCTGCCGCCGTGGCCATCGGGCTCGACTTCAAAACGCACCCGGCTTTCCTGACCGCGCTCGTCCTGATCATCGTGCCAGCCCCAGGTGAACTCCACCGAACGCGGCGGGTCGATCGCAACCACTTGCCCGCTCATCTTGTGCAGTCCGCCCTCTGCATTGACCAGGGTCGAGGACCAGTCGCCCGGACGCGACAGATCGAGCGCGTGCTCCTTGACGCCCATGCCTTCGGGACCCCACCAGTCAAGCAGATGCTCGGTCTGCGTGACAAAGGCGAACACGGTTTCGGGTGGATGGGGGAAGGTTCTTTCGATTTTGACAGTGCTCATTTTCGCTCACTTTCCTGTTGCAATGCCAGTTCCAGCCGGTCGAGGCTGCCCTGCCAGAATTCGCGGTGGCTCATGGTCCAGGCGCCGATGCTTTGCACCGCCTCGGGCCGGACCGCATAGATGCGCCGCTGCCGGTCAACCCGCTGGGTAACGATTCCCGCTTTCCTCAACACCTTGAGATGGCGCGATATCGCCGGCGCCGAGACCGGGCCCGCGTCAAGCAGTTCGCCCGCAGGCTGTTCGCCGTCGCGGATCAGCCGCTCGACAATGGCGAACCGGGTCGGATCGCCAAGTGCGGCAAATATGGTGGAAAGCTCCGGCATCTCGTCTCTTTCATCAATTCGTTAATTAACAAAAACATTAAATAACTGATCTGTCAACTCCCGCCTCGAAAGCCGCGTTGGCCTCGGGTATGCCTGTAAAAGCGCAGCCGCTGCAGAGAGCCGAAGCACCGGCTGTGCTTGACACCGGAGCAAGGAATGTGAATTGAAGCGCCGGGGCAGGCCCGTCCGGCGGCTCCGATCACGGATCGAGATAACAGGGGCGCGACATGGCCACAGCATTCACATTTCCGGGGCAGGGCAGCCAGGCTGTCGGCATGGGCAAGGAACTGGCTGATGCCTATCCCGAGGCGCGCGCCGTGTTCGCCGAGGTTGACGAGGCGCTCGGCGAGAAGCTCTCGATAGTGATCTTCGAAGGTCCCGAGGAAACCCTGACGCTGACCGCCAACGCCCAGCCGGCGCTGATGGCGGTCTCGATGGCGCTGATCCGTGTGCTGGAGGCGCGCGGTCTCGATCTCAAGCAGACCGCGAGCTATGTCGCCGGCCATTCGCTGGGCGAATACTCGGCGCTGTGCGCGGCCGGCATGTTCTCGATCGCCGACACCGCACGGCTGCTGCGCATCCGCGGCAACGCCATGCAGGCCGCAGTGCCGGCCGGACAGGGTGCCATGGCCGCCATCATCGGTCTCGAGCACGGCGATGTCGATGCCATCTGCGCCGAAGCAGCAAAACTCGGCGCGGTGCAAATCGCCAATGACAATGGCGGTGGCCAGTTGGTGATTTCCGGTCTCAAACCGGCCGTTGAAGCCGCCGCCGCCGCGGCCACGGAGAAGGGCGCAAAGCGGGCATTGATGCTGCCGGTCTCCGCGCCGTTCCATTCCAGCCTGATGCAGCCCGCCGCTGACGCCATGCGTGAAGCGCTGGCTGGCGTTCAGAAATTGGCTCCGGTGGTGCCGGTCGTCGCCAATGTCCGCGCCGCCCCGGTGTCCGATCCCGACGAGATCGCCCGGTTGCTGGTCGAGCAGGTGACCGGACAGGTGCGCTGGCGCGAAACGGTGGCCTGGTTTGCCCAAAACGGCGTCACCACCCTGGCCGAAATCGGCGCAGGCAAGGTGCTCACGGGACTGGCTCGGCGCATCGACCGTTCGGTGACCGGCCTCAACGTCGCCGGTCCCGCTGACATCGACCCGTTTCTGGCCGCAATCAGCGGCCACACAGGCTGAGACTCAGCGCAACTTCCAAAGTTTTTGTTGAAAGGATCACCCATGTTCGATCTGACCGGCCGCAAGGCCCTGGTGACCGGCGCCTCCGGCGGCATCGGCGAGACCATTGCCCGTCAACTCCACAGCCGCGGCGCGACGGTCGGTCTTCACGGCACCCGTGTTGAACGGCTTGAGGCGCTAGCCGCGGATCTGGGCGAAAGAGTAAAGCTGTTTCCCGCCAACCTGTCGGATCGCGACGCAGTCTCCGCTTTGGGCAAGACTGCCGAGGCTGAACTCGAAGGCGTCGACATACTGGTCAACAATGCCGGCATCACCAAGGACGGTCTGTTCGTGCGCATGAATGACGAGGCCTGGGATGCGGTCCTGGAAGTCAACCTGACCGCCGTGTTCCGGCTGACCCGGGAACTGGCGCATCCGATGATGAAGCGCCGCAATGGCCGCATCATCAACATTACATCCGTGGTGGGTGTTTCGGGCAATCCGGGCCAGGCCAATTACTGCGCCTCCAAGGCCGGTATGATCGGTTTTACCAAAAGCGTTGCCCAGGAAATCGCGCCGCGCAACGTCACCGTCAATTGCGTGGCGCCCGGTTTCATCGAAAGCGCCATGACGGAAAAGCTCAATGACAAACAGAAAGACGCCATCATGGGAGCGATCCCGATGCGGCGCATGGGCACCGGCGATGAAGTCGCCTCTGCGGTGACCTGGCTGGCTTCCGACGAGGCGGCTTACGTCACCGGCCAGACCATTCACATCAATGGCGGCATGTTGATGGTCTGATCGCGAACGCGCGCAAGCCATTGTCACTTGGCCGGGAATCGCCGCCAAGGCGCATTTTCCGGCTTTGCCCGCCCGCCAAACCGTGATACGTCGCCGCCAATGCCTGATGCGGGGCTGAAAATGCCGAAATCCACAGCTTCGGCTTTGACGGAACCGGGTCAAGCGCATAAAAAGCGCGCCACAAGCTTGATTACCCCTGCTTGCGCAGGTAACGAGGCGCAAGTCCAACCTACAGGTCGAGGAATCCGACATGAGCGACATCGCAGCACGCGTAAAGAAAATTGTCATCGAACATCTGGGCGTTGACGCAGAGAAAGTGACCGAAAGCGCAAGCTTCATTGATGACCTTGGCGCGGACTCGCTCGACACCGTCGAACTGGTGATGGCGTTCGAAGAAGAATTCGGCGTTGAAATTCCCGACGACGCCGCCGACACCATTTTGACCGTCGGCGATGCAATCAAGTTCATCAGCAAAGCTCAAGACTGATCGAGCTTCGCGCGGACCCGGTTGCGGTCCGCTTGACAATGCCGGCGCACCACCTGCGCCGGTTTCTTGCTTTTCTGGCATGACGGAGATTTGAGACGATGCGTCGAGTCGTCATCACCGGTACGGGTGCGGTTTCTCCGCTCGGTTGCGGCGCCGAGATCACATGGTCCCGGCTCATCAACAGCGAAAACGGCGCCTCCCGCGTCACAGCGTTCGATGTCAGTGACATCGCCGCGCAGATTGCCTGTTCGGTGCCCACCGATCCCGCAGTCGAAGGCGCCTTCATCGCCGACGAGTGGATGGAGCCCAAGGAGCAGCGCAAGGTCGATCGTTTCATCTTGCTTGGGGTCGCTGCCGCCGACATGGCGCTCAAGGACGCTGGCTGGAGCCCTCAAAGCGACGATGACCAGATCGCCACAGGCGTGATGATCGGCTCCGGCGTCGGCGGTCTGGAAGGCATTGTCGAGGCTGGTTACACCCTGCGCGACAAGGGCCCGCGCCGCATTTCGCCGTTCTTTATTCCCGGCCGGCTGATCAATCTGGTTTCGGGCCATGTCTCGATCCGCCACAAGCTGCGCGGTCCCAATCATGCCGTGGTCACCGCCTGTTCGACCGGCGCGCACGCCATTGGCGATGCCGCCCGGCTGATCGCGCTGGGCGATGCCGATGTAATGGTCGCCGGCGGCGCGGAATCGGCCATCTGCCGCATCGGCCTGGCGGGTTTTGCTGCCTGCAAGGCGCTGTCGACCTCGTTCAACGATACGCCGGAAAAGGCTTCGCGCCCCTATGACCGCGACCGCGACGGTTTCGTCATGGGCGAGGGTGCGGCGATCATGGTGCTTGAAGAACTCGACCATGCACTGGCGCGCGGCGCCAACATCATCGCCGAAGTGGTTGGCTACGGGCTTTCGGGCGACGCCTACCACATCACCGCGCCCTCCGAAGATGGCGACGGCGCCTATCGCTGCATGAAGATGGCGCTCAAGCGCGCCGGTCTCGCGCCGTCGGACATCGACTACATCAACGCCCATGGCACATCGACCATGGCCGACACTATCGAACTCGGTGCTGTCGAGCGTTTGCTCGGCGATGCGGCGGCCAATGTGTCGATGTCGTCGACCAAATCGGCGATCGGCCATCTGCTCGGCGCCGCCGGTGCAATGGAAGCGGTATTCTCGGCGCTTGCCATCCGCGACAATGTCGCGCCGCCGACGCTCAATCTCGACAATCCGGAAGTTGACACCAAGATCGACCTGGTGCCCAAGGTGGCGCGCAAGCGCAAGATCGATGTGGCCCTGTCCAACAGTTTCGGTTTTGGTGGCACCAATGCCTCGCTGGTATTGAGACGGTTTGAGGGCTGACACGGCCGCGCTGGCCGGCGTCCGGTCTTGATACGGCTTTTCGCCACAATGCGCGGCCAGGACTTTTCCAGGGGTCGTGAACCCTGACGCAACATTTGGCGGAGCTTGACCACGTGAACGACCGCGATAACACCACCAACGGCGTCTTTGGCCGAGCCGGGGACAAGACCGGGGCCGCCTCGGGGCCGATCGTTCCGGTCTCGCCCTCGCAGGCGCTGAAGCCGGAAAAAGCGCCGCCGCCGCCCAGGCGGTCGCGCCGTGCTCGAAATCAGGTGGTGGTGTTTCTCAATTTCATTCTGTCGCTGGTGATATTCATCGCCATCATCGGCGTCGGCGTGTTCTGGTACGGCAAGACCGAATTCGAAGGGCCGGGCCCGCTCGATCAGACCACCGATTTCATGGTGCGTGAGGGCGCCGGCCTCAATCAGATCGCTGCCGGCCTGGAACGTCAGGGCATCATCACCAATCAGCGGGTGTTTTCACTCGGCGCCAAGGGCATTCTGGGCGAGGACACGCTCAAGGCGGGCGAATACGAAATCAAGGCCCGCGCCTCGATGCGCGATATCGTCGAGCTCATGCAGTCGGGTAAGTCGATCCTGCACGCCTTCACTGTCCCCGAGGGGCAGACGGTAGAGCAGGTGTTTAACCGGTTGCGTGAGGCGCCCGTACTCGAAGGCGACCTGCCCGACGAGCTTCCGCCCGAAGGGTCGCTGTTGCCGGAAACCTACAAGTTTTCCCGCGGCACCACCCGCATAGAAATCCTTGAGCAGATGACCAAGGCCCAGACCCGCGCGCTTGAGCAGATCTGGGACCGCCGCGCTTCCGGCCTGCCGCTTGAGACAGCCGAGGAGCTGGTCATCCTGGCCTCCATCGTCGAGAAGGAAACCGCGCGTGCCGATGAGCGTCCGCGGGTTGCGGGCGTCTTCATCAACCGGCTCAACAAGGGCATGCGGCTGCAGTCGGATCCCACCATCATCTACGGCATTTTCGGAGGTGCGGGAAAACCCTCCGACCGGCCGATTTACCGCTCCGACATCGACAAGCCCACGCCCTATAACACCTACACGATCGATGGGTTGCCGCCCACGCCGATCGCCAATCCCGGCCGCGAGGCGATGGAGGCGGTGGCCAATCCCTCACGCACAAGCGATCTGTATTTTGTCGCCGACGGGACCGGTGGCCATGCCTTCGCCCAGACGCTTGACGAGCACAATTCCAATGTCGCGCGCTGGCGCCGGCTTGAGGCCGAGCGCGAAAAGGCGGCCGAGGCCGAAGCCGCGGAGCAAAATTCGCAAGGCGATTGATCTGCCGCCACCGAGGGCTATGCTGGTGCCAGGGGAATCGGGGAACTGATCATGGCGATCCAGTCGATGACAGGCTTTGCGCGCCATGAGGGCGAAGCATTCAATTGCCGCTTTGTCTGGGAGCTGCGCTCGGTCAATGGCAAGGGCCTGGATGTGCGGCTCAGACTTCCGCCCGGTTTCGAGGCCTTGGAACAGCCCGTCAGAAAAACCGCTGCCGCGCAACTGTCCCGCGGCAATCTGCAGGTCACGCTTTCGGTAAGCACCATCGGTACGGCAATCGAAGCGGTGGTCAATGAGGCCGCCCTTGAAGCGGTGATCGGGCTGGTGGATCGGCTGGGTGACCGGATCGATGCCCGCAAGCCGGCGCTGGACGGCATTCTCAACATCCGTGGTGTTCTCGAGTTCCGCGACCCGGAACTGGCTGATGCCGACCGTCAGGCCCGCGATCAGGCGGTGCTCGCCGGATTCACCGCGGCGCTGGGCGATCTCAAAGCCATGCGCCTGAACGAGGGTGCGGCGCTGGCGAAAATTCTGACGGGGCAGATCGACCGTATCGAAGAGCTGACGCAAAATGTCGAGACCGATCCGTCACGCACGCCAGAGGCGATCCGCGCCCGGTTGGCCGACCAGATGGCCGCGCTGATGGACACCGGCGCGCCACTTGATCGCGAGCGGCTGCATATGGAAGCGGCGCTGATTGCCACCAAGGCTGATCTGCGAGAGGAGATCGACCGCCTGAAGGCCCATGTGGATGCGGCGCGTGCGCTTGTCGAGGGCGATGGCGCCGCCGGCCGCCGGCTGGACTTTCTGGCGCAGGAATTCAATCGCGAGACCAACACCATATGCTCGAAATCCAACGCTGCATCAGTGACGGCCGTTGGTCTTGATTTGAAGGTTTTAATCGATCAGTTCCGCGAGCAGGTCCAGAATCTGGAGTGAAAATGAGCCAGCCGCCCGCCCATCTTCCATCCTCGCGCATCAAGCGGCGGGGTCTCATGCTGGTGATATCCTCGCCCTCCGGTGCCGGAAAATCGACCATCGCCCGAAACCTGCTTGAAAACGACAATGCACTGAGCCTTTCAGTCAGCGTCACCACGCGGCCCCGCCGGGGCAGCGAGATCGAAGGCGTGCATTACCATTTCAAATCCCAGCGCGAATTCGAGCGCATGCGCGATTCCGAGGCGCTGCTGGAATGGGCGGAAGTGCACGGCAACTACTATGGCACGCCGCGCGAGGCTGCTGAAGTGGCGATGGCCGAGGGCCGCGACATGCTGTTCGACATCGACTGGCAGGGCGCGCAGCAATTGCAGGAGAAGATGAGCGCCGATGTGGTGTCGATCTTCATCCTGCCGCCCTCCATGGAGGAGTTGCGCGCGCGGCTGCAGCGCCGCGCCGAAGACGCTGAAGAGGTGATAGAGCAGCGGCTTGCCAATGCGCGTTCGGAAATCCAGCACTGGCGTGAATATGACTATGTCGTCGTCAATGACGATCTCGACCGCGCCTATTCCGCTGTCCGCGCCATCGTCCAGGCCGAAAGGCTGCGCCGCGACCGCCGTCCCGGCCTGTTCGATTTCGTTCAGGAACTGCTAGAGGGTTGAGCCGCCCTGAGTGGTGGAATGCTGACACCGGCTGCGACGGGCTGGTCGCCCTCCAGCGACCTTTGCGCATCCAATTGGATGCGCAAAGGTCGCTGGAGCACTTTGAAATGATGCATGTTCGGTATCGCTCAATTGAATCCAATTGAGCGCGACATGCATTAACCCGTGCACCCGCCAAATGACGGGTGCGGGCTCATTCAGCGATACCGATCAGCAGCCGGGATTTTCACCGCCTCCGCCGCTGTCCGAGCCGTAGCTGCGGCTGGCGCCGATCAGCGGTTGCGTCACGATGGCGGCGGTATGGGTTGCCCCTTGAGTACCTGTCTGAAGGGATCGTATATCCGGGCTGTAGCAGTGGGCTGAACGGTATTTCTCCAGTTCCGCCAAAGCCTGCCATCCCACTTTTTCCGTAGCGGCGCGCCGGGCTTTCTTCCGGGCCAGCCGTTCTGCCTCGCGCTTCTCCGCAGCTTCCCGGGCCTTCTTCTTGCGCGCATCGGATTCTGTGATCGCTCGCGTCACAAATTCGTTTGTGGCGTATTCTCCATCGGTGGAGTTACAGCCAGCAAGAGTGAGTAACGCGAGCACGCCTGTGGCAAGAACAAGGGGAAGTCTCAGCGAGGCGGTTTTGATGGGTGTGGTGCGTGTGGGCATGTCTCTCTCCAGCTCATAAGGCAGGTCGGCGCATTGGGCGTTCCCCATGCGTGCCAGATTGTGCCGTAGTGAACCGGAATCCAATCGGCAGTCATGCCTAAAAAACTAGGTAGGGTTCCCTATGTCGCTTCGCGCGAGTAGTCGGTATCCTGTCGCTATCTGATGGCCAAGCGAGAGAGGGGAGGCGCATGAGATCCGCCGGCCAATGTCTCGCGCTCCTGGTGTTTGTCGCAACCGTCCTGTTGGGGTCGGGATGTGGTTCTTACGCGGACGAGCCACTGACCTTTGAACAGATCGCGACCGGGACCGGAGCGGCCTCGTTTGAAGACGTGTGCTGCGGTTCCGCTAACGCTGACCGGCAGCCCGGCACGCCGGACGCCACGCTTGCAACCCAATATGGCAGCGGACCTTACTGGATACGCTTCACATCGCCGGCGACCCCCGGTGTTCTGGCGCTGACCGCAATCGTCGATGTCGCCGAGCTTTACATTCGCGATCCGGTCACCGGAACCGTGCGCATTTCGGCTTCCGGCGACACGTTGCCGGTTTCGGTGCGGGACCTGATCGAACCCCGGCTGGCATTCATACTTGACGAGAGGGATGCCGGCGCGGAGCTCTATATGCGGGTGGTTCAGCCGACGAGGCTTAGCGTAAGGTTCGAACGCTATGAACTTGATGCCCTCGTGACCCAGGAGCGGCGTATTCTTGCAATGCGGCTCTTCTTCATCGGCGCGATTGTGATGATCGGACTGTTCAATCTGGTCCTGTCGGTGACATCTCGCGACGCAACATTTCTGTTCAACGGAATGACCATCCTGTGCCTGGTGCTGCTGGATCTCTATCTCTCCGGACTGGGGGCCGCCTACATCTGGGGTGCAGCGCCGTGGCTGTCCAATCCGCTTCTGGTTGTGGCCATTGCAGGGCCGGTCATCTTCGCATCGGGTTTTTTCCGGTTGTTCCTGCGCAATCCCGGTGATCGCCAGTTCTGGCGCGACCGGGCGTTTGTAATCCTTCCGGTGCTTGCCGCGCTGACCATCCTGATGCTGGTCGCATTGCCCTATTGGCAACTTCAGGCGGTGTCATTGTTGCTTGGTTTTCTGGCCCTGCTGCATTTTCTGGCGGTCTGTCTGTACGGCGTCTGGATGCGTGAAATCCGGTCGATGGTGTTGCTGGCGCCGCTGACACTGGCTGTGATCCCTGGAATGGTGCTCGTCGCCCTTCAAAAGATCGCGGGCTTCGAACTGGGGCTCATGGAAAACCATGTTCTTGAAATGACGCTGGCGCTGGAAGCGCTGCTGTTTTCCGTGGCGCTGGCCTACCGGCTGCGGCTGGCTGAAAAGGAACGCCTGGCGAGCCATCTCAAGCTGGCGGCGCACAACAAGAGCGCCCGCAAGATGCTCCTGGACACAATTGACGCCGAGCGAAGCCGGATCTCAAGCGCCCTTCACGAGACTGCGGGTCACGGCTTTCTGGCGATCACCTCCCGGATTGCCAAGATGAGCAGATCGACGGATTTGCCGCCAGCCACCCGCAACGAACTGATGGAAATCGCCGATCTCTCTCAGGTGCTGGTCGGCGAGCTGCGTCACATCTCGCACGAATTGCATCTGGGCGCGCTCGATCATTTGGGCCTCGCCCGGGCGATCGAGCTGTTGCTCGAACGCATGGAAGCAGCCGGTATGGCTTCCGCTTTCGAACGGGGAAATCTCGACGAAGCCAAGCTCAGCCGTGCCCAGCAGGTTCACCTGTTCCGCATCGTTCAAGAAGTGTTGATCAATGTCGCCAAACATTCCCGTGCAAGCGCCGTGGAGGTCGGCTTGAACATTGACAATGGCTCGGTCATTGTGAGCGTCAGGGACGATGGCGACGGATTCAAGACCGACGACGCCAATCGTACTGCCGGGCTGGGGATGACCCTGATAGGCGAACGGGCCGATGCACTGGGCGCAAGTTGGACTGTCAAGTCGACTGCGGCCGGAACGGTGTTCGATTTGCAATGCCCGTTGGCTGGGGGGATGCAGGGGAGTGAGAAACGCGCGGAAGACGGTTCTGCTGGCTGACAACCACCCGATTTTCCGGGCCGGTATCCGCGCCCTCATTGAAGCCCAGTCCGAGTATGAAGTCATTGCCGATGTGGCCGATGGTGCGGCCTGTATCGCCCAGGCCGAATTGCTCGGCCCCGACATTCTGGTGATTGATCTGTCGATGCCGGGTCTGGATGGCTTCGAAGTGGCGCGCTGGGCGAGAGCGCATCTGCCATCGGCAATCTCCATCATCGTATCAATGCATTCGGGCCGTGAATTCGTACGCGCGGCGAAAGAGGCCGGTGCCCATGGCTTTGTCTCCAAGGAGGACGCGGGTTCGGACCTGATGGCGGCGATCGGCAGCAGTTCGGGCTTCTATATGAGCAGCTCCGCGGGCCGCGAAGAGGCCGCCGGCCCGGAATTGCAGCTCGATCTCGGGGCCCCGTCCAATCTGCTGGCCGGCCTGTCGCGGGCCGAACTGAACGTGCTGAAGCTGGTGGCGCAATCCAACACCAGCCGTGAGATCTCTGAGGTTTTGGGCATCAGCGAACGCACCGTCCACAGTCATCGGCAGAATATCAGCACCAAACTCGATCTGCACGGCTCCAACAGCCTGTTGCAATTCGCCATCCGCAATCGCCGGATGATCGAAACGCTCTAGGCAGGAAGCGCATTCTCCGGGATCCGTTGCAGGGCGCGCGACACAATCGGCCGGAGCCGATCACGGATTGCGCGCCGCTTTGATCCGGATCGTTACCCGATCGCCGGGTTCAGCCTGCAATCAGCCGCGGCACGCCCTGCCGGCCGTCGCTTAGCCCGATTGCGGCGCGGGCGATGGCTTCGGCGTTGATGCCGAAATGCGCATAGAGATCGCCAATCGTGCCGGTCTGGCCGAAGTGCTCGACGCCGAGCGGAATGGTCTGGTGACCTTGCACGGAGCCGATCCAGCCAAGCGTCGCAGGGTGGCCGTCGATCACTGTGACGATACGGCAATGGCGCGGCAGATCGCGCGTCAGCGTCTCGATATGGCTTTGGGCGGACGGATTGCCTCGCGCGCGGGCGCGCTGCGCCGCGGTCCAGCCGGCGTTCAAGCGGTCGGCCGACGTCACCGCCAGCACGCCGACATCGCGGCGGCTTTCCGCGATGCGCCCGGCCGCCTTGATCGCTTCGGGCGCCACCGCGCCCTGATAGGCGACGACAACTTCGCAGTTGGGCCCGGGTTTGCGCAGCCAGTAGGCGCCGTCGATGGCGCCCTGACGGAAATCCTCGTCGGCGCGCTTGCCGGGTTGCTCGATCGGATTGGTGGTGAGTCTCAAATAGACCGAGCCACCGGTCTCGTCGCGCAGCCAGGTGCGTTCATCCGGATCGCCCTCGCCATCTTTTTGCAAATAGTCGAAAGCCCATTTCATGATCACCGCCAACTCGTCGGCGAAGGCCGGTTCGAATGCCGCGAGCCCGTCCTGGCTCATACCGATCAGCGGCGAGCCGATTGACTGGTGAGCACCGCCCTCGGGCGCCAGTGTCACCCCCGACGGCGTCCCCACGATCATGAAGCGCGCATCCTGGTAACAGGCGTAGTTGAGCGCATCGAGCCCGCGGGCCACGAAGGGGTCGTAAACCGTGCCGATGGGAATCAGCCGCTTGCCGAACAGCGAATGCGAAAGGCCGGCAGCACCAAGCAGCAGAAACAGGTTCATCTCGGCGATGCCCAGTTCGATGTGCTGACCATCGGGCGTGAACTCCCATTTGGCGGTCGAGGGAATGTTCTCATCCTTGAAGGTGTCGGCGCGGGCCTCACGCGCAAACAGCTTGCGGCGGTTGACCCAGGGGCCGAGATTGGTGGTGCCGGTCACGTCCGGCGAGGTGGTGACGATCCGCGCCGCCAGCTCGCTGTCGGTCTTGGACAGGTCGTCGAGGATTTTGCCGAACGCCATCTGCGTGGAGATCTCGCGATCGCTGGAGATCGTGATTTCCGGAGCAGGGATCTTGTCGTCGGAAAAACGCCGCCGTCCCCTGGCAAAGAACGGCGCCTGATCAAGAAACGCCTGCAGCGCTTCCTGATCCTCCACGGTGGCAAACTTGTCCCATTCTTCGCCTTCGGCAACGCCCATATGGCGCTGCCATTCGGCCATCTGGGTCTTGTTCATCAGGCCGCCATGATTGTCCTTGTGACCGGCAATCGGCGTGCCCCAGCCCTTGATCGTGTAGGCGAGAAAACACACTGGCCGGTCATGGTCGATTGCCGCGAAGGCATCGGCCATGGTGGACACGCAATTGCCGCCGAGATTTTCCATCAGGTCCGCCAGCTCGCGGTCGGAGCGGCGCTCGATCAGCGCGGTGACATCGCCCTGATCTCCGAGGTCGTCCATCAACCGTTTGCGCCACACCGCACCGCCCATGAAGGTCAGCGCCGAATAGAGCTGGTTAGGGCAGGTATCGATCCAGTCCTTCAGCTTGTCGCCGCCGGGTTCGGAAAAGGCGCTGCGCTGCAGGTGCCCGTATTTGACCCGCACCACATCCCATCCGAAGGCCTCGAAAATCTTCTCGACGCGCTGGAACAACCCCTCATGCACGATGCCGTCGAGCGACTGGCGGTTGTAGTCGATGATCCACCAGGTGTTGCGCAGGTCGTTCTTCCAGCCCTCCTGCAGGGTCTCGTAAATATTGCCCTCGTCGAGTTCGGCATCGCCGACCAGCGCCACCATCCGGCCGAGCGGCCGTTCGCCGCCCCAGGCCTTGGCGGCGATGTAATCCTGAACCATCGAGGCAAAGGAGGTGATCGCTACGCCAAGCCCCACCGAGCCGGTGGAGAAATCGACACCATCGATGTCCTTGGTGCGCGACGGATAGGATTGCACGCCGCCAAGCCCGCGGAAATTTTCCATCTTCTCGCGGGTCTGATTGCCCATTAGATACTGCATCGCGTGGAAAATCGGCGAGGCGTGCGGTTTCACCGCCACCCGGTCCTCGGGCCTGAGCGCCGAGTAATAGAGCGCCGTCATGATCGACACCATCGAGGCCGAGGAGGCCTGGTGGCCGCCCACCTTGATGCCATCGGCCTTCGGGCGGATGTGGTTGGCGTTGTGGATCATCCAGTGCGACAGCCACAACAGCCGCTGTTCGATTGTCTTGAGATGGGTGTTGCTCATGGTTTCGGGGTTCCGCCCTCAATGACAGTGATGAATTTGTCGGTGTCGATATTGCCGCCGCACAGGATCACGCCGGCGCGGTTTCCCGCCATCTGCGCCATTTCCTGCATCAAGGCCGCCAGCGGTGCCGCGCCCGCGCCTTCGGCGGCATTGTGGGTGCAGCGGAAGTAGCTGCGGATCGCCTCGGCCACCTCGTCGTCGCTGACCGCCACAATCCGGTCCGCACCGGCGGAGTAGATCTCGAACGCCTCCTGCACGGGCACCCGCACCGCCATGCCGTCGGCGAATGTGGCCGCACTTTCGGTTTCGATCAGTCTGCCCGCTTCCACCGACAATTTGGCGGCCTGGGCTTCGGTGGAGACGACGCCGACCACTTTGGTTTTGAGGCCAAGGGCGTCGCGCACGGAGATTACGGCGCTGATGCCCGAGCCGCAGCCGATCGGCACATAGACCGTGTCAAGCTCAGGCGTGTTGGTGAAGTACTCATAGGCATAGGAAGCAACACCGCGCACCAGTTCACGGTGGAACGGCGGCACCACGGCCAGCCCCTCGGCCTCGGCCACCCGCATCGCCTCAAGCCGCGCCTCGTCGAAATCCTGCCCGTACACCACCACGTCGGCCCCGAACGCGCTCATCGCAGCGTTCTTCTCGACCGAATTGCCTTCCGGCACATAAATCTTCGCCGTCAGGCCCGCTGCGGTCGCCGCGCGTGCCTGGCTCTGGCCGTGATTGCCACGGGTGGCCGTGCAGATGCCGCGCGCCTCTGGCCGGGTACGCTTGAGCCAATCGATGAAGGTGATGCCGCCGCGCACCTTGAAGGCGCCGGTCGGGGTGTGGTTCTCGTGCTTGACCCAGGTCTCTACGCCGAGCTCCCGGTTGATGAGCGGCCAGGAATATTGCGGCGTCGGCGGCATCTGCCGGTGAACCAGCGCCGTTGCGGCTTGAATTTCGTCAATGGAGAACATGCGTTGGAATCCCTGATGTCAATTCTGGAAGATTAGCCTGTTACCCGAGGTGATTTCATGCAATGAAATCTCAAAAAGATGCATATTGAAGCGAATAATCGCACCGATACGCCATTTCTTGGTGGAAATCCGCATGCATGACAAAGACATCGCTATCCTTCGAAATCTGGCCTGCAACGGCCGCATGTCACTCAACGATCTCGCTGAGGCGGTGGGGCTGAGCCCGACCCCTACAGCACGGCGGGTCAAGCAGCTTGAAGCCTCGGGCGCGATCACCGGCTATACCGCCCAACTCGATGAGACCGCACTGGGCTTTCCGGTCTCGGTGTTTGTTTCCGTCCGCCTCGACAAGCAGGTCGACGAGGCCCTGGCCCTTTTTGAGCAGGCCATCACCCGGCTGCCCGAAGTGGTCGATTGCTGGCTGATGACCGGGAACCGCGATTATCTCATGCGTGTGGCGACCCGGGATCTGGCCGATTTCGAACGTTTCCTGACCCAGCGCCTGACCCGGATCAAAGGCGTGGCGGCGATTGAATCCTCTATTCCGCTGCGCCGGGTCAAGGCGACGCCGGCGCGCATTCCCTGACGAGCGCCGCGACCATGATCATCCGGCGCTTAGGCGGACAGGCGCAGCGGGTTGGCGGCCAGCCCCTGGTGCAGATCCTCCAGAATGTCATCGATGTCCTCAAGCCCGACCGACAAGCGGATCAAGCCGTCGGAAATACCGTATTCGGCGCGTTCTTCGGCGGTATAGGTCGAGTGGGTCATGCTGGCAGGGTGCTGGATCAGCGATTCCGCGTCGCCCAGCGACACCGCGCGGCCAATCATCTTCAGCCGGTTCATCAATTGCCGTCCGGTTTCGATCCCGCCCGCGAGTTCAAACGCGATCATGCCGCCGAAGCCCGGCATCTGCCGCTTGGCCAGTTCATGCTGCGCGAAACTCTTCAGGCCCGGATAATGAACCTTTGAAACGCCCTGGCTGCTTTCCAGCATCTCCGCAACCACCCGGGCGTTCGAACAGTGACGGTCCATTCTCAACGCCAGCGTTTTGAGCCCTCGCAGGATCAGCATGGCATTGAAAGGTGCCATCACGGCCCCGGTCATGTCCTTCATGCCCACCATGCGGATCTCAGACACCTGTTCCGTCGTACCCACCAGCAGCCCGGCCACAACGTCGCCATGGCCGCCGAGATATTTGGTGGCTGAATGCACGACGATATCTGCACCAAGCTCTATCGGACGGGTGAGGTAAGGCGTTGCGTAGGTGTTGTCGACCACCACTTTGGCACAGCCCTCATGGGCGATCTTCGAGACCTCGGCGATGTCCACCAGCCGCATGTTGGGATTGGCCGGCGTCTCGAAATAGACAACCTTCGTCCGGTCCGACATCGCCGCGGTAAGGTTCTCCGGTACGGTGAGATCGACATGGGTGACGGTGATGCCGAATTTCGCAAGTCCGTGCCGCATGAAGGCGAAGGTGCAGCCGTAAAGCGTCTTGTCGACAATGATCTCGTCGCCCGACGCAAGCAGCGTCCACAACGCGGCGGTGATCGCGCCCATCCCCGAGGCCAGCGCCAGCCCGGCTTCGGCCCCTTCCAACACCGCGATGCGGCGTTCCAGCAAATCCAGTGTCGGGTTGGAAATGCGTGAATAGATGTGACCGGGCCGCTCACCGGCAAACATCTCGCCCCCGGCTTCGGCGCTGTCAAAGGCAAATGTCGAGGTCAGATGCAGCGGCGGTGTGAGCGCGCCTTCATTGTCCATCGGATTGTAACCATGGTGGATGGCGCGGGTCGAAAAATTCCTGGCTCTGGTGCTCATCGTCAAATCCTTTTCGGTCGCAACAACAATGCCATGGCCAGATCCGCATTTGATTGCTAATTATGCCTCAAGATGCAGGAGCATTGGCATAATCTGCTACTGAGAGGCGAAATGGACAGTAAGGACCGGCAGATCATCCGGGCGTTGCAAAAAAACGGCCGCGTCACCAACCAGGACCTGGCGGCCGAGGTCAATCTGTCGCCATCGCCCTGTCTGCGGCGATTGCGTAATCTTGAAGATAGCGGAGCAATCCGGGGCTACAGCGTCGATGTCGACGCCAAGGCCTATGGTCTGCCGATGACGGTGTTCATCAGAATCCGCCTCGAAAGCCATACCGGTGATCACATCGCCCGCTTCGAAAGCCGGATCCGGGCCATCGACGAAGTGCTCGAGTGCCTGCTGATGACCGGGCCGGCCGACTATTTGTTGCGCGTCGTGGTGGCCGGGCTCGACCACTACGAGGACTTTATCCGCAACCGCATTCACGCCATTGGCGGCATCGCTTCCATCGACACTTCGATTGTCTACGGGACGGTTAAGAAAACCGGTATTTTCCCGGCTCTGGACTAGTTCGCGACCATTCGGGCAGGGGTCGCGACTGTCGGTGCGGTTGACCGTCAGGTCGCAGGTAGAATTGGCTTTCCTTGCGTTGCCGATCAAAGCCGAATTTAAAATATCCTTTATTAGCAATAGCTTGCCGATAACGCGGGTTCATGCGGATTTTTTGATCTGTTTATCGTCCGGATTCTGTTCGTTAACCGATCATAAACAAAACCACTGCATTTTTAGGGTTAATTGAATCGCTGAGATCGGGATCAGCACAAAAGTTGCGCGATAAGCGTCAAAGCCATAGATCGGAGCCCTAGACATGCAGAACCTCTCCCCTTCGTCCGTCAATCCGCATACGAGTGTCAATCACCATGGACCGGCTGGCGAGGCCACTGACGCCCAGATCGGCAAGCGTCTGGAGTTCATGCAGTTGGGCCCGGAAGGCCAGGCTGCCATCCGCAGCGTCAAGGACATTGTCGAGCGTGAATTGCCAAACGGCCTGGACCGGTTTTACGCGCAATTGCGCCAGACGCCGGAGGTGAAGCGCTTCTTTTCCTCCGAAGATCATATAGCCCGCGCCAAAAACGCCCAGCAGGGACACTGGGTGAACCTGGCGGATGGAAATCTCGGTGATGATTTTGTCCGCAAGGTGCGCACCATTGGAAAGGTTCACGCTGAAATCGGGCTTGAGCCGCGCTGGTACATCGAGGGCTACGCCATCATCCTCGATCACATCGTCCAGTCGATCGTCACCGAAGCTGCCCCCAAAAGCGGTGTTTTTGCCAAGAAGGGCATGAGTGCTCAGGACCTGGGAATGGCGCTGGGCAATCTGGTCAAGGCTGCCTTGCTCGACATGGATCTGGCGATTTCCGTCTATATCGAGGAGGCCGAGGTCGCAAAGAAAAAGGCACAGGCCGAGGTGCTGGCCAACGAACAGCAACTGGTCAGCAATTGCTTCGGCAAAGCCATGTCAGCCATTGCCAACAAGGACCTGTCTTATCGCATCAACGACGATCTGCCCGAGGCTTACCATGAGCTGAGAGACAATTTTAATCACGCGCTTGATGAGCTTTCGACCACCATCAGTGACATTGACGGCGGCGCATCGGAAATCAGTTTGGGAACCCGCTCGATCCAGTCCTCCGTTGACGATCTCTCCAAGCGTACCGAACAGCAAGCGGCATCCGTCGAGGAAACCGCAGCGGCGCTCGAAGAGATCACCACAACGGTCAAGGACACCAGCAATCGCGCTGATGAAGCGGGCCAGATCGTATCGCGCGCCAAGATGGGTGCGGAGAAAGCCGGCGAGGTGGTCAACCGCGCCATCGAAGCGATGGGAACCATCGAGAATTCATCACATGAAATCTCCAACATCATCGGCGTCATTGACGATATCGCTTTCCAAACCAACCTGCTGGCGCTCAATGCCGGCGTCGAGGCGGCGCGCGCCGGCGACGCCGGCAAGGGCTTCGCGGTGGTTGCGCAGGAAGTGCGGGAACTGGCCCAGCGATCGGCGAGTGCGGCCAAGGAAATCAAGACATTGATCACCAATTCCGGTGATCAGGTCAAAACCGGTGTTGATCTGGTTGACGAGACCGGCAAGTCGCTCACCCAGATCGTCGCCGAAGTCAACGAGATCAACCAGAACATCGCCACCATCGTCAAATCCTCCAAGGAACAGGCCACGGCGCTCAATGAGATCAACACCGCGGTCAATATGATGGACCAGAACACCCAGCAGAACGCGGCTATGGTTGAGGAGTCCAATGCCGCCAGTCACACTCTTGTCGGGGAAGTCGATCGCATCGCCCGCATGATTTCCGCCTTCAACACCAGTCACTCGGTGGAAGCCTCGCAGCCGGCTGCGGCCGCACCGGTCAATTCGCCGGTACGGGAACTGGGCCGTAAGCTGGAGCAGGCCTATCAAAGCAGCGGCAACGCGGCCGTGGCTGAGAGCGAGTGGGAAGAGTTTTAACCGCAGCCCTGGCCGGACGCGTTGACGAACCGCCCCGGCTTGCAGGTCATCCCGTGCATGGCATTGAGCGTTCAGAAGATTTCGTCTGAGCGCTCAATGATTTCCATCGGGACCGCTACAGCGCCCTCGCCAGGGCGCAGAATTCCGCCACGCTCAGGGTTTCGGCGCGCCGTGCCGGATCAATTCCGATCGCCATCAGCAGCGCTTCACCGCCCAGCGGCTTGAGACTCTGGCGCAGCATTTTGCGGCGCTGGCCGAAGGCAGCCTGTGTCACGCGCTCCAGCTTGGAGAGTTCGCAGCGCAGGGGATCGGCTTTGGGAATCAGTTGCACCACGCTCGAGGTCACCTTTGGCGGCGGCGTAAAGGCCTGCGGCGGCACATCGAACAGGATGTCGCTATGGGTGAGCCAGCCCGCCAGTACCCCCAACCGCCCATAGTGACTGGAGCCGGCCTCAGCCACGATGCGTTGCCCCACTTCCTTTTGAAACATCAGCGTCATCGATTGCCAGAACGGCTCAACCGGATCGGCGGTCAGCCAGTTGATCAAAAGCTGGGTGCCGACATTGTAGGGAAGGTTGGCGACGATCTTGGCGTTCGATCCGCCGGCCAGTGCCGCAAGGTCGACACTAAGCGCATCACCTTCCACGACCTCCAGGCGTCCGGGATAGGCGTGCGAAATCTCCTCGAGAATCGGCAGGCAGCGCGGATCGCGCTCAATGGCGATCACCCGGCCGGCGTTCTGTGCAAGCAGCGCCCGGGTGAGCCCGCCCGGTCCCGGCCCGATCTCGAACACGGTGACATCTTCAAGCGGCCCGGCCGATCGGGCGATCTTGGCCGTCAGATTGAGGTCAAACAGGAAATTCTGCCCCAGCGCCTTGCGCGGCGCCAGCCCGTGGGCGGCGACCACATCGCGCAGCGGCGGCAGAGCGTCGGGGCCAGGTGGCATCAAGCCGCGCTCGCGCGCTGACGGGTTTCGGTCTCGGCCATGGAGTGAGCCAGCCGCAGCGCTGCTGCCAGGCTGTCATGCCGCGCGCCGCCGCGTCCCGCCAGCGAAAACGCGGTGCCGTGATCGGGCGATGTGCGGATGAAGGGCAGGCCAAGCGTGGTATTGACCGAATCGTGAAACGCCAGCGTTTTGGCCGGGATCAGCGCCTGGTCGTGATACATGCACAGCGCTGCGTCATAGCCTGCCCGCGCCTCGGCGTGAAACATGGTGTCGGCGGGCAATGGACCGGTCGCATCGAGTCCTGTGGCGCGCAGTTGGGCCACTGCCGGAGCGATGATTTCGGCGTCTTCGGTGCCCAGCGCCCCGTCTTCGCCGGCATGGGGGTTGAGCCCGGCGATCGCAATGCGCGGTTTGGCGAGGCCAAAGCGGGTGGCCAGGTCAGCTGCCATGATCTGCGCCGTCTCGATGATCGCCTCGGTGGTCAGCACCGGCGCGACATCCTTGAGTGGAATGTGGATGGTGACCGGCGCGACCCGCAGATCCGGCCCGCTCAACAGCATTACAGGCCGCACCGGGCGGCCAAGCGACCTGGAAGCCAGATCCGCCAGAAACTCGGTATGGCCTGGAAAGGCGAAGCCCGAAGCGTAAAGCACCGATTTGGCGATCGGATTGGTTACCACTGCGCTTAACTGGCCCTTGCCGGTCATTTCGACGGCGAGGCGGATCGCCTCGATGACCGGCCCGGCATTGCCTGGATCGCCAACGCCGGGCTGTACCGGTGTGTCGAGATCAAGCGGCAGGACGGGCAGGGCGCTCTCGAAGTCACGGGCTGCCGCTTCCGGGCTGCTGAGCCGGATGGGAACCTTAAGGCCCAGCGCATGCGCCCGCGCCTCAAGCATTGCCGCATCGCCGATGAACAGAAACGGCGGCAGTCCAAGCCGGACGCGGTCGGACCAGGCGCTCAGGGTTATATCGGGACCGATGCCGGCAGGGTCGCCCATGGTCAGGGCCAGGCTGGGCCGGCTGCCGCTTGTCACGGAAATGTTCCTTACCGGTTGGCGATGACGGCGCGCTTGCGCAATTGAGCCAGATGTTCCTTGGCCGCGTCGCTTTCGCCCGCTTCGCTGTTTTCAGCGCGGAAAACCAGCTCCGCCGCCTTGTCATCGGTCACCGTCTTGGCCGAGCAGACAACCAGGAACTCAACGCCGCGATCGGTGATCCGCGTCGCGGTGGCGTTGCCGGCCTTGGTCTTTTCGATCAAGGGTTTCCACTCCGTCGGCAATTGCGGCTGCATGATCCGGCCAAGCTGACGCAAGGTGACGTCGCGCAGACCGGTGATCACCGACGCGGCGTTGTCGCAACCCTGATAACGGCCGCGCAACTGATCAGCCTCGCGCTTGCGGGCGTTCAGCGTCGCCCTGGAGCGCTTGTTCTGCGGAACCACGAAAATGACCTGCTGAAGGATGTATTCGGTGGTAGAAGGCTTGTCATTGCCGCGCTCGAGCATCTTCGACACAAGATCCTGGGTCGACAGGCCGGCGCCACTGGCACCGGTCTTGGCCTGGATAACCCGTGGCCAGCTCATCTGCACCCGGATAAAGTTCTTGAAATGCTTGGGCGTCACACCGGCCTGGTTAAGGACCTGCGACAATTGCTTCGACGACAGATTGTTGGACGAGGCAAACCGCTCGAACGAGGCATTGACCTGGGCATCGGAGACCAGGGCCCGGATGCGGGCGGCTTCCTGATATTTCAGCGCCTCCTCAATCAGTTGCTCACGCGCCTTCTTGCCCAGATTGCCGCCGGTACGCTGCAGTCTCAAAAACGCCACCCGGCGAGCAATGTCGACGCTTGTGATGGCCTGATTGTTGACCACGATTTTGATTTCGCTCGCCGCCTGCGCCGGGGGCGCAGCGACAGGTGCGAAAGCGAAGGCGAGGGTGGCTGCGATCAGGAGTCCGGAAAGACGGAGCGTCGCGACAATGTTCATGCTGTCTGGTCCTTTGTTGCGGACAATTGGGTCAGGCCAGTTTTGCAAATCCGCGTCGATGCGTAAATGCCCCCGCCTTGCGGCCAAAACGAGGCATTGAGCAATCTGCCGTCTTCTTCCGGTGCGCCGCGAGGTACAAAATTTCCTGGCTCGCGGATCGGGGTGGCGCAGTACGGTTAGAAGCTCGGCGTGAGCAGCTGGCCGACTTGGTCGCCCGCATTGACATCGCCAAGCGTGCGGAAGCTCAAGCGTGCGCCGATTTTCCAGTCGCGTGCTTCGGTGTTGAAGTCGTCACGCACTTCCTCGTAGGCCAGCGAAAAGGCGAAGCACTCGTCCTCATAGAGAACGCCGAAAGCGTGACGGTTGAAGGTATCGTCCACCAGATCATAGCTCGCCGAAGCGGCCACGCTCCAGAAATCGTGAATTTTGAGTGTGCCCGTACCGGTAACTTCCCGGCGGTCCTCATCGCCGGTCACATAGGGCCGCGGCGCCTTGATTTCGCTGTAGGTCGCCGAAAGGCTGAGCCTTCCGTGGCTGTAGCCAGCGCGCAGATCGGTGCGCTCGGCCCGGAAATCATCCTTGTCGAACCGCGCGGAGGCCGCAAATGACAGCCCATTGGCAGTGGTAAAGCCCAACATGCCGACAAAATCCGAGACATCCTCTTCAAGTCCCGAATTGCGGGTGGCTTGCGAAAGGTCGGGTGCGGCGAATGAGTTCAGCCCCGCCAGATGGTAGGACTGGCCAAAGCTGGCATGGGTGGTCATGCCATTGGCGAAACTGCCGGTGTAGCGCACACCGACATTGGCGCGGGTGCCGCCCTCGGTGCGGTCGAAGCCCGAAAACTTGTCGCGTTCAAACAAGGACGTGGCGTCAAACACGAAGCTTTGCGCGTCTTCATTGGGAAGCCCGCCCGCCAATTGCTCGTCGGGACGGACATAGATCTGGGCGATCGGTTCGATGACGTGGCTCGAATTTGCCGTGGTTATCAGCACTGGATAGCTGGCCTCGAGCCCGGCCGTCACCATGCCCCGTGTGTGCGAGCCGTTGCCGGCGAAGGTGCCGTTGTAGTCTGTGGGCGCATTGTCGACATCGACCGAATTGACGTCGCCGCGCGCCGCCAGGATCGGTGTCAGCCGAAGGCCCTGTTCGGTGGTGATCGTCTTTTTCCACTCGAGTTCGGCGCTCAAACGCTCATTGTCGCCCGCCAGCCCCTTGTATCGGTCGGCATTCAAGGGATCAGTGGCCGCGGAACCGGCGCGTACCCTGATTTCATCCCTCTCACGCGAAATTGAATAGGCACTAAGATTGAATGCCAGTTCACCCCCGGCAACAGGATCGGAAAAGGTGCGCGCATAGTCGAGCGTTGGATGCGCGACGGCCTGTTGGTCCTCAGCGGTGTCTGCCGGGTTGGCGTCCTGGACGTCAAACCGGTAAGCGCGCAGATCGAAATAGCTGCGGTTGGATACCCCGGTCAGATAGACCTCGGACTTCTGGGTACTGTCACTGTAGTCCTCGATTCCATACGTCCGCGCGAAGTTGTTGTCGCTCTGGGCCATCACGTCCCAGCCAAAGGTCCAGCGCGGATTGATGCGGAACTGGCCTTTCGAGGCGATCATTCCGCGTTCGATTTCCAGCGCGTCCGATGTTCCTGCGGAGAATTCGCCTGGCGTATCTTGTGAAATTCCGGCTATCCGTAGCGTGTGTTCGCCATTGGCGAAGTTTTGCCGGAATTCCACCTCGCCCAGAAAACCCTGTTGGGAATAATAGGTGCCCGTAATTGTCGCATCCATATAGGGGGAAATCGCGATATAAAACGGCACCGAGACGCCATCTCCCAGGTTCTCGGAATTGCGGTAAGACGGGGTGAGAAACCCGGTCTTGCGCTTCTTGTCGTGATCGGGAAGTTCAAGATAGGGCAGGTAGGCAATCGGCAGGCCGAACAATTCGAATCGCGCATGCTCAAGCCGTACGGTCTTGGTTTCGCCGTTCTGGATCACCCGCTTGGCCTTCACCTGCCAGAAAGGCGCTCGTTCGGGATTTTCCTTGCAGGGCTCGCAGGCGGTGTAGACGCCATTATTGAAGGTCGTGCTCACGCCGCCGCTGCGTTCGGCGCTTTCGGCCGCGATGCGGGTGTTATCAGGTGTTTCGATGCGCAATGTGTTGACAAAGCCATCGCCGAAATTGTCGGTTACATCCAGATCATCGGCATAAATACGATTGCCATTGGGTTCGATCATCTCCACCGAGCCGATCGCCCGCATCCGGCCGGTATTCTGATCGTATTCGACACGGTCGGCCACAAGCTTGTAGGCGCCGTAATCGATCTGCACGCCGCCGGTCGCAATGACGATGCCGGTGTCGTTGTTGTAAATCAGCTCATCGGCTGCCAGCAGCAGCTTCTGATCCTCGGGCACACTAATGCTGCCCGGAATACCCGTCTGCGCCATTGCCGAATCCGGCATGGTCGCCACGAACGCGCATAAGGCCGCGCCGGCGCACAATGCACTGGCGAACGCTTGAACTCTAGACCGGCGCACACCCGCCACTATCCGTCCTCCTTGTGGAGAAGCACTGTCGTCCCCAAAGCCGAGGCGACCAATACCGGAAGCCACGCCGCCACCACAGGCGGGATAGTCCCGGCATTTGCAAACGCCTGGATCAACTCGGAGACGACATAAAGCACGAAGCCCGCCAGGATTCCACCCAGGATCACCGTTAAAGACTGACCGAAGCGAACAAATTTCAATGAGACCATCGCAGCAATCAGCGTCATGGCCGCCAAAAGCGCCGGCTGGGCCAGCAATCGATGGAATTGCATCTCGTAACTGGTGGCTGGAAGTCCGAAGGATTTGGCCACGGCGATCTTGCCCCTGAGTTCGAAGAAGGGAACGGTTTCCGGAGACGTCAGCGATTCGCCAACGAATTCAGCCTTCAAACCGGTGGTCACGGTGGCGCTGTCCAACTGTTCCACAGGGGCAGACCCCGTGATCCGCTTGACATTGGAGAGCAGCCATTGGCCGTCTCCCAGTTCCGCGCGCTCGGCCTCCAGCCGCTCCTTGATGTTTTGGTCCTCATCAAACAGGAAGAACGTCGCGCCCGACAGTTTGGTGCCGCCTTCGGCGCTGGCGCGCGCGCCCACCACCGTATCGCCCAATTCGGTGCGTTGCCTCAGCCAGGGCGCGCTGCCGCTGTTTTGCCTGGAGCCGAGTTGTTGTTCGACCACGATCGATTCCGCCAGTTGCAGCGCGGAAGCCGCCAGCGTGTTGAGCGCGGTGATGGATAAGGCGCCGATCAGCAGATTTGCAGCAATCAGCGGGGCCAGGAACTGCCAGGCCGAAACGCCGGCCGCCCGGGTGACGACCAGCTCGTATTTGCGGTTGAGCTGCATCAGGGTAGCGATCGATGCGATTAACACGATGAAAGGGATGACCGCTTGCATCACAGTGGGCACTCTCAAGGCCGAAAGCATCAATCCCAGAGCCACGGTGTAGTTCTCTGCGCCGGACAGACGGCGGCCTGTCTCGTTGAAGTCGACCAGCAGCACCACCACCAGGATCGCAAGGCAATAGATCAGAAAAGTCCACAAGTAGCGCTTGAAGAAATAGCGCGAAAGGGTTGGAAAAACGATCTTCATGCCGATTGCCCTCCATCGGCGGAGCGATTCCAGCGTTGGAAGCGGGCGATTATCGCCTCGACCAGGCGCTCGTTCAGGCGAGCCCAGGCTTTGGGCATGGTGAGCGCGCGGCCGCTCAAGGCCAGCGCTCCGAACAGCACGATAAGGGCTGCGGGCACTGCGTAGGCAAGCATCTCCATGGCGGAGCTGACACCGGCTTTTTCAACGGTGTAAAACCCGAGACCACGTGCGCTCAGCGCGATGCCAGCGACCAGCGCCCCATTTTGAAACTGCTCATGCCGGTTGGACCGGGCCTTGCCCAAGAAGGTAAAGGCGATCAGCCCGAATGCCAGCGGATAAAGCCAGGTCGAAAAGCGCTGCACCAGCTCCTCTTTTAACGCGGAGGGGATTTCCCGGACGTAATAATCATCTTCCGGTGGATTGAGCAGATAGCCGGTCGTCTGCTCCTTAGGGCGGCGCACAGCGGCCTGGCCGGCTGGCACAAAAGCCGCCATGTCGAGCGCGTAGGACGAGAACGTAACGATCGAAATCTGGCCGTTGCTGGTGTCGCGTTGCTGCAACTCGCCGTCGATCAGCAGCAGGATATCACTGTCCGGCGACTGCCTGATGACCCCGTTCTTGGCGTAATAGATCGCTTCGGTTCCCTCGGTGCGAATATCGGACAGGAAGATGCCGCCAAGCGCCCCGCCGGGCAGCTTTTCATTGACCTGAACGTAAAGCCCGTCCTCGAGTTTCATGAACGTGCCTGAGCGCACGGCCACCGAAAACAGATCGGACTGGGCTTGCGCCAGCACGTCGTAAAGCTTGCGGTTGGACCAGGGTTCGACAAAATTCGCCACCAGCAGCACCATGATCGAGACCGCCACCGACAGCAGCAGGACTGGGCGCAACACGGTCGCGGGCCTTGCGCCGGCTGCTTCCACCACCACCAGTTCGCTGTCCGAATTCATGCCCGAGAGGACCTGGGCGACCCCGATCAGCAGCGCAAATGGAGCTACCACCGACAAAACCGACGGAATCACCGTCGCCGCCAAAAGCATGAAGGCGCCAAAGGCCTGACCGGTCGTGGTCAGCACATCGACACGGATCAGCACCTGTGTGGTCATCACCAGAAGCGTGACGGCAATCAGCGACCAGAAGGTCAAAGACGCCATGCGCTTGAGGATGTAACGTTCGATCTGCGTCATCGCGCCTTTCCGGAGCGGGCGTGGGCCATTGGGCCTCGATGTACCCCGTTGTTCAGGGCGGTCATGGCACCGGTCTTATCAGATCGCAAAATGGATAATCTGCGGCAAACAAACACGGTTAACCGTTTCTTGCAGCGATGCGGCGCAAATGCAACGCCGGCATTCGCCCCAGCCCTTGCCTTCTGACGCGAAAACGCCAAGATCGCGGCCCACGCCAAATCAGTCGAGAATCCAACGGAGCCGTCATGTCGATGAGCATTGAAATCAGTTTTTCCAAATCCGCCAAGGTGACCGGCGGCCTGGCCGTGGCCACCGGCACGCTCGCCGAGCCGGTGTCGGCGTCAGCGCGGGCGGTGGGTGCATCTGATCAGCTCGACAAGGCGATCAAGGTGGCGGGCTTTTCCGGCAAATCGCTGACCACTGTAGATCTTCTGGCCCCCGCCAATTCCCCGGCCGACCGGATTGCCATCGTCGGTCTGGGCGATCTCGACAAGCTCGAGGCGCATGACTGGATGCGCGCCGGCGGCAAAATCTTCACGTTGATCGGCAAGGTCGACAAGGTAACGGTGCTGTTGGGCGATCAGGAAGCGCCATCCGCGGAGGCAACCGCCGATATGGCGCTCGGGCTGTTGATGCGAGCCTATGCGTTTGACGCCTACAAGACCAAGAAGGGCGATGATGACGATGCCGGCGTGCGCAAGGTCAAGATCGTCTTCCAGCACAGCAACGCCACCGCCTGCAAGAAGGCGTTCACCATCCGCGAAGCAGTGGCGGGAGGGGTCGAACTTGCGCGCAATCTGGTCAATGAACCGGCCAATGTGCTTGGCCCGGTGGAGTTCGCCGACCGCGCCAAAGCGCTAGAAGCGCTTGGCATGGAGGTGGAAATCCTCACCGAAAAGGACATGAAGAAGCTCAAAATGGAAGCGCTGCTCGGCGTCGCGCTGGGATCGGTCAGGCCGCCGCGACTGGCGGTCATGCGCTGGCAGGGCGCAAAGCCCAAGGACCAGCCGGTGGCCTTTGTCGGCAAGGGCGTGGTGTTCGACACCGGCGGCATCTCGATCAAGCCCGCCGCCGGCATGGAAGACATGAAAGGCGACATGGGTGGCGCGGCGGCAGTGATCGGATTGATGCACACGCTTGCTGCCCGCAAGGCCAAGGTCAATGCCGTCGGCATCATCGGCCTGGTGGAAAATATGCCCGACGGCGCGGCCCAGCGCCCCGGTGATATCGTACGCTCGATGTCGGGCCAGACCATCGAAATCATCAACACCGACGCCGAGGGCCGGCTGGTTCTCTGCGATGCGCTGACCTACTGCCAGGAGAAATACAAGCCGGCGGTCATGATCGATCTCGCCACGCTCACCGGGGCGGTGATGGTGGCGTTGGGCCAGCATCATGCCGGCCTGTTCTCCAATGACGATGAGCTCAGTCAAGCGCTCGTCAAGGCCGGCGAAACCACCCGGGAGCGGGTCTGGCGGCTGCCGCTGGGCCCCGACTACGACAAGATGATCGATTCCAAGTTCGCCGATATGAAAAACACCGGCGGCCGTTACGCCGGCTCCATCACCGCGGCGCAATTCCTCAAGCGCTTTGTGGGCGACACGCCATGGGCGCATCTCGACATTGCCGGCACCGCGATGGGGTCGCCGTCCACCGAGATCAACCAGTCCTGGGCCTCTGGCTTCGGCGTCCGGTTGCTCGATGAACTGGTCCGCGCCAATTACGAAAGCTGAGGAGAGCCGCAGCGTGGCCGAGGTTCTGTTCTATCACCTGACCGAATCCCGGCTTGAGGATGCGCTGCCGCCTCTGCTCGAAAAAAGCCTCGAGCGGGGGTGGCGGGTTTCAGTTCATCTGGGCAGCGAAGAGCGCTGCGCGGCGCTGGATGCGCATCTTTGGACCTATCGTGATGAGGCGTTTTTGCCGCATGGGGCGGACCAGCCGCCCCACGCCGAGCGCCAGCCGGTGCTTTTGACCTTGTCGTCGGATGCGGCGAACAACTCGACCGTCCGCTTTGTCGCCGATGGCGCGCAGGTGCCTGTACTCGAAGGCGCCGAGCGGCTTGTGATGATGTTTGACGGTCACGATCAGACCCAGCTCGAGACCGCCCGGACGCAATGGAAGCGGCTCAAGGACGATGGCCACGCACTGACCTATTGGCAGCAGACCGAGGACCGTCGCTGGGTCAAGAAAGCATGACCGGCGCTTTATAAACCCGCCCGTACTCAGGTGCGATCGGCATAGGCGTGGGCGTAGTCGGTGGTTTTCCAGCCGGCTTTTGCTGCAGCACCCATATAGACACTTTGCAGGAAGGCCAGCAGCGCGGCTTCCGGATCGGCGGCCTGGCGCATATCCTCATATTTGAGAACCGCCAGCGCACCGCCGTTTTTCTCCGCCCAGAACGCCGCATCCGGTGACAGGCTGGTTTGGCTCAATCCTTCCGGTTCCGGATAGGCATAGCCGTAAAAAGCGGCTTCCGGGAATGTGTCATCGCCGGGCCAGAAACCGACCGAAATGACCTCATGAGAATAAGCTTCACGGTCTGATTGGGTGCGGGCGTTTTCGAGAGGCGCGGCGCGGCCCGAAAAGCGCGTGGAAACCAGATCGAAGGAATGCCAGTACAGATGTACCGGCGTTTGCTTGCCGGCAAACTCGCCGCGAAACCGCTCGAACACCGATGCGATTGAGCAAAGCGCCCGCCAGAAGCGGGTGACGGCGTCGCGATCGTAGATCTTGTGCTCTTCATCCTCGGCAAAGGGGATCGTGCTCTTGTTCTCATAGGGCACGGCCTTGATCGCGACGCCGAGTTCCAGCCGCTCCATCGCCTCAAACACCGATTTGTAAAACGCAGCCACCGTCTTGCCCGCTGCCGGGAAGGATTCAACGCGGCCATCGTTCCTGGAGATCAGCACCAGATGGTCGAGCATGTCGAAATCGATCTGAAAGCCGCCGCCCTGATAGGGAATGCGGCCGGTGGTGAGCCCGCGCGCCGCCGGATAGAGGGTCACGTGCCACCAGTGATTTTGCTTGGGGTGGGCCTTTAATCGGATCTTGCCGATGATCTGCAGGAACAGATGCAGGGTCTCCTTGGTCTCGACCCATTGGGCATAGGGCAGGGCGGGAAAGGTCAAATCGCTCATTGCTGGTCTCCAACGTCAACACGGATTACCCGGCTGCCCTCCGATACCACATTCTTGGGCTGCACTGCGTCCGCCAACCGCGGACGCAGTGTTCACACCAAATCTGAGGCATGGCTTGAGCTTGAGCAGCGCCTGTCGACGTGGATTAGAGCAAGGTCTTGAGGCGTTTGCGTTCACGCCTGTCAAACCGGGCATGGGCCTTGAGATGATCGACCTTGATCTTGGCGATCCGTGTTTTGATCTTTCGGGAAAGATCGCGGCAATCCTTGTTGGAGCGGGTGGCGGCAATCGCCTTGGCCATCCGTTTTGCGTAGCTGCGCGCAATACGCACATGGGTGTCTTCATGTCGGGTGATGGTTTGCCGGAACCTTGTCCAGCGCCGTTTGACGCCGGCCGGCACGGATTTGCCAGACCGCCATTTCGGCAAAGTGATCACTAGTTCCAGATCAACGTCACGGACCTGGGCGCGACATCCCCTGTCCTTGGGCACCAGCGTGAAATCGGGATGAAAGGTGATCTCGACCAGGCCGAAAGCGCGTCCAGCACGCGGCGCGTTGCTGCGAACGCTGCGGGCAAACGCCTGTGCATCCGCACCATGGACGAAATAATTGCGGTGTGTCGTACCCGGTTTCCCCGAGGTGCAACCTGCCGCCACCAAAGCAAGACCCAGCACCATCACCGCGGCCAAACCAGTCGCAACACTGACGCGCGAGCGTGTCGCGCGCGCCTGAAGACACCATCCCGTTTTGGACGGATCGAACGTTGTTGCGCCCGTCGCCATCGTCCCAAAGCCCCCAGAATTCTACGGCTCCAGACTATCAAAGCTGGGATTTGCCCCAAATCAACAGATCGTGAGCATCCATTGAACGCCGTGTGGCGGCGGGGCGACCTGGAACAGGCGACGGGCGGGGCGTGCCCGTCAGCTCAGTGCTATGAACTGTGCGCTCACATGAGCGATCATGTCGCGATAGGGGCCCGGGCCGGCTGAAATCCGCGATACGCCCAATGCTCCCAAATCAGCGCGCGGCGGCATCGCTCCCAAACGCATCACATTGACCGGCAGCGGCGACTGCGCACAGACCTTGGCGACCAGATCCGGATCGCTGAGGCCGGGAACAAAAAAGCCGCTGGCGCCGGCATCCGCGTAGGCTTTGGCGCGGCTGAGCGCCTGGTCGATCAGATCCTTGTGCTTGAGCGGCTCGCGCTCTTTGAGGAACAAATCCGTGCGCGCATTGATAAACAGTGGAACTCCGGCCTGTTCTGCGGCCTCGCGAACGGCGGCAACGCGGCCGGCCTGCTCGCTCTCGCCATAGAGCCCGTCACCGCCGACAATCTGGTCCTCGAAATTCAACCCCACCGCGCCCGTCGCGATCAGGGCTGCGATATTGGCCTTCAGCGCCTCGGGTTCACGCGCGTAACCACCTTCGAAATCGATGGAAACGGGCAGGGTGGTCGCATCCACAATGCGCTTGGCGATATCAAGCAGCAGCTCAAGCGGGATCTTCTCGCCATCTGGGTACCCTTGCGCCGCGGCCACCGACCAGCTTCCGGTGGCAATCGCCGCGGCGCCGGCTTCGGCCACTGTCTTGGCGCTGCCCGCATCCCAGATATTGAACAGCACCAGCGGGTCGCCCGCCTTGTGGAGCGCGGTGAAGGCGATTGCTTTTTCAACTTGGGTCATGACTGGTTTTCTCCATGGTTCCGGTTTCCATCGGCGCAACCGCTGAGTAGCGCCGTTCGATTTCGATGAGTTTTTGCTTGCGCCATAGCCCGCCGCCATAGCCGGTGAGCGAACCGTCAGCGCCAAGCACCCGGTGACAGGGCACCAGCAGGGCGATTTGGTTGGCGCCGTTGGCGCGGGCCACCGCGCGGGTCGCCGAAGGCCTGCCGATTGCCCTGGCGAGTTCGGAATAGCTGCGGGTCTCACCGGCCGGTATCCCGGCAAGCGCCCGCCAGACACTTTTGGTGAAGTCGCTGCCAAAAAACGCCATCGGCACGGTGAAAGAGGCTCTACGGCCGTCGAAATACTCACCCAGCTCGCGCTCGATCTGTGCCGTGAGCGCCGTGCGCCCGATGCCGATCCGGCCGTTGAGCGCGGCATACATGCGCTTGAGTTCCGTTGGCAGCGCCTTCCGGTCGGCGAATTCCAACAGGTGCAAATGGGTGGCGTCGCACAGCGCAATCATCGCGCCGAGCGGCGTGTCGATATAGCTGGCCTTGACCAGCGAGTTGTCCGGAAAGCCGCCGGGCGGCCGCCCCATCAGCTTGGCAAACGCCTCGCGGAACGCGCTTGGCGAGGCAAAGCCCGCATCAATCTGCGCTTCGATCACCTTGCCGCCGTCCGACAGCGTGGTCATGCCATTGCGGATCCGTTCAAGCCGCGCCATCTCCAGAAAGGTCATCCCGAAATGGCGTTTAAAAGCGCGCCGTACGGTGGAGGGGTCAAATCCCATGCGCGCCACGTCGGCTTCGCTCCAGCGATGGCCTTTCCGCTCGATCATCGCCGCAAGCAGCGCCTTGATCGCCGGTTCGGCCTCCGCCGCCGGGGCCATGGGATGGCATCGCTTGCAGGCGCGATAGCCGGCCTCGATACAGGCGCCGACGGTGGCGTGGAATGTACAGTTTTCGCGCTTGGGTTTGCGCGCCGGGCAGGTCAACCGGCAAAACACCCCGGTGGACGACACCGCTACATAGGCCTGACCGTCATAGCCGGGATCACGCGAGAGCAGCGCCGCATAAAGCGTGTCGTCATCGGGCAGGTCGAACAACATGGCCAATCAGTAGCCAAACCAGGGGCCGCAGTCAGCCTGAATTCGGGCGTTTATTCGAAAACGTGACCGGCCCATCAGGCGCGCTGATGTTTAAGATCCGCGATCGGGCGCCGCTATTCGGCCGCCGACTTATCGTCATACTCGCTGGTCAGTTCCAGCCATTGCAGTTCGGCCTGCTCCAGTTCGGCTGCGCGCTCGGCGCGTTGCTTGGATTTCTGGGTGATCTTGTAGAGCGCGTCGGCAAACTGCTCGGGCTTCGCGAGCTCCGCATCAAGCGATTGAATCTGTTTGGTAAGCCTTTGCACCAAGGATTCAAGATCATTGAGTCTTTTCTTCATCGGCGCGAGATTTGCGCGCTGCTGGGCGGCCTGTTTGCGCTTCTCGGCCTTGGAGCCGCCATCGCCATCGGCCGCCTTTTTGCCGCGGCCGGAAGTGCCAACCACCTCCTGGCGATAATCCTCGAGGTCGCCGTCAAATGAGCTCACCGTGCCGTCGCGCACAATCCACAGCCGGTCCACCGTGGCCTCGATCAGATGCCGGTCATGGGAGATCAGGATGACCGCGCCGGGAAAATCGTTGAGAGCGCGGATCAGCGCCGCACGGCTGTCGATGTCGAGATGGTTGGTGGGTTCATCGAGGATAATCAGATTGGGCGCGTCGAAAGTGGCAAGCCCCATCAGCAGCCGTGCCTTTTCACCGCCCGATAAATCCTTGGCGGGCGTGTTCATCTTGTCCGCTGTCAGCCCCATCTGCGCCACCCGCGCCCGCACCCTGGCTTCCGGCGCATCGGGCATCAACGCACGCACATGCGCCACCGCGGATTCCCGCGGTCTGAGATCATCCATCTGGTGCTGGGCAAAGAACCCGGTTTTGAGCTGTGGCGCCAGCTTGAGCCGCCCATCCTCGGCCTCGAGCCGCCCGGCGATGAACTTGGCAAAGGTCGATTTGCCGTTGCCGTTCGATCCCAGAAGCGCAATGCGGTCGTCGGCGTCGATGCGCAGGTCGAGCCGGCTCAGCACCGGTGATCCCGGTATGTAACCCACCGAACCGTCTTCAATGGCAATGATCGGCGAAGCCACACCCCGATCGGGCCGGGGAAAGGAGAAGCCGCGGACATTGCTTTCCACCACCGCGTCGACCGTCCCCATGCGTTCGAGCGCCTTGAGTCTGGACTGCGCCTGACGGGCTTTCGAAGCCTTGGCCCGGAACCGCTCGACAAAGGCTTCCATGTGCTTGCGCGCGGCGAGGCTCTTCTCGCGCGCCTTCATCTGGTGCTCGTCGCGTTCGGCCTTCTGGCGTTCGAACTGGTCGAAGCCGCCGCGATAGAATGTCAGCTTCTTCTGATCGAGATGCACAATGGCATTGGCCGCCGTGTTGAGAAGGTCGCGGTCATGGCTGATGATCAGCACCGTATGCGGATAGCGGCGGACATAGTCCTCTAGCCACAAGGTGCCTTCGAGATCGAGATAGTTGGTCGGCTCATCGAGCAGCAACAGATCCGGCTCGGCAAACAGCACCGAGGCCAGCGCCACGCGCATTCGCCAGCCGCCTGAAAAGCTTGACGCCGGGCGCTGTTGGGCCGCCTGATCGAAACCGAGGCCGGCCAGGATCGAGGCGGCGCGGGCTTCGGCCGAATGGGCGTCGATGTCGATCAGCCGGGTCTGGATGTCGGAGATCCGGTTGGGGTCGGTCGCGGTTTCCGCCTCGGCCATCAGCTTTGTGCGCTCGATATCGGCGCGCAGCACGATCTCGATCAACGCGGTTTCTTCAGACGGCGCTTCCTGCGCGACCTGACCAACACGGGTGTTTTTGGGGATCGAGATATGACCGGTTTCGGTCGCCATCTCACCGGTGATGATCCGGAACAGCGTCGATTTTCCCGCACCATTGGGCCCCACAAGCCCGGCCTTGATGCCCGCCGGCAGCGCCAGCGAGGCATTGTCAATCAAAAGGCGTCCGGCAATGCGGGCGGAAAGGTCGGTGATCGTCAGCATGCCCGCGCTTCTGGCCGGGTTTGGCGCAAATGGCAAGGGGATGCATTGCGCGAACATGGAGCGATGTGTATAATTTCCAAAAACATACACATGTGAGCTGCCATGCGCACGAATATAGAGATCGATGACGCAGTTGTGCAGGAGTTGATGAAGCTGACGGGTCGAAAGACCAAACGTCAGGTCATTGATGATGCGCTTCGTGATCAATTGCGTCGCAAACGAGCGGCTAAGGCGCTTCTCGAACTGGAAGGTTCAATTGAGTGGACCGATGAAGCAGATTTGCCGCGCCAGCTCCGATGATCCTGGTTGACACCTCGGTCTGGATTGATTTCTTTGCCGGGCGAAACTCGTCGGAGGTTGCGTTGCTTAGACAGGCGATCATCGAGGGGCGGGCGCTTGTTGGCGATCTTATTCTGGTCGAACTTTTGCAGGGCCCCAGATATCAACGCGATGTCGAACGTATCCGCCGGGCCTTTTCCGAACTGCCGGTAGAAACTCTCTGCGGACCGCGAATTGCTCCGATTGCCGCCCAGGCCTACCGCACATTGCGGCGTGGGGGCATAACGCCACGCGGCACCATTGATGTGATTATCGCCACCTGGTGCATAGAGAACAAAATTCCGCTTTTGCATCGAGACAAGGATTTTCACACCATGAAACGGCATCTGGGTTTGCCGGTGGCAACGTCTCGGCGCTAAAAGAAATCAGAGTATGAAACTGGCCAATCAACGTTCAACATAGATCTTAAATTTATTTCCGGAGCTGACACTCATGAGCATCATTCTGCACGACCTTATCGGCGCCGATCCCGCGCGGCCATTCAGTCCGCATTGCTGGAAAGTGGCGATGGCGCTGGCCCATAAGGGATTGCCGTTTGAGCGTCGCAACGTCTGCTTTATGGAAGTTCCGCAGCTCGAGCAGGGCGTGTCGAAAACGGTTCCGATAATCCGTGACGGAACCAAGGTGGTGGCCGACAGCTTCCTGATTGCCGATTATCTCGATGAGACCTATCCGGATCGGCCGTCGCTGTTTGGCGGGGAGGGTGGCCAGGCGCTGGCGCGTTTTGTCGAATCCTGGTCCCAGTCGACGTTGCATGTGGCGCTCGCACCGATCCTGTTGCAGGAAGTCCTCGATTTCCTTGTGCCCGAAGACAAGACGTACTTCCGCGAAAGCCGGGAAGTGAAGCTCGGAGAGCGGTTCACGGACGTGACCGCGCGCCGCGACCAGGAGATCGCAAGCTTTGCCGCCAAGCTGCTGCCGCTCAAGGTGATGCTCAAAAAGCAGCCCTGGATTGGCGGCGCCTCACCCTTGTTTGCGGATTATATCGTCTTTGGCGCGCTGCAATGGGCGCGGATCACGTCGACGGCGTCTTTGCTGGAAGATGGCAGCGCGGTTGCCGACTGGTTCGAGCGCTGCCTTGATCTCCATGATGGCCTCGGTCGTTCAGTGCCCGCCGCGGACCAGTAGCGCTCGAAGCTACTACCCCGGCAACAGCGCCGCGATCCCTGCCACAAACAGAAAAATGCCGAACGCCCAATCCAGGTGACGCCGATGCCAGCCGGAACTGAGCATCTGACAGCCTGACCAGCCTGCCGCCGCCCACAAACCCAGTCCCATAACAGTGAGCACTGTCAGTCCGGCAAAGGCGACTGCCAGCGTAACCGATCCGGTGAGCGCCGAACCAGCCAGGAAAAACGCCATCGCCCATGCTTCGCCCGCGCGCGGCACCGGCAAGAAAGCACTCGACCGCGTCGCCGCGGGCAAATCCCGGGCGAATGCGCCCGGCGGTGCCAGATAGCGTGCCGCCCCGGCCAGCGCCAGAAATATCGCCGAAACGAAGATCGCTACGCTGGAGGCCCAGGCGGGGAGGAAATACAGTGCAGCCAGCGCCACGGCGAACATTAGGAGCCATCCCACCAGATTGGCGGTGAAGGCGTCGATCACCGGGCGCAGCATTCGCTGGCCGCCGGCTTTGAACATCGCTTGACTGTGGGCGCCGAAGCCGAAGACCACGGCGGCGATCAGTCCGGTGGCGACAACTGAGCTTGTCATGGTGCAATCCTACAATGATTGAAGATGAGAACCAAATCCCGCGGCTCCTGTTGCGGCTGTCAGGCCGTCGATCCGAGCCGTCTGCGGTCAGGATCGGGCGTCCAGTCAAGGTCAGGTGCTTCCGGGACTATGCGGTGCGGATTGGTATCGCCATCATTGAGGAAATAGCCTTCCACAATGGCTTGCATGTCGACGGTTACGCGCACCCCGGGCCAGGCCATGACATCGCGGGCGAATGCCCATAACCCCTGGTAATCGGCTATGCGTTTGCGGGTGATGCGAAAGAGCGGCAAATAGGCGGCGTCGAAGCGCACAAGCAGACAGAACAGCCGGATGTCGCAGGCCGACAGCCACGGGCCGAGAAGGAAGCGTCTGCTCTCCAGCATCGAGTTGAGCTTGTCCAGGGAGGAAAACACCTGGTCAACCGCATGGTCGTAGACGCTCTGCTCCCGGGCCAGCCCGGCCCGGTAAATCGGCTCGGCCAACTGGCCCCGCAACAGCTCGAGCAGATGCTCCATGTCACCGCGCTGGTCTTCGGGGTGTAGCCGAACGCCCGGCTGTGCAGATCCAGATTGCGCGGACACGGCATCAAGCCACTGCAGAATGTCGGCGGAATCGCCCAGAACCAGTTTGCAATTCTGCGAATCCCACAGCACCGGAACCGTAGCCCGTCCGGTATAGTTCGGGTCGGTGGCCGTGTAGAGCTGATGCACGTGACGGACGGGACCATCAGTCGCGCTGGAACTGACGTTCGGAAATGCGATCGGTCCTTCGTCGGCCAGCCTATAGCCCTGAATCCGTGGACCTCCGGCAATATGAACTGGGATCAGTTCGCAAAGTCCCAGGATATTGCGGGCGATCAGGGTCGCATGCGACCACGGGCAACTGTAGGACGCGACCAATATGTACCGCGACACGGGCGATCCGACTTCACATATGGTCGATGTTGAAGACCACTTTGGGCTCAATGTGCGACAACTGGCGGCAGCGATCCGGTCGGCATCATCAATCCATTTTCCTTCAATCAACATTGTATTCGGCCTTCAGTTGCGATCATCGAAGCCGATACTAGCGAAGCGGAAGAGAAAAACTGGTTCAATCGCAAACAAAACTGGTCTATCAAGTAGACCATGTTGCCAGCCTTTATCCATTTGCGCGCCTTGGCCGCGGTCATGGAGGAGGGAGGGGTCCGGTCCGCTTCTGCGCGATTGGGCATCTCCCATTCCGCCGTCAGCCGCTCGCTAAGCGAGATTGAGGCGGTTGTCGGGGTGCCGGTGACGCGGCGCCGGAACCAGGGACGCAAGATCGAGCTGACGCCGGAGGGCCGCCTGTTGGCCAACGCCGCAGTCTCGGCCATGGCGGGGTTGGAGGCAGCCGTCGCCGCCATTTCCCGGCCGCGCAGCCGCAACGGTGTCGTCATCAACACCACATCATCCTTCGCTTCACGATGGCTGTTTCCGCGAATGCTTGAGCACAAACAGGCGCTGTCCGGCATTGACGTCTCCGTGACGATCAGTCGTGACGTTGCCGCGCCACAAACCCAGGGAGCGGATTTGTCGATACGCTTCGGGCCTGGCCCCTGGCCGGAGGCTGGTGCGATGGCGCTTTGCAACGACCTGCTTCTGCCCGTTGCCAGTCCTGGATATCTGCGCAGTTTGCCACCCGGAACCGGCATTGGCGCAATGCGGCTGCTCCATGATCGCGATCCGGGCGCGCAATGGCGCGACTGGATGCGGGCCTATGGCTTGGGCGACAGTGACGCCGGTTCGGGCTTGCAGTTTGATTCCGGCGACATTGTGCTGCGGGCCGCGGAGTGCGGTGAGGGCGTTGCACTGGCGCGCTTGTCGATGATACGCGACAGTTTGCAAGCTGGCCTCTTGGTTGCCCCCTTCGGCGACAAGGCCCTTGAGCGGCCGAACTCCATCTGGCTGGTGCAAAATCCCGGAACCGCAACACGCGGACCCGTCTCCCGGGTTGCCGACTGGCTGCGGCGAGTGCTGGCCGAAGAGAGCCTTCGGCCCATTCCCGTAACCCCTCTTGCGATTGGCGGGGCATGGGGCTATTTAGGCCGCAACTCCGGGGCGGATTGATGCGGCCCGGATTTTTTGCACCCTGAATTGACCCGGCCGAACATCGCTCGGGCGCTCACCAACCAACAGGAATTCACCGCCATGGCGATTGAACGCACTTTCTCGATGATCAAGCCCGACGCCACCAAGCGCAATCTGACCGGCGCCATCACCAAGATGCTCGAGGACGCAGGTTTGCGCGTCGTTGCCTCCAAGCGCGTGTGGATGAGCCTGCGCGAAGCCGAAGGCTTTTATGCGGTCCACAAGGAGCGTCCCTTCTTTGGCGAACTGACCGAGTTCATGTCTTCGGGCCCGACCATCGTTCAGGTGCTGGAAGGTGAAAACGCCATTCTGAAAAACCGCGAAGTCATGGGCGCCACCAACCCGGCCGACGCCGCTGAAGGCACCATCCGCAAAGCCTTCGCCCTGTCGATCGGCGAAAACTCCGTGCATGGCTCGGATGCGCCGGAAACCGCCGCTGAAGAAATCTCCTACTGGTTCTCGGGCACCGAAATCGTCGGCTGAATTCAAGCCATGAACTGACTGCGAAACGGCTCCTTCGGGAGCCGTTTTTGTATTCAAAGCCATCTTCGAGCTGAACTTGCCAGCGGGTGCCGCTAGCACGTTTTGATGCAACTCCACGCATCGCGTATTGCTGCCTTGAGGCGCGGGTCAATCCGTCGACTTGTCCGCCGCAGCCTTGAAACCGAGGACGGCTAAAGCGCGGTGCGGCACCTCTATCAGGACAATCGCGGTTGCTTATGGAGCGCGGAGTGCCTATGTACTGCGTGTAGCGGCGCTTGACTTGTGCCGCCCGGGCGCATTGCCCGCCGAAGCGAATTCGCGTTTCTCAATCCGATAATTCAGGTGTCACGCCCCTCATGGAGGGCTGGTGTGTGGGGCTGTTGCCGACTCTGCGCGCACGACCACGTCATCTATGACCCTCCAGCATCCGTCTGGAGTGGTTGGCCAGGCCCATGCGCTTGCCGTCGGACTACTGTCGGATCGTGCCGGTTACGAGATCGTGGCCGGGAATACCGCAATGCCTTCAAAGCCATCAGATCCCCGGGCAATCAGCCCGGAGCTTAATCACCCGCGCCAGCGCTACAAGATCTGGTGCCCGGGTCGACCATAAGGACCAGGCATGAACACCGAACTCAAGACCGAACCCACTCCTCAGCACAACGCCAAGGCGATGCAGGCCCCGCTTTCCGGACACTCCCTGGATCAGGGCGCCGTAGGGGATTCCAGGACGGAGCACACGCCAACGGCGATTGTCTACTGCGAGGGGAACTTCGCCAGGATCGATGGCAAGACCGCGAACGGCCTCATCAGGCATTCGCAGTCCTATCGCATTGTCTCGGTGATCGACAGCACGCAGGACGGATCGGACAGCGGCATGGTTCTGGACGGTGTGATCAACCACATCCCTGTGTTCGCCACTCTTCAAGCTGCGATCAAAAATGAACCGGCAACCCCGGACACCTTGATTTATGGCATGGCTCCATCAAGCGGGAAGCTCTCGCCAACCGATCGCGGCGTTGTCCGCGCGGCAATCGCGGATGGCATGAACATTGTCAGCGGTCTGCATGAATATCTCAGCGATGACGCCGAATTTTCGGCCCTGGCCGCATCCCGTGGCGTGACCATCCGCGACATCCGCAAGCCAAAGCTCAGCAAGGACATGCGCCTGTTTGACGGCAGTGTCGCCAAGGTGGGCGCCATCCGGATTGCAGTGCTCGGGACCGATTGTGCGATTGGCAAAAGGACGACCGCGACCGTGCTGGCACGCGCCTTGAACGCCCAAGGCATCAAGACGGTGCTGGTCGGCACCGGGCAGACCGGCCTGATGCAAGGCGCAAGATATGGTGTGGCGATGGATGCGGTTCCGCCGCAATTCTGTTGCGGCGAACTTGAAGGGGCCATTGTCGCGGCATCTGATGCTGAACAACCCGATGTTATCCTGATCGAAGGCCAGGGCGCATTAAGCCATCCTGCCTTTTGCACATCCGCATTCATTCTGCGCGGCAGCCAGCCTGACGCCGTCATCCTGCAACATGCGCCCAAGCGCGCGCACCGCTGCGACTTTCCCGATATGGCCATGCCTGATCCTTTGGCCGAGATTGCCCTGATCGAAGCCTTTGCCGACACCAGGGTAATTGGCCTGACCATCAATCACGAGCACATGAGTGATGCCGAGATTGCAGCCGCAATAACCAACTGGTCGGAAAAACTTGGCCTGCCGGTTACCGACGCACTCAGCCGCCCGGCCGCGCGGCTCGTCGGACTGGTGCAGGAGGCTTTTCCCGATCTTTGCCAGAAGCCCGGTGTGGCGGCTTAGTGGCTACACCGCGCCTCGAGATTGACTTGGGAAAGATCCGCCAGAATGCGCGCAGCCTCGTTGAACGATTGAAAGTGCGCGGGATCGCAGTCACCGGGGTGACGAAGGCCGTTTGCGGACACCCGGGCGTCGCAAGAGCCATGCTTGATGGCGGCGTTTCAGGGCTTGCGGAGGCGCGCATCAGCAATGTGATGAGGCTTCGCAGGGCCGGTATCACGTGTCCGGTCTCCATGATCCGTACACCCTTGCCAAGCCAGCTCGACGACATCGTGTTGAACTGTCAGACGAGTTACAACACCGAAATGTCGGTAATCGCCGGCCTCGCATCGGCTTCGATGCGCATGAAGACAGTTCATAGCATCATCTTGATGGTTGAAATGGGCGATATGCGCGAGGGGATCCTGCCCGAACATCTCGGTGCGGTGGCACGGCAGGTTTTGGGCATGCCGGGCGTGGTTCTCAAAGGCATCGGCGCAAATTTCGCCTGTCTTCAAGGCCAGGTGCCCGAAGCGTCAGACATGTCTGATCTGTCAAGGATCGCCAAAAAGCTCGAGGTGATGTTCGATTTTCGGCTTGCCACGATATCCGGCGGCAACTCGGCCAATTTGCCATGGGCGCTGGGACAAGATCAGCCATACCGCATCAACGATCTGCGGTTGGGAGAGGCTATCCTTCTGGGCGTCGACCCGATCTCCGGGCATCCAATCGACGGACTATGGACCGATGCATTTGCTTTGATCGCCGAAGTGATTGAAACACAAGCTAATCCAGAGGTTTTCAGGCTTACGAAGGGCGATCCGGCAACTCCATGTTCCGCAGCCGGCGATGCTCCGGTCGCGCGGTCGATCCTTGCCATTGGGCGGCAGGACACCGACGTCGAAGGTCTTACAATGCCTGGGAGCGGTGTGCTGGTTGGCGCTACCAGCGACCACACGGTGATGGCCACCAGCCGGCAACATCCGCGCGTCGGAAGCGAGGTGAGGTTTCAGATGAATTATTCCGCGCTGATGCACGCCATGGCAGCACCCGACATCGTAAAAGTCCCGCTGGGCGAAGCCCAACGGCCGGAATCGCGCGTCCTCAATCCCGGTAGATCGCGTTTGGCGTTGGCATGACGTGATCTGATGCCCGGGCTGCCAGCCGGACTCCAGGAGTTCGTCCCGGAAACCGCCTGAACCACCTCTGAAGAAATCGTCCACCGGTTCTCCGGCCCCGAAATCGTAGGCTGAACCCTTCAAGGTTCGATGGATTGCAAGGCGCCCCTCAGGAGCCGTTTTCGTTTGGGGAGCTTGCACCCGAATTGCTGGTTCAGGGCCTTCAAAAGGGCTGATCGCAACGCCGGTCGCGGGTGGTCTATTGCTTCAGTGTTTCGGCGACGTAAAGCAATTCGTCCATCATCTCGTAGCACAAGGTGATCTTGATTTCGGCCGGATCATAAAACGCATTGACCTCGCCACACTCGGACGCTTCGAGCACCATCGGATTGGGCCAGGCGTAGTGCGTGTCGATCCACTCGCCGATATCTTTCAGAACTCCGGTGTATTCGAGCTCCTGCCGGAGATCGTCAAATTCCTCGCTGGAGTTGATTGCCACTGTCACGGCGCCGGCGGGGGTGTCTCCCTGGCGCTGCGCTCCCTCAAGCAGGACCTCCCAGGAGTCCGATGCCAGTGCGGCGTCATATTCGCAGGTCTCCAGCCGCTCATCTGGCATCGCCCGGCGTTTGGCGGCTTCGGCATAGGTGTCCGGATCAAGCCCATGGGCCAGGCAAAGGATCCGGTAGGCGCGCTGGATATCGAGATCATGCTCGTCGTAGTAGCTGGGCTCATGCCCCTCCTGTTTGGACAACTCGTCAAAGGCAAACCACATGGCTGCCGAATCAAGCAGGATCGGTCCGGGATCCTCGTAAGTATCCAGCACCAACAAGGTCGCAAAGGCGTCGACCGCATCCTCCTCCTGGCCGACCACCGGCAGTCCGAATTGATCGATCAACGCGTGGCCGATTTCGTGATGAAGGATCAGGATGATGTTGCTCAGCGCAATATCATAAATGGCATCGGTATCTGTCTGCGAAGCTTTTGTGGTTTGCGCCGTCGCAAGCGGAGCCATGCCGATTGACAGGGCGCACATTGCCGAACAAAACCATCCCGCACGTATCATTTTGGCTCCTCGCCGGGCTTTCGCCTGGTCATTGCGGCTTGATCGTTTCGTCCCAGCGCGCCTTGGCTGCGTCATCGGCGTCCTTGGCCGAGACCCATTCGCCCGAGCCGCCCTCCTTGAGGTGCTCCTTCTTCCAGAACGGCGCATCGGTCTTTAAAAAATCCATCAGAAACGCCGCCCCGTCGAACGCGGCCTGGCGATGCGGTGCGGCAGCCGCCACGAAAACGATGTTGGCACCGGGCGCGATCTTGCCGTAGCGGTGAATTGCGACGATGCCCGTCAGCCCGAACCGCGAGACGGCCTGGTCGGCGATCACACGAATGGCGCGTTCGGCCATGCCGGGATAATGCTCGAGCTCCAGGCTTGAAAGCCTCCCGCCCTCATCGCGGCACAGGCCGGTGAAGCTTGCGACTGCGCCAACATCCGCCCGGCCTTGCGTGAGCAATCCGGTCTCATGGGCAATGTCAAAGTCTTCGGCCTGAATGCGAACTGTAACCGATGCCGCGGGATGCGCGGAAGCCTCGCCGGTCGGGCGATGCGGCGCCGTCATCTCAGCCGCCCGTCATCGGCGGAAACAGCGCGATCTCGCGCGCGGCGCCGATGGCTTCGTCATGGTCGGCATGTTCCTCGTCGATGGCCGCCCGGATCACCTGGGGAACAGCGAAGGCCGCCTCATATTCTTCGCCCAGCGTCGACAGGTGGGCAATCAGTTCGCCCACTGTCGTCACGCCCTCGGGCAGGTCGATCTCTTCGGAGCCTTTGCCGATGCGCTCGCGCACCCAGGCGAAATAGACAAGTTTCACGCTCATTCATCCACCACATGCCGCAAACCGGCGCGGAAATAGTCATAGCCGGTGTAAATCGTAATGACCGCCGAGATCCACAACAGACCGATGCCGATCTCGGTATTGTAAGGCAAAACCTTGTCACCGGCGGGGCCGGCCAGCAAAAATCCCAGCGCGATCATCTGCAGCGCGGTTTTCCATTTGGCGATCCAGGTAACCGGTACCGACACTTTCAGCGCCGCCAGATATTCGCGCAGCCCCGAGACCAGGATCTCGCGGCATAAGATGATGATCGCCGCCCAGATCGACCAGCCGGCAATGGTGCCGTCGGCGGCGATCAGCAAAAGCACGGAGGCGACCAGCAGCTTGTCGGCGATCGGGTCGAGCATTCGGCCGATATTCGAGGTCTGGTCCCAGATGCGGGCGAGATAGCCGTCGAGAAAATCGGTGAGCGATGCAACGATGAAGATGCCGAGCGCCGTCCAGCGGGCAAAGTCCGAGCCATGCAGCCGGCCTTCGACGAAAAAGCACAACACAATCAACGGCACGGCCAGAATTCGCCCATAGGTGAGCATGTTGGGAATGTTCATTGCTGGCGAAGCCATGGAGCGCCCCGTTTGAGGATTTTCCGCAAGATGCGCGGGAGCGCCCCCAAAGGTCAACCGCCGGAATGGGCTTAGTGTGTGTCTGTCAGAGATAATCCCGGCCGGTGGTCGCATTTTCGCGTGGCGAAGACGCGTCTGCGGCAATCCGGCGCGGCGCGCGTGGTGTTTTGCCGGTCAGCTTTGATCCGTGACCACGAAACTGCACGCAGCACAGATATCGCCGCCTTCCTGAGCGAACCAGCGGCAGGTGGAGCGAATCGCGCAAGCCGGGAGGGCAGATGATCTACCGCCGGGCCGGACGTGCGCTTCGGCTCCCGCGTGACCCGCAAGCTGCTCGCGTGCCTTGATTGCCACGCCGCATTTACCGTCCCGCCATTGGCCGCAGCGGCCTTCGACGCACTCGCTGGTGAACCGGAACCGTTTGGTCGGCGAGCGGCCCTGCCGCGCCGCTTCGACAAAGGATTGATCAATCTCAAGTGGCGGCGAAAGCCTCATCAGCCGCCCGTCCGGTCCGAAAAGGCCGTGCAGGCGGCTTCCCGGCTCGCAGGCGGCACTGGGACAGGCAGCCGCGCTGTCTGCATCCGCGCGCTTGCCCATGTGGCTAGCGCGGCGCGCGCAGATAGATGCCGGCCAGTCCGCCGCCGATGCCCTTGATCGGGGCAACCGACATCTCCTTGGAAAAATCGAGCTTCGCCACCGAAGTCAGCACCGCCGCGCGGATCGCTGTTTCGATTTCCTCACGCACCTCCGGAGAGATGTCCTGTTCGATAAAGACCTTGAATTCCTCGGCCATTGTCTCGTCCTCCCGGGCCCGGCGCCCGCCCAAAGGCGACGGACGCACATATGTTGCCCGGATATAGTAGCAAAATACAACTTTTAGTCAAATTTCTTGAAAATAACACCTATAAGGTGCAGAAGGTTTCGCCGCGGTTCCAGGGATCTTTCGGCTCTCAGCGCTTGTCCTCGTGGAAGTGATTGTAGATCAGCTCCGCCACGGTTCGCGAGATGCCCTCGACCTTGACCAGATCATCGACGCCGGCCCGCGAGACCGCCTTGGCGGTGCCGAAATGATGCAGCAGCGCACGTTTGCGGCTCGGCCCGATGCCGCCGATCTCGTCGAGCGGATTGGTCACCATCTCTTTCTTGCGCCGGGCGCGGTGCGATCCGATGGCGAAGCGGTGCGCCTCGTCACGCAGCCGCTGTACGAAGTAAAGCACCGGATCGCGCGGCGGCAGTGTGAAATCCGGCTTGCCCTGCATGAAAAAGCGTTCGCGGCCGGCCTCGCGGTCCATGCCCTTGGCCACCCCGATGGCGGTGATCTTGTCGGCGATCCCTAGCTCGTCGAGCATCGCGCGCACCGCGCTCATCTGCCCCTTGCCGCCGTCGATCAGCACCAGATCCGGCCAGGCTGGCATTGGCTGCGGGCCGGTCTCCGGCATGTCTTCGCCATCGCCAACTGCTTCCGGCGTTGGATCCGAAGGACTTTCGTCGCCATGTTCCTTGATCAGCCGGGAAAACCGGCGCTGCATCACCTCGCGCATCATGCCGAAATCGTCGCCCGGGGTGATGTCGGTCGATTTGATGTTGAACTTGCGGTACTGGTTTTTCACAAAGCCTTCCGGCCCGGCGACAATCATCCCGCCCACCGCATTGGTGCCCATGATGTGGGAATTGTCGTAAACCTCGATGCGCCGCGGCGGCCGTTCAAGGCCGAAGGTTTCGGCCAATCCTTCCAACAACCGCGCCTGGCTCGCGGTCTCGGCCAGATGCCGGCCATGGGCCTCACGGGCATTGGTAAGCACCTGATCGACCAGTTCGCGTTTTTCGCCGCGCTGCGGCCGGCTGATCGCCACCTTGCGGTCCATGCGCACGCCCAGTGCTTCGGCGAGCAGGCTGCGGTCCTCGAAATCATCCGACACCAGGATCATCCGCGGCGCCGGTTTGTCGTCATAGAATTGCCCGATAAAGGCGCCCAGGATCTCGCCCGGTGACAGCGCCGGATCGGCCTTCGGGAAATAGGCGCGGTTGCCCCAGTTCTGCCCGGTGCGGAAGAAAAACACCTGAATGCAGGCCATCCCGGCATCATGGTGGATGGCAAACACATCGGCCTCTTCCACGGTATGGGGATTGATGCCCTGGTGGCTTTGCACATGGCTCAGCGCTGACAGGCGGTCGCGATAGACTGCCGCGCGTTCGAAATCGAGATCCTCTGACGCTGTCTGCATGGCGTTCGACAGTTGCGCCTTGACCGCCTGACTGCGGCCGGAAAGAAAAGCCTGAGCCTCGTCCACCAGCCGCTGATAGCCTTCGGTGTCGATCTCGCCGGTGCAGGGGCCCGCGCAGCGCTTGATCTGGTAGAGCAGGCAAGGCCGGGTGCGGCTTTCATAGACGCTGTCGGTGCAGGTGCGCAGCAGGAACGCCCGCTGCAGCGCGTTGATCGTCCGGCCAACCGCGCCGGCGGAGGCAAACGGGCCGAAATAGGAACCCTTGCGGTTGCGCGCGCCGCGGTGCTTGAAGATTGCCGGCGCCTCGTGGTCGCCGGTTACCAGAATATAGGGAAATGACTTGTCGTCGCGCATCAGCACGTTGAAGCGCGGTTTCAGCCGCTTGATCAGATTGGCCTCGAGCAGCAGCGCTTCGGTTTCGGTGCGGGTGGTGACGAATTCCATATTCGCCGTCTGCGCGATCATCCGGTTGATCCGGTTGGAATGGCCGCGGCCCTGCGCGTAATTGGTCACCCGTTTTTTGAGGCTCCGCGCCTTGCCGACATAAAGCACGTCGCCCGCCTCATTGGTCATCCGGTAGACGCCGGGCTGATTGGGCAGATGCTTGACGAAGGCCTGGATCACCTTCGCGCCCTTGAGGCCCGGAGTGGTGACGGGGCTTTCGTTCCATTCAATGCCGGATACATCGATGGGCGATGCGGATGGCGGGGCTTCAGCCTCGATCTGCTCATCCTCGTCGCTGTCGGTTTCCTCATACATCACCCCGCCATCGGACGGCGCGGCCGCGCCGGATGGTTTGGGAGCTTTAGGGTGAGAAGGGCGAGTCATCTGGTGATCTTATCAACTTCCCGGCCGGTGCGGGCAAGGGGAGAACGGGCAGCTCGAGCGGGCCGGTCGCCATTGCTGCCATAAAGTGGCGCGTCTACTCACCGGCCTCGGTGACATCCGGCGTTTTCCACGCCAGATGCTGGCCGCCATCCAGCGCGATCATCTGTCCGGTCACCGAGCGCGCCTCGTGCAGATAGCGGATGGTGGCGCCGAATTCGGCGAGTTGCGGTCCGCGCTCGAGCGGCACGGCGGCGACCTGTCTTTCGAAATCCGCGTTCCGCTGGCGCTGATTGGCAAGCGTCGGGCCGGGGCCGATGGCGTTGACGCGGATATGCGGCGCCAGCGCCTGCGCCATGGTTTGCGTCGCGGTCCACAACGCCGATTTGGATAGCGTGTAGGAAAAAAACCGCGGTGTCAGCCGCCACACCCGCTGGTCGATGATGTTGACAATCAATCCCTCGCGGCCGCCCGGAAGGCTGTTTGCCATGGCCTCGGCCAGCAGCGCCGGTGCTTTGACGTGCAGCGCAAAGTGCAGATCGAACAGATCTTCGTCAAAACTGCGAACATCGTCATCCTGAAAGGCGGAGGCGTTGTTGACAATCAGCTCCGGCCAGCCAAGCCGCGCCGTCACATCCGCATGCAGTTTGCGAACCGCGCCGGCCCGGGTCAGATCGGCGATGAAAGCTTCGGCCACCCCGCCGGCCTCGCGGATCTCAATTGCCAGCGCCTGCGCTTCTTCGCCGTGGGAATGGGCGTGAACTGCCACCGCATAGCCATGGGTCGCCAGATCCTGGGCAATCGCCTTACCGATCCGGCGGCTGGCGCCGGTCACTAGAACAGTCGGAGATGTGGAACTCATCGGCAATCCAGCTTGCTGGCCGCGATTGTGCCGCGACAGTTAGAACACCGAAAGGATATAGGCTGCAAAAGCCGCGAGCATAGCCGCGCCGCCAAGCTTTTTGATCGGCACGTTCCAATGCGCCAGCGCCACGATCAAAAGGCTGGCCGCGAGCATCACCCAGATGTCGATCCTCACGATACGCGTGTCGACCTCGAGCGGCAGCACGGTCGCCGTAGCACCCAGGATCAGACCGATGTTGAATACATTGGATCCGACGACGTTTCCGATCGCCACCGCGCCGGATTTGCGCCACGCCGCCATCACCGAGGTGACCAGTTCGGGTAGCGACGTGCCGATCGCCACGATGGTAAGCCCGATCATGGTCTCGGTGGCGCCGAGCATCCGCGCGAGGTGGGACGCGCCCTCAACCGTCAGCCAGGCGCCGATCGGCAGGCCGATCAGTCCGCCCACGATAAAGACCGCGGTCTTCCAGGTTTCCTGGGGAAGATCGGCCACTTCCTCGTGATAATCGGGGATGTCGTCCTGACCGCAGCTGCGCGCCGCCTTGATCTGCCAGGCCAGGTAAAGCCCGATCATGGCCAGCAACAGCGCGCCATCAAGACGGCTCAGCCCATCGCCAAGCGCCATCATGGCCATCAGTGCCAGCGTCATGAAAATCATCACCGCCAGCGATTTGCCGATGCCGTTCTCGCGGCAGTTAATCGTCATCAGCAGCGCCGGCGCACCCAGCACCAGCAAGACATTGGCGATGTTGGATCCAACCACATTGCCGATCGCGATCCCCGAAACGCCGTCGAACGCGGCTTGCAACGAAACGAACAGTTCCGGCGCGGAGGTGCCGAAGGCCACGATCGTCAGTCCGATAATCAGGGGGTCAATGGATAGTTTTTCGGCAAGCGCAACCGCTCCACGAACCAGATAGTCACCTGCAAACACAAGGACGACGAGGCCCGCGATCAGGGTCAAGATACTCAGCATGCCGGGGAATCAACGCTCGTGAAATGGATGGGACCTCATCTCATATAGGCGGCGGCAGCCGCTACGCAATGGAAGGGGCAATTCCTGCTGCGGAGAATGTTGCAGGAAGGCAACACCGGGCACTGCCGTTTTTCTGCCGCTGTGTTTTCACAATTCCGCTTCGCCGCCGCCGCAATCCCTCTCCATCTTCGCTGGTGTTGGGAGGCGCGAAATCACATGGTCCGGCCGCCCGCGGTCCCAAGCCCGGTGCGGACCCTGATCGAACAAGGAGATTAACATGCGTATTCGTAAACTGGCACTGCTGGCCGCAGCCCTCTCCGTGCCGCTTGCCGCACCCGTGCTGGCCGCGGACGCTATCATGGAACAGCCGCCCGTACCTCCGGTCGCAGAAGTGCTGCCTCAGACCTACACCTGGACCGGCGGATATGTCGGTGGCTACGCCGAGTACAAATGGGGCGAGTTCAGCGCCTTGCCGGCTGACAATGCCGATGGCTTCGGCGGTGGCGTCTATGGCGGCTACAACTGGCAGTCCGACCGCATCGTCTATGGTGTTGAAGCCGATGTCGGCTTCTCCGGCGCGGATGTCAACGTCGGTGGCGTAACCGCCGAGCAGGGTTTGAACGGCTCGTTGCGTGCCCGCATGGGTTACGACATCAATCCGTTCCTGCTCTATGCCACAGGCGGTGTTGCCGCCACTCAGGCTGAAGTCACCACCGGCGCCGGTTCTGACAGCAACACCCATTTCGGCTGGACCGTCGGCGCAGGCGCGGAAGCCTTCGTGACGGAAAACATCACCACCCGTCTTGAGTACCGCTACACCGACTACCAGTCGGAAGACTTCGGTATCGGCGGCGCCACCATCTCGTCGGGCTTTGACGACCATTCGGTCCGTCTCGGTATCGGCGTGAAGTTCTGATCCAGCCGCTCAGACAGACTACAAAGGCCCGGACAGGCGACTGTCCGGGCTTTTTCGTTTCAGCGATTTGGTCCGGTTGCACCCCGGCTTGATCTTAAAGCGTCACGAGGTTCCAGGCGAGCGCCAGCACCCAGACAGCCCACAGCCCGTTGGCGAGCAACAGGCAGGATACTGCGAACGAGCCCAGATCCTTGGCGTGTTTCGCCATGTCGGAATAGTCCGGCGAGGAATGATCTGTCACTTCCTCGATCGCGGTGTTGACCGCCTCGACGGCAACGGTGACAAGCATCAGCAAAATGGCCCCGAGATAGGCCCATAACGGCACGGCGCTGAAGGCAAACAATCCGACGATGAGACCAAACGCCAGCAGTTCGTGTCGAAACGCGGCTTCCCGCCACAATCGCCGCGCCCCGGCCAGCGAGTAGCGCGTTGCCGCAATCACATGCGCCAGACCGGCATGTTTGCCGGGCCTTTCACTCATGCATGGGGCCGCATCGCATCCAGCTCCGGAAAGCTTGCCGCGAATTTTGCGCTCCAGCGCTTGAGCTTGGGGCGTCCGCGCTCCCATTGGCCGTCAAAGCGCAGCGCCAGATAGCCGGTCAGCGCCGCAAGCGCCAGATGCCCGGCATGGGGCGCCTTGGTGATGCGCGGCAGATTGGCCTCGAGATGATCGAGCGCCCGGCCGGCCTTTTCCCACTGCTTGTCGATCCACGGCTGATGAACAATCTCGGCAGGCCGGAACCTCCGCTCATAGATGATCGCCAGAAGACAATCGCAAACGCCGTCGCATAGCGCCTCGAGCACCTCGATTTCGGTGCGCTTTGCGGCATTGCGCGGGTAGAGCCGCTTTGATCCAGCCCGGTCGAGATGTTGCATGATCGCGCGGCTGTCATAGATCGCCGCGGCTTCATCGGTAACAAGCACCGGGATCTTGCCCAGCGGATTGTTGCTGACCAGTTCCGCGGGCGCCGCATTGGTGTCGGTCAGCACGGCATCGGCCGAAAGCCCGGCGCAATGTGCTCCCATACGAACCTTGGCGGAGTAGGGCGAAGCGGGCGAGTAGAGAATTTTCATGAGATCTCGTCTTTCGTGAAAGGTAGCTGGTGCACCAGGAGGCTAGTCGGGCTCGGGAACATCCAGATCGGCCTGGCGGCAGCCCTTGCGGTCAACTTCCGGACAATCGCGGAAATCGAGCGACGGGGTCAGGCAGATGCGAATCTCGCGCAGCAGACCGGATTCGCATTTGACCGCGACGCCGGCCGGCGTGAGCCCTGGATTGGCTGCGATGAAGGCCGCTTCGGCCACCATGGCATCAATTCCGCGGGGCAGCTTATCAGGCGCGAAAGCCTCGGGCATCTTCACACGGCCGCGCGCCGCACGGGTCGCGTCAAGATACTGTTTCTGGCTGAGCCCCGAGCACGAGCCGTGTTTGCGCCACTGATGTCCGATCAGACCCATTGACGGCACGATGTCGAGATAGGCCCGGCCCAGCCGCGAAGGCACGCGGTCGGGTTCTTGAGTTGGGCAGTATTCCGGGTAGCCGGTTTCGAATTGCGGCCACAGGCCATGAACCACAAACCCCAGGTCACGGTCTTCATCGCATTGCTGCTGATTGGCGTTAGCGCCTTCGGCCAGGCAATAGGACGGCGACCAGGACAGCGCCAGCACATAAAAATCGAAACCGCTTCCGATCTCGATGTCAGGTGAGGCTTGAGAGCTTTGCTCTGCCCTGGCGGGCGGCGCGGCGCTGTCGGAACAGGCCATCAGCGCCAGCACCGGCAGGGCCGCCAAGGCCCGCGTGATCGCCCGTCCCGGCATGATGGCGATCAGCGGACCGACCGGCACCAGGCGCCGTGCACCTTGAGCGGATCGAGGCCGGAGATGCAGAATTCGAGATTGTCGCGCAGGCCCGCAAAGCCCTGACCACCCTCGATCAGCCACCAGATCTGGCGCTTGTGACCGTCATTCATGCGCGCCGTTCCGTGGCAGTAAAGCCTGGGGATCGACCAGTACTGATCGCCATAACGGCTGCGGTTGCGGTGGGCGTGCTCGATGGTCTCGATCGCCAGCCCGCGCTTGAGCAGCATCCGGTCGGTCCATTCGAATCGCTTCTGGATATAGCTCAGCACCTGCGGTGCGTCGCAGGCGGGAAAATTGCCGCCACTGAAGGCGGAGGCCGGCGCGGTAAAGCCCAGCATCGCAATGCCCAGCGCAAGTATCAGGCTTTTCATGGTCATCAGCGGTCCTCCATACAGGATGAGTCCCGGTATAGGGCGAGGCCATGGCATTGGGCAAGGCCGTTGCGGGTGCAAAGTCCCATGTCGTTGGTGCCTCAATGGCGTAATGCTGTTCGTCCGGTCCTCAACCGGCGACTCTTCTGCGCCGGCTTGCCGCAAATTACGTCAATGAGCGCCCATGTCGCCCCTGGCCATCGCCAGATGATGCGGTTGGTGATGCGCGCCAAGCGCCATGACGCCAAAAAAGCCAAGGGCCTTGATTTTTGCAAGCTCTCCGGCGTGTGCCACGGTTATTCGCAGCGTTGCGCCGTCTTCCGTGGTTGTGGTTGAGCTATCCCAACCATCAATTTTACTCAGTTCCAGCGCATGAGCGGGCACCATTGTATGAATTGCGCGGAGCACAGGCCCTTCGCCGCGGATCGAAAGCACTGCCGTGCGGTTGTTAAACGAGGCCGTAGCCTTGGCCCCGAGCATCAGTCGATCCATGTCCACCAAATGCTCGCGAAGCGCTGTGATATCAACCCGAGACCAGTTCGTCTGCGGATCCGCTTCAAGCATGGCGACGATCTCGGCAACTGCCGCAAAGGCCGATTGACCGGCCTCCTTCGGAACGTCATGCGCGGTCATGGCTTCCGCGGAATGGGATCCGTGCGCCACCGGTCCGGTTGACGCCCCGCCGGAACCGAGCCCGCCGCCAAACAGAAGGAGGCCGGTGGCAATGGCGGCGATGAGCGCAAGGCTACCGGTTATCAAGTGCATTGGCTTGCCAAGAAAGCGTCGAAGGGTCATGCGTGTCTCCTGTTTGAACGAACAGAGGCTTTACGGGACAGTGGCGGCGAGAGGCTTGTGCACATATGATTTCAATCATATTGATGACCCATGCTGCCCGAACCGTTCCAAAGTCTGCCGGTCTCCGCCATCACAACCGCCTTGATAGCCGAGGGCGCGGCGCTGTTTCGCCGCGATGATCCGGGGAAGGCGATTTTTCTGGTGCAATCAGGCGGCTTCAAGCTTCTCCGTTACACCCGTCAAGGCGACGAGATCGTCATTCACCGCGCCGGTCCGGGCGAGAGTTTCGCCGAGGCGGCGCTGTTTTCACCGCGCTATCATTGTGACGCCATTGCCACAGCAGACGCCCGTGTAATCCGGATCGAAAAGCCCGCAGTCCTGAAGCTCATGCGAATCGATCCCGAATTCGCCCTGGCGATATCCGCGCGCTTTGCGGGCCAAATCCAGGATTATCGGCGGCGGCTGGAAATCCTCGCCATCCGCGACGCCGAGTCCCGGGTGTTCGCGGCCATGGCTGACGGGTTCCTGACCAGTGACATCAAGACATTGGCTGCACAGATCGGACTGACCCATGAGGCGGTCTACCGGGCGCTTGCAGTGCTTGTCCGCAAGGGCCGCTTGATCAAGACCGGACGCGGCGCCTACGCATTGCCGCAGAGCTGAGGCTCTCAAGGTCCGTCAAGGCGCTGCGGAACGCCGGTGTCTCAGTTTTCGCCAACCAGCATTCGAGTTTCCGCGGATGCACCCGGCCCCTGGGCGAGCAGGGCGGCGAGTTCCGGCAGTACCGCGGAAAGCTCTGCTTCCAGTGTGAATGGCGGATTGACGATCACCAGTCCCGATCCGTTGAGGCCCGGCGTGGATTTGTTATCGCGCACCAGCAGCCGCACGGTGAGCGTGCGCGGCCGGCCCAGCGCCGCAAGCTTGGCGTCGAAAGCTTCAAGCGGGCTGTCGGCCTTGATCGGATGCCACAGCATATAGGTTCCGGTGGCAAACCGCCGCGTCGCCCGCGCCAGCCCGTCGACCATGCGGTCGAACTCGCCCTTCTGCTCAAATGGCGGATCGATCAGCACCAGGCCGCGCCGTTCCTTGGGCGGCAGATGCGCACCCAGCGCCAGCCAGCCGTCCAGCTCGGTCACCCGGACCTGGTAGTCCCCCTCAAACACCGATTTGAGCATCTCAGCGTCGGCGGGGTGCAACTCGATCGCCGACAGCCGGTCCTGCTTGCGCATCAGCATCCGGGCAAGCTTTGGCGATCCGGGATAGAGCTGCAACGCTGCCTCGGCTTGCGGATTGAGCGCGCGTACCGCCTGAAGCCAGGGTGACAGAAAGGCCGCCAATGGTTCGGACAGATCGGCATCCATCACGCGGCCGACGCCGTCGCGCCATTCGCCGGTTTTCTGCGCCTCTATAGATGACAGATCATAGATGCCGATGCCCGCATGGGTGTCGATGATGCGAAACCCGGGATCCTTGCGTTTGAGATAGTCAAGAACAGCCGCCAGCACGGCGTGCTTGAGCACGTCGGCGAAATTTCCCGCATGGTAGCTGTGCCGGTAATTCATCGTTTGGCGTGATCTGTTCCTGAATTGATGTGATCGGACGCGCGGCACCGTGGCGCCACCGCCGCGTTTCCCTTATAGGGAAAGCATGAACGACGCGAGCCCCCTGAATTCAGACCCCTCCGCCGTGCAAGCGGTAATCGGTCATTCGGCCTGTCCGCATGATTGTCCTTCCACCTGCGCGCTGGAAGTCGAGCTTCTGTCGCACAACCGCATCGGCCGGGTGCGCGGCGATGCGGCCAACAGCTACACCGCGGGCGTGATCTGCGCCAAGGTGGCGCGCTATGCCGAGCGCATCCATCATCCCGACCGTTTGCTCAAGCCGCTGGTTCGCGCCGGCGGCAAAGGCGAGGGCCGCTGGAAGGAAGCAAGCTTCGAGGCCGCACTTGATCTGATCGCCGAGAAATTCCTCAAGGCCGAAGCCGAGTTCGGCCCGGAAACTGTGTGGCTCAACCAGTATGCGGGCACCATGGGGCTGGTGCAGCGCGACGGTATCCACCGCCTGCGCCACGCCAAGGGCTACTCAAACCAGTTCGACAGTTTCTGCACCAATCTGGCCTGGACCGGGTTCGCCATGGGCGCAGGCGCCTTGCGCGGCCCGGACCCGCGCGAGATGGCCAAGTCCGATTGTGTAGTGATCTGGGGCACCAATCCGGTCTCCACCCAGATCAATGTCATGACTCACGCGATTCGCGCCCGCAAGGAACGCGGCGCCAGGATTGTTGTGATCGACGTGTATGACAGTCCCACCATGAAACAGGCCGATGTCAAAGTCGTGCTCAAGCCCGGCACCGACGGCGCACTGGCTTGCGCGTTGATGCATGTGCTGTTTCGCGATGGCCTGGCCGATCGGCAATATCTCAACAAATTCAGCGATGACCCGGCAGGTCTTGAATCACATTTGCAAGACCGCACGCCAGAGTGGGCCGAAGCCATCTCCGGCGTGCCGGCTTCCGAAATCGAGGCTCTGGCCCGATTGATCGGCGAGACCAGGCGCAGCTATTTCCGGCTTGGCTATGGCTTTAGCCGCCAGCGCAACGGCGCGGTCAACATGCATGCCGCTCTCTCTCTCGCGGTGGTCACCGGCGCGTTTCAGCATGAAGGCGGCGGCGCGTTTCACTCCAATTCCGATATCTTCCGTCTCGACAAGACGCTGCTTGAGGGCCGGAAATATTTCGATCCCGGCCGCCGCTGGCTCGATCAATCCCGGATCGGCCGGGTGCTGACGGGCGAGGCCGAGGCGCTTAACGGCGGTCCACCGGTCACCGCCATGCTGATCCAGAACACCAATCCCGCCAATGTCGCGCCCGAACAGCGCAAGGTGGTTGAAGGGTTCAGGCGCGAGGATCTTTTCCTTGCGGTCCATGAGCAATTCATGACCGACACCGCTCACCTGGCCGATGTGGTGCTGCCGGCCACCATGTTCCTCGAGCATGACGACATCTACCGCGGCGGCGGCCATCAGCACATCATTCTCGGCCCCAAGCTGGTCGATGCGCCCGAAGGCCCCTGGCAGAACCACGACGTGATCGAAGCGCTGGGCACCCGCCTCGGCGTGAGCGATCGCGACGGCTTCGGTATGACGCCGCGCCAGCACATCGATCACATGCTCCAAAAGCGCGGGCTGGGCGATTTCGACAGTTTCAAGGCCGACAAATGGGTGGATCTGCAGCCCGATTTCGACACGGCGCATTTTCTGGGCGGCTTTGGACATCGCGACGGCAAGTTCCGATTCCGTCCGGACTGGACCACCACGCCGGCCGCCAACAAGCCGCCCAAGCGCATGGGCCCGCAGGGGCCGGTCGAGGCGCTGCCGGAGTTTCCCGACCATGTCGAGCTCATCGAAAGCGCAGACGCCGAGCATCCCTTCCGTCTGACCACGTCGCCGGCGCGATCGTTCCTGAATTCGAGCTTTGCCGAAACGCCATCGTCGAAAACCAAGGAAGTCCGGCCCGAATTGCTGATCCATCCCGACGACGCTGAAGAGCTTGGCATCGCCGGAGGTGACCGGGTGCGGCTCGGCAACCACCGCGGCGACCTGGCCATGCACGCCCGGCTCGATGCGGGCCAGCGCCGGGGCGTGGTCATCCATCAGGGGCTGTGGCCCAATTCGGCCTTCGAAGGCGGGGAGGGGATCAACCTGCTCACCGGGGCCGATTCCTGCGCCCCCTATGGCGGCGCGGCGTTTCACGACATCAAGGTCTGGGTCCGGCCGGAGTGACCGGCCCAATTGCGGCTATCTGCTCACATCTGCGTGAACATGATCGGGATCATGGCGCCAATCCGCCATACCCTTGATTTTGCCATCATCGACCAATTCCAGTGATGCAGTTCATTCAGGAGACCCAGCATGAAAAGACGGCAATTTCTCGCTGCCAGCGCCATGGCCGCGGCAGGCTATGGAGCAGGGTTCAGTTTCGCGACAAAACCGGCGCGGGCGCAGTCCAAGCCCCGCCTGCAAATACCGCCGCTGCTCGATACCCAAACGACCGGCAGATTGTCGCTGACGGCGAAAACCGGCAGCTTGAAAGTGTTTGATGGTCCCGCCACTCCCACCACCGGTTTCAATCAGGGTTATCTCGGACCGACCGTGATAATGAAAAACGGGGAAGTCGAGGCTCGGGTCGACAATGAATTGAATGAACCGGTCAGCGTGCACTGGCATGGGCTGATGGTGCCGGGCGAACAGGATGGCGGCCCGCATCAGCCGGTCGCTTCCGGCAACAGCTGGAAGCCGGACCTGAACATCGCCCAGCCGCCAACAACCGCCTGGTATCACACCCATATTCACGAACGAACCGCAGCCCAGGTCTATAGCGGCCTGGCGGGTGTGATTCACGTCAGCGACGGGCGCGACGACGAGCGCGGACTGCCTGCCAATTATGGTGTCGATGATCTGACGCTGGTGCTTCAGGATCGGCGCATCACCGGTTCCGGGGCGATGCTCTATGAGCCCTCGATGATGGATGTCATGCATGGCTTCCTGGGCAATTGGATGCTGGTCAACGGCCAGGCGGGAACCGTGGCTGCGGTTCCGAAGGGCGTTGTGCGGCTGAGGCTTCTCAACGGATCAAACGCGCGGGCCTATCTCCTGGCATTCGACGATGGGCGCCCCATGCACCTGGTCGCCACCGACAGCGGCTATCTGTCCGCCCCGGTCGCGCTGCAATCCATCAATCTCTCGCCGGGCGAACGCATCGAGATCCTGGTTGATTTCTCCGATGGTGCGGCGCCGGTGCTGATCAGCGGTGCAACGCAGCCTTTCGCGGTTCAGGAATTTGCGACTGATGCCGCGCTGCCGGTTCGCATCACACGCGTTCCGGATGTGCTGGATGGCGAGCTCGAGGACCTGTCGGGCAGGGAAATGCGCACACGACAGGTCTCACTCGATATGGGCATGGGCGGGATGATGATGGGAGGCGCCCGTTTCGGGATCAACGGACGTGCCTTCGATATGGATCGGATTGATTTCGAGGTGGCGCTTGGATCGGTCGAACGATGGGTCGTTACCAGCACGATGCTGCCGCATCCTTTTCACGTGCATGGCGTCCGATTCCAGGTCGTAAGTGAGAATGGAAACACTCCGCGGCCTGAAAACAGGGGCTGGAAGGATACGGTCTACGTGCCCGGTGAAGCGGAAATCATCGCCCGTTTCGATCAGCCTGCGCCAAGGGACAAGCCGTTCATGTTCCATTGCCACATTCTCGAGCACGAGGATGCCGGGATGATGGGGCAGTTTACGGTCACCTGACCGACTAGCCCCAGGGAAAACCGCGTCGTGTTCTCTCAGTCACCGTTCAGCGCCTGATGGGCGCTGTCCGTCACGCGTTCGAGAAACTCGGTTTCGCGCTCGGCGATACGGCTCTCTTCGGCCTCGATATAGGTCCGGGTGATTGGCACCACGTCGCGCTCGCGGCCAAGCTGAAGCTGGAAAACGTGGCTCGAGCCCTGCAGGAACACGGCTTCGGCGATCGACAGATAGAGCTCCCACATCCGGCAAAAGCGCTCGTCCATGATCTCGGCCGCCTTGTCGCGGTTTTCCGCAAAGCGCTCGCGCCAGTGCCTGAGCGTGTAGCCATAATGGCAGCGCAGGATCTCGCAATCGAGCAGCCACAGCCCGGTCGGCTCGATTGCCTCGACGGTTTCCGACAGCGACGGCGAATAGCCGCCCGGAAAGATGTATTTCCGCAAGAACGGACCGGTGACGCCTGGCGGTGCTTTCGATGAAATCGAGTGGATCATTGCCAGCCCGTCGGCCGCTAGCCGGTCGCGCACGGTGAGAAAATAGGCCGGCAGGAAGGGCGCGCCAACATGTTCGAGCATGCCGACCGACACCACCCGGTCGAAGGTTTCGGTTACTTCGCGGTAATCGATCAGCTCGAATTTCACCCGGTCGCTGACACCCAGAATTTCGGCGCGGCGGCGCGCCACGGCCAGTTGCCGTTCAGACAGCGTAACACCGACGACCTCGATGTCGGCGACATGTGCGAGATAAAGCCCCAGTCCGCCCCAGCCGCAGCCGATATCAAGCAGCCGCTGGCCATCCTTGAGGTGCAGCTTGGCGGCGATGTGGCGCTTTTTCAGCGTCTGCGCCTGATCGATGGTCTCCGAGCCATCGGCGAAATAGGCGCAGGAATATTGCATGTCTCGATCGAGAAACAGCCGGTAGAGGTCCTCGCCGATGTCGTAATGCGCCTTGACGTTGGCGCGCGACCGGCTCAGCGCATTGTTTTGCTGGAAGCGGCGGATCTTGCGCGACAGATTGCGCCAGAAGATCTGGCTGGGTGTGAGGTCGAAATGACGCTTGTTGGCGTAAAACACCCGAACCAGATCGTGGATCGATCCATTATCCACCACCAGATGGCCATCCATATAGGCCTCGGCGGCGTTGAGTTCGGGGTTCAGCAGGATTTTCCATTCGGCCGACGGGTTGGTAAACCGGATCGCCGCCTCGGGTCCGGGCGCCTCACCACCGAACTTGTGCACGCCGCCCTTGGCGTCGGTCACCGTCAGGCGGCCATTGCGGATCGCCTTTCCAAGCAGGCCATAAAGCGAAAACATCGGGAGCCTCCAAAAGCCGGGTCATGCACCGAAACGGGCAGCAATGCAAACCCCGACCGGGACCAGCCTCGCACCCTTCACACACATGACTGACAGTGCGTTGAAGGATAAGGGCCAAGCTGCGGATGTCAAAGCATGATTTCCGATGATGCGGCATTGCCGCCGGCGCCAGTCGCGTCAAGCTGTCCGGTTTGAATTCACGGCTAAACGCGGGGCCTTCGCCCGACGATAACGCCGGCGCCGCCTAAAGCATCCGTTGCAGCATTTGAAAGGCCTGCCGTGCCGCCTGGACGGTCTGGTCGATGTCGGCTTCGCGCATTGCAGCGCAGACGAACCAGTGATGCGCCGGCGTCATTAAATGGCCCTGGCTGAGCATGGCGTTGCAAAACAGCCGTATCGCCTTGTCCCGGTCTGCCTCGCGCGCGTGCTCGAAGCGCAGGAACGGTGTTGCCGGCAGTCCCACCGCGCGGGCCGGCGTTCCGGTCTGATGCGCCGCCTCATCGAGCCCGGCCATCAACCTCGCGCCAAGCAAGGCCAGCCGGGCCGGTACGTCGTCCTGCTCGAGTGTTTCAAGCGTGGCCATCGCTGCCGCCATGGCATCGGGCGAGCGGAAATAAGTCACCGTCAGACCCAGATCGAGGATCCTTGCCATGATCTCGCGGCGTCCGGCCAGCGCCGAGATGGCATGGCCATTGGCCATCGCCTTGCCGAAGGCCGTCAAATCCGGAGTGACGTCAAAATGCGTCTGCGCGCCACCCAGCCCGATGCGGAAACCGGAGCGGACCTCGTCGAGAATGAACAGCGCCCCGTGGCGGTGGGCGATGGCGCGCATTGCCTGGAGATAGCCAGGGGCTGGCGCCTCGATCTCGTAAGGCATCATCACCACACAGGCGATCTCTCCGGGATGGGCGGCGAACAATGCCTCTGCGTCCTCGGGCGCATTGTAGCGCAGGCTGTGCAGCAAGGTCTTGCCGGCCGGCGGCACGCCGGGGGACGCGGAGCACCAGTCATGCCAGCCGTGATAGCCGTAATGCAGCACCCGCTGGCGGCCGGTGACCGCCCGGGCGAGCCGCACGGCCGCATCGACTGCGTCCGACCCGGTTTTGAGAAAGGTTACGCAATCAGCCGCCGGCACCAGCTCCACCATCCGCTCGGCAAGCTCGAGATGGGAGCGGTCGAGAAGGCTGGGATTGACGCCGCGTTCCAGCGCCGCGACCACTGCGGCGTTCACCCGTACATCGGCATGCCCCAGCACCACCGAGCCGAAGCCGAGCAGATAATCGGTGTAGATGTTGCCGTCGACATCCTTGAGCTTGGCGCCTTTCGCCCGGTCGATGAACACCGGATAGCCGCCAATCCGCTCATAGCCGGTGAAATAGAGCCCCGGACGGGCATCTATCAGTGCTTCCGAGCGCCGGATCCGCCGCAGCAATTCAGATGAGCGGCGGACGGAAAAGCCGGAATCAGCGGCTTCCGCCGGGCCGGCGTTCGGATCGACGCCGGAGCTCCGATCCGGATGCGAAGCGCCGCCGCCCGGTCGGTGCGGCGGCTGCGCGTTGTCTTCCATGATCAGAAGATCTCGGTGAAGACATTCGGGAAGCGGAAATTGTTGCCCGTCACCGTGACGCTGACATCGAGCGATTTAACCGCGTGCCACCAGCCGAGCGGAATAAACAGCAATTCACCCGGGGCGATGATTTCATCGACGATGTGGGCGCCTTCGAGCCGGGGGTAATCGGAAAGATCTTCGCGGTCGAAGTCGATCTCACTGTGATAGCCGGTCTCGTTGTAGACCTTGTGCATCTGCTTTGACGGGATCAGCGTGACCCGCTTGCGGCCCATGATCTGGGCGAAGAAGACATTGCCGAGATCCCGGTGCATCGGTGTTGTCGAGCCCTTGGGGCCGAGCCAGAAAAACACCCGGCCGGGCTGGTTGACGGCGTCGAAATAGCGTGGATCGAACACGATGTCGTCCAGCAGCGGCTTGAAATCCGGCCGGTCGAGAATCTTGTCATGGGCGATGAGATAGTAATCATTGGTCTCGCCGCCGCCGCGGATCAGCTCGATATATTCGCCGAGCGTCGCGCGTGTGGAATGGTCGACGAAGGAATCACGATGATCGCTGCGCGAGCGGCCATGCTGATAGGTGATCGCCGCCCCGCCAAAATGCTCGATCAGGAAATCGAGGTTCCATTTCGACACTGCGGGCCATTGGCTGGCCACATCGGTGATGATGACCGGCCGGTTGAGCGCGTAGTAATCGCGGTGAAACGCTTCCGACGACAATCCAGAGACCCTCTCGATGCGGTCATAATCGTGGGTCTGGCCCTCCATGGCGAGCAATGTGTCGCTCAACACCGTCCATTTGCGCACATCATTGCCAAGCCTGCGGGCGGCGCGGAACACGGGGCTGGTCTCTATGTCGGCGATCAGGTGGTCGATGGCCGCCCGGTCCATGCCGGCGCTCAAGAGTTCGCCGGAGATTTCCGCGGCCGGCACACCCATGGCGAGATTGTGCGCCACCCATTCCGTCCACGCGTCGGTGTCGATCACGGCTCTGGCTTCACTCATTTGCGCTCTCCCTGGCTTAGGTTGCAGCGGCCGCTGTCTGCGGCCGCCGATGCGTGTACGAGGCGCCGACCGAAGGGAACGGGCCTTCGCAATGCGAGCCTATTCGATGGCGATGCCCAGGACGGTGCCGCCAAGGTCGGCGGCGCTGCGCTCGGACAAGCCCTTGGTGCGGCCGTCGAGCATCTTGAACAGGGTCTCGCGCAACTGGCCTTCTAGTTCGCGGCCCTCATCGACGCTGAGCTTGAGCGCGCGGATGTCGAACACAATCAGCGAGGCAATGCCAATCGGATCGACAGGCACCATGCCGCGTTGAAACATGCCTTCCGGCGCGTCTTTCGCCCTGGATGGTGGTGTGGAGGCAAAATCCGTCATGCTGTGGTCTCCTTGAACAGGTGTTGGGAGGGCTATTCGATGGCGATGCCCAGAACGGTGCCGCCAAGGTCGGCGGCGCTGCGCTCGGACAAGCCCTTGGTGCGGCCATCGAGCATCTTGAACAGGGCCTCGCGCAATTGGCCTTCAAGTTCGCGGCCCTCGTCGATGCCGAGCTTGAGCGCACGGATATCGAACACGATCAGCGAGGCGGCGCCTGTGACTTCAACAGGCATCAATCCGCCGCGAAACAGGCCTTCAGGCGCCGGACGGGCCTTGGACGGCGGGCGGGACGAAAAATCGGTCATATCGTTCTCCTGTGGTATGGCGGCCGCGTCCGACTGCCGGTCTTGCAAACGGACAAGCAATACGGTGACTGGCGACGGCGATTTGGCTGCACGGCCGACCGGGTGTGAGGTTTGCAAGGCTGCTTGCGGGGGAACCCTGGGCAGGCAGTCTTCTACTCGATGGCAATGCCCAGCACGGTGCCGCCCAGATCAGCAGCGCTGCGCTCGGACAAGCCCTTGGCGCGGCCGTCGAGCATCTTGAACAGGACTTCGCGCAACTCGCCTTCGAGTTTGCGGCCCTCATCGACGCTGAGTTTGAGCGCGCGGATGTCGAACACGATCAGCGAGGCGTAGTCCATCGGCGCCGCCGGCATCATTCCGCCCTGAAAAAAGCCGCTGGGGCCGCCCTTGTCGCGGGATGGGGGTTTGGATGCGAAATTGGACATGACGGTGTCTCCCTTTGCTTTGTCATGCATTGAGTTGATAGGGCGCCGTGATGCGGACCCCGGCCTGTTGTTCATCACCCTATTCGGCGGATCCGGGTGTGTGCGGGCATAGCTCCGCCTCCGGCCGCAAACCGCTCCGGTTCAGGCCATGCCGATGTCGACATGGATATCCGGGCTCTTGCCGGACAGGATGTGAATAACACCTAAGGTAGCACAAAATACACTAATGTATAGTAGGTTGTATTGTGGCTGATACACGCTCTGCTTAGCGGTTCGGCCGCCTGTGTCGGCTGATGCCGTACGGCTGTAATGCGGTAGGATCGGCGTGCTGACCCAAGCGTGTCAGCTGGTGAACTGGGCGCGGCCTTCGCCGGTCATGCGCACCTCGCCACGCGCCAGCATCGCCAGCGCACGCGGATAGATGCGGTGTTCGGCCTCAAGCACACGCGCGGCGAGCGAGTCCGGCGTATCTTCGAGCGCGACGCGCACCGCCTCCTGCTCGATGATCGGCCCTTCATCCATGCCTTCGGTGACGAAATGCACGGTGCAGCCATGCACCCGGCAGCCCGCCGACAGAGCCCGCTCATGGGTGGCAAGCCCCGGAAAGGCGGGCAGCAGCGAGGGGTGGATGTTGATCATTCGCCCCGTATAGGCGTTGACGAAATCGCCCGACAACAGCCGCATATAGCCCGCCAGTGCGACAATCTGCGCGCCCGAGCCCTCGATGGCGGCGATGACCGCGGCTTCGTGACTGGCCTTGTCATTGAAATCGGAGCGGGAAATGGCCTCGGCCGCGATCCCGAAGCTGCGTGCGTGCTCAAGGCCGGCAGCGTCCGGTTTGTCGGAAATCACCTGCACGATCCGCGCCGGATAGTTGCCGTCCAGCGAAGCGGCGATCAGCGCTCCCATGTTCGAGCCGCGCCCGGAAATCAAAATGGCGACCGGCGTCTTGTCGGCCGTTTTATCCGCAGGCGCTTCGGTCCGCGGTCCAGGGGAGGTGGCGTTCACAGCGCCAGCGTTCCATGATATGTTACCGCTGCGCCGTCACTGCGCGGGGCGAGCCGGCCGAGCCGGATCACGCTTTCACCCTCGGCTTCGAGCGCTGTTGTCAGCCGACCGGCGTCACTCTCGCCGGTCACCACCACCATGCCGACCCCGCAATTGAAGGTGCGCAGCATCTCCTGCGGCGCCACACCGCCATTGCGCGCCAGCCACGCAAAAACTGCTGGCGGCGAGACTGCCCCGAGCTCGATCTCGGCAGTCAGACCCGCCGGCAGCACCCGCGGCAGGTTTTCGGGAAATCCGCCGCCGGTGATATGGGCCAGCGCCTTGATCGCGCCCGTTTCGCGCATGGCGGCAAGCAGCGATTTGACATAGATCCGGGTTGGCCGCATCAGCGCCTCGCCAAGGCTCACACCGTCCTCGAACGGCGCTGGCGCGTCATAGCCAAGCCCGCTAATCTCGACGATGCGGCGCACCAGCGAATAGCCGTTGGAATGCACGCCGGAGGAGGCAAGGCCGAGCAGCACATCGCCTTCGTTTATGATCCCGGCGGGCAGCAGGCTTCCGCGCTCGGCGGCACCTACGGCAAAGCCCGCCAGATCGTAGTCGCCATCGCGGTACATGCCGGGCATCTCGGCTGTCTCGCCGCCGATCAGCGCGCATCCGGCCTCGATGCAGCCCTTGGCGATGCCGCTGACAATCGCCGCTCCCTGGTCAGGGTCGAGCTTGCCGGTAGCGAAGTAGTCCAGAAAGAACAGCGGTTCTGCGCCCTGCACCACCAGATCGTTGACGCACATTGCCACCAGGTCGATGCCGACTGTGTCGTGCAGGCCGGCCTCGATCGCCACCTTCAGCTTGGTGCCGACCCCGTCATTGGCGGCCACCAGCACCGGATCGGTAAATCCTGCGGCTTTCAGGTCAAACAAACCGCCGAAGCCGCCGATTTCGCCGTCCGCACCGGGCCTGCGGGTGGCGCGCACCAGCGGCTTGATGCGGCTGACCATTTCATTGCCCGCGTCGATATCGACACCGGCGTCGGCATAGGTGAGACCGTTCTTGGGATCTGCCATCTGGATGCCGCCTCGGTTCTGGTGAAGATCGGATACGGCCCGGGGGATGACATTTTGTTGCGATTTTCGCAAGCCGCCGGGTGAGGGCGGGCCTGATATTCGATGCAAAAAGCCGGGGACAAGCCCGCGTCACAGCTCCGGCCACCCTTGGAATGCACGCGCCGGATCGCCATATCGAATCCAGTCAGGAAATTTTGCCTATGACGCTGCCGAACTTTATCACCATCGCCCGCTTTGTTCTGGTGCCCGTCATCATTCTCGCCATGATCAATGACGAGATGATGATCGCCTTTGTGCTGTTCCTGCTCGCCGGTGTTTCCGATGGGGTCGATGGCTTTATCGCCCGTCAGTTCAACCAGAGATCCGAGCTCGGCACCTGGCTCGATCCGATCGCCGACAAGGTTTTGCTGGTCAGTGTTTTCGTGATGCTGGGCTGGCTCAACGTGCTGCCCAACTGGCTGGTGCTTCTGGCGGTGTCGCGCGATACGCTGATCATTGGCGCGGTGGTGCTGTCGAGCCTGATGGATCAACCGGTCGCCATGCGGCCGCTGTTTATCTCCAAGGCTAACACCACCGCTCAGATCCTTCTGATCGTGCTGATTCTGGCTGAACTTGCCGGCATTGCCGAGTTTGGCGCGGTCACCGTCTGGATGATCTATATCACCGCGGGCTTGACCATTGCTTCGGCTAGCGCCTATCTCGTCACCTGGCTTAGACACATGGCCGGCAACGGCGAAACCGGGTAAACCGGGGGTTCGCGGCAACAAAGGCACGGCAAGCGAGGGAAGCATGACAACCCAGATCGATCCGTCAGCGCTCAGGCGGCAAGTCTTTTTCTGGCTGCTTGCATTTGCCGTGTTCGTCATCTTCCTGATGGTGTTCAGATCCATTCTGCTGCCGTTCATCGCCGGCATGGCGCTGGCCTATTTCCTGGACCCGGTGGCCGACTGGTTCGAGCGCCGCGGCCTCTCGCGGTTAATGGCGACCGGGGTGATCCTGATCATCTTTGTGGCGCTGTTTGCGATGGCGCTGGTCGTGTTGATCCCCGTGCTGGTTACCCAGGCCGCCGATCTGGGCGGGCGCATCCCGGGCTACATCACCCAACTGCAGACGCTGCTGACCTCGGAAAACAGGCTGCTGCCCGAATGGATGAGCGGCCAGCTCGACCAGATCAAGGACAGCTTTGCCGCGCTATTGAGCGAGGGCGCAGGCTTCGTCGCCACCATCTTCCAGCAGATCTGGAACTCCGGCATGGCGCTTTTGGACATTGCCGCGCTGTTCGTCGTCACTCCGGTGGTGGCGTTTTACCTGCTGCTCGACTGGGACCGGATGATCGAAAAGATCGACAGCTGGGTCCCGCGCGATCATGTTGAGACGGTGCGTGATCTCACCCGGCAGATCGACCGGGCCATTGCCGGCTTCGTGCGCGGGCAGGGGAGCGTCTGTGTGATCCTCGGCATCATCTACGCGGTTGGCCTGTCGATCGTCGGGCTCAATTTCGGCCTGCTGATCGGCCTGTTCGCGGGCATCATCAGCTTCATTCCCTATGTTGGTTCGATGGTAGGTCTGGTGCTGGCTCTGGTGGTTGCGATTGTCCAGTTCTGGCCGGACTTCGTAATGATCGGCGCGGTCGTGGCGGTGTTTGCCGTGGGTCAGTTCTTTGAGGGCAACATCCTGCAGCCGCGGCTGGTGGGATCATCGGTCGGCCTGCATCCGGTGTGGCTGATGTTCGCATTGTTCGCCTTCGGCGCACTGTTCGGATTTGTCGGAATGCTGATCGCGGTGCCCGCTGCGGCGTGCGTTGGCGTGCTGATGCGCTTTGCAATCTCACGCTATCTCGACAGTGATCTCTATCATGGCCGGCGCGTGCCCGAGCAGGCGCCGTCGCCGCCCGCACAGGGTGACAGCACCTGGAACAAGTGATGGGACGACCGCCCGCGACGCGGCAATTGCCGCTGGCTTTCGGCCACGATTCCGGCTTGAGCCGCGATGATCTGATTGTCTCTGACAGCCTGAATGCCGCAGTGGCGGTGATGGACCGCTGGCCCGACTGGCAATCGCCGGTGGTCATCCTGGCCGGGCCCACCGGGTCCGGAAAATCTCATCTCGCAGCGATTTGGGTACAGCGCGCCGGAGCAAGCACGATCACGGCCGGCGATCCGGGTAATCTGGCCATTGCCGCGGCCGCCCAGGCGCCGGTCCTGCTGGAGGATGCGGACCGCGCCGGCTTTGATGACGACACGCTGTTTCATCTCATCAACGCGGTGCGCGAGCACGGCCAGACCCTGCTGATGACCGCGCGATCGTTTCCCGCCGCCTGGTCGGTCGCCCTGCCGGATCTGGCATCGCGACTCAAGGCCGCAACGGTCGTGGAAATCGGCGAGCCCGATGAGGATTTGCTGGCCCAGGTGATGCTGAAACTGTTTGCCGATCGCCAGGTGGCAGTCGACGACCGCATCATTGCCTGGCTGGTTGCCCGCATGGAACGGTCGCTGGAGGCGGCGCACCACATCGTTGACCGGCTCGACCGGCTTGCACTGGCGCGCGGTGTCAAAATCAGCCGGGCGCTGGCCGCCGAGGTGCTGGCCGAGATCGACAACGGCACTGACACACAACTGTCATAGTTCCTTCTTGGTTGTGCTATAAACGCAAGGCGGACTGAACCTGGGCCTGTGGAGTGAGAGATGGACATGATTGAAGGTGCCGGCGTGGGCGAGTTGCGGGTGGATCCGGTCACCGATGTTGCGCCGGGAACCGATCTCACCACCAGCCCCGAACGGTTCGTCAATCGCGAGTTTTCCTGGCTGCAGTTCAATCGCCGCGTGCTTGAGGAAACGCTCAATGTCAGCCATCCGCTGCTTGAGCGCATTCGCTTCCTGTCGATCTCCGCGGCCAATCTCGACGAGTTCTTCATGGTCCGTGTTGCGGGCCTCGAGGGCCAGGTGCGCGAGGGGATCACCAACCGCTCGCCCGACGGCCTGTCGCCCGCCGAGCAACTGGACCGCATCCTTGAGGAGATCGACGGCCTGCAGCTCGAACAGCAAGCCTCGCTTGCCATCCTGCAGCAGCATCTGGCCAGCGAGAACATTCACTTCGTCAGGCCCTCGGCGCTGGCCGAAGGCGACATGGCCTGGCTTGAGGATGAGTTCCTGCAGTCGATCTTTCCGGTGCTTACGCCCTTGTCGATCGATCCGGCCCATCCATTCCCGTTCATTCCCAATCTCGGCTTTTCGATCTGCCTGCAACTGGCGTCCAAATCGGCCAATGAGCCGATGACCGCGCTGATCCGCTTGCCGGTGGCGCTCAACCGCTTCCTGCGGCTGCCTGATCTCGAGGGTGCGATCCGCTACATCACGCTCGAAGATGTGGTCAGCCTGTTCATTTCCTCGCTCTATCCGGGATATGAAGTGCGCGGCTCCGGCACCTTCCGCATCATTCGCGATTCCGACATCGAGGTGGAGGAAGAGGCCGAGGATCTGGTGCGGCTGTTTGAAAGTGCGCTCAAACGCCGCCGCCGCGGCTCGGTGATCCGCATCGAGTTCGATTCCGAACTGCCCCAGAGCCTGCGTGAATTCGTTGTTCACGAAACCAATGTCGCGGAAAACCGGGTCGCGGTGCTGCCGGGATTGCTGGCGCTCAACACACTGTCGGAAATCACCAAGGCGCCACGCGACGATCTCAAATTCGAGCCCTACAATGCGCGTTACCCCGAGCGCATCCGCGAACATGCCGGCGACACGCTAGCCGCCATCCGCGAAAAGGATCTGGTGATCCATCACCCCTATGAGAGTTTCGATGCGGTGGTGCAGTTCCTGTTCCAGGCTGCGCGCGACCCCGACGTGCTGGCGATCAAACAGACGCTTTACCGCACCTCCAATGACAGCCCCATCGTGCGCGCGCTGATTGATGCCGCCGATGCCGGAAAATCGGTCACAGCGCTGGTCGAACTCAAGGCGCGGTTTGACGAGGAGGCCAACATTCGCTGGGCGCGCGACCTCGAGCGCGCCGGTGTGCAGGTGGTGTTCGGTTTTCTCGAACTGAAGACCCACTCCAAGATGTCGCTGATCGTACGCCGGGAGGAGGGCAAGCTGGTGTCCTACTGCCATCTCGGCACCGGCAATTATCACCCGATCACCGCCAAGATTTACACCGATCTGTCCTATTTCACCTGCGATCCGGTGGTGGCGCGCGATGTCGCCCATGTGTTCAATTTCATCACCGGCTATGGCGAACCCGAAAGCCTGAGCAAGCTCGCCATATCGCCGCTTGATCTGCGCACCCGCATTCTCGATCATATCGAGGAGGAGATCCTGCATGTCGAGGCTGGCAGGCCCGCAGCGGTGTGGATGAAAATGAACTCGCTGGTCGATCCCGAGATCATCGATGCGCTTTACCGGGCAAGCCAGGCAGGCGTCGAGATCGATCTGGTGGTGCGCGGCATTTGCTGCCTGAGGCCGCTGGTGCCGGGCCTGTCCGAGCGCATCCGGGTCAAATCGATCGTCGGCCGCTTTCTCGAGCACAGCCGCATCTATTGTTTCGGCAACGGACAGGGGCTGCCCTCGGCCGAGGCGCTGGTCTATATCAGCTCGGCCGATCTGATGCCGCGCAATCTCGACCGACGGGTCGAAACCCTGGTGCCGATCAACAACAAGACCGTGCATGAGCAGGTGCTCTCCCAGATCATGCTCGGCAACATGATCGACAATCAGCAAAGCTACGAAATCCTGCCCGATGGCACTTCGCGCCGGATGGAACCCGGTGAGGATGAAGAACCGTTCAACGCCCAGCATTATTTCATGACCAATCCCAGCCTGTCGGGACGCGGGGAGGCGCTGAAATCAAACGCGCCCAAGCTGATTGCCCATCGCGTGGCGCAATCCACCCACAGCAACCGCTGAGCAGGCCGCCGCGACTGGGCTCGCGTGCCTCATGGTTTCGGCCGGCCATTGCCCTCCGGCGCGACGGTTTGGCGCTTTCCGGGCTCTATCCAAAGCCAATTCACGCCTGAACACAGTGCGCGCTTGCCAAACCCCGGTGTCATGCGCCAAAGCTCAACGCGCATGATGTATCCAGCCAACAGTGAATTGTCCTGACCATGGTGGAATCGGAAGCGCAGGGGCGTCTGCCCGGCATAAATCCCGTCTCGGTGGTCGATATCGGCTCCAATTCGGTGCGCCTGGTGATCTATGAAGGGCTCAACCGCGCGCCGTCGGTGCTGTTCAATGAGAAAGTGCTGTGCGGGCTGGGTCGCGGTCTCGCGGCCAACGGGCGCATGGACGAGACCGCCATTGCCCGGGCGCTGTCCGCGCTTAGGCGGTTCCGGGCGCTGTCCGAGCAGGCGAGTGCCACTGAAATGCATGTGCTCGCCACTGCCGCCGCGCGCGAAGCGGAAAACGGCCCGGCCTTCATCGGGAATGCCGAAGCAATTCTCGGGCGGCGCATCCGTATTCTCACCGGTGAGGAAGAGGCGCGCTTTTCCGCGCTCGGCATCATTTCCGGATATTTCCGACCCGATGGCGTTGCCGGCGATCTGGGCGGCGGATCGCTCGAACTCGTCGATATTCGCGACGGGAGCCATTCGGGCGGGCAGACCTTGCCGCTGGGCGGTCTGCGGCTCGCCGAGCTGTCGGGCAACTCCATCGCCAAGGCCCGCGCCATCGCCCGCAAACACTTGAAGAAGACCCGGGTTTTGCCGGGCGGCACCGGGCGTACTTTTTATGCCGTCGGCGGCACCTGGCGCAACCTTGCCAAGCTGCACATGGATATCCGTCGATATCCGCTGCACATGATGCAGGCCTACGAGATCGAAAGCTCCGAGGCGATCGAGTTTCTTGGCGAGGTCGCGGCCATGAAACAGTCCAAGATCGACGCCATCAAGGCGATTTCGCGCAACCGGCGTTCGCTGCTGCCCTATGGCGCGGTGGCGCTACAGGAAGTGCTTTCGATCATGAAAGCGGACCGGGTCAGCTTTTCAGCACTCGGCGTGCGCGAGGGCTATCTCTACTCGTTGCTCGGCGATGAAGAGGCCGCAAGCGACCCGTTGCTGACCGCCGCGAACGAACTGGCGATCCTGCGCGCCCGTTCGCCCGAGCACGCCCGCGAACTCGCCGCCTGGACCGGCCGGATGTTTCCCGTCTTCGGCGTCAAAGAGAGCGACGAAGATGCCCGCTACCGCCAGGCGGCCTGCCTGCTGGCCGACATCTCCTGGCGGGCCCATCCCGACTACCGGGGGCTCCAGGCGCTCAACATCATCGCCCACAGCACCTTTACCGGAATCAGCCATGGCGGCCGGGCCTACATTGCCTTGACCAACTATTTTCGATTTGAAGGCCTCAGTGACGACGGCGTGTCGTCGCGCCTGGCGGAGATTGCCGGCCCCAAATACCAAGATTACGCCAAGCTCCTGGGCGGGCTTTTGCGGGTGGTTTATCTGTTCTCCGCCTCGATGCCGGGGATTATCCCCCAGCTCGCATTTGAACCTGCCGGGCCCGGCGACGGCGGCGTTGACATCGTGCTGGTGGTGCCGCGCGCCTACGAGAACTTCATGGGCGAACGGCCGGAAGGGCGATTGCAGCAGCTCGCCAAACTGACCGGCAAGAAACTCGGCATGCGCCTGACCTGATCCGGCGCGGTGCTTCCAGGCGGAACCCGGCGCAGCGTGATCTGAAACGCCGGGCCGGGCTCAGGCTTCCATCAGCAGCTCGAAACCACCGAATATCATGCGGGAGCCGTCAAACGGCATCTCGGCATTGACCATGCGCGCGTCGTTGAACACCGCGTCATGCCCGGCGTTGCGGGTTTCCTTGTCGGGCCAGCGGATCCAGGAAAGCACCACGGTTTCATCCTCTTCCAGTCTGACCGCCATCGGAAACGAGGTAAGCTTGCCGTCAGGCACATCATCACCCCAGCATTCGATCAGACCCAGCGCTCCGTGGTCCTTGAACACACCCGCCGCGAATTCGGCAAATGCCTTGTATTCATCCTTCTGCGCGGTCTTCACCGCTGCCATGAATCCGTCCATGTATGCCATCAACTTTCCTCCATTGTTGAACGCGCTTGAGCGATTGAAAGCGGCTGCAGGCGCGCCGCGGCCAAGTCTGATCATGCCCCTGTAGGCTGCCGTCTTCCGTCCGGTTGCAGCCAAAGGTTCATATCAGACGGAACCACCTGACAACCGAACCCCAGGCGATCTGCAATCAAGCCGCATTGCCGCTTTGTGCATCTGATCAAGGACAGTCTGCCATATCCGACCGATTTTGGCTTGATCATCGCATTGAACAGCGGCCGCCCTTTACTGCCGGTTACGCCCTCAGCCGCGAATGGCACGCGGCGTCCGGCTCAATCCCCATCCACAAAACCATCATCCGGGCTTGTCTCGCGCCACAGGTCGGCTAAAGCTTGGCGGCGACCACGGCCTTCAGCCAATCTGGCCGGGGTCTGGCCGCAACGGTGTGAAATTCTGCCGCCTGCAACGGAGCATTGGACGATGAGTACGAACAGCCGCCTGAAGAGTTTTCGCAAGCTTTTGGCACATGCGCGCCAGATCCTCGAGCTTGATATCGGCTTCCGGCTCTGGGACGGTTCGACAGTGCCGGAGGACCTGGCCCCGGGCGCCTTCACCATCCGTCTCGCCGATGAAAACCTGGTCGCAGCGCTGATGCGCTCGCCGCAGCCCGAAACTCTCCTCAATCTCTGGGTTTCCAAGCGCATCGATTTCGAGAATGGCGACTTGTTCGACCTGCTGGCGCGGCGGCCCAAGGTGCGCACCCGCGAAATCCGCAAGCAGTTGAGCAAGTTCCAGGTGGCCAACACGCTGAGAAAATTCCTGTTCTTGAACAAGGGCGGCCCCTGGCCGCTCAGCGATCAGCCGGATGAAAAACCCTCCGATGGAAATGCCGAGGAAAACCAGAAAAACATCGCCTATCACTATGATGTCTCCAACGCCTTCTATCGGCTCTTCCTGGACGATCAGATGGTTTACACCTGCGGTTATTGCACCAACTGGGACAATGACATCCATCAGATGCAGACTGACAAGCTGGAGATGATCTGCCGCAAGCTGCGGCTGAAACCCGGCGACAAGATGCTCGACATCGGTTTCGGCTGGGGCTCGCTGGCGCTTTATGCCGCGGCCAATTTCGGGGTGCACGTCACCGGCGTCACTCTGTCCGAAAACCAGCTCGAATACGCCCAGGCCAAGGCCGAGCAGCTTGGTTTGGCAGACAAGGTCAATTTCGTATTGATTGATTACGCAAAAGTGGCCGGCGAGTTCGACAAGATCTCCTCGATCGGGATGCATGAAGCCATCGGCATCGACAATTATCCGACCTATTACTCAACCATCGCGCGGGTGCTCAAGCCCGGCGGCATCTATCTCCATCACGCCATCACCCGGCCCGCCAAAAAAGACGCCAAGACCTTCCGCAAGAAGAACAAGGAGTTCAAGCTCCTGACCAAATACATCTTCCCCGGCGGGGAGCTGGACCATATCGGCAACACTGTGACCATGCTCGAACAGCACGGATTCGAGGTTCATGATGTTGAGAACTGGCGCGAGCATTACCAGCGCACCTGCAGGCTCTGGCATGACCGCCTGCTGGCCAACTACGAAGCGGCGGTGGCCGAGGTCGGCGAGGTCAAGACCAGGCTGTGGCTGGTCTATCTCGGCGGCTGCTCGATCGCTTTTGAACGCAACACCGTGCGCCTCTACCAGACCGTGACAACCAAGGTGCAGCGCGGCCCGGCCGGCCTGCCGCCGACCCGTGCAGACCTCTATCGCTAGAGATCTGCCTCAATCGCCGGATTTGGAGGAGGAGAGAGCTCAAAGCTCCACCGCGTCAACCTTCCTGTCGGAAAACTTAAGCGCCAGTTCGCCGCGGATCAGCTTGAGCGCCCGCTCGCCGAAAAGCTCCCGCCGCCAGCCCTTGAGCGCGCCCACATCGGCGTCGTCGCCTTGCGCAGCGATGGCCTCCAGGTCATCAGCCGTGGCGATGATTTTGGCGGCGACGTTTTCCCGCTCCACTGTAAGCTTCAGCAGGACTCTCAGCAATTCGACCGCGGCCTGTGCGCCTTCGGGCGCTTGCCGTTGCCGCGGCAGTTTCGGCAGCTCTTCCTTGGGCGTCTCCAGCGCCTGGCTGACGATCTCCGTCAGTTTAGCGCCCTGCGCCGAACGCTCCCAGCCCCGGGGGATGGTGCGCAGCCGCCCCAGCGCTTCCTCGGTTTTGGGTTGTTGCTGGGCAACCTCATAGAGCGCGTCGTCTTTCAAGATGCGTCCGCGCGGCACATTGCGGCTGCGCGCCTCGCGTTCGCGCCATGCGGCGATGTGTTGAAGCACGCACAGTTCGATAGGTTTCCTGACCCGCATTTTCAGCCGCCGCCAGGCGTCGGCGGGGTCAATCTCGTAAGTTGCGCGCGATTCCAGTATCGCCATTTCATCGGCGACCCAATGGCTGCGGCCCTCGGCGGTAAGCCGGCCGAGCAACTCGGCGTAGACGTCGCGCAAATGGGTGACATCGGCAAGTGCGTAATCGAGCTGCTTGTCCGAAAGCGGCCGCCGGCTCCAATCGGTAAACCGCGATGACTTGTCGATATGCGCCCCGGTGATACGCGAGACCAACTGGTCATAGGAGATCGAATCGCCGAAGCCGCACACCATGGCGGCAACCTGGGTGTCGAAGATCGGGTGTGGAACCAGATCGCCGCGATTGACGATGATTTCGATGTCCTGACGCGCGGCGTGGAACACCTTGACCACTGATGTGTCCGCCATCAGATCGTAAAATGGTTGCAGATCAATCCCTTGAGCGAGCGGATCAACGATGCCGTCGTCCTCGGGGCCGGCCATCTGGATCAGGCACAGCTCGGGCCAGTAGGTGGTTTCCCTCAAGAACTCTGTGTCGACGGTGACGAAGTCATGGGCTGCAAGGCGGGCGCAAAAGGCGGCAAGCGCCTCGGTCGTTGTAATCATGTCCATGCTTGGCGTTTAGCGGGAATTTTCGGGTTTGTCTTCTCCCCCGCGCGCTTCATCCCCGCCTTCGCTGCCATCGGCCGGGTTTGCCCCGCTCTTGGCGGTCTCGCCCTGAACCGATTGCTGGGCCATGCGCGCAAACACCGGCGAGGTTCGAAGCACAGCAGCGAAGCGGCCGCGATCAGGCTCGTCCGGCGCGCCGCGAACAATCCGCACGATGGTGTAGATCACGAATGCGCCATGCATCGAGCAGGCATAGGTGAAGAACGCCACCGGTCCGAACCAGTCCACCAGCACCGCCGACAGCAGCGGGCCGATCGACGCGCCGATCGCCCAGAAGAACATCAGACCCGAGGCGATCTGCACGAACTCCCCGGCCTTGGCCTTGTCATTGGCATGCGCCGCCGACAGCGAATAAAGCGGCATGGTGAAGGCGCCCCACAGGAAGATGCCGATCAGGTTGAGCGCCACATCGCCGCCCGCGAACCAGACCAGAAACAGGCCTGCAAGGGTCGAGCCGGTGGTGGCCATCAGCAAAACCGACCGGCGGCTGATGATGTCGGAGAGATAGCCCAGCGGGTATTGCAGCACGATGCCGCCGATGATGCCGGCGCTCATGAACGAGGCGATGTCGGTGACCTGCAGCCCCAGGCCTTCGGCATAGAGCGGGCCCACCGAACGGAACGAAGCCGTGGTCAGCCCCACCGTGATTGCGCCCGCGCAGGCCAGCGGCGACACCGCCCAGAGCAGTTTCGGGTTGAAGGAAAACGGCGCCGGCGGCGCCGGATTGGAGCGGTCGGCCAGCGACACCGGCACGATCGACAGGATGATCAGCATGGTCATCACGGCGAAAATCTCGAAACCGTCAATGCCGAACAGGGGCAGCATATATTGCGACAGCGTAACGGCTCCCAGATCCACGAAGCGGTAAACCGCCAGCGTGCGCGCGCGGTTGGTGTTGGTGACCTGCGCGTTGATCCAGCTTTCCACATTGGCAAACATCGAGGCGAAACAGACCCCGGTCACCAGACGCATCAAGAACCAGAAGAACGGATCGATGACGGTGACCATAGCCAGTGAGGCACAGGCCGCAATCGCCGCTAGCGCGGCAAAGGCGCGAATGTGCCCGGCGGTTCGCAAGATCCACGGCGTGACCCAGCAGCCGATGATGAAACCGAAGAAATACCCGGCACCCGACAACCCGATCACGGTGGCCGAAAACCCTTCCGCCGAGCCGCGCAGGGTAATCAGTGTGCCCTGCAGCCCGTTCCCCGCCAGCAGCACGCCGGCGGTGGTCAGAAGCGGGATGAGGGGGCGCAGGGAATGCATGAAGGTCCGGCCGAAAATCGATCGACTGAATCCTTACACCGGATTTGTTCGCACGTCGCCTCGAAAACCCGGCGGGACACGGCCGGTTTGCGCCCTTTCGCCTTGACAAACCGGGTGCGCCATGCGCTTTTCCGCGCGATTTTGCCCCTGCGCCGAAACGGTGATGGATCGCGCACGACCCGCGCCGGTTCGCCCGCATTGGCACCAGGCGCCAGCCACCGAGGATTTGATATGCATCGCTACCGCTCCCACACCTGCGCCACGCTTCGCAAGAGCGACACCGGCGCCAATGTCCGGCTTTCGGGATGGGTGCATCGCGTGCGCGACCATGGCGGCGTGCTGTTTATCGATCTGCGCGATCATTACGGCCTCACCCAGGTGGTGGCCGATCCGGATTCGCCGGCCTTCAAAGAGGCCGAAACCGTGCGCGGCGAATGGGTGATCCGCATTGACGGTGTGGTCAAGGAGCGTACCGCTGAAACCATCAACCCCAATCTCGGCACCGGTGAAATCGAAGTCTTTGCACAGGAGATCGAGATCCTGTCGGCGGCCAAGGAGCTGCCGCTACCGGTGTTCGGGGAGCCCGAATATCCCGAGGACGTGCGGCTCAAGTACCGTTTTCTCGATCTGCGCCGCGAGACCCTGCACAAAAACATCGTCCGCCGCACCGAGGTCATCGCCGACATGCGCCGCCGCATGACCGAAATCGGCTTTGGCGAATACGCCACCCCGATCCTGACCGCCTCGTCACCGGAAGGCGCGCGCGATTTTCTGGTGCCCAGCCGCATTCATCCCGGTGAGTTCTATGCATTGCCGCAGGCGCCGCAGCAGTACAAGCAGCTATTGATGGTGGCAGGCTTCGACCGTTACTTCCAGATCGCGCCGTGTTTTCGCGATGAAGACCCGCGCGCCGACCGCCTGCCGGGCGAATTCTACCAGCTCGATCTGGAAATGAGCTTCGTCACTCAGGAAGATGTCTGGGACACGATGGAGCCGGTGATGCGCGGCGTGTTCGAGCAGTTCGCCGAAGGCAAGCCGGTCACGCATGACTTCCGCCGCATTCCCTATGAGGAAGCTGTGCGCAAATACGGCACCGACAAGCCGGATTTGCGCAATCCGATCGAAATGCAGGCAGTGACCGACCATTTTGCCGGATCGGGCTTCAAGGTTTTCGCCGGCATGATCGCCAACGATCCCAAGGTCGAGGTCTGGGCGATCCCTGCCAAGACCGGCGGTTCCCGCGCCTTCTGCGACCGTATGAATTTCTGGGCGCAGGGGCAGGGGCAGCCGGGCCTTGGCTACATCTTCTGGCGCAAGGAGGGCGACAAACTCGAAGGCGCGGGCCCGATCGCCAAGAACATCGGCCCCGAGCGCACCGAGGCGATCCGTATCCAGATGGGGCTCGAAGATGGCGACGCCTGCTTCTTCGCCGCAGGCGACCCAGCGAAGTTCGCCCGGTTTGCCGGCGATGCGCGCGCCCGCGCCGGCGAAGAACTCAAGCTGATCGATCTCGACCGGTTCGAACTGTGCTGGATCGTCGATTTCCCGTTCTATGAATGGGATGAGGACGCCAAGAAGGTGGAATTTGCCCACAATCCGTTCTCGATGCCGCAGGGCGGCATGGAAGCGCTCGAGAATCAGGACCCGCTGACCATCAAGGCCTACCAGTACGATCTGGTCTGCAACGGCTTCGAGATCGCCTCGGGCTCGATCCGGAACCAGTCGCCGGATCTGATGGTCAAGGCCTTCGAGAAGGTGGGTCTCAGCCAGGCCAATGTGGAAGAGCGCTTCGGCGGCCTCTACCGCGCGTTCCAGTATGGCGCGCCGCCGCATGGCGGAATGGCAGCCGGCGTCGACCGCGTTGTGATGCTGCTGGTGGGCGCCAAGAACCTGCGCGAAGTGGCTTTGTTCCCGATGAACCAGCAGGCGCAGGATCTGCTGATGGGCGCCCCGAGCCCGGCTTCGCCTGCGCAGTTGCGCGATCTCTCGATCCGCGCCATTCCGCCGAAGCCGGAATAGGTAGCGGGTTTCCGCATCCACGCGGAATCAGTTTGCCAAAAAGCCCGGACAACCAATTGGTTCTCCGGGCTTTTTTAGGTCCGATTTCATCGGAATGCTGCGAGCTAACTGGCGCTGTCCGAGCCAAGGTCGAGCAAATCCGGCGCGGTTTTGTCGGCCGGCTTGGACTTCGCCGCCGCCGTGGCACTGCCCGCGGCTTTACGCGCCGGCTTGGCTTTGGGTTGGGCGCTGGCCCCCGCATCTGACGCTTGCTTCGAGCCGTCAGCCGAACTGACAGCAGCCTTCTTGACCGCCTTGTCGCTGCGCGCAGGCGGGGCTTCGTCGGCCTTGGCCTTGAAACGGATCATGGAGAGGCTCCAGTGCTTTCAGGAGAGAGGAACGATCGGCTTTTGCGATGCGGCTCGGCCGGTCCGGTTCGATGAAAACACCCTGCGCTCACGGTCGCCAACAAGCAAGTGGCCAGACGCCGCATGGTTGGATCTGAACGAAGAATAGCGCCGGGCGACCCGTCACAATGGACCGCGCCCGGCGTTAGAGAATGCCGGTTACGGATTGCAGCAGGTTTCCACCGACTGATTGGCCGTCACCTTGACGTTGAGCAAATCGACCAGCCCGCGCGGGTCACCCATCGCCGCGCCCATGATCATCGGCACTGCCACTGATTGCGCGGGAAGTGCCGAGATCGAGATGCTGCCCGGCTCGTCGAGGAAAGTGCTGGCCGCCGCAGAGACCTGCGCTTGCAGGTCGGGCATGCCAAGCTGCCCCAGCATCAACGGCATCATGCCCTTGAGCGCCTGGGCCATCTGCTCACCGCTGATGCCCTGTTGCTCGCCCGCATAATTGAGCGCCTTGTCCGTCAGCGAGGCGTCCTCGAAGCTCACTGTCGCGCCATTGAAGGAGAGCTGCTGCAACATGCCCATCATCGCAAAGCCCATCGCCTGTTCGGCGGCCTTTGGATCGGGATTGGTTGCGGCGGCTTTCTGGGCCTGTTGCAGCCCCTGGATGAACTCCATGGTGTAGCCGGAAATGCTCATGGTGATGTTGAGACGTCCGACATCATTGAAAGTGAAGGCGTATTCGCGCAGGTCGAGCCGGCCGGTTGCGAGTTCCCAGCCGACATCCATCTTCACATCGCCGCGCAGCTTGTCATAGCCGAGCCCGGCAAACATATCGCGCGCCTTCGCATCCTCGATCTGATCGACTGAAATCACGATACCGCTTGCGGTGGCGATGGTGTCCATGGCCGAGCCGTCCGGTTGCTCCGTCACGGTGCCCTCTGCACCGGCCATGGAGAACACCTCTGCGCCCTTGTGGGTCACCGTCACCGGCCCCACCCGCGCAGCGTCGTAAAACAACATCTGCTGCATGGAGACGGTGGAGGGGTCCGCGGGAATGCGTACGCCCGATATCTCGAGTCCCTGCACCTGGATCTGCGTGTCCTCGTTGGTGGAGTCGAAATTGTCAAACCCGAGAAGTTCCGCGGTGTAACCGCCGTCTCCGGTCTCGGCGACGCCCTCGAAGACGAGCTCGCCGACTTCAAGATCGGGCTGGCCGGGCTGGGACAGGCTGACCGCTGACAGCGTGACGGTATCTCCATCCACGGTGGCGGCGTCATATTTGATTTCGCCTGCGAACATGCCGAAGGATGCGTTGAGCTTCTGGGCGAAAGCCTCCGCGTCAAGCGCCAGCGCCGGTGCAGCGGAACCGAGCAGCGATGCGACAAACGCTGCGCCGAGTATGCCGCGGCTGATGGCGCCGTTTTTGGAGGCAAAATGAACAGTCATGAAAGATCCTTTCCTGGATTCCGGCAACGGGACGAGCGCGAATTTTACACGGTGCTGCCGTGGTCCCAATGTCTGACGTGGCGTCCGATCAACCCGGAGGCTTCCCCACCGAGATGGGGGCGGATGGCTGTCATCCACAGGGGAGCCGCCAATAAACGGCAGAAAGATGGCGCAGGCCCGAGGAATTCGCAACCCGCGGCCCGCGGATTGTGCTTGCGCCGTTCGGGCGAGGGCTGGTCGCGCCGTGGTCCTGCCGCCCCGGCCTCTTGCCCCGAATCACCGCATCCTTTAACCCGTCGCCATGGGAAAAAGCTTGGTTCCGCCCGGCGGCGGCGATGATATTCAAGGGATTGATCTGAAGAAGGCGCTCGAGGAGCGCTATCTTGCCTATGCGCTGTCGACCATCATGCACCGGGCGCTGCCTGATGTGCGCGACGGCTTGAAGCCGGTGCATCGCCGCATCGTCTACGCCATGAGCGAGATGGGGCTTCGTTCGGCCGGCTCGTTCAAGAAATGCGCCAAGATCGTCGGCGAGGTGATGGGTAATTTCCACCCCCATGGCGACCAGGCGATCTATGACGCGCTGGTGCGGCTGGCGCAGGATTTCGCGGTCCGCTATCCGCTGGTCAACGGCCAGGGCAATTTCGGCAACATTGATGGCGATAGCGCCGCGGCCATGCGCTATACCGAATCCAAAATGACGGCCGTGGCCGAATTGCTGCTCGAAGGCATCGGCGAGGATGCGGTTGATTTCCGCACCACCTATGATGAGGAAAACAGCGAGCCGGTGGTTCTGCCCGGCGCGTTTCCGAACCTGCTCGCCAATGGCGCCACCGGCATTGCCGTGGGCATGGCGACTTCGATCCCGCCGCACAATGCCGCTGAATTGTGCGATGCTGCGCTGGCGCTGATCCGCAAACCCGACACCACGGTCGAAGAGCTTTTGACCTATGTCGAGGGTCCGGATTTCCCCACCGGCGGCATCGTCATCGACAGCCGCGAGGCGATTTTGGAAGCCTACAAGACCGGCCGCGGCGGCTTTCGGGTGCGCGCCAAGTGGGACACCGAGGACACCGGCCGCGGCGGCTACCAGATCGTCGTCACCGAGATGCCCTATCAGGTGCAGAAATCGCGGCTGATCGAAAAGATCGCAGAGCTGCTGATCGCCCGCAAGCTGCCACTGCTTGACGATGTGCGCGATGAATCCGCCGAGGACGTGCGCCTGGTTCTGATACCCAAGAGCCGCACGGTCGATCCCAATCTGCTGATGGAATCGCTGTTCCGGCTGACCGAACTGGAATCGCGCATTCCGCTCAATCTCAATGTGCTGTCGATGGGCAAGGTGCCCCGGGTGATGGGGCTGGGCGAGGTGCTCAGCGAATGGCTGGCGCACCGCCGCGAAGTTTTGCAGCGCCGCTCGCGCCACCGGCTGGCGGCGATCGAGCGCCGGCTGGAACTGCTTGCCGGGTTTCTGATCGCCTATCTCAATCTCGATGAGGTGATCCGCATCATCCGTGAGGAGGATGAGCCCAAGCTTGAGCTGATGAAGACCTTTGAACTCAGTGATGTTCAGGCCGAGGCAATCCTCAACATGCGGCTTCGGTCGCTGCGCAAGCTCGAGGAACTGGAGATCCGCAAGGAGTTCGACAATCTGACCTCGGAAAAAGCCGGTATCGAGGCGCTGCTCGCCTCCGACGCCAAACAGTGGCAGACGGTGGCCTGGGAAATCGGCAATGTCCGCAAGACCTTTTCCAAGGATACCGAGCTGGGCGCGCGGCGCACCAAATTCGCCGAGGCGCCGGTGGCCGATCTCGCGGCCATTGAACAGGCGATGATCGAAAAAGAACCGATCACGGTGGTGATCTCCGAGAAGGGCTGGATTCGCGGCATGAAGGGCCATCTGGCCGAGTTCGCCGGGCTGCAGTTCAAGGATGGCGACGCGCTCAAGATCGCCTTCCACGCCAACACCACCGACAAACTGGTCATCGTCACCACGGGCGGCAAGGCCTATACGCTCGGCGCCGACAAGCTGCCCGGTGGCCGCGGCCATGGCGAACCGCTCAGGATCATGGTCGACATGGACAATGACCAGGCTGTACTCACTGCGTTTGTGCATGATCCTGGACGCAAGCTTTTGATGGCGTCCACCGTGGGCAATGGCTTCATCGTCGCCGAAAGCGACATGGTGGCCAACACCCGCAAGGGCAAGCAGATCATGAATGTGGGTCTGCCCGACGAGGCCCGTCTGTGCGTGCCGGTGACCGGCGATCATGTCGCGGTGATTGGCGAAAACCGCAAGATGCTGATCTTCGCGCTCAAGCAACTGCCCGAAATGAGCCGTGGCAAGGGCGTAAGGCTGCAGCGCTACAAGGATGGCGGCGTGGCTGATGTCAAATGCTTCGCGCTCGACGACGGCCTGACCTGGGAGGACAGCGCCGGCCGCGTTCACGCTCGCGGCAAGCAGGAACTCGCCGAGTGGATCGCCGACCGCGCCCAGGCCGGCCGCCTGGTGCCCAAAGGATTCCCGCGCTCCGGCAAGTTTAGCTGAACCCGGTCGTTTTACACGCCGATCCGGCCGAAGCCCGGTAGTTTGAGGGCAGGGCGCAGAACGTCGATGCCGAACACCAGTCCGGCGATCCGCACTTCGAACCCGTGCCGCGCACCGATCGCCAGTCCGGCATAGCCGCCCAATGACACTTCCAGATCGCGCCAGTCGGACGAGATTGTGATAAAATCGCCAAGCGGCCGGTAATCGCGGCCGACGGCTTCGGGCGGCAGCGTGATGTCGAGTTCGGGCACTTCGCGCAGCACATGGGCGACAAAGGAATTGGAGTTGGGGCCGGGCCAGATAGCGTAATCGCCGCGCGCCGCATAGGGATATTTCGCGATTGCCTGTTCCACTTTCGGGATCAGCCGTTCGGCTGCTTCGCCTTCAATGGTCAGCAGGATGTCGGGTTCGTTGGAGTACCAGCGGCCATCGGCAGGGTAGGAATTGTGCCTTATCGGGCTGCCCCAGCCCACCTTGTCATAGCGGTTGTAGCGCCCGTTCTCACGCTTGGTGACGATCCAGCTGTGCACCGCCAGCGCGCCCTTGAGCCCGCCGGTGCGCGCCGCCATCACATGGATGACCGCGGCTTGATGGACCTGGGCCCGCGGCAGGATTCCCGACGAGGACCAATCTGCATTGTGCCACGAGTTGGGTTGCGAACCGGCCGCGCGGACACCCAGAGAAGCCAGCGCCGGCGCGATGAAACACACAAGCACGAACAGGACGAGTTTTTTCATGGCGATGGTCACATCCTTTCCTCTGGCTTCACTCGATCACGGGCTTGCGACCATAATACGGCGAATGGATCAGGTTGGATGACGCGGCGCCAGGGTGCGCACGGCGCGCCGGTGCGCCATCAGTTGCCAAAGTGAATGGCCCACCAGCGCGGTCACGATGATGGCGCCACCAACAAGGCCGCGCGTACCCGGCGCTTCGGCGAAGATGATCCAGACCCAGATCGGGGCCAAAATGGTCTCAAGCAGATAAAACATCGCCACTTCGGGCCCGGAGATAAAGCGCGGACCGGTGGCAAGGCACCAGAAAGCAATCGGGATGATGATCAGCCCGTTAAGCACCAGCCAGCCCGGCTCCCCCAGCACCAGCCCGGACGGGCCGCCAACCATGGCAAGCCCGATCATCGATGGCACCACGGCCGCAAACAGCGGTGCAAAGCCCATGTCGGTGCGTGCCTTGCGGCTGGCGGTGATCGCCCCGGCCAGGATCAGGCTTGAAGTCAGCGCCAGCAGATCACCGGTCAAATTGCCGGTTTCAATGCTGCCCGAAACGATCAGCGCGACACCGGCGATCATCACAATCATCGCCGCGAAAGTTTGCGGTTTGGGTTTTTCGCCCACCAGCCACCAGGCAAGCAAGGCCGAAAACATCGGGTTGAACGCCAGAATGAACACCAGATTTGCGGTGGTGGTGTTGAAAACGGCAAGCATGAAGGTGATGGAGGCGCAGCCATAGAGCGTGACCACCAGAATGCCGGCCTTGCCCGGGATCACCGGGATCCGTCGCTTGAAACCGTAGCGGATCACGCTCCAGGCGATCACCGCAGCGAGAAAAGTCAGTGCACTGCGGACGGCAAGCGCTGACCAGGCGTCGCTTTGCGACAGCCGGATAAGCGGAATGTCGATGGTCAGGACCAGCCCGCCGATGGCGGTGATCAGCAACCCCTTTCGGTGATCGGCGGCTTGCCGAAGCTGGTCATGCATAGGTCTGGGCCTGAAACCGATCAATCAAAACAACAGCTGGCATAGGCCCTTGATCAGACGACGGCAAGTGCGGCGTCCGCGGAAGCATCTTCGGCCAGTTCCTGTAAATGCCGTTGGCAACGGGCAAAACGCGGTTGGTCAACGATGCCGTGGAGAACCAATTGGGTCGCGTAGCGGTTGCAAGCCCGTTTCCGGTCTCACAAGCGCAAAGGTCAAAACGGCCCGAAGCGTTTCCTATCCGATGCGCAAAGCACAATGCAGCACGTCAGGATGATTTTTGTCGCGCTCACAAGAACCTTGTGAACGCGACTTCAATCAGGAGGCCATGCCGATGTGCCCAACGCCTTCGCCGGGGATCGCTGCCTGCGCCAGTTCCGGCAATGTGTTGATGGCTGCACGCCAGCGGCTGGCCATTTTCTCATAGCCGGCGAAGTTTGGATGCAGCCCATCCATGTAATCCTGGCTGGTCATACCCGGATGCATGTCGACAACCCGCAAATCCCGGCCCCAGGGTTTGAAGAGGTCTACAATACCCGGTACACGGCTGTTGTAGTCCAGGATTTCCGCTTCCTTTCCGTATTTGAACTCCGGAATGATCTGGGCGACCAGAATGCGTGTGGTGCTGTTGGTCATCAGCAGAGTAATCAGCAGTTCGCGCAAGGCATCGGCTGCCTGCGCGCCGTTCGAACCGGTGAGGATGTCATTGGTTCCGACATGCAGAAGGATCACTTCTGACGGCCGCGATTGACGCGCATAAGGCATTAGTTGCGCCATTGTATGGCTGGCGTAACCATCGTGGTTCTGCTGGCCGACCTGCCACATCCACATCGCCGAATTGTCATGACGGCCGCCAACCATCAGCATCGGCAGTTTGTTGGGGGTGTTGCCAGCCAGAAATGCCCGGTAACCGCCACCCACCTCATTGGGCGGCCAACAACTGATCGGGTGCGGGTCATGCGGTTGTGGTTTGCATCCGAAACCGAAGCCGTAGCCTGCAGTGATGGAATCTCCAAACGGCCGAATACGATATAGCATAATCAAAGTCCCCCCATTGGTAGTCTCTGTAAAGATTTTGGATTGTTCGAAACGGGTGGAGTTTTGTGAATTAAAAAATAAAAACTCCACGGCGGCTGATCACTATTTCAAGGAATGAAACAGATTAAGTGGTAATCTAAATTGCTGAAATGAGTATGCACACAATTATAGCGGCGTGTATACAGGAAAATTCACTAGGCTGAATTGTAGCTTGTGAACTGTTTCACAACAGAAAACTAGCGTTTGCGGAGCCGGACCCGGTGGGCCTCAGTCTGTATAGCGCTGCCAGCCCTGCGCCATCAGGTGCTCCTGCGGCCGGAACCTGACCTTGTATTCCATCTTGCGCGAGCCATCGACCCAATAGCCCAGATAGACATGCGGCAGACCGAGCGCTGCCGCGCGCTCAATGTGGTCGACGATCATATAGGTGCCAAGCGATCGCACTTGCTCGTCGGGATTGTAGAAGGAATAAACCATCGACAGCCCGTCACCCATCCGGTCGGTCAGCGCCACGCCGACCAGCGGACCGGACGGTTGTTCGTTGATGCCGTCGCCTTCTTGCTTGACGCGGTATTCGATGATGCGGGTATCGACATGGCTGTCCTCGACCATCATCGCGTAATCGCCGATGGTCATATCGGCCATGCCGCCGCGCCGGTGCCGGCTGTCGAGATAGCGCCGGAACAGCCGGAATTGCTCGCTAGAGGGTTCGGCCTGGTATTCAGTGGCGACGAGATCGGTGTTGGCGGCCATGATTCGCCGCATAGAGCGCGTCGCTCTGAACTCCCCGGCCAGGATCCGCACAGACACGCAGGCACGGCAGGTTTCGCAGGCCGGACGGTAGGCGATGTTCTGCGACCGGCGGAACCCGCCCTGGGTCAAAAGATCGTTGAGTTCAGGCGCTTTGTCGCCCACCAGATGGGTAAATACCTTACGCTCGCTCTGGCCATCCAGATAGGGACAGGGCGAGGGCGCTGTCAGAAAGAACTGTGGTGAATTGACCGTGTGGTTTGTCATGCCTTCAAGTCGAAGCGGATCAAAGTGCGTAATACCATGGCGCAAGCAGCGAAAAGGTCAACCAGATGATGATCACAAGAGGGGTGCCGGCGCGCAAAAAATCGCCGAAGCGGTAATGGCCGGGCCCCATCACCAGCAAATTCGTCTGGTAACCAATCGGTGTTGCGAAGGAAGCATTGGACGCAAAAATCACCGCCGCGATGAACGGGGCGGGGGAAACGCCCAGAGCCTTGGCCACGCCGAGCGCGATTGGTGTGAACAACACGGCGGTGGCATTGTTGGACAGGATGTTGGTCATCACCGCCATCACCAGAAACAGCCCCGACAGCACGATGGCAGGCGACGCGCCGTCCATGACCGTAAGCGCCGTCTGTGCAATCAGCTCGGCGCCGCCGGTTGCTTCCATCGCGGTGGCGAGCGCGATCGACGACCCCACCAGCAGGAATATCTGCCGGTCAAATGCGCGCGCCGCCTGTAAGAGCGACAGGCAGCCGGTCAACAGCATCATCACCGCGCCGCCGACTGCCGCCACCACGATCGGGACCAGCGAAAAGGCGGAAGTGAGCACGATGGCGATGAAGATCATCACCGCGATCCGCGCCTTGCGCGATTGCGGTATGGCTTCGGCGGAATGCTCCAGCAGCAGCAGATCGTGGTTGCCCCTTAGATTCTTGATTGCGTCCATTGCGCCACCGATCAGCAGCGTGTCGCCGGGTTCGAGCCGGATGTCCGACAGCGCCGATCGCGCCATGCGGCTCTTGCGTTGCACGCCCAGCACCGACAGTCCGAATTGCGGTCTCAGGCCGGAAAGCTGGATGGTTCGCCCGGCATAGCGAGACCCCGGCGAGACCACCGCCTCGGCAAGGTGATAGTCGGGGCCGGGCGGCTCCTGACCGGTCTCCTCATCCACCGGATCTTCGTTTTCGAGGCCCGCGCGGCCCCTTGACAGCGCCTTGGAGAAGGCTCGGCGGGTGCCGGTCACCACCAGCGTATCGCTTACCGCCAGTGTCAGATCCTCAAAAGGCGGAAGTATCGGCGCGTCCCGGCGCTGCAACAGCCGCAGCGTCAACTCGCCGAGCCCGGGAAACATGCCTGCCTTGGCGGAAATGCCCACAAACGGGTGATCGCGTGACAACGTGATCTCGCCGATGAACTGAGCGCCGGATTTGGCCCCCGCCGACAGTTCAGCCTCCCGTTCGGGCATTAGTCTGGGCAGTACGAACAGCACATAAAGCGCGCCGACCGCTGCCAGCATCACGCCCATGCCGGTAATGTCGAAGAATCCCAACTGATGGCCGTAATCCGCCACCACGCCGGCGACCAGCAGATTGGTCGATGAGCCGATCAGCGTGGTCATGCCGCCCAGAATCGAAATGAAGGAGAGCGGAATGAACACCCGGCTGGGCGAGATTGATCGTTGGGCGGCGATGACCACCAGGATCGGGATGAAAATCACCACCACCGGCGTGTTGTTCAAGAACGCCGAGATCACCGCGGCGCCGACAAGAATGAACAGGATTGGCCGGAAAGCACTGGCGCCGCCCATGCGCCCGAGCCGGCGCGCCGGGGCTTCCATGGCGTCAGTGGCAAACAGCCCCTGACCGACGATCAGCAGCGCGATCACAGTGGCGAGTGCCGGGTTGGCAAAACCCGCCAGCAACTGCTCCGCTCCGAGCTGTTCGCCATCGCCGCCGGCGAACGGCATCACGCCAAAGACGACCAGCACCGCGGTGAGCGAGCCCAGCGACACGATCTCCATGGGCCACCGCTCTGAAGCATAAGCGACGATCGTCGCCGCGATGATGACGAAGGTGGCGATGAGATGAAAATCGGGCATGAAAGCGGGCTGGTCTCCTTAGTGCAGTGCAACACCACTTTACCGCGCGCGCCGGTCTCGCGCCTAGGCGAAATATGCCATTGACGGGGCCTGCGTTGAAATGCGGCACCGGGAGTTGCGGTCTTGAAGGGTATGAAACCGCACCGGGCGCGGGCGCCGGGGCTCAGCCGCGCGAGCCATCCATGTTCATCTCATCGAGCTTGGCCCCGATCTCCGCTTTGACCCTTACAACGGCCTCTTCCTTGACCGGTCCGAACCCACGGATCTGCATGGGCGCGGCCAGAACATCACACCACGAGCTCGCGGTCTCTGGAGTAATCGCGCGCACACATCGGGCCATCAGCTGTTCGAACCAGACGATCAGCTCGCGCTCCATCCGTCGCTCGGCGGTGTATCCGAAGGGATCGAAAGCGGTGCCGCGCAGGCTCTTGAGCCGCGCCAGGCCTTTGAGAACAGGCCGGATGGCCGGACCGAAGGCGCGTTTGAGCGGCCGTCCGCGGGCATCGGTTCCGCTCGACAGCAACGGTGGCGCGAAATGGTGCACGATCCGGAACTTGCCTTCAAACCGGTCTGTAAGGCTGCGGGCGAAGCCCGGATCGGCGTGCAGCCGCGCCACTTCGTATTCATCCTTGTAGGACATCAGCTTGAACAGCGATTTCGCCGCGACGATCGCCAGCCGCTCCCGGTGCGGCTCCGGCATTCGCGCTGCGAACTCAGCGATCCGGTCACGGTAGCGCTGCGCCCAGGCGGTGTTCTGGTACTGTGTGAGAAACTCCGCCCGTCGATCGATGATTTCCGCAAGCGTTGTGGCAACGGCCGTTCCGGGATCAAGATGTACGGCAAGCGAAGAAGGCGCAGCGGCCATCAGACGCCCGCAGCCAAAGGCGGTTTTGTTGGTCTCCACCGCCACATTGTTAAGCTCGATGGCCCGCATCAGCGCCTCGTGTGACACCGGAACCAGCCCGCGCTGCCAGGCAAAGCCAAGCATCAGCACATTGGCAAACACCTGATCGCCAAACAGCGCCTCCGACGCGGCATTGGCGTCGATTGCCATGAGATTATCCGCGCCCACGGCAGCGGCAATCATCGCCTGCCGTTTGTCGATGTTGAGATCGGCGTCGCGGTTGAGCACCAGATCTCCGGTCGGCATTGCCGCCAGATTGAGCGCCACGCGCGTGTCCGTCTGGTAGGTGGCCGAAGCCTTGGTCGACGAGGAGACGACGATGTCGCAGCCGATCACCGCGTCCGCCGCGCCATCGTCGATCCGCACCTGATTGATCTGGTCGGGCGCGTTGCCGATCCGCACGAAACTCAGCACCGCGCCGAATTTCTGCGCAAATCCGGTGAAATCGAGAATGCTGGCGCCCTTGCCCTCCAGATGCGCGGCCATCGAGATCAGTGCGCCAACGGTAACGACGCCGGTTCCGCCGACACCGGTGACGAGCAGGTTGAACGGCCGCTCCAGCGCGGGCAGGGCGGGCTGGGGCAGTTCGCGGGTGAGGGCGGCCATGTCGAGATCGGCCGGCTTTGGCTTGCGGCGTTCAGCGCCCTCCACCGTCACGAACGAGGGGCAAAATCCGTTCAGACAGGAGAAATCCTTGTTGCAACTGGACTGGTTGATCTGCCGTTTGCGGCCGAATTCGGTTTCCTTTGGCTCCACGCTCAGGCAATTGGATTGTGTCGAACAGTCGCCGCAGCCCTCGCAGACCAGTTCGTTGATCACCGCGAAAGTCTTGGGATCGGGCAATTCCCCGCGCTTGCGGCGGCGTCGCTTTTCCGTGGCGCAGGCCTGCTCGTAGATCAGGATCGAGACGCCGGGAACCTCGCGCAATTGACGCTGCACCGTATCGATCTCGCCGCGTGCGTGAATGCTGATGCCGCGCGGGAAATCGGCGGCGGAAAACTTGTCCGGGTCGTCGGAGACCAGCGCGATCCGCTCGACACCCTCGGCGCGGCAGATATGGGCGATCGCCTGCACGGAGACCGGCCCGTCCACCGGCTGGCCGCCTGTCATGGCGACCGCGTCATTGTAGAGGATCTTGTAGGTAATGTTAGCACCCGCCGCGATGGCCTGCCGGATCGCCATTGAGCCGGAGTGATACCAGGTGCCTTCGCCGAGATTTTGAAACACATGGCCCTTGCCGGTAAAGCGCGACGAGGCCGCCCAGTTGACGCCTTCGCCGCCCATCTGGATCAGCGACGAGGTCTCCCGGTCCATCCAGCTTGCCATGAAATGACAGCCGATGCCGGCCAGCGCCTTGGACCCTTCCGGCACCCTGGTCGAAGTGTTGTGCGGGCAGCCCGAGCAGAAATAGGGCGTGCGGGTGGCGCCGGGATCCGAAAGCGCGATCAGCGGCTGTGCGGTGATCTGTGCGGCGTGTTCAGCGAAATTCTGGTCCCGGAATACGCCGTCGAGCCGTTTGGCGATCAGCGGCAGCAGCTGTTTGGGCGACAGTTCTCCGGTCCAGGGGATCAGCCGCCGGCCGGTCTCGTCGTTCTTGCCAACCATGCGCTGCGGCTTGTCGCCGGGCCAGTCGTAGAAATACTCCTTGAACTGGCTTTCGATGATGCCGCGCTTCTCCTCGACCACCAGCACTTCGCGTTTGCCGCGCACGAAGTCGAGCGCCGCCCGCCGCGCCAGCGGCCACACCATGCCGACCTTGTAGATGTCGATGCCCAGCGCCCGGCAGCGCGCCTCATCGAGCCCGAGCAGCCTCAGCGCCTCCATCAGATCGAGATGCGCCTTGCCGGTGGTCACAAACCCGAAGCGCGCATCCTTGACGCCGTAGATTGCCCGGTCGATCGGATTGGCATCGGCGAAGGCGAACACCGCATGCTTCTTGGCCTCCATCCGCTCTTCGATCTGCGGTCCCGGCAGGTCCGGCCAGCGGTAGTGCAGACCGGTGACGGGGATGTCGAACTCGGGCGCCTGGAATACACGATCCGGCTTGAGCAGAAACGAAGCCGCCGCCTCCACGGTTTCCGAAACCGCCTTGAATCCGACCCACATGCCCGAGTAACGCGACAGCGCATAGCCATATTCGCCGAACTCGAGATACTCCGCCACGCTCGCCGGATTGAGCGTCGGCATGAACCAGGCCATGAAGGCGACGTCGGACTGGTGCGGCATCGAGGACGAGACGCAACCATGGTCATCGCCGGCCACCACCAGCACGCCGCCATTGGGCGATGAGCCGTAGGCGTTGCCATGTTTGAGCGCGTCGCCGGCCCGGTCGACGCCGGGCCCCTTGCCGTACCAGAGACCGAACACGCCATCGACCGTGCGGCCGGGGCTGGTTTCCACCTGCTGCGAACCGAGCACCGCGGTGGCCGCCAGATCCTCGTTGACGGCGGGCAGGAACTCGATGTTGCCATCCGCCAGCCGCTGTTTGTGCCGCCACAATTCCATGTCCAGGCCACCGAGCGGCGAGCCCCGGTAGCCCGATACGAAGCCGCCGGTGTTGAGCCCGGCGGCCCGGTCGCGCCGCGCCTGATCAAACAGCACCCGCACCAGCGCCTGGGTGCCGGTCATGAACACCCGGCCGGACTGCATCTCATAGCGGTCGGACAATGCGTAACTGGATGGGGCAGGGGTGTGGAAAGTCATCGGCGGCTCCTCTGCCCAGGATTTTAACATGCCGCCGCTGGCAGAACTTGCCAGATTGGCCGGCATGAGCCAATGAATTGGAGAGAGTTTTCAGAAAATTCCGTAGTCTTGAAAGGATGTGCCGAAATGGTCGAAAAATCTGAAATACCTACGGCTGACCGGCAGATCCTGATGGCGCTGCAGCAGGATGGCCGGATTTCCAATCAGGATCTGGCCGAGCGTGCCGCGATGTCGGCGTCAGCCTGCTGGCGCCGGGTCAGGGCGCTCGAGGAAAGCGGAGTGATCATGCGATATACGGCGCTGGTCGATCCCGAGGCGGTGGGGCTGGTGTTTCACGCCATGGTGCATGTGGTGCTCTCGCGCCATCACGCGGGCCATGTCGCAGCCTTCATCGACGCGGTGACAGCCCGGCCCGAGGTGCTCGACTGCTTCGCCACCACCGGCGACGCCGATTATCACCTGCGCGTCCGCTGCCGCGACCTTGCCGCCTACAATGCCTTCCTGGAGGAGTTCCTCTTCGCCCTCGAAGGCGTCTCGACAGTCAAGACCAACCTGATCCTGAGACAGATCAAGCACGAGACGCGGGTTGAGGTGTGAGGGGCGGGGAGTGCGCTCCGCTTCAGGTTAGGGGCAACGCAAGTCCAGGCGCCCTCATGCTTTTGGACGTTGCAAGCGGCGGAGCCTACCCCCGCACCACCACGGTCCCGAGCAGCCAGTCATGGACGGTCTGTTTACGGTCGAGCACCAGGGTGGCGAGCAGGATGAACGGGGTCAGCACCGCGTTCAGGGCCCAGAACAGCACGCCGTGGACGACGGCGAGCATAAAATCCACCGGGCGGCCGTCAAGCCGTGCCACCTGGATATCCATCATCCGCATGCCCGGAGTTGCCTGGTTGGGGCCGCCCATCGACAGGCCGATATAGGGAATGACCACCAGCAGGAACAGGATCGGATAGAGGAAAAAGCCCAGACCCAGTGTAAAGATGCCGATGAAGAACACCAGCACCGCCACCGGCACGCACAGCGCCAGCACGATGGCGTAATCGATGAAAAACGCCATCACCCGGCGCGATCGCACCCCGTCATAGCGTGCAATATCGTCAAGCGCGCCGATGTCGGCATGGGTGTCATGGGCGTCGAGCGTTGTGCGGCTCATGGGCAGTCTCCATTCTTCGCTACCGCTTTAATATGGGATGTGCCGCGCCCGGTTTAAAGGCCGCCGGACTGGTCGCGCCTTTATATCGGGGGGCGGAGCAGGCAAGCGCTGATGCTGTGTTTGCAGACGCATCGGGCCGGTTTGACGTAATATGTGCGCGCGTTTCCGGCCACATTTCACGCGCAGATTTCTGATAGAATCAACGCGGATATTTGCTAGGTTTCACATGGTGTGAGGGCGTGAGCCCGACGCGTGCGGTCAGTGGAACCGGGCGTCCGGGCGTGAACCCGGCAAAAGCTGAAGGATGCAGCCCATGACATCGTCCCTATGGTACGGAATAGCCTTTGCCACGGGCCTTGCGGTCGGCGGCATTGCCGCGGCCAGCTTCACCCACGCCATGACGCGCGACAAATGGTTCGCGCAGGGCCACGGCACTGGACGCCTGTCCGGTCAGGCGGAAGTGATGGCCAAGATGTGCGCGGCGCTGCCCCACAATTCCGGCGCACCGGCGGAGGCCGCCTATGTGCTCGACGTCAAGGCCAGCCGGCTCAGCATCACCGCTGGCGACGGCGGCGCGCTGCGTCTTTATTGCCAGGATCCGCCGCCCGGGCAGTAGCCGGCCTGGCTCTCAATCCGGCGGTCAAACAGCGCCCTTGGCGATCAGCCGAGCCGCTTCGGGGGCGAAATAAGTCAGGATTCCGTCGCAGCCGGCGCGTTTGAAGGCGAGCAGTTTTTCCATCATCACCTTCTCGCCGTCGATGTAGCCCGCGGCATCGCCGGCCTTGATCATCGAATACTCGCCCGACACCTGGTAGGCGAACACCGGCAGGCCGTAGCTGTCCTTGAGCGCCCGGCAGATGTCGAGATAGCAAAGGCCCGGCTTGACCATCAGCATGTCCGCACCTTCCTCGACATCGAGCCCCGCATCGCGGATTGCCTCGGTGGCGTTGGCCGGATCGAGATAATAGGTGCGCTTGTCGCCCTTGAGCAGCCCCGATGTGCCGATCGCCTCCCGGTAGGGCCCGTAAAGGGCCGAGGCGAATTTTGTGGCGTAGGACATGATCGACACCGAGTGATGCCCGGCGGCGTCCAGCGCCTGCCGGATCGCGCCGATGCGCCCGTCCATCATGTCAGACGGCGCGATGATATCCGCCCCGGCATCGGCCTGATGCACTGCGGCGGCGGCGAGCACCCGCACGGTTTCATCATTGACGATCTCGCCATCGCGCAGGATACCGTCATGGCCGTGGTCGGTGAAAGGGTCCAGCGCCACATCGGTTATCACGCCGATATCGGGAACCGCCTGTTTGATCGCACGGGTGGCCTGGTTGATCAGATTGTCCGGCTCCAGCGCATAGGAACCAGTCTGGTCGCGGTGCTCCATCTCCACATTCGGGAAGGTGGCGAGCGCGGGAATGCCGAGATCGGCGGCCATCCGCGCCGCTTCCACCGCCCGGTCCACCGACATCCGGCTGACACCGGGCATCGCGGCGATCGGCTCGGTCACATTGACGCCGGGGATGATGAAGATCGGCCAGATCAGGTCATCGACTGTCAGCCGGGTTTCGCGCGTCAGCCGCCGCGACCAGTCGGCGACCCGGGTGCGGCGCATGCGCCGGTGACCAGTAATCGCATCGACATCACTTGCGGCCGCCGTCTTGAGGCCTGCTGCCGTGCTTTTGTCCCGTGATGTCATTTCGCGCCGTCCTTCGCCTTGATATCTGACAGATGCGCGCCGCTGCACGCACCCGACCGCTTTAGACCGTACACAGGGCAGGGCGGTCAAGATGAGGAGTGAAACCGTGCGCGCCTTGCCCCCGGCGCGGCTTTGAGGTTGACTGCGCCCGATTCTGCCCCGGCTATGCCGCGTGGTTTGTGCCCACACGGTGGTGCCCGAGCCGCAGCGCCCGGCCGTCGCGACCGGCAGTTCCCGGCCCTGCACCCGAACAAGGAGAGTGCTGCCTATGGCAATGTTGCAAATTGGTGCAGCGCCCGAACCGGGCGCGGGAAAGCTCAATGCCAGCTTCCGGCTTTTCGTGCGGCTTGTGGCGCTGGGCTCGCTGGCGGCGGGCTTGCAATATTGGGGCGGGCTGATCGGCTTTCTTAATGGTGGCGCGTCGCGCTTTGATCTGATCCCGGCCTATTGGCAATTCGCCTCCGCGGCGCTGTCGGTGCTGCTTCCCGTGGCCGCGGTGGGGCTTTGGATGCAGGTTTCCTGGGGGCCGGTGGTCTGGGTCGTGGCGGCCGGTGCGGAAGTGGCCATGCATTACGGGCTGCCGCAATGGTTTGGCGAACGTCCGGTTTTGATGATCGCCCATGCCGTGGTGCTGGTGGTCTATCTCGCCTTTCGGCTGTTGCTGTTCCTGAAATGGCGCAAGGACGCCCTGAAGGTAACATCCGATTCACTGTAATGGGCGTCCGGGCAAAGGTAACTGCCTGTTAAGCTTGCACTTTAAGTAGAATTTTATTCGTATTCGCTAGGGTCTGTCTCAAGGCGGGAACAAAAGCCGCCACAACAAACAGTGAGGCAGTCATTATGTCATATACCAATTCCGCGCTCGTTCTCGAGCCCAATTCCGCAGCCGCCGATGAGGACGCTGCGGAACTCAAGGATCTGTATCTCGAATCCCTGCAACTGGTCGAACGCCTGCACCGGCGTTTGCTGGATGTCGTCAAGGACGAGTTCGATCGCAACAACCGCACCGACATCAATGCCGTTCAGGCGCTTTTGCTGTTCAATATCGGCAATTCCGAGCTGACCGCCGGCGAGCTGCGCAGCCGCGGCTATTATCTCGGCTCCAACGTGTCCTACAATCTCAAGAAACTGGTGGATCTGGGCTACATCAACCATCAGCGTTCGCGGGTTGACCGTCGCGCCGTCCGCATCAGCCTGACTGAACATGGCATCGAGGTCGCCGAGATCGTCGCAGGCCTTTACGACCGGCACATCAGTTCGATCGCCAAGGTCGGCGGCATCGGCGCCAGCGAGTTCGAGGAGCTCAACAAGCTGATGCAGCGCCTTGACCGGTTCTGGAACGACCAGATCCTCTACCGCCTGTAAGGCGTGCCATCAGACGAAAAAAACGGCGGGCCATGAGCCCGCCGTTTTGCTTGCCGGCGCAACCTGCCTATTCGGCCGGGTCCGGACTGACCTGCCGCACCGGCCGAAAGGGCAGCAGCACCGGGGTGCGTGCGGCATAGGCTGCGTAATCGGTCCGCGATTCCATCAGGTGCTGCTCGGTGAGCGGCAGGGAGACCAGGCGGATCACCAGCGCCAGGACAACCGGTCCCGCCAATGCCCACCAGGCGCCCGACAGATCGGTAGCCGCCAGTCCAAGCCCCAGCCACAGCATGATTTCGCCAAGATAATTCGGATGACGCGAATAGCGCCAGAGCCCGGAAGACAAGGTCTGGCGTTGGGCGCGCGCCTGCAGGCGGTGCCGGTGGAGCTGCCAGTCAGCCACGGTTTCAATGAGGAATCCTACAGCGAACAGCAACAGGCCAGCGACCCCGAGCGCCGACAGGCTGGCCGCCCCCGGTGCGCCGACAATGGCGTGCACCGGCGTGGCCACGAGCCACAAAATGCCCGCCTGCAGCAAAAACACCTTGTAGAGGCTGCGCCACCACCATTGCGGACCGCCAGCCTCGCGCATTTTTCTGTAACGCGCATCTTCTCCGTCCATCAATTGGTGGCGGACAATCAATTGCGCCGCCAGCCTGAGCGCCCAAATCGTGACCGCCATGAGCAACAGCAGTTTGACGGGGGAGGCCTGGGCGCCGAATGCCAGCCCGGACCAGCCGATTACCGCGAAGCCGGGACCCCAATAGTAATCGACGATACCCGCATCCTCCAGCGGAACATGAATTAGCCATATTGCCGTGAAAGCGATAAGTGTAACGACAAGGCTGGTAACCAGGTACGGATCCATCAGGGTTTTCTCCGGTTGCGTGTTTACGCCAAAATGTCGCAAACCGCTTGAAGGGGTGCTTCTGGTGCCCAAATGTTAACGTTGACGATGGTAAACCGATGCCTAAGCTAACGTTTGATCAGACTGTATGGTGGATTACGCATGACGACGCCGACCGGATTAGACAAAATCTCCCGCCGACGATTTCTTGCCCGCGGCGCCAGCCTGGCGGCATTGACCGCGGCAGCCGCACCAGCTCTGGCCCAATCGACCATTGAGGACATCATCAGAGCGCCCCGCCGGGGAACCTGGGACGATCAGTTCGATGCCCAGTCCTCGCGCTCGGTGGCAAAGACGGCGACACGGCATCCGATTTCCAGCGCCGACACCATCGGGTTCGTCGAGCGCGCCATCTACGATTACCGCAACGTCGTCTCGCGCGGTGGCTGGCCGATCGTGCCGGCGGTCAAGAAGCTGCGCATGGGTGTCTCCGAACCCGAAGTGCAGTTGCTGCGCCAGCGGTTGATCATTTCGGGCGATCTCGATCGAAGCGCCGGCCTCTCCAATGCTTTCGACTCCTATGTCGACGGCGCCGTCAAGAAGTTCCAGGCCCGCCATGGCCTGCCGCCGGATGGCGTGCTTGGCAATTACTCCTATCAGGCGCTCAACGTTTCGGCCCATGTGCGGCTCGGCCAACTCGAGACCAATGTTGTCCGGCTGCGCTCGATGTCGGGCTTTCTTGGCGATCGCTACGTCATGGTCAACATTCCCGCCGCCCAGATCGAGGCGGCGGAAAATGGCCGCGTCGTGCTGCGCCATACGGCGATCGTCGGCAAGATCGACCGCCAGACGCCAATCCTCAATTCCAAGATCCACGAGATCATTCTCAATCCCTACTGGACCTCGCCGCGTTCGATCATCGAAAAGGACATAGTGCCCTTGATGCGCAAGGATGCCACATATCTTACGCGCAACAACATCCGGCTGTTTGACGGCAAGGGCAATGAGGTTCCGCCCGAAACCATCGACTGGCATGCCGAAAAAGCGCCCGATCTGATGTTCCGCCAGGATCCGGGCAAGGGCAACGCCATGGCCTCGACCAAGATCAACTTCCACAATCCGCATGCGGTCTATATGCACGACACCCCGCAACAGGGCGTGTTCAACAAGCTGATGCGCTTTGAAAGCTCGGGCTGTGTGCGCGTGCAGAATGTGCGCGATCTCAACACCTGGCTGCTTCGCGACACGCCGGGTTGGCACCGTCAGGCGATCGAGGCCACCATTGCTTCGGGGCAGAACACCGAAATTCCGCTGTCCGAGCCGGTGCCTGTCTATTTCACCTATTTCACCGCCTGGGCTTCAGAAGACGGCGTCGTGCAGTTCCGCGACGATGTTTACCAGCGCGACGGTGTTGAGGAACTGGCGCTTCGCTAGGTTCCGGTTTTCATCGCTGTTGGTCGTCCACAGCGCCAAATCGCCCCAAAAGCCGCCCCAACTGGGCGGCTTTTGCCGTTTGCAGCGCTGCTTTGACGCAATCAGGACGGCGGATGTTGCCCTTGCCATGAGACACGGGTAAACAGCCGCATCCGGTCGCACCGCACCCGCCGCCGGATTCGAGCCGCATTCCCGCAGCGCCGTCCGTTCCGGCCGCGCGCTGCGTCCGACCCGAACGAGACCCGAGCCCCACGACCCGAGCCAACAAGGAACCCGGACCCATGTCGAACGCGACCTCCGCAGCCCGTTTTTCCGATGCTTTTTTCAACCGCGCCCTGGCCGATTCAGATCCGGCGCTGTTCGGTTCGATTCGCGATGAACTTGGCCGCCAGCGCCATGAGATCGAACTGATCGCCTCCGAGAACATCGTCTCGCGTGCGGTGCTGGAAGCCCAGGGCTCGGTCATGACCAACAAATACGCCGAGGGCTATCCCGGCCGGCGGTATTATGGCGGCTGCCATTTCGTTGATGTCGCCGAGGAGCTGGCGATTGACCGGGCCAAACAGCTTTTTGACTGCGGCTTTGCCAATGTGCAGCCGAGCTCGGGTTCGCAGGCCAACCAGGCGGTGCTGCTGGCGCTGGCCAAACCCGGCGACACGCTGTTGGGTATGAGCCTGGACGCGGGCGGCCACCTGACCCACGGCGCGCGGCCCAACATGTCGGGCAAATGGTTCAATGCGGTGCAGTATGGCCTTGATCTCGCAACCGGGGTGATCGACTACGACCAGGTCGAAGCGCTGGCCCGCGAGCACAAGCCGCGCATCATCATCGCAGGCGGCTCGGCCTATTCCCGCACCATCGATTTCGCCCGTTTCCGCGCCATTGCCGACGCGGTTGACGCGATTCTTTGGGTGGACATGGCGCATTTCGCGGGCCTTGTGGCCGGCGGCAAGCATCCAAGCCCGTTCCCGCATGCCCATGTCGCAACATCGACCACTCACAAGACCTTGCGCGGCCCGCGCGGTGGTCTGGTGCTGACCAATGACGAGGCCATTGCCAAGAAGATCAACTCCGCCGTCTTCCCCGGTCTTCAGGGCGGGCCGCTGATGCATGTCATTGCCGCCAAGGCCGTGGCCTTCGGCGAGGCGCTGACGCCTGAGTTCAAATCCTATGTCGGCAATGTGGTGCGCAATGCCGAAGTGCTGGCCGAAACCCTGGTCGAAGGGGGTCTCGAGATCGTTTCGGGCGGCACGGACACCCATTTGATGCTTGTCGACTTGAGGCCCAAGAGCCTGACCGGCAAGGCCTCGGAAGCAGCTCTCGGCCGCGCCTTCATCACCTGCAACAAGAATGGCGTTCCCAACGATCCGGAAAAGCCGACCATCACCTCCGGTGTGCGGCTGGGCACCCCGGCCGGCACCACGCGCGGGTTCGGCGAGGCCGAGTTCCGGGAAATTGGCATGCTGATCCTGGAAGTGCTCGATGGCCTCAAACAGGCCAACTCCGAGGACGGCAACGCCGAAGTCGAGGCCGCGGTCAAGGCCAAGGTTATGGCGCTGACCGCTCGCTTCCCGATCTACCCGCATCTGGGGTAAGCCCAGATGCGTTGTCCCTATTGCGGTTCGGAAGACAGCCAGGTGAAGGATTCGCGGCCTGCCGAAGATGGCTCCGCGATCCGCCGCCGCCGTGTATGCCCCGACTGCGGGGGCCGCTTCACCACGTTCGAACGGGTGCAGCTACGCGACCTTCAGGTGCTCAAGAAGACCGGCCGGCGAGTGCCGTTTGACCGCGACAAGCTCGCCAAATCGTTCCAGATTGCCTTGCGCAAGCGCCCGGTTGATCCCGAGCGCATCGACCGGGCTGTGTCGGGCATCGTGCGCCGGCTTGAAAGCTCGGGCGAAACCGAGATCGCCACTGACGAGATCGGTTTGCTGGTGCTTGAAGCGCTCAAGGCACTCGATGATGTCGGCTTTGTCCGCTATGCCTCGGTCTACCGGGATTTTTCCGGCCCGGAGGATTTCGAGCGCACCATCGCCGAGCTGACCGCACGGATTGCCAACGACAGCACGGCTCGGGACGATTGAAGCCATGCCGGCAAGCGCACTCGACAGACGGTTCATGGCCGCGGCGATCCGTCTGGCGCGATGGCATGAGGGCCGTACTGGCTCGAACCCCTCGGTTGCCACGCTGATCGTTCGCGAGATCGATGGCCATCCGGTGATTGTCGGGCGCGGTGTGACGGCGATCGGCGGCCGCCCGCATGCCGAACCGCAGGCGCTGGCCGAAGCCAGGGAACTGGCCCGCGGCGCCACCGCCTATGTCACGCTCGAGCCTTGCGCCCATCATGGCCGCACGCCGCCTTGCGCCGATGCCCTGGTCACCGCCGGGGTTAGCCGGGTGGTGGCGGCCGCCACCGATCCTGACGAGCGGGTCTCCGGTCGTGGCTACCGCATCCTGCGTGATGCGGGCATCGAGGTGGAGGAGGGCGTGTTGGCCGAGGACGCCGCGCGCGATCTTTCCGGTTATTTGACTCGTCGCATCAAAAACCGGGTGCATGTGACTCTGAAACTTGCGATTTCCACCAATGGCGCAATCGGCCGCCGTAACGGAAGCCAGATCCCCATCACCGGCGAGGTCAGCCGCCGCCAGGTGCATGCGCTGCGCGCGCTGTCCGATGTGATCGTGATCGGTGCCGGCACCGCGCTCAACGATGATCCCGAACTGACCTGCCGGCTCAATGGTCTCAAGGACCATTCCCCGATCCGGCTGGTTCTCGACAACGGGCTGACACTGCCGCCCGGTTCACGACTGGTGAAGACAGCGCGGCAGACCCCGGTCTGGGTCGCAACCAGCGCCGGCCCGGAGCATCCCGCGCGCAAGGTCCTGGCCGCAGCCGACGTGGAGTTCGTCGCCGCAGACCTCCATGAGGGGCGCATCGCGCTGCCCGAACTGCTCGAGGATCTCGCGGCAAAAGGCTTATCAAGCGTCTTCGTCGAAGGCGGCGCGGACGTGGCGCGGGCCTTTCTCGATGAGGATCTGGTTGACCGCTTGATCCTGTTTTCCGGACCATCGGCGATTGACGGTGACACGGTCGCCGCACCGCTGTTGCCAGACGACGTACCGCCGCGGTTTGAGCTGGTTGCCTCCATGCGCTATGGCGACGATCAGATGGATGAATTCGAAAGGGCCTGAACCAATGTTTACCGGCATCATCACCGACATTGGCCGTCTGGCCGCCATCACCGAGCTGGATCAGGGCGTCAAGCTACGTATCGACACAGCCTGGGACCCCAAGAGCATCGATATCGGCGCGTCGATCGCCTGTTCAGGCGTCTGCCTGACGGTGACGGGCTTGCCCGCGAAAGGTGACAATTCGCGCTGGTTCGAGGTCGAAGCATGGGAGGAAGCGTTGAGGTTGACCACGATCGGCCAATGGCGCGAGGGGACCCGCATCAATCTCGAGCGTTCGCTGAAAGTTGGCGACGAGCTTGGCGGGCACATGGTTTCCGGCCATGTCGACGGTCTGGCCGATCTGGTCACTGTCGCGGATGAAGGCGAAGCGCGGCGCTTCACGCTGCGCGCACCCGAAGCGCTGGCGCGGTTCATCGCACCGAAGGGGTCGGTGGCGCTTGATGGAACCTCGCTGACCGTCAATGGCGTCGAGGGCGCCAAGTTCGATGTGCTGCTGATCCGCCATTCACTCGAGGTGACCACCTGGGCGGAGCGCCAGGCGGGCGATCGGGTTAATCTCGAGGTCGATCCGATGGCCCGCTACGCTGCCCGGCTGATCGAAACTTCTCAACTCGATTGACGGGCGCTGCCGCGCTGGCTTCATAGAGCGCATACCGGCAACATTTACGCAACCAATCCCCGCTATGGTTCCCGTCGGCGGCCTGTTTCCGTGCCGATCAGTGGTTAGGCAAAAATGATTGCGAGCGTCCAGACTGGCGGCAAAAACGAGGCGCTTGAAAGCATGCGCGGGTTATGCGCGCTCTTCATCGTGCTGCTGCATGATAGCGCGAACAATTTTTTGAGCGACAACGCGTTCATCAACAATTCCCACGTCGCCGTGGATTTCTTTTTTGTTCTCAGCGGTTACGTCATTGCGCTGTCTTACGCCGAGCGAATTGGCGACTGGCGGCAAATGGGGGGCTTCATGCGCCGCCGGCTGTTGCGGATTTATCCGCTGCACCTGTTCGTGCTGCTGGCTTTCCTGGGTGTGGAATGCTCCAAATACCTGGCTGAAATCCACTTTGGCGTTGTTGCCAATACGCCCGCCTTTTCTGCTTCCAATCTTGAAAACTTCCTGATCAATCTGGCGCTTTTACAGGGTGTGCTGCCCGACCCGGTGGCGTTCAATCCGCCGAGTTGGTCGATCTCGGTCGAGTTCATGACCTATGCGGCCTTTGCGCTAGCGGTTTTGACCCGCCGCACTGGTGCGCTGATCCTTGCGGCTTTGCTGGCCAGCTTGCTCTTTATTCTGCGCTATCATGACGGTCACCTCAACGACGGTGATTCTTACCAATTGATCCGCTGTATCTGGTCCTTCGCGATCGGCTATTTCGTCTACCGGTTCCAATCGCTGTCGGTCCGGTTCGGATCCGTCTCGCAGGCTGCACTGTTTGCAATATGCGGTCTGGCGGTGATCTATGCTGCGGGAACTGATCTGGAGGTGATGATTCCGTTGTTGTTCGGCCTGATGGTGCTGAGCCTGGTCAACCGGCAGCTCACGTCGTCGAGGGTGCTGCAGACTCGCCCCTTGGTCTATCTCGGCGCCATCAGCTATTCAGTCTATATGGTCCATTCGCTGGTGTACTGGTTTACCACCCAGACGTTCCGGTTCATCGTCCCGGCGCTCGGTTTTGAGCAGTGGGACCAAATGAACTCGATCCTGTTCACTCTGATCTCGGTCGGACTGACCATCGCGGTGGCCCATGTCACCTATCACCGGATCGAGATGCGGTTTTTCAAGCCCCGAACCGCAGTTAAGCCCGATGCCGAACCAGCACCCGTGCCGCCGGTGCGTGAGGCGTCAGAGGCTTCGCGGTAATGGATCCGAGATCCGAAACCGCGCCAGCAGATGCAGCCCGAACACCGCAAGAGCGTGGATCAGCCAGATCGGGTCGTTGCGGGCAAGGAAGAATGTCTCGATAAACGACAGCAGGCTCAAAAACACGATGATGGTGAAGAACATGTCCGCCAGCCGCCGGTTGCCGGGTTTGCGGCGGGCCCGGGCATAGTTCACCATTGGCGCAATGAACAGCACCCAAAACAATACCCCGCCGCCAATCACACCGAGATTGAGGATGATGTCTAGGTAGTTGTTGTGCCCGTGCACGATGTTTCGGTAGTCCCATGCCGCCTCGAACGGCTTGTCGAGCCCCAGCACATTCTCGGACATCCAGAAATTATGCAGCCCGTAGCCCAGCCACGGTTCTTCAGGGATCTTCAAAAGGCTGAACTCCCACAGCGTGGTGCGCCCCGTGTAGGTATCGTCGCCAAGAACATCACCCACCAGATGCGCGATTTCCTGGCTGTAGAGCGTGCCAAGCGTCAACACGGCAACCCCGATCATCGCGGCGAAGGTGGCAAAGATGGCGAATCCGGCACGGCCGAACAATGGCGCCAGCGACACAATCAGCACTGCGACGGGAAAGAACCCGGCAGTGGTTTTGGATCCGGTTTGCATAACGAACACCGCCGCTGCGGCAAACATTGTGAAACCGGCAAGTCTGCGCCCGGAGCGCATCAGGTAGATTCCGAATATCGCGATCACGCACATCACCGGCCCGGCGATGTTCTTGTGGCTGAAATGGCCGCGCCACAAACCGCTGTGTTGCGGCTCGTACGCATCATAGCCGTGCTTGGCGAGATCGGGAGACAGCACCAGACCGGAATAGGACAGCGCCAGCGCGGCACCGCCACCCAAAAGCAGTGCGGTTGCGAGATCGGTTTCGCTCTCCGGTAACACGATCACGGTAAAGGCGATGAGCATGCCGATCAGCGTCAGGATCAGCGCCCGCAGCAGCGCATCGGGATCGGGGGTTTTAAGATAATGGTATCCCAGCACCAGCAAGAGCAGCACGAAGCCTGGCGTAAGCAGGCTTTTGAGTGCTTGCCGGTTGGCCAGGCACATCAAGGCCAGCAGGCTGATTGCACCGGCTGCGAGAAAGCCGAACTGGTTGAGTTTGTCGCCACTATCGCCCGAGGCCGGATCAAACGGGCTTTCGGCTGCGAAAGGCCGCAACGAGATCAGCATCAGCGCTAGGCCCAAGCCCGATATCATGAGCCGCGTGAGCCGCAGCGCGTTGGGATTGAGCAGGCCCGGCCGCCAGAACCACAGAGTCGGCTGCAGCACCGGCCGGGCGTTGCCGCGGTTCGCAGGAGCTGCAAGGGGAGGGGTGAGCGCGTGGCGCATGCCAAAGCCTGAGCGAGAGGGATCAGGGCCCAGCATCGGCATTTATGGTTAACCGCTGGTAAAGATGCCGGTTCTATGAGCCCGACGCCGCAGCGCCGTCGCTGTCGGGGCTGGTGCCGATCCCGGCTTTGGAATCAGCGACGGTGGTTGGCTTGGCATCGTCCTTGACCGCCGTGTCAGGATCGCCATGTTGCGTCAATGCATCACGGCCCTTGGGAACCAGATCGTAAATCCCGGTGCTGATCCTTTCGAACCAGCCATAGTGGTTGTTGGCCATCAGCGTCCGGGCCTTTTCGACGCCTGAGCGTTTCGCCACTTCGGCGGCCTTGGTCGGCCCCAATTCGGCAAGCACCCTGGCACAGCGCAACGCATCCTGACGGTAGGCGGTCACCAATCCTTCCCGGGTCGCGCCGCCGCGATTGGGATCGCCGCTGCGGCGGGCGAATTCACGCAGCAACCGCGCCTTTTTGACCGCCGATTTGCGCGGCGCGTACGGTCCGGGATCGGCATGGATCTCGACCAGACCGTCCTTGAGCCTGACCGTGATCAGCCCCAGTCCGAGCCGCCGGCACAGCGACAGATTGGATTTAAGTGCCTTGTACGATGCCCGGCCGGTTCCGCGCGGCACAGCGACATAGACCACGTCGGTGATCGCCTGCCGGTCGATCGCCTGATGAAACAGCGACAGCGAAAAGCCGGTCTTCAGTTCCACCACCACCGGATCCTCGGCGCCGCGTACCGCTACCACATCGGCCGCGCCGATCTCGCCCTTGACCTCATAGCCCTGGCTTTCGAGCAGCGCCTTGACGGGGGCGTAGAGATCGGTTTCGCGGGGTTTGTCAGCGGCCATGCCATTCTGTGTAGCGGAGTCGCCGCGTGCCGCAAAGCCTTGCAACCGCCATGAAGATGCTGTGCAGATGCCGTTCGGGCTACACCCGCGCGGGCCACGGCAGGGCTTGTGGAGGGCGGACAAATGGCCGCGCTCGGCCAGCCCTTACGGCATTTGCGCTTGCCAAGCGACGGACAAAGTGATTTGACCGCCGCTCTGATCCGACCTTATCTCCGGACCCGGTCCGCGTCCCGCGTCTCTATTGTGCCCGCACGGCCGGCGACCGGGTCCGCGTTGACCAAGCCCGCTTAATGCATAGGCCAATCGCAATAGGCCCGCACGCAACAAGGAATTTCGCCATGGCGACCTCCGAATCCCCCCATCTTCTGATCGTCGAAGCCCGCTTTTATGACGACATGTCCGACGCGTTGCTCAAGGGCGCCAAAGCCGCCCTGGAAGAGGCGGGAGCGACCTTTGATGTTGTCACCGTGGCCGGTGCGCTGGAGATTCCGCCGGCGATCGCCATGGCGCTTGACGCCATGGACGAGGGCGGCACGGCCTATGATGGCTTCGTAGCACTTGGCGTGGTCATCCGCGGCGAGACCTATCATTTCGAAATCGTCTGCAACGAATCTGCCCGCGGGCTGATGACGCTGTCGGTTTCCGAATCGCTGGCGCTCGGCAACGGCATCATGACCACCGAAAACGTCGACCAGGCCTGGGAGCGGGTGAAAAAGGACAAACTCGACAAGGGCGGCTTTGCGGCCCGCGCGGCCCTTGGCATGATTGCGCTGAAAGAGAAACTGGCAGGTTGATCGTGGATACCGAACCGACACCGAATCCCGAGTTCAAGACCGCCAATCAACGTGGTGCTGCCCGGCTGGCCGCCGTTCAGGCATTGTATCAGATGGACATTGGCGGCACCGGCCTGAGCGAAACCGTTGCCGAATATGAAGCCCACAGGCTGGGCGGTGAAATTGATGGCGACCAGTATCGTCCCGCCGACGCCGCCTGGTTTCGCGCCGTGGTCTCCGGCGTGGTGGAAAACCAGCGCGCTCTCGATCCGGTGATCCGCGGCGGACTGACCGAGGACTGGCCACTGTCGCGCCTCGACGCCACGCTCAGGGCAATCTTGAGGGCAGGGGCCTGGGAGCTGTCAGCCAAAAAGGATGTCCCGGTCGCAGTGATCGTCACCGAATATGTCGATGTGGCGCGCGCCTTTTTCGAAGAGGACGAGCCGAAGATCGTCAATGCCGTGCTCGACCGGCTGGCCCGCAAATACCGCGGCGAGCAGAAACACAAACAGGACTGAGCCAGATGGCGTTTCTCGACAGGGTCGGCCTTGCCGGAACCAACGAGGCCGAAAACCTCGCGCGCCGCAATGCGCTGCTGCTGTCGGCCTCCCAGGCCTTTGGCGGAGCCGCCGCCCCGATAGCCATTTCGATGGGCGGGCTGGCCGGCTTCTATCTGCTCGGCGCCGACAAGTCGCTCGCCACCGCTCCGGTGACCGGTTTCAACATCGGCGTCGCCGTCGGCGCGCTTCCCGCGGCCTGGCTGATGCGCCAGATCGGCCGCCGCGACGGCTTTTTATCCGGCATGGTGGCCACCGCGCTTGGCGGGATCGTTTCGGCGATCGCGCTATTTCGTCATGATTTCTGGATGTTCGCGGTCGGCATGGCGCTGATCGGACTTGGCGGAGCCTTTGTGCAGCAATTCCGCTTTGCCGCCGCTGACGGCTCGCCCACCAATTTCAAGGCGCAAGCCATCTCCTGGGTGCTGGCGGGTGGCGTCTTCGCCGCCATCATCGGCCCGCAGACCGTGATCTTCACGCGTGAACTCTTTGCGCCGGTGATGTTCGCCGGCTCCTTTGTGGCGCTGGTTCCGTTGGCGTTGATCACCATGTCGATCCTGTGGTTCCTGCGCATACCCAACGACACGCGGCCGGGCGAGGTCGGCCATGACGACACTCCGGCGCGGCCATTGTTCGAGATCATCAGCCAACCGCGCTTCATCACCGCGATGATCTGCGGGGTCGGCTCCTACGCGCTGATGACCTTCATGATGACTGGTGCGCCGCTGGCCATGGTCGGCTGCGGCTTCTCGCCCGAACTCGCCACGCTGGGCATCCAGTGGCATGTGATGGCCATGTTCGCGCCGAGCTTCTTTACCGGCAAGCTGATCGCCCGCTTTGGTCGCGACACCATCACCGCCACCGGGTTGCTGATCCTGCTCGGCTGCGCGGTGATCGCCCATATGGGCATCGAATTGTGGAACTTCTGGCTGGCGCTGGTGCTGTTGGGCGTGGGCTGGAACTTCGGTTTCATCGGCGCCACCACCATGGTGACCATGACCTACCGGGCATCGGAGAAGAACAAGGTTCAGGGCTTTCACGATGTCACCCTGTTCGGCATCGTCGCCTTTTCCTCGCTGATGTCGGGCAAGGTGCTCAACGCCTGGGGCTGGGATGCGCTCAACTCGGTGTTCTGGCCGGTCGCGGCGTTTTGTCTCGCGGTCCTGGTGGCCCAGAACCTGTGGGAGCGCCGCCAGGCCTGATTGCCAGCGAACGCCTGAGGCGGGTGTCCGAATCGATTAACTACGCGAGCACATGGGCAATCGCTTCGCGCAGGGCGACATCACGTGGATCGGGGTCGATGCCGGTCCCCATCCGATTCATGACATAGCCATAACCGAGGTCCTTGCCGGGATCCGCAAAACCCATGGAACCGCCCGCACCGGGTGTGCCGAAGGCGGATGGCGAGCCGAAGTGCAGCCCGTCACAGGGTTTCATGAAGCCGAGTGAGTAGGCGACGTCTCCTCTCAAGCTCATGTCCATTGTACCGCCTGATGGCGGGATGGCGGGGGCCTCCAGGGCGTATAGTGTCTTGCGGCCTATACCCAGCCGCTTGCCGCCTGTCGCGTATTCCCCGTAGAGCGCGGCAAGCGCCCGGGCTGTCCCGACGCCGCCGCCGGCGGGAACCTCAAGATCGCGCGCATAGACGGTGTCGCTGTCGAGGGAAATGGTCGTGCCCGGATTGATCATGGTCGAGCGGAAGATATGGCTCCACGGGTTAAGTACACTGACGATCATAGCGGGGGGCAGGCCGAGGATTGATGAGACAATGCCCGGTCTGACGACCGGTGCAAGTCGCGAATTGGAGACCTCGGGCGGCAGGCGGATATAGAAATCGAGCCCGAGTGAAGCGGCTATGTCTTCATGAAACACCTGGCCAAGCGTGCGGTGTCGGGGATCTGTGCGGCGGATCAGCTCGGCTTCGTAGAATCCGAGCGAAATTATATGATAGGCATAGTGTTGCCCCGGCGGCCACTGCGGTCGCTCGGCCTCCATGATCAGGGCCAGCCGGTGCGGATCGGCAACCACTTCGCGGTCGACCTTCTGGTGAAAAGCGTGCAACCCGGCCTGATGCGACAGAAGTTGGCGGAGGGTGATATCCTCCTTGCCGTTTTGCGCGAATTCGGGCCAATACTTTGCGACGCGCGCCTCGTAATCGATCCAGCCATTCGAGTGGGCATAGGCCATCACCAATCCGGCGACCCCCTTGGTGGCTGAAAACACGATGACCATCGTGTCTTTTTCCCACGGTGCGCCGGTCGCTGGATCACGGACGCCGCCCCACAGGTCTACCACCATTTCGCCGCGATGCTGGACCGCGACCGCAGCGCCGATCTCGGCGCCGGATGCAAAGTTTTGACGAAAGGCTGCGCGTACAGGCTCCCATCCGGTAGCCACATGTCCCTGGATTTGCTGATCGATCATTCTCGCCGACTCCGAACCGGTGGACAAAGGCAACAGTTCCCGGATTTCCGGTCTCAATTCATTGATCGCGATTAATGCGAGCGTTGAACGCAGTACCCCCGCTGACGTCAGACCTGTTGTTGGGATTTTGTCCGGTCTCAATGTGTTCGATTGCTTGTCGGCTCGGTGGCCCGTAGCAGATTGTGCAGGTTACGAACGGCGTTTTTCTCCCTGTTTGAAATGGTCAATTCTGACTTTCCCAACGCTTATTGAGCTGCGGGTGGCAATTAGCCGGTCTCAACCCTTGACGTTGAGCGCACTTCATCGCAAACATCCGCCGCGATGCGGCATGGGGTCCAGGATATGTGGTTCGGGCTCCGTTCGCCGCGTGATCTTCTGGCCGGGGGGACGTCATCTGAGCCCGGTCATTTTGGAGGGAAATCAGCATGACAGTTCTTTTTGCTGTGATCGCCTGTGGATTGCTTTCCGTTGTCTACGCCATCTGGGCGACCAAGTCGGTGATGGCCGCCGACCAGGGCAACGCACGCATGCAGGAAATCGCAGGCTATATCCGTGAAGGCGCTCAGGCTTACCTGAACCGCCAGTACACCACCATCGCCATCGTGGGCGCAGTTGTCTGCGCCATTACCTGGGTGCTGCTCGGCGCCACCGCCGCCATCGGTTTTTTGATCGGCGCAGTGCTTTCGGGTGCTGCCGGCTATATCGGCATGCACATTTCGGTGCGCGCCAATGTGCGCACGGCGCAGGCTTCCGCGGTCAATCTCGCCGGCGGCCTCGACGTCGCCTTCAAGGCCGGCGCCATCACTGGCATGCTGGTTGCCGGTCTCGCGCTGCTGGGCGTCGCCGTCTACTACTGGATCCTCACAGGTCCGATGGCGCTTGAAACCGACAGCCGCCAGGTCATCGACGCGCTGGTCGCGCTCGGTTTTGGTGCTTCGCTGATTTCGATCTTCGCGCGTCTGGGCGGCGGTATCTTCACCAAGGGCGCCGACGTGGGCGGTGACCTGGTCGGCAAGGTTGAAGCCGGCATTCCTGAAGACGATCCGCGCAACCCCGCCACCATCGCCGACAATGTCGGCGACAATGTCGGCGACTGCGCCGGCATGGCGGCCGACCTGTTTGAAACCTATGCGGTGACCGTGGTCGCCACCATGGTTCTGGGCGCCATCTTCTTTGGCGGCATGGATGTGCTTGGCTCGGCCATGCTCTATCCGCTGGCGATCTGCGGCGCGTCGATCATTACCTCGATCATCGGCACGTTTTTCGTCAAGCTCGGCCAGAACGGCTCGATCATGGGCGCGCTCTACAAGGGTCTGATCGTAACCGGCGTGCTGTCCATCATCGGTCTGGGCGCCGCAACCTCGCTGACCATCGGCTGGGGCGAAATCGCCGTCATCGACGGCAAGTCGATCACCGGCGCTTCGTTGTTTGCCTGCGGTATTGTCGGCCTGATCGTGACCGCGCTGATCGTGGTGATCACCGAGTACTACACCGGCACCAACAAGCGTCCGGTCAACTCGATCAGCCAGGCTTCGGTCACCGGTCACGGCACAAACGTGATCCAGGGCCTTGCCATCTCGCTGGAATCAACGGCTCTGCCGGCCATCGTGATCGTTGGCGGCATCATCTCGACCTATCAGTTGGGCGGCCTGTTCGGCACCGGCATCGCGGTCACCGCCATGCTCGGCATCGCCGGTATGATCGTGGCGCTCGACGCTTTCGGTCCGGTCACCGACAACGCCGGCGGTATCGCCGAAATGTCGGGTCTTCCGCCGGAAGTCCGCCAGGCCACCGATGCGCTCGACGCGGTCGGCAACACCACCAAGGCGGTCACCAAGGGCTACGCCATCGGCTCGGCCGGTCTGGGTGCGCTGGTGCTGTTTGCGGCCTATTCGAACGACCTTCAGTTCTTCGCCCGTCAGGCGAATGCCGAAGGCTCCGAGCTCTATCCTTACTTCAAGGATATGGGCGAGATCTCGTTTGACCTGTCCAACCCCTATGTCGTCGCCGGCCTGATCTTCGGCGGCCTGATCCCCTATCTGTTCGGCGGCATCGCCATGACTTCGGTCGGTCGTGCAGCCGGTTCGATCGTGGAAGAGGTTCGCCGGCAGTTCAAGGAGAACCCGGGCATCATGGAAGGCACGCAAAAGCCTGACTATGGCCGCGCGGTGGACCTTCTCACCAAGGCTGCGATCCGTGAAATGATCGTGCCGTCGCTGCTGCCGGTTCTGGCGCCGCTGGTGGTCTATTTCGGCGTGTTGCTGATCTCGGGCTCCAAGGCTTCCGCCTTTGCCGCCGTCGGCGCCATGCTCTTGGGCGTGATCGTCAACGGCCTGTTCGTGGCGATCTCCATGACCTCGGGCGGCGGCGCCTGGGACAACGCCAAGAAATCCTTTGAGGACGGTTTTGTCGACAAGGACGGCGTCAAGCACGAGAAGGGCGGCGAGGCGCACAAGGCTTCGGTGACCGGCGATACCGTCGGCGATCCCTACAAGGACACCGCCGGACCCGCCGTCAACCCGGCCATCAAGATCACCAACATCGTGGCGCTGCTGCTGCTGGCGGTGCTGGCGCACTGATCTTGCCCGGGAGCGCCTAAGCTCCCACCAAATCAAAACCCCGCGGAGAGCGATCTCCGCGGGGTTTTTTGATCCCGGACCGCCGGGCTTGCAAATGGGTTAAGTTGGTCAAAGCACCAGGCTTACTGGGTGCCCAGAATTGAACGGGCGACGGATGCGCCGCTCTGGCTGCCGGTGCCGCTCAAGACCTGCGCCAGGAACGACTTGTCGAGGCCGCCCGTGGGCGTCGTGCGCGTAATCAGATCGAACACCTTGCCATCCTGCAGGGTGTAATTGGCGATCTGCTTGACCGTGCCTTCCTCGTCGAAATACACCGCCAGCACCGACTGTTCGACCAGCTTGGGCTTCATGAACATCGCCGCCCGGGTGCGCTTTTGCGAGATGTAGTAAAACACCTCATTGTCAAAGGTCGCGGTGGTCGACGGCGTGCCCAGTGACAAAAGCACCTGCTCGCGGCTGGAGCCGACCGGGGTCAGGTCAAGCGCCGTCTGATCAACCACATAGCCCTGATTGAGCACTTCTGTCGTGGTGCATCCGGCGAGCGTGACGGTGGAGATGACCGCGAGTGCGGCGCCGAGACGCAAACTCCGTCCGGTTGCCTTGAAAACTTTCATCTTAAACGACATCTCCCTTTGGCGAGCAGACACGCGCAGCCATTGCGTTTTGCGTTTCATTCGGTAAACCAGCTTCCGCATGGATGCAACACGCCAGTCGACCGTGATCGGCATGATATCCAACCGCCATTGAAGGCTATTTCATGATCTGGTCCCTGCTGAAGCGAAAAAAAGCCAACCAGGCGCTGGTGGCCAACCAGTACGAATTGATCACCGAGGCTGCACGCGCGCCGGTTTTCTATGAAAACATGGATGTTCCCGACACGGTGATGGGGCGCTTCGAGATGATCACCATCCATCTCGTGTTGTATCTGCGCCGCACGGGCGCCTCGAGCGGCGTCGCCACCGACATAGCGCAGGAGATTGTTGACGCCTTCTTTGAAGATGTCGATCACTCGATCCGCGAATTGGGTATTGGCGACATGGGCGTGCCCAAGCGGATGAAGAAATTTGCCCGGATGTTTTACGGCCGGCTCAAATCCTACGGTCAGGCGCTGGATGATGGCGATATCTCCGCACTCGATGAAGCCCTGCGCCGCAACATCTATCCCGAACCGGCCGTTGAGCCGCCCGCCCTGCAGGCGCTGGCCGCGTGGACGCTCGATGCCGACCAGCGCCTGAAGGACGTGTCCGACGACGAAATCGCAGCGGGCCAGGTAAGCTTCCCCGAGCCCGGGCAAGGATGACTTTAATGAGCCAATCGGACCAACCGCTGTTTACCTTTCCCGTTAAGGTCGGCCATGTGTCGGCCAACCCCGTTACGGTCACGATTTCCGCCGACCAGCGCGAACTGCGGGATCTGGCCACGCAATGGGGTGTTCAGGAGGTGCGCGGTTTTAAGGCCAATGTTGAGCTGTCACGCTGGAAGCGCGACGGCGTGCGGCTCAAGGGCCGTGTTGCGGCCTCGGTGGTCCAACCATGCGTGGTCACCCTCGATCCGGTCGAACAGCACATCGAAGAGGATTTCGAGGCTGTCTATCTTCCTGAGAACTCGCGTCTGGCCAAGCGCATCGTCGACGGCAATGGCGAGATGTTTCTCGACCCTGAGGGGCCCGATCTGCCAGACACGTTCTCGGGCGATTCGATCGACGTGGGCGCGGCTGCCGCGGAGTTTGCGGCGCTCGCGATCGACCCCTATCCGCGCAAACCGGGCCTTGATTATGCCGACCGGATCGAAACCGGCCCGGAACAGGACAAAAAACCGTCGCCTTTTGCTGTTTTGCAGGGTTTGAAACGCGATGATTGAGCCCGATAGCGGTGTGAACAGCCACAAAGCTGTTGTGCGCCATGGGAAAACCGGTATTTTCGGCGCACAATTCCGGCCTTTGAAGCCGAGAAAAAGGGACGGGGCGTGATCAGAATTTCGGTCGACTTGATGGGTGGGGATCATGGCCCCGAAGTGGTCGTGCCCGGCGTCGCCCTGGCGCTGGAAAGGCATCCCGAAATCCACTTTGCGCTGTTTGGCCTGGAAGAGGCCTGCGCGCCCGTGCTCGCCAAATACCCGGCGCTGCGCGAAGCCGCGACCTTCACCGCCTGCGAAGTCGCCGTGCGCATGGATGACAAGCCCAGCCAGGCGCTGCGCCATGGCCGCTACAAATCCTCCATGTGGCGCGCCATCGAGGCGGTCAAGGCCGGAGACGCCGATGTCTGCGTGTCTGCGGGCAACACCGGTGCGCTGATGGCGATGTCCAAATTTTGCCTGCGCACCATGGCCAACATCGAACGTCCCGCCATCGCCGCGATCTGGCCGACGCTGCGCGGCGAGAGCATCGTGCTTGATGTCGGCGCCACGGTGGGTGCGGATGCGCAACAGCTCATCGATTTTACCATGATGGGCGCAGCCATGGCGCGGGCGTTGTTTGACGTGGACAAGCCCTCTGTCGGCCTGCTCAATATCGGCGTTGAGGAAATCAAGGGCCAGGAAGAGGTCAAGGAAGCCGGCCGGCTGATCCGCGAAGCGGCGATGCCGAGCCTGGATTATTATGGCTTCGTCGAAGGCGACGACCTGGGCAAGGGCACGGTCGATGTCGTCGTCACCGAAGGTTTTACCGGCAACATCGCACTGAAGACCGCCGAGGGTACCGCACGCCAGATCGCCGAGTATCTGCGCGCGGCCATGTCGCGCACATTTATGGCGCGCATCGGCTACATTTTCGCCAAATCCGCATTTGACCGGCTGCGTGAGAAAATGGATCCCGGTAAGGTCAATGGCGGCGTGTTCCTGGGCCTCAACGGCATTGTCATCAAGAGCCATGGCGGCGCCGATGCCGATGGTCTCGCCGCCGCGGTGGATGTCGGCTACGACATGGCCCGCAATAATTTGAAGGCCAAGATCGAGCACGATCTCAACTTGTTTCACAATCGCCGCTCAGCCTTGGCTGCTGCGGCCACCGACGCTTCTTCGAATTAGGATGCCGACATGATCCGGTCTGTTGTACGTGGTTTTGGAGCGCATCTTCCCGAAAAGGTCATGCGAAACCGCGATCTCGAAGGTGTGGTGGAAACAAGCGATGAGTGGATCATCCAGCGTACCGGCATTCGCCAACGCTATATCGCCGGCGAGCATGAGACCACCGCATCTTTGGGCGAAATGGCGGCCCGCGCCGCCCTTGATCGCGCCGGGATGACACCTGGTGATATTGACCTGATCATCTGCGCCACCTCGACGCCCGACAACACCTTCCCGGCCACCGCGGTCAATATCCAGAACCGCCTGGGCATGCACCATGGAGCGGCATTCGATCTCCAGGCGGTGTGTTCGGGCTTCGTCTTCGCCGTCACCACCGCCGACAGCTACATCAAGTCCGGCCTGGCCAAGCGGGTGCTGGTGATCGGCGCGGAAACCTTTTCGCGCATTCTCGACTGGACCGACCGGACCACTTGCGTGCTGTTTGGCGATGGTGCCGGGGCGATCGTGCTCGAAGCGGAAGAAGGCGAGGGGACAATCGCCGATCGCGGCGTGCTTTCGGCGCATTTGCGCTCCGACGGCGCCCATCGCGAAAAGCTCTATGTCGATGGCGGCCCCTCGACCACCGGCACAGTCGGCTATCTTCGGATGGAGGGACGCGAGGTGTTCAAACACGCCGTTGGCATGATCACCGATGTCATCGAGGCGGCCTATGACGCCACCGGCCTGGGGTCTGACGACATCGACTGGTTTGTGCCCCATCAGGCCAACCGCCGGATCATCGATGCCTCTGCCAGGAAGCTGGGTATCGCCGATCAAAAAGTTGTGATTACCGTCGACATACACGGAAACACCTCCGCCGCCTCGATTCCGTTGGCGCTAAATGAAGCGGCCGCTGACGGGCGTATTAAGACCGGTGATCTGGTGTTGCTGGAAGCCATGGGCGGTGGTTTTACCTGGGGATCGGTGCTGTTGCGCTGGTAGAAACGGTCTTCGCGGACAATTTATGGTTCAGACGTTTATGGTGAAATTCTGTTGCGGCGCCAAACATCCCTAGTCGAGAATTCGGACGGCCGTCCGAGTTGCTTGACCTCGCAAGGGATGAACCATAGAGTTACAAAACTGCATTTGTGGCGGCGGGGAAGCTGACCAGTCGGGCGGGTATTATGAGTGGAAAAACGATCACCAGGGCTGATCTCGCCGAGGCGGTGTTCCGCAAGGTAGGTCTGTCGAGAACCGAATCCGCCGAGCTTGTCGAAATGGTTCTTGAAGAGATTTGCAACGCCATCGTGCGTGGCGAAAGTGTCAAGCTTTCCTCCTTCGCCACCTTCCAGGTGCGCGAGAAAAAAGAGCGCATCGGCCGCAATCCCAAGACCGGTGAGGAAGTGCCGATTAGCCCGCGCCGGGTGATGACCTTCAAGGCCTCCAACGTGCTTAAGGGGCGGGTGCTCAAGGGCCATATTGCGCGCAAGGGCAAGGCCAAGGCCTGATCGGCAGCGACTGCCTCCTCCGCCTTGCCACTGTCAGGCTGGGTATGGCTTCCGGTTTTCACCGCATCCATCGCTGCTTTGACACCGTTCTTGATATTTCCAGTGTAACGCGTTGATATGGAACCGCCTTGAAGGTGGGTCCGTACCGATTCGGATCACCCAAGCCCGATGGATGGCTGCGGGTGAGGCAGAGGCGAAGCACCGATGTGAAGCGGACAGCGGGCTTGCGCGGATCTGGTGAAACCGGGCGCATTTGGCACGTGAACGCAGGCCCGCGCCGGTCCACGAACGCAGAGACGGAGAAACAGCATGGACAAGAGCCCGGACGCGTTTCGTACCATCTCCGAAGTGGCGGAAGATCTTGATCTTCCCCAGCACGTGCTGCGGTTCTGGGAGACCCGCTTTAGCCAGATCAAACCGATGAAGCGCGGCGGCGGCCGGCGCTACTATCGGCCCGACGATGTCGAATTGCTCAAAGGCATCCGCACGCTGCTTTATGATCAGGGTTACACCATCAAGGGTGTTCAAAAGCTGCTCAAGCAGAACGGCAACAAATTCGTGATTGCCATTGGGTCGGGCGACATGGCCGCCGTCGAGGCGCTGTCGGCGAGCATGAGCGAGGACAAGCCCGCGCCGTCCGAGGATGATCAGATCGTCGGCAAGGCGCGACCGCCCGCAACCCGCCGCTTTTTCGGACTTGGCGGCGAGACCAGCGCGGCCGAAGCCAATGCGCCTGAAGCGGCCGGGCAGGCTGGCGTCTCCCGCGACGACAGGGCGCTGTTGCAGGAAGCGCTCTATGATCTTCTCGAATGCAAGCGGTTGCTCGACCAGGTCCGCTGACGACCACATGCACTAACCGGGCGCCAACGGCACCGCAGCCCGTTGAGACGACCAAGGGCCGTTGCTAAGTTGTGTAAAACTGGGGGCCACTGCCGCCGATCTGCCCCTGGATGAAGGCGACATGCGTCAGTTCAGCATGGCTTTGTTGATCGAGCGCGCTTCGGCCAGTGCTGATTCGAGATAGGATTCCACCTTCACGAGCCGTTTCTCGCGCGCCAGGGCCAGCGCCATGTCGAGCTGCATCATGATCATCGCCAACCGGTCGCGTTCATCCTGTGTGTCCAGGGTGACGACCTCTACGGGTGCGCGGGAGGTACGGTGTGAAGTCATAGCTTGGCCGTAAATCCTTCGAAATAGGACCTCAGATCGTCCCGCGTGAACTGCTGCTCGATCTGTTCCGGCGTCATGGTTTCAGGACCGAACCAGGGATATTTGCGGTCGTCGAAACTGTCGGTCAGAAAAGCAATGAATTCCCGGTGCCGGGCGCTTTTGGTAACTTCGGGATGGGTCGCGAGCCAGATCTCGACCCGGAAATCGAAGCCCAGATCGACATGTTCGACATCGCCGCCGATGGCGCGCGCGTAATTTGGCATCAGCCCGATGCCTGCGCCTTTTGCCACCGCCCAGTAATGGGCGGAGGAGAAATTGGTTTTCATCCGCACCATCCGGTCGGCGATCTCCGCGCCGAAAATCTTGTCGAGCCCGTAACCGCTCAGCTGATCGGTCTGCTGCTCGACCACCCGGTGCCGGATCATGTCGGCGACGCCCTTTGGCCGTCCGAATCTTTCCAGATAGGCGGTGCTGGCGAAGGGTTTGAGGTGCAGATATCCCAGCCGCTTGACCTTGAGCTCGGGGCGGTTCGGCCGCTCCAGTTGCACCGAAATATCCGCCTCCATGCGCAGCACATCCACCGAGCGCATGGCGCATTGCAGTTCGATGCGGTTTTGTGCGCCGGTGTCGTTCATGTGCTCGACAATCCGCGGCGTCAGCCAGAAACTGCCAAGGCCCTCGGTGATCGCCAGGCGAATCGGCCCGTTGGCGTCGCGCTCGGCCATGGCCGCCACGCGCCACATGTCCGAAACCGAATTCTCCACATCGCGCGCTGCCAGGACCACACGGCGCCCCTCATCGGTCAGGCGGACGCCTTCCGACTCGCGGTAAAGCAGCGGGTAGGACAGCTGATCTTCAAGCCGCGAGATGGTCCGGCGCACCGTATTGACGGACATGCCGAGTTCCTCGGCCGCCTTGCGGAAGCTTTGCAATCTCGCAACGGCGAGAAAAACCCGAATGCTGTTCCAATCGGCGTTACGCCATTGGTGTTCCATGGGTGGAACTCACTGTGCCAATATTTACCAAAGTCAAACTGCGCCGACCGGGTTAGCTTCCCCCTAAATACAAAGGGGTTTGATACCATGCCTGCCACACCACAAAATAGTCTTTTTGGCGCAAATGCAAGCACGTTGACTGCCGAAGCAGCCCAGGAAGCAGAACGTATGCGCCGCGCCGCCGCGCTGGTAACGGTGACCAACCGGCTCGAGCCGATGGAGGTGCCGCGGCTTCTGGAATCGGCGGGAAAGGTGATCGGCCAGTTGGCGACGCCCGAAACCGTGATTCGCATTGGCGAGAAAAACCCCGATTCAATCTGGTTGTTCTCACGCCGCGGCCGCAGCCGCGCCGAAGGCTTCATGTCAGCGCTTTTGCTCAATGAATCAGGGCGTTCGGCGTTGTTCGATGGGGATTTGAACCTGCTTGATCCGCAAGATGAATATCTCGTGTGCCAGCATGAACGCCCGGCCGCCATCTATGTTTGGGCAAGTTTCACGCCCGGAGTTCTGGCCGCCGGCATCAACCGCGTGATGGATCGTTTCGATTCCCCGCACTATGCCGACGCTGATGTGATCTCGACGTCGTTTACCATCCGCGGACATCGCGCCATGGTGCGGCGCGGGTTCGAACACGGCGTCTGGCATGAAGGCCAGTTGCTCGACCGGTTCTACATGATTCCGCGCCGCCCCGAGACGCTTGCGGCGCGGCTGCCGCGCTATGCCACCCATGATCCCGAACTGCGGCCCACCGGCATCCGCGTGGTCAACGGGTTCGACGACATGATGCGCGTCGCCGCGGTACGTTCGGCCGTCTATATCGGCGAGCAGGCCTGTCCTTATGAGGAAGAGTTTGACGGCAATGATCTCGCCGCCACCCATCTTCTGGCGCTGATCGACAACGAGCCTGTCGGCTGTATGCGGGTGCGCTTTTTCGCCGATTTCGCCAAGATGGAACGCTTGGCCGTGCGCAAGCAATACCGCCGCTCGCGCACCGCGTTCGAGCTGGTTCGCGCCTGCGTGGCGCTGTGCCGTGAAAAGGGATACCGCCACATCTACGGCCATGCCCGGCAGGATTATCTGCCCTTCTGGCAAAGCTTCGGCTTCAAGCTCAAGGAAAACGGGGCTCCGTTCGAATTCTCCGATCACATCTTCGTCGAAATGGTCGAGGAGGTCGAGCCGTCGCCCACCGCGCTGTCGCTCAAGGACGATCCCTATCGCCTGATCCGGCCCGAAGGCGCGTGGCACAAGCGCGGCCCGCTTGAGCTTTCTTCCGCGCGGCAGACCGCGCTTCATGCGGCACAATTGTGAAAGGCGAGTGACAATGGACGTAAACGAAACCGGGTCGTTCGCATGGATCATCCGAACACTGGTGACCTGCAGGGAGGAGGCCGACCGCCTGGAACTGAGCGATCTCAGTCACCTTATCAATATGGCCGTACTGCAGACCGCGCTCGACTGGGAAGGCAAGGAGCCGTCGCTCAACTCCGAAGCCAGCCTGGATGCGCTTCTGCGGCTGAAAATGAAACTCGCGTTTTCAGAACGGAGCGACAATGTCGTCCTTCTGAACTCGAAAACCGCCGGGGAAGCCTAACGACCTGCGGTTTGCCGGGCGGGCGCATGGGTTGACGCCTCCGTCCGCGGCGCGCCCGCCCGGTTTTCTACACTGACAACCCGCCCGGAGCCGATAGGGGCTCCGGGCATCCGTTCTCAAAAAACACGTGTGACCGGACCGCGGGACGGCGGCCCGGTCAGTGATCCCGTGTGGATCCGGTGATTCTGATCGGTCGGCGATCCGCGCCCCGTCAGGACGTAAGCCGGAGTTTGACCACGCCCTTTTGAATGGCCTCGAAGATCGGCGCCAGTTGCTGCCGCGAGGGCGCGTCGAAAAAGTGCTCCTTGCTGCTCGCGCATTGCTGCAACATTGTTCCGGTTTCGATGTCGGACTCTTCAAGCCGGATGGTGTAGATGGTCACCCCGTCCTTCTTGGCGTTGGTGCAGGCGGTGAGGGTTTTTTCGTCAAGCGCGTTGTTGGTCTGGCCGATGCTGCCGGCGGTCATGCCGTTCAAACGCCCATCGACCAGGTAGCCCATGCTGGTATAGGCCGAGCCCAGAGCGTTGTTGAGATTGCCAAAGGAGTTTTGTCCATCCGTGAGGAAGATCATGATCTTCTCGACCGATTTGTCGCTCTTGGGTGCACCCTGGGCGAAGGGTTCGCGGTCTGACAGCACCCGCCAACCCCACATCACCCCTTCCAGCATATTGGTGGAGCCATCGGCCTTGAGCTTCTTCACGGTTGCGGTGATCTTGTTCAGGTCGGTGGTCAGAGGCACCAGCGGCTCGGTCTCGCAGCCGAAGTCGGGTCCCTTGGGATTCTTTTTGTTGGAATAAAAGGCTGAGGGGGAATCGTCGACCCTGGGTTTCCTCCATTTGGTCAGGATCCATATGATCCACTCACGCAGGGTTGTCGGCCGCGTATATCCGCCGGTCATGCGATAGCGGGCAAGCTGCGCTTGTCGGCGCGAAGTCGCTTTGCTTTGCCCCGAAACCGGCACGCCGACGTCAGCGAGATAGGAATTGGGGTAGGCATAGGGCGTATCCGGTTCGTCAATCGCAAAGAAAGGCGTGAACAAGGAGTGTGGATCGCCGGCGCTTGGCTCCGTATCGTCGACATCATGGTGTTTGCCGCCACTGGCCATTCGGGTTTCCACGCAGCCGGGCCATTCTGATCCAAGGTGATTGTACAACGCAAAGCGGCTGGTTCCCTCAGGCAAATCACTTTGCGGAATGGGCGCCGCACCCTCATGGTCCAACCAGGAAGCTCCGGGTTTGGTGACCATCCCAAATCTGTTCATTTCCGGCCCATTTTCGGGTCCGACATTGACGAAACCGGAATAGGGCACAAGCGAGAATTTGATCTGGTCTTTGTTCAGACCCAAATCGGCCATGCCGGCCACCAGGCCAATCACCGCGTTTTGAAGCGAAACCAGTTTGCCGCCGGCCATAGAACCGGTCGTATCAAGCACCAGCGCGATCTCGTATTTGGTATAGGCGTAAGTTGCCTGGGCTTCGACCGCAATCTCAGCCGTTTTCTTGCCCATGAAGCCGCCGAAGACCAGCGGCTGCTCCATGCTGGCCGAAACAATCGCAGTGTCGCCATCGAGCTTCACCGACACCTGGGCAGCATGAAGGCCGTAGTTCACAGCCACCGTGCTGCGTGCAATCGTCAAAGCCTCTTCTTCGGTGAGCTTACCTTCGCGCGCCACTGAAAGTGCCGCGGAATCAACAGCATTTTGCAACTGGCTCTTTTCGACGCTGAGCCCCACATAGTCGACCGCCAGGCCGCCAGCCACCATCACCGGGACGGCGAGTATGCCAAAGGTCAGGGCGAAATTGCCGGATGTGTCCTTGAAGAGGTTGAATGCGGTTCTCACGCGTGACGCCTCGAGAATCTGATACTGTCAAACACCGAAGACCGCCCGATCCCTGATCCGGTTCCACGCCATAATGGCGCGGTACGCGTCAACCACGCCAGAATGAACGTAACTGTTGAAGAATCAGTTGAATTGACACCAAGAAAGCCGAATAAACAGTGCTTTTTAATGGGTTTTTGCCCCATCCTGCCCAAAACCGCTTGGAAGCCGAATTGCGAACACCGGTCCCCCGCAAGGATTGCACGGCCGTAGCGGCACCTGGCCGGCCCATCGCCGCAATATGCCGAGCCTTTGCGCGAAGTTCGTTCAAGCCGCTGTCCGCGTCGAAGCGGTTTTTCCCGGAATTCCGGTCGGCCCCGGCAATTCGCGCTTGCACGCAAAACTTCGATGTTCTAAGGCCTCTCACAAGTCGGAGCGTAGCGCAGCCCGGTAGCGCACTTGTCTGGGGGAGTGGATCCCCCGACGATGAAAGCGCAAAATAAACAGATAGTTATCGGTGTCGCTTTGTAGGGCGTGGGAAAGCTGGTGGAAGAATTCGCCGGCAGGACCGCCATCAGTTCCATCAAGGTAGCCGGATAGATGAAATAGTCTCGGAGTGTTCAGGTTCCCGGCATCAGGCTGAAAGCGGAAGACCCCCGCTCCAATCAGCGATCGAAATAGAACTGATGACTCTGGGTCAGATCCCACTCGCATGCAATGAACGCATCGAGCCCAATTGAGACCCTCGGCCTTTCAGGCCAAACATCGTCCAGTTGTCCAATGGCGCGCTTCGCGCACTGCTTCCAATCTCTGAAAGCCGCCGGTTCACCGGGCACATTCGGTAGCATCTTTCGTGTTGAGACAAGCTTTAGAGTGTTTAGGCGAGCGGTGGGAGTTGCTTATCGGGGGCATCCCTAGGGTTCGACATTCCAGGCAAACCGGCGAACGCGCCAAATGGAAGTCGCGGTATCCTGTTCCCAGATAGCTAAGAAACTTCCCATTACCGTCACGGTGGTGCCTTGGTCTGGAGCCTTCATGGAGTATGTGCCGTACTGGTCGGCCCTTCCTCCCGTCGTGTTTACTCCCAAGCTGGTGAAGGTCAGGTCAGCGATACCGCTCGCGCGATAGTCCTTCCACAATTGCACAACTTCCGAACGACCTTCAGTCCGATTTTGGTTGGGTGGAAATGCGATCACGTCGGATGTGTGCATCTCTTCCAAGGAAATCCAATCTTCGCTGTTGAAGGACGAAGCTATTTCTCCAATCGCGTCTTCTACGGGGGCTGCAAATGTGTGAAATGCCCCGCCCAGCATAAAAACAAATGCCAAAAATAATAAGCACGAAGGCCGCGCATTTACAAGTAATTGTATTATTTGAGATAATTTCGACATATTCAGCTTTTCCGAGTGAAGTGAATTCATTTATTTACTTGCTCAAATAATGAAATATAGTGAGATCTGAGGCGAGCATGTGTAGGAGGAGTAGAGATGAAAATTCCGGCGTACGCAAAAATCTCCGTTCTTGTTGGTCTGGCGACCTTGGCCGGATGTACAAGCTACTCTCACATATTGTATTCAGGGCCGTCAAGCTCGCTAGAGATGACTGCCGCGGATCTACAGGGATCTATAAGTCGGGCGGAGGAGAACGGTTGCAGAATAGAAAATGTCTCCGTTGGAGCCGGCCACGGCATGGGCCTTGGTCTCGGTGTCGGGGTTGGCGTCGGGTTGAACATCGAAGATGATTGCCCGGATTGCGCTAAGAACAAATTTAACCACACGGTGAAGGAGCGCGACGAGAAACGCGTGTCCAAGTCGACGTTTGCTGGGCTCGCGCTCGCATCCTGTCCGGAACCAAATCACATCTCTGCTCGCGGAGACCGGCTTTGAGGCCGTGGAAGTTGCCGATTATCGTTGCAGCGCTCTTTTGTGCGGCTGTGGCGAGTGCGTTCGCAGCGTCAAATGGGCCAGATCTGGAGACGATTCTTACGCCAGAGGAACTGGCACAACTCCCGAAGTCCCTGGATGGACAGAAGGTCTACTCAGGTGATTTGATCCTATACCCCGACAAAGTCGGCGCGCTCGGCGCGGCGGGTGGGAGACCATGGTCGCGAGGAGAGTTCGTCTTTGAATTTGATGGCCAGACCGGAACTCAGCAACAGGCTTTTCGCGATGCCTGCGCTGCCTGGACAAACGGAACAGCCTTGCGGTGCGTGGAGCGGGTCGACCAGCCCAATTACGTCAGAGTTCTTACCCACAATGGTGAGGGTTGTGGAGGCACTGCCGACGCAAGTTGCTCTGCAGTTGGCATGAGAGACGGCATGCAGGATATCGAGATCGCCAACGGACATTGGACGATTCCGAGCGTTCTTCAGCATGAGATTGGCCATGCATTGGGTCTGATCCACGAGCAGGCGCGCCCTGACAGGCATCTTTACGTCATTATAAACTACGGAAACATACGTCCGAATGCCGAGCATAACTTTAACGTGCATGACGGAGCTACCGCGCTCAGCGAATACGATTACAATTCCATCATGCATTATGACAATTGTAGCTTCACGACAAAATCACCGTGCGATTCCAGCGACAAAGCGACCGAGTCGACCTGGACAATATCCCCGGCTCCATGTGGTTTGGTCAGGGTAGGCGGAGCCCAGATTACAGCGTTGGACCTCGAAGGCATACGGCGACTCTATGGCGGTCCGGTTACCGCTCTCTACGGTACTCAGCGGATGGCTGCCTGTGGCACTCATGAGTACAGCAAGACGCAAGTGGAAATGGTGTGCGGTTCCGCATGCGCCGCAGCAACGCCTGTTCAATGGAGCCGTTTGTATCAAGAATATGATTGGGGTTGTGGATTCATGACCCCCTTGGATGGTCCGAAGTTTTGTCAGGGCAGGAAGCAAGAGTTCAAGGCCCAATGGTGGGACAAGGACGATTTTCACAGTAAATGCTGGGGCGGAACGCTCACTGAAAGGTGGACCGAGTGCGGGTGCACAAATCAGTCACTGACTGCGATGTGCACAAATTACAAAGGTTCCGTCAACCTGAACAAGCTGGCTGCGCTGATCAGCAGCGAAGATCCCAATCTCAAGCAAACCGGTCTTATGATTCAGGGCCTTCTCAAGTATGCCAAGGGAGGCTATTTTTCTTCCGCCCTAGTAGACAAGATGCCCGAGGTGATGATGGCTGCGTATATTCGGGCCGAGCCTTTGGCGACGGCCGCCTTTCATTGTCATCTGAGGGTGGAACTGACAATCCGGCGGCTCTTGGATTCTGGCTATCAGTTGAGTGTTTCTCGTTTCGAGGCGCTCGCTCGCGAGTACGACATCATCTAAGGTTCCGCGCAGATCAATTTCCCCTCTGTGTGAAGGCAATGGAGTGCGTGCTTGCACTTAGAAGGGCGATTCCTTATGAACCGGCCTCAAAAAATGACCCCAAAGTCGGGATTATTGCGCGAAACCACTGCTGCAGGCGACATCTGAGGCAAGACGGCATCGACATTGCGCTGAAGCTGTCAGCGACCTTGTTTCAGGCTTTCCGTGAGCGGGCTGTCAGATTCCGCATGAACCGGCATCGCATCCATCCGCCGCTTGGCGTCGGCGGCGGTTACGTGGGCGTAGCGCATGGTGGTTTCGATGCTCGCGTGACCCAGGATCAGCTGCAGGGCCCGCATGTCGCCGGTGGCGCGCAGGAAGCGCGTGGCAAATGTGTGCCTCAAATCGTGAAACCGAAACTTAACCACGCCCGCCTTTTTGCAGACCCTTGCGAAGTGGCTGTTGAGTGCTTCTTCCTCGACCGGCGCAATGTCGCCGCGCCGGTGGTTGGCGGATCCGCGGCGTATCTGGTGCGTGAACACCCGGGCGTTGGCGCGGGGCAGGGGCCAGAGCAGGGCGCGCAGTGCCGATGACAATGGCACATGCCTGGTCTTTTCGCCCTTGCCGGTGATGACGATATACTCGCTGTGCCAGTCGATGTGGCGCCATTCAAGATCCAGGCACTCGGCCATGCGGCAGCCCGACAGCATGGAGAACCGCGCCAGCTCGCGATAGCCAGACGCGAGCGCAGAAAACAGCGCTGCCTCCTCCTCGGCCAAGAGTTCGCGGATCACCTCTTGCGGTTCGCGCAACATGTGGCTCTTCCAGGTGATGCGCGGTACGGGCTCATCCCACACATCGCGGGCGCGGGTGATGACAGCGCGCAGCCGGGCGGTGGCCGTGCGGTTGACGGTGGCCGGCGCCACGTTTTCGCTGCGGCGCCTGGCCACCATGGCCGCAACATCCTGATTGGTGAGCGAGGCCAGCAGGCGGGTCTTGCCAAAATGGCGCTCGAGCCAGGCAAGGTCTGTGAGCGTTGAATCGGAATTGACGTGGTGGGTGCCAACCTCGAGCCAGTAGCGCGAGAACGCGGCCCCAATGGTCAGCCCTTGTGCCGGCCGTCCGGCCCGTTCCCGGGCCCGGGCGCGCGCCTGGTCCTTGAGCCGGGTTTCGGTGCGCTCCGCTTCGCGGCGCGACGTGCAGCCAGTATTTCCTGAATGTCGGTGACCGCGGACTGTGAAGTCATAGGACCATGTGTCTTGTCCCGGGCGTTTCCAGATCGACATTTGCGCGCTCCCACATAGGCCTCAAGGTCTGCCGGATCGAACCGCCGGCGCGGCCGCTTGCAGCCGGCGCCAATTTCGACATAGGCGAGATCCCCGCGGGCAACGATCGCGCTCAGCGTGTCGACCGATATGGAAAGAAAGGCGGCGGCGTCTGCCGGTGTCAAGAGCGGGGTCATCTTGGCGGCACCGGGTCTTGCCTCGCCCCAGGCTCCACGCCGAGCGCGCCGAGCTGTTCACAGGCGTTCGCGCGCATGGCCTCAAGTGTTTCTCCGGCCAGCCGCTTGAGCAGGCTCTCGCCATGCGCGGTGAGGACAATCTCGGCCTGGTTGGCGCCGGTGCCGACGGTGAGCCGCATCGGCCCCTGGTCGATCAGCGCCAGCAGGGCCTCGGCCTGCTTGAGCCGGTCCGCTTCAATTCGTGCTTTTTCGATGTCTGCGAGCTTCATCGGTTCGAGCTCCTCAATAGCGCATCGCGCCCGGGCAGTAGGTGGACAGCCGGTCGCGAAACTCATCGGCGGCGCTGGCGGTGGGCCAGATCTTGATGCGGCCGCGGGTTCTGATCGGCCGCGCACTTTCCACGGCCGCGCCCCAGGCGAGGCTGGTGGGCACCAGCAGATGCGCCCTTTCGGTGGCCAGCATGCGGGTGTCATAATCCTTCACGCGGGCAAGGATCTGGCGGGAGGGAAAGGGAGTGCGGGCAGCCTTGAAGATCAACCGGTCGAGCTGCGCACCGGCTTCGGCGAAAGCAAAGCGGATGGCTTCGGGGTCATGCCCGGCGCAAGCGGCGATATCGGCTAAAAAGCGCTGCGCCGGGGTGGTGGTGTCGCCAATCACATATTCGCGGGCATCATGCAGCAGGCAGATGGCGGCCAGATGCGCATCGCCGGTTTCCTGCTGGGCGGCATCGCACATCAGCACCGAGTGCTGCGCCACGCTGTAGACCCCGCCAGGCACATGCCCGGCAAAGCGGCAGAGCCGCGCCAGCGCTTCGGCCACATCGCCATAGAGGTCGATCTCGCCGCCCAGCCCGGCAGCACTCAAGAGCAGGGTCTTGCCGGAGATGGTGGGAATGGTGTTTTGCCCGGCCTGGTGCGCGTTCATTTGGAAAGCTCCGCGGCTGACGGCAGATGAACGCCCGTGTGGGTGGCGGCGTTGAGTGCCGCGTAGAGCGCCAGCGCGATGGCAAAGCCCAGGGCAAGGGCCAGCAGTGCGGGTAGAGCGGCGGGGCTGGGCTCGCGTGCGGGTGGGGCGAAGCCGAGGCGGGGCGCTTGTGTGTTTTTGGCCGCGCGGCTGGGTGGCGAAAATGCGGGAGGGCGTTGGTAGCTGGCCATAGGGGATCTCCAAAAACACCGGGACGAAAAATCCGCCCGGTCCGTGCCAAGCGTGGGAGGTGAATATCAGAAGCGTACAAAATGTACGAAATATAATCAAGTACGTTTTGTACGAATTTATTCAGCGATTGAAGAGATTCGTGACCAAGCTAAACAATCCGCAGGCCAAGAGTAGGGCATGCAGAATGCTACGGAGGCGAAATCATAACCAGAGATCATGGCTTTGGCATTGCCGGCGTGGCAATTGCCATAAGTCGGTGGGGCAAGCTAACGCATAATAAGCGAGCTTTTCTACTGGGAGCCTGAGATGAAGGCTCGGCACGAAGCCGTCTTTCGAGCCCATTGAAGCGCATGATGCCTTCGAGACTTGCGGGGTGGATCGTCGCTCCGACACATTCGGCGCAAGCCGACATTTAAGCCCCCTTCTTCAATGACCGCTTTTCAATCAGAGCGATTAGCGGGCCATGGCCCTCCGTGCTCGTGTGGCGGATTGCTGCTTCAATTCGGAGCTTGTTCTCCTGTGTATCACCAGCGGTGTCGGACTTGTTACCCAAGACATGTTATTGGCCGCCTTGACATCAAGGCTGGACGCTCGACTAGCCGGAGCGGCTTGCCAATCGACCGGGTTGCGGGCATGATTTTAGACCACAACCAATAGGGGATCACAGTGCGTCTCAACCATGCCATCCAGATTCGTGCCTTGCCGGCCGATCAGCTCGAGGAGTTTGTCAACGACTGGCTCAGCCAGCGTTACAAGGACTACCGAGGCCACGAGCTGTGGCGGGGTACGGGCGATATGGGGCGTGATGTCACCGGCTATGTCACTGTCCAGCGGATGGAAGGCCCGTGGGACAACTACCAGTGCAAGCAGCTGAGCGTCCTGTTGGCCGAGACCTCCGCTTTCGTCGAGCTAGGCAAGATCTTCATGCACTCGGCGGCGGGCGCCTTTTCCTTACCGCGCCGCTACTATTTTGTGACACCGATGGGCGTCGCTCGCAACGTGCAACAACTTATCGCACATCCGGAGCGGTTCCGCCAAGCCTTCCTCGATCGCTGGGATAAGGATATCGCGAGGCGACTAGTTCAGAACCAGACCGTCTCGCTGTCTCCCGAAATCGAAGCCCATATTCGTGCGTTCGACTTCACTCAAGTATTCTGGTTCGACGCCGTCCAACTGGTCAACGATCCGGCGTCCATGCCCGTGCTGGTCAAATGGTTTGGTCAAGACCCTGGCCCTTTTACGCGGGGCGAGGTTCCCGCGGAAGTGCAGCCCAGCGAGTCCGAGTACATTAGCCAACTTCTGAAGCTCTATGAAGAGAGGGGACCGGGTGCTTACCCCGACGCAGATGCGGGGCTCGCAAGCGCTGAGTACGGCCCCCATCTCCGCGATCAGCGGACCCGCTTCTTCGATTCAATGGCGTTCGATCGTTACTATCGAGACTCGACGCCGACGGATTACCTGTTTACTTTCAAGGACGAAATATACCACGGGACTGCCGAAACTCATGGTGACGATTACCCCAACGGGCTGACAAGATTGCGCGAGGTGATGAAGCAAGCCGCGATTCTGCAACCATCCGGGGTGCTGGGCAAGTATGCCGGCCCGCAAGTCAAACAGGGCACTTGCCATCAGTTCGCCAACGAAGGACGTTTGCCGTGGCATCGCTAAAGGACCGGTCATCGGGTGATCACCCATTCAACAGCACGCTCGAAACTGGGATTCGCGCCTTAGTGGTTCTGGAGGCGTTCTACCCGCGCCGCTATGACCTGATGGAAATGACCTGGCTCGATCATTTAGTCGTCCATACCGGCGACCTCGATGGTGAAGACGTCCCTGAAAGCCTCCATCCCGACTTACCTAATCGCGCCGGCGAATTGCTCGTCCGGCGGCAGTTGGTCGAGAAGAGCCTTCGGTTGATGCAACAGGTGCATCTTGTCGAGGTGTTCGACACTGAGGCAGGCGTTCAATTCTGCGCCAGCCAGGAAGCGCCGAGTTATCTAGAGTTGCTTCAGGCACCCTATTCCATCGCACTCAAGGCCCGCGCCAGATGGATGGCGGAACACTTGGCGGGACTTACCACTGCCGAAATCCGTGCGATAGTCGATACCCGCATCGGCCGTTGGACGGCCGAATTCCGCGCTGACGAAACGCCATCTGGTCTATTCGGATGAGCGGGATCAGGCTGCGTCACCTCGCCTTCACGGGATCCGATGCAAAGACGGCGGAGCTCAAGTTCGACAACGGCCTCAACATCATCTACGGCGCCTCCAACACCGGCAAGTCATTCACGGCCGAGGCTATCCTCTATATGCTCGGCGTGAGCAGCAGCCTGCGCGAGACTGAAGAGATCGCCAATTATGATGGGGTATGGCTGGGCCTCACCATACCGGGCAAAGGCGACCTGACGCTATATCGCTCTTCGCGCGGTGGAGCCTTCAAATTGTACGAGGGTTTGGTGGTGAGCGCCGGCTCAGAGGACGGCTTGGTGCTAAAATCGCAGCACGATTCCAAGAAAACCGACAACGTGTCGGTCATGCTGCTCGAAGCTATTGGGCTTTCGGGCAAGAAGATAGTTCGGGACAAATACGGCGCCAAGAACAATTTGTCGATCTACCGGCTTTCTCCCTATGTGGTAGTGTCTGAAGAGGACATCATCGCCCAAAAGAGCCCAGTCTATGCTTCAGGAGTCCCTGCCGAGCGCATATTCGAACGAAACCTGCTCAAGCTGCTATTAACCGGTATAGACGATGCGTCGGCAGTTACGGTGCCAAAAGAGGCGGAGCGCAAGGCAGCGAAAGCCGCCAAGATCGAGTTCGTGAACGAGCTCATCACTCAGCTCGACGACGAACTCAGCATTGTACCTGAGCAGAAGGAAGTCGAAGAACAGCTCGAGCGTCTAGATCAGAGTGCCCGGGGCCTTTTCCCCCGCCTTCAGGACGTCCAGATGGAGCTGGATAATTTGGTTGCCGAGCGGCGAGCCAAAGTTGACAGGCGCAGGGAAGTAGAGGAGCACACCAGCGAACTCGACCTGACCCTGCAGCGTTTCGCCAAGCTACGCGCTGTCTACGCGTCCGACCTGCTCAGGTTACAGTCTATTGAGGAGGGGGGCTACGTTCTCGTTGCGATGGCTGGTATGGACTGCCCGGTATGCGGTGCCTCGCCCGATGCACAACGCCACAATCACGCCTCCGAAGAGATCGCGATGGTCCACGCCGCAGCGGCGGCGGAGGCGGGCAAGATCGAAGTGGAGCAGCGCGAGCTAATTGAAACGATTGCCTCACTGGAGGCAGAGACCGGCGGGCTTCGCAATGCGCTTGCCCAGGTCATCCGAGACATCGAAAGACTTGACCGCGAAATTCAGGACGCCCGACCGAATGAGGCGACGGTTCGCGTGAGCTACGAAAAGTACGCTCAAAAGCGCGGAGAGATCTCCCGCGTCATCGAGTTGTTTGAGCGTCGCGCAAAGCTTGTTGCCCGCAAGGAGGAGATCGAGGCCGAAAGCACAAAACGTGATGGTGACGCCATGCCGGTTGGGCCGACTTCGACTACGGCGTTCGAGTTCGGCGAAGTCATCAAGAAGGTGTTAACTGCCTGGCATTTCCCCGATGCCGACAAGGCCCAGTTCGACCTCTCTAGCAACGACGTGACGATCAGCGGAAAGCGCCGCTCCGCAAACGGCAAGGGCGTCCGGGCAATCTTGCACGCGGCTTTCAACGTGGCGGTCTTCGTCTACTGCATCGAGAAGGACCTGCCGCACCCCGGGTTTCTGGTGCTGGACACGCCGTTGCTTACATACCGGGAGCCGTTGACGTCTAAGCATGGCGATCTTTCCGAAGACGAGGCCGCGCTCAAAGCAACCAGTCTGTCGGAATACTTCTACAGGCACTTGGCGAGCCTCAAGGAGGAGGTTCAGATCATAGTGCTCGAGAATTCGGATCCACCGGTGGTGGCCCGCTCGCTCGCAAAGATCGAAACGTTCACACACCTCGATGAATCAGGTCGCTTTGGCCTATTGGCTCGACCAGCATAACTGTGGCCACTTGCCTCTTGGCTCAATGTGATTACGGGCATGGTTTAAGTCCAAATGCCTGCTCTCGGCAGCCCGTGAACAAAAGCAACCGGTCGCCTCCCTCCCTTTCGGCCATTCGTTCCGGATGCAGCGAATGCGCGCTCTGAGCCCTTTGCCGCCTAAGCTGCCTACATGTTCAGAATGGTGCGGCGAACTCGGCCAATGATATCAGGGGTGTTGTCATCGCTAAATGTGATTACTTCATAGTCTTCCGGTTTGGTACTCACCGGTTCAAAAATGTTAGGCGGGCGATAACGCTTATATGATGCGTTACCGTTTCCATCGCCGATGACGTAGCATGCGTTGGGAACAAGATTACGTTCTTTGCGGTTTACAAAGATGACACTGTCATGGGGGCTGATCTTGTCCATTGATCGGCCATCGACGCGTAGGGCAATCCAATCACCGTTTGGATCTAACCCTTCGGCTTGAACGTATGGCACGCTATCAAAAACGCCATCGACCTTCGCGGTGTCTGATATTGCGCCTGCACTCACCCACGATATTAGCGGTACGGACAAGGGCTCTGAAGGGCTCTCATGCCCATACAAAAGCCATCCGGCAGGAACACCAAAAGCAGCCGAATAGATCAGCGCCATTTTTTTCGATATAGGCCTGTGGCCGTTTTCGTTGCTGATGATCGTATTCTTGTTGATCGCATTGATACGCGCAGCGGCATCGCTCGGACTTTTATAGCCTGCGGCGACGCGTGCCTGCTGGAGTCGGTCTTTTGGAGTGCTCATGTGGGTCGTTTTATCGTACGAACATCGTTCGTTGTGTACGATTTTGGCTTGACCCAAAATCGTACTTAAAGTACGAAAAATACATGAACACACCTGTATCGATTGAAGATCTGATATCGCGATGGCCCTCGATAGCACAATTCTCGGCCTCGATAGGTTGTGGCTACGAGGCTGCCCGACAGATGCGACTGCGAAATTCCATTGCCCCAAAGCACTGGCCGCAGGTTATCAGCGCCGCATCCAAAAATGGTGTCGACGGTGTGACGTTCGAATGGTTGGCGCGTACCCGCCAAAAGGAAACGGTGGAGGGCGTCGAATGACCCGCGCACTCTCCCGCCGCCTGGCGAATGCGGCCTGTGCCTTCCAAACCGGGCATTCGGTGCGGGATTTTCGCCGCACCAGCCTTGCGCGTGTGGTGCTTTTGGCGCGGCGGGTGGCGGCGGAGAAAAGGCGGTCGGCGGCAAGATGCCGGTCCGCCTGGCTGATCGCCCAGCTAACCGCGCGGTCGGAAGCGCTTGAGGACGCGATTGAGCGAACCACCAAGGGCTTCGATCGCGAGGCTGAAGCCTTCCTGTTGTGTGCGCTTGATGTCGAACGTGCTTGCATTCGCGCGTTCTGGCGGGCGGAAACGCTCGACCGGATGGGCCTGAGCCATTGTGAGGATGCGCCCGAGGGCAGCCTCGAAGCCGCGATAATCGCGCGATGCAAACTCCGCTGCCAGCTCTATGAGGGCCTTTTCGAAAATGGCCGCCTTGATTTCTTCTTCGACGAGAAGCTCGTCGGACGATGGGATTGGCATTGCTTTCTCCATTGGCTGCGCTCGCTTCCGCAGCGCTGGCGGGGAGGCTGAATGATGGCATCAGAGATACCCGTCGCCCGCCGTCCATTGGCGCTCGGTTGTGTAGCCGCAATCCGCGCAGGCGAAGCTGCGTTCCTTTATGCCAACGACGCCCATGACCGGGTCGGGCCTTTCGCCCTTGAAGGCCAGCTGCGCTCCGCAAGCGGGGCAGGGGTCGGGCGCATCGCCAGACTTGCTGTTTGCCTCGAGAGCCGCCAGCCGCTCTTCCATGACGGCCATTCGGTCGGGCAGTTCGCCAAGCGCTTTCCATTGCGGAATTTTGTCGAGGAGTTTGAGGATGTCTGAAACCGAAATCACCGGGGCTGCTCCTGTCAAATGGGTGCGCAATGCAACCGGAACTGTTTGCGTTGGCCGTGCTCGCGTCAAGGGGGAGCCACGGGTTGAGCTGGTTATTCGCGATGCGGCGGGTTCGGCGCAGCCATTGCTGATCGAGCCGGATGCGGCGGTTGTGCTGGCGCACAGGCTTGTCGCCGCCGCGCGGGCGGGGGAGCCGGAGCCTGATCCTGCGCCGGATGGCTGATCGGTCTTTCATGGCACTTCCCTTTCGCCCGGTCCTCAGCCTCCCGGATCTGGCGGCGGTTGCGGCGGGGGCAAAGCCATCAAGGGCGAGGCCCTGCCGCGCTTGATTGAACCCAGTGTGACGGGCCGGGATTGGCCGGTCACGGAAGAAAACCGGGCAAATCTTTCCCGGCAACAAAGGATATCTCGATGCGGGTATCGACAGAACAGGAACGCAAGGCGCTCAAATCCGCCGTCCGGCTGGCGCTGAAACTGGCCGGCGGGCCGGAGCGGTTCTCCCATGTCACCGCGGTGAAATGCCCGGAGCTTTCAAAATATGCCTCGGCGTCTGAGGACCGGCAGGCGCGGATCGACGTGGCGCTGGAGCTCGACCGCGAGGCCGGTGCGCCGGTGGTGCTGGGCGAGATGGCGCGGCTCCTGGGCTATCAGCTCGGACAGGGCGACCGGCGCGACACCACGGCTGCCACGCTGGCCGACGCCTCCCGCGTGGCGCGGGAATGCCTGGATGTCTTCAATGTGGTGATTGAGGCGCTGGCTGACGGCCGGATTGACCCCGCCGAGGGCAGGGCTTGCCGCCAGCAGATCGCCGAGGCCATCCGCGAACTGGCGCAGCTCGATGCGCGCATTGCGGGGGTGATGTGATGGCGTGCAGTCGCAATCCGCTCTCGGCAAAAACATCAGTTCCTGGCAGTCAAAAGCGGCATGACCGCAGTTCTGAGTTCATTGGTTTCAAATATAGGAGGCGTCTTTCGATAGTAATAATTTCCACCATTTTTTATTCCACTTTCAACAAAATCAGAAATATAAATCCCTTTTTTAAAATGCACTTCAGAAAAATCACAGTTTCGAAACATACAATGGTTCATTTGATTGAAGTAAATCCCAATTTTGCTGTCAACAAATATACACCGATCAACAATAGAATATTCATGATACTCTATATTATAAAAAATGCAACGCTCATAAAAACAACGCTTATTGAGTTCACCTTTGTTTTGAGTAGAATTGGGAAAAGATCCATTTATATACTTAATACGATTTACACCATCAATAAATGCCCAATTCACATTTGCAGATGGTGCGCATTCAAAGGTAATTACTACATTTTTGTGGCGGTTGTTTGCTGCGGATTGAGACAGAATGTCTGCCGTTGCGTTAAACAAATGGTGGGTTTGGTCTATCGTGTGTTTGCGCTCGATGTATTTGGCGAGGAGGTTGAGTGCCTCAGTGGCAAATCGCTCGTTTTCGGCGAGAGCTGCCGCCCCGAGGGAGGCGATGCCAGCGGTGACTTTGGTTTCGTCTTCGTCGGCTATGAGTTCCGCACCCTTCTGCAGCAGAAGAGCCAGATTGTTCTCATCCACACTCACCGCCTGTCGCTCTGTGCTGGCCAACTGTCTTTCCTGCACTGTAGCTTGGCGTTCTGCCACTTTGGCGCGCCAGGCCACAGTGCAGAAGGTGACAATAGCGGCCAAAAATGCACCGATGGACGTCAGTGTCCTACCACGCGCGGCCATGGTAGCGGGAGCCAGCGTCTCAGCTGGCAACCAGCCCAAAACCCACAAGGAGCCGGAAACTCCGATCACAACGGAGAAAAAGGCCGAGGCAATTGCCGCAGCTTGCCACTGCAATTCTGTGATCTGTGGCTTTTCGCTAGCCGGCCTAGTTCCAACTGGGGTGTTGTTTTTGTCACTCATGATCGGTCTCCATCGGCGAACGTAGCAGCCAACAACGACAATGCAATCAACGGGAGGGCGTGCGCATGACACTCTCCACAGTTGCGGCGGAGGGCAGATGATGGCCAAGCCGTTTGAAACTTTCCCCAGCCAGACCGCCGCGATCATGCATTTTGCCAGCCAGGGCATGAGTGTGGGCGAAATCGCCCGACGCATGGGCCGCAGCGCAGGCTTTGTCAGCAACACCATCAATCAGAATGGCGGCCATGTGGCGCGGCGGCGGATCAACATCCGGGCTGACAATTTTGAAGCGGTTTCCACTGCGGCCGAGGCGCATGGTCTTTCGCCGGTGGCGCTGACAGACAGGATCCTGGCCATCGTGACGGCCGAGCCGGTGTTGCTCGAAAACCTGCTGGATGAATGCGATGGGTGAGCCGCGGACTCCGCAGGAGGCGATAGACCGGGCCCGCAATGCCGATGTGATTGGCGTGGCCGAAAGCCTGGGCGCGGTGTTCAAGGCCAATCCGGAGGCTGGTGTGCCATGCCCGGGCTGCGGCGGCACGGATCGCTTTGCCGTAAGCCGGGCCAAGAATGTGTTTTCCTGCCGGGCCTCGGGTGAGGGCGGGGATGCCATAAGGCTGGTGCGCCATGTCACAGGCTGCGGCTTTGCCGAGGCCATCGAGATCCTAACCGGTGTGAAACCGGCGCCTGTGCGCAGCCCGGCTGAGGTGGCCAACGCCAGGCGTGAGGTCAATGAATATCGTGAGAAGGCGCGGCGCGTAGCGCATGGCATCTGGCGCTCCGCGCGGCGGCCGGGCGATCTGCTGCGGGACTATTTCGCCCTGCGCGGGCTTGAGGCCAATCCGGCTTGTATCCCGACGCTGCGCGAGATTGCGGCGCATCCCTACTGGACCTGGTCGAAAGAGCGGCGGTGTTTCGTCAAGCTGGGTGAGGCGCCTGCGATGGTTGCCGCCATTACCGATGCGGCGGGCCGGTTTATCGGTGTGCACCAGACCTGGCTTGATCTTGCGCGGGCCAACGGCAAGGCGGTGTTTTTCGACCCCGAGACTGGCGAGCAGCTGGACGCCAAGAAGGTGCGCGGCTCACAACGCGGCGGGCGCATAGTGCTGCGCGGCCCGCGCACGGGTGCAAGCGATGATCAGCCGCAATTTGACCGGCTGGCAGTGGGTGAGGGCCTGGAGACCGTGTTTGGCTGGGACCACGTGAAGGCGCCGGAATGGACCGCGCTTTGGGTGGCGATCAATCTGGACAACATGTCGGGCCGGGCCACGGAATCCGTGCCGCACCCGACAATGGTGCGCGCGGATGCGCTGGGGCGCAAACGCATGGTCAAGGTCTCCGGGCCTTGCCCCGACATGGCCGATACGGAGTGCCTGATCGTACCGCCGGGGCGGTTCTCCAAAGTCACGTTTTTGGGTGATGGCGACAGCGACGGCTTTTCCACCACGGCGGCCATGCACCGCGCCCGTGCCCGCGCACCGGCCGATAGCCATCCAGAGATCGACTGGGCGCCGCCGGGCATGGACTGGGGCGATGTGGCCAATATGGCAAAGCAGGAGGCTGCGGAATGAGCGTGCTTCCCGACGGCCCGTTCGATGTGATCTACGCCGATCCGCCCTGGCGATTTGCCACCTGGTCGCATCGCGGTGAGGACCGCGGTGCCGTGCAGCATTATGGCTGCATGGACCTGGCCGACATTTGCGCCCTGCCGGTGGAAAACTCCGCCGCGCGGGATGCGGCGCTGTTCATGTGGGTGGTGCAGCCGATGCTGCCCGAGGCGCTGAAGCTAATCGAAGCCTGGGGCTTTACCTTCAAGACGGTGGCTTTCTGCTGGGTGAAAATCAAGGGGCCGCCGGGGCAGGGCCATCTGTTTCTCGAAAGCGGCAATGTGCGCAAGGGGCTTGGCTACCACACCCGTTCGGGCATGGAGCAATGCTGGCTGGCCACGCGGGGCAATGGCTATCAACGCCTGACCAAGGGCGAGCCGCAGGTCCATTTTGAAGGCGTTCGCGAGCACTCGAGAAAGCCTGAGCATTTTGCCCACGCCATCGAACGGCTGACCGGCAACGTGCCCAAGCTCGAACTGTTTGCACGGACCGAACGGCCGGGCTGGGCTGCCTGGGGCAACCAGGTGGGCAAGTTCAAGGAGCAGGTGGCATGAGCGGTCGTGCGGGTTTAGCCCGCCGGCTCCAATCTGGCCATCGTCGCAAGCAAGTCGGCATTGTAGGTCTGGCCATCAACGCCGTGGTGAACACGCCGGTGGCAATTTGGACAAAGCGCAATGACGAAGTGCGGATCGTCTGGTCCGCCGTCACTCACACGTCGGATATGGTGAGGCTCAAGGTAAGGCGTGCCATTGGTGCGGATGAATGGGGCAGGGCTTCCGCAGCCCTCACAATCGCCAGCGGCGCGGGCCACCACATAATCTCGCACGTCTTTGCTGCGTTCGAATACCGTTCGCGTGGCAGTGCTCTGGCTGACTTGGGCGCGCGATGCGCTCATGGCTCGGGCGCGAAGTGTGGCAAGGTTTGTCGTCGGTGCGGAAGCCGAGGTGGAAGTAGTATCTTGGATGCTCTCGAGTGGCTGGAGCTCAAACACATAGGCGTCTCGCTCATCGCCGTTTCGGTCGGGCGCTCGCACTGTACGATGTGTCTCATAGACATATTCGTCGAGAAACCTCAGCCCATCTTTGGTCTTGCGAAACAAAAGCAGGCTCTTGCCATTCGCCGAATGATCGCGGATGGCAACGTTGCCCTTGATCATCTGCATGTCGCCAACTTGGCCTTCGCCAAAATATTCAAAAGCTCCGTCTTCCCGGAGTTGATCGGAATAGCCGTGAGTCAGACCTTCGGCGCCGGTGATGATGATGACGAGTGGATGCCCGACCGGCGTGATGATGCCGCCTTGTTGTTGGCCGCGGAATCGAGCGTGAATGTCAGTGCGCCGATTATAGATCCTGTCCCGTTCGAAGCCAAAAGGCATCCCGCTCTCTCCAGTTCGAACAGCAATTTGCTCGATTTCCATTCGTACCGCAGAGCAAATCCAAGTGCATGCACCAATGCGGTTTTGGGCCTATCTGTTAGCAGCCTATCCGCCAGTGGGGAGGTGAGGCAATGACAACCTCGCCACCCGACAGTTCCGGCACGGAAGCGGATATCAATGCCGGGATCCTTGCTGCTTGCGCCCAGGAAGAACAGAACGACATTGGCAATGCCAGGCGGTTCCGCCACCGCTTTGGTGATCTGGCGGCACCCTATGGCCGCGACGTGGCGCTGTCGGTGGCGCATATCGGCTGGCATGTGTTTGACGGAATGCGCTACCGCGAGGACGATGACGGCTCGGCGATCCGCAGGCTGGCGCATGAAACCGCCATCGCCATCCGCCAGGAACCGGCCGCGCTGGATTTCTACGACTTTGAGGCACGGGCTGTGGAGGCGGGGCGCGTGGCGCTCGATGCGCTGGAGCGCATGGGCAAGCCGGAAAAGACCTGGGCTGACGACAAGCTTAAAGAGTACCGGGCGCTCGAGCGATCCGTTGCCATGGCTGATGAAGCGTTGGCGGCGTTAAAAACGCGCCGTTCGGCCCGGCACAAATATGCCAATGCCTCGGCCAATTCCGCCAAGATCGGCAATATGCTGATCGAGGCCGCGCCCTATATGGCCACCCGCGTGGATGAGCTGAACCGCAACCGGCTGGCGGTCAATTGCCAATCGGGCACCGTGCGTTTTGTGCAGACCGAGGATGAGGAAAGCGACCCGGAGGATCCACGGTTTCGCTGGGAGGCTCGGCTGGACGGCCACGCCCAGATCGATCTGATCACCAAGCTGGCGCCTTGCGAATGGAGCCCGGACAAGCCGGCCCAGGCGCCGGAATGGAAGAGGTTTCTGGCCGTGGTGCAGCCATCGGAGCAGGTGCGCGGGTTTTTAAAGCGCGTCTGCGGCTATTGCCTGACCGGGATGACGACGGAACAGATCCTGCTGTTTCACTATGGCGCCGGCCGCAACGGCAAATCCACCTTCATGGATGCGCTGTGCCGGGTGATGGATGATTATGCCGTCACGCTCTCGATTGACAGTTTTTCCGGTGAAAGCCGCAGGGGCGGGGCCGAGGCGACGCCTGACCTTGCCCGGCTGCCGGGCGCACGGCTGGTCGCAGCTTCCGAGCCGGAGGCCAACGTCAAGCTCAAGGATGCGCTGATCAAGCAGCTCACCGGGGGTGAGAAAATTCCCGTGAGGCGGCTGCACAAGGATTTCTTCGAGGTCGATCCGCATTTCAAGATCATGCTTTCGGGCAACCACAAGCCGCGCATTGATGATGATTCCGACGGCATCTGGCGCCGGGTGGTGCTGGTGCCGTGGGATGTGCAGATCCCCAAAGAGCAGGTGGACCGGCTGCTGCCCGAGAAGCTGGCGAAAGAGCGCGATGGCATCTTCGCCTGGATGATCGAGGGGGCGCTTGAATATCTGACCTATGGCCTGGACATGCCGATGGAGATTTCGGCAGCAAGCCAGGCCTACCGGGAGGAAAGCGACCCGATCGGCCAGTTCATCCGCACGGCTTGCGTGGTCAGCGGGGAGCCGACGGACACCGAGACGCCGTTTGATCTGTTCGTGGCCTATGAGAGGTTCGCCCGCGCCGAGGGCGCCTTTGCCTTCACCCAGGCGACATTTGCCAAGCGCTTCGCCAGTGCGGCACGGCGGCCCTATCAGAACCCTGAGGGCAGCATGTGCCAGTTCACCAAGGCCAAGACCGGCGGCAACACCGTTTACCGTGGCATTCGTGTCCGCATCGAATGGCTGTCTTCCAAGCCGGAGGGTGTGTCATGACCGACATTGCGACCAGGGGCGGCGCGTTCCTTGACGCGCAGACGGCCATTCGCGTGATCGCGGCGTGGCGGCGGGGCATGAAGACGACCGCCGAAATTGCGCTCGACAATGGGGTGCCCGAGGATGCGATCTGGCGGTTGATACAGGCCGAGCGCGACATAAGGCTTGGCTATGTGGCGAGTTGAACCCCGCACCCCTTTGCAGGCCAGGGGCCGCGAAGGGCAAAACCTGCCTTGGCATCCCCGAAGGGGCTGCGCAGAGGGGATGCGAGGGACGCAATCGGCCCTTATGCGCGGCTTTCGTCCCCACAAAAGGGTGAGGGATTTCAATCATTTCGGACGCAAGGGACGATGGGGACGCAAATCCGCGCTTAACGTGCGCGCGCGGGCGAAGAGGCCTTCGAGCTTAAGGCGATCACTCTCTCTATGCGTTATCTCCGGATTGCCTCCCTATCGTCCCTTGTTTCCCTTTCTTCTCGAATAATCCAACGAAAACAAAGAGAAAAGACATATAAATGAGGGATGATGATATGCAAAACAGGGATGCAAACGCCAAATCGGGGATGCAAACCGGCGCAGGGCTTAATAAGATGAATGTTGACCAGGCGCTGGCCTGGGCCTGGCGGGATGAGCTGCCCAAGGCGCCGCGCATTGCTGACGGGCCGGACGGGTATCTCGCTGCCTGGCGCAAGGTCTCGGGCTATGGCGAATATCTCACGCTGGTCGATCGGCACGGCATCAACCGCTATGGCGTGGTGCCGGATTTCTCGGCCAGTGCCTGGCCTCACCCCGATGCGGTGCGGCTGCATGAGGCGGTGGCGGCGCTAGACGGCGCCGAGGTGGATCTGCCCGACGACTGGCAACCGGCGCCCGAGCTCACGCAATTTGGCGGGCTGGCGATGCGGGCCATTGCCCGGGCGGTGCGCGCCATCTGCCCCGATGGCCGCACCTTGCGCATTGCCGCCACCGACCTGGTGCTGCGCCACGTCATCCTTGGCGACAGCGAAGCCTGGCGGATGGAGCCCACCGAGCAGAAGATCGAGCGCCATGCCGACGGCCGGCCAAGATGGTTTGTCCGCTCAATGATGCCTATGATCACCGGCGTCGACGCCAATGGCACCGACATCGTGGCGATGGTGGAGATCGAAACCAACGGCATGACTGTGGCCGGCAAGCTCAAACCCGGCGCCCACCAGAAACACTATCTCGACCCCGATCCACTCGACACCCTCATTGCCCGCGCCCACCGCGAAGTGCTGGCCGATGTGATGGCCTATGTGTTCGAGACCTGCTCAGGCCAGCTCGAAACCATCGACCTGCAGCCGCCGGAGCTAACCGCACGACCCTGGGAAACCGGCGAGGCGATGCCGGCGCGGGTACTGCCGGATCTGCGGCGGGGCAGGGGGGGTGCGGTGACGTTTTGGCGGGCGTATCGAGAGAGATTTCCGCGGGATTATCAGCAGCGGGTGGATAAGGCGCGGTGGGATGCGGGGCGGTTGAAGCTGGGGTAGCGGTGAATTGATAGACAGCCTCATTGACGGCGGTCCCATTGGCCTCATCTCTAACAAACAAGGATTTTTAACGTTCCAAAAATTTTGCCGAGTATGTGTGAGGCAATGTGCGTCGCAACAGATCTCGATAGTTTGGACTAATTACATTATTCTGTTAGTATATTCATTGGTGCGAAAAATATATGTGCTGGAGGTATTGTTGTGTCGCTACATTTGAGAGTTATTGTACTGATAGCTGGGGTGTTTTTTGTAGCGCAACCTGCCAACGCTGGTTTTTGGGACGATGTCAAAAAGTCCACAAAGAAAATTGTAAAGGCGGTCCCAAAAGTTGCCAATCCAATCCAGACCCAGATCGACATTGTCCGCGGCAAAAAGAAACCGGACCAAGCGATCAAGGATTTTATAGAGGGGCAAGGAAAGGCAGTTACGACAATTACTGACGGTACGCGAGATCTTTCTGGGACGCTGGATCGGAAATTTGAGGACGTTGCAACTTCGATTGGTGGAGATGCGGGAAAGATTATTTATGAGATGTCTACTGGGGGTCAGAGAATTCAACGTGAATTTTTATTCACCGGAGGTAACGCTGCAGGGGCAGTTTTGCAGGGACAAGACCCGCTGATCGCTTTGACGGCGCCTCTTGCCGCGGCAATTCGCGATGCTCGGGAGAAACATATTAATCGTGCGAAACCTATTCCGAACGATGTGAAGGAGGTTTTTTCGCATGTTTTTGCGCCCTCCGTACTCAATCGTGCGAAGTATGTGGTTGGAGATCTTCGAATTTCTTTGCCGTCTGCCATTACAGGTATCCAGACATTCATGGGAAATGACTACGGTGTGGTCGTAGATGATGTGATCGTATTTTCTCGTCAACCAGATCCTAACGATCGCAATGACATCCGGTGGTGGGCACATGAAATGCATCATGTTGCGCAGTATGAAGCTTGGGGAGTTGATTTGTTTGCCTATAGATATGCAAAGAATCATTCTGGCGTGGAAGGAGAGGCAGACCGCGCGGCTTCGCATGTAATGAGCTTTGTAGATCAAGCCTATGCGGGGCAGACAATTCAACCTTCTATGTCATTTGCCGGGATGTCCTCGGTGAGGGAAGTAACAATTCAGACCCCTGTGGGACCGGCGACTGTTTACCAGCCTGCGGCGATAGGGTCGTTAGGAACAATTTCAAACGGCATTCCCTTGACAAACAAGTGTGTAGTAAACGGAGAATACGTGGTTATAGACGCGTCAAATCGGGTTCTCTCAATTTCGCGCAACGGTCAAAATGTTGGTTATCAGACTCAACCACTGGATAATTTCAATTGCGTATTTGATATGGTTGATGCGTCAGGGGCTAGGTATTGCGTACACCGGCCGAGTGGATTTGTGTACGCTGGGAATCCCCAAGTATTGGGACAGTGTATTCCATGCCATAATGCATCTTGTCTACAATGACATATTTTTTGATTCCATTATTTCGACCCGTTGACACGTGCGAGAGTTTGGTGGTTACTCAACCACGGTAAAACAGATTGATTTGCTCGATTCGCCCCGACTGGCTTCCCCGGCTCGGGGCGAAGCCGTTTCGGAGGGTGTGGAATAGTGTCGGCGGACAGTAAGTGCCGGCCCGGCGAGCTAGGCCTATCTCACCCTGAAATAGACAACAGAGCAATTTTTATCCCGCTGGCAGTTCCGGCGGGTTTTTTCGTGGGAGATGCGGCATGAGTCAGGCAGGGCTTCGCTTAGACGCGAGCGACTTTCGTGCGCTCGGTACTGCCATGTACAATCTGCCCACCGAGTTAAAAGCCAAGGCGTTTCGCTCGGCGGTCAATCACACCGGCAAGAAGGCTCGCACCCAGGTGGCGCGGCTTGCTGCCAAATACTCGGGGCTGCCCTATCGCTTCACTCGTGGCGCCACACAAATGCGTTTGTCTGGCGACGATGTCGAGATCAAGCTGCGGTCGAAGTGGATATCATTGGCGCAATTGAGCGCTCGCCAAACCCGGAAGGGCGTAAGCGTGAGGGGCAGGGGATCATACGCCGGCGCGTTTATCGCTGCCTCAATGCTTTCGAGCGGTTCGGCCGTCCTGATCCGCAAGGGCTCGGCACGGCTTCCGGTTCGCGAGCTCTACGCCGCCAACCCTGCCCACGCCATGGGCGCGGATCGTCACGGCGAGTTCGAACGTCTGGCGCAGTCGATCATCGACCGCGACTTCGCCGCCCGCCTGCTGCACGAAGTTGATCGCCGGCTGGCTCGTGTCGCTGCACGCTGATCAGGCCCGAGGTTCACGGACAAAATAGGGACCGTATCCCGCTCCCAACGCAAGCGGGGCGGGACGACCCCGAAGTACTGTCAGTTTTTCAGCCTTTGCGGTTGGGTTGTCAGGTTGTCAGCGATGCTCCAGCGGCGTTGTCAGGTTGTCATAGAGGATTTGAGGAAAGGCGCTGATCGGTCATGGTCGAGACGGTGATGATGACGCTGTCGGAGATCGCCGAACGCGACGGGGTTTCCCGCCAGGCTATTTCGAAGACTGTCCGTGATCTGATCGAAAAGCACGATATCCCGGTCGATCGGGACGGGCGCGGGCGGATTGCCAGGGTGTCGGTAGCGCACATCGATCACTACCGGGAGAAGTATCAGAACCCCGCCAAGGTGCTGGCTGCGCGCCCGACGATGCCAGGTGCAAAGGCGGGCCAGGATGCTGCCACCACGCCAGTGGCCGAGGGCGATTCCTTCGAGGAAGCACGCCGGCTCAATGAATGGCTTCGGTACAGCCGGGAGAAGCTCAAGCATCAAGAAGCGTGCGGACGGCTGATCAGCGTCGAGCTGGTTGAGAAGGCACTCATGGATTTGGGCATGGAGACGCAAGCACTGGTGGCGCGACTGCCCAACCACGCGGACGATATGTCTGTTCCGTTTGCGAAAGAAGGGGTTCACGGATTGCGGACAGCTCTCCGGGACGCTGCCTTCCAGATCAACCTGTCCATTGCCGAAAGGTTCAAGGAAATCGCGGCGAGCGCGCCACAACATGACATCCTGGACGAGGAAGACACCGGCGCATGACAGTACATCCAGGAGCGCTGCATCTGGTCGCCTCGCGACTGGCCGAGGCAATTCGCCCGCGTCCACCCAAGCCGTTTGCCGAGTGGCTGACCGAGAACGTGGTGCTGGTTGACGGACCTCGCAAAGGTGAATTGTGGTCGCCGCTCGATGCTCCCTATTTGGTCGAGATAGCGGAGTGTCTAAGCCAGGAGCACCCGGCCAATCTTGTCACGGTACGCAAGGCGCAGCAGACGGGCGTTTCCATTCTGGCGCTGTCGTGGTGCCTCTATATCGCGGAGATTTGCCCAGACAATATCTTGTACGGGGTTCCCGGCATCGATGCGCTGCAGGATATCAACGGGCAGAAGCTGCAGCCGCTGATCGACGCCTGGCAGGCAAAAACCGGCAAGCGGATCATCCTGCCGGTGACGAGCAGGTCGGGCCGCAACTCTACAACCTACGAGAAGCGGTTTCCAGGCGGTTACATCTCGCTCGCCAATGCGAACACGGTCATGGACCTGTCGATGAAGACCTGCCGGTTCGGGGTCAAGGACGAGGTCTCGAAGTGGGGTGAGCTGCCGAATGGCGCGGACCCTGAGACGTTGTTCTTCGGCCGGTTCACGGCGTTCCGGCGGCAAAGAACATACAAGATATTCGAGCTATCGACGCCAGAAGATGATTCCGGCGACGTGCTCGGCGACGATCCCGGGCATTGCCGGATCGACCGATCTTTCAAGCGTTCCGATGAGCGGTTCTGGTTTGTCGAATGCCTGGAATGTCATGAACATTTCGTGCAGTCGGACGATCACTTTCAGGTCGACAGGCTGCACCCGCACAAGAGTGTGATGGTATGCCCGTATTGCGGCCACTGGATCACGGAATCCGAAAGGGTCCAGATCGTGCGCGCCGGGCACTACCGGGCGACACAGGCCGGGCCGGACCGGCACCCCGGGTTCCATGTAGACGCTTTCATGAGCTTGCTCATGAGCCTCGGGGACATCGCCGACGATAAACTGAAGTCGGAAACCAGGGGTGAGGCGGGAGCAAAGGACTATCACAACCTGGTGCTGGCCCTGCCTTACCAGATGCGCGGTAATGCGCCTGACTGGAAGAGGCTCATGGAGCGCCGGGAAGATTATCCCGATGGTGTCATTCCGCCGGATGGCCTGATCTTTGTCGCGGGCGCTGACGTGCAGCATACCGGCATCTATGTGGAGTTTGTGGCTTTCGCACCTGACCGGCAGTCCTGGTCGGTTCATGCGGAGTTTCTTGAAGGCGAGACAGACGACAAGAACGCCGGAGCGTGGGTGAAACTCGAGGCACTCTATCGTACCGAATGGCCGGATTCGTTTGGTAAAACGCGGCGTGTCGGCGCAATGGCCGTTGACGCGGGCGACGGCAACCGAACCACTCAGGTGTTGGAGTGGTGTCGGGAACGGCCTGACACCTATGCGATTGCAGGCAAGCATGGTCGCGGAGTTCCCGCAATCGGCGTGCCGACCAAAAAGTCGGTTCGCAAGGGTGGCAAGCGGAAACGGTTCGGCTCAAGCATGCTCTGGCCGGTCGGCACATGGTCGCTCAAAGGCGAGTTCTACGGCAACCTTCACAGGGTCGGGCTCAGATCCGGCGAGCCGGCGGACCCGCCGGGATACTGCCATTTCAACGAGGCGCGGAATGAAGAGTTTTTCCGCCAGCTGACAGCCGAGTATTTCGACCAGAAGATGCTGCGGGGGCGGGTCGTCGAGGAATGGAAGACAATTCGTCGGGACAATCACTTCCTCGATTGCCGGATCTACGCGATGGCCATGGCGGAACATCTTGATCTGTCGCGGCTCACACCGGCTGGTTGGGCCGAACTGAGAGCGCAGCTTACGCCATCCGCACAACCGACGCTGTTTACGCCTGCATCAAAACAGATCGCCACGCGCATGTCCGGGAACAATCCGGCGGATGCCGCGACGCCGGCGGCATCATCAAACAGCAAGCCATCGGACCGTGTCCTGGCCAAATGGAAAAGGCGGAAGTGATGCAGGTTCCAAGGGTGGCGCGTGACGGCACCGTGGCAAAGCGCGCGGGTTCGGGTTCGCCGGTGGTCGAGGCTACTATGCGGATGCTTCGTGACAGCCCGTCGGGCGTTCTTGCCGCTCGCCTGACGCCCGTCGCGGAAAGTCGCGACGAAATCCGCCGGTCGTGGCGCACGGCTGCGGCGCTGGCTCTTGATTTCATTCATAACTCAGGACGGCTGAAGGGCGCAGTTGACCAAGTCATCGCGGATACGGTCGGCTCGGAACTGATCCTGAAACCGGCACCGGATTACGCGAAACTTGGATGGTCAAAGGACGAGGCCGTTGCATGGGCCAAACTGGTCAAGGTCGAGTGGAAGAAGCATTCCTGGTCCCCCCTGGAATGCGATCACCGTGGCAAGTTCACGGTGCCGCAACTTGTTGCGATCTCGCTGCGCTGGCATATCGCCTTTGGGGAGACGACTGGCATCCTGACCCATTTCGACGCGCCGTTGCGTGCGCGCTACGGGTTGCGGACCGGATCCAAACTGCTCCTGGTCCCGCCACCGCGACTGGTGCAGGACACCAACACCGCGACGGGATTGTTTCAGGGTGTCTACCATGATGAGAACGGGCGTCCGGAAGGGTATCTGTTCGAAGAGAGGCGCAACGGCTATCCCTCAAAGGTTCGGTATCCTGCATTTGATGCGAGCGGGCGTCCGGTGGTCATGCACATTTTCGATCCGCTTGACGCCGATGATGTGCGGGGTATTTCGCAACTCACGCCAATTCTCAAACAGCATGCGCAGACGGAAGTGGCGCGCGAGGCAACGCTGCAAACATTGATCGTGCAGACGTTTTTCGCCGCAGTGCTGACCTCCAAGCTTCCGGCCGCCGAGGCGATCGAATCGCTTCAGGAACTGGCAAAGAGCGGCGGCAAGGCTGGCAAGGATATATATGACAACGTTCTTGGTTATCTGGGGAGTTCGCTTGACCGGGCGGCAGAGGGCGGGGTCAGTCTGACGGGTGGTTCACGCATTCCGGTGCTCGGACCCGACGAGGATCTTCAGTTCCGTCAGGCGCAGGCGCCGGGAGACAATTATCTGCCGCTGACACAGTCTCTCGACCGGGACATGGCGCGGGCGATAGGCGTGACCTATGGCGCCTATACCATGGACCATTCCGACGCGAGCTATTCGTCAGTTCGGATGGAGAACGCTTCAATCTGGCCGGTTGTGATGAGACGGCGCGAACACATCGCCGCACCGATGTATCAATTAATCTATGAGCAGTGGCTCGACGAGAAGATCGAAACCGGCGCAGTTCCGTTCAAAGGCGGGTTGGCGAACTACCGGGCCGACCGGGATGCGGCGAACTGGGCGCAGTGGCAAGGCCCGGAGAAGCCGACTGCCGACGATCTGAAATCGGAAAAGGCTGCCAGCGAGCGGATCGCAAACGGCACGTCGAGCATTCCGCGCGAGGCGGAACTGAAGGGCGTCGACTCCGACGAACTTTTCGACGAACGCAGCGCTGATCACCAGCGCTATGTCGATGCCGGCATGCGTTCCCCCTATGACCGAGATGCGCCGGCGCCTGCTCAACCGGTTGAGATTCAACCCGGCAACTGAGGCTTTGCAATCATGGAAACCGTGAAAATCGATGGCGCGCCCGTCGATATGAATGATCCATGCGCGCTCTACCAGGCGCTCTACGCGATCAAGCTCAAGCGTATTGCCGGCGAGAGCGTCGAGGAAGGCGAAATCGCCTCACCGGTCACACGGCGGCGGATGCGTTACGCGACAGTCTCGCTCGCAGATCTCGATGCTGAACTCAGCCGGCTTGCCGGTGCGTGCAACGCAAAGAACGGCAAGCGCTGGCGCGGCGCGGCCAGTTTTCACTTTTGAGGATCATGACATGGCAGCAACTCTTGACGGGCAGACCCTGACGCTTTCGGGCTTCGTGGGCGACAACTGGTGGGACGAGGGTTTCACCTATGACGAAGTGCTGATTGCGCTCGCTTCGGTAGAGGACAATTCAGAGCTTCTGGTGGTGATCAATTCGGGCGGGGGATACGCGACCGATGGCGCGGCGATCCATGCGCTGCTTTCCCGACGCACTGGCGCGACCAATGTGCTTGTCGATGGTGTGGCGGCCTCCGCCGCGTCGCTGATCGCTATGGCTGGCGAAACAGTCGCCATGTCGGCGGGCTCGATCATGATGATTCATGATCCTGCAGGCATTTCGTTCGGAACATCAGCGGATCACCAGAAGGCCGTTGAGGCGCTCGAGGCGCTGGCCACCTCCTATGCGCGGATTTACGCGGCCAAATCCGGCAAGACGGCGGAAGAATGCCGGGAGATCATGAAGGCGGAAAGCTGGATGACGCCGGAACAGGCGATAGCCGCGGGCTTTGCCGATGCCGCCAATGACAACGAGGCGTCCGCCGTCGCTGCATTCGATTACCGCGCCTATGCCCATGCGCCGGACCAGCTCCGGGCCGTGGCCAGCGATAGTGGATGGAGCCTGAAACGGGCCCCACGAAAACCGCCGACGGCATCTGCCCCGGCGCCAACCGGTCACCAGAAGGAGAATCCCATCATGACCGACAAGACCAAGGCGGATGCCCAGCCCGCCAACCTCGAAGAAGCAACGGCGGCGGCCGCCCGGGATGCCGTCAAGGCAGACCGCGAGCGTCATGCCGCGATTATGGCGCTTGATGAGGCGAGGGGCCGCGAGCAGCTCGCCGCGCATCTCCATGCAACGACCGAAATGTCCGTGGACGAGGTCAAGGCGGCTCTCGCCGCAGCGCCGGCCACATCGGCGGAAGAAAAGCCGTCGGCGGCTGCATATGACAAAGCACGCGGCGCAGCCGGAGCGGGGCTGGCAGCGCCGGGCGGCGGGGAAGGCAAGCCGAAGAGTGGCCTTTCCGAGCTCATCACCGCGAGGATCGAGCGCAAGCGCGCCTGACCCGGTTTTTCCTTCAAAATCCACAGCTCGAATCGCCAGAAAGCAGGCGTAGCGCGAGCCACCAGGAGATAAGCCCATGCTTCCCTACTACTCCCACACCGCGCCCGGCCGCGAGAGTGATCTGCTCAAGCAGGAGTACGATCCGCAGTTCTGCCGCGAAAGCTATACTCTCAAAGCCGGGTCCGGCTCCGAGCGCAAGGTTGTTCTCGGTACGCCGTTGATGCTGGACGTTGCGACTGCCAATCTGGCGGCCGCGGCGGCGGCCGTCGCGGGCAACACCGGCAACGGCACGATCGCACTTGCAGACCCCTTCTACACGACTATCAAGGCGGTCCACGAAGGTCGGTACACGGTGCGCTGCACCACTGGCGGTGCCGACGCCACTTCTAAGTTCCAGGTCGAAGGACCGGATGGAAAGACGGTTGGCGAAGCGACCGGTGGCTCAGCCTTCGCCAAGCAGGTCAAATTCACGATCAGCGGTGGTGGCACTGACTTCGTTGCGGGCGACAGCTTCTTGATCGATGTCGCAATCGACCAGGAAGACCCGACCAATACCCGCGTCGCCTGGGTTCCGGGCGATGGCGAAATCATCGGCCTGTCACTTCGCAACACCACGGCTCCCGATGGTGTCGCCGTCGAGGGCCTGGCGCTCGACCGTGGCCCGGCCATTCTTGTGGCGGAAAAAGTCCTCTGGCCCGACGGCATCACCGCAACCGAAAAGGCCGCCGGCATCGAGACGCTCAAGCGGCTCAACATCATTCAACGCTGAGCCGCGCAAACCGGGCGCGACCGAGCTCGCGCCTTTTCCCACCATTTTCCAGACGAACGGGCGCCGGTGAGACCGCGTCACGAGGAGACCTTTCATGTTCGACTATCTCTACACAAGCACGGACCTGACCCAGGAGGTCAACCGGCTGCCGAATGAGTTCGGCCTGATCAATGCGCTCGGGCTTTTTCCCATCGAGACGCTCGGCTCGCGTTTTGTGCGTGTCGACTACCGCAACGGGCAGATCTATGTGCTTTCCGCCGAGGAACCCGGTTCTCCGGGCAGCGTGGGCAGTTCGGAACAAGAGGGCGGCGTGATCCTTCAGATCCCGCATTTCCCGCATCTCGAGAAGATCGCGGTGGGTGATGTCGACGGGCTTTTGCAGGTGTTCAATGGCCAGGTGGATGAACGATCCGTCGACCGCGAGACAGCCCGCAAGCTCGATATCATCCGGCGCAATCATTCGATCACGCTCGAATTTATCCGGCTCGGCGGTCTCAACGGTTTGATCAAGGATGGCAAGGGCAAAACGCTCTACGACCTCTATACTGTGTTCGGCATTACCAAGAAGGAGGTGGATTTCGTCCTCGGTACTGCCGGAACCGATGTTCGGGGCAAGTGCGAAGAAGTTATCGATCACACGATGACCCACCTGAAGGGTGAGACCAACAGCGGTGTGGAAGCGGTCGTCGATTCCAAGTTCTTCGGCAAGCTGATCGCTCATGAGAAGGTGGAAAAATTCTGGCTCAATGCCCAAAACTCGAGTGAGCACAAGATGCTCAATCGCGAGAACCGCGCGGGGAATTGGGGACGGGCATTTGAGTTTGGTGACATTGTCTGGCGCGAATACAAGGGGGGTCTGCCGGTTCGCTCCTCAAGCGGAACGATCTCGACCCAGCAGAACGTGGCAGACAATTCCGGGACCGCTTATCCCACGGGCACACAATCGATGATGCGGACCTTCGAGGCGCCGGTCTTCCACATCGATCTGACCAATCAGGCTCCTGACGCGGATACGATTTACATCTCGGTCGAGCCGCTCAAACACGGACAGGGCGTCGAGATGCTGTCACAGACCAACCGGCTAGCGATCAACAAGCAGCCGGAATGCGTCGTCCAGGTCAAGACCTCGAACTGACCCTAAGGCGATGAGCAGCTGGACAGACATGGAGCGCCGCCTCGAGACTGATGCGGCGGCGCTCTTTGACGAGATCGAAGTGCAGGCTGTTGCCCGGAAAGGTGGAACGACGGTCAACGACCGACGACAGGACGATCCGTCCCGTGCCGGTTACTCCTTCCAGGGATCGATCGAGTTCAACCCGCCGCCCTTGCGCAACGAACAATTTATGCAGGCCGCCAAATCCGGTCAGGCCAATGTCGCCTTCGATGCGGTGATAACCGCCCATGATGATGGGACATGGCCATGGGCGCCAAAGCGCGGCGATCATCTTGTGGTGGGGAGCGTAACCTATGCGATCGCCGACAAACATCGCGATGGATCAGCCCGGCCGGTCCTTTATGTCAACAAAGCCAAGCCATGACGCTGACCGCTGAAGCTGTCCGCCTGGCAGCCGTTGAGGTATTGCGGCCAACGGGGGCAACCGACCAGTTTCCGACGCTTGCCCGGGGGATGGTTTTTGACAGCCGCCCTGCCAGCGTCACCGATCTGGACGACTTGTTATCGGGCGATTTGCCGTACCTCCCCGTGTTGTCGCTCTATACCGAGGATTCGACCGTGGAGACGCGCGGAGCGGCGGCAGGCGCGTGTGACAATTCCTGCCAGATGACGCTGGAAATCGTTGGCGAACTGGCAGTGATTGCCCGTGACGACGAGGCCGACATGGACATTGCCGACGCGGTGGCAGGCAGCGATCCGGAGATGCAACTGGTGCTGGCTGCCTTGATGGCACAGGTGCGCAAGGAGTTGCTTTATTCCGAGCGTGGGCGGCTGTTTCGACGAATCGCGACCCATTGCGACAAGATCGAACAACAGAGCCACACAGTGCCAGAACTGGGGCTGCGGTTTCAGCGCGAATTCATGCGCATGACCCTGACGATCGCGGATGACGAATTCAGCGAAGATGACGGTCTGGCCGGGCGGATCAAAACACTGTTCGACGCCCTGCCGGCGGATTCGTACGCCAAGGCGAAACTGACTGCACTCGCGACACACCTGATCGGCGAAACCCGTACCGACCTGACCGAAATCACCATCGATCCCGGCGCGGGGCCAAGCGCTGGCACAACACTGGAGTGATCCCATGAAACGCTACAAACCAGCCGCTGGCGCGCCGCCGTTGCGCACCACGGACGGCGAAGCTTTCCCGGAGACGGGCAAGATGATCGATCCAACCAACCGCTATTACGCGCGGTTGATCAAGGAAGAGGCGCTTGAAGAGGTTCGGCCCGGAGCGCGTAAACCCAAACCTGAAACCGACAAACCAGCGGCCAGTGCCGCACCCGAAAAGGAGTCGCGGAAATGAATGTCCCCGCAAATCTTGTTGCGCCCCTGTTTGCTTTCTCGGTCGAGAGTGGCGGGCAGTTCGAGGATCTGGCCCCGGTTATCCTGTACGGTCACAAAACGTCTGCCGGCTCCATGAGTGACAACGTCAAGACCTCTTGCGCCACGCGCAGCCAGGCGCGGGCGCTGGCCGGCAAGGGCTCGATGCTCGAGCAGATGGTGACGGTGTTTCGCAAGAACGCGCCGACGCACCCGCTCTACATCGTTTCGATTCCCGCGAGCGGCACTGCCGAGATCCGCACCATCACGGTGGGCTCGGTGCCCGCAGGCGGCGGAACCGGTGTAATCAACATCATGGGCGAGTTTGTTTCGGTCTCGATAGCGGCCGGTGACAATGCCAACACCGTGGCAGCGGCGATCAACGCCGCGATCAATGCCTATGACAATCCGCAGAGCGGGCATGCTCTGCCTTACACGGCGACGGTGGCAACGAATGTCGTGACGATTACCGCACGGCACGCCGGCGCCTATGCGGCCGAAATCGGTGTAAGCGTGCCGGTGCTCGATGGCGCCAACGCGCTGACTGGCGTTCTGACCATTGCGGAGGACACGGCCGGGGCAGGGACGCCCGACACTTCGACCGCCAATGCGGCGATCGCAGAGGATGACTGGTCGTTCCTGATCTCGGCTTTTGGCGACGCGACCAATGTGGGGCGCTATGATGCCTTGTTGTCGGAGGAATCGGGCCGCTGGTCTTACGCGAACCAGAAATTCGGCATCGCCTACTACCCGAAGCGGGACAGCCAGGCGAACCTTATTTCCTACGGCGAGGGCAAGGACAGCTGGAAGCTCTCGGCGATCCCGACTTTCACCGCCGGCGGCCACGCCGAGCCGGGATATCTGTGGGTGGCTGCGATGGTGGGGCGCGTGGCGCCCTGGCTTGCCGGCGGCGCAACCGGTGATGTCAACAGAAACCAGACCGGGTTGGTGGTCGAGGGGATCAGTGCACCGACCGACCGGGCCTACTGGCTCGATCTGGCGACGCGCAATGCGTTTCTGGCGGCAGGTCTTTCGAGCTGGCGGATTAACGGCAACGGCCGCGTGACGGTCGACAAGATCATCACCCATGCCCGCACCACCGACCAGGTGCCCGATACCACGTTCCGCGATATCCAGAAGCCTCATGCGTTGATGTATTCGCTGCGCTACGTTTTGGCGCGGCTGGCCTATGAGCATTCCAACAAGGTGATCGCCGACGACAATCCGGGCGATGTGGCGTCGGTCTCGACGCCGAAAGACATCGAGGCGACCTGCTACCATGCTTATGTCGATCTCGAACTCCGTGGTGTGCTCGAGAACTCCGATACAGCGCTCAAGGATCTGACCGTTACGCGCAACCTCGACAATCCGAACCGGGTCGACGCGGTGGTGCCGATGGATTTCACTAATCCGCTGGACATCTTCTCCGGTCTTGCCCGGGTCTACTCGCAGTTTCGTTGATCCAAACTGACCGGGTGGTTCACCGCCCGGCTGACCCTCTTTCCAATAAAGGAGCCAACCCATGGCTGGAAAAGATTACGGCGGGCAGATCCGCTTTCGCCTGTCAAATGGTGTGACGTTCTCGTTGCGCGGCACCATGAACGTCAAGAGCGCCGGGCGCTCGGTCGAGGCGGTTGTCAATCAGGACCGCTCAACCGATCGGGTGGAAACCCTGACACCTTACGGGTTCGAGATTTCCTTCGCCGATCGAGGCCAGGATCTCGAGGCGTTGATGAAATCCGACCGGTTCGATGCGACCTCCATCGAGGATGACACGGGGGTGTCGCACTATTTCACCCGGTGTTTTTTGGTCGGTGAGCCGACAAGCAACCGGATGAACGGCGAAGTTACCGGTGTTTCCGGCGCCGCCGAGAAATACGTGCGAAAGGGATGATCCATGTCCGGTGAAAGAACCATCCGGCTGTCGCGGCGGTATGAGGCGCATGGCCGGACCTTCGACAGCCTGACTTTCCGCGAGCCGAAGATGGCGGATTTCGAGACCATCGGGGAGATCGCCGAAAGGCAACCATCTCCAACCGGTGGAGAGATGATCCTCTATCACGATGACAGGATCTGGCTGTACTGCAGCAGGTTGCTCAAGCGCGGCGACGAGCTTCCGAGTGCGAGTGATCTTGCCGAACTGGCGCTCGTGGACGCGATAGCGGTGAAAGAGGCGATCAGCGGTTTTTTTACACAAGCGCGGGCGAAATCGTCCGAGGCGAGCTCCTCCGAAAATCCGCCGACCTCCTGATTTTCAGGTTCGGCTTCGGCTTCGAAAGCGTGATGGCGATGAGCGTGTCCGATTGCGTCAGATGGTCCGTGCGTGGCCTTGAACAGGGAGAGTGCCGATGAGCAACCGCACGATCGAGGCCATGGTCCGGCTTTCGGCGAAGCTCGGGCCAATGGCGGCCTTTGACCGGTTGAGCTCGAAAATGGCCGATGTGAACCGGAAGGCGACTGCCTACAACCGAGCGCAGACGTCGATAACCAGAGCCTCCCGGCTGCAGGCTGCTGCGTTCACATGGCAGGATACCGCACTTGCGAGCCATAATGCGCGGATGATGGCGGTTGCCGCCCAACGGCAACGAGAAGCGGCCACCCGGCGCGCCGGATTGATGCGCACGGCAAGTACCGCGGCGTTGGTGGCCGGGGGCGCCGGAGTTGCGGGCCTCGCCGTGGGAGCCGGCGCTGTACGCGGTTTTGCCACGATCGAGCGGCGGTTGACCCGGATCGGCATCAATGCGGATGCCAGCGCGACGCAGATGGAAACGGCCTTTCAACGTGTTCGTGACATTGCCGATGATGTCGGGGCGCCGGTGGAGAATGTGGTTTCCGGACTGGAATCGCTTATAGCTTCGGGCAAGTCGCTTGATGAGGCTATGGCGCTGCTCCCTAAGGTTGCGGCAGCGGCACAGGCATCGGATTCGGAGTTTGCCGCCATGGCAACGACTGCGGATGCGATCACCGGATCGTTCGGCATCGCCGCCGACCAGATGGGGATTGCGTTCGATATCATCGCCAAGGCGGGCAAGGCGGGCAAGTTTGAGTTGAAGGATATGGCCGCTGAATTGCCCTCGCTGGCGCCGGCGTTTGCGGCGCTCGGATACAGTGGCGAGGAGGGACTGAAGAAGTTGTCCGCAGCACTGCAAGTGGTGCGCATGGAGACCGGTACGTCGGGCGAGGCGGCGACCGCCTTCATGGATGTGCTGACCAAGATGAACTCGGTGACGGTGGCCAACAATTTCAGGAAGCAGTTCGGGGTCGACATCCGCCGCGAAATGGAGAAGGCGAAGGCATCAGGTGAGGATATGCTGGAAGCGTTCATCCGGCTTTCGCGGGAGGCGGTGAACGGGGACCTGTCCAAGCTGCCACTGTTGTTTACCGACAAGCAGATGCAGATCGCGATGAGGGCACTCATCAACCGCACCGATGAGTACCGATCACAATTGAACGCGCTGGGTGATGCCGCAGGGACGGTGCAGGGAGACATCGACCGGCTCGCGACGAATGCCCAGAAAAGCATCGACAAGATGAGCAATGCCTGGGATCGGCTGACAACGAGTTTTGGATCAACTGTCGCTCCGCCAGCAACCGCCACGATGGATGCGGTTTCCGAGACGCTTGATACGCAAACAGCGATGGACCGCGGTTTTGAGAAAAAGGGAATGGGGTTCATTGAATCTCGCTTGTGGGCGATGTGGAATGCTGGCAACCACGACGCGCTCAAAAGCGTGTTTTGGCTCGGCGGCGGTCGGACGGCAGAGGACAAGAAGCGGATTGAGGCCTATCACGCGCCCGGCGCTGACCCGCGCGTTGGGGTTGATACGCCGGAGCGTCCGGAGGGGCAGGAATATCAAACGAGAAGCGCGCCGGAAAAGGGACCCGTCATCCAGACGCGCGACGGCACGATTTTGTATTCTGCGGCGCCACCGCAGGCAGCCGGAGCTGCGCCCTTACCTGTAGCCAAGCCAAGTCAATTCGAGATCGATCTCGCTGCACAAGATGCGGCTCGGCAGCGCGCCGGCCAGGATGTTCGAACACAAGCGTTCGCGGCGGCGCATGCGCCTGTTGTCATCCCGCTAGATTCCGGGGGAAATTCCTCGGTGCGCACTGGGCAGGGGGTCCCCGAACTGCAGGGCCTGCTGGCGAAACTGGAGGCCGCCGGTGCGCAAAGCGGCTCTGAGCTTGCCCGGGGCGGAGACGATGCGGCCAGGATGAGAGCGAGACTTGTCGACCAACGCTCTGTTCGGGATGTTGTCGGAGGTCGCGATCGCGCGATCGCGCCGGTTGCAAAAGCTGCGGCAGTTGCGCCCGATGGCGTATCGGTAAGGCCTGGCGAAGGTGTGCCGGAGCTTCAAGGGCTGCTGGCGAAACTGGAGGCCGCCGGCGAGCAATCTGGCTCTGATCTGGCCGAGGGCGGAGACGATGCTGCAAGAGCGATTGCGCAAGCAGCGCCCGTCGCCGGTGGTGGATTCGGCGACGCGGCGGCCGCCAAGATCAGATCCTCGGCGGCGCAGGCCGGTGCGGAATTCGGCGATGCCGCGGCGGCGCGGATACGGGCTGCGGCCGGGTCCATTCGCATAGGCCAAACCCGCCCGGGCAACCGGCAGCAGGCGAGTGGCAATATGGGAAAATCGATGCCGAACGCCGGTACCCGGCCGGGAGGAACCTGAGATGGCGCGAGATTGGGTCGCGTCGCTGCGGCAAGCCAGTTATCGCGGGGTGCCTTTCTATGTGCATTCCGACGGGATTGGCGGGGGCCGGCGTCTGGTGCAGCATGATTTCGCCGGAGGCGAGGCGCAACTGATCGAGGATTTCGGCGCAGCGGAACGAGCCTTCGATGTCGATGCTTATGTGGTCGGTGACGAGTCAGATGCGGCGGCGCAGGCGCTGCTTGCCGCGCTCGACCGGCGCGGCCCGGCGCGACTGACGCTGCCGCTTTCCGGGCCCGTGGTGGCTCAGGCTGTCGATTGGTGGCGGGAATGGCGGCTTGACAAGCTCGGTTATTGCGCGTTCATCCTGCGCTTTGTGCGCGGGGGAAGCCCGTCCACGGCTGGTATCAGCGCACACTCGGTGTCCGGTCTTGCAGCGGCGGCGGTGTCATCGCTGTCGGCGGCGATCGCAGGTGCATTCCCGTGACACCGGCGGAGTGGATCGTAGCAAATGCCTCGCTGGTCACTAACCCCGACGATTCGGCTCTTCTCACCGCTTATGCGACGACTGCGGCAGGCTCCGGTGTGAAAGCTGCCGCGGCGGCGATCAGGGCCGCCATTGTCATTGGCGAGAGCGTCCGGGATTCAGCCGAGGCGGAGCGGTTGATTGCATCGGCGGTAACCGCGAAGGACGCAAACCAGGCTGCAACGCTGGTGATTGCATCGGTGGCGGCGAGCCTTGGCGCACCCCGGGCCGATTGGCGCAATGCACGGGCTGCGCAAGCGGCGCGTACAGCTTTGTCGGAACTGCTCGATCTGGCTTATGCGGAATGCGGCGCGCGTTTTGGCGCCGATGCGCTGCGGGCGGTGTCCGAGATCGGCGGCGCGTCTATCCGTGCCTTGTCGGAGCTTTCGGCGACACTGGTGCCGATCGTACGGGTGGAGACGGGCATTTCCCAACCTTCGGCGCTGCTTGCCTGGGATCTCTATGCGGATCCGAACCGGGCCGGTGATATGGTGGCGACCGCAGGATCTGTCACGCCGATGCTGATGCCGATCGCCTTTGACGCGGAAGCGCCCGGTGCTTGAAACGGTTTGGGTGGGCGGCCTGCCGATCAGGGATTTCAGTTGTGATATCTCGGCAGAAATGGCGGTGCGGTCAGCGGTGGCATTGATCGCCACTCGGGGCGCCTCGTTTCCGCTGATGCGTGACGATCCGATAGAGATCAGGGCGTCGGGCACATTGCTGCTGACCGGATATGTTCGCGACATTGATGTGGCGCACGACGATCAAAGCCATGAGTTCTCCGCGAGCTTCGTCTCGCGCACCATCGACGCCTCGGAATGCTCGGTGGAACACGACGAGGGATGGCTTGAGAAGAAGAGCCTGCCGGAGATCGGGGAAGCCTTCGACACGCTCGGGATCGGCATCGAGACAGACGGATCAACCTTTCCGCCGGAAACGCGGCATCGGCTGGCGCTTGGCGAGACATTGTATGAGACTCTCGAGCGTCGTGCCAGGTCACGCGGCGTGCTGATCATGGATACGCCTGAGGGTAAGCTCAAGCTGGCGCAGGGGCCGGAGGGCCGGCATACGGGCGGTCTGTGGCTGGGCGTCAACATCAAATCGGGCTCGGCGAAGTTCACCGGTCACGGATTGCACGCCCCGGTGATTGTCCGCGGCCAGTCAACCGAAGGCGTGACCGCGCCATCGCTGCGACCACAAGGCAGTTATTCCGATGCGGGCGTCAGACGCCGCCGGCCGCTGATCCTTCGGCATTCCGGGGAGGCGGGTGAGGACCGGCTGAAAAAACGCGCAGGCTGGGAGGCGCAGCGCGCGGCCGGCAACTCGATACAGGCGACGATTACTGTGGCGGGTTGGCGCGATTCCGGGGGCACCATCTGGCGGCCGAACTGGCTGGTTGAGGTTCATAACGCCTTGTTGGGACTAAAGGGTGCGATGCTGATCAAGTCGGTCAGCCTTGCGCAAAACGACAGCATCGGCACGGTGGCAACGCTGTCGCTGGTCGATCCACGGGCGCTGGGCGGGGAAAATCCTCGTGGCGGATCGAGTGACGCTTTCACCGCGCCCACCGGCGCAAACGCCGAATACGAGGCCTGAGATGGCTGGAAGGTTTGAGTGCGACAACAGGAGCGGCGGAAGCGCCGGCCGGTCCTGGTCAAATGGCACGGGCCATTGCGGCGCAAATGCGGAATTCGAGGCCTGATAGTGTTCGAACGGTTTGAGCTGGACGGCGAACTCGAAGTTCGCGATGGCCAGTTGCTGATCAATGGCGTGAGCCACAGGGGAGGCGTGGCCAAGCGGGTGATGGTGCCGCAGCCGCACGGTTTTGTGGCGATGCCGATCAAAGGCGCGCAGGGCGTTGTCGGTTACCTCAATGGCGATCCGGAACAACCGGTGCTGCTGGGCTACGCCAACCCGGGCAAGGTGCCCGCTGTCGGCGCTGGCGGCACGGCGATCTATGACGCGCATGGCGCGATCGTTTCGATTGTCGAGAACAAGATCCGGCACGTTGCATCGGAGCACCGGATCGTGGGCGCCGTGGTGATCGAGGGTGACATCACCCACACCGGCAACATGACAACCAGCGGCGTCCACCAGGACGCGAACGGGGTGCATTCATGATCAGGATCGTTTCGCTTGATGAGCCGCAAGCCTATCGCTCGCCGGACCTCGTCTTCGATGGCGAGCGCGGTGACCTGGCGCTCAATCCCTTGAGCGATGCAGACGCACCGGGTGATTTTCAGGCAAAGGCCGCGATCGCGACACAGGTGTTGATCTGCCTGATGACCGATGCCCGCGTCGAGCCGTCTGATCTGCGAGAGGGCGATGTCAACAAGGGCTGGCCGGGCGATGGCTTCGACATGGCCCAGGGGGAGGCAGCGCTCGGATCGACACTGTGGCAGCTTCGCCGCTCGCGGCTCTCGAACGTGACGCCGCGCGACATCGAGGACCGTGCCGGTGCGGCCCTCGAAACGCTGATCGAGCAGGGCCTCGCGGCGCGTGTGGACGTGACGGCCGCTACCGAGCCGGAGGCCAACCGCGCGATGTTGTCCGTGGCGCTCTACGGTCGCGACGGCGCGGTCAGCTACCAGGACAGATTTGCACTCTTGTGGGATCAGACGAATGTGGTTTAAGCGCAGCCTCGACGCTACGGGTGCGGCGGTTCGCGCCGCGTTCCGGCAGTATCTGCCGGGCACCGATGCGGCGCCAAAGAACAGTTTCGTCACCGTCATTGGCAAGGTGGTGGCGCTGATCGCCAACGAACTGGAATTGCGCATAGCCGCAATCCTGCCGCAACTGTTTCTCTCGACTGCAACCGGCATCTGGCTCGAGCGACACTGCGCCGAGATCGGCATCACCCGTCGCCCCGCAGCAAGCGCGTCCGGCACGATTGAGGCAACGGGCACGCCGTCGGCAACCTATGCCGCTGGCATACGCTTTTCGATCGGCAATGTGATCTATGAGAGCACGGCCTCGGCCACGGCGGACGGCTCCGGCAATCTGTCAATTGCGATCACGGCGACATCGAAGGGTGTTTCGACCAATCGAGACGCAGCCGCCATGCTGTCGCTGCTCGATCCGTTGTCTTGGCCGGGGCTTTCCTCGACCGCGACGGTGGCTGCCGGCGGCCTTGGCGGTGGTGCTGATACGGAAGGTGATGCGGGCCTGCGCGCGCGCGGGCTGCAGCGCAAGGCCAATCCGCCGCAGGGCGGGGCGCTTTCTGATTTCGAGCGCATCGTGCTTGCTGTGCCAGGCGTGCTCAGCGCCTGGGCATGGCGGGTTCCGGCATCACCGGGAACCGTGCTGGTGCATTTCCTGTTTGAGGGCCGGGCCGATTACATCCCCGAATCCGGCGACGTTGACGCCGTGCAGGCGGCAATCGATGCGGCGCGATTGATCAGGGTGGATGACGGCGTGGCATCCGCGCCAGTGGCGCAGGCTGTGGACGTGACTATCAGTGGGCTTTCAACAGACAATTCCACCGTGCGTGCGGCGATCGAGGCTTCGATCCGGGCGATGTTTCTGTCCCGCTGCCGGCCCGGCATTGCCGGCGATACCTTTACGGTGTCGAGGTCATGGATTGCGGAGGCGATTTCGACCGCTTCGGGTGAAGAGCGGCATGTGCTGACCCTGCCTTCGGCGGACATTACCCTTACCGGCGGCGCGTTTCCGGTGCTCGGGACCATGACTTATGCGTGATCCCGGCCACAACACTGTCACCACGGTTGCCTCATCAGGTGCGAGCCGGCCGGTGATCAGCGAACCTCTTGATGCTCTGTCAAACCCGCAGGTCGAGGATCTGCTGTCGCCGGGCCTGGCATTGTGGCCGCGCGGCGCGATCTGGGGCACGCCGGACGGCGAAGCCCCGCGGCGCGACACGGTGATTGCCAATCTCACGCGAGTGCTGCTGGCCCCGTTCACCTATCTCTACACCCGCTTCTGGCAGGTGACGCGAGAGGCATTCTCGGCCACCGCCGATGAGACGCTGGAAAACTGGGAGGCCGATTTCGGCCTGCCGGATCCGTGCTTTCCGGGTGATGCGTCGCGCTCGGAGCGACTTGCCCGGCTGCAAGCCAAGGTCGCCGCCGCTGCGACGATCACACCAGCGGATTTCATAGGGCTGGCGCTGTCCTACGGGTTCGAGATCGAGATCGAGGAGCCCGCCGTTTACGAGTGCGGGTTTTCCGAATGCGGCGGTGAACACGCGGTCGGCGATTGGCGTCAGGAAATCTACTGGATCGTGCGCATCACCGATACCGCGATCTATTTCTTTGAAGCAGGCGAGGGCGAGCTTGCCGCGGACCCGCTGTTTTCACTGGGTGAAGCCGAAGCCCTGCTTTGCATTTTCAAGCGTCTGTCGCCGGGATGGACGATTCCGGTTATCGAAACGGAGTAGACCATGAAATATCAACCGCCGTTTGGCGCCGCCGATCCCGAAGCTCCCTATGTCGACAAGAACGTACCCGGAGCGATCGCGGGATCCAAGGTGCCGGCCAAGGCCATCGAGCATCCGCAGCGCGAGCTTGACCACCTGATCGAGCACGCCGGACTGACGCCTGGGGAAGCTGACCTTGAGCAGGTCCGCAAGGCCATCCAGTATCTTGCCCGTGCTGCAGCCTTCGGGCCGAAGACTCTGGTGAAATTTACAACGCCTGGCGCATCGAGCTGGGCGGTGCCGGCCGGTGTGACCAGCATTTTGGTCCGGGTCTGGGGCGCCGGTGGCGGCGGAGGCTATGCGGTTACCTACAACACCTCGGCCCCTTCCGGGGGCGCCAGCGGTGGCTTCGCCGAACAGGGGTTCACCGTCGCTCCCGGTGAGGTTGTCTCGATCAATGTGGGGGCCGGGGGAATTGGCGGGCAAGTTTCGCCAGTCCAGCAGGACGGTCAACCGGGCCTCGCGTCGTCGGTCACCGTCGGCGGGGTGACGATAGCTGGCGGAGGCGGCAGCGGCGGGCTCAACACCACCACGGCCGGTGTAACCGCAAACTCACCTGCCGGCGGCTCATTTACGGGGGCATCAGGAATACGAGGTTCGGACGGGAGCCTGGGGGTCGCCATAGACACAAACACCACTGCATTTGGCGGGGCTGGAGGTGCCGCGCCATTGGGCGGTGGACACGCCGTGGGCGGGAGCGGGCACCCCGGGCCGGGCCGTGTGCCAGGCGGCGGCGGTGGCGCGACATCAGACATCAATTTCGCCGGCGCCTCCGGTGCGCGCGGTGAGGTCCATATCATCTATTCAGTGAATTGAGGTAAGTTATGAAATTCGCGGTTGTTTCAACAAATACGGGCCTTGTTGTCTCGCAAGTTTCGGTCGACGACGGCGGGACCTACGAGCCCGGCCCCGGCTTCATTGCAGTAGCGGTTGAGGATGAACCGGCCTATGCAGGCTGCTCGTGGACGGAAGACGGCGGCTTTGTCGAGCCGCCAAAACCAGTGCCGAGCCCGGAAGAATTCGCGGCTTTGAAAGAAGGTCTCAAGGCGTCGGTTATCGCCCGCGCCGACGCCTTCACCGCTCCGGTCCTGTCAGGTTACCCCGAAGCCGAACGCGCCGGGTGGCCCAAGCGCGAAGCCGAGGCGCGCGCCATTATTGCGGCCAGCGACAAGGCAGCCGCGATAGCAGAAACTAGCGTCATCAAGGCGCTTGCCCATGCGGCCGGTGAGAACACCGCTGCGACAGTTGCCCGCGCCGAGACCATCGCCGCCAAGGCGGATGAGTTCGCCGCGATTTCGGCCGCAGTCGAGATTATGCGTGACACCGCGCTGACGGCTATCGACGCCGTGAACGACCCCGCCGATATGCCTGCCACGCTGGACGCACTCAATGCCCAGGCCACAGCTTTGGCCGAGCAGTACGGGCTGGCCTAGACTCCAAACCACAAGGACATCGTTATGCAGACGACACGCGATCTTCAGGAGCGCTTGGCGGCGCTTGGCTACAATCCGGGCGTCATTGACGGCGCGATGGGGCCCAACACCCGCAAGGCCATTCGTGAGTTTCAGGCCGACCACGGCCTTGGGGTTGGCGGCATTGCCGACCCCCGCACCTGGGCGGCGCTGGATCGTGCCTTGACGCGGAAAGGCGCGCCCGCTGGCACGTCTCGTCCGACCCCGCCATGGGTCGATGAGTTGATGCGCCGCAAGGGGCTTCACGAGAACCGGGACCGGTCCGAACTTTTCGCATGGCTCCGTTCGGCGGGCTCCGCGGTTGACCCGGCGCGCACCCCCTGGTGTGGCGACGCGGTCGAAACCGCAATGCTGCGGGCGTTGCCCGATGAGCCGATCCCGGGCAACCCAATGGCCTCGATCAACTGGCTCAAGTTTGGGCGGGAACTCGATGCCCCGGCCTTTGGCGCGGTGCTGGTGTTCTGGCGCGGTTCGCCGAAAGGCTGGCAGGGGCATGTCGGCTTTTATGTCGGAGAAGATGCCACACACTATCACGTCCTGGGTGGAAACCAGTCGAACGCGATCACGATTACAAAGATTCGCAAGAAGCGGCTTCGCCAGGGCGGAATCCGCTGGCCGGACGGTTATTCGCTGCCGACTGGCGGGCGGGTCATCGCCGATGGCGGCCGCCTGGTCGAAACCACAAACGAGGCGTGAGCCATGCTCGTCCATCTTCTCCGATTTCTTGGCGTGACGCCGCGGGTCGCCGGCAAGACCGGCAAACGCGAGGCGGCCTGGCTGGTGTTCGCAAGCGCCGTCGGGCTGACGATTGCGGCCATGATCTTCGGCTCCGAGATGGTCAGCGCCATGACGGCGGTGCTGGTGGTGATCTGGCCGACGGCCCTGGCGCTGCTCGGCGCGGCCTACAAACTGGAATTTGACAAGGTGCAAAGCCAGATCGATGCCGCCAGCCCGCCCGGATGGCCTGCTGATATCGCGCCGCCCGAAGGGTGGCAGGATGAGGGACAAACATGATTGCCGCCATCATCCGCACCATCGGCCTGCCGGCATGTCTCGTGGCCCTGCTCCTGGTCTATTACGAGGGCCTGCCCGGTGCCGCGCGCATTCCCTTCCTGTCGTCGGTACCGGTCATTGGCGATCTTGCCACGGGTCGGGTGCATGCCCACGCCGCGGATGAAGTGCGCCGGGCAACGGCCGATCTGGTTGCCCGTGCCAAATTGAGGGCTGTCGAGGCCCAGCTCGAGCGTGAGCGTGTGTTTCGGCGCGCGGCGGATAATGCGGCCCGCGAAGCGGTTGTGCGCGCTCACGCCGCCGAGCGCGCCAAAGACGAGGCGCTGGCTGACCTCGAGGATCTGATCGCGGCTGACACCGGCGATGACGGCGCGGTCTGGACAGAAGGGGATCTGCAATGGCTCGAACGCTGATCACTCCGCTGGTCACACTGGCGCTGGCGGGATGCGGAACCGCGATCAAAAAGCTGGATCAGGCGGCCGAGACGACGGGCGAGGCCCGCGCGCGCATCGAACGACCGGTCACGCCGCCGAGCTGCATCGCCAAGATGGAGCGGGTTAAGCCAAAGGTGGACGAGAAAGCCCGATGGACCCAGAAGCGCTGGGAGATCGTCGCCGACAACCGCGACCAACTGGCTGCGGACTGCGGCGCGGCGCTGGATGCCTATTGGGATGAGATCACGAAGGTGGGGCCGCAATGAGCGAAGATACCCACCGCGCGCTGGGCCGCGTCGAAGGGAAGCTCGAGGCCCTTATCGAACAAGTGGCCGACAGTGAGAAGTCTTCGAGAGAGGGCAGGGCAAAGCTCTATTCCGCCGTCAATGACCTGAATGGCGGGGTGCAGGCTGTGCAGTCCGAGGTCAAGGTCATGGATGCCCGCCTGAAGGAAGTCGAGCCTGTCGTCACCGAGCTGTCGAAATGGCGTGAACGCGGCATTGGCGTGCTGCTGTTTCTATCCCTCATTGCCGCCAGCCTGGGCGCCCTGATCACGGCGCTATGGGACAAGGTGTTGCATCTCATCGGATTGAAGTGATCCAAAACCCCGCCTGATTCTCCAATTCCCACATTGTGCGGGGATGCCCGCCGCCGCCCGATTTTGTACGGCTGGTGGTTTAAACTTGGTAGAGCCCCGTGGTCTTCGGACTGCGGGGCTCTTTCGTTTTTGGTGGCTTCCCGCTGTGAGAGAGCGACCAAGCGCCATTCCGTGATAGGGACCGCTTTGGGCGGTAAGCGGACAATCGCTGCACTGGAAACCAACGTCTGGTGTGCGGGCATTACTGCCGTTAGTAGGCGCAGCATCCTTCTCCCACCGAGCATGAAGGGTTCACCAAGATCACTGGGTGCGCCGCAACAAGCTTACCGTGAGCGGACATTGGCGAGCAGAATTGCTGCAGAATCCAGTGTTGTCATTCGCTGTGCCGCCTATGAACTAGAACAAGACGGACATAGCGACCGGAAGCGTCCACGCTGGGGCGTGATGCTTGACTGGTCCAAGTGAACCGGAGTGGAGAGAGTGTCGATCTATTTGTAAAAAGGCGCTATTCTTGCATCTCGTTTTATAGATCGCCATTGGGAAAAATTAACTCATGAGCAAAATACAGAAATCCGAAAGTGATGTCGGCAATGTGCCGGGCGAAAAAATCGAACAAGCTGTGGCAGAGGTGGTTGAGGCAGCATTGGGGAATACGGTTGAAGGGGCATCACAGTTAGTGGGAAATATATTTGGCGGCCTTATTGGGGATAGGATCAGGGAATGGCGGACGAGAAACCTGCTTGATTGCCTAAAGCACACTTCAGACAAGCTAAAAGCCATGAAAATCGATCCGTCACAAGCTAGTGCCCTACCAAATGGCGAACTGTATCGTTTATTCGATGGTGCAAGCAAAGCTGAATCTGTCAAACTTAGAGAATTCTGGGCTGGTTTAATAGCAAATCAAATGAAAAATGATCGAGAAGAAGTAGACAGAGAATTACTTACAATAATCGAGAATTTATCCCCCAACGACGCCAGCGTATTGGAGTACATATTTGCCAAAGATTTTATGGAATATCAGTGCCTTCACTTGCTGCTTAGTTCAGTATATATTGATGATTCATTGAAAGAAAAATTTTCTCCTGATAAGATTCGTGATTGGGCTAGTGATCAAGAAATTATAATTCGAGATAAATCGAATCTAGACTCAAGTATTATAAATAAATCTTTGAAATACCTTTCAAAAATTGGATGTGTACGGTTACATCCACGTATAATTAGTTCTCTCAAGTCAGAGGCATTGATTAGAGAGCAATTTCCGGAACTTGAACGTCGTGCCCCGGAATTAATTGTTTCACAAGTTGTGCATGCGATTCAATTGCAACAGTATCAAATCGATCTACTGAGCGGCAGCATATCAGGTTTACAATCTAATAATTTACCAGAAATCGATATTGAACACGCTTTTTGTACAAATAATATTGGATTTAAATTAATCGCATGCTGCAGTGTTGCTGAAAAACCCATTTACCCCCCATATGCAGATTTTTTGGGGGATCGTCTGGAAGAAATTCTTGCGAAATTTGAACATGATATCAATGAATCCATTTTCGCCGATAAAAATCAGTAATATTGGTGATCGCGTTCCTTGAGGTGGTCCTCTCTCGGCTATATTATAAGTTTGTGTATCTGAATAAATACCTCCGAAAACTGGCGAGTTTTGCAGTAGACCAAGGTGTAGCTAGTACAAAGTGGGCGTTTAACCTTTAGCGGTCTACATGGGCTAAGCATGCCCTCCAAACTCGATGTTGGCACCTCAATGTCTCTTGGGACGTAAGATGGCTTTGGCTCTGAGCAATCTGTTTGTCCGCCTTGCGTGAATGTACCGATGGAGTTCAGGAATATTGCCTCCAATGGCCACCTTTGTGGTGCACCGCAATGATCAGGGTCACGCCCTCCAATCTCGCAACTGCGAATAGCGAAATCCGACCAAGTCGCATAAGGTCTCGAATCTGTCATTCGCGGCGGATTGTTCGAACATCAACTATGGGCCGAAATCCGTCCCGCTTGCCAGCGCACCTCGGCACGATCTCGAAGGTCGGCAAGGAGGCCAGATTGCCAATTGCTAGTTGTAGGTCAGTATCGGTTGCTCAGTATTGCGCGTTCGGGTTGAACAAGTGCAACGTCTGGCCTAGCGTCGGGTGAGACTTGCCAGCACGAACGAGCCGACGCCCTTGAACACCCCAACCCCGCCACTTTTTGTCTGGTATTCCACCGAAGAAAGCCGCGCCGCCGGCATCGTCTCGCTGCTTGCAGTGGCCGAGACGGTGATCTGCGTGGCGCTCTACTGGCTACTCTGGCTGAAATGGGGGGTGACCTGGCATCACTGGTTGATCGTGGTTGCTACCCCGCTCCTACTGATGAGGTCGGAGGCGTCGGTGAAGAAAGGGGTGGCGTGGTTTGATCCGTACTGGACCCACGAAAACGAGCTTTCGCTGAGATCTGCCAAAGGCTTCACCTTCGTGACATTTTCCGCCGCCTTGGCTTTTGGCATAGCGTGGGTTTCGGCACAAAACTGGCTGGCTGATTTTACCGGGTTGTCGTTGATTTTGCGGTCCGCCGTTGTCGGTCTTGTTTCCCTGAGCTTTGGTTTGACCGTAGCGGGAGGGTTAGTGACACGGAATGCGGTAACCGGAGGCGGAGCGCTAGAGGTAGCGGCAACAGGAGCAGGAGCGGGAGCGGTAGCGCTAGCGCTAGCGATAGCAGGAGCGGGAACGGGAGCGACAGCGTTTGCGGTAGCAGGAGCCCTAGCGGCAGCTGCAGGGGTAGAAAGAGCGGGTGCGGGAGCGAAAGTGCTAGCAATACCGGGAGTGGGAGTGGGAGCGGGATATTTTTTGATTGTCTGGCTTCGCGCCATAATGACCCGCTCATTAGCAACTTTTTCACACCCCCTTGCCGGGCTGAAAGCAATTCCCACAAATTGGCGACATTTTGTCTGGCATTCGGATCTTCGCGCCCCCCCGGAACTGCTTCCGGGTCACAAGGCCACCGCCCTCCTTGTGTTCCTGGGCGAAATCAAAGCCGCTGCATCTCAGGATCCGTTCAGGTATCTGCTTTACCCTATTGCCTTACCCATCTTCTATCTCCCCGTCCTGCTCTGGCGCTGGTCGATCAAATCCACCGCGTGGTTCTACCTCCCCCTTCTCTGGGTCGGGCGGGGTTGGCAGAATATCCATGGCGAGGAGCTGCTGATCTGGGCCAAGGGGTACGCCCGCAAGTGGCTCAATATCACCGGCGTTTTGCTTGCCGCGGTCTTGCTGATTGGTTCGCTCGTTGCACTGATCGTGCCGGGCGAACTCTTCGACCTGCAAAAGACCCTCCGGCATACGGGCGCGCCTCTACCGATGATCGGCTGGGCCTTTGTGCTGGATTGGCAAAGCCTCGCGGCGCAGCCCTGGCAATGGTTCTACCTGCCGTCCTGGATGTTGACGCTGACGCTGTTCTTCCTGATCGACGATCATGGCACCGATATCGAAAAAGGTGCCAAGGCGGAGCCGCGGCTGCCCGCTCTGCGCCGCTGGATGTGGGTCAGCAACGCCCGAACGGTATTGACCAATCTGGGGCTTTTAATCGCGGTTTGGTACTTTTTGGCGGCGGTTGACGCGTGGGGGCAGGTGGCGGAGCTTTTCTCTTGACCTTGGTTGTCAACAGCCGACGCTCGAAGCGTCAGACCCGGCGTGGGTTTCCCGCAGAAGAAGAGATCAGGATCGTGCTGGGCGGCCTTAGCGCCCTATCGTCTTGTCCGGCTTGTGCACGTCCAGCGCACCATAGGCGTTGTCGATAGCTTCCATGATCGCATGCAGTGATTTGTAGCCGTGACCGAAGGCCTTCAGTGAGCAGAACAGCGGCTGAATATCCTGTTTGAACTGTTCGGCGGCGGCCTGATAGTTGGCCTTCTCGGCGGTGGTCAGATGCGTGCGTCTTTTCGTTCTTTTTGTCATCGGGCGCTCCATGGCTAATGAATCACCCCGTCCACCCCGAGGATGCGGGGAACCCTTCGATTGGTCAATCTGGTAGGGTAGCCGGCATCAAAGGAGAGCCGTCATGAAAAGATATTTCGTCACGATGCTGGAGCAGTTCAAGTCGATCCGGATGCTCGCGCTGGAGGCCAACCAACCGATGCTGGCCTATTATGCCGAGATGGGTATCGATGAATGTGAATTGCAGCTCTCGAAACAGCAGCAACCGCCGAAACGGTAACTCGAAAGGCGGTTGCTACGACTCTGGACGCTCAGCCTGGAGAGTTCGCCACGCACGCGTCGCGACAAGGCTGACCACTCCGTTGCCCGCGGCGCTCGAGAAGTGGCGCGGCAGGTGAGGGCGCGGATCAGGGTTCCGAGCGTTTGCGATCTTGCTCAAAGTTCGGATCTGACGCATCCACTTCCGATTGATCGGCATCGTCCTGGCGTCGCTTGATTTTTTTCAGAACGTCCAGCGTCTCGCGAGCGCTTTTGCCGCGCAGAAGCTCATTGCGTATGCGCGCCAAGTGCATGGAGATGTATCTGCGGTCGATCATCGTGGCCTCCACCGGGTGCGCATGATCGGCCTACCTAAGCGCGAAAGCAACAGGGTGTGTATTTTTAGTTGCGTTCGGTCTGAGCCTCCAATCGAAGACGAACTTCTTCCAGCGCCATTTCAAGCAGATAGGTCAGCATCTCTTCGTTCATCGAACTGGCGCGCTCTCGCACGTCCTTTATGGATGCGGCCAGATCTTCCAGTTCATATGGCTGCGAGAGGTGTTTATCCGTCATGGTTACGTCTCCTCCTGTGTTTTCTGTTGAGGGCGAATTGAGGGGAAATCCATCAGATTCAGAACCAGCGCGATCATGATGAGCGCAGGTCCGACAAGATCGCTGAGGCTGAATTCGGATCCCAGGAACAACCAGGCTGACAGGAGCCCGAACACCGGTACCAGCAGTGCGAATGGCGCCACCTTCCCGGCAGGGTACTTCTGCAGCATGGTTCCCCAGACTGAATAGGCGAGAAGCGTTGACAGGAACGAGGTGTAAAGGACGGCAAGCCAACCGCGCCAATCAAGGCCCGTCAGTCCGGCAGCGATCATGCTGTGATCATCAAACCAGTAGGACAGCACGAGCAGCGGCAGGGGCGGAACCAGGCTGATCCAGACCATCAGCCCCACCATGTCCACAGTTGGAAGCATTTTGATTATGGTGTTGGATATGCCCCAACTCAAAGCCCCGAGAAGGACCAATGCGAAGCCGGTTGCCGGCGTGTGCGTGCCGTTTGAAAAATAGATGAGAACCAGTCCGGCAATGGCGAGCGCTATCGAAAACAGGTTCTTTTCGCTGGGCCGCTCACCCAGAGCTACGTAGCTCGCAAGCAGCGTAAAAAACACCTGTGCCTGCATAATGACCGAAGCGACGCCGGCGCCCATGCCGGCATTGATCCCCAGATACAAAAAGCCAAAGACGCAAAGACCAAGAGTGAAACCAAGCAGGATCAGAACCCGCCAGCTGACCGCGGGTTTTTTGACGCCGAAGGCGATGGGCACCAGACAGACCGAAAACCGGAGTGCTGAAAACAGGAACGGTGGAAAATGGTTCAGGCCCCAGCGGATGACAACAAAGTTGAACCCCCAGATGAACACGATCGCTGTCAACAGCACGGCATCTCTGGTTCGCATGTCATCATCCGCTGGCGTTGCCGTTGAAAGGACCTTACTCGGCTGCTTCGGTGAATCGTTTTTCGGGTTCACCGCCGCCGATCGTGATGGTCCGGTTCGGGATGCCGGCGAACACGGTCTCCGGGAGGCCGTACATCTTCGCCAGGGTTTCGTTCGGTACGCCGGAATACATCTCTGAAAACTCGATGGTTTCCGGGGTCTCGTGCGACAGAACAACCAGGAACTTAAGCTGCTCGTCTCCCAGGTTCTCGATCCAGTGCAGATGTCCCTGCGGCACAAAGGAGATGTCGCCCGGATTGAGTTCGAGATAGTGGGTCTCGCCCTCTGGCCCGACGATGCCGACTAGCCCCTTGCCGCTGACGCAATAGTCGAGCTGGTTGGCATTCGGATGGGTATGCGGCTCGCGTATCCCTCCGGGTTCGAGATCCAGGGCCTGAATTGCGAGATCCTTCAGGACGGGAAAGTTCCCGGAATTCGCACGATAGAAGTCGCCGCCGGGAAAAGATTTGAACACGTTCTGCTTGAACGGAAAGCTGTTGGGCATGTTGGCCTCCTGACTGTTTTGGTTTCCTTTCGGTCCAGGTTGAGCGAAACGCACACTTCGCCCTGCTGCGGCGATCAAACCGGTGATCGACCTCAACCCCTAAAATGTGCGAGTTGTTAACCTAGGGACGGGAGCGTAACTTCTTGACTTTCAACCAACAATCGAATTTTATTGACCAATAACGTAAAGATTGTTGACCTGTTGCATGGCTACGCTTCGAAACATTGACCCGGTCTTGCTGGAGACTTTTGTAGCAATCGCGGAAACCGGGAGCTTCGCCTCCGCTGCGGTCAGGGTGGGTCGCACCCGCTCTGCAGTCAGCATGCAGATGCGGCGCCTTGAAGAACAGTTTCGCGATACTCCGCTGTTCGAACAAAAAGGAAGGAGAAAACGTCTCACCGGCACCGGTGAGATCCTGTTGTCTCATGCTCGCAACATTCTCGAGCTCAATGAAGGGCTCTGGCAATCGATGGCTGTTGCCAACAGTCCCGGGTTAATTCGTCTGGGGGCTCCGGACGACTATGTCTACACTCTCCTGCCGGACATCCTGGAGCGCTATGCCAGGGTATTCCCGCACATTCACGTAGAGGTCACCTGCGAGCCGAGCGAAGAACTCTCGGAACTCATAACGCTGGACAAGCTGGATCTTGCGGTGGTTACGCGGCGGCCGGCCGACAAGGTATCAAAGACCATCCGCGTTGAACCAATTGTCTGGGTTGCCGCCAAGGGGACGCGTTTTCCGCCTGATGAGCCTCTGCCTCTTGCCATGTTCCAACCCGGCTGCGTTGCCCGCGCCCAAACCATTGACGCCTGCGCGCGCGCCGGCCGGGATTATCGGGTGGCTTATTCCAGTCCCAGCATCGCCGGGCTGCTGTCACCGGTCAGAGCCGGGCTCGCCGCCGCGGCGATCGCACGGTGTTCGGTCCCTCACGATCTGGAAATCCTTCCGCCATCCGACGACTTGCCCGAGATCGGGGGTATCGACATCGCGCTGATGCGTGGCGGCACATCGCAACGCCCGGCCTTCATTCAAAGCTTGGCCGAAGAAATCCATGCGAGTTTGAGCGCCGCACGGGGTGGCGCCGATAGTCAGCCAAATATCATCGGCTAAGACTGACGCCCCGGCCGCGCCGAACAGTTGGCGGGGCAGTGAGGGCTCTTTCGGTATTCTGTTGATGCTGGTTCTTGTTATTCACAGCCGCCGTTTTCTCTCGATCGTGAACATGTGGCGAACTGATTTCCCGGATTTTTCCCGAGTCCCTGTGCCGTGTTCTGCCTCTGTACGCGCATTCATGCCGAAAAGGTCGCAAATCTTCTGCCGCCAGAACGCCATAAAACGCAATTATTTCAGAAGGATAAAATGGTGGGCGCGACAGGGATTGAACCTGTGACCCCTGCCGTGTGAAGGCAGTGCTCTCCTGCTGAGCTACGCGCCCTTAGACGAACTCGGTCTGGCCGGTGCACCGGGCCAAGTTCGGCGATGGCGCCAATGCGAGAACAGCGCATGAACATAGCGTGGGACTTTACGTGGGACTTTTTGCCGGCATTTTCCCACAATGCCCCTTTTTTCCGGTTTTCCCGCAGGCCGCGTGTTTTTGCCCTTGCTCGCAAAACACTGATGTTCTAAGGCCTCTCACAAGTCGGAGCGTAGCGCAGCCCGGTAGCGCACTTGTCTGGGGGACAAGGGGTCGTCGGTTCGAATCCGGCCGCTCCGACCATTTCACGACATTGAGATTTAGCGGCCCGCAGCGGATGCGGTTGACCGTGCCTGTGGCAATGTCCGGCCCGGTGAGCTTTGGCCATTGTGAACGGCGGCAGGTTTATTGCCATGGCGCTGCGCCGCCTGCCAGCGCATCTCCAGTGCGATGCACCCCCACACCACACCCATCAGCAGATAGAAATGCCGCCAGTGATCGGTGTCGATCACGTTGCCGATCAGGGTGTGGCCGAACAGCACGATCAGCGCCAGCATCAGATAGGGCTGCCAGGGCCGCTCGCGCAGCAGGAAGCGCAAACCCAAGGTGAAGGTCCAGATCATCAGCGCGACGTAGCTGACAAAACCCAGCCAGCCGTAATCCATCAGCGCCTTGAGCCAGATATTGTGAGTGTCTTCGCCCCACATCAGACCGAATTCCAGAGGGCCGATGCCCAAAGGATGCTCCATCGCCATCAAGAAGCCGATGCCGTGACGCTCGAAGCGGCCATGCCGGGCGCCATCATAGGCCTGGACCAGCTTGGCGCGATCGGAAAACAGATCCGCCACCTGGTCGAATTGAAGCGCCACGATGATGGCGGCGATCAACAAAAGAAATCCGAGCAGCGACATCACCAGGATTTTCAACCGGAACACCCCGGTGCGCTCCTTGATCAGCATGGTCAGCACCAGCAGAACCATGGAGATGGCGAGCAGCCCCCAGGCCGCGCGCGAGAACGATAAAAACACTCCCAGCACCAGCACCATCAGGCCGATCACCCTGAGCGGGGCTGCCTTGAGCGTGCCGGTCAAAAGCCCGTGCATGAGGTAAAGCGTGGGCAGCACCAGATAGGGGCCGAACACATTGGGATCCTGAAATGCACCCATGGCGCGGTCATAGCGTGTGAACACCTCGCCGCCCGGAATGGCGCCGAAATAGCCCAAAATGCCCAAAAGCGCTGTGATGATGGCGGCGGCCACATAGGCGCGGAATATCAGCAGCAGCCGCCGCTGGTCGGCCTCGATGATGGCGGCGAAGAACATCGCCGTGAAGGCCAGAAACAGCGACACCGCCATATACATCGGCGTGCCCTTGACCTCTTCCATGGTCAGAATCGAGAACATGCCGCCGATGTTGAACACCACATAGAGCGCAATCAACGGCGCGATATGGCGCGACAGCCGGAGCCCGAACAGCGCCCAGACCCCGATCAACGCCACCAGAAACAGCTCGTAAGGTGCGGGTTCGTTGATGACGAAGCCGGACAGAAACACCCCGAACGCCACACACAGCGACGCCAGCATCGACAGCGTGGCGCGCTGCGGCTGAAAGATCGTGGGTGCGGGGAGGGCGCTGCTGGTCAATAGGCGTTTTCCGTGTTGAGCAGCTTGAACGGTGTCAGGAACAGGATCTTGAGATCGAACAGCAGCGACCAGTTCTCGATGTAGTAGAGATCGCAGGCAGTGCGCTGCTTGATTTTCTCGTCATTGTCGATCTCGCCGCGCCAGCCATTGATCTGCGCCCAGCCGGTGACACCCGGCTTGACCCGGTGACGCGCGAAGTAACCGTCCACCACCTCGGCGAACAACCGGTCATGGGCGGCAGCGACGACTGCATGCGGCCGTGGCCCAACCAGCGAAAGATCGCCACGCAACACGTTGAAAAACTGCGGCAATTCATCGATCGATGTTTTGCGGATAAACCGGCCCACCCGGGTGACGCGGGGATCGCCCTTGGTCACCGCGGCGCGTGCTGTGGGGTCGCACTGGTCAGTGTACATCGAGCGGAACTTGAACACGTCGATGACTTCATTGTTGAAGCCGTGGCGCTTTTGCTTGAACAGCACCGGTCCCTTGGAATTGAGCTTGATGGCGATCGCGGTGCCGATCATCACCGGCCACAACAAGACAATGGCAACCAGCGAGAAGAAGATGTCAAAGGCGCGTTTGGCCACCGAATCCCAGTCGGTGATCGGCCGGTCGAAAATATCGAGCATCGGCACTGCGCCGACATAGGAATAGGATCGCGGCCGGAATCTCAGCTTGTTGGCATGTGCCGCAAGCCGGATGTCGAGCGGCAGGATCCAGAGTTTCTTGAGCAGCTCCAGCACCCGCGATTCCGCGTTCAGCGGCAGCGCGATGATCAGCATGTCGATCCGCGCCATGCGAGCGAAATTGACCAGCGTGTCGACATTGCCAAGCTTGGGGTAGCCGGCCACCACAGGCGGCGAGCGGCGCTCGTCGCGGTCATCAAAGATGCCGCAGATGCGGATGTCGTTTTCCGGATCGAGTTCGATCGAGCGTATCAGCGCCTTGGCCATCTCGCCACCGCCGACGATCACCGCGCGGCGCTCCATCACGCCATTGCGGGCCCAGCGGCGAATGCCGTAGGCGACGATGTTGCGGCTGACGACGATGGTCAGCGCACCGGAGACGAACCAGGCCGCGAACCAGACACGGGAGAACGCAAGTCCGGTCTGCAGGAAGAAGGCCGCAAGCGCGATCAGCGCAAACGCCGCAGCCCAGGTGGTCAGCACCCGGGGCAGGGTGCGCAGCGCACTGCGCAGTGCCGGCACCTGATAGCCATCGGCAATCTGGATCAGCAGGATAGCCAGCGCCGAACCGGCGAGGATCGCCGGGGCGTAATAGAGCATCAGCACATCGAGGCTAAATCCCACATAAAGCGCGTAAACCAGAAAGCCGGTCATCGCCAGCAGTGCGAATTCGGCGAGCCGCAGGCTGCCGGTGATCATGGTGGGGGAATAGTTTTCCTGGGACAGCCGATTGGCCGTCTGCAGCGCCAGCCGGCTCATCTGGCCTTCGCCCGGCGTGCCGTCGCCCTTCAGGCTCGGCTTGACCTCAACCCCGTCGAGCGCCTTGCGCACGGTCTTGGGATCAAATGCATCGTCTCGGTCAATCTTGTTCACGGCCTACTCTCCCGGTAAACACTGACCTCCGGGATAGCACAGCGACCCTAAGAAAGGCTTGACACGGTCCGTGGTGCGGTTTTGCCGGCTTTTTCGCGCAGGCATTCCTGGTAGACGCCGATCATCCGGTCGGCCATCACGCTCGCCGAAAACTGGCGCTGAAAGGCTTCCATCTCCGGCATCGCCGCGTGAAGGCGCTGCGGATCGGCAATGTCGGCGGCCATCGCCTGGGCCAGTGCTTCGGCATCGCCGGGCGGCACGAAGGCGGGGCTGTCGGCGCCGAGGATCTCGGGAATGCCGCCAACGCGGCTAGAGATCAGTTTTTTGCCCGCAGCGACCGCCTCAAGCACAATGTAGGGCATCGATTCCGCACGCGACGGGATCACCACCGTGCGCGCCAGCGCAAACGCCTCGCGCGCGGGCATGGCGTCGCGCATGGTCAGCCGCGCGCCCATGCCCAAAGTGTCGATCCGCGATTGATAAGCTGGCTTGTCATCGCCATCGCCGACCATCACCCCGCGCAAGGGCCGTCCGGCCAGTTGTTCGGCCCGGCGCAGTGCCTTGATGAACACATCGGGTCCCTTCAGGTCCCGCATCATCCCGATATAGAGAAAATCCACCGCATCCGGCATATCAGCGACCGGCTCGAACTCGTTCTCGCGCAGGCCATTGTGGATCAGCCGCCATGGCGCCCGCGGCTCGCCGATCTTCTCGCTATAGGTTCGCCGCTCGTAGTCCGACACGAACACCAGGCTGTCGGTCCAGCGCTCGAGAAGCCGCTCAATGGAGAAATAGGCCTGCCCGCGCAGCGTGTTGCTGTCGTAGTGCAGACTGCCGCCGTGCGGCGAATATAAACGGGCAACGCATGACCTTGATACCCGTAACCGTGAACCGACAAGCCGCACGAAGGCGCCGCCCTTGGCGCCGTGTCCGTGCAGCACATCCGGCTGCAAATCTCTGATTTCCTTAAATGTTCTTCGCGCCGCCGCGAGATCTGAAAGACCCAGCGAACGCCGGATCGGCATCCGCGACAATCCCAGCGCCAGATGCGGCCGTATGACGTCGAACAGGCGATCCTCATAGGCGCCGCCGGTGGATGAATCGCACAGGATGCCCACCTGATGGCCCGCCTTGGCGTGCTCTTCGGCGAGATCGCGCACATGCCGGAAGATCCCGCCCACCGGAGAGCGGAAACAATGCAGGATGCGCAAGGAAGGTTTGGCTGATGTCATCTGATCAGAACAACCGCTCGCGGATATAGATGGTGTCGCCGGCCAGAATGGGATCGGAAATCGAAACCCTGCCGGTCATGATCTTGCCGTTGATCTTGCGGGTAATGTCGACATTGCGCTGGTTGGCCCGGGTGCTGAACCCGCCGGCAATGGCAATCGCGTTCTGCACGGTCATACCTGCCACATAGGAATACTGTCCGGCCTGGCCGACTTCTCCCATGATGAAGAAGGAGCGGTAGCGGTCAACTTCGATAGAGACGTCCGGATCGCGCAGATAACCCTGCCGCAGGCTTCCGGCGATGCCGCCTTCCAGATCTTGCAGCGTGCGGCCGCGCGCAGCGACTGCACCAACCAGCGGAAAGGCGATATAGCCCGCCTGGTCGACCGTATAGGTGCCAGTCAGCCCGTCCTGCTCGAACACGGTGATGCGCACCCGGTCCCCGGCATCGAGCCTGTAGGGCTGGATGACTGCTTCGTGGAATGCGCGGGGCGCGGGCTGATAGCCCGAACATCCCGCAAGTGTCACCGCCGCCATGGCGGCCGCCAGCAGGGCTGTCGCTTTGAACCCGCGAGCGGGGCTGCCGGTTGGCCGGGCTGGGGACGGAGCGGGTTTCATGCTTGAGCTTTCTCCACGCGAACGTGCGAATTTCGAAACCAGTTATCGATCCATTAGGGTTAACGGGCGGTAAAACCGCGAACATAAAATGTGCAGTGTCCTGCTCATCCGCACCTTGTGCGTGCGGGCAGGCGGCAAAGGTAAAGGAAGCCTAACCGGGCTCTTAACCCTTGCGTTACCATGTTCATTTACTCTTCCGGTCCTGTGTGAGTACGGAGTAAACCCAACATGTCTGCCGGACCAGCAAACCAAAATGATGTGGATATCGATCTCGGCCGTCTTCTGAAGGCGGTCTGGGACAAGAAGGGTCTTGTCGCGGGTCTGACGGCCGCTGCGGCCGGGTTGGCCTTTGTCGTCACCGGCATGATCGACCCGCTCTACAAATCCGAAACCCGATTGCTGATCGAAACGCGCGAACCGGTGTTTTCCGCGGACCAGGCCCAGCCGATGGCCGATGCGGCGCTGCTTGACGAGCGGGCAGTAACCAGCCAGGTCGAAATCCTGCGGTCGGTCGATCTGGTCAAGCAGGTGGCGCGCGAACTCGATCTTTCCTCGCGCGAAGAATTCGATCCGGCCGCCAATCCTTCGGCCGTTGGCGATATGCTGGTCATGCTGGGGCTTAAGAAGAACCCGCTCGATGTGCCCGCCGATGAACGCATCCTCAAGGAGTTCTACAAGAAGCTCGAGGTTTACGCCGTGCCTGGCTCACGGGTGATCGGCATCGAGTTTTCATCCGAAGACGCTGCGCTGGCAGCCACCGTGCCCAACGCGCTGGTCGACGCTTACCTGGCCTTCCAGTCGGGCGCCAAGCTTGAGAGCAACACCGATGCCAGCGCCTGGCTGGAGCCCGAGATCGCCAAGCTTCGCGACAAGGTTCGCGAGGCCGAGGGCAAGGTTGCCCAGTACCGGGCCGAAACAGGGCTGCTGCTGATCAACGAGCAGGACACCATCGCCGCCAAACAATTGTCGGATATTTCCACCGAGCTCAGCCGAATCCGCGCCGAGCGCGCGGATTCACAAGCGCGTGCGCAATCGGTTCGCAGCGCTCTGGAGAACGGCCAGTCGGTCGACACCATCTCCGATGTGCTCGGATCGCCGGTCATTCAGCAGCTGCGTGAAAGCGAGGGCGCCGTACGCGCCCAGATCGCGGATCTGTCGACCACGCTGCTGGAAGCCCATCCGCGGATGAAGGGGCTTCGCGCGCAGCTGGCGGATATTGAACGGCAAACCGTTGGCGAGGTTCGTAAAGTTCTTGCAAGCCTTGAAGGCAATGCCCGGGTCGCCAAGATCCGCGAAGAGGAGCTGACCGCGCAACTCAACGCTCTTAAGGCCGGTTCGGCGCGCGAGGGCGAGGAGGCCGTCGAGCTGCGCTCGCTTGAGCGCGAGGCCGCGGCCCAGCGCGATTTGCTCGAAACCTATCTCGGCCGCTATCGCGAAGCCGCCTCACGCTCCGAACCCAAGGCGCTGCCCGCCGATGCGCGGGTGATCTCGCGCGCCGTACCGGCTTCCGAATCCCATTATCCCAAGAAGGGGCCGATCATTTTTGTCGCCGCTTTTGCGACCTTCCTGTTGTCGGTGATCTTCATCATGCTGGGCGAGCTGTTCTCGGGCCGGGCACTGCGCCCGTCTTCGGACATCAATGCTGCGGACCAACACGCTGCTCCGGCCGGTGCTGCCATGGCCGCGTCCGCTGTGAGCGCTGCCACACACTCCGACAGGGCTTTAGATTATGCGACCGAGGCCAGCACAGGCTATGATCATGGCGCCACGACATTGCTGCCGGCGATTGCCAATGATGCCGATGATTTCACCGTCGACGCGGTTGCCGAGCAATTGATCGCCGATCAGGTGTCCGTGGCGGTTTGTGTGTCGCCCGAGGGCGACGAGGGCTCCGCATCCTCGGTTATTCTGGCCCGAACGGTGGCCGGCGAGGGCCTGCAGACATTGCTTATCGATTTGACCGGCTCGGCTTGCCCGACGGAATTGATGGCGGAATCCGTGCGTTTGCCGGGGCTCACCGATCTGATGACCGGCGAGATCGCCATCGCCAGTTCGATCCATCCCGACCGGCTGTCATCCGCCCACGTCATTCCGCGCGGCAATGCCAATGCGCGCCGCGCCATGCGCGCCATCGACCGGCTGCCGATGATCATCGACGCACTCACCGAGGCCTATGATCTGGTCATCGTTGAATGCGGCGCAGCCGAGGCCGCTGCTGTGGCCCGGATCGCACGCACCGACACCGGTGAAGTGGTGCTGTCGATCCTGCGTGCTGATGAGGCAGCGGTCGGTGAGTTCCTGGCTGAATTCCATGAGCAGGGTTTCGAGAACGTGCTGCTGATGACCCCAGGCGAAACCGATAGCCCGTTGGGTTCGGCAAGTTCTGCAGCCTGAGAACGGTTTTCCGGGCTTTCACGGTGCTTCACTAAGACCGGTCGCTTTGGCGATCCCGTTCAGGCTTCGTCGCGGGAAGCGTCTGCATCGTTGGTCTTGCCGTTGCGCACACGCAATCCACGCACCCAGGCTGCCGCGCGGTGCAGCCGTGGCGATGTCTTGACCGTGCGTTTGAGCTTGATCGAAGTGGTCAGCAAGGGTGCGGCCAGCCGGCCCTTGAGACTGAGCGGCAAATAGCAATCGACCAGATCGGTGCGCACCGGGCACCAGGAGCGCTTGTAGAGCTGGTCTCCGACCCCGAAATCAAACACAGTCGCACCGGCCGCCGAGGCTTGTTCGATCATCCGGTAAAACAGCAATTCACCGGCGCTGGCGTCCGCCGCAATGGTTTCGTCGATGGATCCGAACTGGCAAGTTATGTGACGGTCCTTGGTCGTCAGCCCGGCCACCGCGATGATACGGCCTTCATTTTGACCTTGAAGTTCGATGCCGTGCAATTCCAGACCGGGCGCGCCATCGGCGTCGCGGGTCATCGCCAGCCGAGCCAGAAAGGCGCGCACGCCCGCATCAGCGAACACGTTGGGCAGGCCTTGCGCGGCAAGCCGCACCGGCTTTTGTTTCAAGAAGGTTTCAAGTAGCCTCAGCGCCTGGGCGTCATCATCGCCGGTGATATGGCGATAACCGCCCACGGCCTCCAGCCGGCGTTCGGACAGACGGAATTTCTTGCGCCGGCGCTTGCCGTTGATCTGGGCGAGAACCGCGGCAAAATCGGCGCTCAGCGGCAGTTGAAAGCTGGGATTGTGGTGCCAGACACGGCTCAGTGCCGAATAGGGTGCCCGCTGCGCCGTCTCGGGGAGCAGTTTGTCAAACAACACGATATCGGCAGCGAGCCCGGCGCGATTGAGAGCGTCCGCAAGGTCCGCGGGCGCAACCGGGATATCCTCTTCACCCTGGTTGTCAGGCAGTAGCCCGGTATTGGCGTTGGAATAGGCAGTGCCTGCAAACCGCGCGATTTTAAGCCCGCCGGTCTTGACGATTTCCAGCGGCAGCGCCGCCAGCGTTTGGCCTTCGCGTTCCAGCGTGACAATCGAGAGGCGCGCCCCGGTGCCGCCTGCCCAGGACTCGACCCACGCCCGGCTTTGGTGAAAGCTGACATCCGGATTTGCCTGAAGCTGGTCCCACACACGCCCAACGCCGCCGATCTGATTGCACAGATAGGCAGAAACCGGGTTGCGCCGCCGCGCAGCCGCTGGATGGGGAAGGGGGGTGACCGTGATGTCGTGGGCGTTCGCCATGGATCCGGTGCTCGCGCTCGCAGGTTTCAGGGTCTCCACCATGGCCGCGGCACTTCAACAATTCGGTAAATCCGGCCGCCCGAACACACAAAACCCCGCCGCAAGGCTAACGCGCGGTTAATACGTACGGTCAGGTTGTTGCGCTTGCGGCTGGCCGATGGGCTCTACCGGGCTTTGGGAGGGCGTTCCATCCAGCGGATGACGAACATCGCCGGCACGATCCACAGCACCCCGGTAAACAGGAAATACATCAGATGCACATACCAGGCGGACTCCGCCAACCGGTAGGTCGCGACGGTGGTTGCCACCAGCGCGTAGATCACCACCAGCGCCACGATGATCACGGTTCCGATGAGCTTTTTCAGGCGAACGGGCAATTTCTCGTAGTCCTTGTTCGTGGCAGGCGTTTTCGCGGACGCGCCATTTGCAGGCCCGGTCGATGGTTGGGACATAGCGGCTTTCGCCCGCAAGGCAAAGAGGCCAATGCCAAGCCGGCCGCGACGGTGTGCCGCAAACTTCGCGCCCTTGCCAAGGCCCGCAGCCTGTAGCACATGTCCACCCGGCAACGCGCAACCGACAGGCCGGCAGACCCCATGACAACATCGCTAGATTTTCCGCACACCGCTGAACAGCCGCCAACCGCCCAGGCCATTGTCCGGACGCAGGCGCGCATCAGGCGCAACCGGGCGGTTCAACGGGTCTGGCTCGGATTGGTGCTGGTGGCGATCTTTGCCCTGGTGCTGGTCGGCGGCGCCACCCGTCTAACCGATTCCGGCCTGTCGATCACCGAATGGAAACCGATCCACGGCGTCATCCCGCCCTTGAGCGAGGCCGAATGGCAGGAGGAGCTCGAGCTCTACCGCCAGATCCCGGAATACCAGTTGATCAACAAGGGCATGAGTCTTGATGAGTTCAAGGTGATCTACTGGTGGGAATGGGCGCACCGGTTTCTGGCGCGTGGCGTGGGCGTGCTGTTTGCGGTTCCGTTGCTGGTCTTCTGGGTCACCGGCCGGATCGAGAAACGGTTGCGCTGGCCCCTGGTTGGTCTGTTCTTTCTGGGTGGACTGCAAGGCGCGGTCGGCTGGTGGATGGTTGCCTCAGGCCTCGTCGACCGGGTGGATGTCAGCCAGTACCGGCTCGCCACCCATCTCACCCTCGCATGCCTGATTTTCGCGGCCATCGTCTGGGTGATGCGCGGCCTGGCGCCGCATTCCAGTGACCCGGTGCCAAGCTTCGGGTTCAGGCGGGGGGCAGGGGCGCTCAGCTTGCTCATCCTGGTGCAGATCTACCTGGGCGCTCTGGTGGCCGGGCTCGACGCCGGACTGGCGTCAAGCACCTGGCCGCTGATGAACGGCGCGATTGTGCCTGAAGGGCTGATGGCGATTTCGCCTGCGTGGCGCAATATTTTCGAAAACGAGCTGACCGTGCAATTTGTCCATCGGATGGCCGGCTATCTGCTGTTTGCGCTGGCCGCCTGGCACATGGTGGCCGGGATCATGCGCGGCCGCGGGTCCACCCATTGCCGCCGTGCCGTGGTGTTGTTTGTGCTGGTGACGATCCAGGCGATGATCGGAATCATCACCATTGTCACCCAGGTGCCCTTCGGCTGGGCGCTGGCCCATCAGGGCTGGGCGGTCGTGGTGCTTGGTTTTGCGGTTGCCCATTGGCGTGGCTTTTATGGCGCCTATCCCCTCCAAACGGAGATCCAGGTGCGCAACTGAGCACCAGCGCCACATCTTGTTGGCGTCAGCCGAAGGACAGGAAGGAAAACCTATGGCCCTGTTCAAGCCATCCCGCCATCACCAGTACATCTCCGACGCCCGGTACTACGCCCGGTTCGAACTGGCCTATACTCTGGTCGATGTGACTGCCGCCGTGCTGTTCGTGATTGGCTCGGTTATGTTTTTCTCGGAAGATTGGCAGACCCCGGGCACCTGGTGCTTTCTCGTGGGCTCGATCTGCTTTGCCTTCAAGCCCATATTGCGCATCATTCGTGAGCTGCGCTACGTCCGGGACAAAGATTACGAAGATCTGGCCAAGCGGCTCGAGAAGGAAAGCTGAGCCGTGCGATACGGCGCAGCTTGTCTCAACTGGTCAGCCGGCAATCATCTGCCCGAGATTTTGCACGGCCGCGCCTGAAGCGCCTTTGCCCAGATTGTCGAGCGAAGCCACCAGATTGACCTGACCCGCCGCCTCGGTGCCGCAGACATATAGCTTCATCCGGTCAGTGCCCGTAAGCTCTTCGGGATCCAGCCGCGCGAGACCGGCTATGGTGTCGAGCGAGGGAACCTCGACAATCTCGGAGCCGGCGTAATGATCCGTCAGCGCTGCATGCACCGTCTGCAGACTGGCCTCACCTGCAAGCAGATCGAGATGCAGCGGCACATTGACCAGCATACCTTGCGCAAACCGGCCCACGGCGGGCGTGAAGATCGGCCGCCGCGTCAGCCCGGCGCGGGTGGTGATCTCCGGCACATGCTTGTGCGCGAGCGTTAGCGCATAGGCGAAATGGTTTGCCGTGATCGCATCGTCCCGGGACCCATCCTCCATCTGTGCGATCAGTTGCTTGCCGCCACCGGTGTAGCCCGAAACGCCATTGATCGTCAGCGGATAGTCGGCGGGCAGCAGCCCTGCCTGAACCAGCGGCGCCACAAGCGCGATGGCGCCGGTCGAGTAGCAGCCTGGATTGGAGACAAACCGGGCCTTGGCGATCAGATCGGCCTGCGCCTTGGACATCTCCGCAAATCCGAACACCCAGTCGGGGTGTGTCCGGTGCGCGGTCGACGCATCGATAAAGCGGGTGTCGGCATCCGCTGCCAGTGCCACAGCTTCCCGCGCGGCGGCATCGGGAAGGCAAAGGATGGCGATATCGGCATCCCGCAGGAACCGCGCCCGAACCTCCGGATCGCGCCGCTGGTCAACCGGCATCGACATCAGGTCAATGTCGGTCCGGCTCTCGAGCCGCGATACGATTTGCAGGCCAGTGGTGCCGTGTTCGCCGTCAATAAAAATCTTGGGAGCCATCGGGCTTCTCCGTTCATGCATGAATTCAGGGACTTGTGCAGGATTTCAGACTCGGTTTCTCAGAGTCTGAGGGTAAGGCGCGCTTTATCGTCGTGAGCGGCGTTCTGCGAGAAGTCCCATATAGTGCATGGCGACGGAAGCTCCGGCTATCGCGGTGATGTCCGCGTGATCATAGGCTGGCGCGACTTCTACAATATCTGCACCCTTGATATCAAGCCCCCCGAGCCGCTGCAGCACCGACAGCATTTTGGCGCTGGAGGGGCCGCCGGCCACCGGCGTGCCGGTTCCCGGCGCAAAGGCGGGATCGAGGCAGTCAATGTCGAAGGTGATGTAGCAGGCCATACCACCGACATGATCGAGGATCGCAGCGGCAATCTCGGCCGCGCTCATATCCTCGACCTCGTGACCGAAGACGATGCGGATGCCGCAGTCTTCGGGCGCATGGGTGCGGATGCCGATCTGGATCGAGCGGGTCGGGTCGATCACCCCGTCGCGCACCGCCCGGCCAACGAAGGATCCGTGATCGATCCGCTTGCCGTCGTCAAACCAGGTATCCTGATGGGCGTCAAACTGCACCAGCGCCAGCGGGCCGTGCAGCGCCGCGTGCGCTTTCAGCAGTGGCCAGGTGACATAGTGGTCGCCGCCCATGCTCATCAGGAAGGCGCCGGACTTGAGGATTTTCGCGGCCTCGCGCTCAATGGTGGCCGGCGTCTTGTGGTGATTGCCATAATCAAGCTGGCAATCGCCGTAATCGATCACCGCCATCTCCGCAAACAGGTCCTTTGCGAAGGGGTATTGCGGGTCATTGTCAAAGATCGCCGAAGCGCGGCGGATAGCTTGCGGGCCAAAGCGCGCGCCGGGCCTGTTCGACACCGCGGCGTCAAAGGGAATGCCCCAGACCACCGCATCCGCGCCCTTGAGAACCTTGGTGTATTTGCGCCGCATGAAGGACAGGGCGCCAGCATAGGTGGGGTCTGTGGCAGCCGTTGTCAGCGAACGGGCGGTGAAGGCGTGATCGATGGATTTGGGCGACATGAAGGTTTCCGCGGCAGGTTCCTGTTGCCTCTGTCTAGCCCAGACTGCATCCCGGATAAAGCCGCCGCTTATTACCATTGTATTGCCTAGGTTTGGCTACAGCGAACATGCAGCCGCCTGATTGGATTCCACCAGCGCAAGCTTTGCCCCGGGGCCAATTCGGGCTCAAGCCAGGCCCCGTTCCGGCCGGTTTAGGATTTTTGAAACGCCCGCCGTGTAAGCTGACTGGTGCAGCATTGCGCTGTCCGATCCACGATGGAAGCATGCATGAGCGCCGCAGGTCTTTCAGCTAAGCCTGACCAAACAGTACTGCCGGTGCAATATCTGCGCGCCGCGGCGGCCTTTGCTGTTGTCCTGTTTCACATCTCGGTGCTGTCGCAGGAAACCTGGGGGCTTGATCCCGCCCGGGTGGATCATGTTGGAGCAGCTGGCGTCGATCTGTTTTTCGTGATCTCCGGCTTCATCATGGCGATGATCGTGGACCGCGGCGGAGCCTTTGATGGCCGTCAGTTCATGATCCGGCGCGTCGCGCGCGTGGCGCCGGCCTATTGGGCCATCACGCTGTTCGTATTCATGCTGGCGCTCGCGGTGCCCAGCCTGTTTCGCTCAACCGAGGCAAGCCTTGGCCATTTGCTGGTCTCACTCGCATTTTTACCTGTGGATGTGGGATCCGGCTCCGCCGGTCCGCTGTTGGTGGTGGGTTGGACGCTCAATTACGAAGTGTTCTTCTACGCACTCGTCGCTCTGACCGCCGGATTGTTTGGCGACCGCCGGCTGATCGGGACGGCGGCCGTGCTGCTCGGGCTGGTGGCGATGGGCATGGTGGTCGCGCCCGATCACGCAACCGCCGACTTCTACACCGACCCGATCCTGCTCGAATTCGTGTTTGGAATTTTGATCTTCCGAAGCTGGCGCCGCCGCCGCATCGAGCCTGGCTTTGGCGCCGCCGCGGCCTTCCTTGTAGGCCTGGCGCTGCTGGCGCTGCAATGGGAGCGGCCGCTGGATGAATGGCGCGCCTTTTACTGGGGTGTGCCGGCGGCAGCGGTTCTCTATGGCGGGTTGGGCGCCTTGCGCTTTTCAAGCCGCATCCTGGCGCTGCTCGGCGACTGGTCCTATGCGCTTTATCTCACGCACATCTTTGTGGTGACCTTTTACATCAGGTTCGCCATCTCGTCGGATTACGGGCCGGATGTGTCATGGCCGGTGCACTACCTGATCATTCTGGCGGGGTGTGTGGGACTGGCCGCAATGTTTTACTATTGCGTCGAGCGGCCTTTGTCGCGATGGACACTGAGCCAGTTGCAGCGCCGGTTCCTGCCGCCGGCCGAACCTTCCACAATTGTCGCGGAGAGGGCAGGCTGATCAGCGCGCGAAGGGCAGGCCCACCCGCTGCCAGCCGGAAAATCCTGCCGGAATGTGCATCACATCCCGAAACGAGGTTTGCGCCAGGGCGTTCATCAGTGCTCGGCTGCGCACACCGGTTTGGCAATAGATAAGATAGGTTCTGCCCGGTTCCAGCGCCATGATCCGGTCGGCAAAGCTCTTTTCATAAAAATCGATGTTGGTCGCGCCCTCGATATGGCCGGCCGAGAACTCCCAGGGCGTGCGGATGTCGAGGATGGTGACAGGCGCACCTGATTGCAGCACCTGATGAGCGATCTCCGGCGAGATGTCGCGCAAACCCGCGGTTTGGCCCGCAGCCTGGCTCACACCGGGCGTGGCCAGCGGCAGGATCGCGGTCATCATCAAAAATCGGCGTCGCGTTGGTATTGAGGGCATCGGACTTCTATCTCCCGCAGCTCAATTCGTGCTGACCATCACAGATAGCAGCGGTTCGGCCAGGATCAAGCCAAACAAAAAACGGGGCCGAGGCCCCGTTCAATTGATACTCCAATTTCAAAACGCTGATTAGCGCTTGGAGAACTGGAACGACCGGCGGGCCTTGGCCTTGCCGTATTTCTTACGCTCGACCACGCGGCTGTCGCGGGTCAGGAAGCCACCCTTCTTCAAAACCGAGCGCAGGCCCGGCTCATAGTAGGTCAGCGCCTTGGAGATGCCGTGACGGACTGCACCGGCCTGGCCGGACAAGCCACCGCCCGACACGGTGCAGACCACGTCGAACTGGCCCTGACGGGCTGCGGCGACGACCGGCTGCTGCACAACCATCTGCAGCACCGGGCGGGCGAAGTAGGTCACGAAATCGCGGCCGTTGACGGTGATCTTGCCGGAGCCCGGCTTGATCCACACGCGGGCGATCGCATTCTTGCGCTTGCCGGTGGCATAGGAGCGGCCCAGATCGTCGACCTTGCGCACATGCACCGGAGCTTCGGGCGCTGCATCTTCGGTCGCCGAAACGGAGGCGCCGAGTTCCTCAAGCGAATTGAGTTCTGCCATGGTCAGGCGCTCCTTTTGTTCTTGCTGTTCAGCGCGGCGACGTCGATCGCGGTCGGCTGCTGGGCTTCATGCGGATGGGTGGAGCCCGCATAGACACGCAGGTTCTTCATCTGGCGACGGCCGAGAGGGCCGCGGGGCACCATGCGCTCGACGGCCTTTTCGATGATCCGCTCGGGAAAGCGGCCTTCGAAAATCTGGCGCGCGGTGCGCTCCTTGATGCCGCCGGGGTAGCCGGTGTGCCAGTAATATTTCTTGTCGGTGTATTTGTTGCCGGTCAGAACCGCCTTTTCGGCATTGATGACAATGACGTTGTCGCCATCATCGACATGCGGGGTATAGGTGGCTTTGTGCTTGCCGCGCAGACGGGTGGCGACAATGGTGGCGAGACGGCCGACGACGAGATCCGTTGCGTCGATAATCACCCACTTCTTGTCCACCTCTGCAGGCTTCTGCGAGAAGGTTTTCATGGATTTCTCTCTTCCAGGGATCCGGCGCTGAACGGGTCGGCAACCGGACGTTTCTTGTTGCTTGAAGTTGCCGTGGGCAATGGGCTTGCGGCCCAAACCACGTCAACTGACACATCAGTTCCACGCGGGATCCTGACGCTGCGTGCTTATAGGCGACACAAAATGTACCGTCAAGCGGTATACTCTGTTTTCATCTGAAGAAAAATAAGCAAAAACAATGGCTTAAAATTACGGTATTTTTATACCGCATCAGGTTTGCGGTGGAATCGAGTAGGTAGCGGTCGCATGCGCCACCAGTTCGTCCTGGCTGTCGCGGATCGAGATGTCGGTGACCACAAGACGCTTGCCCATTTTCAGGATCGCGGCGGTGGCATTGAGTGCCCCGGGAGCAGGCTTCATCAGGAAATTGATGTTGAGATTGGTCGTCACCGCCAGCGCCACTTTTCCGATATGCGCCAGGATCACCGCATAGGCGCCCAGATCGGCCAGCATGAACATCGTCGGGCCGCTCACGGTGCCGCCGGGCCTGAGATGCTTGTGATCGGCGTTCAGTCGCACCAGCGCCGTCCCGGGCGATACTTCAATCACCGAAACATCGTCGCCATTGGTCCGGATTTGCGGAAACACTTGATCGAGATAGGCCGAGACCTCGGGAGCGGTCATCACCGGATTGAGCGGGGCGGGCATGGGCGGGGTCCTGTATGCGTGACATTGGGAGTTAGGCGGCCGCTGCGATATGCTAGCCGCGCGGATTGATAGGCCGGTTTGCGGTCCAGTCATAGGTGCCGGAATCGCGCTCCTCGACCGCCTGTTTCCAGCCGACCTCTTCGGAGCGCTGCTTGAAGTTGATCCCTTCCGGCGAGTGGCGCGTGATGCCGTCGAACACGGTGGCGAACATCTGGGTCTGTTTCAGCCCCATCGCCTCGATCGCCTGATTGATCACCAGCTTCTGCATCATCAACTGGTTGACCGGCACCGTCGCCATCCGCTCGGCCAGCCGCTCGGTTTCGGCATCGAGTTCGGTAGCCGCAACAGCCTTGCACACCAACCCTATGCGCTGGGCTTCCGCGCCATTGATCTTGTCGCCGGTCAAAAGCATCCGCTTGGCCTGTTCGGCGCCCAGCCGGTAGACCCACATCGCCGTGGTCGGGCAGCCCCAGATACGCGCCGGCATGTAGCCGATCTCGGCATCCTCCGCCATCACCACCAGATCGGCGCACAGGGCGATATCTGAGCCGCCGGCCACGGCAAAGCCGTGCACCTTGGCGACCACCGGCTTGTGGCTGCGCCACAGGCTCATGAAGCGTTCGGTGTTGCGGCTCATGAAGGCGTAGTCCTTCATCGGGTCCCAGGGCATGGATTGTGTGACCGCATTGCCATCGCCGCCGGTGGCTTGCGCGTAATAGCTCATATCGTAGCCGGCACAGAAGGCCCGGCCGGCACCCGAAAGAACGATGACATGGATGTCCGCATCGCCATTGGCGCGCTCGACGGCCGCTTCCAGTTCACGCGGCAGATCATCATCGATGGCGTTGAGCACCTCGGGCCGGTTCAGGGTGATCCGGGCGATCCGCCCGTCGCGTTCATAAAGCACTTTTGGCATCGACCCCAAACCTCCCGACGGATTCGAATGTGATCGGGAGCGTTGCGGAAATCCGCCGCAGGGTCAACGCCGGTGCCGGGCTTTCCGGCGGGTGCGCGTCGCGCTAGACTGCAAGCCACCGAGCAAAGGGATTTTCACGCATGAATGTGGTTGAACTCAAACAGCAGCAGGACGCCGGACTGGTCAAAACCCAACTCAAGGGCGCAGTGCTGCGCCTGGAGCTGAACAATCCGCCGGCCAACGCGCTTTCGATCGCCATGATGGAGGCGCTAAAAATGGCGCTCGAGGCGGCCCGCGAAGACGGTTCGGTTCGCGCCGTGGTGATTGCCTCGGCAACGCCCGGCAAGCTGTTTTCCGCGGGCCATGACCTCAAGGAGCTGACCGCACACCGCGCCGACGAGGACCGGGGCAGGGCGTTTTTCGCCCGCACCATGAAGCTCTGCGCCGAACTCATGCAAATGATCGTGCATCTGCCCAAGCCGGTGATTGCCGAAGTCGATGGGCTCGCCACGGCCGCGGGCTGTCAGCTTGTCGCCTCCTGCGATCTGGCGATCTGCACCGACACCTCGGCCTTTTGCACGCCGGGCGTCAATATCGGCCTGTTTTGCTCGACACCGATGGTGGCGCTGTCACGAAACGTGCACCGCAAGCAGGCCATGGAGATGCTGCTGACCGGCGAGACCATCGACGCCTCCACGGCGCGCGAATTCGGCCTGGTCAACCGCATCGTGCCGCGCGAATATCTGAATCAGATTGTCATGAAATACGCCGAAGTGATTGCTTCCAAATCACCTTTGACGGTTCGCATCGGCAAGGAGGCCTTCTACCGCCAAGCCGAAATGTCGCTCGAAGATGCCTATGATTACACCGCCCAGGTGATGGTCGAGAACATGATGGCCCGCGACGCCGAAGAAGGCATCGGCGCCTTCATCGACAAGCGCAAACCCGAATGGTCGGGGGAGTAGGGAGATGGCTGTAATCAAGTCGTTTAAACGCGGGCGGAGGGACAACATGTCAATGCATCCGACCGAAGTGGTGGCAATGCTATATGTCCATGAACAGGATGGTCGTAGGATCCTGCAAATTGACACTCACGGATCAGATGAGCGCGAAATTCCCGACAAAGTCAGTCAAACGATACAGCTAACTGAGGAATCAGCCAAGGCACTCTATAATTGCCTCAAGAGCGAGTTCGGATTCGCTTGATCCTCTTCGGTTGACATTTGTTCTCTAAATGTTCACGCTAGCGGAGCAGAACATTGAAGGACATTTTGCATGACGCTCGCGCCCCGCATCACCATGATCACCCTCGGCGTCGCGGATATCGCGGCTTCAACCGCCTTCTACAGCAAACTCGGCTTTAAACCGTCGTCAGCCTCCAACGATCAGGTCACGTTTTTTCACATGAAGGGCACCGTGCTGGGCCTTTTCGGCCGGGATTCACTGGCTGCCGATGCCGGGCTGGAGCCGACGCGCCCTCAAAGCTTCGAAGGCGTGGCGCTGGCGCACAATCTCTCGTCACGTGAAGAGGTGGATGCCGCCTTTGCGTTTGCAGTCGACAGTGGCGCTAGGCCGGTCAAGAAACCCGAAGAGGTGTTCTGGGGCGGCTATTCCGGCTATGTCGCCGATCCCGACGGGCATTTGTGGGAACTGGCGCACAACCCGTTCATGGAGCTTGACGCCGATGGTCACATGCAATTGCCGCAATAGGATGTAAGGCGGCGCTGTTCAGGAAATCGCAGGTGCCGGAACCACAATCAATTTATTGTGTGATCCGGAGCAACGGACGGCTATTGAAAAACCCGTCGTCGCTGTCATGCGTATCGGCGCGGCAGGCGATCACCCGGCAGGAGTTGGTGTCGCGCGCGGGAACGCTGGCCCAAACGCCAACCTCGAAACTAGGACACGACAGCGAGGAACTCACATACCGGTCGTAGATCGGCAGGCCTTTTTTCGAGGTGTAACGCAGGATCGCAGCCCCCTCGCGAACCAGAACGCCCCGAATTGCGGCGCAGTCGGTCTTCGTGGTTTCGACACGGCTGATCGCCGCCGCGGGACCAACCGCCAGCAGGCTTGTCCCGATTACCAGGCTCGCCGCAATCGTCAGGCTTGTGATACCGGCCCGGCCCTTGCGTGCTGATGATGGTCTTGAAAAATTTGAAATTCTGGTTGTCATGGCGCTCACCTGATAGTCGTTCAACCAGATCTTCCTAGCGCCCGATTGTGGCATGGATGCGGATGCTCCCAACGAAGATGAAGGCGCCCGGGGGCTTCGCTTGATCAGTCCGGTTATCGGCAATCGACGCCTTGGATTTCCGAGCGCTTGGCCAGACAATGATCACAGGAACAGGACCGTAAAGCCGATGGCTCGAAAATCGCGGGATACGAAACTGCCAGCACCGTTTCTCAAGCGCATCCTCTGCCGTCCGGAAGCGTTTGCCCAGCACAGCGGCTATCCCTTTGATTTGCCCTGGCTCAACGGCGGTGACTTCGATTTCGCCTTCACCACGCCGGTGACCATTCTGGTGGGTGAGAACGGCACCGGCAAATCCACTCTCATCGAAGCGGTGGCAGCCCTTGCAGGCTTCGATGAAGCCGGCGGCGGCAATGGATACATGCCGCTGGACCATTCGCGCGCCATCGATAGATCGGGCGCCGGGCTCGCCTCCTGCCTGACCGGCCAGTGGCTCCCAAAGCTCACCCATGGATGGTTTTTCCGCGCCGAATCCTTTTTCTCGATTGCCCGATATCTCGATCAGGCCGCCATTGACGCGGGCGAGGCGCCGCCGGATTTCCTGTCCTGGTCGCATGGAGAGGGGTTTATCCGGTTTTTTGAGGAGCGGTGCCGCAGGCAGGGGCTCTATCTGTTTGATGAGCCCGAAAGTGCATTGTCCCCGCAGCGGCAGCTCGAGCTTTTAAGGCTTTTGGCCGAGATCGACCGCACCGCCCGCGCACAGGTGATCATGGCCACCCATTCGCCGCTTTTAATGGCCGTTCCCGGCGCGCGGCTACTCGAAATCACGCGCTTCGGGATTGAAGAGCGCGATTACCGCGAGACTGCCAACTTCCGGCTGCTCCGCGAATTCACCGCCGACCCGGAACAATTCGTTGCCGAAGCGCTGCAAAACGGCGACGAGGATGATATTACGGCCTGAACTTGAAGCGTACCCCAAAAGCTCGAAGCCGGAACCACAATCGATGAACCATGACGACTACGACAACGCCTATATCTCCGGCATCCTGAAATCCGTCAAAACCATCGCCGTGGTCGGCGCCTCGGCCAATACGGTACGGCCGAGCTATTTCGTGATGAAATACATGCTCGACAAGGGTTATCGGGTGATCCCGGTCAATCCGGGTCAGGCGGGCAAGGAAATCCTCGGCCAGACGGCCTATGCGCGGCTCAGCGATGTTCCAGAGCCCATCGATATGGTCGATATCTTTCGCGCCTCCGATGCGGTTCCCGCTATCGTCGACGAAGCACTGGCCCTTGATCCGAAGCCGAAAGTGATCTGGATGCAGTTGACGGTGCGACACGACGAGGCGGCAGCCCGCGCCGAAGCCGCGGGCCTTCAAGTGGTGATGAATCGCTGCCCCAAGATTGAATATGCGCGGCTGTCGGGCGAGATCGGCTGGAACGGCGTCAATTCAGGCGTCATTTCCTCGCGCAAGCCGGTGATGCGGGCGGGATTTCAGAGTTATGGCCTCAGACAGGCGCCGGAAGACAGCCAGTCGTAACCGCGATAGCCGCCGCCGATCCCCGCGGCGTTTAAGCAACTTACCAACGGCGCCCGTCTTGATGGTGCCGCAAACCGGAGACCATCAATGACCAGCGGCCCGCGCGAAATCTATCATCAACGCGCCGTATTGGATCTGGGCGTATGGGAAGCCGGCGCGCTTCTTTTCAAGGTCTATGGCCTATTGGCGCCGGGCATGGCGGTAGACGAGGAAATGACCGACACTGCAAGGCAGATCATGGACGAGGAGGTTTTGCCAAGCGTTCAGGACATGGGTGAAAGCAACGGCCTTGGTTTTGTGATCATCCATGCCGGGGAGGCGGGTTTGTCGATATCGGCCCATTGGTGGGTGCAGGGATCGGTCTTGTGCCAGCACATCTACCGGCGGAACTATGGCGACGACAAACCGCTCGACACCTCGAAACGGCCGGTGATTGCCTGCGTTTGGGAACTCGAACTGATCAACGCGGAGCAGGAAGCCTGGCGAGAGACCATGATGAGCCATGCCCCGGACCCCACGGCCTATCTGGATTCGCGCGCGCCAGGCCGCGTGGCGTAATCCGGCGCACGCTCGAAGCCTGGATGAGAACCCGGTTTCGGGCTTACCGGCCGGGCGGAACCCGTCGCAGAGGCCTTGCTGGCTGCCACTGTCATACTTGTGCGCGAATTCCCGGCCAGTAAGGGTCGCCGCGTCCGGCTGCCTTGCCGGAAACCGCCTCCGGGCGCGGTGATCACGATCCAGCCAACCGGGAAAAATTTCATGAGACGACTGTTTGCACTTTTGCGGGCCACCAGCTTTCTCGTGATGCTGTGCGTGTCGTTGGCGGCCACCACTATCAGCATGGGAATCTGGGCGGTCTCGCTGACGGCGCAGGTCACCACCATGACCGCCAGCGCCGCTGCGGCAGCGATTGCCAACCGCAAGGCCATTGCCGCGGCGGTGGTGCGCACCAAGGCCAAGGCCAGGTTGCGGCGCGCGCTGATCGTTGTGCCGGTCGCCGGCATCGCCGCCGCGGCAGTTTTCGAACACCAGGATTATCTTGAGTGGAAGCAAGACAATCCGGACGCGGATCTCGGCGATTACGGTTGCGAAATCAGCGCGGTTTCCGCCGAGGTGGTTGACGATGTGCTTCAGGATCTGCCCGAGGAAGTGCGTCCGTCCAGACACTGGCTGTTGGCGCGCATGCCCGAATGCGAGGCAACGGCACGCGAACTCTGAGCGCAAGACGATGCCCGGCGCGGCCGGGGCAGCCCAACGCAAGTCACGGGCGTCGCCTCGAAGCCAACGCGACCACTCCGGTGCGTGGAATAAAATTGCTTGCTCAAAGCCGCAATCGTGCATCACGCCGCTCATATCGCCGGCCGCACGCAAAAATCTTCTTTGACCAGCGCGCACACATGCGGGATAACCGCCCCGATAGCCAACGCGGGTCGAGACGACCCCACACGGGCAAAGGGGAGACGTCCATGCCGAACACTCAGCCAGGTTTCAACACGCTTGCCATCCATGCCGGCGCACAGCCCGACCCGGCCACCGGCGCGCGCGCCACGCCGATCTACCAGACCACCAGCTTTGTGTTCGACGACGCCGACCACGCCGCCTCGCTGTTCGGCCTCAAGGCCTTTGGCAACATCTACACGCGCATCATGAACCCCACCCAGGCGGTGCTTGAAGAACGTCTCGCCGCACTTGAGGGCGGTACCGCGGCGCTGGCCGTGGCCTCGGGCCATGCGGCCCAGCTTCTGGTGTTCCACACCATCATGAACCCGGGCGACAATTTTATTGCCGCCAACCGGCTTTACGGCGGTTCGATCAACCAGTTCGGCCAATCCTTCAAGTCCTTCGACTGGCATGTGCGCTGGGCCGATCCGGCCGATATGGCGAGCATCGAAGCCCAGATCGATGAGCGCACCAAGGCGATCTTCATCGAAAGCCTGGCCAATCCGGGCGGCACCTTTGTCGATATCAACGCCATTGCCGAGCTCGCCCGCAAACATGAGCTGCCGCTGATCGTCGACAACACAATGGCTTCGCCCTACCTCATTCAGCCCATCGAGCACGGTGCCGACATTGTTGTGCACTCGTTGACCAAGTTCATCGGCGGCCATGGCAATTCCATGGGCGGCGTGATTGTCGATGGCGGTTCCTTTGACTGGTCGAAATCCGGCAAATACCCGATGCTCAGCGAGCCGCGGCCGGAATATGGCGGCATGGTGCTGCACGAGACCTTCGGCAATTTCGCCTTCGCCATTGCCTGCCGGGTGCTGGGTTTGCGCGATTTCGGCCCGGCGATCTCGCCCTTCAACGCCTTCCAGATTCTCACCGGCGTTGAAACCCTGGCGCTCAGGATGCAACGCCACTCCGAAAACGCCCTGGCGGTGGCCGAATGGCTGTCCAACCACGACAAGGTCAGCTGGGTGTCCTATGCCGGGCTGCCCGATCATGAAAACCACGCGCTTCAGCAGCGTTATTCGCCCAAGGGCGGCGGCGCGGTGTTCACCTTCGGCCTGATGGGCGGATACGAATCGGGCGTCAAATTCGTCGAAGGCCTCGAGATGTTCTCGCACCTGGCCAATATCGGCGACACGCGCTCGCTGGTGATCCACCCGGCCTCGACCACCCACCGCCAGTTGACCCCGGAACAGCAGGAAGCCGCCGGCGCGGGACCGGACGTGGTCAGGCTGTCCGTTGGTATCGAGGATGTCGCCGACATCATCGCCGATCTCGAACAGGCGCTCGCCAAGGCTTAAACCGTTGCCGCCCAGCGGAAATAACACCGGCCCCGCAATCGTTGCGGGGCCTTTTTTTGTTGCGACACGCTGCACTTTGGCGAGCCGGCGCAACCTTGCCCCAATGGCCTGAGGCTGGTTTGATGCAAGGCTTGGGGAACGGGGCAGGAGGCTTTGATGCTGCGAATGATTTGCTCGGGGTTGATGTTTGCCCTGCTGGCGACAATGCCCGTCCGGGCCGAAACACTCACATCGATCCCGGCGGCCAGCGTCGAAGACCCCAGGTCTTTCTGGCGTGCAACCATGGAGGAGTTTTACGGCCGCTACGACAAGCGCCGCAAATGCTGGATCGGGCAGCGCTCCGGCGAGACGCTGTGCATGCGCCCGCATCTTCTTTCCGTTGTTCGGGAGAAGGACGAAGATACGATTTATGTCGCGATGTCAGGATATGCCGTCACCCCCGAGGGTGGACATGCCGATTGCCACGCTTGCGCGGGCAAACTCGGTCTCGTCAAACTCCGGCCCGGCGGCGACCGCCTTGCGCTGGTTGCCCGCAACGACCTGTCGACCAATGCCGGCGCCTGGGGGAGAACGCCGCCCGAAGAGGCGTTTCGGGTGGTCCGGCTTGGCCCGGACAATCACGGCTGGCTGATGGAGTTTTACTATACCGGGCAGGGTTACACCGAAGGCGGCGTCGGTGTGTTCGGCGCGATTGGCGACCGGATCGTCGATCTTGGCTTCATCTCGACGCATTCGGACAATCAAGGCACATGCGGTGATGGACTTGGCGAGTGCTACACCCACAGCTACGAGATTCTGACGGACCCTGAAAGCGCCACGGACCGCTTTGGCGATCTGATCGCTCGGAAGATTGAGAGCCAGAGCCCGGATGCGCCCTCCACGGTCCGCATCCCGTTCTCCCAATCCGAGTTGAAATATCTCACTCCCGATGCGCTGCAAGCGGCGCTGGGCCAATAGAACCCGGTGCGGTGGGGATTTATCGCTGGACTGTTTGGGACTTCGGTCTCTGGTCGGTGCGCGCCGGCTGAGGGTTCCTGATTGATCTAGCGCAACGGAATCCGCGGCGGTCACGGTTAAGCTTGGACTTCAGTTCATTTCCGGAGGCGCCAATGTTCCGCACTGCGTTTTTAAAAATCGTTCTAGGCTCGGCTTTTGCACTCGGGGCAGGGGGCGCGGCCATGGCCCAATCGGCCAATCCTGCCTGGCTTGATCAGCTTTCCGAGCAACTTGCACTCGAACAGGATTGCGCGGTCGATTATTACCTCAACATCCGCGAGGGCGAGCTTGCGGGTCGGTTGACCTTCGAGGCCCGCGCTCAATGCGCCGACGGACGCCAGTTCGATGGCTCGCTGACCGAGCCGGCGGAGAGCTTCACCATCAGTGAGTGCGGTGTTCAGGTTTGCTGACGGGTAAGGCGGCTGATTCCCTTGCCATGTCCGCTGCCAGCCAAGCCATGCGGTCGCAGAACCAGAGCTTGAAGGCAATCGTCAATGCCGTCCCCGCAAATGCTGCCCAGCCATCAAGGGCCCACAGGCCATAGGCCAGCGGCAGTATCGAGAGTCCTGACATCACACTCAGGATAAAGGCTGACTTTGCGTGATGGGCCGGGATTGCGGTTGTCTTCCTCGCCAACCAGTGGCGTTCGCCCAGTACCGCCTGCGACGTCCAGTCATCAAGGTTTTCCGGTGGTGGGAATGCGCGCGGGTTGTAAAGGGTCCAACCCACGAGCATTGCAATGGGCAAAAGGCACCACCATCCGATCCAGACTCTGCTCCAGATGGCGAGCGCGATCAACGCCAATATCGGAACGCGAGTCCAGAAGCTCCAGGGGTTGGCATGACGCGCCCAGGCGGCGTCATTCATCATCATCGATTTTTCAATTGCCTTGTCGAATTGCATGAGTGCATCCTATCTATGATGTCGCCTAAGTTGCTGCGAATTTGCGCCACGATGTGGGGCAAACATCGGTGCATCGCATCGTCGTTACGGATCTAGGTGCCGTTACAAAGCCAGACGGTTCAAAACATTTTCAGGCTGATTCTCATGGTCACAAAAAATCTCGTCGCCGTTGAGCCCTCGGTCGATCCGGAAATCTCACGGCCTGACGCCGAAAAGCTGATGGCGGGCGATCCGGTCCATACCACCTGGAATCTGGAGGAGCGCGATGGGCTCTATTGCGGCATTTGGCAATCAACGCCCGGCAAATGGAAAATCAGCTACGACGAGTGGGAGTATTGCCGCATTCTCGAGGGCGTCTCGGTGATTGCCGAAGAGGGCGGCGAGGCGGTCACAGTCCGCGCCGGCGACAGCTTCATCCTGAGGCCTGGGTTCAAGGGAAGCTGGGAAGTCATTGAAACGACTCGCAAGGATTATGTGATCCGGCTTTGATGCGAATTGGCTCAGCCGACAATCAGGCTCTCCAGCCCGTGGAAATGGTAGCTGTCGCGGTAGCGCGGCGGCTGCTGGATCTTCAGATCCGGATGGCGGGAAAACAAGACCGTGAGCGATTCCTGCAACTCCAACCGAGCCAGAGGCGCGCCGATGCAAAAATGCAGGCCCGCGCCGAAGGTGACATTCTTCTGATCCGGGCGGCCCGGCCGGAACTCGTGCGGTGCATCGAAGGCCGCCGGGTCGCGGTTCGCCGCCCCCAGAAGCAGCGCCACCTGTTCGCCGGCTCTCAAGGTCACCGGTCCGAGATCGAACGGCTCATAGGCATAGCGCGTGAACATATGCAGCGGCGCGTCGTATCTCAGCGTTTCCTCGATGCTCGCCGCGGCCTGCTCCGGGGTGGCGAAGAACCGCAGCGGGTCGCCGCCCTGTTCGAGGATGGTTTTGACCGCGTTGCCGGTTTGGTGAACGGTCGCCTCATGGCCGGCATTGAGCAGAAGCACGCACGTTGAAATCAGTTCCGCATCGGAGAGTTTCTCGCCGGTATCGCGCACCGCAATCAGCGCCGAGAGCAGATCATCGGCGCCATTGTGGCGGTGCTCCTCGATATGGCTGATCAGAAACGCGCCGAAGTCCGAAGCCGCCCGGTTGGCCTTCTCTTCAGTCTCACGGGCGCGGTGCGGCACATACATCTCGCACATGGCATGCGACCAGGCTAGCAGATCGTCGCCGCGCGCCACCGGCACGCCAAGCAATTTGCAGATCACGGTCAGTGGAATCGGCGTGGCAAATGTCGGCAACAGATCGAAAGCCTCGGTCTTCGGCAACGAGCCGAGCAATGCATTGGAAAGCTCGGCAATGCGCGGCCGCAGCCGTTCGACCGAGCGCGACACGAATGCGCGGTTGACCAGCGTGCGCAACCGGGTGTGTGCGGGCGGTTCGCGTTCCAGCAGTGATCCGCTCTCGATCCGGTCGAAATCCGTCAGGTGATCGCGGCCCTCCGCCGGGTTGAGCGGCGCCCCCCAGCGGTTCTCTCGGCCCAATCGCCGGTCGCGCAACAGGGCGTTGACCTGATCGTAGCCCGAAGCGCACCACATGCCGTACTCTTCCCAGAAGAACACCGGCGAAGCGGCGTGCATCTCGGCATAGAACCCGTAGGGGTCCTGAACGAAGGCGGGATCATGCGGATCTTGCGAAACGGATAGCGGGTTTTTGGTCATCTCCGAGGCTTATCGCGGAACCCGCGCCGGGGAAATCCGCCCAGAGCCATTGCGCGATGAATCTTCGGGGATAAGCTGTGAGAAAACCGGTGTTCCGGTCCGGTCTGGCAGCATCCGGGCCACGGGAAAGTCGATACTGGATCATGCACGGGGAGGGTGACGGACTTGGCTTTGGGTGGAATCTCCAATCTCGATCACACCGTCATCCTGTGCGAGCACATCGACAGGACACGGGCGTTCTACCGAGACACAATGCAGTTCCCGATGGAAGTGGACACCGAACACTGGGTCAGTTTTCGGATTGGCGGCAGTCTGCTCTCACTGCGGACCCGGTGCGAATGGCCGGTCTGCAACGACGGCGAGATGGCGCCCGGCGCAGCAGCGGTTCAACTGGCTTTTCGTGTTCCTCCGCCCGCGGTGGAGACCTGCCATGCTCACTTGCTGGAAAAAGGCGTCGAGATCCTGCGCGGACCGACCGATCTGCCGAACTGGCGACATCGCACCGTGTTCTTCCGCGATCCGGAGAACAACATCATCGAGATTTACGCGGAATACTGAAACGGCGAGACGGAAAGCCGGAGTAAAGGCGTCCGGCCGGTTCTAGAGCAATTCCTGCAAACGTTGAATCGCATATACGTCACAAAACGCGTTTGAAAACAGCTATTTGCTGTTTGAAAGGCAGCGATTTGTGACCCGACAAACGCAGGAAATGCTCTAGTCCTGCCTCGCCGCCTTGTCCGCACGCCCTGGCCCCGCCGCCTTGGGAGGCGGCGGACTGGGACGGCTTAGTGACAGCGACGCTTGCCGGAGACCTGTACCCAGGCTGAGGAAGCGGGGCGGACTTCCACCGTGCGCGCAACGGTCTTGACGACAGCAGGCACATGGCGGGCGATACGGCGTTCGGGCTCGACCAGCACCGTGCGGGTGCGGTGGCCGTAGCGGGCCGGAATACGCTCATGCACCGTGCGCGCGTGCTGCACGATCACGGTCTGGGCCCGTTGGGCATACTGTGCCGGATGCACCACCTTGCACAGCGTCCTCTTGCCATGCACATGCCGCCATTCCCAGCCGACCGTCTTCGGCTTGACCATCACCGTCTGGTGCACCGTCTTGGTAACGGCGGGAAGGTGACGGGCGACAACCCTTTCGGGCTCGATCAGCACCCGCTCGGTCACCTGGCTGTAACGGGCCGGAACGATCTCGTGGACCACGCCCGCCGGTTTGACCACGACCTGTTGATGCACGGTCTTGTGAACCGCGGGATGGTGAACCTGCTGATAACAAGCAAGCGATTTGCCGCCTGCTACCGCCGGTGCTGCGACCGCGGTTGACAGGATTATGGCTGTTATGCCGCCAAGAATAGGCCTGATGGATGTCATGATGCGCTCCCAAAACCTGGCCGCAGCGGCGTCTTTGCCCGTCTTGCGGCGTCTGAAAATGAGTTTGCAGCACAATCGGCGCGTACGAAAGCAAAAGCTTTACCCTTCGTTAACGCCGCTGGTTAACAACTCAGCTCCGAGCCTTTCGCCGGTTTGCGTCTTGAAGCGGCGGGGGGGCACACTCTATGTAGTGAGTTCAACAAGACTGATTCCCTGCGGGCCGAGGCGTCTGCCGGGCCGATTGACAAGGGAAGCGTAATGACAAATCCAGTCGATACCGCCATGGCACTGGTGCCGATGGTCGTTGAGCAGACAAACCGTGGCGAGCGCTCCTACGATATTTTTTCGCGGTTGCTCAAGGAGCGCATCATCTTCATCACCGGCCCGGTGGAAGATCAGATGGCGACCCTGGTCTGTGCCCAGCTTCTGTTTCTCGAAGCCGAGAATCCGAAAAAGGAAATCGCGCTGTACATCAATTCGCCCGGCGGCGTGGTAACCGCCGGAATGGCGATTTACGACACCATGCAGTTCATCAAGCCGGCGATTTCCACCCTTTGCATCGGTCAGGCGGCCTCAATGGGGTCGCTTCTGTTGTGCGCCGGTGACAAGGACATGCGTTTTGCTACGCCCAACGCGCGCATCATGGTGCATCAGCCTTCGGGCGGGTTCCAGGGCCAGGCCTCCGATATCGAGCGCCACGCCCAGGACATCATCAAGATGAAACGCCGGCTGAACGAGATTTACGTCAAACATACCGGCCAGGATTATGAGATGGTTGAAAAAACGCTCGACCGTGACCACTTCATGACGGCGGAGGAATCGCTTGAATTCGGCCTCATCGATCGCGTGTTCGACAAGCGCGAAAACGTTGAAGCCCCGTTGGAAAGCTGATCCGCCCTGCCTACGACCGCAGATTTCGAACCATTGCGCTGCTTCGGCAACACGTTTTCGTGTGCCCGGGCTGGCGCTGAGGCTGGACCGCGCTAATATTGGCCGTTAAGTCTATATTCAATTTCTCGGGCGTAGCATCGCCAAATTGACGGGGATTCGTTGCCACCGGGCTCAGGGCTGGTTTACCTGACGAACGGTATGTACCCCGAATTTGCCGGACCAGGATTACGCGATGGCGTGGTGATCGGTCTGGCGCCAAACATCTGGATCTGGTGTCCAGATTGCGGGAAGGAAAGTGAAATGAGCAAGGTCAGCGGCAGCAACGGCGGCGATTCCAAAAACACCCTTTATTGCTCTTTCTGCGGCAAGAGCCAGCATGAAGTGCGCAAACTCATTGCCGGTCCGACCGTGTTCATCTGTGATGAATGCGTGGAGCTGTGCATGGACATTATCCGCGAGGAAAACAAATCCTCGATGGTGAAGTCGCGCGATGGCGTGCCCACCCCGCAGGAAATCATCGAGACCCTCGATGAATATGTGATCGGACAGCACCAGGCCAAGAAGATCCTGTCGGTCGCCGTGCACAACCATTACAAGCGGCTCAACCACGCCTCCAAGTCGGGCGAGGTGGAACTGGCGAAATCCAACATCCTGCTGGTCGGCCCCACCGGTTGCGGCAAGACCTATCTGGCCCAGACACTGGCGCGCATCATCGACGTGCCCTTCACCATGGCTGATGCGACCACACTGACCGAAGCCGGTTATGTGGGTGAGGATGTCGAAAACATCATCCTCAAGCTGCTTCAGGCTGCCGATTACAATGTCGAGCGCGCCCAGCGCGGCATCGTCTATATCGATGAGGTCGACAAGATTTCGCGCAAATCCGACAACCCGTCGATCACCCGTGACGTGTCGGGCGAGGGCGTACAGCAGGCGCTTCTGAAGATCATGGAAGGCACCGTCGCCTCCGTGCCGCCGCAGGGCGGGCGCAAGCATCCGCAGCAGGAATTCCTGCAGGTCGACACCACCAACATCCTGTTTGTCTGCGGCGGCGCCTTTGCCGGCCTCGACAAGATCATCTCGGCCCGTGGCGAAAAGACCTCGATCGGCTTCTCGGCCACCGTGCGCGCCCAGGACGAGCGCCGCGTTGGCGAGGTGCTGCGCGAACTCGAGCCGGAAGATCTGGTAAAATTCGGCCTGATCCCGGAATTTATCGGCCGTCTGCCGGTGCTTGCCACGCTGGAGGATCTTGATGAGTCAGCGCTGATCCAGATCCTGACCGAGCCCAAGAATGCGCTGGTCAAGCAGTATCAGCGGCTGTTCGAGATGGAAGATGTCGAACTGACCTTCCACGAAAGCGCGCTCAGCGAGATCGCCAAACGCGGCATCATCCGCAAGACCGGTGCGCGCGGCCTGCGCTCGATCATGGAAAAGATCCTGCTCGACACCATGTTCGAGCTGCCGGCGCTCGAGGGCGTACGCGAGGTGGTCATTTCCGACGAAGTGGTCAACGGCAATGCCCGTCCGCTCTACATTTACGCCGAGCGCGACGAAGAAACCCAGGGGTCCGCCTCCGCCTGAATGGGCGATCAGGGATCCGGGACTTGAAAAACCCTCCGGTATCGCACCGGAGGGTTTTTCGCATGGAACCGCAACCTCGCTTGGAAAAGGAAAGGCTGATACGGTCCGCCGGAGCGATTTTGGAAAAAGTGTGAGCGGTGTACCGACCGAACGTTGCTGAAAACAAGAGAGCAATGCATGTCGCGCTCAATCGGCTTCGACAGAGCGCAACATGCATTTTTTCAATGTGTTACAGGGCCCTTTGCGTATCCCATTGGATGCGCGGCACTGTAGAGTATTTGGAGCGCCTCCGGAATCACGGGAAATGCGCTCGATTGGCCGGTGAAAACCTGTTCGCTGCGCAAGAATGGCTTTTTGGCGTGCATGCCTGGAAGAAACATTCGCAATGGTTGCGGATTTTTCGCATAGCCCTACAGTGAAGCCGCCGATGCATTGACGCTTTGGGAGGGGCGGCATGACATTCAAGTTGAGTGCCTATGAACGTAAAGTACGCGATGCGGTACTGACGAGCGGTTTCGCCGAATATGGTAACGGCGAACTGCCGTCCTCAAAACCCGGAAAACATGCAATCAACGGTGTTGTCCGTGCAAAGGTCATCCGTCATCTTTTCCTGGCGATTCCCTTGGATGGAGAGGCGACGACGACCCGGCTGAGGCACGGATTGCATCTCAAGGGTCTGTGGATCAGGGGCACCCTTAACCTGGCAGGTCTCAATCGCGGCTTCGATCGGGAGGCCCCGCCAGCGATCTTCGAGAACTGCCATTTCGAGGGCGACAAGCCGAAAAACGGCGAGCCATTGAAGGCCGACATCGTGTTGACCGAGGGTCACTTTGCCAAGTTGTCGTTTAGCGGATCGCGCTTCGTCGATCTGGTCGCCGACAATGTCATCGTCAATGGACCCGTGGATTTGAGCGGCGTGTCCAGCGCCGAGTGCTTCTCCCATAAGAACACGGGCTGCCGTCGGTCGCCGAGCGAGGCGGATTTTGACTACCCGCTGACGCCGGAGCAGCCTTCGGCAAAGGGCAAATCTCCCAAAAAACACAAATTGCCGCGCTGCGCGGCCAATTTCTCCGGTGCACGCATCCGCGGCGAATTCCGCGCCTCTCACGCCACCATGTGCGTCTTGCCCAAGGACAAGGCTTTCGATTCATCCGCCGGAAAGCGTCCCTATGCCCTTAAACTTACGGGTTCGCGGATATCCGGGTCGGTCGTGCTTCAGCCGAAATTCAGCGCCCATGGCGGCGTGGCCCTGTCCTCCGCCCATGTCGATGAAACCATCTGGATGCAGGGCATACGATGCTCGGCGGAGTGGGACACGACCGCACTTGATTTCGGATACACCAAATGTGGAGGCATCATTTCGCTTCGGTCTTGCGAACGTCAACCGGCACAGGGTTCTTTAGGTTGTGACCGGGTGCTTTGCCATGGAATGATCGATTTTTACGGCGCCGAAACCGTGGGAGAGGTGCATCTGGGTGGTGGCTGTCATACAGTGCCGTTTTTAAAAACCGGGGCCGCTTGCCAGTCGATCAGCTTCTTCCAGGCAAAAATCGGCGGTCTGATTCGTCTGACGGAAGATGAGGAGCATGTTCCCGAACTGGGCGGCGCCTTGATGGTCCAGAACGCAAACGCCGGCGGATTGGCAATCCTTGCGCGCATGCCCCGCGATGAACCGGGAATCAGCGGCGTTGAGCAGTCCCTTTGGCTGGCTAATTGTCGCATTCAAGGCGACATGGATGTGCGCATACAAGGTGCGACCGCGCCGTTGGATGCACCACTTTTTTGCTCCTGCGCCTCCAACCAGGTTTCGGGCGATTTTACGTTTTGCGGCGCCGATTCCTTTCGGGACCTCGATCTTTCCAACGTCGTGTGTGGCGGTGCCATGCGTGTGTCGGGTGAGATGCTGCCCCCGAATCTGAAGCCCAATGCACTTGATGACAAAGCACAGCCGCCGCCGGCCAGAGACGCGCCGCCAAAGCTTGCTTCTATGTCGCTCAAGAACGGCCGGGTGGAAGGTATGTTGCTCGTCGGCCGGTCGCACGCGAAAGTGATCGAACTGCGCAATTGCCGGGTGGGTGGCAATGCCAAGCTCCAGGGTCTGCGGATCTATGAGAGGCTGGATGCGTCCAACATGCGCATCGATGGCGAGTGCCAGGTCAAGGGCGTTGTGGCCGATGCTCTGGATCACACCGAAGGTCAAACCGGATCCGATGTTCAAAAAGCAGAAAGCCACCGTCCGCCACCCCTGTTCAATTTCATGGGAACGCGCATAGCCGCCGCGCTCGAATTCAGCGACCTTGACTATCAATGGACGCGAAACGAACCTGAACCGGAGGCCATTGTAGCGGCATTCAAGGCGGTCAAGGCCCTGAATCTGCCGTTTTATCCCGGCTATACAATGATCGAGGCGGTTACACCCGATGGTGCGCATACGAGTTATCTCTGGGATGAACGAAGCCAGCCGGTTCACCTTGACGGCACGTCGCCGCCAATCCACGCGTTTAACGAGCGGCTTGGCGACCGGCTGAAAATCGACGCCACCACCGCCGCCGATTATCTGCGTTTTTTTTGCAGCGTGGTCTGGGGTGAGGAGGGCTGGTTCCGAATTCCCTTCGATGAAAACGGGCTTTTGAGGTACTCGGGCAGCCATCTTGGTGAGGCGAAGGCGCTCGCCGCCACTGGCGCCCAGATTGTGGTGACCCCGGATCAGGATGACCAGGGCGCCTTTCTGGCGAGGAACGTGCCGGTCATCTATGCATGGAATGTTTTTGTCGCTGATTTCAAGATCATGAAAACTGGCATGGTCGAGATGCTGGACGACGATCCGAAATTTGCCCTGGAAGGCGCGTGCCCCATCAGTTTCAAGGATGGGTATCGCCGCTACAATCCGAAAACGATCAAGGAAGTTTCGGCTGCGCTGTGGCGGAAACTGTTCAAGAATCCACGTGATCCGATCGATATTGTGCCTGGCGATTGGACAGCGCTCGACAAGGGCGAGGCCGAGCGTTTTGTCGATGCGATCCGCAAGCCAGCCAAGCAGGCGACCAACCGCAGTGGCGAGAACGGCGAATTCGTGACCGGGGTCAGGGAGCTTGGTTTTTACCCCGGTTGGGCGTTGCTTGAAGCCCAAAGCGCGGACGACGAGGCGTGGCGTCGATCATATCTCTGGAATGGCGAAGACGAGTTCATCAAGCTGGATGGAACGTCGCCGCCAATTCACGCACTCAATCAGCGGCTCGGACCAAAGCTCGACCTGACCACGGAGACCGCCGCCGAATACCTGCGGTTTTTCTGCCACATGGTCTGGGGCGATAATGGCTGGTTCCGTCTGCCCCAAGACGCCGGAGAACTGGACCGTTCGCTCAAGCCCGGTGAACCATCGAACGGCAAATCCCGGTCACAAGCCAAGGCTGGATTGCGGTTCGAGGTGACCCGCGAGGTTGGCGCCGACGGCGAGAGCGTATTCGTGGCCTCCGGGGTGACCGTGATTTTCGGCAATGCGGTGTTCGTCGCGGATTTCCGCATCGCCGCCGGCGGTCAGGTGGAGATGACGGCTGACACACCGCTGTTTGAATTCGCCGACAGTGCCCCGATCATTTTCGAGCAGGGAACCGGGCGGCGCAGGGTCGTGGGGCGGGATAGAGCACCCGAAATCATGCCCATGCCGGCGCCGTGGAGCGAACCGACCGATGACCTTGATGAGAGGTTCAAGCAGTATCGAGTTGGCCTGTCCGGGTCCGTCAATACCGATCAACAGCCCGCTTCCGATGACACCGCCAGACAAGAGCCCGAGGGATTGCCCCGCGTCAATCTCGGCTTTGTGGAATGCTCCTATCTCAACGATGCCGGCGGTCAGGCCTGGCGTCGATCGCGCCGGCAGGCCAATTCGGCGGGACGACAGCTGTTCCAGCTCAATTTGGACAATTTCAGGTATGCGCTGCACAATGAGGACCCGGAGTCACTCGGCGTCAGCGCGGATTTCGACGTTGCGGCGGGATCGGGGGCACGACAGCACAATCAGTGGGAAGCCCGACGGGACTGGCTCAAGCTGCAATATCTTGATGACAATCCCAAGGACGAGAACGAATTCAACGTTCAGCCTTACGAGCATATTGCCCAACTGTTCCGGCGCTCGGGACGGGCTCGCGAAGCCGCCGAGATCATTCACGACCGAATGAGCATTGAGTCCGGATTCAACACGCAGCGCTGGAAAAAGAAGTTTTCTGTTTTCCCCGACAACAAGAAATGGATCACCTTGCTGGTCGCCATATCAGCGGTTGCGGGTGTGCTGACATACCTGATTTTCGGTTCACTCGTGTTTTCCGCACTCGCATTCGCGGCCGCGGCGATGCTCGGATTTTATTATCCTGTCTGGTCGGACTGGTTTTATCGTCATCCGTTCTATTACGGGCTCTCGCCGGTGCAGCCCACCGTGGTGTTTGTTTTGCTCATCCTTGCGGGAAGCGTGGTGACGCAAATCTGGCAATCCAGCGGGGTCTTGATTTACGACGAGATGCCAGTCGAATTGCGCGCCGACGCGCGCGGTGCCATTCCCGGTGTCACGGAAATCGAGATGACCGGTGAACCGGCCTATGGCCGCGCCAAACCCTGCGGCGATCAGATCAATGTGCCGCTTTACGCGGTTGACACCTTCGTGCCGCTGATCGATCTCAAACAGGAAATGCGCTGCCGGCCGGACCCGAAATTCTGGTATTGGCAGATGGCGAAATCGGTCTACACGGCACTGGGCTGGATTGTTACCTCCATGCTGATCCTGGCCGTGTCGGGACTGATCCGCCGACGCTCGGAGGGCTAGGGACTTTCAAGCTTGCATGACAAAGTTGAATTGAACCGTTTCAAGTTCTTGCGCGTAAGTTGTGTGTTCACGCGAAAGATGTGTTCGGATCATCTGTTGGCGATGTCTGTTTCGCCGGTCTTCCAGCTTCCCGCCATCTTCAATCTCTAATATCGTCACGAATCGGTGAGCCGGTGTTCACCGGCGCACGATTGACTTGAAACCGGTAAGCCGGTTCTCCACTTACACGGACGAGGGCGCTATCCCTCGTCAAGGGCGCCAGGGCCGGCCGCTGGAAAACCGGGGCCGCCGCGTGCGTTGCCAACAGGCCTTGAAGGGCAGGGCCGAAAAGGCCAGGAAAGGAAATGACATGCCGGACAACAAAGTGAGCTCAGCGCGCTCGGCCGAAGAGGCGGGCATGTATCCCGTCTTGCCGCTGCGCGACATCGTGGTGTTCCCGCACATGATCGTGCCGCTCTTCGTCGGCCGCGAGAAATCCATTCGCGCGCTTGAGGAAGTGATGGGATCGGACAAGCAGATCATGCTCGCCACCCAGATCAACGCCGGCGACGATGACCCCGACCCCTCGGGCATCTACGACATCGGCACCATCGCCAATGTGCTGCAATTGCTCAAACTGCCCGACGGCACCGTCAAGGTGCTGGTGGAGGGCCGGGCGCGCGCCGAGATCGTCAGCTACACCGACCGCGAGGACTATTACGAGGCCCGCGCCGTTGAGCTGATGGAGCCGGGTGAAGATCCCGTGGAGATCGAGGCGTTGTCGCGCTCGGTGGTTTCCGAGTTCGAGAATTACGTCAAGCTCAACAAGAAGATTTCGCCCGAAGTGGTGGGCGCCGCGAGCCAGATCGACGACTATTCCAAGCTCGCTGACACCGTGGCTTCGCATCTGTCGATCAAGATCCCGGAAAAGCAGGACATGCTTTCGACCGTCTCGATCAAAGGGCGGCTCGAAAAGGCGCTCGGCTTCATGGAAGGCGAGATTTCCGTGCTGCAGGTGGAAAAGCGCATCCGCTCCCGCGTCAAGCGGCAGATGGAGAAGACCCAGCGCGAGTATTACCTCAATGAACAGATGAAGGCGATCCAGAAGGAGCTCGGCGACGGCGAGGAAGGCCGCGACGAGATGACCGAGATCGAGAACCGCATCGCCAAGACCAAGCTGTCCAAGGAAGCCCGCGAAAAGGCCGAAGCCGAGTTCAAGAAGCTCAAGCAGATGAGCCCGATGTCAGCCGAAGCCACCGTGGTACGCAACTATCTCGATTGGCTGGTGGGCCTGCCTTGGGGCAAGAAGTCCCGCGTCAAGATCGATCTCAATGCCGCCGAAAAGGTGCTTGAGGTGGATCATTACGGGCTTGAGAAGGTCAAGGAGCGGATCATCGAATATCTCGCCGTGCAGGCGCGGTCGTCCAAGATCAAGGGCCCGATCCTGTGCCTTGTCGGCCCTCCCGGCGTGGGCAAGACCTCGCTCGCCAAGTCCATCGCCAAGGCCACCGGGCGTGAATATGTGCGCATGGCGCTGGGCGGCGTGCGCGATGAGGCCGAGATCCGCGGTCACCGCCGCACTTATATCGGCTCGATGCCCGGCAAGGTCGTCCAGTCGATGAAGAAGGCCAAGAAAACCAACCCGCTGTTCCTGCTCGACGAGATCGACAAGATGGGTCAGGATTTCCGCGGTGATCCGTCGTCGGCGCTGCTCGAAGTGCTGGATCCGGAACAGAACTCGACCTTCATGGACCACTATCTGGAAGTCGAGTATGATCTGTCCAACGTGATGTTCATCACCACGGCCAACACGCTCAACATCCCGGCACCACTGATGGATCGGATGGAGATTATCCGCATTGCCGGCTACACCGAGGATGAGAAGCTCGAAATCGCCCGTCGTCATTTGTTGCCGAAGGCCGTGCGCGACCATGCGCTCAAGGACGGCGAATTCGCCATCACCGACGAGGCGCTGTTACAGGTTGTCCGCACCTATACGCGGGAAGCCGGCGTACGCAATTTCGAGCGCGAGCTGATGAAATTGTCGCGCAAGGCGGTCACCGAGATCCTCAAGTCGGGCGTTGAAACCGTCAGCGTCACGGAAGACAATCTGGCTGACTATCTGGGCGTGCCGCGGTTCCGTTATGGCGAAGCCGAAAGCGACGACCAGGTCGGCGTCGTCACTGGCCTGGCCTGGACCGAGGTTGGCGGCGAATTGCTGACCATCGAAGGCGTGATGATGCCCGGAAAGGGCAAGATGACCGTCACCGGTAACCTGCGCGATGTGATGAAGGAATCGATCTCCGCTGCGGCATCCTATGTCCGCTCGCGAGCCGTTGATTTCGGCATTGAGCCGCCATTGTTCGACAAGCGCGACATCCACGTGCACGTGCCCGAAGGTGCTACGCCCAAGGACGGGCCGTCGGCCGGCGTGGCCATGGCCACGTCGATTGTCTCGATCATGACCGGCATTCCGGTGCGCCGCGATGTTGCCATGACCGGCGAGATCACCCTGCGCGGACGGGTGCTGCCGATCGGCGGCCTCAAGGAGAAACTGCTGGCCGCACTGCGCGGCGGCATCAAGACGGTGATGATCCCCGAGGACAATGCCAAGGATCTTCCCGAGATCCCCGACAACGTCAAGAACGGGCTCGAGATCATCCCGGTGGCCAAGATGGGCGATGTGTTGCGTCATGCGCTGGTGCGCATGCCCGAGGCGATCACTTGGGATCCCGACGCCAAGCCGGAGACGGCGATTGGCGCCGAGGCCGGCGATGAGAGCGGATCGGCGATTGCGCACTAAGGCCGGGCTTTTGCTGTCTTAAGGGCTTAGCGGTCAATAAAAACCGAACGGGCGGGGAATTTCCCCGCCCGTTGTCGTCTTTCCCCCTGAAAAACCACCAAAAACCCCGGGTTTGCAGGGAGTTTGGTTGCGTGAGACCGCGAGATGCGTAGGATCACCACATCGAACAAACTGAGTCGACCAAACGTCAGGAAAGGGATGGACAATGAACAAGAATGAACTCGTGGCCGCAGTGGCCGAGAAATCGGGCATTAGCAAGGGTGACGCAACGTCGGCAGTCGAGGCGGTGTTTGAGACGATCACCGGCGAACTGAAAAACGGCGGCGATGTGCGCCTGATCGGGTTCGGCAATTTCACCGTGTCGCGTCGCGAAGCCTCCAAGGGCCGCAACCCCCAGACCGGCAAGGAAGTCGATATCCCTGCACGCAACGTGCCCAAGTTCTCGGCAGGCAAGGGCCTCAAGGACGCCTGCAACTAAGGCAAGCGCATCACCTGAACAAAGGTGCTGGCCCGGAGGATCTGATGATTCTCCGGGCTTTTTCGCGTCCTCCATTGGCTCAATCAGCGATATCCGGGTCTACAACTGCCCGGTTGGCGATCATGAAACTCCGTCTTTCAAAGACGCCTGACCGTCTTCATACCGGTAGCTGGGCTGCCACGCCTTTCCGCTTGGTTGATGGGAGCTCTACCTGAAGCCAACTTATTGCTGTGTGGCATGCGCCGGATTGGGCAAATCATCGTCGCGCCGCCTTGGGTGAGGCGCTGCGTTGAGAGCGAGGTACAGCGCTGGGGCGAGGGCGGGGCGTCTCGCGCGCCCTGTGGACCTCTGTGCCGGCCAGCACGGTGCAGAGGCTCGTTGCGAACCAACTCGATACCGCCAGGCACGTTCTCTCGCTCCCGCTTCCGCACCCAGCCGGATGTGTTGCCGTGGCTTGACAGCAGAACAAAAATAGAACATAATGCAAACACATCAGGAATAAATGGGAGTTGATCATGACTGCATTTGCCCGCGATCTCGCTGCTTTCGTCTCCATGTCTTTGTTCGTTGCGAGTTTTGCCGTTATCGCCATGGCCTTTTGAAAGGCCTCGGTGATAGGTTTTATGCGCCGCCAGAGCGCCATTGGTCCGGTCTGATACTGTGGCCTGAGCATGCGCTGTCAGCTTCGCTGATGCCGGCGCGGGGCTTGGCTGTGTGAACCTCTGATTTCGCGAACGCGCGCACTGGACTTTCGGGTCCGGGTCCTCACAATTGAGCTTTGAGTCTTCGCGCCGTGTCGATGGTGCCGGGGCCTTGCATCAATTGACAGAGGGGCCGCATGGCGCGCGAAAGCAAATCGGCGAAGATGCTTGCAAATCTAGCCGCGGGTGTTGCGTCCGGAGCAGACGGCACAGACAAGCCCGCGAGTGCATCGGACGGCGCCCGGAGCGGTGACCACGGCGGCGCTCGGAAAGACGTTGACCCGGGCGGTCCAGCCGGTGCATCGCAGAATGGCGACAGGCCGGGCCATGGCCAGAGCGGCGGCAATTGGCCTGGTTTTGTGCATTTGCGGGTGCATTCGGCCTATTCACTGCTGGAAGGCGCTCTTCCGATCAAGACGCTGATCAAGCGCGCCGAGGCCGATGAGCAGCCGGCGCTCGCCATCACCGACACAAACAATCTGTTCGGCGCGCTGGAGTTTTCGGTCAAGGCCATGGAGGCTGGCATTCAGCCGCTGATCGGCTGTCAGCTCGATATTGACATGGAAGATGGCCAGGAGGGTGACCGCCGTTCGCATCGCGACCATTTGCAAAAGTCGCCCTCAATCGTGCTGCTGGCCGCCACCAGAACCGGCTATGAACGATTGGTGGCGCTGGTCAGCCGTGCCTATCTGGACGGCGACTCCGTCGAGCGGCCGCATATCTGCATCTCCTGGCTTGAAGAGGGAGCGGAAGGGCTGATCGCCCTCACCGGCGGGCGTGGCGGCCCGGTCGACCAGGCAATGATCGAGGGACGTTCCGACCGTGCGGAGGCTCGGCTGTCACGGCTCAAATCGGTGTTTGGCGACCGGCTCTATCTCGAGCTGCAGCGCCAGGAGGGCTATGACCGGGCGCATGAAAGCAGGATGATCGCGCTTGCTTATCAAAGTGCGGTTCCGCTGGTGGCTTCCAATGAGGCATTCTTTCCCACGCCCGACGATTTCGAGGCCCATGACGCCCTGATGGCTGTGGCCTGCAACGCGGTGATGTCGGATGATCGCCGGCTTCGGCTGAGCGTCGATCACTGCTTGAAGTCGCGCGCCGAGATGACGGCGCTGTTTTCAGATCTTCCCGAAGCGCTCGACAGCACAATCGAGATCGCCCGGCGCTGTGCTGCGATTGTTGAGACGCGCGCGCCGATCCTGCCACGCTTTACCGGCGGCGGCGAGGATGATCCACAGGCGGCCCTGGCCGCGGAAGCCGCCGAACTTAGGCGTCAGTCGGAGGAGGGGTTGGAGATCCGCTTGGGCCGCATTGGCCTGGCCGAAGGCTTTAGCGCCGATGATTACCGCGAACGCCTCGAAACCGAGCTTGGCATTATCGAGGGAATGAAGTTCCCCGGCTACTTTCTCATCGTGGCCGACTTCATCAAATGGGCCAAGGACCAGGGCATTCCGGTCGGGCCGGGCCGCGGCTCCGGCGCAGGTTCTCTGGTGGCCTATGCGTTGACCATCACCGATGTCGATCCTTTGCGTTTTTCGCTGCTGTTCGAGCGCTTTCTCAATCCTGCCCGTATCTCGATGCCCGACTTCGATATCGATTTCTGCCAGGATCGGCGCGACGAGGTGATCCGCTACGTTGTGAACAAATATGGCCGTGACCAGGTAGCCCAGATTATCACCTTCGGAAGTCTGCAGGCCCGCGCTGCATTGCGTGATGTCGGCCGGGTGCTTGAGATGCCCTACGGTCTGGTTGACCGGATCTGCAAGCTGGTGCCCAACAATCCGGCCAATCCGACGCCGCTCCACAAAGCGATCGAGGAAGAGCCACGCTTTGCGGAAGAAACCGAGAAGGAGCCCGCCGTCGGCCGGCTGCTCGACATTGCACAGAAACTCGAAGGGCTCTACCGCCACGCCTCCACCCATGCCGCCGGCATCGTCATTGGTGACCGGCCATTGTCGCAGCTGGTGCCGATGTATCGCGATCCGCGCTCGGACATGCCGGTTACCCAGTTCAATATGAAATGGGTGGAGCAGGCGGGTCTGGTCAAGTTTGACTTCCTGGGTCTGAAAACACTGACCGTACTTAAGACAGCCGTGGATTTCGTGGCTAAGCGCGGTGTCAGCATCGACCTCGAAGCCCTGCCGCTCGATGACAAACCCACCTATGAAATGCTGTCGCGCGGCGAAACCGTTGGTGTGTTTCAGGTGGAATCAGCGGGCATGCGCAAGGCGCTGATCGGAATGCGGCCCGACCGGATTGAGGACATTATCGCGCTGGTGGCGCTCTACCGTCCCGGTCCGATGGAGAATATCCCGGTTTACAATGCCCGCAAGCATGGCGAGGAGGAACTGGCGTCGATCCATCCCAAGATCGACAATCTTCTGGCCGAGACGCAAGGCGTGATCGTCTATCAGGAACAGGTGATGCAGATCGCCCAGGTGCTGGCCGGCTATTCGCTAGGCGAGGCCGATCTGTTGCGCCGCGCCATGGGTAAAAAGATCAAGGAGGAGATGGACAAGCAGCGTGCCCGCTTTGTCGAGGGCGCGGTCGAGCGCGATGTCTCCAAACCGCAGGCCGACATGATTTTCGATCTGCTGGCCAAATTCGCCAATTACGGCTTCAACAAGTCGCACGCCGCCGCCTACGGAATCGTGTCCTACCAGACGGCCTATCTCAAGGCGCATTATCCGGTCGAATTTCTGGCGGCCTCGATGACGCTCGACATGTCGAACACCGACAAGCTCAATGATTTTCGCCAGGACGCCAAACGCCTGGGCATCGAGGTTGCGCCGCCTTCGGTACAGACCAGCTTCAGGCATTTCGAAACCGGGGACAACCGCATCTATTACGCGCTCGCCGCCATCAAGGGCGTGGGCGAGGCGGCGGTCGAGCACATCGTCGAGGTGCGCAGCGACAATCCCTTTGCGTCGCTTGAAGATTTCTGCCTCAGGATCGATCCGCGTCAGGTCAACCGGCGGGTGATCGAAAGCCTGATCACCGCCGGCGCGTTCGATTGTTTCGGCCATGACCGGGCCACCCTGGTTGCGGGCTTAGACCGGATACTGGGCTATGCCCAGCGGGCCCAGGAAAACCGCATCAGCGGCCAGAGCGACATGTTCGGCTCGGGCGGCGCCAACGAGGTTGAGGCCATCCACCTGCCACAGGCCACGCCCTGGCTGCCGGCCGACAAGCTGCATCGCGAATTCCAGGCTCTGGGTTTTTATCTCTCCGCGCATCCGCTTGATTCCTATTCGGATTTGCTCAACAGAATGCGGGTGCAAACCTGGGCGGATTTTTCCATTGCCGTCAAGGCCGGCGCAACGGCGGGCCGGCTCGCGGGCACCGTCACCTCAAAGCAGGAACGCAAGACCCGCACCGGAAACAAGATGGGCATCGTGGCTTTTTCCGACAGCTCTGGCCAATATGAGGCGGTGCTGTTTTCTGAGAGTCTGGCGCAATATCGCGAGTTGCTCGAGCCGGGCAAATCGATTGTCATCACCGTCAACGCCGAAGAGCGACCCGAAGGCATTGGCCTGCGCATTCAGACCGCCGATTCGCTGGAGGACCGCGCCGCCCGCGGCCAGTCGGCGCTAAGGGTCTATCTGCGTGATGCCAAGCCGCTCGGGTCGCTGACCACTCATCTCAAGACCCGTGGCGACGGCCAGGTGTCGTTCATCATGATCAAGGATGATGGACGCCGCGAAATCGAAGTCACGCTGGCGGACCGCTACAAGATTTCCCCGCAGATCGCCTCTGCGCTGAAGGCGGCTCCCGGGGTGCTGGATGTGGAGCTGGTTTAGCCGACCGGCTCGCGCAACAGAGCCTTGTCACGCCATTTCCGCCGCATTTTCCGGGCATCTCAATCACTTGTTGCTACCCGTATCAGCCATGGCGGCCGGAGCAAATCTGTCAGCTATGCAACGCCGCCATTCACGAACTGCTGTTTTAATCATCGAAATGGACGGTCTGGGTCGCGTTGCCTGCGGCGAATTCGAGCATCAGCGGGGGTGAACGGAGACCGCGGGTACGCTGCGCTTTCTGATCTGATGCTGTATAGAGTCGGATATCGATTGGCTGGGGGGCGCCATGCCCAACTGCGCGCCGCCAAGCAGGGCCAGCATCATTTAGTTGGCAATCTGGAAGCTGCCCAATCCGTTATTCAAAACTGAGGCTGCGCTGGTGATCACGGTGGCTTGGCCATGCCCGTTGACCATAAAATCTTTGGCAAACCCCGAGGCCACCGTGTTGCACGAAGTGTTGAGAAGCTGGATCGTGCTGGGCAGGATTGTTGAGCCGGACGTGGGTTTGGCTTGGCCATCATAAGTGAAGCTCTGTCCGGTCAGCGCGGCATGAGAAGAGTTGATATGCAATACCGAGTAGGCCGACAAGCTGTAAAGGGACACATAGACCAACTTTGCATCTGTCCGACTGATGTAGTCGGTGCTGGCGGCTGATCCCGGAAGATTGGCTTCCTGCCTAGCTGTTTAGTCCCGGCATCTGGTGGATTGTGTTTAGGATGAATCGATCTGGCTCCGATGTCCAGATTTTGCGGATGTATTCGTAAGGCGTGAGGCCGCTGAGTGTCTTCAGTCTTCGTGCGAAGTTGTAAGCATCCAGGAAATCTGCGAGGTGGCTTCGAGGCTGATCGTGGCTTTCGTAGCGGTAGCGCTTGACCGTTGCGTCCTTGATCGTACGGTTCATCCTTTCGACCTGGCCGTTGGTCCACGGATGATTTGGTTTGGTCAGCCGGTGTTCGATGGCTTTGGCCTCGCAGATCAGGTCAAAACGCATCTTGCGGAATGTCACGCTGTCACGATTGCGTGGCTGCTTGGCGAACTGGATGCCGTTGTCCGTCAGGATCGTGCGGATCTTGCAGGGCACCGCCTGTAGTAGATGTTCCAGGAACTCCCAGGCTGTCTTACGATTGGCTTTCCCGGCCAACTGCGCCACGGCGACTTGCTGGTTCGGTCAATAGCCACAAAGAGATAGAGTTTGCCTTCCCAGGTCCTAACCCCGGCAATATCGATATGGAAATAGCCAATTGGATACCGCTTGAACTTTTGTCGTTTGGGTTTGTCAGGTTTGATGAGAGCGACGTTGGAAGACGCGTTAGCGAAACTCTGCGCCACAAGGGGGAGCTTGTAGCCTCAAAGCGCTGCCGGCAATCGAAGATCACAATCTGATTGTTGACCGTTCGGCTATCGGGTGGTGTTTCAAAGAAGACGGGATTTGCGGTGTTTTGGATGTTCTCGCGCAGCAGCAGGTGAGGGTCCCGATCCCTCGAGTTGAGCAGAAGCTGAAAATTCTCCAATCCGCGGCGCGTTATCGCGCGGAAACAGTAGGCATGGCGAACAACGCAATACAGCCAATGTGAGAAAATGCCCAATATTCAGCCATATGGCGCAATGATTGCGGACCGGGCGCCATCGTCCGGTCGCCAGCAGTGGTTCATGACCGTGCGATGCAGGGGCGCGCTTTGGCGCCGGAATGTCGCGCCAGTGTCATTTCCAGCGACTTCGCTGCAGGCTTCACGGAACAAGGCGCGCAACACTCCATGCCACTCCGAAAGGCTCGCCGGTCGTCGCAATACAGGTCGCCCAACCAGATCAAAATGCGCATGAAAGAGTTAGAGCAGATGCCTGATTTGAATGAACAATCAGGCCAAACCCTCAATCCTGATCCGCCTGCTTCATCTTGCGGGAGGTGCCGAAGGTGTATCCGGTCTCGACGATGTCGCGTCCGAATTTCTGGCGCACCTCGTCAATTGCGCTTTCCGCCACAGCGCGCCGGGCGGCGGCAGGATCAACCAGATCGGGCGGATCGGCGCGCGAGGCGTCCGTGAGGTCGCTGACCCCGATGCCGATCAGCCGGAACCGGTCTCCGCCAAGCTCCTTGTCCAGCAGATGCAGCCCGGTGCGGAAGATCCGGTCGGCCAGCACCGTCGGGTCCTCCAGTTTGAAATTGCGGGTACGGCTCTTGAACTCGGCGGTCTTGAGCTTGAGCACCACTGTTTGCCCGGCAATGTCCGATGCCTTGAGCCGCGCCGAAACCTTTTCCGACAACCGCCTGAGAATCGGAACAAGCTCCTCTGCCTTTGAAAGATCGGTGTTGAACGTGGTTTCGGTCGACACGCTCTTGGCGCCTTCATTGGGGTGAACCGTGCGGTCATCCTCGCCGCGCGCCAGATGATGGAGACGTTTGCCCATCACCCCATAGCGGCGCATCAGCGCCTCAAGATCCATGGTCTGCAATTGGCCGATGGTGCGGATCCCGTCGCGCTCGAGCGAGGCGGCAAAGGCTTTGCCCACGCCCCAGATCAGCGTCACCGGTCGCGGCCGCAGGAAATCCAGCGCCTCGTGCTTGCCGATCACCGAAAAGCCGCGCGGCTTGTCGAGATCAGAGGCGACCTTGGCCAGGAACTTGCAATAGGAAAGCCCCACCGAAACGGTAATGCCGATTTCGGCCTCCACCCGGGCTGCAAACCGCGCCAGCGTCCGCGCCGGTGTGTCCTTGTGCAGCCGTTCGGTGCCGGCGAGATCCAGAAAAGCCTCGTCGATGGAAATAGGCTGCACCAGTGGTGTGAGCTCCTCCATCATTTGCCGCACCTGGCGGCCGACTCGCACATATTTCTCCATGTCGGGCTTGATCACCACCGCATCCGGGCAGGCGTCAAGCGCCTTGAACATCGGCATCGCCGAGCGCACTCCGTGAACGCGCGCGATATAGCAACATGTGGAGACCACGCCGCGTTTGCCGCCGCCAATGATCACCGGCTTGTCGGCCAGATCCGGATTGTCGCGCTTTTCCACGGTGGCGTAGAACGCGTCGCAATCCACATGCGCCAGCGTGAGCTCATCGATTTCGGCATGACGGATAATGCGTGGGCTGCCGCAGCTTGCACAGCGGCACCCGGATCCGGCAGGAGTCAGGCAATCACGGCAAAACCCGGAAACCGGATCTGGGGGCGGCGCTTGGGTCATCGGCTCGGCGAAAACAAGAACAAAGGTTGAACATTCGCAGATTACGCAATAATCTTCCGACTCACAAGTCCGCCCCGCACGTCAGGAGCCCCGGAGCCGTGAGCCTTGATATCCGTCCCGCAACCCACGATCTCTGGCCGGCGCTGAAGGCATTGTTCGGGCCGCAGGGCGCCTGTTACGGCTGCTGGTGCAGCTACTTCCGGCTGGCGCCCAAACAACGGCTGGCAATGAGCCGGGACGACAGGGAAGAATTGCTCAAGGCGGCCACAGCTGCGCCGCTGCCGCCAGGGCTGATCGCATTTGACAACCAGCAGCCGATTGGCTGGGTGCAAGTCACGCCGCGCGCCCATGTGCCGCGTTGGAACACGAGCCGCACCGTCTCGCGCCCGCTGGATGGCGATGATCCGGATGATGCTGGCCTGTGGGCGGTGTCGTGTTTTTTCATCACCGCAAGCCGGCGCGGTGAGGGGCACAGCAGCGCATTGCTGGATGCGGCCGTTGATCATGCCGCTTGCTATGGCGCGCGCATCCTCGAAGCCTGTCCGATGGAGCAGGCCAAACACTCAAAATCGCCGAGCCTGTATGTGGGATCCAAGGCCGTCTTTGAAAAGGCCGGGTTCGAGACCGTCGCCGAGCGCAAACCTGGGCGCCCGTTGATGCGCAAGGTGCTCGCGTGAGCTGCGTTCGCCGGTCACGAAGGAATTGGCCACGATTACTGGGGTCAGGCGGCGGGCCGGTCGAGATGCGCGCTGATCAGCGTTTCGGCATGGGCCCAGCCGGTAGCGATCTCCACACCTTCTCCCGGATGCGGCGCCAGTGCCCGGAAACTCTCATTGGCCATCAGATTGATCAAAAGCGTCTGGGACACATGCGCCCGCACCGAATGCAGATTGATGAAGATGTCGTCGATGAAGGCCAGCGGATGCTTGCGCTCGCCATGCAGCGCCCGCACCGCCGGTCCTTTGGCGGCTTCCGTGGCGATCATCGGGTAATCGAAGCCGTGGCGGCTCAAAAGCTCCCTGCGGATGGCGCGGTGCCTGGGCGGCATGGCGGTGAGAAACACCACATCCGCCCGGTCTGCCAGCCGCGCCAGACTGTCGGCGGCGGCCTCCACCGGCGTCTGCCAGCCATCCTGTTCGGCAAAAAACGCCTCGAGCAGCCGGTCCACCTCGGCCTGGGCGGTTTCGCTGCCGTCTTCCAGCGCAAACACATTGCCCGTCAGCCGGAACGAGCGCGGCCGCAATTCATAGCCGTTGTGGATGAGATAGGCCTGAAACGGTGCGACGAATTCCAGCACAACCTCGTCGATGTCGCAAACGATCAGCGCCCGGTCGCCAAGGTGAAGATCGTCATGTTCGGCGTCGGGAATGCGCATCATTCCGCGCCGTCCGCACCGCCAAGCGCCCGGAAGGCGCGGGCCACGGTTTCGGGTCTGGTGTCGGTCGCCGCGCAGAAATCCATCAGCGTCGGCTCGTGATTCATCAAAAAACCCAGCACACCGGCGAGAAAACCGGGTTCACGCGCCGCCTCACGCAGATTGGAGGCCTCAAGGCCGGTGAGCGCCAGAAACCGGCCCATCAGTTCCGGTTGGCCGGCCAGCCAGGCAAGTGCTGCAATCGCCGTGTCTTCCGCATCCGCCATTGGCTGTTGTCCTTTCGGTCCGGCCTAGTCTGCATTCGAATGGACCGATTACCACTTTTTCAACCTAATGGAACTAAGCTTGGCGCAATGAGGATCATTGTCCGGATGGATATGAGTGGCCGCGGCGGGCGCCGCAGATGCGATTTGGCGATATGCCGGCCGATGAAGCTGGCAACCGGCGGGCCGGCTACGGCGCGGAGCGGGGAACGGGAACGGATATGACAAAGCAGGTGATGATTGTTGAGGACAATGAACTCAACATGAAACTCTTCCGGGACCTGATCGAGGCGTCAGGCTACAAAACCATCCAGACCCGCAATGGTATGGAGGCGATGGATCTCGCCCGTCAGCACCGTCCCGATCTCATCCTGATGGACATTCAATTGCCGGAGGTTTCCGGCCTCGAAGTCACCAAATGGCTCAAGCAGGACGACGATCTGCACACCATTCCGGTGATCGCAGTCACCGCCTTCGCCATGAAGGGTGATGAGGAACGCATTCGGCAGGGTGGGTGCGAGGCCTATATTTCAAAACCGATCTCGGTGCCCAAATTCATCGAAACCATCAAGACCTATCTTGGTGATGCGTAAGCGCGGAGACTTCACATGACTGCGCGAATCCTGGTGGTTGATGACATCCCGGCCAATGTGAAGCTTCTCGAAGCGCGCCTTATGGCCGAGTATTTCGAAGTACTGACCGCCCATGACGGAATGACGGCACTGTCAATTTGCGACCAGACCCAGGTCGACCTGATCCTGCTCGACATCATGATGCCGGGCATCGACGGTTTCGAGGTTTGTGAGCGGCTCAAGCAGAACCCGCGTACAGCCCATATTCCGGTGGTGATGGTCACAGCACTCGATCAGCCCGCCGACCGGGTTCGCGGGCTCAAGGCCGGCGCCGATGATTTTCTCACCAAGCCGGTCAACGATTTGCAGTTGATGACGCGGGTAAAAAGCCTGATTCGCTTCAAGGCGCTCAGCGATGAGTTAAGGCTGCGCGCCGAGACCGCCCGGTCCACCGGCATCGAAGGCCTGCTCTCCCCGCATCAGGGCCAGCTTGACGAACCGGGGCTGGTGCTGCTGGTCGAAGGCCGCGCCAACACCCAGGATCGCATGGCCCGGGCGCTCAAGGGCATTGCCGAAATCACCGCCATTGGCGATCCGCAGGCAGCCCTGTTTGAAGCGGCGGAAAAACCCTATGAGCTGGTGATCGTGTCCTCGGCGCTTGAGGACTACGACCCGTTGCGGCTGTGCTCGCAATTGCGCTCACTCGAACGCACTCGCTTCATTCCAATGCTGGTTGTGGCCGAGCAGGGCGAGGACGATCTGGTGATCCGGGCGTTGGATCTGGGCGTCAATGATTATCTGCTGCGCCCGCTCGATCCCAATGAGCTTGTGGCCCGCAGCATCACTCAGATCCGCCGCAAACGCTACACCGACCGGCTGCGCGCGAGCCTCACGCAATCCGTCGAAATGGCGGTTACCGATGCGCTGACCGGGCTCAACAACCGCCGCTATCTCGACACCCATCTGGCAACGCTTGTCGACCGCTCCCACCGCCGCGACCGGCCACTGTCGGTGCTGATAACCGATATCGATCACTTCAAGGCGATCAACGACCGGCACGGCCATGAAGGCGGGGATGATGTGTTGCGCGAATTTGCCCGTCGCTTGCGCGGCGCGGTGCGCGGCGCTGATTTTGCCTGCCGCTATGGCGGCGAAGAATTCGTCGTCGTCATGCCCGACACCACCCAAGGGGTGGCAGCACAGATCGCCGAGCGGCTGCGTGATGCGATTGCCGCATGTCCTTTCGCATTATCGGCTACCGGCGCCCAGGCGGCGGTGACCACATCGGTGGGCGTGGCGACGCTCGAGACTGCGGGCGAAGACGCCGCGTCGCTGCTCCGCCGGGCCGACCAGGCGCTCTACCAGGCCAAGCACGCCGGCCGAAACCGGGTGGTCGGCGAGGCCGCCTGAGCGCGCGTCGCTGTTCAATTCAAATTCTTTCAACCTGAACTGAGCGGGCAAGGCGCGCGCCGCGGGTGCCGCTCGACTTGTCGCGTGCTGACCGGTCGCGATGTCGCCGATGGCACCGGCATCCCCATAACATCGCATGGGTTTTGCGGCTCCTGGATTAACCACGATGGTGGACAGACGGGACCAAAGCTTAAGAAACTGTTGATTTTTTCCATAATTGGTACAAAAGTTGATGATGAAAAGACGAATTCGGCTGGCTGCGGCATCCGGACGAAATCGCATTGAATACGAAAACCCCATGATGTTCAGGTCCGCCGCATCTCCTGGGTCGTGGGGTGGCCGATCAAGACTGAGTGCATAGTGGCATCCTCGTTCCACGCCTTCGTTTTGATCGGCCCTCGACACAAAAAACCCGCTTCCAGACTGGAAGCGGGTTTTTTGTGGTCTGGTGTCGCGGCTGCTCTCGGGAGAACAGGCGAGGACGCGGAAAGCCCGTTACTTGATCTTGGCTTCCTTGAACTCGACATGCTTCTTGGCAATCGGGTCGTATTTGGTTTTCACCATCTTGTCGGTGAAGGTGCGGCTGTTTTTCTTCGTCACGTAAAAGAAGCCCGTGTCTGCGGTCGACAGGAGCTTGATCTTGATGGTGGTCGCCTTGGCCATGATGTCTTGCCTTCTTCAAAAATGAAGCCGCGGACAGCGCACAGGCTCCACGGCGAAACTTGCGCGGAAACTACAAATACCGGACCGAATGTCAAGCCCGTTTCGGGCTCAGTATCAACCGAAACGCTGTAAGCGCCACATACAGTCCGAAAAAGAAGGCCAGAGCCCAGGCAAATCCATGATGGCCGGTCAGATCCATCGACACGCCGATGGTCTGAGGGCCGACCAGCATGCCCAGCGCATAGCAAAACACGAAAGCCGCATTGGCAGAAGCCAGGTCCGCGCCGTGCAGCTTGTCGCCCAGATGCGCCAGGCCGACCGTGTAGAGCCCGGCCACGCTGCCGCCCCAGAACAGCAAGATCACCGCGGTCAGCAGCCAGTTGTCGATCAGGAATGGCAGCGCCAGCGAGCCCGCAAGCCCGATAACGGCAAACAACGACAGCAATCTGCGCCGGTCACTGATCCGGTCAGCAATCAGCCCCACCGGGATCTGAAACAGCACATTGCCGAGCCCGATCATGGTTAAAAGCAGCGCGCCTTGCGATTCGGTAAAGCCCGTACGGTTGGCGTAGATCGGAAACAGCGACAATCCGCCAGATTCAACTGCACCGAACACGAACACCGCAGCTGTCGCAGTAGGCACCAGAAACACATAGCGCATGAAAGGCAGATTGGTGGAGGCGCCGATGACGGGGTTTTCGTGGCGCGCCATCAACACCGGGATCGCCGCCATCAAAATGATGCCGGCCCCGATTGCGAACGGCAGGACGCCTTCTGAACCGATCACCGAAAAGATCAAAGGCCCGGCGGCGAAGCCGAGCGACAGCACGGTGGCGTAGATTCCAAGCACCAGTCCACGCCTCGATGGCGGCGCTGCGGTGTTGATCCAGAACTCCGACAGCACGAACAAAATGGTAATGGCGCCGTGGAAAACGATGCGCAGCGGAAACCACATCCACAACGCCTCGGCGTAGTAGAAGCCCAGCGCGCTGGCTGCTGCGGCGACAATCGCCAGGACCATGGTGGTGACCACCGTCAGCCGCCGCGCAATCCATGTGGTGATGGGGGCCGCAACCATCGCCGCCGCACCCGCCATGGCCGAATTCAGACCAATCATCGACGACGAAACGCCGCGCTTCTCCAAAATCACCGACAAAAGCGGCAGGCCCAGGCCGATGGCGATGCCAACTGCGGTGATCGAAGCCACGGCGGCGATAAGTGCGGGCCAATGGATTTGTTCGCGCAGTTCGGTTTGATCCGATGGTGCATGATTCATCTGAAAAAGCCTTGCTGCTCGGTCACCCGGCCTCCGGGATCATGCGGCCTGATGCATCCTGCGGCCGCAATCCGGTCTAAATCAATTCACGGACGAATCGCCCTTTACGGAAATAGTAAAACGGAACCGTCCTGCGGAATGGTAAAGACGCGTCATCCTCAAGCGCCTGCTCCAGATCGGTCAGGATCACCTTGGTGATGCGGGGCAGGGGATAATCCTCCTGCCCGTCAATCGGCAGCCAGGTTAAGTCGTGTAGTTCTTCGCTGTCGCGGACCGCCTGCGGATCGGCTTCGATCTCGTCCGTGAAGCAGACGAAGAACCGCGTATCGAAGCGGCGCGGCATGCCGGGCGGAGTAATGGCCCGCGCCAGAAACCGGAAGGGCGCCACATCGGGGCGCAGCACCGGACCAAGCACGGACGGGGTGAGCGACAAATGCGCCTCTTCCATCATCTCCCGTGCCGCGGCAACCGCCAGCCCGCGGGCCGCACTCTCGCTGAAATTCGCGCGGGTGCGCATAAGCAGTTTCTGCGCCACATCGCTGTCGAGCGGATGGGCAAGCGGGGTCTTGTTGTCGCCCGGGTCCCGCCGCCCGCCCGGAAACACGTAAAGATCCGGCATGAAGGCGTGCGCCTTGCCGCGCTTGCCCACAAGCACGCTGGGCGTCGGCCGTGTCCGGTCAACCAGCACCAGTGCAGCCGCATCGCGCGGCCGACGTGGCGGATGGGTTTGTTCGTTGCGATGCTTGAGATCCTCGGTGAGGAGCTCGGCTTTCACCGCGCCGTCATCGCTCATCGCGCATCCTCATGGGCGGGCTCAAGCATCGGCTCTTCGCTTTCGCCACCGAACCCGTGCATGCGCAAGGCCCATTGCAGCCCGATGACGCCGCCCTTGAGCGGCTGCAGCAGCAAAAGTGACAGCACCACCGTCACCGGGATCCAGATGGCCAGATGCTGCCAGCTCTCGAGCACCAGCCAGGTGTCGGTCGCCATGAAGCCCGCCACCACAATGTGGCCGACCACAAAGATCGCCAGATAGGCGGGCAAATCGTCGGCGCGGTGGTGATGCATCTCCTCACCGCAATTGGCGCAGGCATCCACCGGCTTGAGATAGGCCCGGAACAGTTTGCCTTCGCCGCAGTTCGGGCAGCGGCCAAGCGCTCCGCGCTTGATGGCGCGCCCGGTGTCGCGCGCTTGCGGCTTGGTTGCGGTCTTGTCCGCGTCTGGGCCAAATTCGAGCATCGCTCGTCTCCTTCTTGTCGTGTCGGGCGCGGCAGCGCGGCCCTATTGCCTAGAACGGGTTTCAGCGGCGTCCGCGCGGCGGCCGGGTTCCCGGTTTTTTGCTTCCGCCGCGGCGCGCGCGTCCGGATTTATGGAAAGAGCGGGTCCCCGTGGGCATCTTCCGGCCTTCACTGAGCATCTCGAAACGTATCGATCCCGCCAGTGGCACCACTTCCACCACCTTGACCTCGACACTGTCGCCGAGCCGGTAGCCGAGACCGCTCTTTTCCCCCGTCAGCGCCTGATGAGCCTCATCATAGTGATAGTAGTCAAGCCCCAGGGTGGAAACAGGGATGAAACCATCCGCTCCATATTGCGGCAGGCTGACAAACAGCCCGGATTTGGTCACGCCGGAGATGCGCCCGTCAAACGCTTCGCCGATCCGCCCCGCGAGATGATGGGCGATCAGCCGGTCGACAGTCTCGCGCTCGGCGGCCATGGCGCGGCGTTCGGCCGTTGAAATCTCCGCAGCGATCGTCTCCAGCGCTGCTTCCTGCTCCGGCGTGATCGCGCCTTCGCCAAGGCCTAGAGATCCCACCAACGCGCGATGCACGATCAAATCGGCATAGCGTCTTATGGGCGACGTGAAATGCGCATATTTCTGCAAATTGAGCCCGAAATGCCCGAGATTCTCCGGCGAATAGATTGCCTGGCTCTGGCTGCGGAGCACCATCTCGTTGACCATGATCTGATGCGGCTCGCCCGATGCGCGCGCCAGGATGCCGTTGAAGGCCGCAGCCCGAACGGCTGCGCCGCGGGCCAGCGAAAGCCCCAGCGTGGCGAGGAATTCGCGCAAGACTTCCTGCTTGGCCAGCGATGGCTGGTCGTGCACCCGGTAAATCAGCGGTTGCCGGCGCTTTTCCAGCGTCTCGGCAGCGGCCACATTGGCCTGGATCATGCACTCTTCGATCAGCTTGTGCGCATCCAGCCGTTCGGGCACGATCACCTTGTCGACCTTGCCCTCCGGCGTCAGCACGATCTTGCGTTCGGGCATGTCGAGATTGAGCGGCTGACGCTTGTCGCGTCCGCGCTTCAGCACACCATAGGCATGCCACAGCGGTTTGAGCACCGGGTCCAGCAATGGGCCGGTGGCCTCGTCGGTGCGCCCGTCAATCGCCGCCTGTGCCTGCTGATAGGACAGTTTGGCGGCACTCTTGATCATCACCCGGTGAAACCGGTGGCTGATCTTGCGGCCCTCGGCCGAAAACACCATTTTGACCGCCAGCGCCGGCCGGTCTTCGCCCTCACGCAGCGAACACAGATCGTTGGAGATCCGTTCGGGCAGCATCGGCACCACCCGGTCCGGGAAATAGGCCGAGTTGCCGCGCTTCAGCGCTTCCCGGTCGAGCGGCGAGCCAGGGTGCACATACCAGGACACATCGGCGATCGCCACCGTGACAATGACGCCGCCGGGATTGTCGGGCGAAGGGTCGTCCTCGGCATACACCGCATCATCATGATCCTTGGCGTCGGCCGGATCGATGGTGATCAGCGGGATCTTCCGCCAGTCTTCCCGGCCGGCAAGCGGCGCGGGTTGCGCGGCATCGGCGGCTGAAATCACCTCGGACGGAAACACATGCGGGATGCCATGGGCATGGATGGCGATCATCGAGATCGCCTTTTCTCCCTCGACCGAACCCAGAACCTTCATCACCCTGGCGCGCGGCAGGCCCATGCGACCGCGGCGTGCGGTCTCGACTTCCACCAGGTCGCCATCGGCTGCGCCGCCGGTGTAATCGGGATCAATCGCGTATTCCTCGCCGCGGCGCTCGATGGGCATCATCCGGCCGCCGCCGCCGGGAGTCTCGCGGAACACGCCCAGGATCGCACCGCCACGGCGGTCCAGGATTTTCATGATCCGGGCGGTGTAGGCGGTTGATTTTCCGTGTGACGTCGAGAAGATCCGGGCAAGCACGCGGTCGCCGATCGTGGCCGCCGTTGAGGGCGTGCGGGATTTGCCGCGGCCCTTGTCGCGCCCGGCATTGGATTGCCGGATCGTCACCGCCGGCGCCGGCCCGTGCTCTTCGAGCCATTCGGCGGGCCGGGCGATCAGATCGCCATCGCTGCCGCGCAAGGTGACTTCAAGCACCGTGACGGCAGGCAGGGCGCCTGGCCGTCTGAGCATCTTGCGATCGCGCTCGATCAGACCTTCATCTTCCAGTTCGCGCAGCAGCGCCTTGAGCTCCGCTCGGGCATCGCCCTTGAGCCCGAAGGCCTTGGCGATGTCGCGCTTGGAGGCCCGCTCGGGGTTCTCGGTCAGAAAACTGAGAATTGTCTGCCGATCCGGCAAATCGCCGCGGCGAAATACCGGTTGATCCTTGCCGGCAGTGCCGGCCGGACCATCCGGGGCGGGGGATCTGGATTTGCCTGATTTGGGCGTGCGGGGAGGGGAGCCCAAATTCAATCCTTCGTCGTTTTGGCGGCCGCGGCTTTCTTGGCTTTTGGTTTCGCCGTTTTCTTCGCCGCCGCCTTCCTGGCCGGAGCCTTGGTCTTCTTGCCCGATGCTTCGGCCTTGGCGGCGATCAGCGCCAGCGCCTCTTCCATGGTGACCGAAGCCGGGTCCTTGTCCTTGGGCAGTGTCGCGTTGATCTTGCCCCAGTTCACGTAAGGCCCGTAGCGGCCATCGCGCACGGTGATTGCGCCGCCATCGGGATGATCGTCCAGCGTTTTCAATGCCGCCGGCGTACCGCGTCCGCGGCCAGGCCCCTTGGCCTTCTTCTCGGCAATCACCGTTACGGCGCGATTGAGACCGATGGAGAAGACGTCCTCGATGCTTTCGAGATTGGCGTAGCCGCCGTCATGGAGCAGGAACGGGCCGTAACGGCCAAGTCCCGACGAGATCATCTTGCCGGACTCGGGATGCTGGCCGATGTCGCGCGGCAGGCTCAAAAGCGCCAACGCTTTCTCATGATCGATGCTGTCGGGCGTCCATCCCTTGGGCAGGCTGGAGCGCTTGGCCTCCTTGCCTTCGCCGCGCTGCACATAGGGGCCGAACCGGCCTGTGCGCAGGGTAATCGGTTCGCCGGTATGCGGGTCGGCACCCAGATCCTTGGGTTCATTGGCGAGCGCCGCGTCGCCGGCGGCATCCGCATCGGCGGAAAGCTGGCGGGTGAAGTTGCAGTCCGGATAGTTCGAGCAGCCGACAAAGGCGCCGTATTTTCCGAGCTTGAGCGACAGGTTGCCGGTGCCGCAGGTCGGGCAGATGCGCGGGTTGGAACCGTCCTCGCGCTGCGGAAACACCAGCGGCGCCAGTTCCTCGTTCAGCGCGTCGAGCACCTGCGAGACCCGCAGGTCCTTGGTCTCGTCGATATGGGCGTGAAACTCTTTCCAGAATTCGCGCAGCACGTCCTTCCAGGCCAGTTCGCCGGCGGAAATCCGGTCGAGCTTTTCTTCAAGCGACGCGGTAAAGCCGAACTCGACATACCGCTCGAAGAAGTTTTCCAGGAACGCAATCACCAGCCGGCCCTTGGGTTCGGGGATCAGACGTCGCTTGTCGATCACCACATATTCGCGGTCGCGCAGCGTCGCCAGCGTCGAGGCGTAGGTTGAGGGCCGGCCGATGCCAAGCTCTTCCATCTTCTTGATCAGCGAGGCTTCCGAATAGCGCGGCGGCGGCTCGGTAAAGTGCTGCGTGGCATTGATCTTGTCCTTGGCCAGCGCCTCCTGGGCGTTGATCTCGGGCAGCCGGGTGTTGTCGTCATCGTCGCCATCGGACTGTTCGCCGTCCTCCTTGGCGTCGGTGTAGGCGGCAATGAACCCGTCGAACCGGATCACCGATCCGGTGGCGCGCAGGCCCGCGCTCTGACCGCCATTCGAGGCCGAAATATCGACGGTGGTGCGTTCGATCTCGGCCGAAGCCATCTGGCTGGCCGTCGCCCGCTTCCAGATCAGGTCGTAAAGCCGCAACTGGTCGGCGTCGAGATAGCGCTTGAGATCGTCGGGCGCGCGCTCGAAGCCGGTCGGTCGAACGGCCTCGTGCGCTTCCTGGGCGTTCTTGGCCTTGGTGGCGTAGAGCCGCGGCTTTTCGGGGACGTAACGCGCGCCAAAGCGTGACGAGATCGCCGCGCGCGCTTCCTCGATCGCCTCCGGCGCCATCTGCACGCCGTCGGTTCGCATATAGGTGATCAGACCCACGGTCTCGCCGCCGATGTCGATGCCTTCGTAGAGTTTCTGCGCCACCTGCATGGTGCGCGAGGCATTGAAGCCCAGTTTGGAGGAGGCGGCCTGCTGCAGGGTCGAGGTCGTAAACGGCGGCGAGGGATGACGCCGGGTCGGTTTGGCTTCGACAGTGTCGGCGACAAACGCGGCACCCTCGAGCATGTCGCGGATCTTGCCTGCATGCTCGCCGTTGCCCACGGACATCTTGGTGAGCTTCTCGCCCTCATGCGACACCAGCCGGGCGACAAAGCCGTCGCCGCGCGGGGTCTTCAGCTCGGCTGCGATCTGCCAGTATTCCTCTGAGGTGAAGCGCTCGATCTCGCCTTCGCGGTCACACACCAGCCGCAGCGCCACCGATTGCACCCGGCCGGCCGAGCGCGCGCCGGGCAGTTTGCGCCACAACACCGGCGACAGGTTGAAACCCACCAGATAATCGAGCGCGCGCCGCGCCAGATAGGCGTCGACCAGCGGCGCGTCGATCTCGCGCGGATTGTCCATCGCGTCGAGCACCGATTTCTTGGTGATGGCGTTGAACACCACACGCTTGACCGACTTGTCCTTGAGCGCCTTCTTCTTGGTCAGCACTTCCAGCACGTGCCAGGAAATGGCTTCACCCTCGCGGTCGGGGTCGGTCGCAAGGATCAGCGAATCGGCGCCCTTGAGCGCGTCGGCGATGTCCTTGAGCCGCTTGTTGGAGGCCGCATCGACCTGCCAGGACATGGCGAAATCCTCGTCCGGAAGCACCGAGCCATCTTTCGCAGGCAGATCGCGAACATGGCCGAACGAGGCCAAAACCTTGAAATTACTGCCCAAATATTTGTTGATGGTTTTTGCCTTTGCAGGCGATTCCACTACGACTACATTCATGAGGTTGCTCGCACCCGGCCATGGTTTCGGCTGATCGCGGTCATTCGCGCCACGCCGATTTGGCCTTCGAAATGGACAGGGAAAACGGCGCGGTCAAGCCCAAGCGGTCAAATCGGCCAATTTCACACCCGAATACAACCATTGCGCGATTGCAACTGTATTGCAATTCAGGATAATTGGTCTAGGATGTATTTGAGTACTATTTATTCGCAGGCCCCCGAGGCAGATGCGGCCCAATCTAAGGGAATGCGCATGGCTAGCCGACCCACGCAAGGTACGCTTGACAACGCCCGGACGGAACAGAACATCACCTACATCAGGCAGATGCTTGGCGAACTTCGCGCTGTTGCCGACAGCGAACGGGCCGATATGCTGTGCTACCTTATTGAAATGGCCTATCTCGAGGCTGGCGACGTGTTGTCCGGCAAACAGCCCTTAAGTGTCGTCAAGCGATAGCGAGACCATTCCGCCTGGATGGCGGTGCAGCCGCCCGGCCAGATCCAGCTCCAAAAGAACCAGATACACCGTTGCCGCCGCCACGCCAGTATGCCGGATGATATCATCAATTTCGGCGGGCGAGGGGCCTAGCGCCTCGATCACCCGCGCCCGGTCGTCATCGCCCGGCTCGGCATAGGGCGCCGCATCGTCGTCGCCCGGTTCTTCCATGATCGGCTCGTCATCGGAAAACATCCCGCTGGAGGGCGCCAGCGCGTCAATCACATCGCGGCTCGAAGTGGTCACGATCGCACCGTCCTTGAGCAGCGCATTGGTGCCTGCCGCCCGCGGATCGAGCGGCGAGCCGGGCACCGCGAACACCAGCCGTCCGAAATCGGCGGCCCGGCGCGCGGTGATCAACGAGCCGGAGCGCTGTGCCGCCTCGATCACCACCAGGCCAAGGCCGACCCCCGCGATCAACCGGTTGCGCCGCGGAAAATCGCGCGCGCGGGGCTCCCATCCCATCGGCATCTCGCTGATCGCCAGCCCTGCGCCCTCGCAGATCTGTTGATAAAGCTCCAGATTTTCGGGCGGGTAGGGCTGGTCGAGCCCGCCGGCCATTGCCGCGATGGTGCCGTGGTCGAGGCTGGCGCGGTGCGCCGCCGCATCGATGCCGCGCGCAAGCCCCGAGACCACACCGTAGCCGGCCGCCCCCAGTTCGCGCGCCATCCGCGCGGCCATCTTGGCGCCCGACACCGAGGCGTTGCGCGCCCCTACCATGCCGACGGCTACTTGTGTCGCGAGCGCCAGATCGCCGATGGCGGCGATCAGCGGCGGCGCGCCATCGATACGCCGGAGCGCCGGCGGATAATCCGGTTCGCCGATGCCCACGAACTGCGCGCCGATGCGTTGCGCCGCTTCCAGTTCCCGTTCGGCCTCGTCAATGCTCGCCACCCGGATGGCCCGCGCCGAACCGCCGCGTCGTGACAGTTCCGGAATCTGCGAGATGGCTGTCTCGGCGGAACCAAAATGATTGATCAGGTCGCGAAAGGTCGCGGGTCCCACATTGTCGGAGCGGATCAGCCGCAGCCAGTTGAGCCGTTGCCGGTCGGTAAGCGCCACGCCGCGTCGCGCTTCACAGTCCGAAGCCATCAGCCCTTGTCCCCGATGCGGCTTTCGGTGCCCGCCAGCAGGCGGCGGATGTTTTCGTGGTGCTTGAGAATGGTGATGGCTGACATAACCACGAACAGCGACGCCACGCCGGGGCGGCCAGAGAGATAAAGTGCTACCGGCGTCGCAACCGCAGCCGCCAGCGCGGCCAGTGAGGAGTAGCGGAACAGTTTCGCCATGCCGAGCCAGATTGCGGCGAACACCAGCACGATCAGCGGCGCAAGCCCCAGCAGCACACCCAGATAGGTGGCGACGCCCTTGCCACCCTTGAATTTCAGCCAGACGGGATAGAGATGCCCCAGAAATGCCCCCAGCCCGGAAATCAGCGCCGCTTCAAGTCCTGCAAATTCGCGCGCGGCGATCACCGCCACCGTGCCCTTGAGCGCATCGGCCAAAAGCGTGGCCGCGGCCAGCTTCTTGTTGCCGGTGCGCAGCACATTCGTGGCGCCGATATTGCCCGATCCGATGTTGCGCACGTCGCCCAGGCCGGCCATGCGCGTGAGGATCAGCCCAAAGGGAACCGACCCGCAAAGATAGCCAAACAGCAATGCGCCCAGCATCGCCTGGGTGGACAGGGACCAACTGATCAGTTCAGGCACGACGCGGGTCTCCTTTTGTCAGTTGCGCTGCGGAATTCAGCCGCGCTCTGAGGACCGGTTGCGCATGGGTCAGGCGCTGGGTGCAGCCTTCATGCGCGATAAACAGTGACACCCGCAACCAGGGTTTGCAACACTTTGCCCGTAAACCGTGCATCCTCAAACGCGCTGTTCTTGGACCTGGAAACGATGTCGTCCTTCGACAAGACCCAGGGGTGTTCGGGGTCGATCAGCGCGATGTCAGCGCGCGCACCAACCTTGAGCGATCCGGCCTCCAGCCCGAGAATCTCGGCCGGCCGCGTTGACAGGGCCTCGATCAGCCGCATCAGCGGTACGTCGCCCGAATGATACAGCCTCAATGCCGCCGACAGCAGCGTTTCCAGCCCGATTGCGCCGTTTTCGGCATCGGCAAAGGGCAGGCGCTTGGTGTCGACGTCCTGCGGGTCGTGGGCAGAGACGATGATATCGATGGCGCCGTCGGCAAGAGCTGCGACCATGGCGCGGCGGTCATCCTCGCCGCGCAGCGGCGGTGAAAGCCGGAAGAAGGTGCGGTATTCGCCGATATCGGTTTCATTCAAGGTCAGATGATTGACCGACACGCCTGCCGTCACCGCCAGACCGCGGGCCTTGGCGGCGCGGATGGCGTCGGCGCTTTCGGGAACCGAGATCGCCATGGCGTGGTAGCGCGCGCGGGTCAGTGCTGCGAGCCGCAGATCGCGCTCAAGCGGAATGATTTCGGCTTCGCGGGGAATGCCCGGCAGGCCGAGCCAGCTTGCAAACAGGCCCTCATTCATAACGCCTGTCGCGCCAAGATGCGGATCCTGCGTGGCCACCGACACCACCGCGCCGAAATCGCGCGCATAGGTCATCGCGCGGCGCATCACCGCCGGGTTGGCGACCGTGTGGCGGCCATTGCTCAGGCACACCGCGCCAGCCTCCAGGAGCAGCCCGAATTCAGTCATCTCCTCGCCCTTGAGCCCCTTGGTCAGTGCTGCGGCGGGATGAACATTGACAATGGCTTCGTCCCGCGCCAGCCGCTGCACGAAGTCAACCAGCGCCACATCGTCGATCACCGGGCTGGTGTCAGGCATCATGATAATCGAGGTCACGCCGCCCTTGGCGGCGGCACGGCTAGCGGACGCGATGGTCTCGCGGTGTTCCGCGCCCGGTTCGCCAATGTGCACGCAGGCATCGACCAGACCCGGAATCGCGATCAATCCGGAACAATCCTCGACTTGGCGCTGGGCGGATCTTTCCAGTTGAGCGGCCGACGCGCCGATGGCTGCTACCTTGCCGTCGATAATGACGATGTCGCCGGTCTCGTCCATTCCCGTGGAGGGATCGATGATCCGCACATTGCCCAGTACCCGCGGCTTCATCGCGCCAACTCCCCTTCGAGCATCAGCGTTTCCATCACCGCCATGCGCACCGCCACGCCCATTTCCACCTGCTGCTCGATGACGCTTTGCGGCCCGTCGGCAATGTCGGAAGCGATCTCGACGCCCCGGTTCATCGGACCCGGATGCATCACCAGCGCGTCGTCGCGCGCGTGCCGGAGCTTGTCGGCGTCGAGGCCGAAATAGCGGAAATACTCACGCACCGAGGGCGCAAATGAACCGGCCATCCGCTCGCGCTGCAGCCTGAGCATCATCACCACATCGGCGTCCTTGAGCCCATCCTCCATGCGTTGAAACACTTCCACGCCCATGTCAGCGATGCCCGCCGGCAGAAGTGTCGATGGCGCCACCACCCGCACCCGCGCACCCAGCGCGTTGAGCAGCAGGATGTTGGACCGCGCCACCCGCGAATGCAAAACATCGCCGCAAATGACCACGATCAGCCGGCCGACCTTGCCCTTGGCACGGCGGATGGTGAGCGCATCGAGCAACGCCTGGGTGGGGTGTTCGTGAGCGCCGTCACCGGCATTGATCACCGGGCAGCCGACCTTCTGGGCCAGAAGCGCCACCGCGCCAGCCGAAGAATGCCGTACGACGAGCACGTCGGGGCGCATGGCGTTGAGCGTCATTGCCGTGTCGACCAGCGTTTCGCCCTTCTTCACGCTGGAATTGGCCACCGACATGTTCATCACGTCGGCGCCCAACCGTTTGCCGGCCAGTTCAAAGGAGGCCTGCGTCCGGGTCGAACTTTCAAAAAACAGATTGATCTGGGTGAGACCGCGCAAGGTCGTGGTCTTTTTCTCACGCTGCCGCGAGATTTTCACCGCCGCATCGGCCTGATCGAGCAGATAGTGGATGTCCGGCTCCGAAAGACCCTTGATGCCGAGCAGGTGGCGGTGCGGAAATGACATCGGACATCCTGTAATCTACATTGTCCCGCGTTCATAGAAAGGTTCGCTTGAAGGGGCAAGCTTCGCAACTTGTGAAATCGGCGATGTCCCCATGCAAAGGCGTGCGAATCCCTGTAAGCGAGATGCCATGAGCCCGACCCACACCACCGGCCATCAGGCCATCAATCAAAGCCCGGCTTTCGCGGGACACAATGCGTTCCGGTCCGATCCGCTGCTGAAAGACATCGCCGCCGATTTGCCGCGGTCCTTGCGAGATGATTTCGAGACCATCGGCAAGTTCACTGCCTCCGCCGAGGCTCAGGATCTGGCCCGCATCGCCAACCGCGCCATCCCGGAGTTGAGAACCCACGACGCCAGCGGCAACCGCATCGACCAGGTGGAGTTCCACCCCAGTTGGCACGCGCTGATGCGCCGGTCGGTGTCGATCGGATTGCAGGGCTCGGTCTGGGAAGGCCGCCGCGAGGAGAAGGGCATCGCCCATCAGGCCCGCGCCATCCGCTTTTACCTCACCGCGGGCCTCGAATGCGGCCATCTGTGCCCGCTGACCATGACGAGCGCGTCCATTGCCGCCATCATGGCCTCACCGCGAATCGAGAAGAGCTGGGCGCCGCAGGTGGTTTCGCGCCGCTATGATTCAAGCCATCGCCCGGCGATGCAGAAATCCGGCGTCACCATCGGCATGGGCATGACCGAAAAGCAGGGCGGCACCGATGTACGGGCCAATGAAAGCGTCGCCGTCAAGGCGGGCGAGGGGGTCTACAGCCTGTCAGGCCACAAATGGTTCATGTCGGCGCCGATGTCGGACGCCTTCGTGATGCTGGCGCAAACCGGCGCCGGCAATAGCGCGGATCAGCGTTCCGGTGCGGATTTGAGCTGTTTTCTCGTGCCCCGCATCCTTGAGGACGGCACGCTGAACGGTTTGCGGCTGCAGCGGCTCAAGGACAAGCTCGGCAACCGCTCCAACGCCTCCTCCGAAGTGGAGTTTTCCGACACCTATGGCTTTCTGCTCGGCGGCGAAGGCGAGGGCATCCGCACAATTTTGGACATGGTGACGTTGACGCGGCTTGATTGCGCGCTGGCTTCGGCTGGCATCATGCGCGCCAGCCTCGCCGAGGCCGTGCACCATTGCCGCCACCGCCGGGTGTTCGGGCAATTGCTGATCGACCAGCCGCTGATGATCCGGGTGTTGGCAGATCTGGCGCTCGATGTGGCGGCCGCCACCGCGCTGTCGCTGCGGCTCGCCCGCGCCTTTGACAATGCCCGCGACAACGCGGCCGAAGCGGCGATCGCCCGGCTTATGACGCCGGTGGTCAAATACTGGGTCTGCAAGATTGCCCCGTCGGTGATCTACGAGATCATGGAATGCATGGGCGGCAACGGCTATGTCGAGGATCGCGCCATTGCCCGTCACTACCGGGAGGCCCCGGTCAACGCCATCTGGGAAGGATCGGGCAATGTCATGGCGCTCGATGTGCTCAGGGTTTTGACCCGTGGCAAGGAGCTTTGCGACGTGGCGCTCGAAAGCATCAATGCCGATCTGGGCGCTGCGGGGCCGCGCACCGTCGATGTATTGCGGGCCTGCATGGCCGTGGCCGAGCGCGATGAAGGGGCAGGGCGGCTGCTGACGGAGCAACTGGCGCTGGCTTCTGCGGCGGCGGAACTCACCCGGCTCGGCGCCGGTCATGTCGCCGAAGCCTTCGTCGAAACCAGGCTGGGAGGCGCCTGGCGCGCCACTTACGGCATGCTCGATGCCCGGTTCGACGCCCGCCAGATCATCGACATGCTCTATCCGCCGGCAAGCTGAGCGGAAACCCACAGCACTGCTGGAATGGTGAGAAACGAAAACACCGTCTGCAAGGTGGCGACAGCCGCATAAAGCGGTGCATCTCCACCCATTTGCCGCGCCAGCAGATAGCCGTTCATGGCCGTTGGCACCGCCGCGCACAGCGCCAGAATGGTCACGGTTTCACCGCTCAGTCCGAAGCCCAGCGCCAGCCCCACCATAATGACCGGAAAGGCGATCAGCTTGAGCGCCGTGGGCAGGATCACCGCCGGGCCCGGTCTGAGCGCATCGCTGATTTTCAACCCTGCGCCGACCATCACAAGCCCCAGCCCCAACGAGGACCGGGCAATGAGATCAACGGCCTGTTCGACTGGCTGGTAGATCCCGAACGGCGCCACGTTGACAGCGATGCCGCCGATGCAACCCAAAATCAGCGGATTGCCGATGATCCTCTTGGCCAGCGACGAGACGCTGCGCGCGCCGGTCCCGAACCAGACCAGCATTGCCACATTGATCAGGTTGAGCGGAATAATAATCACCGCCATCACCAGGGCAACGAGCGCCAGACCCTCGGGGCCGGAAATCTTCTCGGCGATCGCCAGCGCGATGAAAGCGTTCCAGCGCGATGCGGTCTGAAACACCGAGGTGTAGCTGGCGTCGCTCCAGCCGCGCAGCCGGGTGAGCGGGTAGATCGCCAGCAACAGCACAGTCATCACCGCAACCGCGATCAGCGAAACGATGGCCACCGTGCCGAGTTCCAGCCCGGCGAAATCCGCCCGCGCCAGGGTGAGGAACAAAAGTGCGGGAAACAGCACGTAGTAGCCGATGGTCTCCAGTCCGGGCCAGACGCTCTGGTCGATGACCGGCGCGCGTTTGAGCACCACGCCCAACAGCACGATGAGAAAAATCGGCACAATGCTTTCAAAAATCGGGATCATGGAGGAGGCCGGATGGAGGGTTTCACTCTCATAGGCGCAGGAGAGGGCGCATGCAATGGCGCGGCGTTAACCTTAACAAATGGTTTACGTTGCGCCCACAGGGTGTGGCGTCCATGCTCTAAGCCGGTTGACTGCCCCTTGGTGAATTATCGGACCCGTAATGAGACCCAGCCGCCTGTTTTTTGCCGTCATCACGATGTTCTGGGTGCTGTATCTGGCGCTCCTTGCGCTGGTCGTTACCTATGCTCCGCAGGGAGGGGTGAAGCTCGCCGGCCTGACGCTGTTCGAAAGCGCGGGCCTTGTCGAAGCCATGATCGCCGCGATGACCGCGATCGGGCTGTCGTCCACCGCCCAGAGCATTCTTCTCGGACTGGTTGGCGGACTGAATTTCGCTGCGGCGGGCCTGACGCTCTTTGCAATGATGTTCTGCGTGCTTGGTGAAGCAGCCGAACGCCGTGACGCCCAGCCGCTGGCCGAGGGGGCGGCTGTCTGTGTCGCCGCGGCCAGTGCACTCATCATGCTGACCGGTTTCGCCGGCGGCCATGCCGGGGTTTTGATGGTGCTCGAACTTGCAGCCTTTGGCGGGTTGGGTCTGGTGGTGCTGGCCATCGGGCAGGCCGGCGCTGACGACCGGCAATCGCCGGTGGACGAGGAGCAGGACTCTTTGCTTGATGATGTGATCGCCGATCACGCTGCCACCCATGCAGCTTTCAGCGCGCAGCTTGCATCGCTGTCGCAGCGGGAGCAGCGCACATGAAGCTGTTTCTTGTTCTCTGGATTACGCCTTTGACCTTGCTGGGCGGCTGGTATGGCCTGTCTTACTACGACATCAATTTCGGCTACCGGATTCTGAGCCGGGACCTGCATGATCTGGTCTTCATGATCTATGGTGATCTGCTTGGCATGGCGCCCGAGGCGATCCCGCCGCTGGTGCTCAAGGCAATCATTGTGGACACCGTTCTGGTTCTGGGGTTCATCCTGCTCAAGCGCCGCCGCAAGCAAATCTGGGCAGCATTCAAGCGCACGTTTGGCTGGGACACAGAAGCCGGCGAAGCTCCGCTCGAAAGCGTCCGCGAACCCGAGCCGGAGCTCTCACGCGCGTCCTGAGCCGCCTGACCCCGCGCGCAGGCCCGCCAGGCGGTCGAGCGCGCCCTGCAAGATGAAACAGGCAGCCGCCGAATCGATCCGCTCGGCCCGTTTCTTGCGCGACACATCCATTTCGATCAGCATCCGCTCGGCGGCCACCGTCGACAGCCGCTCATCCCAAAAGACAAACGGCAGGCTGGTTTTCTCCGCCATGTTGCGCACGAACGCCCGCGTTGCCTGGACGCGGGGGCCTTCGCTGCCATCCATATTAACCGGCAGTCCGATGATTGCCGCTGCGACATTGTCTTTCTCAAACCGGGCCAGAAGATCGATGGCGTCGAGGGTGAATTTCCTGCGCTTGATCACCGGCCGCGGCGAGGCCAGCTTCAGCGACAAATCCGACACCGCCAATCCAATCGTCTTGGTGCCGAGATCAAGTCCGGCGATTGTTTTGCCTCGCTCCCAATCCTGTGCAAGCTGATCGATCTCAATTGCCGCCATATCGGTCACTCCGCCTTTGCGCCATTGCCCCGGCCGCGCTAGTTTGTGCAAAATCGGGGTGTAGCGAACAAACCCGGCAAAGGCGAGGGAGCATGCGCAATGAAAATCACCTGGCTCGGCCATTCGGCTTTTCGTTTGGAAACCGCTAAGGCAACGGTTCTGATCGACCCGTTCTTCACCGGAAACCCGGGATTTGAGGGCAATGACCGCAAGGATGCGATCAAGGATGTCAGCCATATTCTGCTCACCCACGGCCATGGCGATCATGTCGGCGACACCGCCGAAATCGCCAAGCAGACCGGCGCCGTGGTGCTGGCCAATTACGATCTGGCGATGTGGCTGGGCCACCATCACGGTCTCGACAAGCTGGAGCCGGGCAACACCGGCGGAACCATCTCGCTGGGCGGCTTTTCCGCAACTTTCGTCAACGCGCTGCACTCCTCTGCCCACATCACCGAAGATGGCGTGTCGCATTCGCTCGGCAACGCCAACGGCTTGATGCTGCATTTCGAGGACGAGCCGTCGCTGCTGCACATGGGCGACACCGATATCTTTTCCGACATGGCGTTGATCAATGAACTGCACCGGCCCGAGATCGGCATCGTGCCGATCGGTGACCGCTTCACCATGGGTGGCGCGGTGGCAGCCCTTGCCTGCCGCAGGTTTTTCTCCTTCTCCAAGGTGCTGCCGTGCCACTACGGTTCGTTCCCGATCATCGAGCAGACCGCCGACGGATTCCTCGAGGCCATGGAGGAAGACGCCGCGACTGTAGCAGTGCCGAAGTCGGGCGGAAGCATCGAGGTCTAGCCGGCAACATCGCGCCGCGTCTGACCCGTGGGCACGGCGGGTGGGCAAAGCCTTGGAGAACGGCCGGCCCACAAAACCCCCGTGCACAGTTGCGCGGTCCGCGTCCCGCCGCTATAGCGGGGCCATTCGTCCACCCGACCTGAATGAGGACCCGATGTCCGTAGATCTTGCCACCGTCAAGCGTGTCGCCCATCTGGCGCGCATCGCCGTCACCGAGGACGACGCCCGGCGCATGGAGGGCGAACTCAATGCGATTTTGGGCTTTGTCGAGCAGCTCTCTGAAGTCGATGTCGAGGGCGTCGAGCCGATGACCTCGGTCATGCCGATGGCGATGAAAAAGCGCGAGGACGTCGTCACCGACGGCTCCAAGGCCGAAGACATTGTCGCCAACGCGCCCGAGACCACCGATCATTTTTTCCTGGTTCCAAAGGTGGTCGAGTAAGCGTCATGGCTGTGTCGATCGCGGTGGAGACGCCGTTTCAGGAAGAGGTCAAGGGGCTGATCGAGGCGCTCGATGCGCATTTGACGCCGCTTGCTCCGCCCGAATTCAATTTCGGTCTCGATCTGGAGCAGATGGGCGCCGACGACACCACGGTGTTTGTGGCCCGCAACGCCGATGGCAAGGCGGTCGGCATCGGCGCCATCAAGGACATCGGCCAGTTTGGCGGTCTGCATCTGGGCGAGATCAAACGCATGTACACCGACCCCGCCGTGCGCGGCCAGCGCGTGGGTTCCGCGCTGCTTGCTGCGATTGAAGCCCGCGCCAGGGAGCTCGGAATCAGGCGGCTGGTGCTCGAAACCGGCGCCGGCGAGGGGCTCGCCGCGGCCATCCGGCTTTATCAAAATCATGGCTTCACCGAATGTGGCGCCGTGCTCAATTATCCCGATTCCGGCTATTCCCGGTTCTTTGAAAAGAAGTTGTCCGCATGAGTGACCTGATCCGCCTGACCATTGCCCAAGCGCGCGAAGAAATGAGCAGGGGTGCGCTTTCGAGCGTCGATCTGACCGACGCCTACCTTGCGGCAATCGAGGCCGCCAATCCGTCGATCAATGCCTATGTCAGCGTTACCGGCGACAAGGCCCGCGACATGGCAAAGGCGTCGGACGCGCGTCGCGCCAAAGGCGAAGCCGGGGCGCTTGAAGGCATTCCGCTGGGCATCAAGGATCTGTTCGGCACCGAGGGCGAGCACACCCAGGCCTGCTCGCATGTCCTCGATGGCTTCAAGCCGCGCTACGAATCCACTGTTACCTCCAACCTGTGGGCCGATGGCGCAGTGATGCTCGGCAAACTCAACATGGACGAGTTCGCCATGGGCTCGTCCAACGAGACCTCTTATTACGGCCCGGCGATCAACCCTTGGCGCAATGAAGGCTCAAACGCCAATCTGGTGCCCGGCGGCTCTTCGGGCGGTTCTGCGGCCGCAGTCGCTGCGATGCTGTGCGCGGGCGCTACCGCCACCGACACCGGTGGTTCGATTCGTCAGCCGGCGGCACTCACCGGCACTGTCGGCATCAAGCCCACCTATGGCCGCTGCTCGCGCTGGGGCATTGTCGCATTCGCCTCCTCGCTTGATCAGGCTGGCCCGATCGCACGCGACGTGCGCGATGCGGCTATCCTTTTGAAATCCATGGCTTCAGTCGATGACAAAGACACCACATCGGTTGATCGTCCCGTGCCCGACTACGAGGCAGTGCTCGGCGGGTCCGTCAAGGGGCTCAAGATCGGCATCCCGCGGGAATACCGTATGGAGGGCATGGCGCAAGAGATCGAGACGCTGTGGCAGCAGGGCATCGCCTGGCTGAAGGATGCCGGAGCGGAAGTGGTCGACATCGAACTGCCGCACACCAAATATGCGCTTCCCGCCTATTACATTGTCGCACCGGCCGAAGCCTCGTCGAACCTGGCACGCTACGACGGCGTACGCTACGGCTTGCGCGTGCCCGGCAAGGACATCGCCGACATGTACGAGCAGACCCGCGCCGCCGGATTCGGCGCCGAGGTCAAGCGCCGCATCATGATCGGCACCTATGTGCTCTCTGCCGGCTATTACGACGCCTATTACCTGCGCGCCCAGAAGGTGCGCACCCTGATCAAGCGCGATTTCGAACTTGCCTTCAACGCCGGTGTCGATGCGATCCTGACCCCGGCCACGCCATCCTCGGCCTTCGCGGTGGGCGATGAGAGCCTGGCGAGCGATCCGGTCAAGATGTACCTGCAGGACGTTTTCACCGTCACGGTCAACATGGCCGGGCTGCCGGGCATCGCAGTGCCCGCCGGTCTCGACCCCAAGGGCCTGCCGCTCGGGCTGCAACTGATCGGCCGTCCTTTTGACGAGGAAACCCTGTTTAAAGCCGCCCACGTCATCGAACAGGCCGCCGGCCGGTTCGAACCCAAACGCTGGTGGTAGAAAGCCGAGGTCAAGACGGGCAGGAGATCCGCACCGGCGGGTCCGAGCCTGGCCTTCGCAGCGCCGTTGAAGCGGACATTCCGGCGATCATCGCGATTTCGCACAGCGCCTATTGGTCCAATTTCGACCGGGTGGAGCCTGGCAGCGCGGGGCATCCCGGTTACCGGGAGCTTGTTGCCGAGATGCACGAGCGGGAAGCGCGCGATTTCTGGTCAGAGTTTACGATTGCCGAGATTTCAGGCGAAGCCGTCGGCTGGGGCGCCAGGTTCGCCGGCAAAAATGAAATCGCCGAAATGTGGGTGCACGCGGATTTCCAACGACGGGGTGCCGGCGCCGCGCTGATCCGGAAGTTTCTGAAAGACGTTGCGGATGAGAGGCACAATGACGCGTGGATTGAAACACATCGGCGCAACGAAGCCGCGATCAGCCTGTATCGGCGCATGGGGTTCGTTCCGGACCATACCGCCATGCGGTGGTCACAGGGCTTGGGCAGGGACATTCCCCTGATCCGCATGCGCTACCCGCTCGATTGAGCCAAATGTACAGCGCGTCCCTTGTAACGCCCGGATGTAGGTCCCGAAACGTTGATCGTCGGGGTTGATTGGATTACGCTTTGTGCGTTCGACCCGGGGGAACGCCATGAACAAGAACGAGTTGATCGCCGACGTCGCAGCCAAAACCGGTATGAGCAGACAGCAGGCAGCCGAGGCTGTCGATTCGGTGTTGCGCTCCATTGCCTCTGGGCTCGCAAACGGCGAGGAGGTCAAGCTTCCGGGCTTCGGCAACTTCTCGGTGCGCGAGCGTGCCGCGAGATCCGGCCGCAACCCCGCAACCGGCGAGCAGATCCAGATCCCGGCCCAAAAGAGCCCGAAATTCTCGCCATCCAAGACCCTCAAGATGGCGATCAATGGTGATCCCACAACGGATCCGTGAGACGCGGCGATGGATCTGACCAAAATCGTCGGGGTGTTCGATCGAGAGTTTGCCGTCAGCTATCTCATCCCGACCCTGATCTTCGCCATTGAGCTCTACCTGATCGGTCAGGTGTTCGGCGTTGAACTGATCCCGGGCGTCGGCGGCGCATTGGCCGACATTGTCGCTGCCTCGGTCTTCCTCCTGGGAGCCGTGGTGTTTTCGGTTTTGCTGATGATGGCCAATCCGCTGATGATGCGCCTTATCCAGGGTTATGACTGGCATGGAATCCTCGATTTCCTGGGATTGCGCTGGCGCCTCATAGAGGAGTTCAACCGCCGCCACAAATCCACCCTTTCCGTTCAGCGGTCGCTGGACCTGGCTCGCAGGGCCGGTGCGCCGGATCCTGCGGTTCCTGAAGGTCATGGCAGCGATCTCCTCGCCGCAGTACGCGATTACCCCGACAGCACCGAGCACATTCTGCCATTCCGGATCGGCAATTTCCTGCGTGCAGCAGAGGTCTATCCGCGCGTTGTCTATGGTCTTGACGCCGTTGGGTCCTGGCAACGGCTGCAGACCTTGATCCCGGAGGCAACCCGTGACGCCATAGCCGCGGCGCGGGCACAGCTGTTTTTTGCCTGCAATGTGTTCGTTCTCACACTTGTGGCTGTAGCGATCGCGTTGTGGCTCACTCTGACAACGGGCCCGCTGTCGTGGCCGTTGATCGTGGGCGGAATTCTCATTCTGCTTGCGGCGCGCCGATTGATGTTCGTCGCCGGCGGCGTTTACGGCGCGCATTTTGCCGCCGCCTACGATCTTTACAGGGGCGATCTCGCCGATCACCTCGGCTTGGAACTGCCGCGCAATCCCGAAGCCGAGCGTGAAATGTGGCGTGAAGTCACCCGCGTGTTCCTCTATCGCTCGCCGGAGGCTTGGGCACGGCTTACCCGCTTCCGCACACAAAAAACCGCCAAAGGCTCCGATGCGAAGCCTTAGGTTGTGTGGACACTTATCTGATCCATAGGACGATAGCTGCGATTGTGACGACTGCGAGATAGTTTCGTGCTGTTTTCTCGAAGCGGGTTGCGACCCTTCGGAAGTGTTTGAGCTTTGAGAAACAGCATTCGATGAGGTGGCGCTGGGCATAGAGGTCTTTGTCTAGCGGGTATTTGCGGGCGCGGGACGGATTGTTGGGGATCACCGCCACGGCGCCTTTCTCCGCGATAGCCTCACGCAGGCGATCACTGTCATAGGCGGTGTCGGCCATCACGATGTCGGCGGGCAGGCCTTTGATCAGGGCATCGGCTTGCGGCGCGTCGCCCTTCTGGCCTGCGCTCAGAGTGAAGCGGACCGGGCAACCCAGACCTCGCACTGCCATGTGGATCTTGGTGCTCAGGCCGCCGCGAGAGCGGCCAAGGGCTTGATCTTGAGCCCCTTTTTTGCACCGGCGGCGTGCTGATGGGCGCGGATAATGGTGGAATCGACGATCAAATACTCGAAGTCCGGATCATCAGACATCGCAGCGAACACACGCCACCAGATGCCCTTCTGGCTCCAGCGGCTGAAGCGCCGGAAAACGCTGTTCCACTCGCCGAACGCCTCGGGCAGGTCACGCCAGGGTGAGCCGGTGCGCACAATCCACAGCACAGCTTCCACGAACATCCTGTTGTCGCGACCGGACGATCCCCGCGTTCGATCATCACCAATGATATGTGCCGAAATCCGCGCCCACTGGTCGTCCCGAAGGATCAACCGGTCCAAAACACCCATGACTGCCTCCAAAAGACAGTCTTGAATCTGATTTGCTCAGTCTTGGGAATCCCAAGTGTCCACACAGCCTAGGGTGTCCGGCCGCCGACATGTACGACATGCAGGACGTCTTCACCGTCACCGTCAACATCGCCGGGCTGCCGGGCATCGCAGTGCCCGCCGGTCTCGACCCCAAGGGCCTGCCGCTCGGGCTGCAACTGATCGGCCTTGAGCGGCAGCGACCATCCGGACGAAAACCTGCAAGCCGGCTGAGCCGGTGATTTAGCCTACGCCTTCAGCGCACGGATGCGGTGTGTGTTTGAGTTGACTCGCGCAAAAAGCAAGCCATGATGGAGTACGAATCTTCCGTAACCCCATATGGTGATTTATGAAAAAGCATTTTCAATGGTTGTCCCTGACGCTGTTTGTCCTGGCCATGGCGCCGGGTGTGGCACAGGCCGAAAGCTTCGATAGTCTTGTGAAAAAGGGCTACAAGATCTCCGGCCTGAGCAAGTCCAAAGGCGGTAATCCCGGCTGGAAGCTGACAAAGGATGGCGAGGTCTTCTTTTGCGGGATGAAGGGCGTGGGTGTGATGAAGCATGGCAGGAATGGTTTGATCATGTTTTCCGCCTCAGGCCGGACAATCACATTGGACAAGGAAACCTATCTCAATGGCTTCGGCTGGAAAGAGATGCCCAAGGGCACCCTCGACTACGCGGACATAAAGGCAGGACGTATCACGGGCCGAGTCGTCAAAAACTGTCTCAAATACTGATGCAAATGAGAGCGGCGCCGGAGGCGCCGCTCTGCCTTTCAGCGGTTGTCCAATTGTGATCGGACCAGCTCCAGTCCGCGCCGGGTGACGGCATAGGGCTGGCCCCGCCGCGAGGCGATGGCGCGTTTGCGCTTGAGCTTGCGGAAGGTGATCATGTCGAGGCCGCTGAACAGCCAGCCTTCCCGGGTGATCAGTTTGATCTCGGTGATTTTGCGATGATCGTCACGGATCAGTTCGATCCTGCCGCCCTGGGCGAGCAGGTGCAAAATGCGCTGTTCGGCGCGGGATATATCCATTGTCTTTCAGTCCGGATTGACGCGCATCAAAGCGCACGAAAACGTCAGCCGGCGCATAGCTGCGCGGGCGGTTGCAACGTTTTTCGGGCCATGCCGGCGAGGTGCGGCGCGTGGCAGACGGATCGGCCGCCTGCGCCTGGTGCGGGCAGGGCCCTTTACCGGGCCTCGGACTGGATAGACATTCAAACTCCATAGGTGAACACCCGCCAGATAAGCAGCCCCGCAGCACTGGTCAAGCCGCACCCGGCCCGTATGCAGGCCCAGGCAATCCCAAAGCGGCCAGGTGTTGCACAACAGCCAAACGCGCCCGGGATCGGGCCGCAATTTTGGTGGTGTGACGGTGTCACCCGGTCACCTCCGGGGTTGATGCAGCTTGAAGAACAGGCGAAACTGGCGGCCGCCGATTGCACTCAACCGGCCATCATCGTCTGGAGCCGGTCGCGCATGCTCTCAATTCGTCCCGCAAGCTCGTCGGAAGCCCAGGACCTGGCACGGATCGGGCTGGAAGCCTGGGAGCGCGCAATCCGGGTCTGGGGCGAAGACGCCGACCGGCTGCGCGAAAACGCCCGATCGGCCTATTATGAATTCTGCACCCGCTCGTGGCCTGATATTCTTGTGGCGGAATGGAACGGCGACCTGGCCGGGTGGGGCGCCTGCGAGAAGGCCGATGATTTCATCACCGATCTGTGGGTGCATCCCGAGTTTCAGGGCAGGGGAATCGGCACCGCCTTGCTCAAGGACATCGAAGCGGGGATCCGCGCCCGTGGCTACGGGGCCGCGCGGCTCGACACCCATGCCCGCAACGCCGGTGCAATCAAGCTCTACAAGCGCCTGGGCTACCGGGTAAAAGCCTATTTCGTGACCTATTCCGAGCCGTTGGACGAGGACATCGACAAGGTCGAGATGATCAAGGAGTTCGAACCCGGCGCAGGCACGGACGATGAGCAAGGCGATGACGGGCTTTACAGCCCGTAGAGCAGCCCGGAACCAACAGCCAGGATCAAGCACAACACGAATGAGACGTCAGATTGACCCGATGCCCGGTCAGAGCCGGCGCTTGTCCAGCGCGGCGCAGAGCCGGTCAATGGTGCGGCGCACTTCAGGGAGGTGGCGGTCGTCCTGATGGGTGACGATCCACCGGTCATGAGTGAGTTCGGCCACAGGGTCTCCGGCGCGTTCGAGCTCCGGACACTGATCCCCGACAAAGGTGGGCAACAACGCTATGCCCTGACCCGCCAGCGCCAGATCGAGGCTGAGGCGCGGGCTGGTGACTTCACATGCCGCGTCCGCCCCCACCATCTTGTCGAGCCATCGCGCTGAAGGCGTGTCGGCAATCACCTTGATCCACCGGTCCGGCGCATCGGAGCGGGCATAGGGCGCAAATTCGACCGATGACAGTTTGCGTCCGGCTAGGAATTCCTCTTGCGGGCGGCGGTTGCGAAAGCCGATCGCCGCTTCACGCCGTGAAAAATCCAGGGTCGATTCCGTCGCAATGAAGCGCAGGCGCACATCCGCCGGCTGGCCGATGAGCGTGTCGAACACATTGATGAGCGCAAGTGCCGTCCAGGTGCCCGCCGAAACCTTGACCAGCGGAAGCGCGGTTGCGGAGTGATCGGCGGTCAGCCGGATCATGCGGGCCTCGACCTCACTGAGTTCGGCGAGCAATTCGCGGCCCTGGGCGGTCAGCGCATAGCCGCGGTCATGTCGGACAAACAGCTCGCGGCCAAGCGCCCGCTCCATTTCGCGCATCCGGCGTCCCAGCGTGGCAGCGCTGCGGCCGGTGATTCTGGCTGCGGGCGACAGGCCGCCTTCGCGCGCCACGGCGAGAAACAGCGCCAGATCTCCCCACTGGGGCATCTTTTCATTCATGCAAAGACCTGTTCAATTCACTCCATTTCGGATCGGGCAGGGAGCCACTAAACTCGACTTCAGTCAAGCGCCGCCACTGAATGGCCGCGCGGCGTCCGGTTCCAGGTCGCTGCTGATTTGATCCAAGGAGATGACCCATGACCCTGCGCAATCCATACCGCGGCGTGAGCGAACGGCCGTTCCCCGGCGCCGAACCGACGCGTCAAATGAGACAGGAAGACGAATTCATGCAGCTTCACGGAGGCCCGGGCCCGCGCTCGGTCTACCTCGCGGTCGAAGCTCTTTCACAACTGCTGGAGATGGCTTGCCATCCGATATCACGCCTCGCGCAGGTTATCGGAGAGAGAACCAAAATCCGGCGACGGCGCAGCGAAGCGACATCATCGCAATCCGCTTGCGAGACCTGTTAGAAACCGAACTCACTATTGACGACAATGCCACCGCGCCCGCTTGGCCCAAAAGGGCGGTACTCCGCCGGAAGCCGTTTCAATGGATGGGATCCGCCGCTCCCCGCGCAAAACTCGGGGCAAGCCGGGCATCAGGCAAAAAAAAGACCCGGAACCGTTTGGTTGTTCCGGGTTCGTCAGGTGGGCAAAGATCACTCTGCCTAGAGGGAGCTTGAAATCAGGCGGCGGGCTGCGTCTCTTTGTCCATTTGGTCGAGCACCCGCTCAAAAAGGTCATGGTTCTTGCAAAATGCCGGCGCTTCGTCGGGATGGCTCTCGTTGTTGAGCCAATGCTGGCACGAATCGGGCTTCTCGCAGGTCAGGCAGCGATTGGCGGCGCGGCGCAGAACGGCTGCATGATCGGGCATATGCCGCATCTCATTGGCCACGCCGAGCTTGTCCATCATGGCGTCCATCAGATCGGCCTGCTGGGTCAAACGGCTGAAAATGTCGAGTACGCTCATGGATCGCTCCTCCTTGATGATGGCTCAATCTGACATGGTGGCATCAGGGCCGCTTTGATCTCGGTCAAACCCGGTCGATTTCGCCGGATGTGGCCGTTGCGGTCCGCTCCGGCGCGCCGTAAGCCTTGCAGTCCGGGCGGCTTTGTTCTACCGGACAGGGATCACTTCCTTCCCGAGACAAAGAGCATCTCATGAGCCTCGTCGACACCCGCACTCCCGATCCCAAACGGCTGGTTTCCGGCGCCACCGGCGACTGGGAAATCATCATCGGCCTCGAGGTCCACGCCCAGGTGACGAGCAATTCCAAGCTGTTTTCCGGCGCCTCGACCAGTTTCGGCAACGCCGCCAATTCCAATGTCAGCCTGGTCGATGCAGCCATGCCCGGCATGCTGCCGGTGATCAATCAGGAATGCGTGGCTCAGGCCGTGCGCACCGGTCTGGGGCTGAAGGCGCAGATCAACAAGCGCTCGGTGTTTGACCGCAAGAATTATTTCTATCCGGACCTGCCGCAGGGCTATCAGATCTCCCAGTACAAGGACCCGATCATCGGCGAGGGCGAGATCATCATTTCGGTGGGGCCTGATCGCAAGGGCCAGTTCGAGGACATCGAGATCGGCATTGAACGGCTGCATCTTGAGCAGGATGCCGGCAAGTCGATACACGACCAGCACCCGACCATGTCCTATGTCGATCTCAACCGCTCCGGCGTGGCGCTGATGGAGATTGTCTCCAAGCCCGACATGCGCTCTGCGGACGAGGCCAAGGCCTATGTCACCAAGCTGCGCTCGATCCTGCGTTATCTCGGCACTTGTGATGGCAACATGGACGAAGGCTCGATGCGCGCCGATGTCAATGTTTCGGTGCGCAAACCCGGCGGCGAATTCGGCACACGCTGCGAAATCAAGAACGTCAACTCGATCCGCTTTGTCGGACAGGCGATCGAGTCCGAAGCGCGGCGTCAGATCGCGATCATTGAGGATGGCGGCACCATCGATCAGGAAACCCGGCTGTTCGATCCGGCCAAGGGCGAAACACGTTCGATGCGCTCCAAGGAGGATGCGCATGATTACCGCTATTTCCCCGATCCGGATCTGCTGCCGCTCGAATTTGACGACGCCTTCATCGAAGCTCTCGCCGCAAAACTGCCCGAACTGCCCGACGACAAGAAAGCCCGGTTCGTGGCTGATATGGGCCTGAGCGTCTATGACGCCTCGATCCTGGTCTCTGAGAAGGCGGTCGCTGACTATTTCGAGGAAGTGGCGGCGGGCCGCGACGGCAAACTGGCCGCCAACTGGGTCATCAACGACCTGCTTGGCGCATTGAACAAATCCGGCAAAGCCATTGAAGAGACTCCGGTTTCGCCCGCTCAACTCGGCGGCGTGATCGATCTCATCAAGAACGGCACCATCTCCGGCAAGATCGCCAAGGAGCTGTTCGAGATCATCTGGGAAGAGGGAGGTGATCCCGCCGAAGTGGTGGAAAGCCGCGGCATGAAGCAGGTTACCGACACCGGCGCCATCGAAAAGGCGGTTGACGATGTGATCGCCGCCAATCCCGATCAGGTCGCCAAGGTGGCCGCCAAACCGGCGCTTGCGGGCTGGTTCGTGGGTCAGGTGATGAAAGCCACAGGCGGCAAGGCCAATCCCAAGGCGGTGCAGGAACTGGTCAAGGCCAAGCTCGGCATCGAGGACTGATCGGGGACATGACCGCACCCGATCCTGCTATGCTGGTGCGGGCGCGAATTCTGTGGGATTTCCACGCCGTCGACTGTTTATTGCAAAAGGCCGATGTGATCGTCGGGCTCGGCAGCTACGATCTTCGGGTCGCCGATCGCTGCGCCGGGCTGTGGTTTGAAGGATATGCGCCACGCCTCCTTTTCACAGGCGCTGCGGGCAACTGGACGCGCGGCAGATATGAAAGCTCCGAAGCCGCTGCCTTTGCGGAGCGGGCGAGGGCGAAAGGGATTCCCGATAGCGCCATTGAGCTTGAAGAGCGCGCCACCAACATAGGTGAAAACATCGCCTTCTCGCGGGCGCAGATGCGCGGGATCGAACGGGTGATTTGGGTGACCAAACCCCAGACCCGGCGGCGGGTGGCGGCGACACTTGCCGCGCAATGGCCCCAGATCGCCTCGATGGTCACCGCGCCGCGTCATGATTTTCTCGACCAGCCGGTGGCGGATCATCCGTACAATGCGCTTGTCTCCGAAATGGTTGGCGATGTCTGGCGGCTGGTTGCCTATGCCGAAAAGGGCTACTCTGTCAGCCAGCCGGTTCCCATCGCCGTGCGTGAGGCCTTTGACGACCTGGTGGCCGCGGGATTCGTGGGGCATCTGCCGTCGCATATCCGATCGCTTGACGATCGCTGATCCCGGGCTTATCTGGCGGTGACGGGGCAACCTAAGACCTTTCAAACGTGTGATCAGTTCCGCCGGCGCGGCCTGCTTTCGCTGCATCTCCGGTAAGCTCTTGCCGCGCTTGAACCGCATTCGCGCTGCGATCTGAAACCGTCTTTCGATGAGACGCGCATCCACCTCAGGAACCGATCCATGTTCTTCATCCGCTCCGCCTCATCCCGCGATATTGACGCAATCCGTGAAGTTCTGGCCGAAACCTGGCGGGCGACCTACGCGCAGTTTTACGGTGCGGCCAAGGTCGAGGAGATCATCGCGGATTGGCACTCCGAAGCGGCCATCAAGGCCTGTCTCGCCCGTCCCGACGGCGAATTTCTCGTGGCCGACGATGGCAAGATGATTGGCGGCGTCGCATTCGCAAGTCATTCGGGGGCAAACAGCACTGTCTCGCTACATCAGCTTTACGTTCGGCCCGAGTGCCAGGGATTGGGCATTGGCCGTGACCTGTTTGCCGAGATCGAGACCTGTTTTCCCGGGGCAAAGAAGCTCAGCCTCGAGGTCGATCCCGGCAACGAGCCGGCCATCGCGTTCTACCGCGCCCATGGAATGACTGAAGCCGGCCGCACCGACAATTGCGGCCGCGGCGAATCAGGCATTCCGGCGCTGATCATGGAGAAGACGCTGGTTGGTTAAGTACTTGTTGGCCAGGTGCTAGCGAGCAGGGCCCGGCCCAATCACTCGGCCTCCAATTCCCGCCCGTCATTGTCCCAGTAGCGCACTGCTGAACACTCAATGAGGTAGTCGCGAAGGCTGCGGTCGCAGGCCACCGCTACGGCCGCCATCATGGCTTCCTTGCTGCTCCATCCGCACAGATATTCATGCCAATGCGGACCTTCCTGGTGCTGAACGAAAACATCAGCCGACCACCCGGCCGGATAGCACCACTTCACCCGGAGGCAATCTTCCGCCAATGCGCCGCCTTCTACGCACTGGGCCTTTGCGCACGCGAGTGCCTTGTCGGTGTTTTGTCCCGTGCATACGCCCGAGGATTGTTCGGGCGCTTGAGCGAATGCGATGCCAATCGGCCCACCCTGGCCATGGGCGGGCGTCGTTGCCTGTGCGCTGACCATCAACAGGGCGCTCAATGCAAGAGCAGCGAGTTTCAAAAACATGTGCAGGCTCCCATTCATCCTTGAACGACCGCCATTGTTCCAACGAATTTGCGACCTAAACAAGTAGTTGGCGAGGCATCGCCGGAATCGGGTTCAATTTGGCTGTCGCCTAGAACTTCCTTCCACTGGACATCGCAAGCCGGGCGGGCCATAAGGCGGGCAAGGACCGGCGCAAAACCCTGCCGGTGCGTCCCGGGACAAGAGGCATTCATGAAGTCGCTACTTCTTCAGATTTTCACTTGGTGGAGCGGCCGGACCATTGGCCTGCGCTTTCACACCTGGCGGCATGGCGAGCGCGTTGGCGAAGACGCCATGGGCAACGTCTATTACCAGGGCGGCGAGGATTCCGAAGGCCGCACCCGGCGCTGGGTAGTTTATAAAGAGTCCTCCGAACCATCGCAGATTCCGCCCGGCTGGCATGGCTGGATGCACCATCGCACTGATGTCGCCCCGCCCTCCGAGACCTACGAGGCGCGGGACTGGGAGCAGGCGCACCAGCCCAACCTTACGGGCACTGCCGGGGCCTACCGCCCCAAGGGCTCGATCCTCAACCAGGGCGCCCGGCCCACCGTGACCGGCGATTATGACGCCTGGACCCCGAAATCCTGAAATTGACATCGTGGTTGGGCGCAGGCGCGCCACAATTGCATGGTTAACGCTTGATTGACGGCGGCGCGCTAGGATTCGGCTTTCAAGCGCGTGAACCAGCCGGCGGCGGCAAGTGTGACGAGTGAAGCATATGAGATTTGACAGGACATTCTTGGCGAGCAGCGCGGGTGCGCTGCTTCTTGCGGGCTTTACGTCTATCGCAATCCAGACCCCGGCCTCTGCCGCGCGGGTGGAAAACCCTGTCGCGGTGTTTTCCGGGATCGACAAGATCACCGGCAGGATTACCACATTCGACGTTTATGTCGGCGAGACCGTGCAATTCGGTGCGCTGCAGGTCACCCCGCGGGTCTGCTACAGCCGCGACGAGACCGAAGCGCCGAAGACCACCACCTTTGTCGAGGTCGACGAGATCACGCTCGACCGCAAGATCAGGCGGTTGTTTACCGGCTGGATGTTTGCTGATTCGCCCGGCCTGAACGCCGTCGACCATGCCGTCTATGACGTCTGGCTCAAGGAATGCAAACTGGACTCCGACGTTCCGCCTCCGGCAAACTAGACCCGTCTCAAACGAGCCCGCCTTGGTCATGCAAACGGCAAGTCCTCTCCCTCCAGTGCCTCCGCCAGCATGTCCGCATAATCGTCGCGCGGCACCTCAATGGCGCCGAAGCGGTTGAGATGCTCGGTTGTAAACTGGGTATCGAGCAGCACGAAGCCGCGCGCCTTGAGCCGTTCGACCAGATGCACAAGACAGATCTTGGAGGCATCGGTGGCGCGGCTGAACATGCTTTCCCCGAAAAACGCCCGCCTGAGCGATACCCCGTAAAGCCCGCCCACCAACTCGCCGCCACGCCAGGCCTCGACGGAATGGGCGTGGCCCATCCGGTGCAGGCTGCCATAGAGCTCGGCAATGGTGGCGTTGATCCAGGTCGACGGCCGTGTTTCCACCGCTTCCGCGCAGGCTGCGAGAACAAGATCGAACGCGCTGTTGACCCGGATCTCATAAGGGGCCTGACGCACGGTACGGGCCAGCCGCCGGGGGACATGAAAGCCGTCGAGCGGCAGCACGCCGCGCAATTCCGGCTCCACCCAAAACAGCTCGGGATCATCCGCGGAATCGGCCATCGGAAACAGCCCCGACGCATAGGCGCGTAAAAGCAATTCCGGCGTGATCTGAAACTGGAGACCACGCACCATGGCTCAACCCTTCAGGCAGGTGAGGGCCGGCCTGCCGACCGGCCTTGGCCGCGCCTTACTTGGCGGCTTTGGCCGCAAGGAATTTCTCCAGCCAGTGGATATCGTAATCCCCGTTTGCAATGTCCGGATTGGCCAGCAACTCGCGAAACAGCGGGATCGTAGTGTTGATCCCGTCAACCACGAATTCATCCAGCGCACGTCTCAAACGCATCATGCACTCGACCCGCGTGCGGCCATGCACGATCAGCTTGCCGATCAGGCTGTCGTAATAGGGCGGGATCTTGTAGCCCTGATAGACGCCCGAATCGACCCGCACGCCAAGCCCGCCGGGGGTGTGGTAATGGGTGATTGTGCCGGGCGAGGGCACGAAGGTGTTCGGATCCTCGGCATTGATCCGGCATTCGATGGCATGGCCGTGGAAACGAATGTCGTCCTGTGTCACCGACAGGCCGGCGCCGGAGGCCACCCGGATCTGTTCATTGACCAGATCGATGCCGGTGATCGCCTCGGTGACCGGATGCTCGACCTGCAGCCGCGTATTCATTTCGATGAAATAGAATTTGCCGTCCTCATAGAGAAATTCCACGGTGCCTGCGCCGCGGTACTTCAGCTTGCGCATGGCGTTGGCGCAGATCTCGCCGATTTCCGCGCGCTGATTCTCGTTCAGCGAAGGCGAGTTGGCTTCTTCCCAAACCTTCTGGTGCCGGCGCTGCAGCGAGCAGTCGCGCTCGCCCAGATGCACCGCATTGCCTTCACCATCGCCCAGAACCTGGATCTCGATGTGGCGCGGTCGGCCGAGATATTTTTCGATATAGACCGCCTCGTTGCCAAAGGCGGCGCCGGCTTCCGAACGCGCGGTCGACAGCGCAATTGAAAGCTCTTCTTCGTTGTTGGCAACCTTCATGCCGCGTCCGCCGCCGCCGGCGGTGGCCTTGATGATCACCGGAAAACCGATCTCCTTGGCGATCCGGGCCGCATCCTCGTCGGTGGTGATTTCCCCCTCGGAGCCCGGCACCACCGGAATGCCCAGTTCCTCGGCGGTCTTCTTGGCGGTGATCTTGTCGCCCATGATGCGAATGTGATCAGCGGTCGGCCCGATAAAGGTGATGCCGTGAGCATCGAGAATATCGGCGAACTTGGCGTTCTCGGACAAGAATCCGTAGCCCGGATGCACCGCATCCGCACCGGTGATCTCGCAAGCCGCGACAATCTGGTGAATGTTGAGATAGCTGTCGCGCGAGGGCGGCGGGCCGATGCACACGCTCTCATCGGCAAGCCGCACATGCATCGCGTCCTGGTCGGCGGTCGAATGCACCGCCACCGTCTGGATGCCGAGCTCCTTGCAGGCGCGCAAAACCCTGAGCGCGATCTCGCCCCGGTTTGCAATGAGAACCTTTGAGAACATGGGCTGGCTCACCTATTCGATCACGATCATCGGTTCGGCGAACTCGACCGGATGACCGTCGCCCACCAGCACGTCCACCACCTTGCCGGAGCGCGGCGACGGGATCTGGTTCATGGTCTTCATCGCTTCGATGATGAGAATCGTCTGGCCTTCCTTGACCGACTGGCCAATCTCCACAAACGGTTTGGCACCGGGCGCGGGTGACAGATAAACGGTGCCCACCATCGGTGCGGTCACTGCGTTGGCCGATGGGGCCGCTGCTGGCGCTTCGGCGGCTGAAGCCGCAGGGGCAGCTGGCTGCAGCTGCGGTTGCGGCGGGGCAATTGGCGCGTGAACCGTCTGGGGTGTTCCGGCGCGGCTGACGCGCACCCGCAGATCGTCTTGCTCGATCTCGATCTCGGTCAGCTCGGTCTCGTTGAGAATGTTGGCCAGATCCCGGATCAGATCCTGGTCGATCGACGGTTTTCGTGTTGCCATCGGACTGTTGCCTCTGTTGTTGTTGGCGTGGGAGACGTTCGCTGACGCCGTCCCGCTGGTTGCCCGTCCCTTTACAGCCCCGCGCTGCCCGGTGACAAGCCCGCGCAAACGCGCACCGGCCTCAATTCCCTCACCAGACTTCGCAAAAGCGCAAATTCCTTTTCTTTATCAGACATACACGGCGGTTCCGCGCGGCGGGAAGGCTTTTGCGCCGACTTGCGGCTTGTCCACAAGTCAGTACGCGCTCGCGTTTGCATATCTTTGTCTCGGTCCAAGTTAGCAAACGGTGCTTTCGCATTGGCGCATGTTGTTGATCTTGGAAAGCAGTGTCTCCGAACCGACGGCGCCGAACACCGCCTCATCGCCGATCACGAAGGATGGCGTCCCGGAAATTCCCAGCGCGTTGGCGAGCTCATAGGATTTGCGGATCGACTGATCGATCTCAGGATCCTCCATGCCCGCCCTCAGCGCGTCTTCATCGACGCCGAATTCCTTGGCGACTGCGATTGCCTGGCTTTCGGTAGCGCGGACATCGGCGCCCAGCAGCTTGATGTGGAATTCGGCATATTGCTCAGGCGCAAGCTTTCTGAACGCCATGCTCACCCGGTGCGCGTCCATCGAATCGGGTCCCAGAATCGGGAATTCCTTGAGCACGAAACGGACATTGTCGTCGGTCTCGAGGATCTCGGTCATGTCCTCCATGGCGCGTTTGCAAAAGCCGCAATTGTAGTCGAAGAACTCCACCACCGTGATGTCGCCGACCGGATTGCCCAGCACCATGTCTTCGGGCGCCCGGAAGATCGCATCCTGATTATCGGCGATTGCCGACTGCGCCATCTGGCGGCTTTCGGCTTCTCTCTTGACCGCCAGCGCCTCCTGCATTTCCTCCACGATTTCCGGATTGGCCAGAAGATACTCGCGGATGAAGGCGCCGAATTCCTGCTTCTGCTCGTCGTCAAGCGCAACCGCCGGCAAGGGCACAAATGTTGCTGCTCCGATCATAAGGGCGGCGGCAAGGCCCGAGCGGGTGTGGAGTGCCATGGCTGTGTTTCCTTTGCGGATCCTTGAAGGGACAATGAGCGACGGGAGCCGTTCTATCGCCCGATGGTTAAGATGTCATTGGCCCGCACCGCACCGGGCGAGCCTCCAGGGAGTTTTTGCAACGCCCGGGCTGCAAACACCTTGGCTTCGCGAATGTTGCCGGCGCGGAAATTTCCCTCCGCCATGGCCAGTTCCGCATTGGCGATGTCGCCTGACAACCCGTAGGCCTGAGACAGGTGCCGGTAGGCATTGAAATTGTCGGGCTCGGCCTGCAGCGAGGCCCGCAATTCCTGAATGGCGCGTTTCATATTGCCCGGCTCTCCCGAGGCCACCAGCGCAAAGCCGAGCCGGGCGCGGATCAGCGGCGATTTGGCCCGGTCGAGCTTGACGGCTGAGGCGAAGGCTTTCACGGCAGCGTCGTTCTTGCGCAGTTTCATCAGCACTTCGCCGCGAAACTCGTGAAAATAGGGGTTCTTCGGCTGCTCGCGGATCAGCTTGTCCATCTGTTGGAGCGAGGAGGCCGAATTGCCGGCCAGATCCGTGGCGATCGCCGCGCCATAGCGTGCGGCCAACGACCCGCGATCCTTGCTGAACAGCCGCGCCACGGCTTGTGCGCCGCCGGTATAGGCGGCGATCTTGGCGCGCATCAGATTGTGCCGGGCGACCAGCCGGGCCGGATCGGTGGCGTTGAAATGGCTGCTATTGCGCGCCAGTTCCTCCAACAGCGCGATGCGCTCCCGCGGCAGCGGATGGCTGATCTGGTACTGGTCGACCTGAACGCCTGACAGCGACAGGCTTTGCGAAAACCGCTGGAATGTGGTGAGCATCCCGCGCATCGACTGGCCGGTCGCGTCAAGGTAGCGCGCGGCCGCCTGGTCGGCGTTCATTTCTTCCGAGCGCCGGTAGCTCAAGAGGTTGCGCTGCACCAAGCTCGGCGTTGCGGTAATCAACGCGCTACCGGCCCGGGCGCCTCCGGAATTGCCCGAAATGCTGCCCGCCGCAATCGCGCCTGCGCCCAACAGGCTGCCGACAATGGCAAGGGTCCGCGCGGTGGCGATCTGTTCACGCAGGCGTTGCTGATGCCCGCCCGCCAGATGGCCGGCCTCGTGGGCGAGCACGCCGATAATCTCGTTGGGCACTTCGGCCGCCGTCAACGCACCGGTGTTGACGAAGATCCGCTGGCCGTCGACAAAGGCGTTGAAGCTGCGATCATTGACCAGAACGATCTGCACCCGGCTCGATTTCAGGCCTGCGGCCCTCAACACCGGCTTTGCGTAATCGCGCAGCAGGGTTTCGATCTCCGCATCCCGCACCACCGCCACGCGGCCCTGGGCCAGAGCAGGCAGTGAGACGGCGCAAGCCAGCAGCGCGGCCATCGCGCCGCTCATAGCTCGGCGCAAAGCCGAGCCTTGGTGCGAGCGGGGGGTGCTGCGAACTACCCAACGGCCGGCCGGTCGGTCTGTTAGCCGGTTAAAGCGTAGCGCTGCGGGATCACTCGAATCAGAGGTGAGGGTGGAGCTTGCTGGGGGCATGGCGTTTCAGGGTCCTCGTTCCGAAGCCGAAACCTACCGGTACCGCGTGGAAATGCAATTGCCATAAGCGCGCAGGCGGTTGGCCTCTCGCACTTGTGATGGCCATCACAATCAGGCATTTGTGCGGCCAAACGCCATCTCCGCATCCAAGCTCGGGAGCCACCACCTTGACACTGCAGCGCAAGCCCTCGGTTGAACCCTTTCACGCCATGGACGTGCTGGCCGAAGCCACACGGCTGAAGGGCGAGGGCAGGGATGTGATTTCCATGGCGGTCGGACAGCCGGCCCATCCTGCGCCGATGGCCGCACGCGAGGCGGCACGGCGGGCGCTTGAGACCGGGCGTCTGGGCTACACCGACGCGCTGGGTATCAAAAGCCTGCGCCAGGCGATCGCGGCGCGCTACCGCACCCACTATGGCGTGGAGATCGATCCGGCGCGGGTCGCGGTGACCACGGGCTCCTCGGCGGGTTTCAATCTGGCGTTCCTGCAGCTGTTCAATCCCGGCGATCTGGTCGTTATCACCCGGCCTGGCTATCCGGCCTATCGCAACATCCTCTCGGCACTTGGCCTTGAAGTTGTCGAAATCCCGGTCGGGCCGGAAACCGCTCACGCCCTCACGCCTGCGGCCATCGAGGCGGCGGAAGCCGAAAAGGGCAGGCGGGTGTCCGGCGTGCTGATCGCAAGTCCCGCCAACCCCACCGGCGCGGTGCATTCGCGCCAGGCCATTGCCGAACTCGACGCCTGGTGCGCCGATCGCGGCGTCGCCTTCATCTCCGACGAGATCTATCACGGCCTTACCTGGAGCGGCGAGGAAGCCACCGCGCTCTCGGTTTCCGACAATGCCATTATCATCAATTCGTTCTCGAAATACTTCTGCATGACCGGTTGGCGCATTGGCTGGATGGTGCTGCCCGAGGATCTGATCCGCCCGGTCGAATGCCTGGCCCAGAGCCTCTATATCAGCCCGCCGGAACTCTCCCAGCACGCCGCAGAAGCAGCGCTTGGCGCGACGGCGGAAATGGATGCGGTGTGCGCGGGCTACCGGCAAAACCGCGATCTCCTGGCGCAACGCCTGCCGGAACTGGGCCTGCCTTTCGCCGCCCCGATGGATGGCGCGTTCTATGCCTGGGTCGATGTCTCGGCACACACAAACGATTCCATGAGCTTTGCACGCCGGATGCTGGCCGACATCCACGTCGCGGCAACGCCGGGAAGGGATTTCGATCCGGTCGACGGCGCACGCTTCATGCGGTTTTCCTATGCAGGCAGCCATGCTGAAATGGAATCTGCGCTTGACCGTATCGGCCCCTGGTTGAAGAGCCGGTGACCGGTATGGGAATGTTCGCGCCCGCCGTGACTGGCCCGGCACTGCAGGGCTTGCCGTAATGCCGCCCGGTACTGACGGCCAGTGGCCAACGGACTTGATCACGCCGCGAACCCGCATGCGTCCTCATCGGCTGGATGATTTTGAAAATTCAGCGGCGTTGTGGGCGGATGAGAATGTGGTTCGGCGCATTACCGGCAAAACCTCAACCCGGTCGGAATCCTGGTCGCGCCTGCTGCGCTACATAGGACATTGGCATGCGCTCAATTTCGGCTACTGGGTTGTTGAGGACCGGGTCACCGGCGCGTTTCTTGGCGAAGTCGGGTTTGCCAGTTACAAGCGCGATATCTCGCCATCGATCGACCGTTGGCCGGAAATCGGCTGGGTTCTCGCCTCGCACGCCCATGGGCGCGGCCTGGCGAGTGAAACCGTGGCCGCCGCTCTGACGTGGGGGGACGGCAACCTGGCCGCCGACCGGACCGTGTGCATATTCGACCCGGAACACCGGGCGTCCATTCGCGTAGCGGAAAAGAATGGCTACGCGGAAAAATGTCATGCCAGCTTCGCCGGTAATCTGACCCTGATCATGGAGCGAATGAAGCCGGAAAACTGAGCGGCCAAGCCAAACGGCCGCAGCAATGCGGCCGTCCGGATCCGGCGTGCGGGCGCGCTCAGGTGCGGGTGATCGACACGCCGCCATCCACCAGCATGGCCGTACCTGTGACGAAGCTCGCCGCATCCGAACCAAGATAGAGCGCGGCCCGGGCGATTTCCTCCGGCTGCGCGATCCGCTTGAGCGCGTGCAGGTTTTCGACAAAGGCCCGCGTTTCAGGCGTATTGGCCACTGATCGCCCCATATCTGTGTCAGTTCCACCGGGCAGCAGAGCATTGACGCGGATATTGCTTGGACCGAGCTCCGCGGCGAGGACTTGAACGAGACCGATCAATCCGGCTTTGGCTGCGGCATAGGCGGCCATGGATGGCATGCCCACGGTATGCCCGACAAAGCTCGATGTGAAAATCAACGACCCGCCGCCAGCCTTCTCGAGCAGCGGGACCTGGTGCTTGGCGGCGAGGAAGCCGCTCGTCAGGTTTGTGGATATCGTTTCATTCCATTCGTCCAGCGACAAATCCCGGACCGGGCAGAGGGTGCCCATGATTCCAGCATTGTTGAATGCGATATCCAGTCCGCCGTGAAGTCTCATTGCTTCTGCGGCCAGTTCGCGATGAAAGGCTTCGCTTTGGACATCGCCATCGATAGCCGTGGCATGTCCGCCCTTGGATTCAATCTCGCCAACGAGTTGGTCGAGCAAATCCCGCCGCCGCGCGGCTACGATGACCTTGGCGCCGTTGCTGGCGAACAATTTGGCGGCGGCGCGACCGATCCCGGCGCTGGCGCCGGTGATAATGGCGGTTTTGTTTTGCAAAGAATGCATGATGATGTTCCTTGATTGTTGGCCAAAGCCTTGTCTCAAGGTTCCACCGGCTCGCCCACCCGATATACGTCGGGCCTCAAAACATCACGAGGTACGGCCCAAAAATGAGAAAACCCGGCGCGATGGCCGGGTTCTCACAACTTCAGACGGGGTGCCAGCGCTTAGAAGAAGCCGCGCTTTTGCCACCAGCCGGCCTTTTTGGGCTTCTCGCCTTCATCGGCCTTGGGCGATGACGAGGTCACCTTCGGGGCGGTGGCGATCGCGGCGAGGTCCGTACGGCGACGGCGTTCCGCCTCGGCAGCCGCTTCATCGGTCTCGGCCGGATCGGCATTCTGGTTGGCGCCCGGATCAGCAGCGCTCTCGCCGGCGTCCTCAACGATTGCAGGTGCTTCCACTGCAGCTTCCGCCACCGCCGCGCTATCGCCCGACACCTCTTCGGCCTCGGTGGCGTCAGCCGCAGCTTCGCTCTCGGCTGCCTTGGCGGCTTCATCGGCCGCGATCTGCGCCTTGGTGCGACGCCGCTTGCGGGCAGGCTTGGCCGGCGGTTCGTCCGCAGCCGCTTCCGCCGATGGCGCTTCGCCCTCAGCTTGCGTTTCGCTCACTGCGGCGTCGGCGGTGCCATCGGTTCCGGCCGCCTCCTGAGTAGCATCTGCGTCATCGGAAGCGGTCTCGGCGGTTTCTGCATCCTGTGCGCCAGATGCTTCGCCGTCATCGCCAGCGTCTGCGCTGCCGGATGCGGAAGCCTCTTCCTCGCGGTTCCGACGGCCACCGCGTTTGCCGCGACGGCGGCGTTTGCCCCTGCGTCCGGCTTCGCCGTCAGCATCGCCGTCGCGGGCGACGGTCTCGGCGTCGCTGGCGCTGTCATCATCGCCCTCGTCAGCCTCGTCGCCATTGTCGTCATCAGAGGAAGCGGCGCGATCATCGCTGTCGCCGTTTTCACCCTCGGATTTACGCCCGCCGCGGCGGCGTCTGCGACGGCGCTTGCGGCCCGAGCCGTCTTCGCGACGCTCGTCGCTCTGGGCGTCAGCGCTTTCTTCGGCTTCCTCGGCAATGATCTCGACGTCGTCATCGTCTTCTTCGGCGTAGGAGCTGACCGTGATGTGGTCGATATTGACCGGTTTTTCCACAGCGGCGCCGCGGTCGATCGCAAAGTGCTGCGCGCCCACGGCATCGTCCGCGGCAAAGCTGATCGACACGCCGAACCGGTTTTCCAGATCGACAATCGTGTCGCGCTTGTGGTTGAGCATATAAAGCGCGGTATCCGGCGTGGTGCGCACGGTGATGTGGTGGGTGGTGTTTTTAAGAAGATGCTCCTCGACACCGCGCAACACATGCAGCGCCACCGAGGACTGGGACCTTATGTGACCGGCGCCGCTGCACTGCGGGCAGACCTGCATGGTGCTTTCGAGCACCGATGCACGGATCCGCTGGCGCGACATTTCCAACAGCCCGAAATGCGAAATGCGGCCCACCTGAATGCGCGCCCGGTCGTTCTTCAGGCAATCCTTCATCTTCTTTTCGACCGCACGGTTGTTGCGGTTTTCTTCCATGTCGATGAAGTCGATCACGATCAACCCGGCCAGGTCGCGCAGCCTGAGCTGGCGCGCCACCTCTTCCGCGGCTTCCAGATTGGTCTGCAGCGCCGTGTCCTCGATCGAATGTTCGCGGGTCGAGCGACCCGAGTTCACGTCGATGGCGACCAGCGCCTCGGTCTGGTTGATGATGATGTAACCGCCGGATTTGAGCGTCACCTGCGGCTGCAGCATGCGGTCGAGCTGGGCCTCGATGCCAGAGCGCGCGAAGATCGGGTGCAGATCGCGATAGGGCTGAACCACTTTGGCGTGGCTCGGCATCAGCATCTTCATGAAATCCTTGGCTTCGCGGTAGCCTTCCTCGCCGGAGACGACGATTTCCGAGATGTCCTTGTTGTAGAGATCCCTGATCGAACGCTTGATCAGGCTGCCTTCTTCATAGACGAGGCTTGGCGCGGTCGACTTCAGCGTCAGATTGCGCACATTCTCCCACAGCCGCATCAGATATTCGAAATCGCGCTTCACCTCGACCTTGGTGCGGTTAGCGCCAGCGGTGCGCAGGATCACGCCCATGCCCTTGGGCACTTCCAGTTCGCGGGCGATCTCCTTCAAACGCTTGCGATCGGGCAGGTTGGTGATTTTGCGCGAAATGCCGCCGCCGCGCGCGGTGTTGGGCATCAGCACGGAATAGCGGCCTGCCAGCGACAGGTAAGTGGTCAGCGCCGCCCCCTTGTTGCCGCGTTCTTCCTTGACCACCTGAACCAGCAGGATCTGTCTGCGCTTGATGACTTCCTGGATCCGGTACTGCTTGCGCGGCTTGCGCTGCGAGCGGCTCGGCACCTCTTCCAGTGCATCCTCGGAGCCAACCGATTCGACGTCGTCGTCATCCGAGCCATTGTCTTCAGAGGCGCTGTTGTCCTCGTCCTTGTCCTTGCGGCTCCGGCGCTTGCGGCGCGGCGCGGGTTCGGAAACTTCCTCGGCTTCGACATTGGCGGCCATGCTGGTGGGCTTGCCATCGCCATCGCCGTCATTATCGCCCTCGTCACCGTTTTCTGCCGCATCGTCGGCACCGGTGGGCGCATCCTCAGAAACTGCTTCTGAGGTTTCCGCGTCTGCACCGGCATTCTGCGCCATCTCAGGCGCGGGTGTTTCTGCGGTACCATTCGGGGCGATGTCTGTGGGCGCGTTGTCTTTGCTGACGGTCTCGTCTTCACCTTCGGGCTCCGCGGAGCTGGCCGCGTCGGCTGCCGCCTGTTCGCCCTCGGCCTGGTCCGCTCCAGTCTCGTCGCTACTCTTCTTGCCGCGGCGCGAGCGCCTGGGGCGGGATTTCGACTGCGTCGCGTCCTCGCCGTCCTTGTCGCCGTTGGCGGATTTGGCCTTGCCGCGCGACCGTGACTTCGACTTGCCGGTTTCCGGTTCGTCGGCATTGTCGAATTCATCGTCACCGGCGGCATCTTCAGCCTCGGCCTGCAACAGCGCCTGTCGGTCGGCCAGCGGGATCTGATAGTAGTCGGGGTGAATTTCGGAAAAGGCCAGGAAGCCATGGCGGTTGCCGCCATAGTCGACAAAGGCTGCCTGGAGCGATGGCTCCACGCGAGTGACCTTGGCGAGATAGATATTGCCGCGCAGCTGCTTCTTGTGCTGCGATTCGAAATCGAATTCCTCTATGCGGTTTCCACGAACGACAACGACGCGGGTCTCCTCGGGATGGGAGGCGTCGATAAGCATTTTTTCTGCCATTGAAATTGAGCTCCTCGGCAAGCCCGCAATGGACCGTATCTCCGCCCGGAAAGCCGGGGCGTGAGTGGCGGACGCGGACATGTGCCGGATGAAAGATATTCCGGAGCAGGGCTGGGAGTGGCGCGCGGAACGGCCTGATCCGGGACGATCGACGCCCGGGGCCTGTTCAAACTGTTGGAAATCCGCATTTGCACCATAAAAGCCGGCCGGAAATTCATTTTGCGTATAGTCCTTGCGGACCGATGGAAGTCCCGGATGGGACATGCGGCAAAAATGCCGCGAAGGTTATGGCGAACATTCTGGTTCGCCGGGTTTAATCAGCGTGTCGGCCGGTTTGCGGTGATAGGCAGTTCGCCTTGCCGCAATTTCGGCCCTATTGCCTTGCACGAACAGGCCGATTGGGTTCTCCACATGAGAACGGTGAGCCGCCTGCTCTGGGGAAGGATTTGCATGGACGACGGATGATCTGCGCTCCTGGCGCCGTGGACCCTGTTCGGGCGGCGGCCGGAGGGGTGACAGACCTATCCCGTCAAAATACTTTCCCAGTCACTGCTTTTATGAGGTGAGGGGCTTTCTGGCAAGCTGAAATCGAGTGCGCGCTTGAAGGCTGGTGGCCTGCCGCAAAGCAACCACAGGTTACAGCTCCGAAACATCTTCGAATGCAAACATGGTAAACGCGCGGTTAACCAGAATCGGTCACAATTGCACGGATCGATGCAGCGCTTCGGAGCACTCAACTGCGGCGCGGGCAGCGGTCCGGTGCAGATGGGCAGCGGACCGCGGAATGAAAAGGGCAAGCGATTGCTGGTGATGAACAGGCGCAAGGTGGAGACGTCGGGAGCGCGCGGTGCGCTTGGCTCCGTGCCGTGCTTTTGCGCCAGTACGATCCGGCACGGTCTTGCCGCGTTCTTGATCCTGCTGGCGCTCACCGCTTCGCTGGTGTCGCCCGCAATAGCCGAGCCGGAAGCCGATAATGGTGCACCGCTGGTGGCCATTGCCGCGCGTATGGCAGGCGATGACAACCGCCTCCGCTTGGTTCTTGATTTTGAACAAGTCCCTGAATTTAAAGTACGTTATCTCGCCCAGCCCGATCGCGTGGTGATCGATCTGCCTGAAACCGTCTTCGCATTCGAGCCCGAAAGCCTCAGCCCGCGCGGCCTGGTCAAGGCGCTCAGATATGGCGCAGTCGGCGGCGAGCGGGCGCGCATGGTGCTGGAACTTGCCGCACCGGCCCGGTTGGAAGTGGCCACGAGCAGCCTTGAAGCAGACGGCGCGATCCATCGCCTGGTGTTTGACGCCATTGCGGTTGACCCGGAAGCGTTTGCAAAATTGGCCGCCCAGACCGAGTGGCCTTCAACAAATCCGGACCCAACGCCGGGCAATGCGTCTGAAGATCAAGTGCTGACCATTGTCATCGATCCCGGCCATGGCGGCATCGATGGCGGCGCCGAAGGTCCCGCCGGCACCATGGAAAAGGATGTCACACTGGCCTTCGCCGAGGCGCTCAAGGAGGCGCTCGAGGATGAGGATGACATTCGCGTGAGCATGACCCGCACCGATGACAAGTTCCTCTCGCTCTCCGCCCGGGTTCGCCAGGCCCGCCATGCGGAGGCCGATCTGCTGATGTCGCTGCATGCTGATTCGATCCGGATCAAGTCGTTGCGCGGCGCCACCGTCTACACCCTGTCTGACAAGGCCTCCGACGCCATGGCGCAATCGCTGGCGGATCAGGAAAACGCCGGTGATTCGCTGGTCGGCGCCAGTCTCGAGGATGCGCCCGAGGCGGTGGCCGCCATCCTTGTGGATCTGGCTCGCACCGAAACCCGCGTCTTTTCCACCGGACTGGCGCGCCAGGTGATCGGCTCCTTCGAGGGCCAGGTCCGGCTGATCAACAATCCGCACCGCCATGCCGGGTTCCGCGTGTTGCAGGCGCCGGATGTGCCCTCGGTGTTGATCGAACTGGGATATCTGTCCAATCGTGACGACGAGAAGATGCTCAATGACGAGACCTGGCGCACATCGACAGCGCGTCTGTTGGCGCAGTCGGTCGTTGAGTATCGTGAAACCATTATGGCGGGCCGGCCATGAGCGGGCGTGCGTCATGGATGGCTTGGGTGCGCGGCCGTCGGTGTGATAGATTGGCAACGACCGGATCTACAAATGCCGCTGTTGCCCACAATCCTGGGGCAGGCCCTATTTTCTGCACATTGTCCGGGCTAACCGGACGGCATAATCAAATGACCGCACCGAGCAATCCCGGACCGGTCGTCAAAAAACAAACGGTAGCTGACTGATGGTACGATTGATTGGATATTTCTTCGGGATCGGGACCGTGCTGTTCCTGGTCGTCGCAGCAGGTGTTGCCTGGTACATTGGCGACGTCTCCAAGGATCTGCCCGACTATGAGGTGCTCAACAGCTACGAGCCGCCGGTTACCACGCGGGTGCATGCCGCCTCCGGGGATCTGATGGCCGAATATGCGGAGCAGCGGCGTCTGTTCCTGCCGATCCAGGCAATCCCCGACCGGGTGAAGGCGGCGTTCCTGTCCGCTGAAGACAAGAATTTCTACCGCCATCCCGGCGTCGATCCTGTTGGTCTGGCGAGGGCCGTGGTCAATAACATCCGCACCGGCGGCCGCCAGGGCGCGTCGACCATCACCCAGCAGGTCGCAAAGAACTTTCTGCTTTCCTCCGATCAGACCTATGAGCGCAAGATCAAGGAAGCCATCCTCTCCTTCCGCATCGAACAGGCCTATTCCAAGGACCGGATTCTCGAACTCTATCTCAACGAGATCTTCTTCGGCTTGAACTCCTATGGCATCGCCGGCGCCGCGCTGACTTACTTCAACAAGTCGGTCAATGAGTTGACGATTTCCGAGACTGCCTATCTCGCAGCGCTTCCCAAGGCGCCCAACAACTACCATCCGTTTCGCAACACCGAACGCGCGATCGACCGCCGCAACTGGGTGATCGATCGCATGGTCGAGAACGGCTATGTCAGCCAGGCCGATGGCGCCGACGCCAAGGCGCTGCCGCTGGGCGTCAATCCGCGCCGCACCGGCTCCTATCTGTTCGCCTCGGAGTTCTTCGCCGAGGAAGTCCGCCGTGAAATGATCGACCGCTACGGCAAGGACGCACTCTACCGGGGCGGGCTGTCGGTGCGCACCACGCTTGATCCCAAGCTGCAGGCCGTGGCTCGCAAGGCGTTGCACAAGGGGCTGCTCAACTACGATGAACGACGCGGATTCCGCGGTCCGGTGCAAAGGATCGATATTGCCGGTGATTGGGGCGTGCAACTGGGCGATATCCGCCCCTTGCGCGACGTGCCCGAGTGGACGCTCGCCGTGGTGCTGGCCGCCGACGAGGGTCAGGCCGAGGTCGGCATGCGGCCTGGCCGCGAGGCCTCCGGTGCCATTGGCGCGGAACGCGACACCAGAACGATCCTTGCCGACGATATGAAATGGGCGTTCCGCCTCAATCTGCCTGACGACAAGCGGCGCAATGTCAAATCGGTCGCTGACGTCCTCAAGCCCGGCGACGTGGTCTATGTCGAGCCCTTTGAGGAAGAGGGCGCGGCCCGGCTCCGCCTGCGCCAGCCGCCGAAGGTTCAGGGCGCCCTGGTCGCCATGGATCCGCACACCGGCCGCGTGTTGGCGCTGGTCGGCGGGTTCTCGTTTGCCCAGTCGGAGTTCAACCGCGCCACCCAGGCGCAGCGTCAGCCCGGATCGTCCTTCAAGCCCTTCGTCTATGCGGCAGCTCTCGACAATGGCTACACGCCGGCATCCGTGGTGCTTGACGCGCCCATCGAGGTGGTGTCTGGCGGTGAATTGTGGAAGCCCAAGAACTATGGCGGTGGTTCCGCCGGCCCGTCGACGCTGCGGCTTGGCATCGAACGGTCGCGAAACCAGATGACAGTCCGCCTAGCCAAGGACATGGGCATGAACCTGGTGGCCGAGTATGCAGAGCGCTTCGGCGTCTACGATGATTTGATGCCGGTGTTGGCGATGTCGTTGGGATCCGGCGAGACCACGGTCATGAAAATGGTCTCTGCCTATTCGGTGCTGGCAAATGGCGGCAAGCAGATCAAGCCCTCGCTGATCGACCGCATTCAGGACCGCTACGGCAAGACGATCTTCAAGCACGAGGAGCGCAGTTGCGACGCCTGCGTCGCCACCGCATGGCTGTCCCAGGAAGAGCCGGACGTCGTCGACAACCGCGAACAGGTTCTCGACCCGATGACGTCCTATCAGATCACCTCGATGATGGAGGGTGTCGTCACCCGTGGCACCGCGGCTGGCAAGGTCAAGCTTGATCGCCCGACCGCCGGCAAGACCGGCACCACCAATGATGAGAAGGACGCCTGGTTCGTGGGCTACACAGCCGACTTGGTGGCGGGCGTCTTCATCGGCTTTGACACACCCACCCCCATGGGCCGCGGCTCGACCGGCGGTGCGCTTGCCGCGCCTGTGTTCAACGAGTTCATGCAGGCCGCGCTCGAGGAAACACGCCCCGCCGATTTCCGCGTGCCAGAGGGAATGAAACTGATCGCCATCAACCGCAAGACCGGCATGCAGGCCTTTGAGGGCGAAGCCGGGGTCATCATGGAAGCCTTTAAACCGGGCACCGGACCATCAGATGTCTATTCGGTCATCGGGCTTGAGGATTACGCTACCGGTGAGGAGATCATGGAGATCTCGCCGCAAGCCAACCAGGCCGTCAACACCGGGGTCGGCGGACTTTACTAAGCCCATCACCAAAGGCCGCGCATAGCCCGCATCCGGCGGCTTTACATCGCCGGATGCGGACCTTATGGTCCGCCCGCTTCGGCACTTCGCCGGATAAAGCCAACCTGACGGAACCAACATCCATGCGCGCAGAAACCCAGGTCGTTGTCGACGAAATCAAGCAGGCCATAAGCCTGCTGAGGAGGCATCTTTGACTGGGATCCAGCTCAAAAACGGCTCGATTGGCTAAACGCCAAGGCTGAGGACCCGGCGATCTGGGACGATCCCCAGGAAGCCCAGAAGCTGATGCGCGAGCGCCAGCAACTCGATGACTCCATCAATGGTCTCAAGCGTCTCGAGGCCCAGCTTTCCGACAATCTCGAACTGATCGAGATGGGCGAGGAAGAGGGCGACAGCGAGATCGTCGGCGAAGCCGAAACGGCGCTGAAAGAGCTTCGCACCGAAGTCACCAAGCAGCAGATCGAATCGCTGCTGTCGGGCGAAGCGGATGGCAATGACACCTATCTCGAGGTTCACTCCGGCGCCGGCGGCACCGAAAGCCAGGATTGGGCCAACATGCTGTTGCGCATGTACACCCGCTGGGCCGAGCGCCGTGGCATGAAGGTGGAACTGCTCGAAATTCATGACGGCGAGGAAGCTGGCATCAAATCCGCGACCCTTCTGGTCAAGGGCCACAATGCCTATGGCTGGCTCAAGACCGAGTCAGGCGTCCACCGGCTGGTGCGGATTTCGCCCTATGACAGCCAGGCGCGGCGGCATACCTCGTTTTCCAGCATCTGGACCTATCCGGTGATCGACGATTCGATCGACGTCGAGATCAATGAAAGCGATTGCCGGATCGACACTTATCGCGCATCCGGCGCCGGCGGTCAGCACGTCAACACCACCGATTCGGCGGTCCGCATCACCCATGTACCAACCGGCATCGTGGTTCAGTGCCAGCAGGAACGCTCGCAGCACAAAAACCGCGCCAAGGCCTGGGACATGCTGCGCGCCCGCATCTATGAGGCAGAGCTGAAAAAGCGCGAGGAGGCCGCCAATGAAGAGGCCGCCTCCAAGACCGAGATCGGCTGGGGTCACCAGATCCGCTCCTACGTCTTGCAGCCCTATCAGTTGGTCAAGGATCTGCGCACCGGCACCGAAAGCACCAGCCCGCAGGACGTGCTGGACGGCAAGCTCGATGATTTCATGGAAGCAGCGCTTGCCCAGCGCGTCTATGGCGGCGGTGAGGAAGTGGCCGACATCGACTAAGGCGCGCCGCACCGGCCAGGTTATCTGTCGCTCAGACCACCAATTGGCCTTCGCGGGCGGATCTGAACGCTTCTGCTACCTAACGAAGGCGGAGCGGATCAGGCTGAAGCCGGCCAGTGCGAACAAGCCGGCGACCACCCCGTCGATCCAGCGCCGCCAGCGGCGATATCCGGCCATCAGGCCAGACAGGGAAAAGGTCACAGCGTAGCCGATGTAATTGCCAACCCCCAACGCCATGCACAAAACCGTAGCCGCGAACACCGAGCTTAGGTTCGTATCCTGACCGAGCCCCATGGAAAGGGCGGCCATCCATGCCACCACGGCCTTCGGATTGGACAGGTTGAGCACCAGGCCGCGCGCAAACCATCTGCCTTGCCGGCCCGGCGAGGGCGCCTCGGCGCCAGACCGCGACGCTGAACGGGCCGACTGCAGTGCCAGCCATAAAAGATACAGACCTCCCAGCACTTTGAGCGCGGTCAGCACGGTGGTCGCGCTTTGCAGAACAATGCCCAGGCCGGTCGCCGCGACGACGCCCCAGAAGGCCAGGCCGAGCGAAAGGCCGAGCCCGAACCGCAGCGCAGGACCGCGCCCTGAATGCATCGCCACAGCGGCCACGGCGATGTTGGCCGGACCGGGCGACACCGTGACCACGAAAAACGCTGCGGCGATTGCCATCAGACTTTCAAATCCACCCATGTGTTCCCCCTGACTGCAATATGCCGTCGATCATCAATTGCTCGACGGTTCAACCACGATGTCGCCGAACTCATCGATGAACAGCGCCCAGGTTTCGGGCTCGACCACCTCCGGGGCGGTCTTGAGATAGATGAAGGCGGCGAAACCCGGTCCCGAAGAGCGGCCGGTCGAGTTCTCCGGCCGGATGTCGGTGATATCGGCGCCCAGCGCATTGATCTCCTCGACGCCGATCGACATCGCCAGTTGCGGACCTTCGGGCGTCAGTGTGATCTGCTGCAATTCGAGCTGCGAACGGTTGTCTTGACCGCGTATGGCGATCAGCCGGTAATAGCCGCGCACAAGCACCGGGGCGTCTTCCGCAGCCGCCGCATCGGCCGGTGAATCAGAGCCGTCCTCTGCGGAAGTCTGGCCGCCGTCTTCACCATTGTCGGCGCTCGCTGCGCCCGCCGTCTCCGCCGGTTCCTCTGGTTCGGCAATCTCCTCCCAATAGCCGCCACTGGTCACAAACAGCACCCGCTCCGACAGGCTCTCGGTAATTGACTCCTGTGACGCTGCCGGTGCGGCGGCCAGACCCAAGGCAATCGCTGCGGCGGCGAGACTTTTAAGCGGGGAGAGGGCCATGGGCATAACCTTTCGAACGGGGCAGAGTTGGGCATAAATCCTCAGTACAAGAATTGTTCGGCCAGAATCCGGTCGTTCCAGGAATGGCTGGAATCGGTGAGAATCCGCGCCGTGAAATCCTGGGATTCGGCGACCACCACCTGCACCACCGATTTGACCTCGGTGTGGTCTGCCACCGCGTTGACGGGCCGCTTTTCGGGCTCCAGCACATCCATGGTGACGGTGACCTTGTTGGGCAGCAGCGCGCCGCGCCAGCGCCGGGGTCGGAAGGGGCTTACCGGCGTAAGCGCCAGCAATTGCGCGTCAAGCGGCAGGATCGGCCCGTGTGCTGACAGATTATAGGCGGTTGAGCCCGCCGGCGTCGCCACCATGATGCCGTCGCAGATCAGTTCCTCCATCCGCTCCTCACCATCGATTGACAACCGGATCTTGGCCGCCTGATAGCTCTGCCTGAGCAGCGAGACCTCGTTGATGGCAAAGGCCTTGTGGACCACGCCGTGACCGTCGGTGGCGCTCATTTCGAGCGGACGGATGATGTTTTCCACCGCGGCGTCGATGCGGCCGGTCAGGTCCGCATCCGAATAGTCGTTCATCAGAAAGCCGACCGAACCGCGGTTCATGCCATAGACCATGCGGCCGGAGTTCATCTGTTCATGCAGCGTCTGCAGCATGAAACCGTCACCGCCCAGCGCCACGATCACATCGGCTTCGTCCTGGCGGCTATTGCCATAAAGCGCGGCCAGATGCTTGGCCGCGGCCTGGGCGTCGGGTGCGCCTGAGGCGATGAAACTGAACTTCGGTGTCATGAACTGGTACTGGCTCCCGCTGCTATCCCGACAATGGCGGCTGCCAAGCCGGGATGCAAGGGGCGAGACCGGCGGGTCGCCGGTTCCGGTGTGTGGATCAGGCAGCGGCCACGCGTCGCTCGCGCGCCAACGCCAGCGGCACGAGCAGCACCAGCAGAAAACCCAGGTTGAACACCACATTCATCGCGGCGCCGGCCATCACCGAGCCGAAACTGTCGAGCGCGAACCAGACCAGCGCAGAGACGGCGATAATCCGCCCGCCAAGCGCTTTGTCCTTCGAGTAGACATGGGTGACGACCATCAGGATCATGGTCGCCCAGCCGGCCAGCAGCCCGCCCGAAATCGCGATGCCGAGCCGCGTTTCCACCGCATCCAGCGTCTGTGCGCCGTCGCCCGGCCATACCGCCAGATCCAAAAACAACTCCAGCACAGCGCCAAGTGGTGTGAACACTGAAAGCACCATGGCGATGCCGATGAGGATGAAGCTCTCGCAGCCGATTTTAAGAGCCAGAATGCTTGCGGAATGTGACATATCGGTCTCCTTGACGTGTGGGGCGCCGCGCCGACCCAAACTAGCACAAATGACGTTTTGAGGACGCGGCTGACCCCGGCAATTGGACGCAACCGGCGTCGCCAGGCAATTACCTTTGAGGTAAGTGAATTGGTGACGCATAAGGCTATGATCACTCAGAATGGGCGCATCAGCGTCAAGGTGGAGGAGAGTGCGGTGAGACACCAGGTCCAGGCATCGGAGTTCGGCGCGAGCCTGCGGGACTGGCGCGGACGGCGTCGGCTGAGCCAGCTTGATCTGGCGCTTGAGGCTGACATCTCAGCCCGCCATATCTCGTTTCTGGAAACCGGCCGGTCGCAGCCAAGCCGGGCCATGGTTCTCAGACTGTGCGAACGGCTTGAATTGCCGCTTCAGGCCCGCAACCAGCTTCTCGTTGCCGCGGGCCTTGCGCCCCAGTATGACGCGCGTCCGGCCGACCGCACCGATATGAGACCCGCACACGCCGCCATCGACTGGATGCTCGAGCGCCATCACCCTTATCCGGCCCTCACACTTGACCGGCACTGGCGCCTGGTAAGCCTCAATGGTGCTGCCCGGACGCTCTTCGCGATGGTTGGGCTGGGGGAGGGCGACAGCATGCTCGATGCGTTGTGCGACAATGGACCCGTCGCCCAAAGCATCGAGAATCTTGATCAGTTGCGCCGCTATCTGGCGGCCCGGCTCAACACCGAAATCGCTCATTTCGGCCCTGATCCGGTGTTGCAACGAGGCCGCGACCGGATGCTGGCTCTGCTTTCAGGCAGCGCATCCGCACCGGACCCGCAACCGGCGCCGTCGCCGGTCATTCCCGCGATCTACAGCGCCGGAGGCATGCGGCTGTCGCTGTTTTCAACCATCTCGCATTTCGGCACCGCCGAAGATGTGGTGCTTTCCGAACTGCGGATTGAATTGCTGTTCCCCGCCGACGAGGAAACCCGCCAGGCGCTGATGGCGCTCGCCTGAACCGGATACGCCGCCAGCGCCCGGCCAATTCGGGTTCGGCTGCGGAAAGGCGGCATTGCCGAGACTTCTAGGAAAATGGTGCCGGCGGAGAGGCAACCGCGAAGCTGCCTGAAAACAAACAATCCGGAATTGAAGAGCTGGTGCCCCCGGCAGGATTCGAACCCGCGACCCCCTGATTACAAATCAGGTGCTCTACCAACTGAGCTACAAGGGCAGCGCGGATGGCGATAGCATATTCAGGACGGCTGTAAAGCAAAAAACGCGTGAATGGCGCCGTGCCGCGGCCACACATCCGGCCTGTTTTGCGACGCCGGAACAAGCCAGTGCCGGTCGGTGCCAGGCGCCATCGACCCATCCCGCGAAGCGTGGCCTGTGCGGGCGGATCACGCGGAGCCTGTCCGCGGGCAGTCCCGCATCAATCAAATCACGCGTGCCTGGACCGGAGAATTGGATCCGGGGCGACGGAATTCTTGCTGCGCTCAACTGCCGCTGCGGTCGAGATGCTGACGCGCCGCGTAAAGCGCGATCGCCGTGGCATTGGAGACATTGAGCGATTTGATCGCACCCGGCAGTTCGAGCCGCGCCAGAATATCCACGGTCTCGCGGGTTTTCTGCCGCAATCCCTTACCTTCCGCACCGAGCACCAAGGCTATCCGCGCACCGGTGAAACCTGCCTCGATCGGTTCGGGGCCTTCTGAATCGAGCCCGATGGTGGAAAATCCTTGCGCCTTGATCTCCTCGATCGCGGCGGCGAGATTGCGCACCCCGATATGATCGATCAGCTCCAGCGCACCGGAGGCCGATTTGGCCAGAACGCCTGATTCCTGGGGGCTGTGGCGTTGAGTGGTGATCAGCGCACCTGCATCGAAGGCCACCGCCGAGCGCATGATCGCGCCGACATTGTGCGGATCGGTAACCTGGTCGAGAATGATGATGAGCCCGGATGCGCCGAGATCGGTGAGCGGCCGCGGCGTCAGCGGCGCGGCTTCCAGAAGCGCACCTTGATGCACCGCGTCATCGCCAAGCAGCCGGTCGATCTCCTGAGGGGTGACGATTTCCAGCGCGAAGGGCAGGGCGGCGTCTTCGGCAATCTCCATCCGCATCAGCGCATTGCGGGTGGCCTTGAGCGATGTGATGCGCCGAGCCGGATTGTCGATCGCCGCACGCACGGTGTGCAGCCCATAGAGATAGACCGTATCGGGCGCCGTGCGTTCGCCAAAAAGCGTGCCCTTGCGGGCCGGCTGATCGCGTTTGCCGCGCGGCCCGGCCGGTGGCAGGCCGTCGCGTTCGCGCTTGGCGTCGCGATGCGCCCGCCGCAGCTTGGCGTAATGGGTGTCGCGGTTGGATCCGGCGGAACCGGCGTCGTCATCTTTGCTCATCGCGCGCTTATACGCCAATTCTGGCCCGAGGCAATCGGATGCCCGCAAACCATCGGAATTGGCCGGAGTTTCCCTCCAAAACGCTGCTTGCACTCGGCCCGTTTTGTCTGCAACCGGGCTGGGCCGGCAAACACCTGGAAACAGTTGCGCCCGGACGGTTGTTTTTCTGGCGATCTGTGTTGACACACAGGGCGCGCAACGTCATAACGCCGACCGCGGATGGGGCGATTTTTACCGGTCGCCTAACCCGCACTGCCCGACGAAATCGGGCTATCCAACTTGGATGCACGATCCTGGCGGCTGGTCTGGAGGAATGCCCGAGTGGTTAAAGGGGACGGACTGTAAATCCGTTGGCTTCGCCTACGTTGGTTCAAATCCAACTTCCTCCACCACCGCCGGCGGGTCGTGAATGCGGGTATAGCTCAATGGTAGAGCAGCAGCCTTCCAAGCTGAATATGCGGGTTCGATTCCCGCTACCCGCTCCAGTAAAATCAATGATTTACAAATGACGCGTTACACGCGGATCAATCGGGTAGTGTAAGATCTTCTCTCCTCTCATCATCACCCATACCTCGACAACACGCCCGGGCTGTTCAAGACCGCTCCTACGGGCATAGTAACGGGTCATCTTTGGGCTGCTGTGAGTGGCAAGATCCTGCGCATAGAGCTGTTTGAGCCGGTAGCTTCGTGCGAGGAGTGGAAATCCCGGCGAACGGTCTGGAAATCGGCCGCACCAGCGCATCTTCATTTTCGATGAAAGCGCCGCGGGGGGGTGGCGCGATCGAAGTCATGCCTAGTCCTCAAAGATCCGCGATTCCGACAGGAACCGCAGGCTTTTTGCGACTGCATGCTGGATGTCACCGGTTGAGGGCTTCTCGGCGCGGCGCACCGGGTCGCTTCGGCCTGGCCGCCACAGGCGCAGCGGGTGCTCGACTGCCAGGCCGGCCTGGTTTACCGCGCCGTTGAGGGTTACGCGCCCGCCATAGCCGACGATGCCGTCCCCAATCGGGCAGAAATGCCAATCGCCGTTTTGCTCCCGCACATCCTTGAGATGGAGACGCCGGGCATGGGGAAGCGCGGCGTTGAGATCGGCACGGAGATCGATGTCGCCGCGCGCATAGGTGAGGGCGTTGCCAAAATCATAATTGAGCCGCAGAAACGGGCTGTCATAGCGGCTGACGAGCCGGGCGCCAGCCGCGCCGTCGGGAACCAGCGCGCCAACGCCATGGCCTGGATTTTCCACCGCCAACACGATTCCCGCCTCGGCCATTAGCGGCAGGGCGGTATTGATGGTGGCGTCAAAAGCTTCAAGCCTGTCCGCGCGCGTTGCATTGGAGATCAGCGTTGCGACCCCCAGACCGGCGGCGAAATCGACGCGGCGCAGCAACCTTTCGAGGCTGTCTGGCTGGCCAAGGTCGATATGGGCTGACAGAGCCCGGGCGCGCACGCCCAGTCGCTCCAGTACTGACTTCAGCGCCGCACCTTTGGCCTCGGTGAAGGTGTCTTCGGAGAACGGCGTATAGCCCTCGATATAGGCCGGTTCGATATTGCGGACCCCGGCCTTGGCAAGCAGGGCGATGCCCTCCTCAAACGAATACCCGTCAAAAACAACTGTCGAAAACGCGATCTGCGTCAGCATGTGCAACCTCGGGCTTGACTCTGTGTACTCATCATACCATTACATAAGTGATAATCCAGAACGGATTGCGATCTTGTGGGAGGATGAACAATGAAGCGTTCGGTTTCGGTGTTGGGTGCCGGCGGAAAGATGGGATTTCGCATCACCAGGAAGTTGTTCGAGGCCGGCTATGATTTGCGCGCCATCGAAATCGGCGAAACAGGCAAGCAGCGCCTGGCCGAAGCCGGCATCACCGCGGTGACCGAGGAGGTTGGCCTGTCGGGCGCCGACGTGGTGGTCTTGGCGCTGCCCGACAATCTCATCGGCCAGGTTGCCGCCGACATCGCGCCGAAACTGCCGGCCGGGACGATGCTGTTGATTCTCGACGCCGCAGCTCCCTATGCGGACGTTCTTCCAAAGGACCGCTCGGATCTCACCTACTTCATCGGCCATCCCTGCCATCCCCCTCTTTACAATGATGAAACCGAGATCGAGGCGCGGCGCGATTACCATGGCGGCGTGGCCAAACAGGCGATCGTCTGCGCCTTGATGCAGGGACCGGAAGAGCATTACGCCATCGGCGCAGAAATCTGCGAGGCGATGTGGTCGCCGGTCACCAAGACCCACCGTGTCACGGTCGAGCAACTGGCGATCCTTGAGCCGGGCCTGTCGGAGATGCTGGCCATGTGCATGATCGATGTGATGGTTGAAGCGGTGGATGAATGCGAGAAGAAATACGGCATTCCCCGGGAAGCCGCGCAGGATTTCCTGATCGGCCATCTCAACGTTGAAATCGCCATGTGGTTCGGCTTTTCGCCCAAGGTGCCGTCCGACGCCGCGTTGCGTCTGCTGGAATTCGGCAAATCCAAGATCATGCGCGATGACTGGCGCGTCGCACTCTCGCCCGCCGTCATTCGCAAGGCTGCGGAACTGATCGTCCACGGCAAGACCTGACGGAGCTGCGGGGATGGGTGGCAGCGAACCAACGCTCCTGAATGGCGGCCTTTCGGTGGTCATTGCCGGCGGTGATATCCGGACGGTGGTCCTCTCCGGGACCGAAGTGCTGCGCGGCCTGAGCTACCCGGTGCGCGACGCGGACTGGGGCACCTGCCTGGTCGACACCGTCACCGAGCGCACCGGCCCCAACATTTATGAGCGTGATTTTGCTGACCGTTTGGGCCGGTTTTCCGGCACGTTCCGCGCCGAACTGACGGATGACCGTCACCTCGCGGCGGATGTAGAAATCCGGTTCGAAGCCAACATGATGATCAACCGCGCAGGCTTCACGCTGCTTCATCCGATCAAAGGCGTGGCGGGCACGGCGATGACAATCACCCATTCCGATGGCGGCACCAAGCAGGTGAAGTTTCCCCGTCTGATAAGTCCTGCACAGCCGGCAGTCGACATCGTCGGTCTGGCGCATGATATCGGCGATGTGCGCGTGTCCATCGCCATGGAAGGCGAAACCTTCGAGATGGAGGACCAACGCAACTGGTCCGACGCTTCCTACAAGACTTATTGCCGGCCGCTTTCGCGGCCCCGGCCTTTTGCGGTCAAGCACGGCGATACCTTGCACCAGCGCGTGCGTGTGTCGCTTTCCAGCGCAAACGATGGCGCAATCACCGATACCGCCGCGGCGCAAACCATAAAGGGTGCGCTGCCGCAGATCATGCTGGCCCATGAGCCTAGTCTATCCACCCCGGCGGCCCTCGCGGATTTCGCGGGCCTCCCGGTTCAATTCCGTTGCTCCGGTCACACGGCCACGGCCGATCTTGAAGCAATTGCGGTCCATGGCCCGGCCACGCTCGAAATCGTCTACGAAGATGAGGACGATCTCGAGCGCTTGACCACCCGGTGCAGCCAGGCCGGTCTTACGCCGCAACGGATCGTGGCCTTGCAGGCTGCCTATCTGAAGAGCCACCAGCCTGACGGGCCGTGGCCGGATGTTCCGCCCCATGCCGGACTAGAAGTGCTGCGGACAGCCTTTCCCGGTGCGGCCATCGGCGGTGGAAGTCTCACCAATTTCACCGAGTTGAATCGCTGCAGGCCGGATCCGGATGCTGTGGATTTCGTCACTTTCGGCAACACTGCCATCGTTCATGCCGCCGATGATTTGTCGGTTCGGCAAACGCTTGAGGCATTGCCCGATATCTTTGCCTCGGCCCGCCACATTGCGTCGGGCAAGCCGCTGCATCTGGGATTGCTGTCAATCGGGATGCGCTCAAACCCCTATGGCGATGCGGTCGCCGCTAATCCTGATCGTATCAGGATGGCGATGGCCATGGATGACCCCCGTCAATCCACCGAATTCGCCGCGGCCTATGCCGTTGGCGTGTTGGCGGCCGCTGCTGAAGCGGGCGTGGAAAGCCTCGCATTGGCGATGCCGGACGGTCCGCTCGGCGCGAATGGCCGTCCGCTCGAAGCCCTCATCCGGCATGCGCATGCGCTGTCGGGCAGCCCGGTTACGGTGACGCACGATCAGGACCTGATCGTGATCGAGGGCCAGGGTGGCGGAATGGCGGCGAACCTGAGCGGGGATGCCCTCGATTTCAAGAACCGGAGTATCGCCGCGGAATGCGCCATTGTCTGGGGGGAGCTGTCATGAACTGGCGTGGCGTGCTCATCGGCTGCGGCTTTTTTGCGCGCAATCACATGCAGGCCTGGGCCGGACTGCAGGAGGCCTCCATCGTCGCAGTCTGCGACATTGATCCGGCCAAGGCGCAGGCCTTTGCAGACGAATTCGGCGCGACCGCCTATGTCGACGCCGCGCGCATGCTCGAGGAGGTCAAGCCCGATTTCACCGACATCGCCACCACCGTGGCCACCCATCGATCGCTTGTTGAACTGGCGGCGCGCCATAGCCGGGCAGTGATTTGCCAAAAACCCTTCGCCGAAACGCTGGCCGACGGTCACGCCATGGTTGCGGCCTGCGAAGCGGCGGCGATCCCGTTGATCATTCATGAAAATTTCCGTTGGCAGGCACCGTTTCGCGCGCTCAAGTCGCAACTCGACGCGGGCGCGATCGGCGATCCACACTTTCTGCGGCTCAGCTTCCGCCACGCATTCGATATCTATGCCAACCAGCCCTATCTCGCCCGGGTGCAGGACCTGGCCCTCACCGACGTGGGCCTTCACCTGTTCGACCTCGCTGTTTTCCTCCACGGCGGGGTCGAACGGGTCTCCTGCGAGACCCAGTCACTCAATCCGAAAGTCAGCGGTCAGGATGCCTTTGCCGCGTTGCTGCGGCACCGGTCGGGCGCGGTGACCAGCGTCGAATGCAGTTTCTACAGCCACCTTACCCCCGATCCGTTCCCGCAAACCCTGGCGCGCATCGAGGGAACCAGCGGTACGCTTGAGCTTCTGGAGGGATGCGTTCTGCGGCTTCATCGTGGCGGCGAAGTGAGCGAGACCGATGTGGATCCGGCCGTCCCCGCCTGGGGTGAACGGCCCTGGCATCTGGTGCAGGATTCAGTAACCGCCTTTCAATCCCATGTCGTTGACGTTCTGGCGGGCCGGGACAATCCGCAGCCGTCAGGCGCTCACAATCTCGGCACACTCGCCATAATGCTTGCGGCCATCGAGTCAGCGCGGACCGGCAGCGCCTTGGCGCCTGAGCATTCCGCGAAAGGCGCGCCATGATGGACCGGATTGAAGCCGACTATACGCTCGAAACCGCCTATCCGCTTGAGGAGGCGGCGGCCACGCTTGCCGGCGAGCAATCCTCCGGAACCTTCATCGCCCTGCCGGGCGAAACCCCGGAACTCAAGGCCCGCGCTGCCGCACGGGTTGAGCATATTGAAGACCTCGGACCGGTTGAGAAACCATCGCTGCCCGGTGCGGGCAGGGCGGGGGAGAAGCACCGCCGCGCCCGCGTCACCATCTCCTGGCCGGTGGCCAATTTCGGCCCGAGCCTGCCCAATCTGCTCGCCGCTGTTGCCGGAAACCTGTTTGAACTCAAATGCGTGGCCGGGTTGAAACTGGAGGATCTCCGGTTCCCGTCCACCTTTGTAGCTGCGTGTCCGGGCCCGGCATTTGCGGTTCAGGGAACCCGGCAACTGACGGGGGTTGAAGGCAGGCCGCTGGTTGGCACCATCATCAAGCCGTCGGTCGGCCTCAGCCCCGAGCGGACAGCTGATATGGTCAAGACCCTGTGCGAAGCCGGCATCGACTTCATCAAGGACGACGAATTGCAGGCCGATGGTCCCCATTGCCCTTTTGACGAAAGGGTGCGCGCGGTGATGCGGGTGATCAACGATCATGCCGAACGCAGCGGCGGAAAGGTCATGTTTGCCTTCAACTTGACGGGCGAGGTTGATGAGATGCGCGCCCGCCATGATCTGGTGCGGGCACAGGGCGGAACCTGTGTCATGGCCAGCGCCAATTCCGTCGGCCTGACCGGCATGCTGGCGCTCCGTCGGCACGCGGAATTGCCGTTGCATGTGCACCGCAACGGCTGGGGCTATCTGTCCCGGCACCCCGCACTTGGCTTTAGCTATGTGGCATGGTCGAAGCTCTGGCGCCTCGCCGGCGCCGACCATCTGCACGTCAACGGGCTTAGGAACAAGTTCTGCGAGCCTGACGACAGCGTCATCGCCTCGGCTCGCTCATTGATGAGTCCGCTCACGGCGGAGCAGCCCGCGACCGCGATGCCGGTGTTTTCCTCCGGCCAGTCCGCGTTGCAGGTGCACGAGACCTGGGCGGCGCTGGGCACAGCCGATCTGATTTTTGCCGCTGGCGGCGGTATTATGGGGCATCCCGACGGACCTGAGGGCGGGGTCCGTTCCCTGCGCGATGCCTGGGACGCGGCCATGGCCGGTATCGGACTGCAACAGGCCGCAAGCGAAAGCCCGGCACTGGCTGCGGCTTTGGGAAGGTTCGGCACATGACCCCGCTGCCGGATCAGGGCCCGCTTGTCGCCTGGTATGGTGATGATTTTACCGGCGCCGCCTCGGTGATGGAGGTTCTGGAATTTGCAGGCTTTGCCTCGGTGCTGTTTATCGGCCTGCCTGATCAGGCGTTGATGTCGCGCTTTTCGCATTGCCGCTGCATTGGTTTTGCCGGCGACGCCCGCACCCGCCCGCCCGAATGGATGGACGCCCATTTACCCGCCATTTATGCGGCGCTTCGCGCCACCGGTGCGCCGCTTGTGCACTACAAGCTTTGCTCGACATTCGACAGCGCGCCCGGGACCGGCTCCATCGGCCGCGCCGCCGAACTGGGGATTGGCGACTGGGCGCCGCTGGTGACGGCCGCGCCGCGGATCGGGCGCTGGCAGGTGTTCGGCAACCTGTTCGCCCGGCACCCCGGCGGCATCGCCCGGCTCGACCGGCATCCCACCATGTCGGTGCATCCGGTCACGCCGATGGATGAGAGCGATCTCGTGCGTCACCTGGCATGCCAGACCGAGTTGCCCGCGGGACTTGTAACCATCCTTGATCTGCAGTCGGGGCAGGGAGCTGCGGCGCTGAAGCGCGAACGGGCCCGCGGCGCGCGCATCGTCTCTTTCGATCTGATGGACTCTGCATCGCTGATTGAGGCCGGAGGCGTCATTTGGGACGAGGCGATGAAGTCGCAATTGTTCGCGCTCGGATCCCAGGGTCTCGAGGATGCGTTGATTGCCGTCTGGCACGCGGCAGGGCACCGGGCTCCGCCGCCGCAGCAGGTTGCGGGAACGGGCCGGATCGCGGTTCTCTCCGGCTCCTGTTCGCCTGATACGGCGCGCCAGATCGAGGCCGCGGCGAAGGCCGGTTTCGATCTCATTCACATCGATGCGGCCCTTACTATCGATGCGTCACGTTGGAACGAGGAATGCACCCGCATCGAGCGCATGGCGCGGGCAAGTCTGGATCGGGGCGTAAGCCCGTTGATCCATTCCGCTCTCGGGCCGGAAGACCCGGCCATTGCGGCCGCGCGCGCGGCACAGCATGCGGCTGGTCAATCGGCCCGGGACGCCGCGGAGGCACTGGGCCGCGGCTTCGGCCGGATCCTTGGCGGGCTTTACCGCTCCGGGCTGTCGCGCGCGGTCATCGCAGGCGGTGACACATCAAGCCACGCCACCGCCGAACTCGGTGCGGTTGCGGTCACTGCCACAGCGGAGATCGCGCCTGCCGTGCCGCTACTCAATGTGCATTTCGCCGACCCCGCCAAACCGCCCTTCGAACTCGTCGTCAAGGGCGGTCAGATGGGGCCGGAAAACCTGTTTGGCCTGATCCGCCACGGAAAGGAGGCCGCTACGGCAGGCCACGCCTGAACCGATCATTTCATCACACCATGGGAGGTATCTATGAAATTGTTGATCAACACAGCCACTGCCGCATTGCTGGCCATTGCGGGAGCCGGTTATGCAACCAGCGCCCAGGCCGCAACAATCTGTTTCGCGTTTCAGGATCTGGAGACGGAATTCTGGATCGCGGGACACAAGGCAATCACCACGACGCTGACCGAGGCCGGTCACACGGTGATCGAGCGCAACGCCAACGAGGACGCCAACCGACAGCTCGAACAGGTGCGTGACTGCGTCGCGCAGGGTGTCGATGGGATCATCATCATTCCCCAGGATGGCGAAAGCGCTGTGACCATCGTCAATGAGGCGCAGTCCGCCGACGTTCCGATCGCGGTCTTCAACCGGCCGCCGTCGGATCTGTCCAAGGGCATCATTGTCGTGGCCGACAACGCCACCATCGCCGAACAGGCCACGGATTTCGTCGTCGGCCAGGCGCTGGAAAGCACCTCCGGCGATGAAAAGCTCAATGCGTTGATCATCGTCGGCGATCTGGGTGATCCCAATGCGGTTGGCCGCAAGGACGGGTTCTACGCCGCAATCAACAAGCACGAGGACCGCTTCAATGTGATCGAGGTCGCTTCCGAATGGGACGCCGCAACCGCGCTCGCCAATCTCGAGGCGGCGGTTACGGCCAATCCGGAAATCGATATGATGTTCACCTCGTCCGATTTCCTGTTCCCCACCATCCGCTCGGTGCTTGAGCCGCGTGGCATGTGGAAGAAGGCGGGCGAAGAGGGCCACATTCCGTTAGCCGGGCTGGATGGCGATGCGACCGCCTGTCAGCTCATCAAGGACGGCTTTGTCTCCGCCACCGGCGTTCAGGATCTCTACTTCGAGGCTGACAGCGCGATGACGGCAATTCTAAAGGCCGTCGAGGAAGGCAATGCCCAGCCCAACGAGGTGATCGAAGACCCCGGTTTTGCGCTCACCTCCGCCAATCTCGCAGACCGCGAGATGGACATGTGGGGCTGTGTCCTGCTGTCTGAGGGTTTCCTGAAAAACTAGGCCGCAGCTTCAGGCCCGGCCGGCTTTCCGGCCGGGCTGATTTGTCAAGGACACCCCGATGAACACTATGCCCGCCAGGGATCCGGCCGCCGAGGTCGCAGTATCGCGCCCATCCGATGAGCCGCCGCGGCCAAATCCAAGGAAGCTTGTCGGACGGCTTGCTGATCTGGTGCTGTCCGATTACTTCGTTCTCTACATGTCGCTGGCCTATGTGGCGGTGCTGGCTCCGTTTTTGCCGACGCTGCTGTTGCCGGCCAACATCGTCAACGTGATGTCGAACATGTGGCCGCTGCTGGCCGTGGCCGTTGGCCAGACCTTCGTTCTGGCGATCGCCGGCATCGATCTCAGCCAGGGTTCGGTTGTCGCCATGACATCGGTCATCGGCGCAGCGCTGATTGCCACGGTCGCCAATCCGGTTGTGCTGTCCAATGCGCCGATCTGGGGCGTTCTGATCGCCGAGGACGGCGGGCTTTTGAACGGGATGACCGGCAGCCTGCTCGCAGCCATCCTCGTTATGATCATGGTCGCCATGCTGATCGGTCTTTTGAACGGCGCGGCGGTGGCCATGCTCAACATGCCGGCCTTCATGGTCACTCTGGTCAGCATGATCACCTTCAGCGCGCTGGCGATCTATCTGACCCAGTCGGAAAACATCGCCCGGCTTCCCGCCGAATATGTGCGGCTGGGCAAGGGCGACATCGTCTCGGTCTATTTCGGCGCCAAGGAAGAATCGCAGATCGCGCGGCGCACCATATATTCCTTCATTTCCTATCCGATGGTCATCGCCGTCAGCCTGGCGATCGCCATGCATCTGTTGCTCAATCGCACCGTGTTCGGCCGTTATGTGCTGGCGATCGGCATCAACCGCAAGGCCGCAGAAATCTCCGGCGTCCCGGTCCGCCGCATCATCGTCACCGTTTACATGCTGTCAGCAGCCTGCGCCGCCATTGGCGCCCTGCTTTACTCGGCCAGGCTTGAAGCGGGGCGGCCGACGCTGGGTGAGGGGACCTTCCTGCTCGACGTCATCGGCGCGGTGGTGATTGGCGGCACCAGCCTGTTTGGCGGCAAGGCGAAGATCCTCTGGACCTTTTTCGGCGTGCTGTTTTTCGTGTTGCTGTCCAACACGCTCAACCTGATGAACCTGTCGAGCTTTCAGGTCGATATGGTCAAGGGCGCAGTGATCCTCGGTGCGGCGTTGCTGGATGTGTTCCGAACCCGGCTGATGCGGGAGCGTTCGGGATGAGTGATCTTCTAACCCTTCGCCATCTGGGAAAATCCTGGTTCGGCGTCCCGGCCGTCAGCGATCTGTCGCTAGGGGTCCGTCAGGGCTCGCTTTTGGGGCTGATCGGCCAGAACGGCGCAGGCAAATCCACGCTGATGAACATGATTGGCGGCATTGTGGCTCCGAGCGCCGGAGACATGCTGTGGCGCGACAAACCCTACCGTCCGCAATCAGCCGCTGATGCCAGCGCCGCCGGGATCGCCTTCATTCACCAGGAGCTCAACCTGTTCACCAATCTGTCGGTCGCCGAAAACATGTATATCGACGGCTTTCCGCGGCGCATGGGGTTGATCGACTGGCGCGCGATCAATGAGCGCGCCCGGTCAATCCTCGACAGGCTTTCCCTTGATGTCGATCCCGCAACCGAAGTCGGCCATCTGTCGCCGGGCGAGCGGCAACTGGTAGAAATCGCCAAGGCGTTGCACAATGAGGCAAGCCTGCTGATCTTTGACGAGCCGACCACCTCGCTGACGCCGCGTGAGACCGAGCGATTGTTCGAAACCATCGCCACCCTGCGCGCTGAAGGCCGGACCATCATCTACATCTCGCACATTCTCGGTGACGTGAAGCGGCTCGCTGACGACATCGCCGTGCTGCGTGACGGGCAATTGGTCGATCAGGGGCCCGAAGCGGATTTCCCGATTCCGCGGATGATCCGGTCGATGATCGGGCGCGATCTGGGCGGCCTCTTTCCCCAACGCACCGGCCAACCGGGAGACACCGCGGTACTCAAGGCCCGTGGCCTAACCCATCCGGGCGTACTCAAGGATGTCTCGATCACTGTGCGCGACGGCGAGATTGTCGGCCTGTTCGGATTGATGGGCTCGGGGCGCAGCGAACTCGCGCGGATCCTGTTCGGGCTTGATCCCTGCGACCAGGGCACGGTGCTTTTAAACGATGCCGAACTGGCCGCCGGCGCACGCGCCCGCATCGCTGCTGGAATGGCGTTCGTTACCGAAAACCGGCGCGAGGAGGGGCTGATGATGGATGCCACCATCGCCGACAATCTCGCTTTGGTGGCGATCAGCGAATTCGGGCGCCCGCCATTGTTTCTCATTGATCGCGATCGCCTGTTGGAGCGCACGGAAGCTGCGCGACAGGACATGTCGATCAAGGCCGGCGACATCAGCCGGCAACCGGTCAAGGCGCTTTCAGGCGGCAACCAGCAGAAGGTGGTGATCGGCAAATGGCAGCTCGAACATCCCAGGCTCTTCATTCTCGACGAGCCGACCCGCGGTGTCGATGTCGGTGCAAAGTATGAAATCTACACCCTCGTCGACCGTCTGGCCGCCGGCGGCGGCGGCATCCTGATGATTTCCTCCGAGCTCGAGGAGCTTATGGGTGTCGCTGATCGCATTGTGGTGATGAACCGGGGCGAGATCATGGGCGAGTTCCCTCGCGGAGATTTCGACCAGGAGCGCATTCTGGCCATGTCATTCCGGGAGCAGGCGGCATGAAACCATCCACAGATCGCGCCTTCGATTTTGCGGTGCGCAACGCCACCTATCTGATCTTTGCCTGCGTGCTTTTGTATTTCGGCCTGCAATCGCCCGGGTTTTTGATGCCCGAGAGCCTGGCCAACATCGTCAAGCAAGCCTCATTTATCGGGATTGCCGCACTGGGGATGACCTTCGTGCTTCTCACCCGTGGCATTGATCTTTCCGTTGGTTCGGTGATGTTCCTGGCGCCGCTGATTGCCGGTTTCGCCATGCGCGAATATGGATTGCCGGTGTGGCTCGGCTTTGTCGTCGCCGTTTTGGCCGGTGTGGTGCTCGGTGGTATCAATGCCCTTTTCGTTGCCTGGCTCCGGGTCATTCCCTTCATCGTCACGCTGGCATCTCTGTTTCTGTTCCGCGGATTCGGGACCTGGCTTACCAGTTCCACCCAGTTCGACTTCTCTGAAGACATGCGCAGCTTTGGCCTGTCGAGCGTTGTCGGAATTCCGACGCCGATTGTCATTTTCGCCATTGTCGCGCTGATCGCCCACATCATCCTGGCGCACACCACTTTCGGCCGCCAGATCTACGCCTTTGGCAATGATCCCGAGGCGGCCCGCAAGTCGGGCATCAACACCCAATGGCTCCAGGCGCGGGTTTATGTGATCTGCTCGGTTTGCGCCGCCATTTCGGGATTTGTGCTGATTGCCCAGATTGGCAGGCTTGATGTGGCATTCGGGGAGGGGCGTGAATTCGATGTGATCGCCGCGGCTGTGCTGGGCGGCGCCAGCCTGATGGGCGGCGTCGGCTCGGCCTTCGGCGCCGTGGTGGGCGCAACCCTGATCCAGACGGTCAAGCTCGGTCTGGTCTTTACCGGGGTCAATCTTTACCTGCAGCCGATCATGCAGGGCATCATCATTTTCCTGGCGGTGTTTGCCGACGGGCTGCGCGAGAAACGTCTTCTCAGCCGGCTCAAGCGCACCATCCGGCCATTGGAGAATGCCTGAACCGGGATTGGCAGTTCAGGATTTGGATGTCGCGGCGGATTGGTTTGTGTTATTCCCATCACCTTTCGCCGGTCCGGCCGGGGATGCGCGCGTCATTGCGCTCCGGGAGGCAAAGGCCAGCACCAGGATCACGGCTGCGCCCTGGACCATGTCCTGGGTTCCCCGGGGCAAGCCCATGATCTGCATGATTGTCACCATGAGGATGAGCAGGATGGCGGCGAAGAATGCGCCGAAGGCGCTCGCCAGGCCGCCGGTGATCAAGGTGCCGCCCAAAACCACTGCCGCCACTGATTGCAGCAGATAGGGCTGGCCCAGCTCCAAAAACGCACCGCCGACATAGGCGCCGAGAATAAGCCCGGTCAGCGAGGCCAGCATTGCGCTTGCCACAAACGCGGTCATCAGCACCCGGTTGACCGGCACACCGGCCAGTGCGGCGGCTGTCCGGTTTTGACCGGTGGCTGACAATTGCCGGCCGAAAACGCTGCGACGCAGGACAAGGGCGATGGCGATGACCACAAGCAGTGTCACAAGGATGATCACCGGCACCCCCGCAATCCGTCCGGTGGCGACCCAGCGCAGACCGGGGCTGACCTTGGGCGCAACCACTGCCGCATTGGCCATCAGCGCGGCCGTTGCGAGAATGTAGCCGGTCGCCAGGGTGGCGATAATGGCCGGAATGCGCAGCCCGATAACCAAAAAGCCGTTGACCAGTCCGATCCCTGCACCCAACGCCAGTGTTGCGGCAAGGCCGATCCAGATCCGGCCATCGTCGCCCTGGATGACCAGCAGCGCCAGAAAGGCGCTCAAGGTCATCACCGCACTCACCGACAGGTCGATGTTGCCGCGCCCGGTCGTCACCACCAGCATCTGACCCAGCGCCACCAGCGTCAGGAACGACGCCGAAGTGACGATGCCGCTCAGGCTCGCAAGACTCCAGCGGCCGGTAACGGTCGACAAAAGCAGCCACAACAGCACGACGGCAATTGCCGTCCAGACCCAGCGGTTGGCATGAAGAAATGACGCAAGCTGCGGTCTCATCCCGTTTCATCCCCCGATCGCATCGAAAGGCTGCGGATCGCCAGGATCATCAGCAGCAGCAGACCCTGGGTCGCAGGATTGAACACGCTCGGAATATTCATCATTCCCAACAGCGCGCCAATCAGCGTGAGCGTGACGGCGCCAACCACGGCGCCCAGTGGCGAGATCACGCCGCCGAGCAGCGCAGCTCCGCCCATCACCACCGCCGCAACGCTGAGCAAAGTGTAGGAATTGCCCGAATTGATGTCAGAGGCCGTGTTGATCGCAGTCAGCACAAGCCCCGCGGTGGCTGCGAACAGACCGGCGATGGCGTAGCGGATGACCGCATAGCGCAACGCCGACCAGCCACTCAGTCGCATGGCATGGGTATTGTTGCCGAAACCGCGCAGCACCACTCCAAGGGGTGTGCGATCGATGATGATCGCCACAGCCGCGATACCGGCAATCAAGAGTATCGACGTTGGCAGACCGCCCAGTTTCCACCTGACCAGGGCTTGCGCCCAGGCCGGTGCGCTGCCGCCCGGAGTTGGCTGGATCGTAAAGCCGATGCCGAGCCAGATGAAGGACGCGCCCAGCGTGACCACGATTGCAGGGATTTTACGGATCTGGATCAGCGCGCCGATCGATGAATAGGCGGCAATCGCCAGCGCCACGGCAATCAGCCCGAAAATGGTGATGTCGAACAGAATTGTTGCGGCGAGCACCGAGACCAGCGCCGCAAACGCCCCGGCGCCCAGATCGATCTCGCTGCCACCGATGATGAACATCTGCGCCACTGCGATCAGTGACAGCGCCACCGCCGGCATCAACAGCAGATCGAGGCCGAAAGACGTGGCGGTGATCGGATTGGCATTGAACATAAGACCGAGCACGATTGCCAGAGATGCATAGGGCAAGAGGGCCGTCAGCAACCGGCCGATGCGCGCAAACGGCGTCATCTCGGTTTCGGCCGCCTTGTCGGCGCTTGCGAAGGAGGCCGCGAGCACGGCCGAAGCGGTGATGTTGGCGCCGGTTAAATCTGCAACGATCCGGCCGCCGGCAAACACCAGCACCCGGTCGGCAAACACCAGCTCGGCGTCTTCCGTCGTGTTCCAGATGATGGTTCGCCCGGCATCGGCGATCCGGCGCAGCAACTGATAGAAATCCTGCTTGGTGGCGATGTCGACGCCGCGAGTGGGGTCATCAAGCAGGATCAGCGGTGCCTGGCCGACCAGCGCCCGGGCCACGAGCGCCTTTTGCTGGTTGCCGCCGCTTAGCTCGAGCACCGGTGCGTCAAACCGCGCGGCGTCGAGCCGCAACTGCGCCGCTGGTGTTTCCACCGCCTCAAGTTCGGTGCGCCGGTCGACCGTCGCGAGCGCCTGGCGGCCGGCAAGCCGGCCGATCGAGATGTTGGAAAGCACCGACCAGAGCGGGAACACGCCTTCCTTCTGCCTGTCACCCGCCACAAAGGCCGCCGGCAGTCGCCGTTTGGCGCCTTGGCCGTTGCGGTAGAGTGCGCGCAGGAATGGCTGCTGCCCACTTCCTTCCAGCCCCGCCAGAGCGATGATCGAACCGCGGGCCAAGGCAATCGGCGTGTCTGAATAGGGCGCGCCGATTTCGATGACCTTTTCTTCAAGGCCCGCATTTCCGGACGGGCTGTCGAACAGCGCCTGCTTGCTGCCGCCCATCAGGTCGATCAGGTGATCGGCGGATGTGTCGTTGGCGTGGCCGCGCCACACCAGTTGACCATTGCGCAACAGCGCCACGGATGTGGCGATTTCGGTGATCTCCTTGAGCTTGTGGCTGATGAAGATGAAGGCCAGCCCCTCGGCGGCGCGATCATGGACGAAGGAGATCAGTTGCGCCGAACGGTTGGCCGACAGCGAGGACGTCGGCTCGTCAAGAATGATCAGCCGCACCCCCGGCGTGGCGATGGCGCGGGCGATCTCCACCAATTGCCGTTCGCCAATGGTCAGCGTGCCGACCAGAGCGTCGGGGTCGATGCCGTGGCCGGGAAACACCCGTTCAAGCGCCGCGCTAGCGCGGGCGCGAAACGGCGCGCGCCATCCGGGCGTCGCGCGCGTGTGCCCGGGGGCTTCGATGAAGAAATTCTCGGCGACCGTCAGATTGGTGCACAGCGACAGTTCCTGATGCACGATGCGGATGCCGTGGGCTTGGGCTTCTGCGGCGCCATAGGACGGTGGCGCCAGCGATCCATCGACCATGATACGACCGGCATCGGGCGTTTCGACGCCGCACAGAATCCGCATCAATGTCGATTTGCCGGCACCGTTGCCGCCCACCAGGCCGATCACCTCGCCGGGCGCAATCTCCAGGTCGATACCGTCATTGGCACGTGTGGGGCCATAGACTTTCGTGATGGCTTCGAGCGAAACAATGGGTGTGCCGGAAGCGTCGGCTTGCGCCGTGTTCAGATCGTCCGCCATGCTTTTTCTGCCGATCAGGACGGGCGGCCCGTAGCAACGCGGACCACCCGTCGGAACATTAATTCTTCAGCAGGTTATCCTGAACCCATTGCATGGAATAGCTCGGACTGATGATCTGCCCCGCCGGAAGCTTGGCGTAGTCCTGCAGATTGTCCGCATCGACCGTTGCCACCGGCATGATCATTTCCTTGGGTGCCTCCTGGCCTTTCAGCATCGCTGCGGCCAGCCAAAGCACCGCACCGCCAATACCCGGCGTGGTGTTCATCGAGACCGTCTGGTAGCCGTTCTTGACATTTTCCTCGGCCCACCATTTGACAAAATCGGTGCCGCCGCCGCCTTCGATCACCGGCATCTTTTCAGCATATTCGCCGCCATATTGCTGGAAGGCCTGGGCAATGCCGATGTCGTCGCTGCCACCCTGGGCGAGCACCACATCGACCCGCGGCAGGCTTGGCAGCACGTTGGCGATGGCGCTTTGCGCCGTGGCCGCGGTTGCCTGCCCGTAGACTTCGGCGACCACTTTGACGTCCGGATAGTCCGCCAGCACCAATTGCTGGGCGGCATACATGGCTTCATCGGGCGCCGAGCCCGCCACTCCGCGCACGATTATGGCGTTGCCCTTGCCGCCGACCATGTCGAGTGCTGCACGGGCCTGGGCGGCCTTGTAGCCTTTGAAATCGAAATTGAGCTGGTAATTGCAGGGAGCCGAGGCGACCGAATCGAAGCTGATGACCGTGATTCCAGCCTGGCAGGCGCTTTCGATGACGCCGTTGAGCGCGGTCTCGGAGGCCGCGTTGATGGCGATCACGTCTACGCCGCGCAGGATCAGTTCAGCCATCTGGCTGTTTTGCTGCACCACTGATCCATCGCCGTTCATGACAATATAGTCGCCGATCAATCCCTCCGATTTCGCCTGATTGCCGGCTTCCTCGAAGGCCGTAACCATCTGTTGCCGCCAGGTATTGCCGAAAAACGAGTTCGACAGCGCTACCACCGGGCCGTCGGCCTGCGCGATGACCGGAAACGCGACACTGCACCCCGCCAGCACCGCAAACATACGCAAAATCCTGCTTTTCATAGGGTATCCTCCCGTTTCCACCACAAAATGTCTTGCTGTTATGCTCAATACATATAAACTCATTACACCAGTTGGTCGAGCTCGGCAAGGTGCTCATTTTCCCGCTTTCGCCCGCCCGGCTTGACGAATAAGATCGTCAGACAGAAATGGGCTGCGGTCACTATGGTCCGGTCACAGCGAGACGAGTAGGCGAAATGTTTGAAGGCGCACCGATCCAGAAACGAAAACTCTCGGAAGACGTTCGGCAGCGTTTGCTTGAAGTAATCGCCGAGGGGGAAGTCCAGCCCGGCGACGCGTTGCCGTCCGAACGTGAACTGATGGAAAGCCTCGGCGTCGGCCGCCCGGCAATCCGCGAGGCGATGCAGGCGTTGCAGCGCTCCGGCCTGATCGAAATCCGTCACGGCGAACGGGCGAGGGTGGTGACCCCGACCATGGGGCGGATGATCGACCAGATCTCCGAGAGCATGAAGCAGATGCTGGTCCACTCCCCGGCAAATCTTGATCATCTCAAGGAAGCCCGTCTGGCGTTCGAACTGGAAATGGCCCGCCTTGCGGCCAAGCGGCACAGTCCCGGCGATCTCGAACGGCTGCGCAGGACGGTGGATGAACAGGAGGCGGCCCAGGGCGACATCGGGCGCTTCAAGGAATTCGATGGAAAATTCCATCGCGAGATCGCCGCCATCAGCGGCAATCCGATCTGGCCGGCGCTGTCGGAGGCGCTGTTTCGCTGGTTGAGCGACTTCTATGTCAATCTGGTCTCTGTCCCGGGCAAGGAGGCGCTGACCGTCTCCGAGCACCGGGCGATCATCGAGGCGATTGCATCAGGCGATCCGGCAACTGCGGCCGACGCCATGGCTCACCATTTGACCCGGGCGAGCGAACTCTATCGGAGCCCGGAACCCGGAAAATCCTGACGCACCGCCACTGACGCTCGCCAGGCCGCATCAGCGCGCGGTGAAGCACCGCCCCGCAAGACGCGGATGCGCCAGCTACGCCTGCGTCTCAAACTGATCCCGTATGTCGCCCGATCGCGTTGCCCGACGGCCCCGCGTGCACCATGTGCCGGCCATGGCTGCCGGTGGTAAAGGCAATCAGCGTCGGGGACAAAAGCACATCAGGATCCAGATCATCGGCGATGATCGCATCTATGGATTTGCCGATATCGACCGCAACGCTGAACATTGCTGAAGGCTTGTCCGCCGGGCGCGCGACCTTGGCGGTCTGGGTGAACTCTGTACGCTTGTGCTCATATTCAAGCAGGCCTTCATACACCAGCCTGTCGGATCCGGTCAGATCGAGCCGGTCGGCAATCAGCGCGATCCGGTGCCTGATGGTCCGCCAGTTCAGGCCGATGTCACCGCCATCGAGATCCAGCGATTGGCGGGGTATGGGCCCGTCCTCATCGAGGCTTTTGAAAAAATGCCGAACCAGCTGGCCGGGCCGAAGCGCTTCCATCGCATAGATCGTCATCGGCGCAAGCGCGACGGAATGATGGGCAAACATTTCCAGTTGCGAGATCTGCCATGGTGCGGCGGCTCTGCAGTCAGGCGGAAAATATCCGCCGAAAAACGCCGGATCGTTGCGGATTGCCTCCAGATCCTCCTCGACCACCTTGAAATAGGGATATTCGATCTGCAGCGATGCCTGATCGAATTGGCGTGCCATCTCGAGAAACGACAACGGGGCCGGCGGCCAGATCCTGAGCCGGTGAAACTGCACCGTTTCCGCGCCAAGCATCTTTAGGCGAGCGCCGAGTTGAACCGAGCGGCTGAGCTCCTCCACGCTCTCATCGGGAAATCCGATGACAAAGGAGCAGGTCGATGTCAGCCCGTGCTGGCCCAGATCGCGGATGAGGCGTGTCGATTGCTCCGCGTCGAGATCCTTTGCAATGGCGGTCTGGACCCGGGACGAGGCCGATTCGATGCCGAAAAACAGCTTCCAGCATCCCGCGGCCTTCATCAGCGGCAACAGGCCATCCATCGGAAGATCGGTTCGGGCATTGGCCATCCATTGCACCGGCAGCCGGGACTCGAGCATCGCCTCGCAAAATGCGGCGATGAACTTGCGATTGACCGTCAGCAAATCATGCACCAGCACGAATTTCTCATAGCCGACGCCGTGCAGGCTGCGGATTTCCTCGACGATCTGCACGGGCGTTTTAACCCGGAACCGCCGCTCCCAGAACGGAGCGGTCGCACAGAAGCTGCAGGCGAAGGGGCAGCCTCTGCCGGCCTCCACATAGGCAATCGGCTCGCCATCAATGGCGTCGATGTAGTTGCGGACCGGCAACTCGTCCTCAAGAACCGCCCAAGGGTTCGGAAGCAGGTTCAGATCAATGAGTTCCGCGGCCGGATTGAGCTTCACCTGGTTGCCGTCGCGCCAGGCAAGCGACGGAACCCCGGCCCAGTCGCGGTCGCCTTCAAGCTGCGTCAGAAGTGCGAGTAGCGCGCTTTCTCCCTCGCCCTTGATGGCAAAATCCAGATTGGGCTGGCGTTCGAGCGCCTGCACGGGCAGCGCGCCGAAATGGCTGCCGCCGGCCAGCGTGACGATGTCCGGATCGCAGTCTTTTGCCAGGTCGATCAGCCGTTCGGCCTGCAGGCTGTTGGAGTACATCGAGGTCACCGCGGCGACTTCGGGGCGGAACTGTGCCATGGCCTGCCGGAACAGGCTCAGGCACTCGGGCCAATCCTGCCGGCCAAGCAGCCGCTGCGCCAGATCGAGATCAAGCACGCAGACGTCATGCCCGTTGGTTTTTGCCCAGGCGGCAAGCGCCGCCAAGCCCACCGGCGGCTGGATGTCGCCAAGCGGAGTGAGCGGCGGCGCGGCAAACAGAATCCGCATTAACTGCTCCCGGTCACATCGCCGACCCGGCGCCACATGTAGCGGGTGGCGAGATCGCACCACGGTGCTTTTGGACGCGCGGGGCCGGATCGTCCGGGGCGAATGCCGCGTGCATCAGATCATGATCACCCGGGTCGTCGCCTCCTGGCGGACGCGGTTGAGCACCGGGTCGTTAAAGGCGCGCATACCTTCGGGACTGGTGTTGGAGCGAAAGATGGTCTCCACCTTCGTGTTGTCGCGCAGGATCAACTGAACCATGGTCAGATTGCTCTTGTCGGTGCTTCCGATCCGCGCGTCCTCGATGTCGGAGGTTGCCACCCGCATCACGACATCGTTCACGTCCCGCTCGGGCATCACATCGACAAACTCAAGAGACTTCATCTTTGCCGCGAGCTTGTCGGGCACATATCCGGTAATCGCCATCGCCTCACGCATGATCTTCTCCTTGGTTTAGGGGCTCGCATTGGTAGGTGGTAAGCATATCATGCAATCAGAAGTAATTCCACAAAGACCAAATACACGCGAATACCGCTGCCGGCCGTCGTGTGCCGGCGCACAAGCGGGCGCCATGGGGTCGCGGAAGCCAGGCATCATCTGTTGGCGGCTTTGACAGCCGCTGGAGGGGCCGCATGTGCCTGCAATCAGCACAAAACGCCGCCAAAAGCCTGATTTTGCGGGATTGAGGCTGTCAAGTTTTTTAACTTGCGAAACCAGAGCGAAAGCCTTATGTCGCGGGGACTCCTCGCGGGTCCCGGGTCTATGGCTTCCGGATCCACAGTCTGCCAACAGAATTACAGGATACAGGACGATGGCAAAGGGTAAGTTCGAGCGCAATAAGCCGCATGTGAACATCGGCACGATTGGTCACGTTGACCACGGCAAGACGTCATTGACGGCTGCGATCACCAAGTATTTCGGTGATTTCAAGGCCTATGACCAGATTGACGCTGCGCCTGAGGAAAAGGCCCGCGGCATCACCATTTCGACAGCCCATGTCGAATATGAGACCGATGGCCGTCATTATGCCCACGTCGACTGCCCCGGCCACGCCGACTATGTGAAGAACATGATCACCGGTGCGGCGCAGATGGACGGCGCGATCCTGGTTGTTTCGGCCGCCGACGGCCCGATGCCCCAGACCCGCGAGCACATCCTTCTGGCCCGTCAGGTCGGCGTGCCGAGCCTGGTGGTGTTCTTGAACAAGGTCGACCAGGTCGACGACGAAGAGCTTCTCGAGCTGGTTGAGCTGGAAGTGCGCGAACTGCTGTCGTCCTACGAGTTCCCCGGCGACGACATTCCGATCGTCAAGGGTTCGGCGCTTGCGGCTTTGGAAGATTCCAACAAGGAAATCGGCGAAGACGCGATCCGCGCGCTGATGGCGGCTGTTGACGACTACATCCCGACGCCCGAGCGTCCGGTTGACCAGCCGTTCCTGATGCCGATCGAAGACGTGTTCTCGATCTCGGGCCGCGGCACGGTTGTGACCGGCCGTGTCGAGCGTGGCATCATCAAGGTTGGCGAGGAAATCGAGATCGTCGGCATCCGCGACACCCAGAAGACCACCTGCACGGGCGTCGAGATGTTCCGCAAGCTGCTCGATCAGGGCCAGGCCGGTGACAACATCGGCGCGCTGCTTCGCGGCGTTGGCCGTGAGGACGTCGAGCGCGGCCAGGTGCTGTGCAAGCCGGGTTCGGTGAAGCCGCACACCAAGTTCAAGGCCGAAGCCTACATCCTGACCAAGGAAGAGGGTGGCCGTCACACGCCGTTCTTCACCAACTACCGTCCGCAGTTCTACTTCCGCACCACCGACGTGACCGGTGTTGTGACACTGCCGGAAGGCACGGAAATGGTGATGCCGGGCGACAACATCTCGGCTGACGTGACGCTGATCGTGCCGATCGCCATGGAAGAGAAGCTGCGCTTCGCCATCCGCGAAGGCGGACGCACCGTCGGCGCCGGCATCGTCGCTTCGATCATCGAGTAATCGCAGTTCTGATTTGGCGATGGCGCAAGCCTGCCGACGGCAACAAGAACGACGAAAAACGCGCCGCAAGGTGCGTTTTTTGTTGGCGGCGCCGGCATCGTCGCTTCGATCATCGAGTAATCGCTGATCGGTCCGGCAGGGCCTGAGCCCACCGGTGGAAGAACACTGAGAAACGCGCCGCAAGGCGCGTTTTTTGTATCCGGTGGCGGGAATCGGTTCCAGATATCGGAAAGCGTTTGATCTCATAAAGCAGGGATTGCGCACCGGGCATTTCCACCCAGATGCCCGTTTCGCCATCCAGGCAGGGCACGCGCGTGGCCCTTGGCGCAATTGATCGTCTCCCGCCCAGGCGATTCCTCAATAGGCCGAACGCTGCGGGCGATTCAAGACGGTCCAACTTTGTCTTCCGGCGGAAGCACCACCCGCGGATGTTCGAGGCGACGTGGCTTGGCGGCGGCACCGGTATTCTGCATACTTATGGTTGTTGTTGGACAATGGGTGAGGGCGGAGATGGCGGATTGGAGGAGGGCTGTTGTAACCGTCACAATGGCGGCCGCCATCATGGCATCACCCTTGTTCATGCCCCAGCACATGCCGCTGACCATACCATTGACCGCCCACGCTGCGGGCTGTCCCGAACGTCCGCCCTGCGAGGGGTGCGGCTGCAAGGGCGGCCCGGGCTACCGCAGCCATGCAACCGGGCAATGCGTTGGCTACCAGGCGCTGGCTGCCGAATGCGGCGACCCGCCCACGAGCCGCTGCACCTTCGAGAACGCGCCGGGTACCGGGCTCAACCGCGAATGTGCGCTCCGCGGGTCGACCGAGTGAGAATGCGGCCTGATCAATCTCCATAACTCCGGTTTCCGTGCGTCGGATCATCAACCTTGTTCCCCGGCGGACCGGCACGCAACCACCGAACCGCTCAGATTGCAGCTTCGGACAACATGGTTGTGACATCGAGATTCACCACCTGAATTAAGCATATTGCAAGCTTACGATCTCTTAAGCCCCAAAAGGCATTATTATTCGCCGAAGGCTCGGGAATTGAGACAAAGTTTGGGGACGCAATGCCTGCAAGTTTGGACAAACCGATTTCGAGTTTGGTGGACGGGATGATGCCGCGGATCGCAATGATGACAGCGGGTGTGGTTATCGCCGCGATCCTCGTCGTCGCGGGCGATGTGCTGCTCGATCGGGATCTGCTGTATAAATATGCACCGGACCTCACTGTGGTCGGATGGATGCGCAAAGCAGTGACAGCATCTGTAGCGTTGCTGTTCTTTCTGGCGCTGCGGCCCTCGGATGCCAGCCGGCGCGCGGTCTTCGGGGAGCCCCGTGTCGCCACGATTGTCGCCGTGACGACCTTTTGCATGGCTGTCATGTTGATCCTGAGCGCGATCGCTGTTGCAACGATTCCCCATGAGATCGGCAATCTGGTCCGCGAAGGAAAGCCACTCAGCATCAAGACGGAAGTTGTCTTCGTAATAGCGCTTGGCTTTTTGTTGCATACGGCATGGGTCGGACGCCATCTCGTAGATCCGCGGTTTTTCGGCATATCGCCCCGTCTGGCGATCTGGGGGATGTTTGGCGTCGCCTTCCTCATCGTCATGGAAGAAATGTCGTGGGGGCAGCACTGGATCGGTTGGGAGGCCGGTGAGGTCTTTGCCGCCAATGAGCAGAATGAGACCAATCTGCACAATTTCGCGACCCATCGCTTTGAAGCCGTTTATTACACAACCGCCTTTTTTCTTTTCGTGATACTGCCCTGGGCCTGGCCGCGCGCGCCGCACCCTCGGTTGGCGCCGCTTGCGGTCTTCGTGCCGCCGCCTGGACTGGCGCTGGCGGGCGTGGCACTGTCCGGCCTTTGGTACAATGACTGGAACATCGTTCCCTATCAGATTTGGTTCTTCCTCGGCCTGCTGGTGGCCGCAGACCTGATGCGCACCATGACCGGGACATGGCGTCTTTCGGGTCTCTTTATGATCGCCCTCATTGTCGGCACGCAAGCGCTGTTCCTGATGTTGGGTGGAGGAATGGAGGACGGCCACGAATTTTCCGAGGTCCGCGAGTTTCTGATCGCGATGCTGGTTGCCGTGTATGCGCTTCTTTTGAATGGCCGCATCCGCCGCTGGGTGGCAGCGCCTGTTCCGCGCTGAAACCTAGGTGCCGGCGCGGATGCTGAGCTTACCTTGAGAGCATGAGCTTCCAGGCCGCGACGCGGCGGTTGCAGCGGCCGCAAATCCGGTTCCTTGAAGGCTTTGCGAAAAAAGCCCGCGTCCTTGGCCGGCTTGCGCTTATTCTTTCTTGCATTGCCGTACGGTTTGGCGCTATCAGAGCCGCCATCGGCCTGTTGGCGGGGCCGCGCGGCGAAGTGTCGTCGGGTGGGTTGCGCAACACGAAAAACGGCTGTCAGGCGGGTTTGGCGCGCTTTGGTGCCCGGTCCACCGGAATAGGGGTATAGCTCAGTTGGTAGAGCGACGGTCTCCAAAACCGTAGGTCGCAGGTTCGAGTCCTGCTGCCCCTGCCATTTCGCACAATCGCCGGCTTGGCAAACGCACTTTTCGGGCCGGCGGAACCGGCCGCAAGCTTCCCAAGAGCAAGGTTTGGGCCAGTTTAGGCAAGTCACAGCAAAAAAGCCCGATACCCTCTTGTGATTTCACGAATCGAGCTTTATGTAGACCGTAACAGACACGCGGTGCGTGAGGCTGGGAGACCGGCTTTACGCGCCGTATAAGCGTGGACAGACAATGGCATCCAAGACAAATCCGTTTACATTCATTCAGCAGGTTCGCTCCGAAACTGCGAAAGTCAAGTGGCCGTCGCGCCGCGAAACCTCGATCTCGACGGTCATGGTTCTCGTGATGGTGCTGCTGGCATCCTTGTTCTTTTTTGCTGCCGATCAGGCATTGGGCTGGGTCATCTCGCTCATCCTGAACATCGGCGCCTGAGGCGGGGAGCGACATGACAGCACGCTGGTACATCGTCCACGCCTATTCGAATTTCGAAAAGAAGGTTGCCGAATCGATCGAGGAAAAAGCTCGCCAGAAAGGCTTGAGCCATCTCTTCGAGAAGATCCTGGTGCCGACCGAAAAGGTTGTCGAAGTGCGCCGCGGCCGCAAGGTCGACGCCGAGCGGAAGTTTTTTCCGGGCTATGTGCTGGTGCGCGCCGACCTGACCGACGAGGCGTTTCACCTGATCAAGAACACGCCCAAGGTGACGGGCTTTCTTGGCAGCGATTCCAAGCCGGTTCCGATCCCCGATTCGGAAGCCGACCGGATCCTGACCCAGGTGCAGGAAGGTGTCGAACGGCCCAAGCCGTCGATTGCCTTTGAAATCGGTGAGCAGGTGAGGGTGTCCGACGGCCCCTTCGCGTCGTTCAACGGCACCGTCCAGGAAGTCGACGAAGAGCGCTCGCGTCTCAAGGTCGAGGTTTCGATCTTCGGCCGGGCAACACCGGTCGAGCTTGAATACGGTCAGGTCGAAAAGGTCTGATAAGGACTATCCCCGCTTGTGTGACCGAATTCAGGTCGCGAGGCGGGGTTTTGCGGTGCCACATATCAGGTGCCGCGATCGCGTGGGAGGCAGGCGGGCTTTTGCCGGTCCGGTGAGCCGCACCACGCAACCGCAGCCGCCGGCAAGGTCCGGCATCAGGGTGACGCCAGGCCGTCGCCGTAACGAAAGGCAGAGAGACAATGGCTAAGAAAGTTGCAGGCCAGCTCAAGCTGCAGGTTCCGGCCGGATCGGCGACCCCGTCGCCCCCGATCGGCCCCGCTCTTGGTCAGCGCGGCATCAACATCATGGAATTCTGCAAGGCGTTCAACGCCGCCACGCAGGAAATGGAAAAGGGCATGCCGATTCCGGTCGTCATCACCTACTACCAGGACAAGTCCTTCACCTTCGCGATGAAGCAGCCCCCGGTGAGCTTCTTCTTGAAGCGCGAAGCCAAGCTCAAGTCCGGCTCCAAGGCGCCGGGCAAGGAGAAGGCCGGCTCGGTCACGCGCGATCAGATCCGCACGATCGCCGAAGCCAAGATGAAGGACCTCAACGCAGCCGATATCGACGGCGCGATGGCCATGGTCGAGGGCTCCGCCCGCTCCATGGGCCTGGAAGTGACGGGATAAGACCATGGCCAAGATTGCTAAGCGCATGCAGAAGGTCAATGAAGGCATTGACCGCAACAAGCACTACCCGCTCGGCGAAGCTGTTTCGCTGATCAAGGACCGTGCCGTCGCCAAATTCGACGAGACCATCGAAGTCTCGATGAACCTCGGCGTCGATCCGCGTCACGCCGACCAGATGGTCCGCGGCGTCGTCAACTTGCCCAACGGCACCGGCCGCAGCGTTCGTGTTGCCGTCTTTGCCCGCGGCGACAAGGCCGACGAAGCCCGCGAAGCCGGCGCCGACGTGGTTGGCGCGGAAGAGCTGGTCGAGAAGGTGCAGGGCGGCGACATCGATTTTGATCGCTGCATCGCCACCCCGGACATGATGCCGCTGGTCGGCCGTCTCGGTAAGGTTCTCGGCCCGCGCGGCATGATGCCCAACCCCAAGGTTGGCACCGTAACCGCCGATGTCGCCGGCGCCGTCAAGGCGTCCAAGGGCGGCGCCGTCGAATTCCGCGTCGAAAAGGCTGGCATCGTCCATGCCGGCGTCGGCAAGGCCTCGTTCGGGTCCGACCAGATCGAGGAAAACATCCGCGCCTTCACTGATGCCGTGGTCAAGGCCAAGCCGGCCGGCGCCAAGGGCAACTACGTCAAGCGCGTGGCGATTTCCTCGACCATGGGTCCTGGCGTCAAGATCGATCCGTCGTCGCTCAGCGTCGCCTGATCGCAGAAATTCGGAAAACCGGGGCCATGCTCCGGTTTTCTCAAGTTTCCGGCCTTCGGGCCGGAAAGGTCCGGGCAAAACCCCGGGCTCCCTGTCCGAGACTGCAGGTGGTTCGCCTTAATCGAAAGGCCTGCATGAGACGGGTACGTACCGTTTTTCAGCGCTCCGGCGCTTGACGGTTCGAACCTCGCTTGCCTTGTGCCGCGTCCCCAACGGGTGTCGGCGCGAGGGGACAGGATCCTCAAGCGTCGCTTGCGGGTTCTTTGGAATCCCTTGCGGCATAGGCAAACCCGGCAGGTGGTGCATGCATCGCCTGCCAACTGGAGAAACGCAGTGGATAGAGCGGAAAAACGCGAATTCGTCGCGGAACTGAACGGTGTTTTCACCAACGCCGGCTCGGTTGTCGTGGCCCACTACGCCGGTCTGACGGTTGCGCAAATGAACGACCTGAGGTCGCGCATGCGCACAGCCGGAGGCACCGTCAAGGTCGCGAAGAACCGCCTTGCCAAGATCGCTCTTCAGGGCACGGAGGCAGAAGAGGCCGCAAACCTCTTCAACGGTCAGACGCTCATCGCTTACAGCGATGATCCGGTGACCGCTCCGAAGATCGCCGTCGAGTTCGCCAAGATCAGCAACAATCTGGTCATTCTTGGCGGCGCGATGGGGCCGACGACTCTTGATGCAGATGGGATCAAGGCGCTTGCCACGATGCCGTCGCTTGATGAGTTGCGTGCAAAGATCGTGGGCATGGTCAACACACCGGCCACCCGCATCGCACAGATCGTCAGCGCGCCCGCGGGTGCGGTGGCGCGCGTCATCGGCGCACATGCCCGGAAGGACGAAGCCGCATAAGGCGGACCTTCGCTGTGAATTGTTCAAAATCGGTTCGAACCGTATACAAGGAAGATAGAAATGGCTGATCTCGCCAAAATCGTGGAAGACCTTTCCAACCTCACCGTCCTGGAAGCCGCCGAGCTGTCCAAGATGCTTGAAGAAAAGTGGGGCGTTTCCGCCGCTGCTCCGGTGGCTGTCGCTGCCGCTGGCGGCGCTGGCGCACCTGCCGAAGCCGCTGAAGAAAAGACCGAATTTGACGTGGTCCTGACCGAAACCGGCGCCAACAAGATCAACGTCATCAAGGAAGTCCGCGCCATCACCGGTCTCGGCCTCAAGGAAGCCAAGGATCTGGTCGAAGCCGCTCCGAAGGCCGTCAAGGAAGGCGTGTCCAAGGGCGAAGCTGACGAAATCAAGAAGAAGCTTGAAGACGCCGGCGCCAAGGTCGACGTCAAGTAAGGCATTGCTGCTTTCCGGGGGCGGGTCATCCGTCCCCGGAATTTCGCCGCTGACGAACGGATTACCCAAAAGCCTGAAAACGGCTTTTGGGTAATGGGTTCTTCAAGAGGATGGTTTCCTTCCAGGCTGCCAAGGCACTCCGGCCGCGCCGCTCTGGATTGTGAGACGAGTTTGAACGAGTTCATTTATATGACGGAGTCGCTTGGCCAGCGGCGACCGTCTGTTGCAGGCCCGGATGCAAATTGACAAGGAGCGACGATGGCTCAGACCCTTTCCTTCAATGGTCGCAGGCGCGTACGCAAGTTTTTCGGAAAAATCCCAGAAGTCGCAGAGATGCCGAACCTCATTGAGGTCCAGAAGGCATCCTACGACCAGTTCCTGATGGTGGACGAGCCCGATGGCGGCCGTCCGGATGAGGGATTGCAGGCAGTCTTCAAGTCGGTGTTCCCGATTTCCGACTTTTCCGGCAGCGCGATGCTGGAATTCGTGTCCTACGAATTCGAGCCGCCGAAGTTCGACGTTGAGGAATGCCGTCAGCGCGATCTGACCTATGCGGCGCCGCTCAAGGTGACGCTGCGCCTGATCGTGTTCGATATCGATGAGGACACCGGCGCCAAGTCGATCAAGGACATCAAGGAACAAAACGTCTACATGGGCGACATGCCGCTCATGACCGACAACGGCACCTTTATCGTCAACGGCACCGAGCGCGTCATCGTCTCCCAGATGCACCGTTCGCCGGGCGTGTTCTTCGATCACGACAAGGGCAAGAGCCACTCCTCGGGCAAGCTGCTGTTTGCGGCCCGCGTCATTCCCTATCGCGGTTCCTGGCTCGACATCGAGTTCGACGCCAAGGACATCGTGCATGCGCGCATCGACCGCCGCCGCAAGATCCCCGCGACATCGCTGCTGATGGCGCTCGGCATGGATGCCGAGGAAATCCTGTCGACCTTCTACACCCACTCGGTCTACAGCCGCGATGGCGAAGGCTGGCGGATTCCGTTCCAGCCCGACACGCTCAAGGGCTCCAAGGCGATCACCGACATGGTTGACGCCGACAGCGACGAGGTCGTCGTGGAAGCCGGCAAGAAGCTGACCCCGCGGTTGCTTCGCCAACTCACCGAAAAGGGCGTCAAGTCGATCAAGGCCAGCGACGAAGACCTCTACGGCGCCTATCTTGCCGAGGATATCGTCAATCCCGAAACCGGCGAGGTCTTCCTCGAAGCCGGTGACGAAATCGACGAAAAGACGCTTCCGGTTCTGGCTGAAGCCGGCCTTGATGAAATCCCGGTGCTCGATATCGACCATATCAATATCGGCGCCTATATCCGCAACACGCTGGCAGCCGACAAGAATGAAAGCCGCCAGGACGCGCTGTTTGACATCTACCGGGTGATGCGCCCGGGCGAGCCGCCCACCATGGAATCGGCGGAAGCCATGTTCCAGTCGCTGTTCTTTGATTCCGAGCGCTACGACCTGTCGGCCGTGGGCCGCGTCAAGATGAACATGCGTCTCGATCTCGACGCTGAGGACACCGTGCGCGTGCTGCGCAAGGACGACATCCTCGCAGTCGTCAAGACCCTGGTGTCGCTGCGCGACGGCAAGGGCGAAATCGACGACATCGACAACTTGGGCAACCGCCGGGTGCGTTCGGTCGGCGAATTGATGGAGAACCAGTACCGTCTGGGTCTGTTGCGCATGGAGCGCGCCATCAAGGAGCGCATGTCGTCGATCGAAATCGACACCGTGATGCCGCAGGATCTGATCAACGCCAAGCCGGCCGCCGCTGCCGTGCGTGAGTTCTTCGGCTCCTCGCAGCTTTCGCAGTTCATGGACCAGGTCAACCCGCTCTCCGAGATCACCCACAAGCGCCGCCTTTCGGCGCTTGGACCGGGCGGTCTGACCCGTGAGCGCGCCGGCTTTGAGGTTCGCGACGTGCACCCGACCCATTACGGCCGGATCTGCCCGATCGAGACGCCGGAAGGCCCGAACATCGGTCTGATCAACTCGCTGGCAACCTTCGCCCGGGTCAACAAATACGGCTTCATCGAAAGCCCGTACCGCAAGATCAAGGACGGCAAGGTCACCGAAGAGGTGATCTACCTTTCGGCCATGGAAGAGGCGAAGTTCCACGTCGCCCAGGCCAATGCCGAACTTGGAGATGATGGTTCGCTCGTCAACGAGTTCATCGTCTGCCGCCACGCCGGCGACGTGATGATGACCCCGCGTGACAACATCGACCTGATGGACGTGTCGCCGCGCCAGCTCGTGTCTGTTGCTGCCGCGCTGATCCCGTTCCTGGAAAACGACGACGCCAACCGCGCGCTCATGGGCTCGAACATGCAACGCCAGGCGGTGCCACTGGTTCGTGCTGAGGCGCCCTTCGTGGGCACCGGTATGGAGCCGATCGTGGCCCGCGATTCCGGTGCGGCGATTGCCGCCCGCCGCGGCGGTGTTGTCGACCAGGTCGACGCGACCCGTATCGTGATCCGCGCCACCGAGGAGCTTGAGGCTTCGCGCTCCGGCGTTGACATCTACCGGTTGCAGAAGTTCCAGCGTTCCAACCAGAACACCTGCATCAACCAGCGTCCGCTGGTCACCGTCGGTGACGTCATCAACAAGGGTGACATCATCGCCGATGGACCGTCCACGGATCTGGGCGATCTGGCGCTGGGCCGCAACGTGCTTGTCGCGTTCATGCCCTGGAACGGCTACAACTACGAGGACTCGATCCTTCTGTCCGAGCGCATCGTCTCCGACGACGTGTTCACCTCCATCCACATCGACGAGTTCGAGGTGATGGCGCGCGACACCAAGCTCGGACCGGAAGAAATCACCCGCGATATCCCGAACGTGTCGGAAGAAGCGCTGCGCAACCTCGACGAGGCCGGCATCGTCTATATCGGCGCCGAAGTTCAGCCGGGCGACATTCTGGTCGGCAAGATCACGCCCAAGGGTGAAAGCCCGATGACGCCGGAAGAGAAGCTTCTGCGCGCCATCTTCGGTGAAAAGGCGTCAGACGTCCGCGACACCTCGATGCGGATGCCGCCCGGAACCTACGGCACCGTCGTCGAAGTGCGCGTGTTCAACCGCCACGGTGTGGAAAAGGACGAGCGCGCCATGGCGATCGAGCGCGAGGAGATCGAACGCCTTGCCAAGGACCGCGACGACGAACAGGCGATCCTTGACCGCAACGTCTATGGCCGTCTTTCGGACATGCTCAAGGGCAAGGCGGCAATCGCCGGTCCCAAGGGGTTCAAGAAGGGCGCCGAAGTCACCGAAGAGGCGATTGCCGAATATCCGCGGTCGCAATGGTGGATGTTCGCCGTCGAGGACGAGAAGCTGCAGGGCGAGATCGAAGCGCTCAGGACCCAGTACGACGATTCCAAGAAGTTGCTCGAAAGCCGCTTCATGGACAAGGTCGAGAAGGTCCAGCGCGGCGACGAACTGCCGCCTGGCGTGATGAAGATGGTCAAGGTCTTCGTTGCCGTGAAACGCAAGATCCAGCCGGGCGACAAGATGGCCGGCCGTCACGGCAACAAGGGCGTGGTTTCACGCATCCTGCCGTGCGAGGACATGCCGTTCCTCGAAGATGGCACCCATGTCGACATCGTGCTCAACCCGTTGGGCGTGCCGTCGCGCATGAATGTCGGTCAGATCCTGGAAACCCATCTGGGTTGGGCCTGCGCCGGCATGGGCAAGCAGATCGGCGACATGCTCGACGCCTACAATGCGGGCGGAGACATCAAGCCGTTGCGCGAGACCATCGACAGTGTCATCGGCACCGGTCCGAAGGGCGAGCCGATCAAGAACTATGACGATCCGTCGGTCGTCCGCCTTGCCGAACAGACCCGCCGCGGCGTTTCCATCGCCACGCCGGTGTTCGACGGCGCGGTCGAGGCCGATGTCAACGTCATGCTTGAGCAGGCCGGTCTCCATGTTTCGGGTCAGTCGACGCTGTTTGACGGGCGTACGGGTGAAACCTTCGACCGTCCGGTGACGGTGGGCTACATCTATATGCTCAAGCTCAACCACCTGGTCGACGACAAGATCCACGCCCGGTCGATCGGACCGTACTCGCTCGTCACCCAGCAGCCGCTGGGCGGTAAGGCGCAGTTCGGCGGTCAGCGCTTCGGCGAGATGGAGGTCTGGGCGCTGGAAGCCTATGGCGCCGCCTACACGCTGCAGGAGATGCTGACGGTCAAGTCCGACGACGTGGCCGGCCGCACCAAGGTCTACGAAGCCATTGTGCGCGGCGACGATACGTTCGAGGCGGGCATCCCAGAAAGCTTCAACGTGCTCGTCAAGGAAATGCGTTCGCTTGGCCTCAATGTCGAACTCGAATCCGCCAAGATCGACGACGTTGCCGAGCCGGATGAGTTGCCCGACGCGGCTGAATAAAGCCTGGAAGGCGCGGGGGGGCAGGCTTTCGAGCTTCCCCGCGCCATCTTCCGTTCCGCGAAATGTTCGCGCAGCGGAGATGAGGCCCGCGAGTTAAAGCGGGAAACATGAATTTCAGGCGATGGCCTGTTGCCGGGGGTCTGCCGGCGCCGTCGCAAGTCAAGGGCTTCGAGCCCTAAAAGGAGACAGGCATGAACCATGAGGTCATGAATCTTTTCAACAACAACGTTCCGGCGCAGACGTTCGATTCCATCCGGATCTCGATCGCCAGCCCCGAGAAGATTCTTTCCTGGTCGTTCGGTGAAATCAAAAAGCCCGAAACGATCAACTACCGGACATTCAAGCCCGAGCGCGACGGCCTGTTTTGCGCCCGCATTTTCGGTCCGATCAAGGATTACGAGTGCCTGTGCGGCAAGTACAAGCGCATGAAGTACAAGGGCGTCATCTGCGAAAAATGCGGTGTCGAAGTTACCCTGAGCCGTGTGCGCCGCGAGCGCATGGGCCATATCGAGCTGGCGGCACCCGTTGCCCATATCTGGTTCCTCAAGTCGCTGCCGTCGCGCATCGGCACGCTTTTGGACATGACGCTCAAGGATATCGAGCGGGTTCTGTATTTCGAGAACTACATCGTCACCGAGCCGGGCCTCACCTCGCTCAAGGAAAACTCGCTGCTGTCGGAAGAAGACTACATGCTCGCCGTCGATGAGTTCGGCGAGGATTCCTTTACCGCGATGATCGGCGCCGAGGCGATTTTCGAGCTGCTAGCCGCCATGGATCTTGAAAAGATCGCCGGCGAGCTGCGCACCGAACTGGCCGCGACCACGTCGGATCTCAAGCAGAAGAAGTTCATGAAGCGGCTCAAGATCGTCGAGAGCTTCATCGATTCCGGCAACCGCCCGGAATGGATGATCATGAAGGTGGTTCCGGTGATCCCGCCGGACCTGCGTCCGCTGGTGCCGCTGGATGGCGGCCGTTTCGCGACCTCGGATCTCAACGATCTCTATCGCCGCGTCATCAACCGCAACAACCGTTTGAAGCGGCTCATCGAACTGCGTGCGCCCGGCATCATCATCCGCAACGAAAAGCGGATGCTGCAGGAAGCCGTTGACGCGCTGTTCGACAATGGCCGCCGCGGCCGCACCATCACCGGCGCCAACAAGCGCCCGCTGAAGTCGCTGTCCGACATGCTCAAGGGCAAGCAGGGCCGTTTCCGCCAGAACCTGCTCGGCAAGCGCGTCGATTATTCCGGCCGTTCGGTGATCGTCACCGGCCCGGAGCTCAAGCTGCACCAGTGCGGCCTGCCCAAAAAGATGGCGCTGGAGCTGTTCAAGCCGTTCATCTATGCGCGCCTTGACGCCAAGGGCTATTCGTCCACCGTCAAGCAGGCCAAGAAGCTGGTCGAGAAGGAAAAGCCGGAAGTCTGGGATATCCTCGACGAGGTCATCCGCGAGCATCCGGTGCTTCTCAACCGCGCGCCGACGCTGCACCGCCTGGGCATCCAGGCGTTCGAACCGGTGCTGGTTGAAGGCAAGGCGATCCAGCTGCACCCGCTGGTCTGCACCGCGTTCAACGCCGACTTCGATGGCGACCAGATGGCCGTACACGTGCCGCTGTCGCTCGAAGCCCAGCTTGAAGCCCGCGTGTTGATGATGTCGACCAACAACATCCTGCACCCCGCCAACGGCGCGCCGATCATCGTGCCGTCGCAGGACATGGTGCTGGGTCTGTATTACCTTTCGATCCAGGCCGAAAACGAGCCGGGGCAGGGCATGGTGTTCTCCGATATGGGCGAACTCCACCATGCGCTTGAAAGCAAGGTCGTCACCCTGCACACCAAGATCAAGGGCCGGTTCAAGACCGTCGACGCCGAGGGCAACCCGGTTTCCAGGATCTATGAAACCACGCCTGGCCGCATGATCATGGGCGAGCTTCTGCCGCGCAACGCCATGGTGCCGTTTGATATCTGCAATCAGGAGATGACCAAGAAGAACATCTCCCGGATGATCGATACCGTCTACCGCCACTGCGGTCAGAAGGACACGGTGATCTTCTGCGACCGCATCATGCAGCTCGGCTTCGGCCATGCTTGCCGTGCCGGCATCTCGTTCGGCAAGGACGATATGGTGATCCCGGACTCCAAGGCGCGGATCGTCGGCGAGACCGACACCATGGTCAAGGAATACGAGCAGCAGTACAATGACGGCCTGATCACTCAGGGCGAGAAGTACAACAAGGTTGTCGACGCCTGGGGCAAGGCGACCGAAAAGGTCGCCGACGAAATGATGGCGCGCATCAAGTCGGTCGAGTTCCACGAGGACGGCCGTCAGAAGCAGATGAACTCGATCTACATGATGAGCCATTCCGGCGCCCGCGGCTCGCCGAGCCAGATGCGTCAGCTGGGCGGCATGCGCGGCCTGATGGCCAAGCCATCGGGTGAGATCATCGAGACGCCGATCATCTCGAACTTCAAGGAAGGTCTGACCGTGAACGAGTACTTCAACTCGACCCACGGTGCCCGTAAGGGTCTCGCAGACACCGCGCTGAAGACCGCCAACTCAGGTTACCTGACCCGTCGTCTGGTTGACGTGGCCCAGGACTGCATCGTCACCCAGATCGATTGCGGCACCGATGAGGGCCTGACCATGACGGCGATTGTCGATGCCGGTCAGGTGGTGGCGTCGATCGGCCAGCGTATCCTTGGCCGCACAGCGCTTGACGACATCAATCATCCCTTGTCGGGCGAGACCATCGTCAAGGCCGGCACCATGGTTGACGAAGCCCAGGTGCTGGAGATCGAGGCCGCCGGCATCCAGTCGGTGCGCATCCGTTCGCCGCTGACCTGTGAAATCCAGACCGGCATCTGTGCCGCCTGTTACGGTCGCGATCTGGCGCGCGGCACGCCCGTCAACATCGGCGAAGCCGTCGGCGTCATTGCGGCGCAGTCGATCGGTGAACCGGGCACCCAGCTCACCATGCGTACCTTCCACCTTGGCGGCACCGCCACCGTGGTCGACCAGTCGTTCCTGGAAGCGTCCTATGAGGGCACAGTCCGCATCAAGAACCGCAATATGCTGCGCAACTCCGATGGCAATCTGATTGCCATGGGCCGCTCGATGGCGGTCCAGATCGTGGATGAGCAAGGTTCCGAGCGGTCCTCGCAGCGCGTGGCCTACGGCTCCAAGATCTATGTGGACGATGGCGATACGGTCAAACGCGGTCAGCGTCTGGCGGAGTGGGATCCCTACACCCGCCCGATGATGACCGAAGTTGAGGGCGTGGTTGAATTCGAGGATGTGGTCGACGGCGTGTCGGTCACTGAATCCACCGACGAGGCCACCGGCATCACCAAGCGCCAGGTCATCGACTGGCGTTCGACGCCGCGCGGCTCCGATCTCAAGCCGGCGATCGTCATCAAGGGCAAGGACGGCGAAGTCCTCAAGCTCGGCCGCGGCGGCGACGCCCGGTTCCAGCTTTCGGTCGACGCCATCCTGTCGGTCGAGCCGGGCGCCAAGGTCAGCCAGGGCGATGTGCTCGCCCGTGTGCCGCTGGAAAGCGCCAAGACCAAGGACATCACCGGCGGTCTGCCGCGGGTGGCGGAATTGTTTGAGGCCCGGCGTCCCAAGGATCACGCCATCATCGCCGAGATCGATGGCACGATCCGCTTTGGCCGGGACTACAAGAACAAGCGCCGTATCGTGATCGAGCCCGCGGAAGATGGCGTCGAGCAGGTGGAATACCTTATTCCGAAGGGCAAGCCGTTCCATCTTCAGGATGGCGACTACATCGAAAAGGGTGACTATATCCTCGACGGCAATCCGGCGCCGCACGACATCCTGGCGATCAAGGGCGTGGAGGCTCTCGCCTCTTACCTCGTCAACGAGATCCAGGAAGTCTACCGCCTGCAGGGCGTGCTCATCAACGACAAGCACATCGAAGTGATTGTCCGGCAGATGCTGCAGAAAGTCGAGATCACCGATGCGGGCGATTCCGTCTACATCGTCGGCGACAATGTCGATCAGATCGAGCTTGACAACGCCAATGACCGTTTGGTCGAGGAGGGCCGCAAGCCCGCCACCGGCGTTCCGGTTCTGCTCGGCATCACCAAGGCTTCGCTGCAGACTCCGTCGTTTATCTCGGCGGCATCGTTCCAAGAGACCACCAAGGTGCTCACCGAGGCGGCCGTTGCCGGCAAGATCGACACCCTGCAGGGGCTCAAGGAAAACGTCATCGTTGGACGTCTGGTACCTGCAGGCACCGGCGGCACCATGACCCAGATCCGTCGCATCGCCACATCGCGCGACGATCTGATCATCGACGAGCGGCGCAAGACCTCCGGCGCGGAAACCGCGGCCCCGATGCTGACCGATATGGCCAGCGAGGAGCCGTCGCCGGCCGAGTAAGCCGCGCTTTCGGATAGAAACAAAAGAGGCCGCCCTTCGGGGCGGCCTTTTACGTTCCGATCAAGCGCTACTGCTGTTCAGCAGGTCATTGAGCTGCGGCGTCCGTGAGATTGCCGAGCGCCTTGGTCATCGCGGCCAGCGCGGCATCGGCGCCCTCAACCTGGTACCGGGCCGCGAATTCGGCCGGATCGAGATAGCCGATCCGTGTCTGTCCGCCTTCGTCCCAGATCAGCACCCGCAACGGCAGGTCGATGCCGGCCTGTGGTGAGGCTTTCATGATCGGTGTTCCGATTTTCGGGTTGCCGAACATCACCATGGTCATGCCGGGCAGGTCTTCGCCGATGCTCTCGGCTCCGGCGGCATGATCGACGCGCGCAAACACCTTGGCTCCGGCGTTTTCGACCGCGGAAACCAGCTTGTCCGCCGTCGCTTCGACAGAGGCGCCGCTGTCTTTGACGATCCAGCCGTCCTGGGCGAGGGCGGGCAGTGCGGTAGTAGACAAAAGGCCAATGACGGCAAGCGCGGCGAGGTGTTTCGAAAAGGTCATTTAGAACGTCTCCATTTGGGTCTCGGCCGCTACGCATATCGAAACGCGGCTGCCGCTTCTGCTGATCTCGCCCCCACCGGAATTATGGCCGCGATCCCGGGCCAAATCACGACCCGATCGCCGCCCGCACGCAATCGTGATCGCTGGAATCGTGATGACGCGGTCGCTCAGTCGAACGCGATGACGGCCACTTCGCCTTCCAGCGCGCCCTGATAGGCCGATGCATGCGGTTCATCGTCAGGCATCTCGTCGAGCACGCCGATCTGGTCGAGGTCGGCTTCCGCGAAGGATTTGGCCGAAAGCGCGTCCAGGCAAAGCCGCACAGCGGTGTCCTCATCTGGCGCAGCAAGCAGCACATGCACCGGACGCATATCGCCGCCCTTTTGCCGGCTGACCTGGCCGAGGATGATAAAGATCGCCGGGCTTTCGGCTTCATCGCCACCATCCATGGGACCGGCGCCATTGTCATTGTCTGAGTTCATTGCGGACATCCTTTCACGCTGTCTTCGAACCGGTGTCTCACGTTGCCTGTGGCGAGGCAATGCGCTTTCATCCTGCCCACACCGGTGCGCCAAAAAGCCCGGAGCGCTTGTCAGACTGTCCAGTCCATGATTGGCTACCGGTATCCGGTTTGAGCCGGTTGAGGGATTGGCGGATGGTGCCGATCCGCACCATAGCCTGAATCAAGATATGCGGCGGTGATCGCGCCGTTTGGAGGAAAGCGGACATGGGAATTGGCGGTCTTTTGGTCTTTTTGCTGGTTGGCGCGCTCGCCGGTTGGCTGGCCGGGCTCATAATGAAGGGCAACGGCTTTGGCCTGTTTGGCAACATAATCGTCGGCATCGTCGGTGCATTCGTAGCCGGACTGATATTGCCGGCGGTCGGCATCTCCATCGGCGGCGGTCTCATCGGCTCCATCATCAACGCCACCGTCGGTGCGGTGATCCTGCTGTTCGTCATCGGTCTGGTCAAAGGGCGCGGCTAACGTCCGGACTTCCGATTCGAAGGCCTTTGCGCCGGAACCCGGCCGGGCAGGGCGCCTGGGGCGAAGGTGTTGTCGCGGCGGTGATTCTGTGGAACCGCTTCGTCGTGGCTGCGGATACGGCTGGCCATTTGCTGCTTAGCAACAAAGACCTTCAAAAAGGCCTCGTCGCACAACAATATGTCGCACTGGCGCGCGGCCAAGCTGCGGCCGCTCCGCAATGTCGATTTTCGCCGCTACGGCCTTGACGTAGTGGGGGGAAATCAGTAGGAACCGGCCACCGAGATCGATGTGAGGCGCTTTTCTTCGGGACGACTCGTCCTGAAAGTTGCCTCAAACAAGGTTTCTGACTGCACTGCGAACTGACAATGCTGCACGCATGACGCTTTATTTGGCGTCCTCTGCTTTCTTGGGCCCTCCGGTCAGACCGGATCCGGCCCTTGTTTTGCGCATATGGTTTGGTGTGCATGGTGGCCCGAAAGGGCGAAACATGAATTCTAAAGGGATGGTTACATGCCAACTGTAAACCAGCTGATCCGCAAGCCGCGCCAGGCGCCGGTAAAGCGCAACAAGGTTCCCGCGCTGGAGCAGAATCCGCAGAAGCGCGGCGTTTGCACCCGTGTGTACACCACGACCCCGAAGAAGCCGAACTCGGCGCTTCGTAAGGTTGCCAAGATCCGCCTGACCAACGGCTATGAAGTGATCGGTTACATTCCCGGCGAGGGGCACAACCTGCAGGAACACTCCGTGGTGATGATCCGCGGCGGCCGCGTCAAGGACCTTCCCGGCGTGCGCTACCACATCATCCGCGGCGTTCTCGACACCCAGGGCGTCAAGAACCGCAAGCAGCGCCGCTCGAAATACGGCGCCAAGCGTCCGAAGTAATTGTATCGGCTGGCCGCATCGTTGCATGCGGCCTGTTGTTTCGACCCATCAGTTGAAAGACGAAAAGCATGTCACGACGTCACAGTGCAGAAAAGCGTGAAATCAACCCGGATCCGAAGTTCGGCGACCTGGTTCTGTCCAAATTCATGAACGCCATCATGATGCATGGCAAGAAGTCCGTTGCCGAGCAGATCGTTTATGGCGCGCTTGATCAGATCGAGGAGCGCGCAAAGCAGGAGCCGGTGCCGATGTTCCATCAGGCGCTCGACAATGTCGCTCCGCATGTGGAAGTGCGCTCCCGCCGTGTTGGTGGTGCCACCTACCAGGTGCCGGTCGACGTGCGACCCGAGCGCCGTCAGGCTCTCGCCATCCGCTGGTTGATCGCCGCTGCGCGCAAGCGCAACGAAACCACCATGATCGAGCGCCTGTCGGGCGAACTCATGGATGCTGCCAACAACCGTGGCAGCGCGGTGAAGAAACGCGAAGACACCCACAAGATGGCCGACGCAAACCGCGCTTTCTCGCATTACCGCTGGTAATTCAAGACACGTTTCCGAAAGGCACATACGATGGCCCGCGAATACAATATCGAAGACTACCGCAATTTCGGCATCATGGCGCATATCGACGCCGGCAAGACCACGACCACCGAGCGGGTGCTTTACTACACCGGTAAGTCCCACAAGATCGGTGAAGTCCATGATGGCGCTGCCACCATGGACTGGATGGAGCAGGAGCAGGAACGCGGCATCACCATCACCTCGGCTGCGACCACCACCTTCTGGAAAGGCCGCACTGGCAAGATCTGCCGTTTCAACATCATCGACACGCCAGGTCACGTCGACTTCACCATTGAAGTCGAACGCTCGCTGCGCGTGCTCGACGGCGCCATCGCGCTGCTGGACGCCAATGCCGGCGTCGAGCCGCAGACTGAAACGGTTTGGCGTCAGGCTGACAAGTATAACGTCCCGCGGATGATCTTCTGCAACAAGATGGACAAGACCGGCGCCGATTTCTATCGCTCGGTTTCGATGATCAAGTCGCGCCTCGGCGCTATCCCGGTTGTCATGCAGCTGCCGATCGGCGCTGAAAACGAATTCAAGGGCGTGGTTGATCTCATCGAGATGAACGCGCTGGTCTGGCGTGATGAATCGCTCGGCGCCCAGTGGGACGTCGTTGAAATTCCCGCCGATCTCAAGGACAAGGCCGAAGAGTACCGCGAACTTCTCATCGAGACCGTGGTTGAAGCTGACGAAGCTGCCATGGAGCGTTATCTCGAAGGCGAAATGCCCGACAATGACGAGATCCGTTCGCTGGTCCGCAAGGGCACGATCGCCGTGCAGTTCTTCCCGATGTTCTGCGGTTCGGCCTTCAAGAACAAGGGCGTGCAGCCGCTGCTCGACGCCGTTGTCGAGTTCCTGCCGAGCCCGGTCGACGTTCCGGCCATCGAAGGTATCGATGTCAAGACCGAAACCGAGACCACCCGCAAGGCTTCTGACGACGAGCCGCTGTCGATGCTGGCCTTCAAGGTCATGAACGACCCCTTCGTCGGCTCGCTCACTTTTGCCCGTATCTATTCGGGCAAGATCGACAAGGGCGCCTCGGTGATGAACACTGTCAAGGAAAAGCGCGAGCGCGTCGGCCGCATGTTGCAGATGCACTCGAACTCGCGGGAAGACATCGAGGAAGCCTACGCAGGCGACATCGTGGCGCTTGCCGGCCTCAAGGAAACCACCACGGGCGACACGCTGTGCGATCCGCTCAAGCCGGTGATCCTCGAGCGCATGGAATTCCCCGATCCGGTGATCCAGATCGCCATTGAACCCAAGACCAAGGGCGACCAGGAAAAGATGGGCCTCGCGCTCAACCGCCTGGCGGCCGAAGACCCTTCGTTCCGCGTCAAGACCGACGAAGAATCGGGCCAGACCATCATCGCCGGTATGGGCGAACTGCATCTCGACATTCTGGTCGACCGTATGCGGCGCGAATTCAAGGTCGAGGCCAATGTCGGCGCACCGCAGGTGGCCTACCGGGAATCGATCACCAAGGCCTACGAAGCCGATTACACCCACAAGAAGCAGTCGGGTGGTTCGGGTCAGTTCGCCCGCGTCAAGATCCGCTTCGAGCCCAACGACGAGACCGAAGAATTTATCTTCGAAAGCAAGATCGTCGGCGGCTCGGTGCCGAAGGAATACATCCCCGGCGTCCAGAAGGGCATCGACAGCGTCATGAATTCGGGTCCGCTTGCGGGCTTCCCGATGCTCGGCATCAAGGCGACCCTGGTCGATGGCGCCTACCACGATGTGGACTCGAGCGTCCTCGCCTTCGAAATCGCCGGTCGCGCCTGCTTCCGCGAAAACTCGAAGTTCATGGGTCCGCAACTGCTTGAGCCGATCATGGCCGTTGAGGTGATCACGCCGGAAGATTACGTCGGTGACGTGATCGGCGACCTCAACTCCCGCCGTGGCCAGATCCAGGGCCAGGAAATGCGCGGCATTGCCGTTGTCATCTCCGCCCATGTGCCGCTGGCCAACATGTTCAAATATGTCGATACGCTGCGCTCTATGTCCCAGGGCCGTGCGCAGTACTCGATGACCTTTGATCATTACGCCGCGGTTCCGTCGAACGTCTCCCAGGAGATCCAGGCGAAATACGCATAATTTGCCGGACTGCCGGGACCGCGTCTAAGACGCCGGCCCGGACCGGAGACCGAAACTGAAATCTGCCCGGCAAGGGCTGAATGAGAATGGAGAGCCGAAGATGGCAAAGGGTAAGTTCGAGCGCAATAAGCCGCATGTGAACATCGGCACGATTGGTCACGTTGACCACGGCAAGACGTCATTGACGGCTGCGATCACCAAGTATTTCGGTGATTTCAAGGCCTATGACCAGATCGATGCTGCGCCTGAGGAAAAGGCCCGCGGCATCACCATTTCGACAGCCCATGTCGAATATGAGACCGATGGCCGTCACTACGCCCACGTCGACTGCCCCGGCCACGCCGACTATGTGAAGAACATGATCACCGGTGCGGCGCAGATGGACGGCGCGATCCTGGTTGTTTCGGCCGCCGACGGCCCGATGCCCCAGACCCGCGAGCACATCCTTCTGGCCCGTCAGGTCGGCGTGCCGAGCCTGGTGGTGTTCTTGAACAAGGTCGACCAGGTCGACGACGAAGAGCTTCTCGAGCTGGTTGAGCTGGAAGTGCGCGAACTGCTGTCGTCCTACGAGTTCCCTGGCGACGACATTCCGATCGTCAAGGGTTCGGCGCTTGCGGCTTTGGAAGATTCCAACAAGGAAATCGGCGAAGACGCGATCCGCGCGCTGATGGCGGCTGTTGACGACTACATCCCGACGCCCGAGCGTCCGGTTGACCAGCCGTTCCTGATGCCGATCGAAGACGTGTTCTCGATCTCGGGCCGCGGCACGGTTGTGACCGGCCGTGTCGAGCGTGGCATCATCAAGGTTGGCGAGGAAATCGAGATCGTCGGCATCCGCGACACCCAGAAGACCACCTGCACGGGCGTCGAGATGTTCCGCAAGCTGCTCGATCAGGGCCAGGCCGGCGACAACATCGGCGCGCTGCTTCGCGGCGTTGGCCGTGAGGACGTCGAGCGCGGCCAGGTGCTGTGCAAGCCGGGTTCGGTGAAGCCGCACACCAAGTTCAAGGCCGAAGCCTACATCCTGACCAAGGAAGAGGGTGGCCGTCACACGCCGTTCTTCACCAACTACCGTCCGCAGTTCTACTTCCGCACCACCGACGTGACCGGTGTTGTGACACTGCCGGAAGGCACGGAAATGGTGATGCCGGGCGACAACATCTCGGCTGACGTGACGCTGATCGTGCCGATCGCCATGGAAGAGAAGCTGCGCTTCGCCATCCGTGAAGGCGGCCGCACCGTCGGCGCCGGCATCGTCGCTTCGATCATCGAGTAACAAATCGGGTCAGGTCGCGCGGTCCGGACTATCCGGATCGCGCGCTCCTCACACAAGCAAGGACAAGTCGAATGAACGGCCAGAACATCCGTATCCGCCTCAAGGCGTTTGATCACCGGATCCTTGACGCCTCCACGCGCGAAATCGTGTCGACGGCAAAGCGGACCGGCGCAAGCGTCCGCGGCCCGGTCCCGCTGCCGACCCGGATCGAGAAATTCACGGTCAACCGGTCGCCGCACATCGACAAGAAGAGCCGCGAGCAATTCGAGATGCGCACCCATAAGCGTCTTCTCGACATTGTCGATCCGACCCCGCAAACCGTAGATGCGCTGATGAAGCTGGATCTCGCCGCGGGCGTTGATGTGGAAATCAAGCTGTAAGGCCAGGCGTCTTCAGCACAGGGAACGAGGCATGAAGGGGCAGGGCCCCGACAGGCTCATCTCAAGAGGAATGAACCGATGCGTTCAGGTGTGATTGCACAAAAAGTGGGAATGACCCGGGTCTACAACGACGCCGGAGAGCATGTCCCCGTGACCGTCCTGCGGTTGGAAAACTGCCAGGTCGTGGCACAGCGGACCGAGGAAAAGAACGGCTACACCGCCGTTCAGCTCGGCGCCGGCGTCGCCAAGGTCAAGAACACGTCCAAGGCCATGCGCGGCAACTTCGCCATCGCCAAGGTCGAACCCAAGGCCAAGGTCGTCGAGTTCCGGGTGAGCTCGGACAACATGATTGATGTCGGCTCCGAGATCTCGGCCAATCATTTCGTCACCGGTCAGCTGGTCGACGTTTCCGGGATCACCCAGGGCAAGGGCTTTGCTGGCGCCATGAAGCGCCACGGCTTCGGCGGTCTGCGCGCCACCCACGGCGTCTCGGTCTCCCACCGTTCGCACGGCTCGACCGGTTCCAACCAGGATCCGGGCAAGGTGTGGAAGGGCAAGAAGATGGCCGGCCACATGGGCCAGACCCGCGTGACCACGCAGAACCTCGAAATCGTGTCCACCGACGTCGATCGCGGCCTGATCCTGATCAAGGGCGCGGTTCCTGGTTCCAAGGGAGCCTGGATTGTCGTCCGCGACGCCGTCAAGTCCGGCATCCCGGCTGATGCGCCTCTTCCTGCGGCCATCCGCGCTGCAGCCAACGTATCGAATGAGGGAGCCGAATAATGGATCTCACCGTCACCACTCTCGAGGGCAAGGACGCCGGAAAGATTTCGCTTTCCGAGACGATCTTCGGTCTCGACCCGCGCCAGGATCTGATCCAGCGCATCGTGCGCTGGCAGCTGGCAAAGAAGCAGCAGGGCACCCACAAGGCGCTCGGCCGCTCGGAAATCTCGCGCACCGGCGCCAAGATGTTCAAGCAGAAGGGCACCGGCCGCGCCCGTCACCACTCGGCGCGTGCGCCGCAGTTCCGTGGCGGTGGCCAGGCTCATGGACCCAACGTGCGCAGCCACGCCCATGATCTGCCCAAGAAGGTTCGCGCGCTTGCACTGCGCCATGCGCTTTCGGCCAAGGCCCAGGCTTCCGACATCATCGTCGTCGACAGCCTGAGCGCTTCGGAAGCAAAGACCAAGGCGCTGACCGGTTCGCTGGGCAAGCTGGGTCTGACCAACGCGCTGTTCATCGGCGGCGCCGAACTCGACAAGAACTTCAGCCTCGCCGCCAAGAACATCCCCAATGTGGATGTGCTGCCGGTTCAGGGCATTAACGTCTACGACATTCTGCGCCGCGGCAAGCTGGTCTTGTCCAAGGACGCGGTTGCGGCTCTGGAGGAGCGCTTCAAATGACGGATCTTCGCCACTATGATGTGATTGTCTCGCCGGCAATCACCGAAAAGTCGACGCTGGTCTCCGAGCAGAACCAGGTTGTCTTCAATGTCGCCCGGCGCGCCACCAAGCCTGAAATCAAGGCTGCGGTCGAAGCGCTGTTCGGTGTCAAGGTCACCGCGGTCAACACGCTGCTGCGCAAGGGCAAGACCAAGCGCTTCCGCGGCATTTCGGGCCGTCAGTCGGATGTGAAGAAGGCGTATGTGACGCTTGCCGAAGGCCAGTCGATCGACGTCTCAACCGGTCTGTAAGGACCGGGCGGGAACAAGCCCTCAAAAGGGAACAGGAAAATGGCACTGAAAAGTTACAATCCGACGACCCCGAGCCAGCGTCAGCTGGTCATCGTTGATCGTTCGGGCCTTCATCGCGGCAAGCCGGTCAAAGCGCTGACCCAGGGCCTGACCGGGAAGGGTGGACGCAACAACACCGGCCGGGTTACCGCCCAGTCGATCGGCGGCGGTCACAAGCGCACCTATCGCATGGTGGACTTCAAGCGTCGCAAGTTCGACGTGGAAGCCACGGTCGAGCGGATGGAATACGATCCCAACCGGACCGCTTACATCGCGCTGATCACCTATGCCGACGGCGAGAAGTCCTACATTCTTGCTCCGCAGCGTCTGGCTGCGGGCGACAAGGTGATTGCATCGGCCAAGGGCGTGGACGTGAAACCGGGCAATTGCATGCCGCTTCAGTTCATGCCGGTTGGCACGATTGTCCACAACATCGAGATGAAGCCCGCCAAGGGTGGTCAGATCGCACGCTCCGCCGGCGCCTATGCGCAGCTGGTGGGCCGTGACCAGGGCATGGCGATCCTGCGTCTCAATTCGGGCGAACAGCGTCTGGTGCAGGGCAGCTGCCTTGCCACCGTTGGCGCGGTGTCGAACCCGGATCATCTCAACATCAACGACGGCAAGGCCGGCCGGTCGCGCTGGAAGGGCAAACGTCCGCATGTCCGCGGCGTCGCCATGAACCCCGTCGACCACCCGCACGGCGGCGGCGAAGGCCGCACCTCGGGCGGCCGTCACCCGGTCAGCCCCTGGGGCAAGCCGACCAAGGGCAAGCGCACGCGTTCGAACAAGTCGACCGACAAGTTCATCATGCGTTCGCGCCACCAGCGCAAGAAGTAAGAGAGGAAGTCTCCAATGGCTCGTTCAGTTTGGAAAGGTCCGTTTGTTGACGGCTATCTTCTCAAGAAGGCTGAGAAGGTGCGCGAAGGCGGCCGCAATGAAGTGATCAAGATCTGGAGCCGCCGCTCCACCATCATGCCGCAGTTCGTCGGCCTGACCTTCGGCGTCTACAACGGAAGCAAGCACATTCCGGTCAATGTGTCGGAAGACATGGTTGGCCAGAAGTTTGGCGAATACTCCCCGACGCGGACCTATTATGGCCACGGCGCCGACAAGAAAGCGAAGAGGAAGTAACAATGGGCAAGGCAAAAACCGAACGCCGGCTCAAGGGCAATGAAGCGCAGGCAGTCGCCCGCACGCTTCGCATCAGCCCGCAGAAGCTCAACCTGGTTGCCGCGTTGATCCGCGGCAAGAAGGTCGAGCAGGCTCTGGCCGAACTTGAGTTTTCGCGCAAGCGCATCGCATCGACCGTCAAGAAGACGCTTGAATCTGCGGTCGCGAACGCCGAGAACAACCACGACCTCGACGTCGATTCGCTGGTCGTCGCCGAAGCCTATGTCGGCAAGTCCATCGTCATGAAGCGCTTTCACGCCCGCGGCCGCGGCCGCGCCTCGCGCATTGAAAAGCCGTTCGCGCACCTGACCATTGTCGTGCGTGAAGTGGAAGCCCAAGAGGAGGCCGCGTAATGGGTCAGAAAATCAATCCGATCGGTTTCCGCCTCGGCATCAACCGTACCTGGGACAGCCGCTGGTTCGCTGACAATGCCGAATACGGCAAGCTGCTGCATGAGGATCTCAAGATCCGCAAGTACCTGCAGAACGAGCTGAAGCAGGCCGGCGTTTCCAAGATCGTCATCGAGCGTCCCCACAAGAAGTGCCGCGTGACCATTCACGCAGCGCGTCCGGGGCTGATCATCGGCAAGAAGGGTGCGGACATCGAAAAGCTGCGCCGCAAGCTCTCGGAGATGACCAATTCGGAAACCCACCTCAACATCGTTGAAGTGCGCAAGCCGGAAGTCGACGCAACCCTGGTTGCGCAGTCGATCGCCCAGCAGCTCGAACGCCGCATTGCCTTCCGCCGCGCCATGAAGCGCTCGGTGCAGGCAGCCATGCGTCTGGGTGCCGAAGGCATCAAGATCACCTGCGGCGGCCGTCTCGGCGGCGCGGAGATCGCGCGGACCGAATGGTACCGTGAGGGCCGTGTGCCGCTTCATACGCTGCGTGCCGACATCGACTACGGCACCGCCGAAGCCAAAACCGCTTATGGCATCTGCGGCGTCAAGGTCTGGATCTTCAAGGGCGAAATCCTCGAGCACGATCCCATGGCCTCGGAACGCCGCGCCACGGAAGGCGACGCTTCGGGCGGCAATCGCCGGCGCGAAAACGCCTGACTTTTGCGCCAGGCAGACAATTCGGAGAATTAGACAATGTTGCAGCCAAAGCGTACCAAGTACCGCAAGCAGTTCAAGGGCCGCATCAAGGGCGTCGCCAAGGGCGGCTCGGACTTGAATTTCGGTTCTTACGGCTTGAAGGCGCAGGAGCCCGATCGCGTCAACGCACGCCAGATCGAGGCCGCCCGCCGTGCCATCACCCGTCACATGAAACGTGCCGGCCGCGTCTGGATCCGCATCTTCCCCGATGTCCCGGTGACCTCCAAGCCGACGGAAGTCCGCATGGGTAAGGGCAAGGGCTCGGTGGATTACTGGGCGGCCAAGGTCAAGCCGGGCCGGATCATGTTCGAAATCGACGGCGTTAGCGAAGAGCTCGCCCGTGAAGCGCTGCGCCTTGGCGCCGCCAAGCTTTCGGTCAAGACCCGCTTCGTCCAGCGCATCGCAGATTAAGGAGAGCGATCATGAAAGCCGCAGATGTTCGCGCCATGAGCGTTGACCAACTCAATGATGAGCTCGCCAAGCTGAAGAAAGAGCAGTTCAACCTGCGCTTTCAGGGCGCTACCGGTCAGCTTGAAAAGACCTCGCGGGTACGTGAAATCCGCCGCGATGTCGCTCGCATCAAGACCATTGCCCGCCAGAAGGCGGCAGAAGCCAAGGCCTAAGGACCGAAGAAAATGCCAAAACGCATTCTGCAGGGCACTGTAGTCAGTGACAAGAACGAAAAAACCGTGGTTGTCCGCGTGGAGCGCCGTTTTGCGCACCCGGTGATGCGCAAGATCGTTCGTCGCACCAAGAACTACAAGGCGCATGACGAAAACAACAATTGCAAGGTGGGCGACGAGGTTTCCATTCAGGAATGCGCGCCCGTCTCCAAGGATAAGCGCTGGACCGTCATCGAGACAGCCCAGGCTTAATTGAAGCGGATTTGGCCAGGGGCACTTGCACCTTGGCCGGAATCCTGTATGAAGCAGGCCATTGGCGCGGAACGCCCCGGAATCGGGCGTTCTTCTGCTTTCAGCGCATGGAAGGTCCCCTCGGGGAAACCACCTTGGCAAATCCCTTTCCAGCGCACAAAAGAATTGACTCATAAGCCGGCATGCCGGGCCAGAGGCCTTTGGCGTGCCGGTATAAACAAGAAGGCGGCCTGATATGATTCAGATGCAAACAAACCTCGACGTGGCCGACAATTCCGGCGCCCGTCGTGTCATGTGCATCAAGGTTCTGGGCGGTTCGAAGCGGAAATATGCTTCCATCGGCGACGTTATCGTCGTCTCGATCAAGGAAGCCATTCCGCGCGGCCGCGTCAAGAAAGGCGATGTGATGAAGGCAGTTGTCGTGCGCACTGCCAAGGACATCCGTCGCGCCGATGGCAGCGTGATCCGGTTCGACCGGAACGCAGCCGTCCTGATCGACAACAAGAAAGAGCCGATCGGCACCCGCATCTTCGGACCGGTTCCGCGCGAATTGCGCGCCAAGAGCCACATGAAGATCATCTCCCTGGCTCCTGAAGTGCTGTAAGGAACGAACCGATGCAAAAGATCCGCAAAGGCGACAAGGTCGTCGTTCTGGCTGGCAAGGACAAGGGCCGTACCGGCGAAGTCATCACCGTGATGCCCAAGGAAGACCGGGCCGTGGTCCGCGGTCTGAACATGGTCAAGCGCCACCAGCGCCAGACCCAGACCCAGGAAGCCGGCATCATCAACAAGGAAGCCCCGCTTCATCTCTCCAACCTCGCGGTTGCAGACCCCAAGGACGGCAAGCCGACCCGCGTCGGTTTCCGCATCGAGGGCGAGAAGAAGGTGCGCGTGGCAAAGCGTTCTGGAGAAGTGATCGATGGCTGAGGCGAAGTACGAACCGCGGCTCAAGACCGAGTATGTCGAGCGCATCCGCAAGGCCATGCAGGAACAGTTCGCCTATGCGAACGAGATGCAGATCCCGCGGATGGACAAGATCGTCATCAATATGGGCGTTGGCGAGGCCACTGCCGATTCCAAGAAGCCCGCTGTGGCGGCTGAGGACCTGGCGGCAATCGCCGGTCAGAAGCCTGTCATCACCCGCGCACGCAATTCCATCGCCGGCTTCAAGCTGCGCGAGCAGATGCCGATCGGCGCCAAGGTGACGCTGCGCGGCAATCGCATGTTCGAATTCATGGACCGTCTGGTTACCATCGCGCTGCCGCGCGTTCGTGACTTTCGCGGCCTGAACCCGAAGAGCTTTGACGGCCGCGGCAACTTCGCCATGGGCATCAAGGAGCACATCGTGTTTCCGGAGGTCAACTACGACAAGGTTGACCAGATCTGGGGCATGGACGTCATCGTTTGTACGACGGCGAAAACGGACGACGAGGCACGGGCTCTGCTTAAAGAGTTCAACTTCCCGTTCCGTCAGTAATCGTAACGGCATTCGTGGAAAAGGATAACTGATCATGGCGAAAGTCAGCGCAATTGAAAAAAACAAGCGCCGCCGCAAGCTGGTCGCACGCGACGCCGGTAAGCGCGCCGCTTTGAAGGCGATCATCCAGAACCAGGAGCTTCCGATCGAGGAACGCTTCCGCGCAACCCTGAAGCTGGCCGAAATGCCGCGCAACGGGGCAAAGGTTCGCGTTCGCAACCGCTGCGAAGTCACCGGCCGCCCGCGCGCTTACTACCGTAAGCTGGGCATGTCGCGTATCGCTTTGCGTGAGCTCGGGTCGCTGGCCAAGGTGCCCGGCCTGGTCAAGTCGAGCTGGTAAGGAGCGCGCAATATGGCAATGACTGATCCTTTGGGTGATATGCTCACCCGTATTCGCAACGGTGTCGCTCGCCGCAAGTCGTCGGTTTCGACGCCTGCATCCAAGCTGCGCGCCCGTGTTCTCGACGTCCTGGAAGCCGAAGGTTACATCCGCGGCTACACCGAGGTGGCGTATGACAACGGCCGGTCTGAACTGAGCATCGAGCTCAAGTATCATGAAGGCGGGCCGGTGATCCGCGAGATCGCCCGCGTCTCCAAGCCGGGCCGGCGGGTCTATGTCTCCGTCAAGTCCATTCCGCAGGTCGCCAACGGTCTCGGCATCACGATCCTTTCGACTCCGAAAGGCGTTTTGGCCGATCATTCCGCGCGCGAACAGAATGTTGGTGGCGAGGTTCTCTGCTCGATCTTCTGATCGTGCAGAGCCTCCAACTCGAACAGACAGGTTGAACAATGTCTCGTATCGGTAAAAAGCCCGTTCCGGTTCCCGCCGGTGTCACCGCGACGATTGACGGCCAGAAAGTGGTCGCCAAGGGTCCCAAGGGAGAGTTGAGCTTCGTTGCAAACGACGAAGTCGCGCTCAAGCTCGAGGACAACGCGATCACCGTTTCGCCCGTGAACGACTCCAAAAATGCCCGCTCCAAATGGGGCATGTCGCGCACCATGATCTCCAACATCCTCACCGGGGTGAAGGACGGATACGAGCGCAAGCTCGAAATCAACGGCGTGGGTTACCGCGCGGCCATGCAGGGGCGCAATCTGCAACTGGCGCTTGGCTTCAGCCATGATGTCGTCTACCAGCCGCCGGAAGGCATCAACATTGCTTGCCCGAAGCCGACCGAAATCGTGCTGACCGGCATCGACAAACAGGTGTTGGGCCAGGTGGCTTCCGAGATCCGCGCCTACCGCAGCCCCGAGCCCTACAAGGGCAAGGGCGTCAAATATGCTGAAGAGCGGATTGTCCGCAAAGAAGGCAAGAAGAAGTAAGGAAGACGCGAAATGGCTAGCAGGAAACAATCCCTTACGCGTCGGTCCGACCGTGTCCGCCGCCAGCTCAAGGCGGTGGCCAATGGCCGTCCGCGCCTGTCGGTTCATCGCTCGTCGAAGAACATCTACGCCCAGATCATCGATGACGCCGGGGGCCATACGCTCGCAGCCGCATCGACCCTGGATGGCGGTCTTCGCAGTGAGTTGAAAACCGGCGCCGACATTTCGGCCGCCGCTGCCGTCGGCAAGCTGATTGCCGAGCGCGCATCCAAGGCCGGCGTTACCGAAGTGGTCTTCGACCGCGGCGCCTTTATCTATCACGGCCGCATCAAGGCCCTCGCCGAAGCAGCCCGCGAAGGCGGTCTGAGCTTCTAAGTCAACACAGCCGATTGATTCCGGAAAAGAATAAGGAACAGGACAATGGCCAAGGAAGGTCGCCGCGACAACCGCGGCAGGGACGATGAGCGCGACAGCGAATTCGTCGACAAGCTCGTTCACATCAACCGCGTTGCCAAGGTCGTCAAGGGCGGCCGCCGCTTCGGTTTCGCAGCCTTGGTGGTTGTCGGAGACCAGAAGGGCCGCGTTGGCTTCGGTCACGGCAAGGCGCGTGAAGTGCCTGAAGCCATCCGCAAGGCGACCGAATCGGCCAAGCGCGACCTTATCTTCGTGCCGCTGCGTTCGGGCCGGACACTGCACCACGACGTGCATGGCCGTCACGGCGCCGGCAAGGTGCTGCTTCGCTCGGCCAAGCCGGGTACCGGCATCATCGCCGGTGGTCCGATGCGCGCTGTGTTCGAGACGCTGGGCATGCAGGATGTGGTGGCCAAATCGACCGGGTCTTCCAACCCGTACAACATGGTCCGTGCCACCTTTGATGCGCTCAAGAACCAGATGCACCCCAAGGACATCGCGGCTCAGCGCAGCCTCAAATATTCCACGCTCCAGGCACGCCGCGGCCCTGTCGCTGGCGGCGAAGAGTAATCGGGCCTCTGCCTTATTTCCGAATTAGGGAGCCAAGACCATGGCTGACAACAAAAAGGGCAAGACGATCACAGTCGAACAGATCGGCAGCCCGATTCGCCGCCCGGCCGTCCAGCGTCAGACGCTGATCGGCCTGGGTCTCAACAAGATGCACCGCCGCCGGACCCTCGAGGACACGCCGTCCGTTCGTGGCATGATCCGTTCGGTCAGCCACCTCGTTCGCGTCGTCGACGAGCAGTGAGTGGGAGTGAACTGTCATGAAACTCAATGATATCAGCGACAACGAAGGCGCAACCAAGGACCGCAAACGCGTTGGTCGCGGCATCGGTTCGGGCACCGGCAAGACCGGTGGTCGTGGCGTCAAGGGTCAGAAGTCCCGTTCGGGCGTCGCCATCAACGGCTTCGAAGGCGGCCAGATGCCAATCTACCGGCGTCTTCCCAAGCGCGGCTTCAACAACATTTTCTCGAGCGACTTCAATGTCGTGTCGGTTGGCCGGATCCAGATCGCCATCGATGCTGGCAAGCTCGACGGCAAGGCCACGGTCGATGCCGCAGCGCTCAAGGCCGCCGGCGTAATCCGGCGCATCAAGGACGGCGTGCGCGTTCTCGCCGACGGCGAGCTCAAGGCCAAGCTCACTCTCGAAGTTGCCGGCGCCTCGCGCACTGCGATCGACAAGGTCGAAAAGGCCGGCGGGTCGATCAAGCTGCTCGCAGCTCCGGCCGCGACCGAAGAGTAAGAAAATTGTGACCGCCCGGTGCTTCACATCGGGCGGTTTTCATCCCATATGGGATCGGTCGGCGCGCTAGACAGCGGCGGCCGGGGCAGCCGCCGACGACCGCAGACACGGTCAGGCCGCAACGTCCGGTGACACCAACTCAGACCCTCCGGAGATGATCGGGTTCATCGGGCGCCGGAAGGGCCTCGCGGAGAACGTGAATGGCATCTGCAGCCGAACAACTCGCTTCCAATCTCAATTTTTCGGCTTTCGCCAAGGCGGAAGACCTCAAGAAACGGATCTGGTTTACCCTCGGCGCGCTTCTGGTGTACCGCCTGGGCACCTATATCCCGCTCCCCGGCATCAATCCCGACGCTTTTGCGCAGGCCTTTGCAGGCCAGGCGGGCGGTATTCTTGGCTTGTTCAACATGTTTGCCGGCGGCGCCGTCGAGCGCATGGCGATTTTTGCGCTGGGCATCATGCCCTACATCTCCGCGTCGATCATCATTCAGTTGATGACGTCGGTGGTGCCAACGCTTGAGCAGCTCAAGAAAGAGGGCGAGCAGGGCCGCAAGGTGATCAACCAGTACACCCGCTACGGCACGGTGCTTCTGGGCACTGTGCAGGCCTATGGCATCGCCGTGGGCCTCGAATCGGGCAATGGCATCGTCACCGATCCGGGCTGGTTCTTCCGCATCGCCACCGTCATCACTCTGGTGGGCGGCACCATGTTCCTGATGTGGCTCGGTGAGCAGATCACCGCGCGCGGCATCGGTAACGGCATTTCGCTGATCATCTTCGCCGGCATCGTCGCAGCACTCCCGAGCGCCATCGCAGGCACTCTGGAGCTCGGTCGCACCGGCGCGTTGTCGACCGGCCTGATCATCGCCGTCATCGTTGTGGCCATCGCCGTGATTGCCTTCATCGTGTTTATCGAGCGCGCCCAGCGGCAGTTGATGATCCAGTATCCCAAGCGCCAGGTTGGTTCGCGCATGTTCCAGGGCGACACCTCGCACCTGCCGCTCAAGCTCAACACCGCGGGCGTTATCCCGCCGATCTTCGCCTCGTCGCTGTTGCTGCTTCCGGCGACGGTCGCGGGCTTCGCAAACACCGGCAATCTACCTGATTGGGCGACCACGCTGCTGGCTTCGCTCGGCCATGGTCAGCCGGCCTACATGATCTTCTATGCGGTGATGATTGCGTTCTTCGCATTCTTCTACACCGCGATCGTGTTCAATCCGAAGGACACCGCGGACAATCTGAAGCGTCATGGCGGCTTCATTCCGGGGATCCGTCCCGGCGAACGCACGGCGGAATATATCGACTTTGTGCTTACACGGATCACCGTAATCGGCGCAATGTACCTCGTTTTTGTCTGTCTCTTACCCGAATTTCTAATCGCGCAGACCGGCGTTCCGTTCTATTTGGGTGGCACGTCGCTGCTGATCGTTGTGTCCGTGACACTCGATACGGTGGCTCAGGTTCAGGGACATCTGATTGCTCAGCAATATGAGGGGCTGATCAAGAAGTCCAAACTTCGGGGAGGGAAGAGGGGACGATGAGACTAATTCTTTTGGGGCCGCCGGGAGCGGGCAAGGGCACACAGGCCGAGCGCCTGGTCGAAACACACAACATTCCGCAATTGTCGACTGGCGATATGCTGCGCGCCGCCGTCGCCGCGGGAACCGAGGTCGGCAAGCGCGCCAAGGCGGTGATGGACGCAGGCGAACTCGTCTCCGACGACATCGTCAACGCCATCGTCTCCGAGCGCATCGATCAGCCCGATTGCGAGCGCGGCTTCATCCTTGACGGGTATCCGCGCACACTGGTGCAGGCGGATGCCGTGGAGGCAATGCTCGCCGGCAAGGACATGAAGCTCGACAGCGTGATCGAACTTGTGGTCGACGACAAGGCTCTGGTGGGCCGGATCATCAAGCGCGCCGAAGAGGCCGCTGCCGCCGGCAAGCCGGTCCGCAAGGACGACAATGCCGAAGTGTTCGACGAGCGGCTGCGCGAGTACTACAAGAAGACCGCGCCGCTGACCGGTTACTACTACGCCAAGGGCAATCTGCGCACGGTCGATGGCATGGCCTCGATCGACGCGGTGACCGAGGAAATCGAACGCGTGCTCTCTGGCCTTTAGGCGGGCAAATCAGGAAATCGAACCCGGCTTTCGCCTGATGACAGCCGGGTTCAAGGTGGCGCGGAATTGGGCCTGACAGAGAGGTTGACGAATCCTTTCAGGTGGCCTATGACCCGCGCAACTCGCGACATGCAGGCGATCGGCGCGGTTTTCCGAAAATCGGGAAATGGCACTGGTCGCTTTGAGCGTGTCGGGACCTTGCATGAGAATACCGCCGAGCTGAACCCGACAGGGCAGGGAGGCGGCTTTGGACTACCCCGCAAGGGCCGGCCTCCACCGGACGCGGGTCAACAATAACTCGCCGGCAAGACCGGCCCACATGGAGATGCACATGGCCCGCATAGCAGGCGTCAACATTCCGACCAACAAGCGCGTGATCATTTCGCTGACCTACATCCACGGCATCGGCAAGAAATTCGCCGCTGAAATCGTTGAAAAGGTCGGCATTCCGCTTGATCGCCGCGTCAACCAGCTCTCGGACGCCGAAGTGCTGCAGATCCGTGAAGCCATCGATCGCGACTACCAGGTCGAGGGCGATCTTCGCCGCGAGAACTCGATGAACATCAAGCGTCTGATGGACCTTGGCTGCTACCGCGGTCTCCGCCATCGTCGCGGCCTGCCGGTGCGCGGTCAGCGGACCCACACCAATGCCCGCACCCGCAAGGGTCCGGCAAAGGCGATCGCCGGCAAGAAAAAGTAATTTGGGAGCCGTCCGGCGGGCGGCGGAAGCGATTGCGCGCATGGCCGGTCTGGCCGTCGTACGATCTTTCCGCGCCCGTTCAGACGTTTCCCGGTGGAGCCGCTGACATTACGGCGGTGCTGATATCTCGAAAGGACACTACATATGGCCAAGGAAGCCGGACGCGTAAAACGGCGTGAACGCAAGAATATTTCGTCGGGCGTCGCCCACGTCAACTCGACCTTCAACAACACCATGATCACCATCACGGATGCGCAGGGAAATGCCATCTCGTGGTCGTCGGCCGGTTCGAAGGGTTTCAAGGGCTCGCGTAAGTCGACCCCGTTTGCGGCCCAGATGGCTGCTGAAGATGCTGCCAAGAAGGCGCAGGATCACGGCATGAAGTCGCTGGAAGTCGAAGTGCGCGGTCCCGGTTCGGGTCGTGAATCGGCGCTCCGGGCGTTGCAGGCTGCGGGCTTCACCATCACCTCGATCCGCGATGTCACCCCGATCCCGCACAATGGCTGCCGTCCGCGCAAGAAGCGCCGCGTCTGAGTTCGGTTCAGAATGATTGACGGGCCGGGCTGGCGCCTGCGCTCGTTCGCCCCTCTTCTCACTTGGCCGTCACGATTGGATGGTGCGGCAACAGGAAGGCAACACAGATGATTCAGAAAAACTGGCAGGAATTGATCAAGCCGAGCAAGGTCGAGTTCTCCACCGAGAGCCGCACCCGTGCATCCGTGGTCGCCGAACCGCTTGAGCGCGGTTTTGGCCTCACGCTCGGCAACGCGCTGCGTCGCGTGCTTCTGTCCTCGCTGCGCGGCGCCGCCGTTACGGCAGTGCAGATCGACGGCGTGCTGCATGAGTTCTCCTCCATCCCCGGCGTTCGCGAAGATGTCACCGACATCATCCTGAACATCAAGGAAATCGCCATCCGGATGGAAGGCGACGAGGCAAAGCGCATGGTCGTGCGCAAGCAGGGCCCGGGCGTCGTCAAGGCCGGCGACATCCAGACCGTTGGCGACATCGAGATCCTCAACCCCGAGCACGTTTTGTGCACGCTGGATGACGGCGCGGAAATCCGCATGGAATTCACCGTCAACAACGGCAAGGGCTATGTACCGGCGGATCGCAACCGCGCCGAAGACGCGCCGATCGGGCTGATCCCGGTCGACAGCCTCTATTCGCCGGTCAAGAAATGCTCCTACAAGGTCGAAAACACCCGCGAAGGCCAGGTTCTCGACTATGACAAGCTGACCCTGACGCTGGAAACCGACGGATCGGTCAGCGGTGAAGACGCCGTGGCCTATGCCGCGCGCATCCTTCAGGACCAGCTTGGCGTGTTCGTCAACTTCGACGAGCCGCAGAAGGAAGTTCACGAGGAAACCGTCGCGGAACTGGCTTTCAACCCGTCGCTTCTCAAGAAGGTCGACGAGCTGGAACTTTCTGTCCGCTCGGCCAACTGCCTGAAGAACGACAACATCGTCTATATCGGCGACCTGATCCAGAAGACCGAAGCCGAGATGCTTCGGACTCCGAATTTCGGCCGCAAGTCGCTTAACGAGATCAAGGAAGTGCTCGCTTCCATGGGCCTGCATCTGGGTATGGAAGTTCCGTCCTGGCCGCCGGAAAACATCGAAGATCTCGCCAAGCGTTACGAAGACCAGTATTAAACCCCTTATGCAGGCCGCTGCCTGCGTGTGAAGGAGATAAGCCATGCGCCACGGAAATTCAGGTCGCAAGCTGAACCGCACCTCGAGCCACCGCAAGGCGATGTTCGCCAATATGGCGGCTTCGCTCATCGAACATGAGCAGATTGTCACCACCTTGCCGAAAGCCAAGGAAATCCGGCCGATCGTTGAAAAGCTTGTCACGCTCGGCAAGCGCGGCGATCTGCATGCCCGCCGCCAGGCGATCTCGCAGATCCGCGACAACGACGCCGTGCGCAAGCTGTTCGACACCATTGCGACCCGCTACGCCACCCGCAATGGCGGCTACATCCGTATCATGAAGGCCGGTTTCCGCACCGGCGACAATGCCCCGATGGCTGTTGTCGAATTCGTTGATCGTGACGTCGACGCCAAGGGCGCCAAGGACCGTGCCCGCGTGGCTCTGGAAGCCGCAGCCGAAGAAGAAGCCGCGTAAGCGACACCTCTTTGAGCTGACCCAATCCGGAAGCCGGGCGCTGCAAGGCGCCCGGCTTTTTGTGTTCATTCAAGCAGGAATGGGTCTGTCGCGGGCGGCCCGCTTCCAGGCAAGGAAGCGCTTTCGCGCCAGTCGCCAGCCGATCAGCACCACCACCAGCCCAGCATGGATCATCTCTTCAAGCCCGATCACCTTGACCGACAGGCAGGAATGCAGCGCCCCGCCGGCGGCGATCGGGTAGATCAGCCGGTGAAGCTTGGTCCATCTCGGTCCGAGCCGGCGGATCGACCACTGGTTGGAGGTCAGCGCCAGCGGAATCAGCAAAACGAGCGCAGCCATGCCGATGGTGATGAACCAGCGCTTGATCACATCCTCGACAATCACATCGAACGCCAGCCGTTTGTCGAGCACCATATAGGCTGCGAAATGCATCGCCACATACCAGAACGCCAGGAGCCCGAGCGCCCTGCGGTAGCGGATCCAGTTGACACCGAAGAGGTCCCGAAGCGGCGAGATCGCCAGCGTCAGGATCAAAAACCGCAGCGCCCATTCGCCAAGCAAATGTTCAAAGATCTTGACCGGGTTGCCCACGAGTTGGCCGGTCGCGCCAAGATAGAAGCACCATATGGCCGGGACAAACCCGACCGCGTAGAGCAGCCAGATCGAGGCAGCGTGGTAGCGCCGGGGCAGCGACGGCAGCCGCATGGTCAGAAATTCGTCCTCAGGTCCATGCCGTCATAAAGCGCCGCCACCTCTTCGCCATAGCCGTTGAAGGGCAGCGTCGGGCGTTTGTTTGAGCCAAAGAAACCGCCGCCGCCGATGCGGTTTTCATTCGCCTGGCTCCAGCGCGGATGGTCGACTTCGGGATTGACGTTGGCGTAAAAGCCGTACTCGTTCGGCGCCAGCTTGTTCCAGGTCGAGATCGGCTGCTCCTCGGTCAGCGTGATGCGGACGATCGATTTGATGCCCTTGAAACCGTACTTCCACGGCACCACCAGCCGAACCGGCGCGCCATTCTGGTTGGGCAAGACCTTTCCGTAGAGCCCGACCGACAAAATCGTCAGCGGATGCAGCGCCTCGTCAAGCCTCAGCCCCTCGACATAGGGCCAGGGAAGGGGCTGGAAAGCCCCGCGTTGCCCCGGCATCTCTTCGGGCCGCACCACGGTTTCGAACGCCACATATTTGGCGCTGCCCAGAGGCTCGGCCTTGGCGATCAGGGCCGATAGCGGAAACCCGATCCAGGGAATGACCATCGACCAGGCCTCGACACAGCGCATCCGGTAGATGCGCTCTTCAAGCTCGAGCGCCAACATGTCCTCTAGATCGACTTCGCCAGGCTTGTTCACCAGCCCGTCGATCATCACGCTCCAGGGGCGTGGTTTGAAATCTCCGGCTTTGGCGGCGGGATCGGCCTTGCCGGTGCCGAATTCGTAGAAATTGTTGTAGCTTGTAACGTCCAGTTCCGGCGTCAGCTCTTCACCGGGATCAAAGCCTCCGGGCTTGGCGGCAAGCGCTGCGAGATCCTGTGCGGCCATGGCAATACTGGTCGCTGCAAGCGTCACCCCGCCCGCAGCCGTCAGCCGAAGCAAGTCGCGACGCTTGAAATAGGCGTTTTCAGAGGTGATTTCCGATCCGGGAATGGGCAGGGGGCGATAGCGGCGTGGCACGGCGTTCTCTCCAGCATAAGGTGGGCCTCCGCGACGGGCGCGCGACCTTCCAAGACAATCATGTTCGTCTCGTTCCGAAAACCCTGAGACTGACCAATTTATCGTGTACTGAACGTGATCGCCGCGCCTTTGCGGCAATTCTGGCGCTTGCCATCAAGCCGCCAACTTCCTGATGACTTTGAGCCTCCGATCAGGCCATACTCGCTCCAACAATCAAGGATCCTGAACATGATTCCCGACCGCGCGCGGCGTCGTTCTGCCCCCTTAGCCCTGTTGCTGGCGCTGCTTGTCTCATTTGGCTCACCTGTTGCGGCCACCGCTCAGCAGGCACCGGAAAACACCATCGGCGATGCGCTGGGCGAAATCTTCAAGGATGTGCTGCGCGGCTCGACCGATGAGCCAGGCAGCAATGGCAGTCAGGCCCAAACATCCGCGCAACCGGCCGAGCAGGTGCGCCGCGCGCCACCGGCCTCGCGCGGCGAGATGATGCAATCCTTCTCGCCGCTGGTCAAAGCCACCGCACCGGCTGTGGTCAATGTCTATGCCGATCGTGTGGTGCAGCGCCGCTCGTCGCCCTTTGCCGGGGATCCGTTTTTCGAGCGTTTCTTCGGCCAGCTCGCGCCCAACCGGACCGAGCGACAGTCTTCGCTGGGATCCGGCGTGATCATCGAAAGCCGCGGAATCGTGGTGACCAACAACCATGTCATTGCAGAGGCCGACGATATTCGCGTCGCGCTGACCGACGGGCGTGAATTCAAAAGCCGGATCCTGTTAAAGGATGAGCGCTTTGACCTCGCCATCCTCGAAATCGAAGGGGCGGGTCCGTTCCCGACCATCGAATTCGGTGACACCGACGCGATCGAGGTGGGCGACGTTGTGCTTGCCATCGGCAATCCCTTTGGCGTCGGGCAGACCGTGACCAGCGGCATTGTTTCGGCGTTGGCCCGAAACCGTGTCGGCGTGTCGGATTTCGGATTCTTCATCCAGACCGATGCGGCGATCAATCCCGGCAATTCCGGTGGCGCACTGATTGACATGAACGGCCGTCTGATCGGCATCAACACAGCAATCTTCAGCCGTTCCGGCGGTTCCAACGGCATCGGCTTCGCCATTCCCGCCAATCTGGTGCGCGCCGTGGTGCAAACGGCGCAATCGGGCGGAGAGGTTTTCGAACGGCCCTATCTTGGAGCCACATTTGAAACCGTCACGCCCGATATTGCAGATGCGTTGGGCCTCGCCCGCGCCACTGGAGCTCTGGTCTCCGATGTGGCGCGCGAGGGGCCGGCGCGCAAGGCAGGCTTGCGTGCGGGAGACATCGTGCTTGGCTTCAACGATCAGCCGATCGAACATCCCGACGCCTTGGGCTACCGGCTGGCAACCGCCGGGGTTGGGGCCGACGCAAATCTGGAGGTGCTTGGCCGCGGCGGACGCAAGACCGTGACCGTGACGCTGCAGGCGCCGCCAGCGGACGATCCGAATGACCGTCTGGTGCTGGAAGGTCAGACCCCGTTTTCGGGTGCGGTGGTGTCCAATTTGACTCCGCGGATTGCCGATCAGTTACGGTTGCCGTCCTCATTGCGCGCCGTGATCATTGCCGAGGTGCCGCGGCAATCGCTGGCCGGACGCTACGGGTTCAGGCCCGGCGATCTGATTGCTGAAGTCAATGGCGTTGAGATCGCCCGCGTCGACACTCTGGCGAACGTCCTCAGGCAGGGCGCGAGTTTCTGGCGGTTCGAGATCATCCGCGATGGCCGCCGCATCCGCCAGATCATTCGGTAGCGGCGATGGCTGATCTGTTTGGCGAACCCGCCGTCCCGGACACCGCGATCCGTCCGCTTGCCGACCGGCTGCGGCCCTCCACACTGGGGGAGGTGACCGGACAGCCGCATTTAACCGGCGCGGACGGGGTCATCACCCGGATGATTGCGTCCGGAAGCCTCGGCTCGATGATTTTCTGGGGGCCGCCGGGGACCGGCAAGACCACCGTGGCCCGGTTGCTGGCCGGCGAAACCGAACTGGCGTTCGATCAGATTTCGGCGATATTTTCGGGCGTCGCCGATCTCAAGAAGGTCTTCGAGACTGCGCGGGCGCGACGGATGAATGGTCGTCAGACGCTGTTGTTTGTTGATGAGATCCATCGCTTCAACCGCGCCCAGCAGGACAGTTTTTTGCCGGTGATGGAAGATGGCACCATAGTGCTTGTCGGCGCCACCACCGAAAACCCGTCCTTTGAACTCAATGCCGCGCTGCTGTCGCGCGCCCGGGTGCTCACATTCAAACCCCATGATGAGGCAAGTCTCGAAAGCCTGCTGGAACGCGCCGAAGCAGACACCGGCAAGCCTTTGCCGCTCGATACGGATGCCCGCACGAGCCTAATCCGCATGGCCGATGGCGATGGCCGCGCCATCTTGACCCTGGCCGAGGAGGTGTGGCGTGCCGCCCGCGAGGGCGAGAGTTTTGACACCGAAACCCTGATCGAGGTGGTCCAACGCCGGGCTCCGGTCTACGACAAGGGCCAGGACGGCCACTACAATTTGATCTCGGCGCTCCATAAGGCGGTGCGCGGCTCCGATCCCGATGCGGCATTGTACTATCTGGCGCGGATGTTCGATGCCGGTGAGGATCCGTTGTTTCTGGGCCGGCGTCTGGTGCGCATGGCCTCCGAAGACATCGGCAATGCCGACCCGCAAGCCCTGGTGATCGCCAACGCCGCCAAGGATACTTACGATTTCCTCGGCTCGCCTGAGGGCGAGTTGGCCTTGGCCCAGGCATGCGTTTATCTCGCCACCGCGCCCAAATCCAACGCGATCTATACCGCCTATAAATCGGCGATGCGCGCGGCTAGGGAGCATGGGTCGCTGCTGCCGCCCAAGCACATTCTCAATGCACCCACCAAGCTGATGAAGGGCGAAGGCTATGGTGACGGCTATCGCTACGATCATGATCAGCCTGATGCCTTTTCCGGACAGGACTATTTTCCCGAAGCCATGGGCCGCAAGACCTTCTACGATCCGCCCGAGCGCGGCTTCGAGCGCGATATCCGCAAACGGCTGGAATTCTGGTCCAGGCTCCGCAAGGAACGGTCGAAGGGGTAGGGGATGCAACGCGAAGCAGCCACAAAGCCCAGGATTGGCATCATGGGTGCAGGCGCGATCGGGCTTTATGTTGGCGGCATGATGGCAGCAGGTGGCGCTCATGTGGGTTTTGCCGCGCGCGGACGGACGCTTGATGCCTTGTCGCGCGGTCTGGCGGTTACCCGTCTGGGCGGTTTCAAAGCCGAGCTCAAACCGGAATCCTACAGCGCCGGCGGTGCCGGGGCGCTGGAGAGCTGCGACATCGTTTTGTTTTGCACCAAATCCGGCGACACCGAAGCCGCCGCGGGCGAACTCGCAAGTGTGCTGGCTGCCGAGGCCACGGTGATCAGCCTGCAAAACGGTGTTGGCAATGTTGAGCTGCTCAATGCCTGCCTGCCGGGGCATCGGATTGTGGCCGGCACGGTGCCCTTCAATGTGGTGCGGATGTCGCCCAATGCCGTGCATTGCTCAATGGAGGGCAGCGTGCTTGTGGGGCCGTCTCAGGCCTCGCAGCGCCTTGTCGGCAGCGCGCAAGCCTCCGGGCTCGACATCCGGATCCGCGACGATATTGACGCCGTGCTTTGGGGCAAGCTCCTGCTCAATCTCAACAACGGCCTCAATGTGATCAGCGGTGTGCCGCTGCGCCGGCAATTTGCCGATCCCGGGTACCGCCAGGTGCTGGCCATGGCGATGCAGGAACTGCTTGCGAGCCTCGATGCCGCAGGCATTGAACCCGCCGGGGCCACCCGCACCAATCCGAGACTGATCCCGAAGGTGCTCACACTGCCCACCTGGTTGTTCCGGGTCGTCGCGCGCCAGCAGCTCAGGATGGACGAGACCGCGCGCTCCTCTTCCTGGGACGATCTGATGGCGGGCCGCAAGCCCGAAACCGCCTATCTCAATGGCGCGGTGGTGCGTCTGGCTGAGGATCAGGGCCGCGCGGCACCGGTCAACCAACTCATCTGCGATCTGGTCGACCAGGCCTTCGCCGCCAAGACGTCGCCGCATCTTGCAGGCGCCGAGCTCCTGGCCATGGCCAGGGCAGCGGCTGCCGATCATCCCGAAACCGCCGCGCCGCTTCCCCACTCTTGACTTGCGTCAATGCCTCGTTGGCCCGCGCGATGGCATGGTGAGCCTCCAATTCCAAAGGAGGATGCCGCAATGGCCGTTCTGGTTCTATACGCCACGGTGGAAGGTCACAGCCGCAAGATCGCCGATAAAGTCGCCGCTCAGCTCGAAAACGCCGGTGAGGCGGTGGTGCTGGCCGATGTGCGCGACCCCGGGTTTGCCGTCCCGGGCCGGTTTGACGGCGTGCTCCTGTGCGCGCCGGTTCACATGGGGCGCTATCCCGATCCGATCATCCGTTTTGCCACCGACTGGAAAGACGCGCTTGATGCGGTGCCCAACGCGTTTGTCTCCGTGTCGCTGGGAATCAATAGCGAAAACGAAGAGGAGCGCGCGGAAGCCGAAGCCTATCCCGCCAAGCTTGAGAAGAAGACCGGTTTCCGGCCCCGCCGCATCCATAATGCGGCAGGTGCGCTGAAATTCCTCGAATATGATTTTTTCAAGCGGATAGTGATGCGCCGGATCGCGGAGAAGGAAGGTGGGCCGTTGGACACGTCCATGGATTTCGAGTTCACCGACTGGGACGCGCTTGAGGCTTTTGTCGCTGAATTCGCCAAGGAAGTGGCGCAAAACGCCGATGCGGAGCCTTCTGCCATCTAGCCGCGATCATCGCCGCCGCTTTATCGCCAGCCGGATTTGAGCTAAGCAGCGGGCATGAACGCGCTCATTCTGGTCTTTCTGGGTGGCGGCCTCGGCGCCGTCTGCCGTCATGCCGCCAATCTCGGGATTTCGCGGACGGTAGGCCATGGATTTCCGTGGGGCACCATGGCCGTCAATGTGGTGGGATCGCTCGCCATGGGGCTGTTGATTGCCTGGCTCGCCCGCCGCTCCGCCGGTGATCTCGATCTCAGGCTTCTGCTTGCAACGGGATTCCTGGGCGGTTTCACCACTTTTTCGGCCTTTTCACTCGATGTCGTGGCGCTATACGAGCGTGGTGCGTTGACGGCGGCGGCCGCCTATGTGATGGCCAGCGTGACATTGTCCATTCTCGCGCTGTTTGGCGGCCTCTGGCTGGCGCGCCAGCTTTAAGAGATAATCCAAGAGACTTCGATATGGCGGGCGTACAGCTCAAACAGGTTGATTCCGATGAAGCCGGCATGCGGCTCGACCGTTGGTTCAAGACCCATTTTCCGGGTCTTGGCTTCGGCAAGCTGCAAAAACTCTTGCGCTCCGGGCAGATCCGGGTCGACGGCGGCCGGGTGAAATCCGACGCCCGGCTGCAGCCGGGTCAGACGGTCAGGGTGCCGCCGCTGGATGTCGACGAGAAGGGCACTGGCCCGCTGACGGCCAAGACGATGCGCAACCGCGACGACGGCGATGTGCTCTCCCAGATGCTCTTGCATGAAGACCCGAAGGTGCTGGTGTTCAACAAACCGGCAGGCCTGGCGGTACAGGGCGGATCCGGTGTCACCCGCAATGTCGATGATATGCTGGAGGCCTGGCGCAACAAAAAGGGTGAAAAACCGCGGTTGGTGCACCGGCTCGACCGCGACACCGCCGGTGTGCTGGTGGTGGCGCGAACCCGCGGCGCTGCGCAAGCGCTGACGGCAGCCTTTCGCGAGCGCACCACAAAGAAGACCTACTGGGCGCTGGTCAAGGGCGTTCCGCGCCACAAGGAAGGCAAGATTTCCACCTGGCTGGTCAAGGAAGCCACCGAGGATGGTGACCGGATGCGAGTTGGCAAACACGGCGAACCGGGCGCCGATCACGCCGTGTCCTACTACAGGACCATCGAGAAAGCGGGGCAAAACCTCGCCTGGCTGGAACTGGAGCCCTATACCGGCCGCACCCATCAGTTGCGCGTGCATGCGCTGCATCTGGGTCATCCGATCATCGGCGACCCAAAATATTCCGATCTTGACCACAATTGGGAGTTCCCCGGCGGCATGCAGAAGCGTCTGCATCTGCTGGCGCGCCACATCTCCGTGCCGCATCCCGACGGCGGCAGGCTCTCGGTCACCGCGCCTTTGCCGCCGCATATGGTGCAATCCTGGAACCTGCTCGGATTTGACGAGGCCGCAGGCGGCGAGGCGGATCAATGAGGCTGGCACTGTTTGATTGCGACGGCACGCTGGTCGATAGCGCCCATGTCATTCACACCTGCATGGAGCGCACTTTCGATGATTTCGGCATCGATTTACCGACCCTTGCGCACACAAAATCGATCATCGGCCTGACTCTCGATCTTGCAATCGCCAAGATGCTTGGCCGTGGTGTGGACGATGAAATCTCTGCCATGACAGCGCGTTACAAAGAGCACTTCATGCTCCACAGGCAAAATGGCGGGGCGCTGGAGCCGGCCTATGACGGGATGCCGGACTTGATCCGTTCGCTGTCGCGGCGCGACGATGTAATCCTCGGCGTTGTCACCGGCAAATCCCGGCGCGGGCTCGACGCCATCCTCGCCCATCATGACATCTCAGGGGCGTTTTTCGTCACCCGCACGGCCGATGACTGCCCGTCCAAACCGCATCCCGCCATGGTGCTGGAATGCTGCGCACATACTGGTGTTGATCCAGAGAACACGCTTGTCATCGGCGATGCGATCTATGATATGCAGATGGCCGGCAATGCCGGTGCGCTAGGCATTGGTGTGTCCTGGGGCTATGCGCCGGTCGAGGCTTTGAACGCCGCCGGCGCTCGCCACATTGCCCACAGCGCCGATGACATCGCCGCCCTGGTGTGACGGCGCAAGCAATCCTGGAGACGCAAGCATGCGTGATATCTTGAGCGATCTCGATCTGGGTGAGGATAAGCTGTCCGATCCCGTTCAGCAGGTCCAGAAGGGCCTGCGCAAGCAGCTTCCCAAGCGGTTTTACACCGAGGCGGGTGTGAACCCGGGCGCTGAAGGCGGCTATGTGGTGGTCCTTGACGGCAAGCCGGTGCGCACACCTTCGCGGCGTGAACTCGGCGTTCCCCAGCGGGATCTGGCGGCGGCAGTGGCGGCGGAATGGGAGGCGCAGGCCGAGCATATTGATCCCGCCACCATGCCGCTTACCCGCATGCTCAACACAGCCATTGACGGGGTTTCGACCGCACGCGAGGAAGTCTTTGAGGAGATTCTGCGGTTCGGCGGCACAGACCTCTTGTGCTACCGCGCCGATGCGCCGGAAACGCTGGTCGCCCGGGAAGCGGAGATATGGGATCCCTATCTCGATTGGGCCGCGGCGCAGGGCGCCAGGCTGGTATTGTCTGAAGGCGTTGTGCATGTGGATCAGCCCGCCGAGGCGATCCGCGCGCTGGCTGTGCTGTTGCGCCGGCACGCCTCCGATCTGGAATTAACCGCGATGCATGGCGTCACCACGCTTACCGGATCTCTGGTGCTGGCACTGGCGCTCGCAGAGGGCAGGGCGTCACCCGACGAAATCTGGCAGGCGGCCCATGTCGACGAGGATTTCAACATCTCCCAGTGGGGTGAAGATCATGAAGCTGCCGCGCGCCGGGCCAAACGGTATGCGGAGTTCGAGGCCGCGGCGCTGATACTGGACGCCTACAGAGCCTGATGAGCGACAATCAGCCAGCCCGTGCAACCGTTGTGGAATGAACGAAGGCGTCAACATGACCGACGAGACTGCGAAAACCTTCATTGACCCGACAAAGGACAGCTTTGCCCGGTTTCGCGCGCTCGACCGGCAGGGGCCGGTGCAGATGCTCAACCTGCTGCGGTTCCACGCTGTCGCGGCCTATGATGACGGAACGGTGGCGACCGGAGCGGAAGCCTATCGCAACTATGCGCGCGAGAGCGGCCCGATCTTCAAGCGTCTGGGCGGCCGCCAGGTCTGGGTCGGACGGCCCGAATTGATGTTGATCGGACCTCAGACGGAATCCTGGGACCTGGCTTTCATCGCCGAATATCCAAGTGTCGCCGCTTTTGTTGAAATGCTGCGCGACGCCGACTACCGAAAGGCGGTGCGCCACCGCCAGGCGGCTGTTGCGGATTCACGGCTGATCCGGATGGAGCCCGGTGAGCCGGGTGCGGAGTTTGGCGATATGACGCCAGGACGTTCATAGCCTGCGGGCGTTTAGAATGGTCCAGATCTTAACCATGCGCTAACCATAAACTGCGATTTTTCCGGGACGAGAAATTCAACGTCCTGGAGCTTCAACGTGTCGCAACCAAAATCCATTCCGCCACGTTCGTTGCGGTTCCTAGCTGTTGTGCTGCTGACCGCAACCCTGGCTGCGTGCGCGGGACGGCCCAAGCCACTCGATCCTGACCGCACGTTCAACGTGACTTCGGTCGAAGTGCTGGCCGAGAGCACAGTTGACGCCGGATTTGCGGCCCGCCTGGAGAGCCGGCTCGAGGCAAGTGTCGGACGCGCCACCCGCGATGTCGGGCAGGAAGCACATTTGACCGTTCGGGTCCGCGATCGCGCCGCCGGTGGCGGCTTTCCCTTCTTCAACACGTCCAGCAGTGCCGCTACACTTGAACTCGACGTGCGGGACGCGGCGAACGACCGGACGCTGGAAGCTGCGATGTTTCGCGCAACCGGTGTCCGCAGCGACGGTCAGTCGGCCGAAGCGCGGTTGATGTCGCGTCTGGTTCGCGATGTTCGCAGCCTGTTGGGACTGACGGGCTATGCGCCGCATCCGGTTGCCGGCATCAAACGCGCCGTGGTCCGGCCCGCACTCCGGCCGGACGACGGGGCAGAGGATGACAGCGTGCTGAGCGACGCGGAACTGCTTGCCGATCCCTTGCTCAATGGCACGGTGACGCCGACTACCGTCAATCTGGAACCGGAAGTCGATCCCGCTGCCTCGATCGATCTGTCCAAGCCGCTGCTGTCAGGCGCGCCGGACGCAGAAGAAGTCAAAAAGCCGGAGCCGGTGCCTGCACCAGCGGAGGACGCGGCAGCCGATACTTTGCCCGCCCCGGAGGCCGTCGCCATACCGGCTTCGGCTACGGCGCCTGCGGCAGACGATGAGCCCTGCATCATCACCGTCGACAATGATTGCAGTGATCCCGACAGCCGCTGAGTGTGTCGCGCGGCCATTGTGACATCACGGGCGCTTGGAGAATTCAGTAAAAATGCCGGGCTCGATGGCCCGGTATTTTCATGTCTCCTGCGATCGGCTTCAACGCGTTATCTCGCGAGCCGTTTCGCATGCCAATTCAGATGATCATCCATGAAACTCGAGATGAAATTGTAGGAGTGGTCGTAGCCGTCCTGCATCCGCAAGGTCAGCGCGATCCCGGCGTTGCTGCAGGCATCCTCCAGCAACCAGGGTCTCAGGCCGTTGTCGAGAAATCCGTCGGCGGTTCCCTGATCGATTAGAAATTCGCCAAACCGCGCACCATCAGCGATCAGGAGAGTGGCGTCATGACGCCGCCAATTCGCTTCATCCAGGCCCAGGTATTTGGTGAGCGCGGGGCGTGACCAATCCGCTGTCGATGGCTGCACGATCGGCGCGAAGGCCGAACAGCTCTTGAACCGGTCGGGATGTTTGAGCGCGAATGTGAGCGCGCCGTGCCCGCCCATGGAGTGTCCGGTGATCGCCTGACGCCCCATATCAGCGGCGAAATGTCCGGCAATCAGTGCCGGCAGTTCCTCCAGAATGTGGGTCTCCATCCGGTAATGCGTTGCCCAGGGATCCTGGGTGGCGTCGAGATAGAAACCCGCCCCCTTGCCGAATTGCCAATTGTCGGGCTCATCGGGCACATGGTCGCCTCGCGGGCTCGCATCCGGGCAGGCGACAATAAGTCCCAGCTCGGCGGCGAGCCGCCGGTACTCGCCCTTGTCCATGACATTGGCGTGGGTGCAGGTCAGCCCGGACAGGTACCAGACCACCGGACACAGATGCTCCTTGGCCTGCGGCGGGGTGAAGACCGCAAAGGTCATTTCGCAACCGCAGGCGTCGGAGTCCATGGTGTAGACACCCTGGCGTCCGCCATGGGCCTTGGCTTCCGAGACGATTTTCATGGGTCCATCCGGGGTCTGCATTGGTTGGGAGGGCAGGGTCTGCGCCGCCGTCAATAGACGACGACGCTGCGGATGCTTTCACCCCTGTGCATCAGGTCGAAGGCTTCATTGATGCCTTCGAGCCCCATGGTGTGGGTGATCATCGGATCGATCTCGATCTTGCCCTGCATGTACCAGTCGACGATCTTGGGCACGTCGGTACGGCCGCGTGCGCCGCCAAAGGCGGTGCCGCGCCATGAGCGGCCGGTAACGAGCTGGAACGGCCGGGTGGAGATCTCCGCACCCGCCGGCGCCACGCCGATGATGATCGATTCACCCCAGCCCTTGTGCGCGCATTCGAGCGCCGTACGCATCACGCCGACATTGCCGGTGGCGTCAAAGGTGTAATCCGCGCCGCCCTTGGTCAGATCGACCAGATAGGGAACCAGATCGCCTTCCACTTCGGACGGGTTGACGAAGTCTGTCATCCCGAACCGGGTCGCCATTTCCTTCTTGGACGGGTTGAGGTCGACGCCCACGATCTGGTCCGCGCCCGCCAGACGCAGCCCCTGGATGACGTTCAATCCGATGCCGCCAAGTCCGAAAACGATCGCCCGGGACCCGATCTCAACCTTGGCGGTGTTGATCACCGCGCCAATGCCGGTGGTCACGCCGCAACCGATGTAGCAGACCTTGTCGAAGGGTGCGTCGGGATTGATCTTGGCCAGCGCGATTTCCGGAAGCACTGTGAAATTGGCGAAGGTCGATGTGCCCATATAGTGAAAAATCGGCTTGCCATCGAGCGAGAAGCGCGAGCTCCCATCCGGCATCAGCCCCTGGCCCTGGGTCGAGCGGATCGACTGGCACAGATTGGTCTTGGGATTGAGGCAATACTCGCACTCGCGGCACTCGGGCGTGTAGAGCGGGATGACATGATCGCCCTTTTTCAGCGATGTGACGCCGGGCCCGACATCGACCACCACACCTGCACCCTCATGACCGAGAATGGCAGGGAAGATACCTTCCGGATCGGCGCCCGAAAGGGTGAATTCGTCGGTGTGACACACTCCGGTGGCCTTGATTTCCACCAGAACCTCGCCGGCACGCGGTCCGTCCAGGTCAACTTCCATGATTTCAAGCGGCTTGCCCGCCTCCAGCGCCACCGCAGCTCTTGTGCGCATCTTCAACCACCTCCCGCAGTTTTGTCTTGCATCATTGCAGACTTGCTATCATATTTCGAGACGAAGTATCATTATATGATAGGGCTCCGTCAACATGCATCTTGATCGGCTTATCGCGATTCTGGAAATGATTGCAGTAGCCGGACGGCCAATTTCGGCTGCCGAGGTGCAGAAAGCAACCGGTCTGCCCAAACCCACCTGTTACCGGCTGGTGCAGACCCTTCAGGAGCACAGGCTGATCGACGAATCCGAGGGGACTTCGCGTTTCGTCATCGGCGAGCGGCTGATCCGCATCGCGTTGCTGGGCAAGTCCGATGTTGACGTGCGCCGGGCCTCCGCGCCGCTCATTAAATCCGCGGCGGTGGAAATCCGTGAGACCATGTTCCTGGCCCGGTTCCGCAATGGTCAGGTGGAAATCATCCACGTGGAAACACCCGACGATCCCGGTCGGGCATACATCTATCCAGGCCTCGGCACTCGGCCAATGCATGCCTGTTCCTGCTCCAAGGCGATCGCCGCCTTTGCCGAGCCGGAGTTCCAGGACAGGATTTTAAGCGGCGCACTCAGGCAATACACCGAACACACCAAGACCACCGCCGACGCCCTTCGTTCCGAGTTCGAAGCCATCGTGCAGCGTGGGTTCGCCGAATGCGACCAGGAAATCGACACCGGCGTCGCCAGCGTTGCGGCTCCGGTGACGATCGGCAACATCGGCGCCACATTCAGCGTTGGTGCGGTTGGGCCGATCCGCCGCTTTGACGGGGAGTACCGAGAAGCGCTGGGCCAGAGACTGATGCAACTTGCAGAAAGGATAAGCGGAGCCATTCAGCTGTGCAGCGTCGCCGACATTTGAGGAGATGTCGGCCCGCAATCCGCAACCGTAAAACCGGTGACGGGTCCGCAGCGCCAGATTGATCTTAAAACGGGAGGAGACTGACATGAATCTGAGACCAGATCCGACATTCCACGCCACGCCGAAACTTGCCATGCAGGCACCGGTCGAAAACTACGCTTTCACGGTGATGTTGAGCCCGGACGGCACCCAGTCCGATGGTATCGCCGTCATCGATCTCGACACCAAATCAGAGACTTACGGCCAGATCGTGCATCAAGTCATCGTTCCCCACAAGGGAGACGAGTTTCACCATTTTGGCTGGAACGCCTGTTCGTCCTCGCTTTCACCGCTGACGGGCCACGCCTTCCTGGAGCGCCGCTACCTGATCGTGCCGGGGATCCGGTCGTCGAGAATCTACATCATCGACGTCAAGGAGCCCTTGAAGGCCAAGATTCACAAAATCATCGAGCCTGAAGAAGTGTTTGAAAAAACGGGATATTCAAGACCCCACACGATTCATTGCGGTCCCGAGGGGATCTATGTGTCGACTCTCGGTGGCGGTGGTCCCGATGGCACTGATGGTCCGCCCGGCATCTTCATCATGGATTGTCAGACCTTCGACATCATCGGCCGTTACGAGATGGACCGCGGCAAGCAGGACAAGCACTACGATTTCTGGTGGAACCTGCCGCAGGACTACATGGTCAGTTCCGAATGGGGCCTGCCGCCGCAATTCGAAAATGGCATCGTGCCCGATGATCTGCTGTCCAACAAATACGGCCACTCGATTCACTTCTGGGATCTGCGCGCCCGCAAGAACATCCAGACCATGGATTTCGGCGATCAATACCAGATGGCGCTGGAAATCCGCCCCGCCCATGATCCTTCCAAATCCTACGGGTTTTGCGGTGTGGTAGTCGACACCACCAATCTGCAAGGAGCGATCTTCACCTGGTGGCGTGATGATGACGGAAAATGGCAGTCCAAGAAAACGATCACCATCGATCCGGTTCCCGCCGATCCCGATGATTTGCCGGATCTTTTGAAAGGATTTGGCGCGGTGCCGCCGTTGGTCACCGATATCGATCTGAGCCTCGATGATCGCTTTTTGTACGTCGCCTGCTGGGGCCTGGGTGAGATGCATCAATATGATGTCAGCGATCCGATGAACCCGAAACTCACCGGCAAGGTGGAGATCGGCGGCATCGTCAAAGACACCAAACACCCCAATGGCAAGGACTTCGCCTTCGGGCCGCAGATGGTGGAAATCAGCCGCGATGGCAAGCGGGTCTATTGGACCAACTCGCTCTATTCCTCCTGGGATGATCAGTTCTACCCCAATGACGAGGGCGGCCAGATGGTGATGGCCCATGTCGGTGAGAATGGCGGCCTGACGCTGGACAAGGATTTCTACATCGAGTTCCCCAAAGGGCTTCGCGCGCACCAGATCCGGCTTGAGGGCGGAGACTGTTCAACCGACAGCTTCTGCTATCCGTCCGTCTGACGCATGCAAGACATGATCTCCGTGACGGCCCTTTGGTGGGCCGTCATCGTCTCCGGGCTTTACCACGGCCTCAATCCGGGTATGGGATGGCCGTTGGCGGTGTCCGCCGCATTGATGGAACGGAGGATAGGTGCGCTGCCCAAGGCGCTGGCGGCGCTCGCCTTCGGCCATTTCCTGGCGATGACGGCAATCCTGTTGCCGTTTTCGCTGATGACCGTGCTGGTCGCCTGGGAGCGCGAAATCCGCCTGGGCGCCGGGCTTTTGGTGATTGCGCTCGGCGTCTATCTGCTGATCAACCGCAGGCACCCGCGGTTTCTGGCCCGCGTCAAGCCCAGCCGGCTGGCGCTGTGGTCGTTTCTGGCCGCCATGGCCCACGGCGCAGGCCTGATGCTGGTGCCGATCTATCTCGGGATCTGCAAGCTGGAGGAACTCGATGCGGGTCACCAGGCAGCCGGCGCGCTGATGGCCGGAAACCTTGTCACCGCCTTCGTGGTTGCCACCGCGCACACGCTGGCCATGACAATTGCCGGCGGCGTGATTGCCGCAGTCATCTATTTTTGGCTGGGCCTGAAGTTTCTCTCCAGCACCTGGTTCAACCTGGACATTGTGTGGGCGTTGAGCCTGATCCTTGTCGGGGTATTTGGAGTTTACAGCGCTCTGTAGGCCGTACGAGGCCTGACTACAGCAGCAGAAGCCGGGACACCCTGGCTGCCGACCGGTATGAACGTCCGGCAACTCCGCTAAATCGGCTCAAAGAACGAGCATTTGCGAACGTTTTGTTGTCGCAGCACTGCCAACCCGTTCAGAAAGGCGCCCCCGTTTCGGACGGCGAAGGGCCGCCCGAAACGCTGGATTGACCGGATTACTCGCCCGCGGCGCGGGTAAGGGTGCGAAGCTTGGTTTCCAACGATTCGATACCGGAGGTGAGCTGCATCGCCAGTTCGCGCAGCCGGTTGATTTCGCCGGCCATCTCGTCGATGGCGATCGTCATGTTTTGCGATTGCGGAGCGTCGCCTGCGCCGCTGATCAGCCAGGCTGGCGAAACCCCGAGCACGCCCGCAAGCGTCATCACCTTGTTGGCGCGCGGTTCCGAGCGGTCGGTTTCCCATTCCGACATCGTGTCGGTGGTCACACCGATATGCGATGCCGCTTCGTCGACGCTGAGGCCGGCGAGATCGCGCGCCCGGGTGATCCGTCCGCCAAGTGTATCGCCGTCATCATAGGTTTCGTCGCCATAAGTGCTCGTGGCCATCTCGTTCATCGGTCTACCTCTTTCCATCTTACCCGTACGGGCGGTCGCGCATCGCGTGACGCTGGCGTCCGCCATCCCTGTGGTTGTGCCTATACATGGGCCATGTCGTTCGCATGAACTTGCTTTGGCGCGACATGCAATGGCGTGTCAGACGTGTTGACCCTTCGCCGGCGGTGTGAACCGAGGCGCCCCTGAATTATGTTTCACTGCAAGTGAAGGCCGGACCTAACGAATCGGGGTGAGGGTTTCTGAGCCGGCGCCGGCAGTATCGGCGATCGTCCAGATGCCGTCCAGTGTACCATCGTCTTTTATTTCATAGACCAGGAGACCGTAGACGCCGGAATCGATCGCATAGGCGGCCGAAAAGGCATTGCCGTAGATCATGCAAAGCCCGGTGGAACTGGTGCCGGTTTCCCAGGAAATGCGGCAGGTGTTGGAACTGGTCATCTCTATCGTTGCCGTTCCGCTGTAGCGGCTGCCGTCAAAATCCACGCCTTCCACACTGTATTCGCCGCCAATTGTCTGCGCCAACGTGGGCGTAGCAAGGCTCAAAAGCAGAAACAGGCAAAGTGTGGAGGCGGCGCGCATGACTAAATCTCGTTCGCGTTTCTTCGGGAATGCCCGCTAGGCGGCGTAATCGTCGCTGGCCGCCGCCAGGTTGTCAATTGCCCGCAAAGGCCGGGCTGGCCCCGGGCGGGGAGGCCGGCCGCAATAATGGCAACCCCTTGTTAACCATGCGTGTTGGTCATTTTGAAACAGGTCACAGGTAGCCTGTTAACGCATTTCATGAGGAAATGGGGAACCAGAGATGAGTGAACTACGCCTGTCTTATCCAGCATGCATGCTGGCTGAAAAAACGAAATTCTTACCTGAAGACGTCGCGCTGATCGAAAGCCGGATCTTCGCGGGGGGGCTTGATGGCCCTGACGCGGTGGCCACCTTGCTGGCGCTCGAACACTGCCGGGCGGATAAATGCGCGGAATGGGACGATTTCTTTGTCCGCATCCTGTCCGATCACGTTGTCTACCGGATGCACCCGTCGGGCGCGTTGAACCAAGCCAAGGCCGATTGGCTGCGGCGCGCCCTGTCGCGCGGCGGTCTTGTCGCAAGCCGCAACGAGCTCGAGGCGCTGACGCGGATCATGGAACTGACCGGCGATCAAAGCCGCCTGCTGGCCGGATTTGCGCTCAAGCAGGTGTGGCATGCGGTGATTGAAGGCGAGGGGCCTTTGGCGACCCGGCGCAAGGGCCTGTGGGCGTCTCTGGGCATGGAGCAGCTTGGCTTCATCAACCGGGTGCTGGCAGCGCTGGGGAGCGCTGAGCCGTTTTCCATTGCCGATGCCGAAGCGCTGTTCGATCCTGCGCACAGTCTGGCTCCCGATGGCCAGGAGAGCGCCTGGCAGGATTTTGTCCATACGGTGACCGGTCCGGAAACCCTCACCAAAACGCTTGTATCGCAGTCAGTCGCCGCCTGATCTTCGATCGGGGGTACACAGCAAACGGATCGCAACGGAGATGCCCGGTCACAACCGGCCCGTTGCGATCCGACCTTGTTCAAGGCGAGCCGCCCCAGCAGCCCGGCAAATTCAATTGTGCAGCGGGATCAGACCGGCCGGTCGTCTACGGTTGGTCCAAACACGGTTTCAAAGGCCGTGCGCAGCCTGATATCAACCTCGTGCATGGGCACGGGAAGGCCCAGATCCTCCAGGCTGGTGACCCCGTGGGTTTTCACCCCGCAGGGCACGATGCCGTCAAAATGTGCGAGCTCTGGATCGACGTTGAGCGACAAGCCGTGAAAGCTCACCCATTTGCGCAACCGGATGCCGATGGCCGCGATCTTGTCTTCGGCGACGGCGCCATCGGCCAGTCGCGGCTTTTCAGGCCGTCGAACCCAGACGCCGACCCGGTCTTCGCGCCGCTCACCGCGCACATTCATGTTTTCAAGAGTGCCGATGATCACCGCTTCCAACGCCGAAACGAAGGCGCGCACATCGGGCCTGCGGCGTTTGAGATCCAGCATCACATAGGCCACCCGCTGTCCCGGACCGTGATAGGTGTATTCGCCGCCGCGACCGGTCTGGAACACATCGAACCGGTCGGGGCTCATCAGGTCCTCGGGCTTGGCGCTGGTGCCTGCGGTGTAAAGCGGCGGGTGCTCGAGCAGCCAGACCAGTTCATCGGCCTCGCCAGCGGCAATCCGCGCGGCTTCGGCTTCCATCAGCGCCAGGGCGTCGGGGTAGGTGGTCAGCCCGTCCGAAATGCGCCAGCGCACCGGCGGGTAGCCGTCACGGGCCAAAAAAACGGTGGCTAATGCGTCGCGCTGGCTCATGGCGATGGTCTAATGCGGTTCGCTACCGGATGGAAGTGGATTGATGAGCAGGCCGGGGCTCGCGAGTGCGATTTGGCCGCTCCAGCCGCTTGTCACGCGCCGGAACCGGCCCGACAGGTCCTGGCAGATCAACAAAGTTTCAGATTGTCCGCGCGCCTGGCGGAGAAAATGGTGCGGTCGAGAAGACTCGAACTTCCACGGGTTGCCCCACAGCGACCTCAACGCTGCGCGTCTACCAATTCCGCCACGACCGCACGTGGTAGAGCCGAAACCTGTCGGCGCGCTGCATGTAGCAAATGGGTCTGCGCTGCACAAGCGCATTTGTGACAAATAATCGGCGGTGATGAAGCCTGTGGGAGCCGCCGCGTTTCCAAGGCTTTGCGCGTTCGTCAACACCATCCGGAAAGCTGTGATCAGGCTGAGGTAAACAGTGGCTGCGCGGGCAAGTTTGCCAGCATATCCCGCCGGTCAAGCGCGTGTCTGGACGGCTCGTGCGGGGTTCCGGAGATCAGGCCGCCTGGCCGGTTCTGTGGGGGATCTGGGCGCCGACCAGGGTGCGCAGTTCCAACAGCGCCGCATCCAGCTCGGCCGATTGTTCAAGCAGATCGTAATCGACCGGCGCCTGCGACAGCTCACCGTGAAGATTGGCGGAAAGCTGGCACAGATTGTTGAGGCACGCATAGATCAGCTGCTTCTGGCGCGCCGGAACCTGGGGCGATGAGGTCACACGCATGATCTCGTCACGCTTGTCGATGTGTATCTGCTGGAGTTTTTTCAATCGTTGGGCAGGTGTCATGAGGCCGATCCGGAAAGGTGTTCGGGATAAACTCATTTCACTCGGACGCTGTGTCGTTGAGACTTGAACTGTTTGCTCAAGTTCGACGATTCGGTCGCGGCTGTCCACTTTTGATGTCCAGAGGCGAGCCGAGGTCGGATACGGTACCGCCCCTTGCAGTTCCGCAAATCGCCGACCCTCACGCTGCGATACAATGGCTTCGCCAGGATCTAGGCCTGCGCGCCCCGCACCATCAGCCGGATGATCGCTTCGACCTCGTTGGCGATGATGTCAGAGGGGAGCCCGATGATCTTCTCGCGCAGGCCGATGGCGACAATGCCGTGCACGGCGGCAAACAGGGTTCGCACGCGGATACTCAACGAAGCCGTGTCCATGGCCGGCTGCAGGTCCGACAGTGAACTGCCGATATGGGCGAAAAGCACCTTCTGCTCCTCATTGTACCAATCGGGAATGTCACGGTCGTGTTGCATGCGGTGATCGAAGACCGCCGACCACAGGTTCATATTGGTGCGGGCGAATTCGAGATAGCGCAGTCCGAGCCCGACCAGCCGTTCTTCCGGGTCGGAGCTGGCTTGAGTTGCCTGTTCGAGCAGATCGCCCAGATGGCGAAGCGTCGCCGCATTCACGCGCAGGATCAAATCATCCATGTCCTCATAGGCGGAATAAAGCCCGCCCAGGGCGCAGCCGGCGTCGCTAGTGACATCGCGGGCCCGCAAACTGCTGAGCCCGTCGCGGGCGATCCTGGCCTCGGCCGCTTCAAACAGCCGGTCTTTGAGTGCCTGGCGCTGGAGTTCGCGTCGTCCTGTCATAGGTCTTGCTTTCAAAAAAATGAACATCGTTCAAAAAATAACTTGAACAGTGTTCAAAAATCGTTATGTAAGAGTCATGAACAACGTTCATAGAAGGAGAACAGCCAATGTTCAAGAGATTATCAGCATTGATGCGCGGCGTCGCATGGGACGCCGCCGAGGACATCGCCGACCGGAATGCCGTTGTCATTCTCGATCAGCAGATCAGGGACTGCAGCCGGGCGCTCGGCGAAGCGCGCAAGGCAGTGGCCCTGGCCCAGGCGCAAAGCCAACAGGAAGCAAGCCAGTGCAACGTTATTTCCGCGCGGCTGGAGGAGCTGGAAACCAGAACTCTGGCAGCGCTTGAGGCCGGCAAAAGTGACCTTGCCCGTGACGCGGCTGCAATGATTGCGGGCCTGGAGGCCGACAAGGCGTCGAGCCTCAAGGCACAGGCCGAGTATGAGCGTGAAATCTTGAGACTCAGGGCCACGGTCAGTGATGCTGCGGGGCGCTTGGCGGCGCTCAAGCGCGGCCAGCGTGTCGCCACGGCCACCGAGCGGGTGCAAAAACTCAAATCCGACAATGGCCATCAAGGCATCGCGGCACTGCACGACGCTGAACAGACCCTGCACCGGCTCAAGGTTCGCCAGACCCAGGCCGATGTGATGGCGGCAGCGCTGAGCGCCGAGCTTCAAACCCAAAACCCCGAGGGCATGATCGGCAAGCTGGCCGAGGCCGGCTGCGGCGACCCGCTCAAACCCTCGGCTGACGATGTTCTCGCGCGACTGACGGCGCGAGTGGGCCAGAAAGCCGGATCCGACACAACCACGGCTGAAACATCATCGGCGCCTTGATTACCAGCCGAACAGAATCCCCAATCAGAACTTGTTGAACCACAACCCAAACCTTGAAGGAAAAGACCCATGTTCGAGAATCAACCCGTGCTCGCCCCCACCAACTACTGGAGCCTGTTTACCGGCCTGAGTTTTGTCACCGCTGCCGGCATGATGGCGGGTGGCATCTATTTTCTGGAAGCGAGCTTCGCTGCCAAGGGCTTTTACGCGATGTCGGCCATCATGCTGGTCCATACCTCTATCACTCTCACCAAGACCTTCCGGGATATTGAGGAATCGCGCCGGCTGGTGAACCGTATCGATGATGCCCGGACCGAAAAACTGCTGATGGAAACCGGACAGCGGGATGTGATCTGAACCCTGGCGCCCGCCCTCTAGGCGAAAGGCCACGACGTAGCGCCGCCCGGTCCCGGGCGGCGCAAACATGTTGGTGCCTTGGGTGCTCTAAACTCCTGTCAGGGCGGAAAGAAAACCCGGCTGCCGATGGCATCTGCCGCGCCAATCCGCTAAACCGTCCCGGCGCATTACCTTCAGCCCGCGAGCCATGGCCATGACCGATCCCGCCGACCGCGAAGACCACATTGCGAACACCGCATCCGGGACGGAGTCTGCCGACCAGAACGAGATCTATGGCGAGGATGGATCGATCCGCCAGGATTACCTGACGGCCATCGGCGCCGCGATCGCCGACCGTGATGTGCTGTTTCTGCGCGACCATGTGCTGCCGCTGCACGAATCGGAACTGGGCGACCTGCTCGAAGCCATCAACACCGCCCAGCGCCAGACGCTGGTGTCGCTGCTTGGCGAGGATTTCGATTTCGCAGCGCTGACCGAGGTCGACGAAGCGATCCGCCTGGAAATCGTCGGCGCGCTGCCCAATGACAAGATCGCCGAGGCGCTGGGTGATCTCGATTCCGACGACGCGGTCTACATTCTTGAAGACCTGGAAGAGGCCGATCAGCAGGAGATTCTCGCCGCACTTCCATTCACGGAGCGGGTGCGGCTGCGCCGCTCGCTTGACTATCCCGAAGACACCGCCGGCCGGCGCATGCAGACCGAATTCGTCGCCGTTCCTCCATTCTGGACCGTCGGCCAGACCATCGACTACATGCGCGACGAGGAGGATCTGCCCGACCATTTCAGCCAGATCTTCGTCATTGACCCGACGTTCAAGCTGGTCGGCGCCGTTGATCTCGATCGCATCCTGCGGACCAAGCGCCAGGTCCGCATCGAGGATGTGATGGAGGAAACACGCTACCGCATCGATGCCGAAATGGATCAGGAAGAGGCGGCGCAACTGTTTGAACAATATGACCTTCTTTCGGCGGCCGTGGTCGATGAGAACGAACGTCTGGTCGGCGTGCTGACCATCGATGACGTGGTCGACGTGATCCATGAAGAAGCCGACGAGGATATCAAACGCCTGGGCGGGGTGGGCGATGAGGAACTGTCCGACAACATCATCTCAACCGTGCGATCCCGGTTTAGCTGGCTGTTGATCAATCTCGCTACGGCGATTCTGGCTTCCTGGGTGATCAGCCTGTTCGACGCCACCATTGAGCAGATGGTCGCTCTGGCCGTGCTGATGCCGATTGTCGCCTCGATGGGAGGCAATGCCGGCACCCAGACCATGACCGTGACGGTGCGCGCGCTCGCCACCCGCGATCTCGATATCTACAATGCGGGCCGCATCATTCGCCGCGAGGCGGCGGTCGGCCTGATCAATGGCATCCTGTTTGCCGCAATCATCGGCGCAGTCGCGGGCCTGTGGTTTTCGAGCACCGGCCTTGGCGGCATCATCGCCGCAGCCATGGTGGTCAACATGTTGGCCGCCGCTTTGGCCGGCATCCTGCTGCCGCTGCTACTCGACAAGATCGGCGCCGATCCGGCCATTGCCTCGGCGGTGTTCGTCACCACCGTGACCGATGTGGTCGGGTTTTTCGCGTTTCTGGGGCTCGCGGGCTGGTGGTTGTCATCCATGTGAGTTGCCGCCCTGGCGCGGTGGCCATGCCCGCTTTTTTGACTTATACGTAAGAGTAAGATGTAACATGTGAGCATGAGGCCGCGCTCACAATGCGCGCCCGCTTCCCAGGATTGACCGGCTTTGCACAAATATTACACCATTACCGAGCTGACTCGCGAATTCGGCATTTCCACCCGGACCCTGAGGTTCTATGAGGACGAAGGGCTGATCCAGCCCGAGCGCCGCGGCCGCACCCGGCTGTTCCGTTCCGCTGATCGCCGGTTGATCCAGGAGATTTTGCGCGGCAGGCGCATCGGTTTCACCATTGCTGAAATCCGCGAGATCATACAGGTCTACAAAGACCCGCCCGGCGAGGCCGGCCAGTTGCGCCTGCTGATGCGCAAGATCGAGGAAAAGCGCGAGGACCTGCGCCAAAAACGCAAGGACATCGAGGAAACCCTGGTCGAACTCGACAATATCGAGGAATCCTGCCTGACCCGCTTGGCCGAGATCGGCGTCAACACCTGACCCCGGGCCGCGATCTGCGGGCGGTGATCACCGGGCGAGGATGGCGATCATCCGATGTCTCCGGGAAGTCCGGCGATCGCGCTCAGATCCAACGGCGAACCTTGCGGCAGTAGCTTTCGTACTGATAGCCGAACAGGGCGGTGAGGTGGTTTTCCTCCCGGCGGATCGCCAGGATATAGGTCAGCACTGCATCAACCGGCGCCAGCACGAGGAACCAGGCGTTCATGGAAAACAGCCCCATGCCGAGCATCAGCATCACATTGGCGACATAGATCGGATTGCGGCTGTAGCCGAATGGACCTTGGGTGACGAGATGCGACGATCCGCGATTGGGCAGGATGGTGGTGTGGGCGTCGCTGAGCGTCTTCATCGCCCACAGGTCGATGCCCAGCGCCAGCAGGATGAGAGCGATCCCCAGCGGTCTGATGCCGGAAAACCCGATACCGAGCGGCACAATCATATTGAGAAGGATTGCCGCGAGCGTCAGGCCGACGATCAGGATGGGCGGCCAAGGAAGCAGGTTCGGTCTGGCCCGGTAGGCATTCATGCGAGCAGTCCCTAGATATTCGCGCTGACGGTGCGCGGTGCGTCATTAAAATCGAAAACCTCAGGGCTGAGCGGTTGCCGTGCAATATTCGGCAATCCCGAGGATCCGGCTGTCGGTAGTCATATCTATGGTACCGTTTGCCAGCCCTTTGAACAGCCCTTTTGAAAGCAATTCGTCGGTCACGCAGCCACAAAACCGCTCGCAGAATCCTGCCTCGTTTTCGATCCCGCATCCCGCCTGGCACTCCGAAACGAATTTCGGCACCGGGTCTGCGGGTTGCGCCGGCGCGACTTGGGCAAAAGCCCAGACCAGAGCCAGCAGCACGGGTTGATGCGCCAGATAAAAGGCCAGACTGTGGCGTCCGCAGTAGCGGGTGATGCGCGAAAACAAACCGTCCCCGCCATAAAGCGCGGCGAGCCTCTCGGTAACGGTGAAACGGATCGCCAGCTTCGTGCAACCGAGACCGATCAGGAACGGCCCGAGCCACGGCATCAGCGGCACAAAATCATTGGAGCGCGGCGGCACGCTGTGCAGGCCTATCCAATACAGCCAGATCGTATTGAATGCGCCGTTCTGATAAAAATGCGGCAACGCCAGGCACACAAGGCCTGCACCAATCGCCACCACGCCCGGCAATGGCAAAAAGGCCAGGCCAATAACGCTGGCGGCGGCTATCGCGTGCAGGATTCCGAAGAAAATGAAGCTCCCGGGCGTGGCGTAGAGCGTTGCGATAGTGATCAGCGCCGCGGCTGCCACGATCATGCCGAGCCGCTTGAGAAAAGCCAGCGGACGCAGCCCGGCATCATGGGCGAGCGCCAGGCTGACACCGGCGAGAAACAGGAATGAGCCGGCGATCAGCCGGGCGTAGAGCTTGAGCCAGCCGCGGCCGCTGATGCCGGAATCGAGATAGCCGAATTGCTCCAGATCCCAACTGAAATGGTAGCTCGCCATGGCAAACAGCGCCAGACCGCGCGCCAGGTCAAGCGCATCGATACGCCGCGCCGGTTTTTGCGGCGTCAGGGCCTTGTCATCATGCTCACTCAAGCTACTGTCTCCATGGGGCTGCGGTCCTTCGCATCGACTCGCACCCGCGTTGCAGATTGTCTCAAGCCTAGCAAAAGGACGCGTCGATGCATCTGTTAAAAGCGGGCGGTGCAGAAATCCCGGCCATCGGATTGGGCAGTTTCGGGCTCAAGGACGGATTGTGCAGCAGCATCGTCACTCGCGCCATCGAGATCGGCTATCGTCACGTCGATACCGCGGCGATGTACTACAATGAGGCCGCAATCGGCGATGGCATTCGAGCAGCCAGCGTCCCTCGGGACAGCATCTTTCTCACCACCAAGGTTTGGCCCACCGAAATCGGGGCATCTGCGATGACGCAGTCCACGCAGGCCAGTCTCAAGCGTCTGGGGCTTGATTACGTCGATCTTTTGCTGATCCACTGGCCCAACCCGGACATCGACCTGGCCGAATCGATCGGCGCGCTCAACCGGATGCGCCAACACGGATTAACCCGCCATATCGGTGTTTCCAACTTCACCCGGCCGCTGCTTAAGCAGGCGCGGGCGCTGTCAGAGGCGCCGCTGATCTGCAATCAGATCGAATATCATCCGCAACTCGATCAAAGCCGAATGCTTGAGCATTTGCGCGCGGACGACATGGCGTTTGTGTCCTATTGTCCGCTTGGGCGTGGCGAAACCATGAAATCGGCCGCGGTGAGGCTGGCGGCCGAGGCCCATGGCCGCACCCCGGCCCAGATCATCCTGCGCTGGCATGTGCAGCAGCCCGGCGTTGCGGCAATCCCGCGCACCTCCAACCCGGCGCGGCTTGAGGAGAATTTCGACATCTTCGATTTCGAGTTGTCACAGGACGAAATGGCAGCAATCTCAACGATGCGATCGGCTGGGCGCCGGATCTGCGATTTCGAATTCTCTCCGGCCTGGGATCAAGACTGAGGAACCGAACCGCTGCGGTCCTTGCCGGCGGCCACATAGAGCCCCGAAAGCACCAGCCCCAGCGCCATAACCACATTCCATGTCAGCGGTTCATCAAGCAGGATCACGCCCAGCGCTACCCCGAAGACGGGGATCATGTTGATGGTGATAGCGAAGCGCGAATAACCGATGGTCCGGATCAGGTGAAACCTGAGAATATAGGCAATCCCGGTGGGAAACACACCGAGATAGATCAGCAAGGCAATCGCCTGACTGCTCAATCCGGTTGCTGGCGCGCCTTCGAGCATCAGCGCCAGCGGGATCAGTGCGGCCGTGCCGATCGCCAGCGCCAGACAGGCCAGCCGGACCGGAGGCATGGTGATGCGCCGGATCAGAAGCCCCGCCGATACATAACAAAGCGTCGCGCCAAGGGCGGCAAGTTTTGCCTGAAATGATCCTTCGCCAATCCCCGCCAGCGCGCTTGGCCCCACCAGCACCATGATCCCGGAAAACCCGAGCAGAACCGAAATCATCTTGCGTGATGTTAACCGGTCATCATCGGTGAAAAAATGGCTTCCGATCAGCGCCAGAAACGGTCCGGTACCCATCAGCAGCGACAGTACACCGGCCTCCAGCGTCAATCCGGCCCAGGAAATCAGCATAAACGGGATCACGACATTGAGCAGCGACATGCCGATGATTAGCCACCACTGGCTACGGCTTTGTGGCCACACCATGCCACGCCAGATCGCATAGGGCAGAAGCACCACAAATCCCAGCCCGACACGAATGGCCGCCAGCCACACCGGCCCGGTCTCCGGTACGGCGACGCGAATCGCCACGAAGCCGGATGCCCAGATCAACGCCGTAAGCATCATCAATGCTAGGTCCAGCCGTGCGGGCGCGCGAATCGCTTCACTCATCCTCAGCCTCCGCCGGATGGGCAACGCCGAGAGCGGCGGGATTACGGTCCGGGGCGGGCAGGGCAAGTCTGTAGACGCCACGGAAATCGGCCGGGTCCACCATCTTGCCCTTGCGCCGGATTTCAAGTTCGCCGGCCTGGGCCATTCTCACGGCGACCGCACGAATGGGTTTCATGAGCCGCCGCCATTGCTTTTCATCCGATCCGGCGATGGCGCGGGCGGCCTCGGAGGGGCAGATGGTCTTGCCGGGTTTGCGGTCCGCAAGCAGATCCAGGATCACGGCGCGCAATGCGTCGTTATCGGCGGGTGAGGGCGAGGTCACGGAGCAGGGGTGTCCTTGAGCAGCGCCGTGCGGGCGTGTGACAGGAATTGGCGGCGCAACAGCACAAGCAGCACCAGCGTGGTCGTGCCCATCAACACCTGCGGTCCGGCAAACCAGCCCAGATAACCGATCGACAAGAAGATGGCCCGCAGCCCGGCGTTGAAATGGCGTCCGGCGAGAATGTTGATGTCCGCGGCCTGATCCGCAGCCGCTTCCAGCGCCGCGGGATTGTCCGCGACATCGTCCTTCATGGGGATCGCCCCAAACAGGATCGAGGAGTAATTGAACAGCCGGTAGGACCAGCCGAATTTGAAGAACGCATAGGCGAAAATGCCGATCAGCCCGAACACCTTGAATTCGAAAGCGGCGCGGTCGGCCACCAATGGAATTGGCAGATCGTGGGCCACATCCAGAACCTGGTCGGTGGCGCCCAGCAACGCAAAACATCCGCCAATGGCAAAAATCGTGGTCGAGGCAAAAAAGGCGGTGCCGTTTTGCAGCCCGGCGAGAATCGCGGTGTCGATCATTCTAAGATCGCGCCGCGCGGCCGTGCGCATCCATCTTCGCCGGTGCGCATTCATGGCCCGTGTCAGGCTGATGCGCCCTATGGGAAAGCGCCCGTCGGTCAGCGTCGCGAAGCCGATCCAGGCCAGGGCAAACCAGGCGATTGCCAGCATATCAAGAGTTTCCATGGCGCGGTTCTGGCACGTGCGGGACGGATTGGCAAAGCCTCAATTGCTGTCAAAAAAGGCAGGGAAATCTTTACCAATATGGTCAAACTGTGGACGGTCGAACCGCAGGGCTCCGGACTGATTTCGCCAAGTGTCTGATTTTGCTTGTACCCATGTGCGTGGTGAATAGCTGACATGCTATCTTTGCCGCACTCCCGCCTTTTTTGCAGTTGCGAAAAGATGACCAAATCGTTAAACCCCCGCCACGAGCTTAGCGAGACATCTCGCGCGGCGCGGCCCAACAGCACCTTACCGGGAGCATTCATGGAAGAGACCGCACAGAAATCCTGCTGGGGCATTACAGCCCGCGCAGTGATCGGGTTTTCAGGACTTCTCGCACTGGCCTACCTCTTCGGCGGCATTTGAGCGAACGCGGCGCACCGTCGGTGCGGCCAATCAAAGCAGCGCATGTCCAAAACGGGCCGGCGCTGCTTTTTCTTTGCCCGTGCACAATGTCATAGAGGCACCTCGAACCTGTCGCGCCGCGTTTTGGCACCCAGCACCTGGTCCAGGGCGTCTTACCGTCGGCTGCGGACACACCAAATTCTGATTTCCGGCAGTGCTGCTGCTGTTCTTTGCACGGCATATGGTGTCGGCGGATTGACGCCCGCTATCCGCCCGCTCATGTAAGGTCGACTTGTGTTTCAGGGAGAAGGCGCGCCCATGTTTTTGTCTGTGTTCGATGTGTTCAAGATTGGCGTCGGCCCTTCGAGCTCCCACACCATGGGGCCGATGTCGGCGGCGGTGCGCTTTCTCGACGAGATCGCCGGACCTGACTGGCCGCGGCCGTCAGGGGCGAAGGTCACGTCAATCGCGGTCAGCCTGCACGGATCGCTGGCTTTCACCGGCATAGGCCACGGCACCGGCCGGGCGGTGGTGCTGGGCCTGACGGGCGAACTGCCCGATCAGGTCGATCCCGACAAGATGAACGCGATCATCGAGAGCGTCGAGCGCACCCGCCGGATTTCACCGCCAGGTCACCCCGAATACCAATTCGACCCGGCCGTTGATCTGGTGTTCGACAAGAAACACCCGCTTCCGGGCCACGCGAACGGCATGACCTTTACCGCGTTTGACCGCGACGGTGCGATGCTTCTCAAGCGGGTCTATTACTCCATCGGCGGCGGTTTTGTCGTCACCGACATCGAACTCGACGCACTCAAGGCGGTGACCCAGGTCAAGATCGACAAGACCGTGCCTTATCCATTCGCACATGCGCGTGAGATGCTGGAGATGGCCCGATCTTCGGGATTGACGATAGCTCAGATGAAGCGAGCCAATGAGGAAGCGCACATGGCGCGCGCGGATCTCGACGCCGGTCTCGACCGGATCTGGAATGCGATGAGCGGCTGCATCGATCGCGGGCTGACGGGCGAGGGCGTTATGCCGGGCGGGCTCAAGGTCCGCCGCCGGGCGCGCGACATGCACGACAAACTGCAGGACGAATGGCGCAACAACCGTCGCAATCCGCTGCTCGCCAATGATTGGCTGAGCGTTTACGCCATGGCCGTCAACGAGGAAAACGCAGCCGGCGGTCGCGTGGTCACCGCACCCACCAATGGCGCGGCGGGCGTAATTCCGGCGACGATTCGCTACATGCTGCAGTTTCACGACGGATCGGATGCCGGATCGGTGCGCGACTATCTGCTGACCGCGGCGGCGATCGGCGGCATCATCAAGCACAATGCGTCGATTTCGGGCGCGGAGGTCGGCTGCCAGGGCGAGGTCGGCTCGGCCGCCGCAATGTCGGCCGCAGGCCTTACTGCGGTGATGGGTGGAACTCCGGAACAAATTGAAAATGCAGCGGAAATTGCCCTTGAGCACCATCTTGGCATGACCTGCGATCCCGTCGGCGGCCTGGTCCAGGTGCCTTGTATCGAGCGCAATGCGCTGGGCGCGGTCAAGGCGGTGACCGCAGCTTCGCTTGCGATGAAGGGCGACGGTCAGCATTTCGTGCCGCTTGATGCCTGTATCGAAACCATGCGCCAGACCGGTCTCGACATGAATGAGCGCTACAAGGAGACTTCGACCGGCGGCCTTGCCGTCAACGTGGTGGAATGCTGACCCCGCCTGCGGGCACTGTCACCCTGCAACGGGCTTGAACCCTTGAACCGGCAGGCGCCTGTGGATGGGGCGCTAAATCGGTGTTGCTCGGCTTGACCGGACCCGGCGTACGCCCGACATTTCGGCCCATGACCCTGCATCTCATCAAATTATGCGTCGGCGCTGACAGCGTCGAGGATCTCAAAGGCTGGATCAAGGGCCGCCTGGCCGCCCAGAAAGCGGCCGGTGTGACGCCCGAGCAATTCCACACCACCCGCATGCAGCCGAAGCGTGCGGAAGAGCTGCTCGACGGCGGGTCGCTTTATTGGGTGATCAAGGGCAATGTCCAGGCCCGTCAGCGGCTTGTCGATATCCGTCCCTTTGTCGATGCGGAGGGAATATCGCGGTGCAATCTGATCCTCGAACCGGTGTTGCACGAAACCTCCTGGGCGCCACGGCGGCCATTTCAGGGCTGGCGCTATCTGGACGCCAAGGACGCACCACCGGATCTTGGCGCAGAAGGGCAGGCGGCTGATCTGCCGCTCGAACTGCGGCGCGAACTGGCGGGCCTTGGCCTGCTGTAACGACGCTGGTTGGTGTTCAGCGCATTTTCTTGCGTCGCCGGCCAGAATTCGGCGAAAGTAGCCGCTTTGGGGGGAGACATCCGCCGTCGATCCATCGTCCGGCCGGTGCGGCGTATCACGCTCTTGTGTTTGGAGAGTAAAGCGCCACATTGTTGGGACTGTCACCACAACGGAGGTCGGCGCGTCTCGCGATGACCAAAAACAAGACCACGACCCACAATCCGCTGACGCCGCAGCAACGCGGCGAGGGGAAATCCGTGTCGACGTCTAGCAAGTCGGAAATCGCGCAATTTCTGTCGGCGGCCAAGGCGATCGCGCCATCGACCCCCGGAGCGGGCCGGTTGGCCTTCGCTCTCGACGCGACCATGAGCCGTCAGCCGACCTGGGACATCGCCTGCGGGCTGCAGGCCGAGATGTTTGACGCGGTCGGCAAGACCGGAGGCCTGTCGGTCCAACTGGTCTATTTTCGCGGGCTTGGCGAGTGCCGCGCCTCGCGCTGGGTCACCGACACGAAGCAACTGGCCGATCTGATGAGCCGGATCGATTGCCGTGGCGGGCCGACCCAGATCGGCCGTGTGCTGCGTCATGTCGCCGATGAGGCCAAGACACGGTCGGTAAGCGCGCTGGTCTATATCGGCGACGCCATGGAAGAAAACATCGATCAGCTGGCGGTCATTGCCGGCGAACTGGCGATGCGCAAGGTGCCCTGTTTCATGTTTCACGAAGGCCAAGATCCGGCCGCCGCCACCGGATTTCGCGAAATCGCCCGGGTGACCGGCGGCGCCTATGCGCGGTTTGACCAGAACTCCGCACAGGAACTGGCGTCGCTGTTGCGCGCAGTTGCCGCCTATGCCGCGGGCGGACGCCCGGCGCTTGAGAGTTCGAAAGCCCCGGCGGCGCGTCTGCTGCTTGAACAGATGGGGCCGGGACGCAACGGGGGTGACCGCCGGTCATGAGCCCGATCGCGCTCTTTTTTGGCGGCCTGTTGCTGCTTGTCGCCGTTGCGGGCGGTCTGATGACCCTTCGCCCCGCGGTGATCGCCAATACGCTGCGCTTCGCTCTGCCCACGACCCTGGCAGTGTTGGGTGTGGGGATGACCGTGATCGGCCGCGGAGGTCTGGGCATTCCGCTGCTGGCTTTCGCCATGATGCTGTTTACCCGTGCCCGCGCATCCTCGCGCGCCACCCGTGCGCCGGGCGGTCAGTCGTATGTCAGATCGGCGGCGCTGGAAATGGAGCTGGATCTCGACACCGGCGAGATGAATGGCCTGGTGCTGGCGGGCTCGTTTGAAGGCAGCGAACTCGACGCGCTCGATGAGGCGGACCTGATGCAGCTGCGCAACGAGTTGGCTGGAGATCCGGAAAGCCTTGGCCTACTGGAATCGTATCTTGACCGCAGAATGCCCGACTGGCGTGCCGGCCCGGACATGGACGAAGACCCGGGGCTGGGAGCTGCGCCAAGCGCGGGCGCCATGACACAAAAGGAGGCCTACGAGATCCTTGGTCTTGCTCCGGGGGCGAGCGAATCCGAGATCCGCGAGGCGCATCGCCGCCTCATGAAGCGGATGCATCCCGATGCGGGCGGCACGGCGTTTCTTGCTGGCCGGATCAATGAGGCCAAGGATGTTCTCTTGCGTCGACATGACTGATTTCCCCGTATACGCGATACAAAACGTGGACTGTCCCCGGAGCCCGTGTCTCCGGACGTGGCGCTAAACGCACGCCACGTGGTATTTTCGCCGTTCCTTGCCGGAATTGGCGTCAGTTCGCGGTCGCCCAGCAGGCAAACCCCTTTTTCTTCAAGGCGCTGCATGCTCGCGTTGCACCTTTCTGGCCGCTGAACCCGCCAAAGCGCGCGCGGTAGAGCTGCTGATTGTTCTTGGTGTAGGCCATGGTGAACGGCTCGGCATTCGACAATGCCCCGCCGCCAGCGCCCTGGGCGCGCGACAACAGCGCCACAGCCGCATTGCGGTCCGGCATCGCGCCGATCTGGATCATCCAGCCGCTCATCGCCGAGGTCGAGGCGGTGGTCACCGGATCGACAGTCGCTTGCCCGGAGGCAATCGGCGCAGGCGGGACCACGGCGGGCGCGGGAGTGGGGATTGCAACCTTCTGCGCTTCCAGCGACCGTGCCAGCGCCTCGCGGCCGACAACCGGCGCGGGCGTTGGCGCCGCATAAGCCAGCTCCAGACGCGCGTTGGTGCGGTGACGCAATGTCGGAACCGGTCCGATCTTCGGCAATTGCAGGGCCGCAACCGCAGTGGCGGTCGGCGCTCCACGGGCAATCAGATTGCCGCCGCCGCGGGTCGATGCCTTCGGCAGGTAGCGCGAGATCAGTTTCTTCATCTGCGCGTTGCGGCGCGCGCCGGTACGGCCGCCCATCACCACCGCGACGATCGAGCGGTCACGGTCAACCACGGAACTGACAAGGTTGAAGCCGGATGCACGGGTGTAGCCGGTCTTGATGCCGTCAACGCCGCGCACAGTGCCCAGCAACCGGTTGTGGTTGGAAAAGCGCGACTTGCCGAACTTGAACGACCGGGCCGAGAAATATTTGTAGCGGCGCGGATGATGCTCGCGCAGCGCAAGGCCAAGACGCGCCATGTCGCGCGCCGTAGTCACCTGCTTGGAGTTGGGCAGCCCGTGGGCGTTGCGGAACGTGGTCTTGCTCATGCCCAGCGACCGCGCCTTGGCGGTCATCATCCTGGCGAATTTGGCTTCCGATCCGCCCAGATGCTCGGCAATCGCGGTCGAGGCGTCATTGGCCGATTTGGTTACCAGCGAATAGATGCCTTGTTCCACCGTGATCGACCGCCCGGCGCGCACGCCGAGCTTGGTCGGGGGCTCCTTGGCGGCGTTGGATGAGAACTTGATGCGCGTGCCAAGCTTGATCTTGCCGCGATCCAGCGCCTCGAACACCATGTAAAGCGTCATCATCTTGGTCAATGACGCCGGATAGCGAAGCTTGTCGGCATTGTAGGCATAAAGCGTCTTGCCGGTTTTGGCGTCGATGACGATGCCGGCATATTTCGAATTTGCGGCCGCCGGCGCGCTGGCGAGCGCCACAGCCATACCGGCAATGGCGAGCAGGCTGAAAATGCGACGGGGAAGGGAGGCAAACCGGTGCGACAGTTTGGTTTTACGCTGATACACGATAACTCACTCACGAACTGGCGGGGTGAAGGGTTTCTGGCTGACGCCCTCCTTGATCAGCCATTGGGTCCGAACTTAGACCCACGTCGTTACCAATCCGTTTATGATGAACGATTCCTTGCCGCCAGATCGTGCCAAATTTGCGCCGGTGGCTTGCCCGGACCGGCCTTTGGGTGCCGGGACGGCGGCTTGTTCGGGTGATTCAGCCATGCTGTTGTACTTTGGTGCAATGCACAATTGTCTTGACATTATTGTGCAGTGCACCTAACTAGGGGGCATCTTCTTCCCCTAGGACAGGAACCGCAGACATGATGAATTTTGACAGCACCTCCAAGATGAACAAAGAAGCCATGGACTCCATGCTGACCACCATGTCGGCCATGACCAAGGGTTTTCAGCAGATGGCTGCCGAAGCCACCGAATACTCGAAGAAGTCCTATGAAGACAGCGCCGCTGTCGTCGAGAAGCTGGTTTCGGCCAAGAGCCTCGACAAGGCCATCGAAATCCAGACCGACTACGCAAAGACTTCCTATGAGACGTTTGTGTCCCAGGCCACCAAGATGAGCGAACTCTACGCTGATCTGGCCAAGGAAGCTTACAAGCCTTTCGAAGCCGCAGCCGCCAAGACTGCCGCCTAAGCTGTTCTTGCCTCTGCCCTGTCAGGGCGGATGTGATTGTATGACAAAGCCCGTCCGCATCCTGATGCGGGCGGGCTTTGCGTATTGCGGGTCGGCGCCGGAAATAACTTTCCTCGCTGATCAAGGGGGCTTAAAATCGCCGCAGGAAAGACTAAGTTAGGGCGAGTGCCCGGCGTATTGTGTTTTTGTGCGCCGGTTGAAAACCACAGGACATGGCCAGAGTGAACGACAGCGCGAACCGGACACGCTTGCAGGCGGACAAAAAAGCCGGAGATGGAGGCTCTGACAGGGGCACCTCGGTGATCACCCGGACAAAGCCGCAGGTCAAGAAACCGAGTCTGTACCGGGTATTGCTGCTCAATGACGACTACACTCCGATGGAGTTCGTGATTCATGTGCTCGAGAGATTCTTCCAGAAAGATCGCGAGCAGGCCACGCGAATCATGTTGCATGTTCACAACCACGGAGTCGGCGAGTGCGGGGTGTTTACCTATGAGGTGGCTGAAACCAAAGTGACACAGGTGATGGATTTCGCCCGCACACATCATCATCCGCTGCAATGCGTGATGGAAAAGAAATGAGGATCTGAATTTGCCCAGCTTTTCAAACAGTCTCGAAAAGGCGATCCATCAGGCGTTGACCTATGCCAATGAACGGCATCACGAATACGCCACGCTCGAGCATCTGCTTCTGGCGCTGATAGAGGATCCCGACGCTGCGGCGGTGATGGGCGCCTGCAATGTCGATCTCGATCAGTTGCGCCGCACGGTCAGCGATTATGTCGACAAGGAACTCGGAAATCTGATCACCGGCTATGACGAGGATTCCAAGCCCACGTCTGGCTTTCAGCGCGTCATCCAGCGTGCTGTCATCCATGTCCAGTCCTCGGGCCGTGAGGAAGTCACCGGCGCCAATGTGCTGGTCGCGATCTTCGCCGAACGCGAAAGCCACGCCGCCTATTTCCTTCAGGAGCAGGAAATGACCCGCTACGACGCGGTCAATTTCATCTCCCATGGAATCGCCAAGCGCCCGGGCTCTGGCGAAGCGCGGCCGGTGCGCGGCATCGAGGAGCCTGAGTCGGACTCCGCCAAATCCGACCCTTCCGGCGAAGAGGGCGGCAAGAAAAAGGGCCAGGACGCGCTCTCGGCCTATTGCGTCAATCTAAACGAAAAGGCCGGTACCGGGCGTATCGATCCGCTGATCGGCCGCGCCGAAGAGGTCAACCGCACCATCCAGATCCTGTGCCGCCGCTCCAAGAACAACCCGCTCTATGTGGGAGATCCCGGCGTCGGCAAGACGGCGATCGCCGAAGGCCTCGCCAAGCGCATTGTCGAGGGCGAGGTGCCCGACGTGCTGGCCGATGCGGTGATCTATTCGCTCGACATGGGCGCGCTGCTGGCCGGCACCCGCTACCGCGGCGATTTCGAGGAGCGCCTCAAGCAGGTGGTCAAGGAACTTGAGGATCTGCCCGACGCGGTGCTGTTCATCGACGAGATCCATACCGTGATCGGCGCCGGCGCCACCTCCGGCGGCGCGATGGACGCCTCCAACCTGCTCAAGCCCGCGCTGTCTTCGGGTGCGATCCGCTGCATTGGATCGACCACCTACAAAGAATACCGCCAGTTCTTTGAGAAGGACCGGGCGTTGGTCCGCCGTTTCCAGAAAATCGATGTCAACGAGCCGACCATTGATGACACGGTAGACATCCTCAAGGGCCTGAAGCCCTATTTCGAGGACTACCACCGCGTGGCCTACACCGATGACGCCATCAAGGCGGCGGTGGAACTGTCTGCGCGCTACATCACTGATCGCAAATTGCCCGACAAGGCCATTGATGTGATTGATGAATCGGGCGCGGCCCAGATGCTTCTCCCGGAAAAAAGCCGCAAGAAGACGCTGACCGAATTGGAGATCGAGAACACCATCGCCACCATGGCGCGGATTCCGGCCAAGACCGTCTCAAAGGATGACGAGACGGTGCTCGCCAATCTCGACAAGGAGCTGCGCTCGGTCGTTTACGGTCAGGATGCGGCCATCGACGCGCTCACGGCTGCGATCCGTCTGGCCCGCGCCGGACTGCGCGAACCCGACAAGCCAATCGGCTCCTACCTGTTCTCGGGCCCCACCGGTGTCGGCAAGACCGAGGTTGCCAAGCAGCTTGCGTCGTCGCTCGGCGTGGAACTGCTGCGCTTCGACATGTCGGAATACATGGAACGGCACACGGTCTCGCGGCTGATCGGCGCGCCTCCGGGCTATGTCGGGTTCGACCAGGGCGGCCTTTTGACCGACGGTGTCGACCAGCATCCCTATTGCGTGTTGCTGCTTGACGAGATCGAAAAGGCACATCCTGACCTGTTCAACATCCTGTTGCAGGTCATGGATCATGGCTCGCTCACCGATCACAATGGCAAGAAGATCGATTTCCGCAACGTGATCCTGATCATGACCACCAATGCCGGCGCCTCCGACATGGCTAAGGCGGCCATCGGCTTCGGCTCCTCCAAGCGCGAAGGCGACGACATGGAGGCGATCAACCGGCTGTTCACGCCCGAATTCCGCAACCGTCTTGACGCCATCATTCCGTTCGGCTCGCTGCCGGTCAAAGTGGTGCACATGGTGGTGCAGAAATTCGTCATGCAGCTTGAGGCGCAGCTCGCCGAACGCAATGTCACCTTCGATCTCGGAGAGGACGCGATCGCCTGGCTTGCTGACAAGGGCTATGACGAGCGCATGGGTGCGCGGCCCCTGGGTCGGGTGATCCAGGAAAACATCAAAAAGGAACTCGCCAACGAGCTGTTGTTTGGCAAGCTCAAGCATGGCGGCACCGTGAAGGTCACCGTGGGCGAGAAGGATGGCGGCAAGGGCCTGATCCTTGAGGCGATCCCCGGCGAAGCGCCGGTCAGTCCGAAGAAGGAAAAACTGCCCGCCAAGAAACGCGCGCCGGCCAAGGCCAAGGCGGCAACCGCCAAAACCGCGGCCAAGCCGCGGGGCGGCTCGGGCAAGGGCGGGGGCAGGGGCGCCGCCAAGCCGTCGCCGCAGCCCGATGCGCCGAAAGCCGCGGAAGCCAAGTCTGACGTTGCGGAAAAGCCCGCACCCAAGAAGCCGGCAAGCGCTGTTCCCAAAGTGCCGCGCAAGAAGTGATCGGCTCTGACGGTCCATGACTCTCAAAACGCCCCGGTCAACACCGGGGCGTTTTTTATAGCGGCTAAACACGCGGGGCCAGCGGCAGGCAGCCACGTGGGCCGGTGCAGTAGGCACCGTGTCGGATAGACGTGCCGTGCGAACCGGTCGTTTCGCGCGCCACCGTCGGCGAACCCTGCCGCCCATGGACACGCTTACAAAAACCGCTTGCAGAGCCAGACAAAGCCACTAACACCGTCCTATGAGTTTTTCTGCCCGTCGCGACGGCCCCCATTGGTTTTTCAAGGGTGCACGCGGCATTGCTTCCTTGCCCGCGATCATCCTGATGAGCGCCTTTGTCGGTTTCTGCGGCTTTGCCGTCGAGGCAGGGGTGCCGTTTGGCGAAACCGTGTTCATGACCGGCATGATCTGGGCGTTGCCGGCCAAGGTGCTCCTGGTTGGCTCGATCCTGGCGGGCGCATCGCTGCCGGCGGCCTTCATCACCGTGGCTTTGTCCTCGATCCGGCTGATGCCGATGGTGGCAGCACTAATTCCGGAGATCCGCACCGCGAAAACGCCGACATGGCTGCTGCTGGCGCTGTCGCACTTCGTGGCAATCACCGCCTATGTCTTCACCATGGAGCGCATCCGCGATGTGCCGCGCGAGCATCGTGTGGCGTTTTTTGCAGGCTTTGGCATCACCGTCACCACCGCCAACATTATTCTGGTGGCGTTGATCTATTCGACCGTCGCCAGCCTGCCCGCCCTGCTGGCGGGCGCTCTGTTCTTTCTCACACCGGTCTATTTCCTGACCTCGATCTGGGCCTCGACGCGCGACCGGGCAGGGCGCATCGCCATGCTCTTTGGGCTTGCGCTGGGGCCCGCCTTTCATCAGATCGCGCCGGAATTCGACATTCTCTATGCCGGCCTTGTGGGCGGCACGCTGGCGTTCCTCGCCGACCGCGCCTGGAAACATCGTTCGGGGCGCTCATGATCGGCTACGAGACGTTCGATTACTGGTGGTGGCCCTACCTGTTCATCGCCATCGCCGGCTGGATAGCCACCGATATGTGGCGCTGGTTCGGGGTTCTGGTCGGCAATCGCTTGAAGGACGACTCCGCGGCACTGACCTGGGTCCGCGCCGTCGCCACAGCACTGGTCGCGGCCGTGATCGCCAAGCTGATCCTCTACCCGACCGGCGCACTCCAGGAGGCCCCCGTCATCTTGAGGGTGGCCGCTACGACGATCGGCTTTGCGGCTTTCCTGGTGGCGGGAAAACGGATCTGGGTGGGAATACTGGTGGCTTTGAGCCTGTTGATCGGTGGTCAGACGCTGCTCGGGCTTTGAAACACCGGCGTTCTAATCCTCGAAGCGGCGGGCGACCCAGGAATAGCTGTCGGTGACCACATGCACGGGCTTGCCAACCAGCGTTTTGAGGCTGGCGGCTTCCGGCAGTTTGGAGCCGATGCGCGCGAGGATCCGCCGCGCGATCCCGGCTTCCTCATCCTCCGCTTCCGTGTCTTCGGGCGCGAAGCCGGCCACTGGCATTGGAATGTCGGCAGGAGGCGTCAAAAAATCCGCCTCATCACGGGCGGTCTCTTCAACGGCAATGTCGCCACCGTCACCCGGCACTTCGCCATCCACTGTCGCCGCGATGCCGGGATCAGCCGCAACATCGCCGGCGACCTCGTTCAGCCCGCTGTCTTCGGGGGTCTGGCACACCGCCACGACAACCGGGTAATTGACGTTTGAGTAGGCCGACAGCCTGTCTTCGGACACGGCGTTACAGGCCTGGATCGTGGTCCAACGCTCGTCAAGCATCTCGAGATAGTGACATTGCGTAGCACTGTCGTCACAGCCCAGGATGGTCATCAGTATGAGTGCGGTTTGCATAGCGGCCTCGCTGTTCGAGCGTGGATCGGCTCCTGCACCAACATTGTCGCAAAACCAAGGCAGACAGGGGCAACAGTGTCTTTCGGGTACCGACTATATGGTGTCAGCCCAGCGCCGCACGGATCTTCTCCGCATTTTCTTTAAGCACTTCGGCGTCTTCCATTGTGCCGGTATGCGGCTTCATCGCGACACCATCGAACCGCGGAATCACATGCACATGCAGGTGAAACACCACCTGACCGCCCGCAGCTTCGTTGAACTGCTGCACAGTCACCCCGTCAGCGCCGAAGGCTTTCATCACCGCCTGCGCCATGCGTTGCGTGGAAGCCGCAACCGCTGCGAGGCTGTCCGTATCCGCATCAAGAACATTGCGGGCAGGGGCCTTGGGGATCACCAGGCAATGGCCATCGCCGCGCGGCATGATGTCCATGATCGCCAGCGTATGCTCATCCTCGTAAAGCCGCTCCGCCGGCAGTTCGCCGCGCAGGATTTTGGCAAACACGTTGTTGTCGTCATACAGTGCTGCGCTCATCGGGTGGATCTCCGTAATTGGTCTGATAATCCTGTTTGCACCGCCCTTAAGGTGCGCGTCAACCGCCCGTGACGGATGCGGCGGTCGGGCTTCCGGTCCAAATCAATCGTCCTGGCTAACCGCTTGCTCGGCTTTGCGAAAAGGACCGTGCTCGCTGAGCACATCGCGCATATAAGCCACCTCGCGGCGCTCGCGCTTGAGGTAATCGGCCACCGCTCCGCGCAATCCGGGATGATCAATGTAATGGGCGGAATGGGTGGTCACCGGCATGTAGCCCCGCGCCAGCTTGTGCTCGCCCTGAGCGCCGGCCTCGACCCTGGCAAGACCTTTCTCGATGGCGAAATCGATGGCCTGGTGATAGCAAACCTCGAAATGCAGGAAAGGATGATCCTCTGCGCAGCCCCAATGGCGGCCATAGAGGCAGTCGCCGCCGATGAAATTGATCGCACCGGCAATATAGCGGCCCTCTCGCTTGGCCATCACCAGAAGCACATCCTCGGCCATGCGCTCGCCAATCAGCGAAAAAAATGCGCGCGTCAGATAGGGACGGCCCCATTTGCGGCCGCCGGTATCGACATAGAAGCCGTAAAACACGTCCCAAACGGTTTCGTTGAGATCATTGCCGCTCAGCCATTCGATTTCGATGCCGTTTTCCAGCGCCAGTCGCCGCTCTTTCTTCAATTGCTTGCGCTTGCGCGAGGACAGCGTGTCGAGAAAATCGGAATAGCTGCCATAGCTCTGATTGGCGAAGTGAAACTGCTGATCGGTGCGATGCAGATAGCCTTCGGCTTCGAACGCTGCAATCTCGGCTTCCGGCACAAAAGTGGCGTGAACCGAGGACAGCCCAAGCTGGGAGCACAGCGCCCGCCCGCCCGCCGCCAGAGCCCGGCGCCCGGCCTCCGCCGCCGGACCCGGCGTCACCATCAATCGCGGACCGGTGGCCGGTGTGAATGGCGCGGAACATTGCAGCTTCGGATAATAGCGCCCGCCGGCGCGGGTAAAGGCATCGGCCCAGGCATGGTCGAACACATATTCGCCCATTGAGTGGCTCTTGATACAGGCGGGAAGCGCACCTTCGAGCTCGCCGCCCGGCTCCCGCAAGACGATATGGCGCGGCAACCATCCGGTTTCCGCGCAGACCGAGCCAGAGTCTTCAAGTGACGACAAAAAAGCGTGACTGACAAACGGGTTATAGAAAATTCCGGACTCAGTTTGCGAACTCTTTGATGCGCCGCCCAAGCGATCCCATTGCACCTTGTCGACCGCCGCCATGCCGTCGATGGTCGATAGCGTGTGCTCCGGCTTGTCTGGGGTCATCGATTGTGGTTCCAAGCTTTATGGAAGCGGGCCGCCTCCTGTCCATCAACCTATGATCCGGGTGGCAAATGACAAGATCAGCCGGTTGCTTCCAGGGCGCTGGGGTCAAATCCCTCGAATGTCATCTGGTCGGCATAAGTACGGGTGCGCTCGATCGCGTCGGCATCGCGCACCGTCCAGGTCAGGATCGGCACGCCCTGCGCCCGCTGCGCTTCGACGAAGCTGTTGGGCATGTGATGCACACAGTAGGAGATGAAATCGAGGCCCAGTTGCATCGCTTCCTCGTGGACGAAGAAGGCTTCCGGTTTGACGCCCTCGGCGACCAGGCCGAGCGGCCGGGAGATCTCGCACGCCTTCAAATCACGCAGCAGTTGATGATCAAAACTCATCAGCGCCGCCTCGCCATCGTAGTCTTCCAGGCACTCGGCCACCGCAGCGGCAAATCCGTCATCGTCGCCGGGCCGGCCCTTGAGCTCGAGCACCAGCGGCACCTGGCCTGCAACCTGTTTGAGCAATTGCGGCAGCGAAGGCACCCGGTCGGCGGTGCCGCCCACGGCCAGTTGCGCAAGCTCCTGCGACGTCCGCGCCCGTACATCACCGGGCAGGCCGCACAGCCGGCTCAGATCGTGATCGTGGAATACCACCGGCACCCCGTCGGCGGCAATCTGCAGGTCGCACTCGATCGCATAGCCGGCCTCAATGGCCCGGGCGAAGGCGGATGTGGTGTTTTCCCACACCGCCTGGTTCATGTCGTGGTAGCCGCGATGCGCCACCGGTCGGGCGGTCAGCCACAAAAGACCGCAGGTCTCCGATGTCAGCCCGGTCATGTCAGCGGATTTCGATCACGGCGTCGATTTCGACGGCAGCATTGAGCGGAAGGCAGGCCATGCCGACAGCGGCGCGCGCGTGCTTGCCGGCGTCCCCGAGGATCTCGGCGAGCAGGTTGGAGGCGCCGTTGACTACCAGATGCTGCTCGGTGAACCCCGGATCGGACGCGACGAAGCCGTTGAGCTTGATCACCCGGGCGATGCGGCCGAGATCGCCGCCCAGCGCCGCCTTGGCCTGGCTGAGAATGTTGATGGCGCACAGTTCCGCCGCGCGTTGGCCGGCAGATACATCGACATCACGGCCGAGCAGCCCGGTCACCGCCAACGCACCGTTTTCCATTGGCAACTGGCCGGATATGAAAAGTTGCGAGCCGCTGATGACATAGGGCAGATAATTGGCCGCGGGCGCCGCCGCCTCGGGAAGCGTGATGTTGCGGGCGGCCAGGCGCGATTGAATGCTGTCGGTCATGCTCGTAACTCCGTTTGCTGCTCGTCCGCGGGCGGCAATCAGGGGCCGCGCCGACTTGTTGTTTCAACCGTTGCAAAGGCAAATCACGGGCGCGACGAAGTTCCGCCTCGCTTTTGCCGCGACTGGTCATATAACATCGGTTCAGGATTCGACAGGAGAAAACCGGATGCGCATGTATGGAGTTGCGATGGCTGTGGCAATGGCGGCGGCGCCGATGGTTCCGGACGCCCAGGCGGGCGCCAGCGGGCTTGCCGCCCACCGCGCGGTCTATGATTTATCGCTGAAGGCCGCGTCCGAACGGTCCGGCATTTCCGGCATGAGCGGCCGCATGGTCTATGAGTTCAACGGATCGGCATGCGAGGGCTATACGGTCTCGTTCCGTTTTGTGACCGAAATCACCACCATGGATGATTCCCGCATCACCGATCAGCAGACCACCACTTTCGAGGATGTGCGCAACCGCACCTTCCGCTTTGTCACCCGTTCCTTTGTCAATCAGCAGCTCGACCGGGAGATCCGCGGCTCCGCCAGAGCCGAAGGGGAGGGCCTGGCGGTCACGCTCGAACAGCCCGAATCCCTGTCGCTCGACATAGCTGAAGCGCGGTTCCCCACCGAGCATATGGAGGAAATGATCGACCGCGCCGAAGACGGTGAGCGGTTCTATCAATCGCGCATCTATGATGGTTCCGATGACGGCGACCAGGCGATGATCACCACCACCATCGTAGGCGCCAAAAAAGCGCCCGAGCCGGACGACAAAGAGGCTGCAGCCGCCGGCGCTATGGCCGGCAATGAGTTCTGGCCGGTTTCGATGTCCTATTTCAACGAGGAATCCCAGGGCGACGAGCTTCCCGTCTATTCGATCGCCTTCAAGCTCTATGCAAATGGCGTTACCCGCGACCTGACCATGGATTACGGCGATTTCGTGCTTGAGGGCCGCCTGGCGCAGCTCGACATGTTCGATCCCGAGCCCTGCGAGGAGTAGTCTATGGGCGCAGCGGAGACGGAAAACCTTTGCCGGCCGCATTGTCGGGTAGGAATCCGCAGCTGACATGAAGGCAAGGGACCGTGCGCCCGTTTCCGGGTCCTTCCCAAGTCGCTTAAGTGTGCCTGTCGGGATAAGCAAATCTTGATTTGACCGGCCTTATGGCGCGCCATACATAGATTCGTGAATGAATTCGGCCGGCGCAACAGCCCAGGGAGTTGAAGCAGCTCATGATGTCACAGCCAAAGCTTACGGTATTCGGGGGTGTCCTTACGGTCCTTCTCTCCGGCTTCGTGGTGCCCAGCCACGCGGCAGATCAGCCCGATTGCCGCGCTGCGGCCGAGCCCGGCATAAACTGGGAAAACTGCGATAGAAAATTGCTGATGCTCAAAGCTTCCGATTTGAGCGGGGCCAATCTGTTTGACACCAATCTGACCTCCACCGATCTGCGAGAGAGCAATTTGGTTGAGGCCAATTTTGAAAAGGCAACGTTGTTCCGGGCATCCCTGGCAGGTTCAAGCGCGGCCGGCGCCCGGTTTGACAGGGTTGAAGCCTATCGCGCGGATTTCAGCGAAATCGACGCGATCGGCGCCACTTTCGGCAATGCCGAGATGCAGCGCGTCAGGTTCCACAATGCCAAGCTTGCCAACACTGATTTCACCAAGGCCGACCTTGGACGGGCTCAGTTTGATGGCGCCGACATCTCCGGCAGCCGTTTTGCGCTGGCCAATCTGGCTCGCGCCGATTTCCGCGGGACAACATTTGACGCAGCATTGGATTTTGATCGGGCCTTCGTGTTTCTCGCCCGTTTCGAAGGCGTGGATTTGTCCGCCGCGACAGGCCTTACCCAGTTGCAACTGGACATCGCATGCGGCGATGACAGCACAAGTCTGCCTGCCGGCTTGACGAGGCCATCCGGCTGGCCATGCAATTTCGAGCAGGAGTAGGGCCGGCAACAGGTTTTGGCCGGTTTCAAAGTGCAATCTCAACGATGAAACGCGGGGCGATGGATATCCCGTCTGTTCGATCGCCTTCAGGCTCCATGCTGATGGCGTCACCCGCGATCTGACCATGGATGAAAGCGATTTCGTGCTTAAGCGACGCCCGGCGCTGCCCGACATGTTCGATCCCGAACCCCGCGACGCTTAGCGAACCCAGCAACGGCCGTACCGTGCCCGGATCAGGCGGCAAACCGCGTTCCCGGCGCAGAATCAGAAGCGGCGCGTCGCGATCAGGGCCGACTTCTTGCAGGTTTCCAGAGTTAACAGCGCCGGTGCCACTCAAGGCGACATCGCCGAACCTGGCACCACGCGCATCTTTTTGCCAATCAGCCGCCGCAAGCCGCACATCAAAAATCATCTCAAGATTGCGTGCGGTTTGCCAATAAATGCAATCAGGACTAGAATTCCGGAAAATCTAGCGTAGCGTGCGCCGAGTTGAAGGACGAGCGACGACATGCGCGCAAACGATGCCGGCGTGGAATAGGCGTTCCACTGGTTCGCCATGCTTTTTCTGACGGCAGCTTGCTTTTGAAACCGCGGCTCTTGAGCAATGTATTTAGCGAGCGCCGCCGGATAACAGCCAAGAGGAGGTCCCCATGACCAAGGAGCAATGCGAAGCGGCCAAACGCAACTGGTCGGATGTGATGAAGGTGTTCAAGATCCGGCGCGCCGACCATGACAGCGCGGTGTCCAATTCCTCCACCGCCGCAGCGCAGGCTCAATCCATCAAGGCGGAAATCGATTCCATCAATCAGACGCTCTATTATCTCAATGAGAAAAAGAAGGCCAAGATCGAGAAGGTCAAATCGCTCAAGTCGTCAATCTCCGACAAGAGAAGCCGGATCAAGGATTTGCGCGATAGCATCTCCTGGAATCCGGACAACAAGAAATACGCTGAAGCCGACATTCGCTCGCTCAAACGCGAGATCGAGAACATCAAGTCGAACATAGAGCGCCATAACTCTGAGAAATCCACGATCCAGGACGATATCGATACCAATGTTCAGCGACGAAATGAGAAAAAGGAACGGCGGACCTATTTCATCGATCGCAAGAAAGCCTACCGGTCTGACGCCAATTCATCGCGCGACGAGGCGAACCAGCAGCGCAACAAATTGCTGGAGATCAAGCGCTCGATCGTTGCGAATTGCCCGGAGAGCTACGGCTACTCAATTCCCAACCGCCTGTAACCGGCCCGCGCGGGCGGCCTTTCGCACTTGCAATAACGCGCCATTGCCTGTAAGGCGACGCTCATTCCACACGTGGGGCATGGGGTGACCCGGGAGAAATCCGGGCCGTTCCGCCGGTGGCGCATCAGCGCTCACGCCCCGCGGAGGTTCAACCGGAAACAGGAGAACAAGGCATGGCATTGCCTGATTTTACCATGCGCCAGCTGCTTGAAGCCGGCGTCCACTTCGGCCACCAGACACATCGCTGGAACCCGAAGATGAAGCCATACATTTTTGGCGCACGCAATAATCTTCACATTCTCGATCTTGGCCAGACCGTGCCGATGCTCAATGAAGCATTGAAGCTGGTCTCCGATACCGTCTCCAAGGGCGGTCGCGTGCTGTTCGTCGGCACCAAGCGCCAGGCATCTGAAATTGTTGCCGATGCCGCTTCGCGGTCGGCGCAGTACTACGTCAATGCCCGCTGGCTCGGCGGCATGCTGACCAACTGGAAGACGATCTCGCACTCGATCCAGCGTCTGCGCAAGCTCGACGAGATCCTGCAGGCGGAAGCCTCGGGCTTCACCAAGAAAGAGCGTCTCAACCTCGAGCGCGAGCGCGAGAAACTCAACCGCGCTCTGGGCGGCATTCGCGATATGGGCGGCACGCCTGACCTGATGTTCGTCATCGACACCAACAAGGAAGGCATCGCCATCCAGGAAGCCAAGCGTCTTGGCATTCCGGTCGTCGCCATTATCGATTCCAACTGCGATCCCGATGTGGTCGACTATGCGATCCCGGGTAATGACGATGCCAGCCGCGCCATTTCGCTCTATTGCGATCTGATCAGCCGCGCCTGTATCGACGGCATTGCCCGTCAGCAGGGCGCCTCGGGTGTGGATCTTGGCGAAATGGAAGCTCCGGCCGAGCCGGCGCTCGAAGAGCCTGCTCCCGAAGCCGCCCCGGAGGCGGCCACTGAAGCTGCCCCGGAAGCGGCTACCGAAGCGGCCCCTGAGGCCGCTGCCGAAGCACCGGCCGCGGAAGCCGCAAAAGCCTGATTTTACCGGGTTTCGGACCAAACCGGCCCGGCCAAGCCACCGTGCTTTGCCGGGCTGTCATGTTTCAATGGCATGAATGTCATGCCGACACTGCGTTACCGCACCTCCGCAGCACAAGCGGCCGGAGCGGGCGCATCAAGACTTAAGAGGCTGTTATGAGCATTACCGCTGCAATGGTAAAAGAGCTGCGCGACAAGACCGGCGCCGGCATGATGGACTGCAAGAAGGCGCTGGCCGAGACCGGTGGCGATATGGAAGCTGCCGTCGACTGGCTGCGTGCCAAGGGCATCGCCAAGGCCGACAAGAAATCCGGCCGCACCGCTGCCGAAGGCCTTATCGCCGTGGCGTCCGACGCCAATTCGGCAGTCGTGGTCGAAGTCAATTCCGAGACCGATTTCGTCGCCCGCAACGATGCCTTCCAGGATCTCGCCCGTTCAATCGCTTCCGTGGCGCTGTCCACCGACGGGTCGGTTGAGGCGCTTGGCGAAAAAACCATGCCGTCGAGCGGCAAGTCGGTGACAGAAACCGTCAAGGACGCCGTCGCGCATATTGGCGAAAACATGAATTTGCGCCGTTCGGCAAAGCTGTCGGTCGATGCGGGCGTGGTGTCCACCTATGTCCACAACGCCGTTGCCGATGGTCTTGGCAAGCTCGGTGTTATCGTGGCCGTCAAATCCACCGGCAACGCCGATGCTGTGGCCTCGATCGGCCGCCAGGTGGCCATGCATATCGCTGCCACCAACCCGCTGGCGCTGACGTCCGCTGATGTCGACGCCACCATCGCCGACCGCGAGCGCAGCGTTTTTGCCGAGCAGGCCCGCGAATCGGGCAAGCCCGACAACATCATTGAAAAGATGGTTGAAGGCCGGATGCGCAAATTCTTCGAGGAAGTGGCGCTGATGTCCCAGGCATTCGTGATGAATCCCGACCAGACGGTTGGCGAGGCGGTCAAGGCCGCGGAAGCCGAAGCCGGCGCACCGGTTGAAATTGCTGGCTTCGTCCGCTTCCAGCTCGGTGAGGGAATCGAGAAGGAAGAGAGTGACTTCGCAGCTGAAGTGGCAGCGGCCGCCAAAGGCTGAAGCCGTCCTCACTTGAGGAAAAAACCAATGGGGCATCGCGTGACAACGCGGTGCCCTTCGTGTATCCGGGCCTCATACAAAAATCCGGATCAGCGCATGACCTCCCAGCCCCTGTATAAACGCGTTTTGCTCAAAGCCTCTGGCGAAGCCCTGATGGGTCAGCAGGGATTTGGCATTGACGTCGCCGTAGCCGACCGAATCGCCGCCGATATCGCGGAGGTTCGCGCCCTAGGGGTCGAAGTTGGCGTTGTGGTTGGGGGCGGCAACATCTTTCGCGGCGTTGCGGTGGCGTCCAAGGGCGGCGATCGGGTGACCGGCGACCACATGGGCATGCTGGCCACCGTCATCAACGCACTGGCACTGGCCACCTCGCTGCGCAAGCTGGGCGTGGACACCGAAGTGTTGTCGGCCATCTCGATGCCGGAGATCTGCCAGAGCTTTTCCCAGCGCGCGGCGCTGCATCACATTGAAAAGGGCAGGGTGGTGATCTTTGCAGGCGGCACCGGCAATCCCTTCTTCACCACTGATTCCGCAGCCGCGTTGCGCGCCGCGGAAATGGGGGCGGAAGCCATTCTCAAAGGCACCCAGGTCGACGGTATCTATTCGGCCGATCCGAAGGCCGATCCCGACGCCACCCGGTTCGACAGCCTGACCCATGACGAGGTGCTCAACAAGGGTCTGGCCGTTATGGATGTTGCGGCAGTTGCCCTGGCGCGGGAAAACAAGATTCCGATCGTGGTGTTTTCGATCCACGAAAAGGGCGCATTTGCAAAGATCATAGTCGGCGGCGGCCGCGCCACCATCGTGCGCGACCAATAGCTTGCAAGACGCGGTCGGGCCGCGCGCCGGACATGATATGAGTTTGGATGGCAGGAGAGACTGGCGATGAGCGAGACCGCTGATATGAAGGAACTGAAACGGCGCATGGAAGGCGCCATCACAGCGTTCAAGAGCGACATAGCTTCTTTGCGCACCGGCCGGGCTTCGGCCAATGTGCTCGATCCGGTGATGGTCGAAGCCTATGGCTCACGCGTGCCGCTCAACCAGGTGGCCAATGTCACCGTGCCTGAGTCGCGCATGCTTGGCGTTTCGGTCTGGGACAAGCAGATGGTGGGCGCCGTCGATCGCGGCATCCGCGAAGCCAATCTCGGCCTCAATCCCATTGTTGATGGCCAGAATCTCAGGATTCCGCTGCCCGAGCTCAATGAAGAGCGGCGCAAGTCGCTGGTCAAGGTTTCCCACACCTATGCTGAAAATGCGCGCATCGCGATCCGCAACGTGCGCCGCGATGGCATGGACCAGCTCAAGAAGGCCGAAAAGGATGGCGACATCAGCCAGGATGACAGCCGCCGCGAATCGGATCAGGTTCAGAAGATGACCGACGACACGATCGCCGAGATCGACCGCCTGCTGGTCGAGAAGGAAAAGGAGATCATGCAGGTTTAGGCGCAGATGTCGCCACAACGGGGCAAGAGCCAGACGATGCAACTCGACCCACACAGCAAAGCGCCCAGGCACGTTGCCGTCATCATGGATGGCAATGGCCGCTGGGCTGCCGCGCGCGGATTGCCGCGCACCGCAGGCCATCGCGCCGGGGTCGAGCGGGTCCGTGAAGCCGTACGCACCGCGCACGAGGCCAAGATCGAATACCTAACCCTCTTTGCCTTTTCATCGGAAAACTGGAACCGGCCGAAGGAAGAAGTCTCGGATTTGATGAGCATCCTGCGGTTTTTCATCCGCAAGGATCTGGCCGAACTTCACCGCGAAAACGTGCGCCTGAAGGTCATCGGCTGCCGCCAGTCGATCCAGTCCGACATTCGCGCCCTGCTCGACGAGGCCGAAGAGCGCACCCGCGAAAACACCGGCGTCACCCTGGTGATTGCGTTCAACTACGGCGCCCGGGACGAGTTGGCGCGGGCCGCGCGGCGGATCGCCGAAGCGGCGCAGTCAGGCCGCCTCGATCCGGCTACAATCAACGAACTCACCCTGTCGGCCTTTGTCGACACCGCTGGTATCCCCGATCCCGATCTTGTGATCCGCACCAGCGGCGAAAAGCGCCTGTCAAATTTCCTGCTGTGGCAGGCGGCCTATTCCGAATTTGTCTTTATGCCTTGCCTGTGGCCCGATTTCGATCGCGCCGCCTTCCTCGAGGCGCTTGAGGAATACGCTCAACGCGACCGGCGCTTCGGAGCGCTCTCCCAGACACCCGAACTCGCGGTCGGCTCCTGATGTCGCCCGAATTGCGGCTGCGCATCATCTCCGGCGTCATTCTGGGTGTGCTGGTGCTGGCGATGACCTGGGCCGGCGGCATCTGGTTCAAGGGTTTGTCAGCCATCATCATGGTGCTGATCCATTACGAGTTCTCGACCATGTCCGGCGCACCCGTCAAAGCACCGCTCGCCAATGCCATTGGCTGGTTGGCGGTCTTGGCCACCGCGCTGTTCATTCTGACGTCCTTGCCCTCGATGGCGTTGGCCGCAATCATCATCGGCGCCCTGGGCGCCGCGATTTCGGGTGTCCGTCAGCGGGCCGCGCTCTGGCCGGCGGTTGCGGTGCTCTATGCCGGTCTTTCGGGCCTGGCGCTGGCGGAAATCCGCGGTGAAGGCCTGTTTGGCCTGTTCGCCATGCTGTTCGTCATCGCCATCGTCTGGTCGACCGACACGCTGGCCTATTTCTGCGGCCGGACGCTTGGCGGGCCCAAGCTTGCGCCACGCATATCCCCGGGCAAGACCTGGTCGGGTGCGATTTTCGGTGCGGCGGCCGGGGTTGCGGCCGGGCTGGGCGTGGCCTTCGCCGTCCGCCAGGGCGGAGGTTGGGCGCTCCCGTTGTCGGCATTGGCGCTCTCGGTGGCCTCTCAGATCGGCGATCTTTTCGAATCCTGGGTCAAGCGCCGTTTCAATGCCAAGGATTCAAGCCGGCTCATTCCCGGCCATGGCGGCGTGATGGATCGGGTCGATGGCCTTGTCTTTGCCGCATTCGCAGCCTTCTTGATTGGTAACCTGATGCCGCTGGCTGATCGTGCCCGCGTGGCAGACGAGCTTGCGGCAAGGTTGCTCGGATTATAGTGCGCAAAATCCGCCCGTCGGGCGCATAAGCCCGGTCCGGCGAACGGGCCAGACAGGCCGGCCACAAGGGCCGGACACCGCTTGGTTAAAGGATATGCCAGCCATGGAATTTCTCACATCTTCAGCCGGGAGCATTCTGAGCGCTTTGCCGCCGTTTCTGCTGGTTTTGACGATTGTTGTTTTTTTTCATGAGCTTGGCCACTATCTGGTGGGGCGCTGGTGCGGAATTGGAGCCGAAGTGTTCTCGGTCGGCTTCGGGCCCGAACTAATCGGCCGCACCGACCGTCACGGAACCCGATGGAAATTGTCACTGATTCCCCTGGGCGGTTATGTGAAATTCGTAGGCGATGAAAACGCCGCCAGCATGCCATCGGGCGGCGAGGGGCCGCAGTTAAACGCTTCCCAGCGTGCCAATTCCTTCCCCGATGCAGCGCTGTGGCGGCGTGCCGCGACCGTGGCCGCTGGTCCGCTGGCCAATTTCATTCTGGCGATTGTGATCTTCGCGGTGATGTTCGGCTTCAATGGCCGCATGATCGCTGATCCGGTGGTGGCTGAAGTCCAGGCTGAGAGCGCAGCGGAAGCCGCCGGTGTTCTGCCGGGCGACCTGTTTGTGGCAATAGATGGTATCGCAGTCGAGACCTTTGACGATGTTCAGCGCTACGTGTCGGTCCGTCCAGAGGTTCCGATCACCCTGACGATGGACCGCCAGGGCGAAATGGTGGATCTGACGCTGACGCCCGTGCGCACCGAGATTTCCGATACGTTCGGCAACAAGATGGAAGTTGGCCGCATCGGGGTGATCACCGACACCGATGCCGGCAATTTCCGCGTGCGCGAATATGGGCCGCTGGAAGCGGTGGGCGAGGGTGTGGCGCAAAGCTGGTTCATTGTGACACGAACCGTGGGCTATATCGGCAACATTATCACCGGGCGAGAGAAGGCCGATCAGCTCGGCGGGCCGATCCGGGTCGCAAAATACTCCAAGGACATGTCGACGCTGGGCCTCGGTGCTCTCATACAGCTCGCCGCAGTGCTGTCGGTCTCCATCGGGTTGCTCAATCTGATGCCGATCCCGATGCTCGATGGCGGGCATCTGGTGTTTTATGCCGTGGAAGCCTTGCGCGGCCGTCCGCCGGGCGAGGTCGCGCAGGAGTGGGCTTACCGTTTTGGGCTGTCGTTGGTGCTGGCCCTGATGTTGTTCGCCACCTGGAACGATGTCAGCATGCTGATTGGTTGAACAAACCGGGCAAGCCGTGCTAACGGATTGTTAACCTTGAAATTGCTCAGACGTGGCCAATGCGCCACGCCTGCAAAGGAAGTAAACAGAAATTAACTCCGTCCCTTGCTTGTGTAGGAAAAGCGGGTAAAACGGGCGCAAGTCATGACTCAAGATGCGTGCCACCGTGTTGGGGCATTCGAGTAAAAAAAGGTAAGCAGATCAATGAAGGCCGGTTCAAACCTTTTGAACGCTGTGTCGGCGGTTGCGCTGAGTGCGGGGATCGTCATGACGGGAGCGGGCATTGCCACGTTCGCCAACGTGACCGTCGCGGAAGCAGCCGTTGTCAGCCGTATCGATGTCCGCGGCAATTCGCGCGTTGATGCATCCACCGTGCGCGGTAATCTGACGATTGCTCCCGGTCAGCGGTTTGACAACAACGACATTGACGAATCGGTCAAGCGGCTGTTTTCCACCGGCTTGTTCTCCGATGTGCGCATCAGCGTTTCCGGCTCGACGCTGATCGTCGACGTCGATGAAAATCAGGTCATCAACCAGGTGGTTTTCAACGGCAACAAGAAGCTCAAGGACGCAGACCTGCGCCGAGTGGTTCAAAGCCGTCAGCTCGGCGCCTACAACGACCTCATTCTCGAGGCCGACGTACAGGCAATCCGCGATGCCTATTCGGCGATCGGACGCAGCGACGCTGTGGTTACCACCCGGCTCGTTCCGGTGGCCGGCGGCCGCGTCAATCTCGCCTTCGAGATCAATGAAGGCGACCGCACCAAGATCTCCTCGATCAACTTTGTCGGCAACCAGGCCTTCGGCGATGGCCGGCTGGCCGATGTCATCACCACCAAGCGCTCGGGCATATTGTCGTTCCTGACCCGCAAGGATGTCTATGACGAGGACAAGCTGCGCGCCGACGAAGAGCTGCTGCGTCGCTTCTACTACAACCGCGGCTATGCGGATTTCCGCGTTATTTCGTCATTTGCCGAGTTGGATGAGACGCGCAACGAATATGTCGTCACCATCACGGTGGAAGAGGGCGAGCGCTACGTGTTTGGCGATGTCAGCATCGAAAGCACGGTTCCGGGCATCGATTCGCAATCGCTTGAAGGCCTGATCGAAACACGTTCAGGCGCTGTCTACAGCGCCAAGGATGTCGAGGACACGATCCTGGCGATCTCTGATCGTGTGGCGACCCAGGGTTACCCGTTCGCGCAGATCACTCCGCGCGGCGACCGCGATTTCAACAACCGCACCATCTCGGTCATCTATCTGGTGGACGAGGGCACCCGCGCCTATATCGAGCGGATCGAAATTCGCGGCAACACCCGCACCCGCGACTATGTCGTCCGTCGCGAGTTCGATCTGTCGGAAGGCGATGCCTTCAACCAGGTGCTGGTGCGCCGCGCCAAGAAACGGCTTGAGGCGCTTAAGTTCTTCTCATCTGTCGACATCTCGACCCAGCCGGGCTCGCAGCCTGACCGCGTGGTTCTGATTGTTGATGTGAAGGATCAGCCGACCGGTGAATTCGGCGTCGGCGGCGGCTACTCCAACTCCGACGGCTTCACAGCGACCATCGACATCACCGAACGCAACTTCCTGGGCCGCGGTCAGTTCATCCGTGCATCCGTGGGCGGTGGCGAAGATTCGCGTGAGTACAGCCTGTCTTTCACCGAGCCCTATTTCCTCGGGTACCGTCTGGCAGCAGGCTTCGATGTGTTCCGCAGCGAAGATACCAGCTACTCCGGCTTCGAAGTGGAAAACCAGGGTATCAATCTGCGTCTCGGCGCTCCGATCACCGAAGAAATCTACGCCTCCGCGGCATTCAAGTTCACTCAGACCGATTACACCGGCATCGGGACAATCACGTCCAATCCGGAGCGTAACGCGCTCAACCGCACAATTGCGGCGGGTGGTCATGATACGGCGTCCATCTCCTACACGCTGTCCTACAGCACACTGGATGACCGGACATTGCCGCGTGAGGGCATTTCGGCCTTCATTACGCAGGAATATGCCGGACTTGGCTTCGATTCCGAATTCATCAAGACCACGGGTAAGGCCAATTACTTCCAAATGCTGTCTGAGAGCGCCGATATGATCGGACGGGTGTCAGTGGGCGGCGGTCATGTGATGTCGACCGGAAACACCAATCTGCGCGTCTTCGATCAGTTGTTCATCGGTCAGGAAACCGTTCGTGGCTTCGATAGCCGCGGATTGGGGCCGCGCGTGTTCCAGAACGGCGTAGATGCCGGCGAAATCGGCGGCACCACCTATTTCAACGGCACGGTCGAAGTGTCGGCGCCGATGCCGATGATCTCTCGCGAGACCGGCCTCCGGCTCAACCTGTTTGCTGACGCAGGCACGCTTTATGGCAGCGACATCAGCGCCGCAGATCTGACATGCACCGGCACTGCCGTTCCGGCTGGCGGTTCTGCTGTGCCGACCAGTTGTGCCAATCAAACGATCGTCGGCTCAGACATGGAATGGCGTGCATCGGTCGGCGTCGGCATTACCTGGGCATCGCCGTTTGGTCCGCTGCGCGTCTACTATGCCGAGCCCGTGGCCAAGGAAAGCTACGACGAGATCAAGAAATTCGGCTTCGGCGCTTCCACGCGCTTCTGATGATGCGGGTGGCGGCAACGCCACCCGATCTCCCATTCCGGTCTCCATATGGATACAATCCGCTTTTTCTCCCCACATGAAGGCATCTCGCTTTCGGATCTTGCAGATCGGTGCGGAGCGGAATTGACCGATTCCGCTTTTGCGGAACGTCGCATCACCTGGCCTGCCTCGCTGGAACAGGCGGGCTCGGGTGACGTGACATTTTGCAATTCAAACAAGGCGCGGCCCGAACTCCGGCGCACCAGAGCGGGCGCGGTGTTTGTCCGCGGCCTGGATCTTGCGGATGTTCCACAGGGCGTCGCAGCGCTGATATCCGAAAAGCCGCAAACCGCCTTTGCGCTTGCCGGTGCCATCCTGGCGCCTGATGCGATGCGTCCATCCGGCCTGACTGGCGAGACCGGGATTTCGTCAGCCGCCCATATCGACGCCGGAGCGCATCTGGAGGACGGGGTGATCGTCGAGGCCGGCGCCCATGTCGGCAAGGGTGCCGAAATCGGTTCAGGGACGATCATTGGCGCCGGCGCCATCATCGGTCCGGGCTGCCGGATCGGGCGGAATGGCAATGTGGGTCACGGCGTGACACTGCAACATGCGATTTTGGGCGACCACGTGATCCTGCATCCGGGCGCGCGTATCGGTCAGGATGGTTTTGGCTACGCGCCCGGTCCGGCGGGCATGCACAAGATCGTGCAAATCGGCCGCGTGATCATTCAGGACCGGGTTGAGATCGGGGCCAACAGCGCCATCGACCGCGGTGCGCTCGGCGACACTGTGATCGGCGAAGGCACCAAGATCGACAATCTGGTCCAGATTGGCCACAATGTGCGCATTGGCCGCCATTGCGCGTTGGCAGGGCAGGTCGGGATTGCCGGCAGTGTGACCGTTGGAGACGGCGTGATGATCGGCGGCGCGGCTGGCATAGCCGGGCACTTGAATGTCGGCGATGGGGCACAGATCGCAGCGTTGAGCGGTGTCGGGACCGATGTTCCCGCAGGCGCCCGCTGGGGCGGAATACCAGCCCGTCCGATGCAGGGCTTCCTGCGGGATGCGGCACAGGCCAATGCGCGCGCATTTGGCAAAAAGACCAGGCGAAAAGGCGAAGAAGGCCAATGACCCAAGACCAGACAAAGACGCTGGAAAGCGCCGGCATCAAGGACATCATGCGCCTGCTGCCGCACCGCTATCCGTTTCTGCTTGTCGACCGGATTATCGATATTGACGCGGACAATTCCGCCATCGGCATCAAGAATGTGACAGCCAGCGAACCGCATTTCACCGGACATTTTCCCGGCAATCCGATCATGCCTGGGGTTCTGATTATTGAGGGGATGGCCCAGACCGCCGGCGCAATTTGCGCCAAGGCGCAAGGGGGCGGCGACCACCTGGTCTATTTCATGACAATCGACAACGCCAAATTCCGCAAGCCGGTAGTGCCAGGCGACCGGCTGGAATATCATGTCACCAAGATCAAGCAGCGGGGCAACATCTGGCGGTTTCACTGCGAGGCCACCGTTGATGGCGTCAAAGCCGCCGAGGCCGACATCGGCGCCATGCTGGCGCCTTCAGAAAGCGAAGCTGAATGACCACGCCCGCTCCCGCCGCCCTGCATCCTGCCCGCATTCACCCGTCGTCCATTGTCGAAGAGGGCGCGCAGCTCGGACATAACGTCGAGATCGGCCCCTTTTGCCACATCGGCTCCAAGGTCCGGCTTGGCGACAATGTCCAGGTTCTCAGCCACGGGGTCATTCTCGGTCGCACCTCGGTCGGCGCCGGCACGATTGTGTTTCCGAATGCTGTGCTTGGTTGTGCGCCGCAAAACGTCAACTACAAAGGCGAGGACACCGAACTGATCATCGGTTGCGGATGCACCATCCGTGAAGGCGTCACCATGCATCCCGGGATGGCGGATTCGGGCGGCAAGACAACGGTCGGCGACAACTCGATGTTTCTGGCCTATTCTCATGTGGCCCATGATTGCCATGTCGGCAGCAACGCTATCCTATCCAACAATGTGATGCTCGCCGGGCATGTCACCGTTGGAGATCGGGTCATCATGGGTGGCGGCGCAGCCGTGCATCAGTTCACCCGCATTGGCCATCATGCGTTCATCGGTGGATTGGCGGCGGTGAGCAATGATGTCATTCCCTATGGCATGCTCAACGGCAACCCGGGTGTGTTGATGGGGCTCAACATCATCGGTATGCAGCGATCCGGATTTGACCGCCCGTCGATCCACGCCGTGCGCCGGGCCTACAAGACCATCTTCGATCCCGCGAGCCCGATCCGCGAAAACATCGCCCGCGTGCGCGCCCAGACTGATCTCAATCCGGCCGTGGCCGACATCATCAGCTTTATTGACGCTGAAAGCGAACGCGCTCTGTCGTCTCCGGCCCGGGGACAGCGGGGCTGACTCCGGTGTCCGCCGCAGCGTCCGTGCCGAGCTTTCCCGGACGCTTGGCGATCCTGGCGGGCAGGGGCCGGTTTCCGCTGATTGTCGCCCGCGCGGCGCGCGAACAAGCGAGCGACCCTTTCATTCTCGCCATTGAAGGCGAAGCCGACCAGGACTGGACGGATTTCGACCATGCGCAGGTGCCGATCGGCAATCTGGCCGAGGTCTCGGCGCTGTTACGGCGCGAGCAGATCGGCGCTGTGGTGATGGCCGGCGGCATTGCCCGGCGCCCGCGGCTGGCCGACATTCGGCCCACCTGGGCCTCCCTGAGGGCTGCCCCGTCGGCGCTCAAGGCGCTGCTTTCGGGCGGAGACGACAGTGTCCTGCGCGCCGCGATCCGCGTGCTAGAAAACCACGGGGTGCGCGTATTGGGTGCTCAGGAAATTGCGCCCGGACTGCTCGGCGCGGAGGGGCCGCTGGGCCGGCACGGGCCGCGGGCGGCCGACAGATCCGACATGACTGCCGCCATTGACGCCGCACTGGCGCTGGGCCGGCTTGACATCGGCCAGGGCGCGGTATCTGCCGGCGGACGTGTGGTGGCGCTCGAGGGGCTTGAAGGCACTGATGCGATGCTTGCGCGGGTGGCCGAGCTCAGGGCGAACGGCAGGCTTCGCACCGGCGCACGCGGAGTTCTGGCAAAGATGTGCAAGCCCACCCAGGACGAGCGCGCCGATCTGCCCTCGATCGGCCCGGAGACGGTAATCAACGCCCATGCGGCCGGCCTGGCCGGGATCGCGCTTGAAGCCGGGCGATCGCTGGTTCTTGATCGCGACGAGGCGATTGCCGAAGCCGACCGGCTCGGGCTGTTCGTGACCGGGATCATCCCGTTCGGCTACACAAAGGACACACTATGAGCGCCCTGCGCCTGGCGGTCGTGGCCGGCGAGCCTTCCGGCGATATTCTGGGCGGAGATCTGGTCCGCGCCCTGACCGAAATGACCGGGCAGCGCCCGGAGCTGATCGGCGTAGGCGGTGAGCAGCTGATCAACGAGGGCCTGGTTTCGTTGTTCGATTACAGCGAATTATCGATCATCGGGTTTTCCGCGGTTATCGCGCGGTTGCCGCGGCTGATCAGACGCATCGACCAAACCGCGGACGCGATCATCGCCGCACGGCCTGATTGCCTATTGATCATCGACAGCCCCGATTTCAGCCATCGCGTCGCCAAAAAGGTCCGCAAGGCTCTACCGGGACTCAAGATCATCAATTATGTCTGCCCGACGGTCTGGGCCTGGAAGCCTGAGCGCGCGCCCGCCATGCGCGCCTATGTCGATCATGTGTTGTCGATCTTTCCTTTCGAGCCGGAAATTGTCGCCAGCCTCGGCGGGCCGCCGCTGACCTATGTCGGGCACCGGCTCCTGGACGATTCCGGACTGATCGCCGCTCAGAAATCCCAAGCCGCGCGCCGCGAAAGCACCATTCCAAGCGATGCCCCGCCGCTGTGCCTGATCCTTCCCGGTTCGCGGCGCGGCGAAATTGCCCGTCTGACGGATGTGTTCGCCAGCGCTGCGGCTCGGCTCATCGAACTTAATCCTCAGATGACTTTCGTACTGCCGGCAGCCCCGCATGTGGAGCGGGCAATCCGCGACAAGGCTCTGGACTGGGATTTCGACTGCCGGATTGTGACCGGCGAGGCTGCCAAATGGGAGGCGTTCGGCCAAGCCGATGTCGCCATCGCAGCTTCCGGAACGGTGCTGCTCGAGCTCGCACTGGCCGGCGTGCCGCACATGTCGTCCTACAGGCTCGATCCTGTGGCGCGGGTGTTGTTCAACATGATTACCAGTTGGACCGGCGCTTTGCCCAACATGATTTCCGGCCGTGTCGCCGTCCAGGAATTCTATGACAATCAGGTTCGCGCTGAACGACTGGCGCGGCTTGCCGATCAATTGTCCCGCGATACCTTGCATCGCGCCGCCATTCTGGCGGATTTCGATCTGGTCCGCGCTCGTATGCAAACCGACGAACCGGCCTCCCTGCTCGCCGCCAGAACGCTGCTTGAAGTGATCGGCCGCTGATCAACCATCGAGCCGCATTACCGGGACAAATCGCGACACAGGAACAAAAAAAGCGCCCGAGGGCGCTTTCTTCGATTCTGGAAGTGGTCCGGGGCTGAATTCAGCGCTTGGACACCGGCACATAGTCGCGTGCGGCTTCGCCGGTATAGAGCTGGCGCGGACGGCCGATGCGCTGGCTCGGATCCTCGATCATTTCGCTCCACTGCGCGATCCATCCCACTGTGCGCGCCAGCGCGAACAGCACCGTGAACATGGTGGTGGGGAAACCCAGTGCCTTGAGCGTGATGCCCGAATAGAAGTCGATGTTCGGATAGAGCTTCTTTTCGATGAAGTAGCTGTCGGTCAGCGCCATGCGCTCGAGTTCCATTGCCACTTCGAGCAGCGGATCGTCCTTGATGCCGAGCTCACCCAGCACTTCGTGGGTGGTCTTTTGCATGATCTTGGCGCGCGGGTCGTAGTTCTTGTAGACGCGGTGACCAAAGCCCATCAGCCGGAACGGATCGTCCTTGTCCTTGGCGCGCGCCACATATTCCGGAATGTTGTCGACGTGACCGATCTCGGCCAGCATGTTGAGCGCCGCCTCGTTGGCGCCGCCATGGGCGGGACCCCACAGACAGGCGATGCCGGCAGCAATACAGGCGAACGGGTTGGCACCCGACGAGCCCGCAAGCCGCACCGTCGACGTCGAGGCGTTCTGCTCATGATCGGCATGCAGGATGAAAATCCGGTCCATCGCACGTGAAAGAACCGGATTGACCTCGTATTCCTCACACGGCACGGCAAAGCACATGCGCAGGAAATTGGATGCGTAATCGAGATCGTTCTTGGGATACACGAAGGGCTGGCCGATGTGATATTTATAGGCCATTGCGGCCAGTGTCGGCATTTTGGCAATCATCCGCATCGAGGCGACCATGCGCTGATGCGGATCGGTGATGTCGGTTGAATCATGATAGAAGGCCGACAGTGCGCCGACGCAGCCGCACATCACCGCCATCGGGTGGGCGTCGCGGCGAAATCCGGTGAAGAACCGGCTCATCTGCTCATGCACCATTGTGTGGCGCGTTACGCGGTAATCGAAATCAGCCTTCTGGTTGGCCGTGGGCAATTCACCATAAAGCAGCAGGTAGCAGACTTCGAGAAAGTCGCCATGCTCGGCCAGTTGGTCGATCGGATAGCCACGATGCAGAAGCACACCCTCATCGCCATCGATAAAGGTGATCTTGGATTCGCATGATGCTGTGGAAGTGAAGCCCGGATCGTAGGTGAACGCACCGGTGTGCTTGTACAGCGCACCGATATCGACGACGTCTGGGCCGATGGTTCCGGTTTTGACCGCAAGGTCGACCTCGTTTTCGCCCAGGATGAGTTTTGCGTTCTTGTCTGCCATGGCATGTCCTTCCACAAATGCAAGCGTCGGGGCTTTAACCGGCGCCTTGGATGACCGTCACGGGTTAGCTATATGATTTACCCGACCCTGCCAAGCTATGCTCATGGCTAATTGTGCGTTGCCGCACGCACCGGCACCCAATCGACGAAAGTGACCGCACCATCTGGTTAAGGCGTTGGAAACGCGGACGAAAACCAACAAATACAGGCTCGTATCCGATACTGGTCGATTCTGCCGCTCATGTGGTCTTGTTGCACTTTTAAGTGGTGTTTTTACCGTTTCCGGGTGTACCGTGTTGTCCGTTGTGAAAGGCGGGCATGGATCGGGTCAAAATCACCGAGACGGCGAGCGAACCGGCGCAATCGGCCACCATGCCGCGCCGGATCAGTTCGGACGCCGCCATGCCCGCGCTCCGGCCGGAACAAAGACTGACCCGAAGCGCACCGCCGGAACCGCCGCTCCGGCGTAAAGCCGCCGCCAGGATTTCGGATGCGGTGGACCGGGAGCGCGATCACGGGCTTGGCTTTTTGTTTTTGCCGGTGGCGATGGGGCTTGGCGCAGGGCTTTACTTCATGGCGGCGCGCGATCCGCCTCTGCCCGCGCTGTTCACCGGGTTCGCAGCCGGACTATTGGCAATGGTGATCGCCTGGCGCAATCATCCCGGCGCCGCTCGCGTGTTCGGCTTCGCGGTGGCCATGTTCGCCGGCGCTCTGGCCGCGGCCTATGAGGCGGGACAGGGGCCGGTGCTGCTCGATTCCGATGTCACGACCACGATAACCGGCGTGGTCCAGACACGTGAATTCGATGCCCAGGGCCGCGTTAGATATCTGATCCGCCTTGTTGGCACCGAGCAACCGAAGATCGGACGGCCGCCCGAAACCATCCGCCTGGTGGCCCGGATGGCCCACCCGCCGGCACCGGTCGGCGGTTGGATCACCGGCCGTGCACGGCTCTCAGCGCCCTCGGGCCCGGTGCTGCCGGGCGGATATGATTTCGCTTTTCGCGCCTTTGTCGATGGCATTGGCGCTCACGGCTTTTTCTACAAGGCGCCCGAGAGCCTTGTGCCCAGGGCCGCGGAATCCGGTTTGCGTGATCGGTTTTCAGACTCTCTTCGCCGGCTTCGCGAGACCATCTCGGCGCGGATTCGTTCGGTGCTGCCCGGCGATCCCGGCGGCATCGCCGCAGCTCTGTCGGTATCCGACCGGCGCGGTATCTCCGCATCGACCGTCGAGGCGCTGCGCGCCACGGGCCTTGCGCATATTCTGGCGATATCGGGTCTGCACATGGCGCTCGCCGCAGGCACGCTCTATGTCGGACTGCGGCTGGTGCTTGCGGGCTTTCCCGCGCTGACCGAGGCCTTGCCGGTCAAGAAGTTTGCCGCGGTCGGTGCGCTGATCACGGCGACCGCCTATCTGCTCATATCGGGCGGCAGCGTGCCGACACAACGCGCCTGGGTGATGCTGTCGGTCATGCTGGTGGCGGTGCTGTTCGACCGGCCAGCGCTGACCATGCGCAATGTCGCGCTGGCGGCCATCGTCATCATATTGATATCGCCTTCGGCGGTGGCCGGTCCCGGTTTCCAGATGTCCTTTGCAGCCACCGCGGCGCTGATCGCCGCCTATGCCGAAATCAGTCGCCGTAAATCCATGGCAGGGCCGCCCGCGCCGGGTGCCGGCCTTCATCAGGCCTTGCCGGGCTGGCTCGCGTTCGCCGCCAAGGCTTTCATCGGACTGGCGATCACCTCACTGGTGGCGGGCGTGGCGACGGGGTTGTTTTCAGCACACCATTTTCACCGGGTGGCCGGCGGCGGCCTCATCGCCAATCTGATCGCCATGCCGCTGGTCACGCTGGTGGTCATGCCCATGGGTCTGGCGGCGCTGCTGTTGATGCCGTTTGGGCTCGATGCGATGCCGCTGCAGATCATGGGACTGGGTCTAGAGGGTGTGATTGCCGCCGCCAATTATGTTCATAGCCTCGGCGGCGATGTGCTGGTCGGACAGATCCCGGTGCACGCCACCGCCATGGCCGGGTTCGGCTTTGTGATTCTGGTCTTTCTGCGAACGTGGCTGCGGTTGGGCGGTCTGGCTCTGATCGCCTTGGGTGGGGCTCTGGCATTGCCGCCGCTGGCACCACCCGATCCGGATCTGCTGATCAGCGAAGATGGACGGCTGGTGGGGCTGCTTGGCGCAAGCCAACTCGCCACCAACGCCGCCCGGCCGTCACGTTTCGTGTTCCGGCAATGGCAAACCGCCTTCCGCGGTTTGGCCCATACCCCGCCAATCATTGTAAAGGCCACAGTGACCGATGGGCCGGATCCCGGAATGTTGCTTGATCCGCTGATCGCCGCGGCCAGGGATGAGCCTTCCCGGTTTCACTGCGCCAGCCGCGGGGTCTGCGCGGCGCAACATGCCGGGATGATTCTCTTGGCCATCGATCGCGCTGATCTCATTGGTGCTGCCTGCGACCGCGCCGATCTGGCGGTTGTCGCCATACCGGTGCACATGAAGGCCTGCCGCTCAGGCGCCAGACTGATCACCTCGCGGATGTTGCGGCAGACAGGCTCCATGAGCCTGCGCGCATTGCCCGGTCTGACCGCCAATGCGATCTCGCCAGTTGACGCCGTAACCGGATCGGAGGGTGCATCGATAATCAATAGAGCGGAAAGCGATGATCAGGCCGCAACACTCAAAACCGGATCGCTTGGTCTCACGATCGGGGCAACGCAGGCCAACGACGAATTGCGATCGCGAACGACACACGAGCCAACCGGACACATATCGGCATCCACCCGCCCCGAAGACCGCGCCACGCGCAGAAACCGCACAAGCAGCAGCGGAGTAGTTAAGCCCGAGCTTCACCTTCGCGGCGCGCTTACGGGCGTAGTCCGGCCCTGGACGATCCAGCGCTACTACGACTGGCGCAGCCGCCGCTACGACCTGCCGCCGTAGCAACCGGACTCACGATGAATCCTCAAATGCAAATGGGGTAGGGCACCTGAGCTCGCCCGCTGGAATCCGTGCTGTCGATGGCCGCCGGTGATGCAAATCGTCCTATTGCGGCGAACAAACGCACGGTCTCTGGCGACGCAGATCATTCGATTTTGGCCAATGGACCCATGGCGGCCGCCTCGACATCCGGCTTGGCAAACCACAGTACCCTTGATTTCATCCATTCAGCCCAATGGATGACTTTCCGATGTCGTCTTTGGCGACCGGTAATCCGGCTTTCAGTGATATCGCCGGATAAGGCCGACCAGCTTGCCCTGAACCTTGACCCGGTCGGGTCCGAAAATACGTGTCTCGTAGGCCGGATTCGCAGCCTCGAGCGCGATCGACGCGCCTTTTCGGCGGAACCGCTTCAACGTGGCTTCTTCGTCATCGACCAGTGCGACCACGATGTCTCCGGGGCTTGCCGTCGAGACATTGCGGATCACCACGGTGTCGCCATCGAAAATGCCGGCCTCGATCATCGAATCGCCCCTGACCTCAAGCGCGTAATGCTCGCCCGGGCCCACCATTTCCATGGGCACATGCACACTGTGGGTGTTGTTCTGAATGGCCGAAATCGGCACGCCGGCGGCAATCCGCCCCATCATCGGTACCTCCGCGACATGGGAGGCTTCATCATTGGCGGGCTCGGTGCGGCGCACGGGCTCAGGCGGCTTGCCCAGGCTGCCCTCGATCACGCTTGGCGAAAATCCGCGCCGTGGTTGCAGGCTGTTCTGGTAGCTTTCGGGCAGCTTGATCACTTCCAGCGCCCTTGCCCGGTTGGGCAGCCGCCGGATAAAGCCGCGCTCTTCCAGCGCGGTGATCAGCCGATGAATGCCTGACTTGGAAGCCAGATCCAGCGCATCCTTCATTTCATCGAAAGAAGGTGGAATGCCGCTCTCTTTCATTCGCTCATTGATAAAAAGAAGAAGCTCGTGCTGCTTGCGCGTCAACATGATTTGGGCACCCCGGTGACCGAGTAGAAACAAAACCAGAACCTAAATAGCATGTTCTATATGTGTTCCGCAAGAGCTATGCCAAACGATGCCGGAACATCAAGAGTGCGAAACATAAACGGGAGCGGAACATGCGCGATCGCAATCCGTTGTAGGATATAACAATGACAAAATTGGAGTGATTGAGCAGGGGAGCCGGAGGGTTTCGATTTGATATATGCAAAGCTTTGAAAGCGCTTATTTACAGAAGAGTGGTAAGTTATTGAATTAAAACTTTAATGGAATGCCTTGCAAGCGGAAGAATTCGGTAAGCCGGTGACTGAGAGTCCTGTCGAGAACCTATTGGGATCTGCTTTGTCTTTCTGAGAAATCAGGGCAGGCGGGCGATTGACCGTATCCCTCGAGGCTCTGTGCCATGTGGATTTTGTTATCGTCATTGATCTCTCTCACGTGATCAGCCTCTGTCCCATATCATCCGAAGATTCGCCAATCGGTGCGAAATCTGCGTTGTCCGGAGCATTGTGCATGTTGCCTTTGTCATTGATTCCTTTGCCCACCGGATCGTCGGCCGGTGTGTCCAAGAAACGGCCCGTACCAGGTTCGATTGCTTTGAAGCAGGCTGTTTACAGCCGCATCCCGGATCAGGCCATGAATTCACGCTGAGTTCAAATCATCCTCAAATGGTGGTCTGTTCCGTCTTGAACTAGGAGAATCCCGCGCTCAAAGGCTGCTCGAACTTATGCAAAATCGAGCTGCACCTTGAGCGCTCTGGTGCGGTCTGATGCGAGATCAAACGCCTCGATAGAGTCCGCCAATGGCAGCGTGTGGGTGATCAGCGGCTTCACATCAAGGCGCCCGTTGCGCATCAGATTGACGGCGTCAAAAAACTCACTGTGGAAACGGAAGGATCCCTTGAACCGGAGTTCCTTGGCCGTCATGGCTTGAACCGGAAGCGTCATGTCGCCCCCAAGGCCAAGCTGGATCATCGTCGCGCCCGGGCGAAGGGCAGGGATGGTGGAGGCGACAACGGGCGCAACGCCGGTGCATTCGAACAGCACATCAAAATGGCCCTTGCCTGCCGCGTAGTCTTGCAAGGCTGACGGAGCTTCAGCCACATTGTGGGCGATATCGGCGCCAATCTGGCGGGCAACACCGATCGTGTAATCGGTGATATCGGTTGCGACAATCTGAGCGGCGCCCGCTGCCCGGGCCACCAGAACGGCGAGAAGTCCAATCGGACCGCATCCCGTCACCAGCACGCGCTTGCCCAGCAAGTCTCCAGCCTGACTGGCTGCGTGCAGCACAACCGACAGCGGTTCCGCCATCGCCGCCTCTCCGGCGGTGAGCCCGTCGGCTATGGCGCATTGCTCTGCATCGGCCACCAGCCACTGCTGAAATGCACCCTGAATATGCGGGAACGGCATGGCCGAACCATAAAACCGCATGTTGAGACAGTGGTTTTGCTTGCCTTCATGGCAGTATTCGCAAGCCTGGCAGGGGCGCGAAGGGGAGACCGCGACCAACTGGCCGGTTTGCAGGCCGGTGACGCCTTCACCCAGGGTTTCAACAATGCCCGAGACTTCGTGACCCAGGATCATCGGCTCTTTCAGGCGCACGGCGCCGAAACCGCCATTGTGATAATAATGCAGATCCGAGCCGCAGATGCCGCCAGTCTGCATGCGGATCAGCACTTGGCCTGGTTCCGGTTTCGGGATTTCGCGGGTCTCTATGCGCAAGTCTTTGGCGGCGTGGGCGACGATGGCTTTCATGACGTGTCCTCAGTTCACAGCAGTCAGCAGGTCGCGACCTGCGAAATGGGCAGTGAGATTGTCGCGTACCAATTGACCCATGGCCTTGCGGGTTTCCACTGTGCCGGAGGCGTGGTGGGGCTGCAGCAGCACGTTATCAAGCTCCAGAAAACGCGGATCAAGCGCGGGCTCACCCTCAAAAACATCAAGCGCAGCCGAGCCGAGTGAACCCGAAGACAGTGCCGCAATCAGCGCGTCCTCGTCGATATTGGCTGCGCGGCTGATGTTGATGACCATGCCGTCGGGACCAAGCGCGTTCAATACATCCTTGCCAACGATATGGCGGGTTTCAGCCGAGGCTGCGAGGGTGACAAAGAGAAAGTCCGCATGGGTGGCAAGGGCGACCGGATCGGCGATGAAAGTCCATCCGGGGGCATAGGCTTTGGCGGTGATGTCGCTATAGGCGATGTCCATTCCGAAGCCGGCGAGGCGTTTGCCGACTTCAAAGCCGATACGCCCCAGGCCGAGTATGCCCGCCTTGCGGCCAAACACGCGCCGTTTGAGCGGGTAGAGCCCGTCGCGCGCCCATGAGCCGTCGCGCACCCAGGTTTCCGCCCCGATCATGCCGCGCGATTGGCACAGCATCATTGCAACGCCGAGGTCGGCCACGTCCTGGGTCAACACATCAGGGGTGTTGGTGACTTTGATACCGCGTTCCGCGCAGGCTTTCAGATCGACGGCGTCATAGCCGACGCCATAGACGCTGATCAGTTCGAGTTTCGGGCAGGCTTCAATCATTGCGCGGTTCGCGCCCAGTTCGCCGCGGGTGGCGATGGCCCGGATATCCGCACCCACGTCGGCAAGGAAGCCGTCGCAGTCTGCTGCTTCGAACAGACGCTTGACGTCGAAGCCTTCGTCGAGGGGAACCTGATCCCATTCGGGGTAGGGCCCGACTTGCAAAATGATTGGCTTTGACATCTTGGTAATCCTTGCTTGACAATTGTCGGTACCGGTAACATGTTATCGGTAACAGTTTGCGGCGTGTCAAGCTCGTCGCAAGCGAACATGAAAGGGATGGAATGTCAGACTTGTTTTCATTGGCCGGCCAGAGAGCACTCATCACAGGCTCGTCCCAGGGCATTGGTTATGCGCTGGCAAAGGGCCTGATAGAGGCGGGCGCCAGGGTCGTTCTGAATGGCCGCGACGCGGCGAAACTGGAACGCGCGGCAGCGGAACTGGGCGAAGGCGTGGAAACGCTGGTGTTTGATGCGACCGACCACGAAGCCGTGCGGGCTGCAATTGACGGCTTTGAAGCCGAGATTGGCCCGATCGACATTCTCGTCAACAATGCCGGGATGCAGCATCGAACGGAGTTGGAGAATTTTCCCGCGGATGCGTTTGAAAAACTGCTCCAGACCAATGTGGCGAGCGTTTTCCATGTCGGCCAGGCCGTGGCGCGTCACATGATCGCCCGCGGCGCGGGCAAAATCATCAACATTGCAAGTGTGCAGACCGCGCTTGCCCGCCCCGGCATCGCGCCCTACACCGCGACAAAAGGCGCCGTCGGCAACCTGACAAAAGGAATGGCGACCGACTGGGCCAAACATGGATTGCAGTGCAACGCGATTGCGCCGGGATATTTCGACACTCCGCTCAATGCGGCCCTGGTTGCGGATCCGGCATTTTCCTCATGGTTGGAGAAGCGCACACCTGCTGGCCGTTGGGGCAATGTTGAAGAGCTGGTAGGGGCTTGCGTGTTCCTGTCGTCGAAAGCGTCAAGTTTCGTCAATGGCCATACGCTTTATGTCGATGGCGGAATCACGGCCTCGCTTTGATCGGCCGCTATGTTTTGATGGGTGTTTCGGGGTGCGGAAAGTCCTCTGTCGGGCTGGAGCTCGCGCGCCTCTGCGCGGTGGATTTCATTGACGGGGACGATCTGCATCCACGGGCAAACATCGCAAAGATGGCGCGCGGTGAGCCTTTGGATGATACCGATCGGGCGCCATGGCTGGCCGATGTTGGTCAGGCTTTGGCGCGCGGTTTATCCCCCACAGTCATTGGCTGTTCGGCGCTGAAAAGAGCCTATCGCGACATTATCCGGGCCCAAGTACCGGAGCCGGTGCATTTCCTGCATCTGCATGCCGAGCGGGAGGTGCTGGAAGCGCGGGTCGCCGCCCGGGTTGGGCACTTCATGCCGTCGAGTTTGCTCGACAGTCAGTTTGAAGCGCTGGAACGGTTGGGCGGTGATGAATTGGGGCGCGAGATTGATATCGCACGCCCGCTGGACGAAGTGATCGCGCAGTCACAAGCCTATCTGAAGGAGACGATGAAATGAGCGAACGCATCGCGTTGATCGGGGCAGGGGCCATGGGCGGCGCCATCGGAAGGCGGCTGCTGGAGACCGGAAACAGTCTCACGGTTTTTGATCTGGATACAGTAAAAGTTGACGAGCTCGTGGCTCTGGGCGGCGTTGCCGCAGTCTCTGCGGCGGAAGCAAGCCGCGACGCCGAGTTTGTGATCACCAGTCTCAACGCCTCCCGCATCGTCGAAATCGCGGCTTTTGGCATGGACGGGATCGCGGAAGGGGCCAAGCCGGGGACATTGATCATCGACATGTCCTCGATCGAACCGGATGCAACGCGCAAATTTGCCGAGATGGCTCGGGAAAAAGGCCTGGCATGGGTAGACAGCCCCTTGTCCGGCGGTGCGCCAAAGGCCTTGTCCGGCGAATTGACCCTGATGGCCGGCGGCGAAGCCGCTGATGTGGAGCGCGCCCATCGCGCCCTGCGTCATGTGGCGTCAAACTACACGCACATGGGGCCTTCGGGCGCCGGGCAGACGACCAAGCTGATCAACCAGGTTCTGTGCGGTCTTGGTTTCCTGGCCGTGGCTGAGGCTGCCCAACTGGCTTTGGATGCCGGTGTGGATGCTGCGAAAATTCCGCAGGCATTGAAGGGTGGGCGCGCGGATTCTGCGCTTTTGCAGGAGTATCTGCCGCGCTTTGTCGAAAAGGATTACCGCCGCACGGGCCGGATTGACAACATGGTCAAGGACTTGAATGCGGTGAACGATCTGGCCCGGCAAACGGGAACATCGATGCCGATGACCGCGCTCTGCGCTGAAATCCACAGGATGCTGACAGCCGCCGGACTGGGCGGCGAAGATCAGGCGGCCGTGATGGAGTTTTTCAAGGGCGCCAAACAGGAGTTCGAGGTATGATTTCACGTTTTGCGATGTTCGAAGGAACGATCAGGGACAACAAAACAGAGGCATTTCGCAGCGCTGTGATAGAGCGGTTGGTGCCGTTGTGGCGGCAATTTCCGGGCAACGTCGATGTCCGGGTGATGTTTTCAGATGACCGTGATAAAGGCGCGCCGGAGTTCCCGTTGATACTGGCGATCACCTATCCTGATATCGCGACGATGGAAGCTGCCCTCGAGGCGCCCGCCCGCTATCAGTCGAAAGAGGTCACCGGCGAGATTGTGTCAGAGTTCTTCGACGGCCGCATTCATCACCACGTCACTCAACTCAACGACTTCAGGGCCTGATATGACCCGGCGTGTGACCATGCGTGATGTCGCCAGGGCGGTGGATATGTCACCCATGACCGTCAGCCGGGCGCTGCGTGGTGACGAGACAGTCAATGCAAAGACACGCGGCCTGATCAAACAGGTCGCGGATGATCTGGGCTATGTGTATGACAGCACGGCACAGGCGTTCCGGACGCAAAAAAGCGGCTTTGTCGCCGTGCTGCTGCCATCCATCAACAATGCCAACTTCGCCGAGACCTTTCGCGGTTTGTCCAATGCGTTGACCGGCGACGGGTTGCAGCTGCTTTTGGGCAGCACCAACTACCGCGTCGAAAAGGAAGAGGAACTGGTCGGCCAGCTTCTCACCCGCAATCCAGAAGCGATCATCCTTATGGGCGGGCATCATACCGCCGCTGCACGCAAGATCCTGGAGAATGCGAAAATCCCGGTGATCGAGATCTGGGATCTTCCGCCCGATCCGCTCGGGCATGTGGTTGGTTTCTCCAACGCGGATGCGGCCGCTTTGATTGTTGAGCATCTGGCCAGGCAAGGCCGACGCAAGCTGGCTTTCGTGGGAGCGTCTGCAGGCGCTGATCTGCGGGGCGGCTCCCGGCGCGAGGGCGTCTTGGCAACTGCTGCGGCACTGGGATTGCCGCCGGTCGAGGTGATCGATGCGGGAGAGGCGCCGGTATCCATGCGCCATGGAGCGGCGGTGATAGCTGAACGGGATCGTGCCATTGCGGAATTCGACGCGCTGGTTTGCGTCTCGGATCCCGTTGCCTTCGGTGCATTGAACGAATGCAGACGTCTGGGGATCAACGTGCCCGATGACTTGGCAATCACCGGATTTGGTCACTTTGACGTCGCGGTGGTCTCGAGCCCACGCATCACCACCGTCAGCGTCCATGCCGCGGAAATCGGACTGAGGGCGGCAGGTGTTCTGCGCGACGTGTTTGCTGGTAAATCCGACCCGCAATGGATCGATGTCGGCGCTGAGCTGATTTTAGGCGAGACCAGTTAGATTGCGAACCGTGCTGCCAGGAATCAGCTTGAAGCCGATGTCGCGGACATCGCCTACTGGCTCGCCGGACAGCCGCGCGATCATCATTTCAGCCGCCGCTTGCCCCAGTTTCAGATGCGGGACATGCATTGATGTCATGCGCTTGGGCAGGACCGAAGCAATCGGCAGGTCGCCCCAGCCGGCAATGCCGATATCGTCTGGAACATTCAGACCCTTGCCGGTGCAAAATTGCAGGCCGCCGAAAGCCATCGCGTCATTTTGATAGAATATGACGTCGATATCCGTACTCGAGCCGAGCAACTGTTCGGTGCCATAAAATCCCGGATAGTAGGTCGCTGAATCATGCAGGCAAAGCTGTTTGGTGACCTGTCCGCCGCCACTTTCTACCGCTTTGCAGAACCCCGCCAACCGGGTTGTGGCCGCATTGGCGATGTCATGGGATGTGCCGACATAGCCCAGATTGCGGTAGCCGCATTGCACCAGGTAACGGCCCATATCGAAGCCGGCGTCGAAATGGTTGATTCCGACACTCATGTCGATCGGGCTGGAATTCAGGTCCCATATCTCGACGATCGGAATGCCTGCATTGCGCAGCATTTCGGTCGCCCGCGGGGAATGCAACCGGCCGGTCAGGATCAATCCGGCAGGCTGCCAGGACAGCACCGTGGAGATCCATGTCTCTTCTTCTTCGGCGGTATGCTGGGTCAGGCCAAGCACAGTCTGATGGCCGAATGTTCCGAGCTTGCGGTCAATGCCTTCGAGAACCTGAGCGAAGACCTCGTTTCCCAGTTCCGGAATCGAGACGCCCACAAAGGTGGAGGTCTTGTCGCCCGCAAAAACTGCCGCCAATCGGTTTGGCAGATAGCCGAGCTGGTCGACCTTTTCCATGACCAGTTTTCGGGTCTTTTCGGAGTAACCGCCTTCACCGCGCAAAACGCGACTGGCCGTCATCTTGGACACACCCGCCGCACTTGCCACTTGAGTGAGGCTTATCTTTTTGTTTTTGTTGGTAAAATCATGCATATCAGGAGTTTCACGTTACCGGTAACTTATTTCTTGACAGAACGCCAATATTAACAAAACATAGCGTAACGTTACGGGTAACTCAACTGGAGGGTTGAGCCGAAACGCGGGAGAGGACGAGCGATGCAGACTCTGCAATCGGGGCTGTTTTTTGACGGCATCGATAAACATTTTGGCGGAACCTATGCGCTGAAAAATGTGTCGCTGTCGGTTGGCGTCGGCGAAATCGTCGCCTTGTTGGGAGAAAACGGCGCCGGTAAATCCACCCTGATCAAAGTGCTGGGCGGTATTCATCAGCAAGACGCCGGGCGCGTGCTGATTGACGGTGTACCCTACCAGCATCGCCCGGCCGGTTTTGGCGAGCGCCAGAAGGTTGCGTTCATTCATCAGGATCTGGGCCTGATCGAATGGATGACCGTGGCCGAGAACATCGCGCTTGCCCTGGGGTTTGCCCGACAAAACGGTCTGATCCGTTGGGGCGCGGTCGAGACTTTCGCCGCGGATGCGCTCAAAAAAGTTGATTGCGATTTCGATCCCACCACAAGGGTGGAAGATCTGTCGCGCACCGAAAAGTCGCTGGTGGCGATTGCCCGTGCCCTGGCCGTAGACAGCGAATTTCTGGTTCTGGATGAACCTACGGCCTCGCTACCTGCCGACGAGGTGGAGCGCCTGTTCAAGGCGCTTCGTCCCCTGCGGGACCGGGGCGTCGGAATGATCTACGTCAGTCACCGGCTGGACGAAATCTTTCAGATTGCCGACCGCGTCGCCGTGCTGCGCGACGGGGTGATGGTCGGCATGCGTGATATCGCGCACACGACGCCCGAGGAACTGGTGCAAAAAATCGTGGGTCGCAAAACCCGTGAGACCATCAAGAGCAGCACGGCACCCGGTGATGCTGTATTGAAACTCGATGAGTTCGAAGCAGGTGGCGTTGGCCCGCTGAGTTTCGAACTGGTTGAAAATGAGATTGTCGGTCTGGTGGGTCTGCGCGGCGCCGGGCACGAAATCATCAGCCGGGCATTGTTCGGGTCTGAGACCTATTCCGGCAAGGTTACCCTAAGAGGCAGTGAGCCAGATCTTTCGACCCCGCAAAAAGCGTTGAAGGCCGGGGTAGGGTTGGTGGCCAGGGATCGGACCGAGGAATCTGTCGCGATGAACCTGACCATCCGAGAGAACACGTTTCTCAACCCCCAGGCGATCGGGCGCAAGATTTTGAACATCTTGTCGCCACGCGTCGAGGCCGAACAAGCCAGCATCATCGGTGCCGAACTCGGCCTGTCGCCCAACGATCCGTCCCTGGCGATCGAGGCGCTTTCGGGGGGCAATCAACAGAAGGTGGTGATTGGCCGCTGGCTTGCCACCAACCGCAAATTGCTGATTTGCGAAGACCCGACTGCCGGCGTCGACGTAGGCGCCAAGGCCGAAATCTACGCGCTGCTGAACCGGGCGCTGGCAGAAGGGGTCGGGATCATCGTGGTGTCGACTGACTTCGAAGAAATCGCAACGATTTGCCATCGGGCGATCGTTTTCAGCCAGGCCGCTATCGTTGACGAATTGAGCGGCACCCGCCTGACCACGGAAAACCTGATCCAATCGGCATCGGCCGGGAATATCGCGCAGGAAAAGGACGCAACCCATGCAATCGCTTGAATCGGGCGCATTGGAGCCAACCAAAGCTGATCTCAAAGGTCTTTCCCTTGGAAGGCGCGTTATCCGGTTTTTGCCAGTCTACGGGCTGGTGATCCTGACCGCATTTTTGATTGTGTTGTTCTCGGTCTTGCTGCCCAACACCTTCCCGACAATGTTGAATTTGCGGGCAATTGTTTCGGACAAGGCCATCATTGCGCTGTTGTCGTTGGGCGCGATGATCCCGATGGCCGCCGGGAGGATTGATCTCACGGTGGGTTACGGGATCGTGCTGTGGCACATCCTGGCGATCAGCTTGCAAACGATCTACGGAGTGCCCTGGCCGATGGCCGTGGTGATCGTCCTGATGCTGGGCGCCTTGTCCGGCTTTTTGAACGGGCTTCTGGTCGAGGTCGCCAAGATCGATAGCTTCATTGCGACCCTGGGAACCGGCACAGTGCTGTATGCGCTGGCCTTGTGGCACACCGGCGGTCGCCAGATGGTGGGCGTCCTGCCCGAAGGCTTCCTGTCTATCAATGGAACCTTTGTCGGCGGACTGCCGATCACCGGCTTTTATGTTTTGGCAATCACAATCGCCATGTGGGTGATCCTCGAATACACGCCCATCGGCCGCTACCTCTATGCAATCGGCGCCAACCAGCGCGCAGCCCAGCTCAACGGCATTCCGACACGGAAATATGTGATCGGAGCCTTCTTGTGCTCGGGCACGATCACAGCGCTTGCCGGTGTCATCCTTGCCTCGAAGCTGCGGATTGGACAGGCCTCGGTCGGCCTGGAGTTCCTGTTGCCGGCGCTTGTCGGCGCATTCCTGGGGTCAACCACAATCAAGCCGGGCCGGGTCAATGTCTGGGGCACCATCGTGGGTGTCGCCATTCTGGCGGTGGGGATATCCGGCATTCAACAATTCGGTGGCTCCTTCTGGGTCGAGCCACTGTTCAATGGTGTCACGCTGCTGATCGCCATCGGCATCGCAGGGTACGCACAGCGCAGAAAAGGTGCAGAAAAGCGTTGAAAAGCAGATATCTAAAGGGAGGAATACGATGAAAAAGAGAACATTTCTAAGCACGGTTTTTGTGGGTGGCGTGGTTGCGGCTTTGGGATTGCCGGCATTGGCGGAAGTGCCCTTTGACGGCCCGACCGCCGGGCCCGCTGCAGCAGAAGGCAAATCGATTGTCGTTCTGGCTGGCGATCTGAAAAACGGCGGCATCCTGGGTGTGACCAATGGTGTCGAAGAAGCGGCAAAAGTCATTGGCTGGGAAGTGCGTGTCCTTGATGGTGGCGGATCAATCCAGGGCCGGACAGCGGCGATTGGCCAGGCGATGGCGCTGCAGCCCGACGGGATCATCATCAACGGCTTTGACGCGGTCGAGCAGCAAGCCGCTCTTGAAGGCGTTGTAGCCGCCAACATTCCGATGGTCGCCTGGCACTCCGGCCCGAAGATCGGCTGTGATGCACCTGGCGGTATCTTCGCCAATGTGTCCACCGATGCGATGACCGTATCCGAAGTCGCCGCCAAATGGGCCATGGAAGATGGTGGAGACAATGTCGGCGTGGTGATCTTCACCGACAGCACCTACCAGATTGCCATCGACAAGGCTGACCGCATCAAGGAAACCATCGAGGCGATGGGCGGCACGGTTCTGGAATATGTCGATACGCCGATTGCCGACACCTCGAGCAGAATGGGTCCTCTGACAACCAGCCTGCTGCAAAAATATGGTGCGAGCTGGACACATGCTCTGGCGATCAATGACCTTTACTTCGACTTCATGGGCCCGGCGCTCGCCTCGGCCGGCATTGCCGGTGATGGCGCTCCGTTGGCCGGCTCCGCCGGTGATGGTTCTGAGGCGGCGTTCCAGCGTATCCGTGGCGCACAGTATCAGGCGATCACGGTGGCTGAGCCATTGAACCTGCAGGGCTGGCAGCTGGTGGATGAGTTGAACCGCGCTGTGCAGGGCGAGGCCTGCTCAGGATACATCACGTCGCCGGCGCTGGTGACGCAGGAAGGTCTGGCCAAATTGGGCGACAGCAACCAGTTTGATCCGGATTCTCCTTACCGCGCTGCCTACACGGCAATCTGGGGCAAATAAGTTTCCTCCCAGGGGCCCTCGACCCTTCGTGGTCGGGGGTCACAATCCCATCCTTGTTGTCGGGCTGTTAGTCGATGCTTGAAGGGTGGGGGACCTGCCACAAGGCTTATCGGATCAAGGACAATTGATCTTGGGACGCGGTCAAACCCGGCAGCGCACCCACCAGATTTGGAAAGGTACTTATGATGGCTGAAATCCCTCTGGTACAGATGCGCAATATCACGAAAAAATTCGGCGGCGTGACGGCGCTCTTGAATGTCGATCTCGATGCCTATGCGGGCGAAGTGCTGGCGATTGTCGGGGACAATGGTGCTGGAAAATCGACACTGATCAAAATCCTGACGGGGGTCTATCAGCCGTCTGACGGGCAAATGTCACTTGCCGGCAAACCTGTGGCGTTTTCAAACCACGCCGAGGCCATCGAGCAAGGCATTGATGCGGTTTATCAAACCCTTGCCCTGGCGGATCATCTGGATCCGGCGGCGAACATGTTTCTGGGCAACGAGCTCACGCGCAAGGTTTTCGGCATCACGATGCTCGACAACAAGCGTATGCGCGAAGAAACCGAGCGGGTGCTTTTGGAGCGGCTCGGCGTGCGGCTGAAATCGCTCGATGCGTCGACCGAAAGCCTGTCGGGAGGGCAGCGCCAGGCAGTCGCCATCGCGCGCGCCGTCTATCACGAGGGGCTACGGGTTCTGGTGATGGATGAGCCGACCGCGGCGTTGGGTCCGCAGGAAACCGCAAGGACGCTCAAGCTGATTGAAGCGGTGAAAGCGCAAGGCCTGGTGGTCATCCTGATCAGCCATTCGCTTGATGACGTGTTTCAAGTATCCGACCGCATTCATGTTCAGCGCCGCGGCCAGTGTGTGGGCGTGGTCAAAACATCTAACAGCAACGTACAGGAAGTGCTTGGCATGATCGTCGGCGCAGAGGAGGCCGCGTGATGGCGATTGCAGTGTCAGAAAAGCCCTCAATCACCGAGCGGCTCGAACCCTATATCGCAATCATCGGGCCGATGGTGATGATCCTTGCCATTCTGGTGTTTATGGGAATCGTCGAACCCGCACGTTATTTCCGTGCGACCAACCTCAATCTGATCCTTCTTGATGCCGCCCTTTACATGCCGATGGCGATGGCAATGACCTTCGTCATCACCCAAAGGGGAATTGATCTCTCGATCGGCTCAATTGCGGCCTTGTCTGCGATCATAATGGCCTTCCTGATCAAGCAATACGGCTTCTCTGTCTACGTCGCCGTTCCCATTGCGATCGCTCTGGGCGCTGTCATGGGGCTTATCAACGGGCTGATCATCACCCGTTTCAACGTGCCCGATCTTATTGGCACCTTGGCAATGGACCTGGTTTATCGCGGGTTTGCGCTGGTGCTGGCAAAGGGGCTGGTCCTGGCACGCTTTCCGGATTTTCTGACGGATATGGGGCGCGGCCAGATTCCAGGTTTTGTCCCGATCCCGGTCTTGATTGGGCTTGCGACGATGATCGGCGGCTACGTCATCCTCAAACGCACCTATTTCGGCCGCTATACCGTTGCCATCGGTTCCAATCCGGAGGCGGCGGAACTGACAGGTATCTCGGTCAACCGCCACAAGGTTTACGCCTATGTCCTGTGCGGTGCCTGTGCGGCCTTGGCAGGCGTAATGCTGACCGGCAAACTCAATGCGATACAGGCGACCTCGGCGCCGTATTTCAATCTGCATGTCATCGCGGCCGTGGTTGTTGGCGGCACGTCCTTGTTCGGCGGGCGCGCTTCGATCATCGGATCGTTTGCCGGCGTGTTGCTGTTGTCGATGATGATCAACGCATTGGTGACATTGCGGATCGAATTCTTCTGGCAGTCCGTGGCATCCGGCGTGGTCATCATCAGTTCGGTGGCCTTGTACACCTGGATGCAAAAGAAAGACCGGGACGGCTCGAACAGGTTTCTTTCGGGGTTGAAGACCCCCGAAGGGCAAAAAATGCTGCGCTTCAGTGCGGCTTTGATCGGTGTGCTGATCGCGCTTTTGGCGGTTGGTGCATTGTTTGCCGGGGATCCGAATCCAAGCGGGTAATCGGCGCCAAATGCGGGGTGGTCGGGTCGGGGGTGCATCCCGACGCCGACCGGTGGTCCCGCGCTCATCTAAAGGGAGGAACCAAGATGAAGTTTTTAATGACAACTGCAGTGGTTGCAAGCACGCTTCTAACAGGCGTTGCGTATGCCGATGGACATTTGCCGCTCAAGGAAACAGACGGCATTGCCGATCGTGACTATTGGGTGCCGAATGAAGTCAACGCCGAAGGCAAACTCGAAGCGCTGCAAGAAGTGGTCGGCGCCGACGCCGTGCCATATGCGGGCACACTTGAAAAGCCGATCGAGATCGCGCTGATCTATCCATCAGCCGATACTTCCGATTTCTGGGCGCGTAACTATTTGGCTCTGACCAAACGGCTCGATCAGTTGGGCATCGCCCACAAGACGACCGAGTTCGCCAGCCGTCAGGTGGAACACTCCTTGCAGGCCACTTATGCCAGCCAGGTCGAGCAGGATGCTGATCTTTATGATTACGTGATCTTCGGCCCGTCAGAGCTTGCCATTCAGGCCGACAACATCGACAAGCTGGCCGCCAATGACGGGTTTTCGACCTATGTCTGGGCCTTCCATACGCCGCTGAAGTACCTGAAAAACCAGCCCGATGTCTGGTTTGACTTCTCTTCTGCCGCCGGCGCGCTGACCATGTGTGACTACATGCTTGACCGCCTTGGTAAGGGTGTGACGATGGCGATGAACCGCGGCATTCCCGGTATCACCGACAATCAGCGCTCCGGCGACTTCAAGGCGTGTGTTGAAGAGAAGGGTGGCTGGACCACAGCATATGAACACTATGGTGAGTACCAGACAGAGGGCGGCTTTGAAGGCACAACGCTGATCATGCAGGCCTATCCCGAAGCCACGATCATCCACAACGCCAATACGGCAATGGCAATGGGGTCGGTCGAGGCGCAGCTCGCCATGGGCAAGGAAAAGGAGATCTTTTCCACCGGTTGGGGCGGCACTGGCCTTGAGCTCGAAGCGATTCGCCGCGGCGAGTTGGATGCAACACCCATGCGCATGGGTGACGATGTTGGTGCGGCAACTGCCGAGGCCATCAAGGCTGATCTGGAAAGCCGTGCTGAAGAACTACCGCTGGTCTTCCTTGGGCGCATCACCATTGCTCATGACCAGATGAGTGCGGATGAGCTGAATGCACTGGAAGTCGAAGCGTTCCGTTTTTCGGGCGTGGGCGCGCTTTCGCGCTAACCACTTGAAACTTGCTGCACCCTTGCCCAAACTGTGACCGATAACACAGGAGTAGAGCCAGGGTGTCGCAATTAGAAAAAGGCGCATCAAGCGTCACCATGCGGGATGTCGCGCGCGTTGCGGGCGTGTCCCGCATGACCGTTTCGCGGGCCCTCAAGAAGGACAGCCCGGTCTCGAAAGAGACCCGGGAACACATTCTCAACGTGGTTCGCGAAATGAACTACGTGCCGGACCAGATGGCGGGAAGCCTGTCGACCAAACGGTCGGGCTTTGTTGCGGTGCTGGTGCCATCGCTGAACAATTTGCATTTCGCGGAAACCGTCCAGGCTCTGACACAACAGCTTGAGGGTATCGGGCAGCAGATATTGCTGGGCTACACCGATTATTCAGCCGAACGCGAAGAGCGTTTGATCGAAACGATGCTGCGTCGCAGACCGGAAGCCATTGTGTTGTCCTATGACGGTCACTCCGACCGTGCGATGCAATTGCTCGGGGAAGCCAATGTTCCGGTGATCGAGCTTTGGGAGCGGCCTGAAGATCCTGTTGCCCACACGGTCGGGTTTTCCAATTTCTCCGCAGCGGCTGACATGACCCGCGCCCTGATTGCGCGGGGCTATCGCAACATCGCCTTTCTGGGTGAGGATGAGGATGACTGGACCCGGGGTGCGGCGCGGCGCAAGGGCTTTTTGCATGCCATGGAGCAGTCGGGACTGTCATCGCACCGTCTGCTGAGGTTTGGCAGGCCTCCATTGTCCATTGAGGACGGGGCTGCGGCGCTTCCCGTCCTGCTTGAGCAGTTTCCCGACACCGACTGCATTTTTTGTGTCTCGGACGTTCCGGCCTTTGGCGCGTTGTCAGCACTCAAGTCTCTGGGGCGTTCAGTGCCTGACGATGTAGGCATTGTGGGGTTCGGAAACTTCGAGGTGTCTCGCTTTGCCACGCCGTCAATCACCACGGTCACTGTCGACCCGAAGACCATCGGCAACATGACGGGTCAACTGATTGCGGAACTGTTGGCGGACAGGACGCCGGACGTGGCCTCGGGCCGGCACATCAACGTCGATGTCACCCTGACGTTCCGGGACAGCACGCGACGTTTGTGAAGACTCGATCGCAATCTCCAAAAAAATTTGGATTTAGCGCTTGTGTTACCGGTCACAATTGTTAATGTGACCGGTAACATTTGCGGACAGATTGAGATCCCATGCCTACGATCCATCTAGAAAACCTCATCAAGCGCTACGGGACCGTCCAGGTGTTGCACGGCGTTGAGCTTGAGATGGCGGACAACGAATTCACTGTTCTTGTTGGTCCTTCGGGCTGCGGCAAGTCGACGACGCTGCGCATGATCGCCGGGCTTGAGGATGTCAGTGAAGGCGAAATCTATGTCGACGGCAAACCCGTTAGCCACCTGGAGCCCAAGGATCGCGACCTTGCGATGGTGTTTCAGGACTATGCGCTTTACCCGCATATGAATGTCGCCAAGAACATGTCTTTTGCACTGTTGCTGCAAAAACGCCCCAAAGCCGAAATCGATCGCAAGGTTCGGGAAGTAGCGGCGACGCTTGGATTGACCGACTACCTTGGCCGCAAGCCAGGTGAGTTGTCCGGCGGACAGCGCCAGCGGGTGGCCATGGGCCGCGCATTGACGCGTGATGCAGGCATCTTCCTGTTCGATGAGCCGCTGTCGAATCTGGATGCAAAGCTGCGTGGTCAGATGCGCGCGGAACTCGCGCTGATGAGCCAGCGGGTTCAGAAAAACATGGTCTATGTGACCCATGATCAGATCGAGGCGATGACGCTGGCCGATCGCATCGTGGTCATGCACGGCGGATACATTCAGCAGCAGGGTTCGCCCAAGGAACTGTTCAAGAAGCCGGTAAACAAGTTTGTGGCCGGGTTTCTGGGCATGCCGCCGATGAATTTTCTCGATGGTGAGATTACTGACACCGCTGATGGTGTCTTTGTAAGCGGTGACGGTTTTGCCCTGAAGCTGGAGGGCGAAAAGGCCGCTGCTGCCAAGGCGCATTCGAGCCGTGAGGTGACGTTGGGCCTGCGTCCTTCTGACCTTGTCTATGATGCCGATGCCGGGGCCGGGAGGGCTCTGCAACTGGACATCATCGTATCGGAGTATGTCGGCGCCCAGACGGTTTTGCTGTGCAAATGCGGACCGGCCAATGTGGTGGTGGAGGTGAACTCCCAGACACCCATAGCCTTGGGGCAAACGCTGACATTCGCAGCCAATTCAGCAGGCGTGCATCTGTTCGATCGCCATAGCGAGGTCGCTCTTTAGCGGCCGTTTTTCATCTAAAGGGAGGAAGACATGAAGACATATCTGAAATCAGGAGCCGTTGGTCTGGCCATGGCCACAATGCTGGCAGGTACCGCGCTTGCCGGCAGTCATGGTGAGGGCCCATACGCGGAATTCGCCGGAACCACACTGATTGTGAACTTTCCGGCTCACCCGCATTATGATGCGGTCATGAGGATCCTGCCGGAATTCACCAAGGAGACCGGCATTGAGGTTGAGGTCGATCAGCTTCCCTATCTTAAAATGCGCGAGCGCCAGACCTTGGAACTGGCGCAGGACGAGGGCGAATACGACCTGATCGCCTATGTGGTGTTTTCCAAGGCTGACTACGTCTATGCCGATCAGCTTGAGAACCTCGCCAAGTACTTCATGAACCCAAAGCTCTCCGACCCGGCCTACGATTCCGCCGATCTGATTGACGGCTATGTTTACAATATCGGCTTTGCCGGCGGTGATCGCGGCTATCTTGCCGGATCGACGGGTTCGCTGTTTGGATTGCCTTACGGGTCCGAGACGTCCGTGCTGGGATACCGCAAGGATATCTTTGAAAAGCACGGCCTCGAAGTCCCCGAAACCTATGATGAGCTGCTGGCATTGGCTTGCCAGATTCCGGAACTGGAGCCGGGCATGGGTGGGTTAGCGTCACGTGCGGCTTCCGGTCACCACGCGGCCCATGCATTCCTGCTGCACCTGAACCCCCTGGGCGGTGCGATTTTTGACGACAACTGGGAGCCTGTTGTGAACAACGCCGAAGGTGTTGCCGCAGCACAGGCGCTGAAAACAATCGTTGATTGCGGTCCCGAAGGTGCTGTGAGCTTTGGTTTCGGTGAAGCGCTGGGGTCGTTCCTCAATGGCGACACGGCGATGTTCCTCGACACCACCATTGTTGCAGGTCAGGTCGACAATCCTGAAAAGAGCAAGGTCGTTGGCAATGTCGGTTGGGCCTTGCATCCAATGGGCACAGAGCGCGCCAGCCAGACGGGCGGGTTTGGCATCGGCATTCCGGCAAATGCCGAGAACAAGGACGCCGCGTTCTTGTTGATGCAGTGGCTGACTTCGAAAAAGGGCGACAAGCTGGTCGCATTGGCCGGCGGCAACCCATCGCGGTTCTCCACCCATGCCGATGCTGAAGTCAACGCCAAGTTCCCGCATATGGCAACCTTTGGTGAAGCGTTGAAATATGCCGATCCTGACTGGCGTCCGATCATCCCCGTCTGGGGCAAGATCAATGCGGATCTCGGCACCACGCTGTCCAAGGTTCTCACAGAGGGGCTGGACATCCAGGAAGCTCTGGACGGCGTTGCGGAGCGTTCGCGCACCGTCATGGACGAAGCCGGATATTACACCTGGAACTGATCCTCTCGCCAGGTTGCCAGCGCTGTGCAGGGGTCAAGTGTCCTGCACAGCGCACTCCACGCCCGAAAAACTGAAAGTCCCGTTATGTCACGCGCATTGGCCAATCGGCTTACGCCCTACATGTTCATGGCGCCTGCTGCTGTCATCATGGCGATGGCTCTGCTCTACCCGTTGATGTACATGATCTGGGGCAGTTTTCGGGACTGGAATCCAAGCCAGACGATTGGCGAAGCTGAATTTGTCGGCCTGAACAACTACATCACGCTCTGGAACGATCCGAATTTTCACGAAAGCCTTGGAGTGACGCTGCGTTTTGCGTTCTTCGTGGTGGGTTTCGAAATGCTGATCGGTGTCGGCCTGGCCTTGCTGCTTGATCGCAATATCCGTGGCATGTCGGTTCTTCGGACCCTGTTCATACTGCCGATGATGATCGCGCCCGTCGTGGTCGGCCTGATGTGGCGCTACATGTATCACCCGACCGTGGGCACGTTTAACCGTTTTCTTGACGATCTCGGCTTGCCGAAAGTCGATTGGCTCGGGCAGCACGCATTGGGGTCGATCATCATTGCCGATATCTGGCAGTGGACGCCCTTTATCTTCATCCTTTCGCTGGCGGCACTGCAATCCTTGCCGCGCTCAGCGCTGGAAGCGGCGCGTATTGATGGCGCTACGGCGTGGCAGCAGATCATCTATGTTAAGCTGCCGCTGATGATGCCGGTTCTGATCGTAACCTGCCTGCTGCGGCTGATTGATGCCTTCAAGGTGCTCGAAGTGATCCTTGTGATGACTGAAGGCGGTCCAGGGCTTTCCACTGAAATTCTCGCGCTTCGAATTTCGCGCACGGCCACCGAGTTCCGTGAACTTGGCGTCGCTGCGGCGATGTCGAACTATCTGCTGCTGCTGTTGTTGGCGTTCACCGTTGCCATGTTCGCCGTCACCAGTCTTCAGGAAAAGCGCGCCGCCCGGATCCGTGCAGCGGTAGAGGAGGACGAATAATGTCCGCCAAATATGAGAAGCAAAACCCGGCGTTTTATGTGCTGATTGCCATTCTGGTTTTCATGTCCATAGGACCGGTGATGTTGATGTTCATCAACTCGTTCAAGCTGGACGTAGACATCATCTCCGGCACCTCGGGCCTGCTGTTCCTGCCGACCATCCAGAACTACGAAAAGGCACTTTGCGACGTGCTTTGGTATGAACCGGAGCACGTGGATTTCTGTTCGCTGAAGTTCGGTGGCGCGTTTATCAATTCCTTGATCATCGCGCTTATCTCCACATTTCTGACGCTGGTGATCGGCTGCATGGCGGCTTACGCGCTGGTGCGGTTCCGTTTCATGGGGCGCGACACCGCTTCGCTGACCACCTTGATGGTGCGGATGGTCCCGCCAGCCGTGTTGCTGGTGCCGGTCTTTGGCCTTTGGAACAACGAGTTCTGCCTGGACAAGGAAGGACTGATTGGCGGACTGATCCGTGACACCTTCGGAGGCAGAGGCGATGTCTGTCTTGCGGGAACCCATTCGGGCATCATCCTGATCTACGTGGCCATGAACTTGCCATTTGTGATCTGGATCCTGCAGAGTTTCATTGTGCAGGTACCGCGATCCCTGGAAGAAGCAGCACGTGTGGATGGGGCAGGGCCGTTCCAGGTCTTCTTCAAAGTGGTCTTGCCGTTGATCAAACCCGGCCTGGCAGCCGCAGCGATTTTCACCTTCCGGATTGCCTGGAACGAGTATCTGCTGGCCTCGGCTCTGAGTGACCGCAACACCAAGACGGTGCCGATCCTGATCGTCAACAACATGTCCGAATTCAATGTCGAATGGGGGGTTATAATGGCCACCGGCATGCTGCTGGCCATTCCGCCGATCATATTCACGCTGTTTGCATCGCGCCAGATTATCACCGGGATGACGGCTGGTGCAGTCAAAGGCTGATGTGGGACTGGCTCTTATCACCGGTTGACCCGAGCCGCGCACATGAGGTGGGCTTTGCCATCTCGTGGCATGCGCGCTCGATGGTGCTGGCCTGGGGAGTTCTTGCGCCGCTTGCCGTGATTGTGGCGCGGTTTCTGAAGATCATGCCGGGACAGGATTGGCCGCGTGAATTGGACAATCCGGTCTGGTGGCGCAGTCACTGGATCGGACAGTCCATTGTGTTTGTGCTGTCGATCGTCGCACTGGTCTTGGTGTTGCCGGCGGATTTTTCACAGATGAGCCTGCATCGCTGGTTGGGCTATTGCGTGTTGGCCGGCTTGGTGGTGCAAGTGGCTTTGGGACTGTTTCGCGGAAGCAAGGGAGGGCCGACGGCACCGGCCGCTGATGGCAGCCTGCGTGGTCATCACTACGATATGACGCCGTGGCGGTTGAGCTTTGAAGCGATTCATAAAACACTGGGTTACGGCCTGTTGTGTCTGGCCGCTGCCACGATCCTTATGGGTCTGTGGGAAACAAACGGTCCTCGCTGGATGTGGCTTTCAATCCTCGTGTGGTGGGTTTTTCTGATCGGCCTGTTCTGTATCCTGCAAGGCCGCGGGATGGCGGTCGATACCTATCAGGCGATCTGGGGTGCGGATCCTGCCCATCCCGGTAATCAGAGGCCTGCTCCTAAATGGGGTGTGAGACGGCCGGGAAATCAATAGGGAGACGGTGATGTTTGGTGTGATCGAGGGAACAGGTTTTCAGGCCATCAAACCGGAGTTCAACGACTGCATCATTGGCCATGCGCGGGTGGAACGGTTATGGACCGGCGCAAGGTGGTCGGAGGGGCCGGTATGGTTTGCAGCCGGGCGTTATCTCCTGTGGTCCGATATCCCCAACAACAAGATCATGCGGTTTGATGAAACCGATGGCAGCGTTTCGGTTTTCCGTGATCCCTCCAACAACAGCAATGGGCACACAGTCGATCGCCAGGGACGGCTGATCAGCTGCGAACATCTCACGCGCCGGGTCACGCGCACCCAACTCGACGGCTCGATTTCGGTGATCGCGGACAGCTACGATGGCAAGAGGCTGAACTCGCCCAATGATGTGGTCGTGAAGTCGGATGGGACGATCTGGTTTACTGACCCGTCCTATGGAATCCTCATGGACTATGAGGGCGATCGCGCGACAAGCGAGATTGGCACCTGCCATGTCTATCGCGTCGATCCCGGGACCGGCGCGGTTGAGATAGTCGCCGATGATTACGTCAAGCCAAATGGCCTGGCCTTCTCACCGGACGAAAGCCACCTCTATATCGCCGATACCGGGATTACCCATACGCCGGGCGGACCGGCCCATATCCGCCGTCATTCTGTTGCGGCGGATGGCCGGCTATCGGGCGGGGACGTGGTGGCTGACTGCAGCGAAGGCGTGTTTGACGGCTTCAGGGTTGATCGCGATGGCCGGATCTGGAGTTCGGCGGCAGATGGTGTGCATTGCCTCACACCTCAAGGAGATCTCATCGGCAAGATCCTGATCCCCGAGATGGTCGCCAATGTCTGTTTTGGCGGCCCGAAGCTCAACAGATTGTTCATCTGCGGAACCACCTCGCTTTATTCAGCCTATCTGAATGTCAACGGCGTCTCACCGGTTTAGGTATTGCCCGTCCCACAGACCATGATGGGCATCTTCCCGATTCCATCGATACCTGCCTTTTTGGCGGCACGTTCCCAAGGTGGCTTTTTGTTATACGCTTCCCATTCCACTTGATCTGAACAAAGGTGAGTTCAACGATGAAATATGTCCGAAAAACCATGGAGCTCACCCATCAGGCTGCACTTGAAATGTTGCGAGCCGGCGTTGCCGCTGCTGATGAAATCGGGCAGCCGCAGTGCATTGTGATTGTTGACAAAAGCGGCGAAAGCCTTGCTGCGCTGCGCATGACTGGTTCCAAATATCTCAGCCTTCTCAGTGCGCGCGCCAAGGCTCGCACGGCGGCGTCGATCGGCGTCGAGTCGAGCATGATTCCGCCGCAGGTGGCCCCGTTGATCGCCGCGGCCACACAAGGAGCGGTGACCGGGCTCGGTGGCGGTTTACCGGTCTACATGGATGATGTCTTGCTCGGCGGTATCGGGGTCGGATCCGGAAGTCCCGAGCAAGACCGTGCCGTCGCCATTGCCGCGCTCGATGCCATTGGCGCTCAATGGGAAAAACAGGCTCGGTGACCAAACGAAGGGATATCATCCGCAACCATCCAGTCCCGCAGCATCCCATCTGTTCCGGAACAATCCGGGTCATTCCCGAACACAGATAACAGCCACAAGATCAGGGACGCAAAACCAGCACGTCGGTTTCATCGCCCGGCTTGGCCAGCGGCGCGAAGGGCGGCCGGATGATCAGGCAGCGTGCATCCGCGAATACCTTCATCAGAGACGAATCCTGACGCGGCAACGGTGTGGCGTGCAAGCCGCCCGCGGCATCGGTTTCCAGGCTTCCGCGAAGATAGTCCTGACGCAGATCGTTTTCCGGCAAGTCCTTGGTCAGTATGGCTTTCCGGATTCGAACGGGATCCGGAAACCCGCCCAGACGGGTCACCAGCGGCTCAAGAAACAGATGTGCGCAGACCAGGCTCGAGGCCGGGTTTCCGGGCAGGCCGAGTACCCGCATCCGCTCGATCCGGCCTGACATCAGCGGCTTGCCGGGGCGCATGGCGATCTTCCAGAAGTCAAGCGCCATGCCGCGCGCCGACAGCGCCTTTTGCACCAGGTCGTGATCGCCCACAGACGCCCCGCCGATGGTCACCAGCACATCGGCGCTCTGGGCTTCGGCCGAATCAAGGGCTTCGTCGAGCGCCTCCATCCGGTCTTCAGCGATGCCGAGATCGATCACCTCGCCGCCTGCGCCGCGCACCAGCGCCGCCACGCCAAAGGTGTTGGAGGCGATGATCTGGCCAGGCCCCAGCGTCTGGCCGGGCAAACGCAATTCGTCACCGGTGGCGAGCACTGCGATCCGCGGACGCCGGTGGACCGGCAGGGCGGCATGGTTCATCGCCGCCGCAAAGGTGATCGCGCCCGCATCAAGCAGCCGGCCGGCTTCGAGCCCGACCTTGCCTTCGGTGAAATCGACGCCGGCGGCGCGAATGTGACGCCCGGGCTCGGCAGCCTTGACGATCTGCACGGTGGCCGCATCGGGCCGCTCGGTGTTTTCCTGAATAACGATCGTATCGGTGCCCTCGGGTACTGGCGCACCGGTAAAGATGCGGATCGCCGAACCCGGTTCAAGCGCGCCGTCAAAGCCATGGCCGGCGGCAGACTCGCCCTGCAGTTTCAGGATTGCCCCGGTGTCCGCATCATTGGCGCGTACAGCGTAGCCGTCCATCGCGGAAGCCGCGAAGGGTGGATGGGTGCGCAGCGCCTCGAGATCACGCCCCAGAACCCGGCCGAAGCCATCGGCCAGCGCCACCATCTCAATGTCGCCTTCGGGGCCGGCGCCCTCAAGAATGCGCGCCAACGCGTCGTCAACGGGCATCAACGCCATCAGCCGGCACTCCCCGGTTGGCCAGCACTTTCAGGCTGGATAGCCCAGTCGCCGGATTTGCCGCCGGATTTGGCAACCACCCTGATACCACCGATTTCCATGCCCCGGTCCACGGCCTTGCCCATGTCATAGATGGTCAGACAGGCGATTGATGCGGCGGTCAGTGCTTCCATTTCGACCCCGGTCTTGCCGGTCAGCTTTGCCGTGGCCCGGACCCGAAGGCCCGGAAGGCTCTCGTCGGGCGTAATGTCGACGCTGACCTTGGTCAGCGCCAGCGGATGGCACAACGGGATCAGATTGGCGGTCTGTTTGGCGGCCATGATCCCGGCGATCCGCGCAGCGCCGATCACGTCGCCCTTTTTCATGTCGCCGGCGAGAATCAGCGAAAGCGTTTCGCGCTTCATGCGCACATGGCCCTCGGCCTCGGCGATGCGGGTGGTGTCGGCCTTGTCTCCGACATCGACCATCGCCGCCGAACCGTCCTCGGCGAGATGGGTGAGACGGTTGGAGGTCTCGTTGCTCATTGGGCGGGGCTCGCGGTGACGACCTGTTTATCGCCGAGCAGAGCCCGGGTCGCGGCACTCACATCGGTCTGGCGCATCAGGCTTTCGCCCACAAGGAAGGTGGAAATACCGCTGTCAGCCAACCGAGCGCAATCCGCGTGCGAGCCGATGCCGCTTTCGCCAACCATGATACGGCCATCAGGCACCATCTTGGCAAGCCGCTCGGACACGCTCAGCGACACTTCGAAGGTCCTCAGATTGCGGTTGTTGACGCCGATCAGCGGACTGTCGAGCTTGAGCGCCCGCTCCATCTCGCTTTCATCATGCACTTCGATCAGCGCCGCCATGTCGAGCGCGTGGGCAGCATCCTCTAGACGCCGGGCGTCGTCGTCGCCCAGCGACGCCATGATGATCAGGATCGCGTCGGCACCCCAACTGCGCGCCTCATGCACCTGGTAGACATCGAACATGAAATCCTTGCGCAGCGCCGGCAATTGGCAGGCCGCCCGCGCTTTCGTCAGGAACTCCGGCGCGCCCTGAAACGAGGGTGCATCGGTAAGCACCGAAAGGCAGGCCGCGCCGCCTGCCTGATAGGCCTCGGCCAGTTCCGGCGGATTGAAGTCTTCGCGGATCAAACCTTTGGACGGGCTGGCTTTTTTGATTTCTGCAATCAGTGCAAAGGAGCCGTCCCGATGCTTGGCGCGGATAGCTTCGACGAAATCGCGCGGCGGCTCCGCATCACGGGCTTTTGCTTTGATTTCGTCGATCGGCAGACGCGCTTTGGCCGCGGCGATTTCGTCGCGTTTGTAGGCTTCGATGCGTGTGAGAATGTCGTTCATCCGGTCATCCTCCCTTTGGCGCCGGTGCATGCGCCTGCGAGACCGTGACCAGCCGCTCGAGTGCGGCAAGTGCTGCGCCGCTGTCAATCGCCCCGGCCGCCATGTCGATGCCCTCGGCGAGGTCTCCCGCCTTGCCGGCCACCACCAGTGCACCCGCGGCATTGAGCACGGAGATGTCGCGATAGGCATTTTTCTCGCCCTCAAGCATCGCCTTGAGCGCCTTGGCATTGTAGACGCCGTCGCCACCCTTGAGGGAATCTAGGGTAACGCGGCTCAAGCCCAGCGCTTCGGGTTCGGTTTCGAACCGGCGGATCGCACCATTTTCCAGCGCCACAATTTCAGTGGTTCCGGTGGTGGTCATCTCATCGAGGCCGGCGCCATGCACCACCCAGATCGTCTCCGAACCCAGATCCTTGAGCACCTCGGCGAGCGGCTCCAGCCACTCAGGCGCAAACACGCCGAGCAACTGCTTCCTGACCCCGGCAGGGTTGGACAGCGGTCCGAGCAGATTGAAGATCGTCCTGGTGCCCAGTTCCACCCGGCTGGGTCCGACATGACGCATCGCCGAATGATGCGCCGGCGCGAACATGAAGCCCACTCCGGCCTCTTCGATGCAGGCGGCAATTCCCTTCGGGCCAAGCTCCAGCGATACGCCAAGGGCCGCTAGCGAATCCGCAGCGCCCGAACGCGATGACAGCGCCCGGTTGCCATGCTTGGCGACCGTGGCCCCTGCGCCTGCGGCAATGAAGGCGGCCGCAGTCGAAACATTATAGGTGCCCGACGCGTCGCCGCCGGTGCCGACGATATCGATGGCATCGGCTGGCGCAACGACCGGCAGCATCTTTTCCCGCATCACGCTGACCGCGCCGTAAATCTCGTCGACGCTCTCTCCGCGCACGCGCAGCGCCATCAGAAAACCGCCGATTTGCGAGGGCGTGGCGTCGCCCGACATCATCACTCCAAAAGCGGCGCGGGCCTGATCGCGGTCAAGCGGTTCGCCCGCCGCCACTTTGGCGATGAAGGATTTCAGATCGGCCATGTGAAGCGGCTCCCCCTTATGTGCCGGTTGCGCCGGCTTAAAACGCCAGCGCCCGCTCAGCCAGTTGCCGGTTCACCACCACGCCGTAATCGGTCTGCAGCCGACCGACTGCCTGATCGAGAATGTCATCGGCGATTTGCTGCGACACCTGTCCGCGCTGTTCAGGCGACACAGCGCCGGCGGTGGTCAGGCTGGCGTCATTGACCGAGGTGACCTTGAGCAGGATCTTGTTTTCACCCGAGGCGTCATTGGCTGCTTCTACGAGCCCTGCGGTGCCCGAAAACGCCGAAGCCACGGCGGCCTCGCCGAAGACGCCGTCGGTGTCGCCCCGGCTGAGAGCGAATTTGGTTTCGACCGCCAGCCTGAGTTCTCCGGCGATGGTCGTCAGATCCGCGCCCCTTTCAAGCCGCTCCTTAAGCTCCGCGGCCTTGGCGCCCAGTGCCTCAAGTTCCTTTGCGGCAACCCAATCGGCCCGTACCTGATCGCGGACTTCGTCCAGCGTCCGGTCGCGGGCAGGGGTGACGTCGATCACCTCGAACCACAGAAAGCCTTCAGATCCCAGGTTGATCGGCGGGGTCTCGATCCCGATCTCCGCTTCGAAGGCTTCGCGCAGCAATTGCTGCGACTGCGGTACATCGCTTAGCACGGTGCCCTCGGGGGTGCGGCCGGCCCGGTCCACGGCTTCGATCGTAACCGGTGTGAGCCTTTGCTGGGTTGCAGCTTCGATCAGCGTATTGCCACCGGCGCGGGCATCTTCATACGCGTCATGGACGTCAAACAGCATCTGCGCGGCTTCGGCCAGCGCCAGCTCCTGTTTGATCTCGGCCTCGAGCTCTTCGAAACTCTGCGAGGATTCCGGTGTGATCTCGGCCGCACGCAGGATCACCGGCCCGAATTGACCTTGAACCACGGGCGAGGTGCCTCCAGCTTCGGCAATCGCAAACAACGCATCTGCGAGTGACTGGTCGGGCAAAGACGCGCGGGTGAAAGTGCCGATGCGTACATCGGCGGCAGACCGGCCCTGTTCCGCGATCAGATCGTCGAAGCTCTTGCCGCTTTCAAGTTCCGCGGCGGCGGCTTCAGCGGCCGCAGTTTCGGCAAACACCAATTGGTCGATCGTCCGGGTCTCGGCGATGGTGTAGCGATCCTTGCGCGCCTCGTAATCCGCCCGCGCGGTTTCGGTATCGACGTTGGCGGGATCGGCAATGTCTTCGCTTTCGAGCTTCACATAGGTGATTTCGCGGTATTCCGGCGCGGCATATCTGGCCTTGTTGTCGTCAAAATAAGCGCTGAGTTCTCCATCATCCGGCGCGGGCACCGGATCGATATTGCTCTTGGACAGCAACAGATATTCGACATCGCGGGTTTCGGCTTCATATTGCGCCATTGCTGCAATCATCGCGTCGGGCGCCGAAAACCCTTCCGAAATGGCCTCGACGATCTGGGTGCGCACGGCCACCTGGCTGCGGCTCTTGAGATAGTCTTCCTCGGTCATGCCGACCGAAGACAGGACGCGGCGGAAATTGTTACGGTCAAAACGCCCGTTGAAATCGTGAAAGGCCGGATCCTCGGCAATCAGCGCCGCCAGCCGGTCGTCCGACAGGCCGAGATTCATCTTCCGTGCCTGCTCATCAAGCAATGCCCCGGCGATCAGTTGCGAATAGACCTGATTTTCGATGCCAAAAGCGCGTGCCTGTTCCTGGGTCAAGCGCGTGCCGATCTGACGCCCCACAACGGCCATCTGCCGATCATAGGCGAGCCGGAATTCATTGGCCGTGACCTCGGTATCGCCCACGGTGATGACCGCGTTGCCGCCTGCATTCAGGATCGACCCGGAAATGCCCCAGACGGCAAAGGACGCCACCAGCAAAACGAGGAGAAGTTGGGCGACCCAGCTTTTGGCGCCTTTGCGCAAGGTATCAAGCATTTGAGCTCCTGCATGAACTGATGTGATCCGCGGGCCGAGCAAACTCGAGACCCGCACCACCTGAGTATCGACCCTTTAGACGAAACTTGGGACGAAATGAAGGGCAGGCGGCAGCGAATACGTCACAGACGAGTGACCGGGATGGATCGACTTGTCCGATCATGGTTCGTGAGGCACAAAACGCGCCTAATTGGGTGTGTTAATCACGCCTTTCTGCCGTTTTGGACTGGCCTTCGAACCAAAATCAGGCTCGTGGAGGTTGTGCGGTGCTTGAATTAGGGAAATTTCAAATCTTCCCTTCTATCTTGAGGTGTGTTGCTCCGCGAAGCATACCATTGGTATGGCGAGGGAGGATCTTGATTGGAGAGGTGTGAACGTGACCGATCGGGCCAATGCAGCCTTCAACGCCAAATCGGACGAGCGACTGAGCGCCAATTGTCCCGCGCTGGTCAAATTCAGTTCGACCGATGCCAAAAAGATTCCCACGGTTTCTGGCTTCATCGTCAATCTGTCGGTAAGCGGATGCCTGGTCTCGAGCGACGCCATGCCCTGGAACAGCACGAGCGGCGTTGCGGCGGACATTTCTGCGAGCGATGTGGCAGGGCGGATCTGCCGCGTGCATCTGCCCTGGTCCAAGCAGCATTACATCGGCACGGTCCGTCGCGTTGGCGGCTACATCATGGGCATTGAGTTTCAGCACAAACTGCACTCCGAGCTTGTGCGGGAGATTGCCAGACTGGAGCCCGGCCAACTCCGGCGCGGCGTGGCGGAAGCGCCGCCAAAACAGATCCCGTCCAGATCGGCGGGTTCCGCGCGCTCCGGCTGACCGAGCCGTTTTGGTCGATAGTTTGGGTCAGCTTCGGTCCGGGCGCCAGTATTGGAGTTCATCTTCAGTAATTGACGAATTCAAGCTTGCCACCCCAATGGAGCCAGCCTGTGGGTAATGGTGGTGCGTTTGCAAAGCTTTCCGGGTCTGCTAAGTCCCGCATCAGCAAGATTATGCAGACGATACCAGCAACGGGGACGATCCATGACACCTGATATTCGCCCGCTTGTGGCCGGCAACTGGAAGATGAACGGCACCCGCGAGAACCTCGATCAGATCAAGGCGATTGCCGATGGCGTGACCGAAGACATGGCCGCTCGCATCGATGCGCTGATTTGCCCGCCGGTGACGCTTCTCTATGTGGCCACGGCGCTCGCCGAAGACGGCGCGCTGCAGATTGGCGCACAGGATTGTCATTCCGAAAAAAGCGGCGCCTTCACCGGCGATGTTTCCGCCGAGATGATTTCCGATTGTCAGGCGAGCCACGTGCTCGTCGGCCACTCCGAGCGCCGCACGCTGCATGGCGAAAGCGATGCGGACGTTCAGGCCAAGGCGGTCGCCGCCCGTCGTGCCGGACTGGTCCGCATCATCTGCATCGGCGAAACCGAAGCCGAGCGCAAATCCGGCGCGACGCTGGATGTTTTGGGCCGCCAATTGGCAGGCTCCGTACCCGATGACGCAACCGCCAGCGACACCGTGATTGCCTATGAACCGGTCTGGGCAATTGGTACCGGATTGACGCCCACCATTACTGATGTCGCCGAGGCCCATGCCTTCATCCGCGCCGAGATGGAACAACGCTTTGCGGGCGAGGGGGCGAAGATGCGTCTTCTCTATGGCGGATCGGTCAAGCCTTCGAACGCCACCGAGCTTTTGGGCGTTACTCATGTCGACGGCGCGCTGATTGGCGGGGCGAGCTTGAAAGCCGACGACTTCCTCGCCATTTGTAACGCATGCGTAAGCCTGCAGGGCTGATTTCGCCGCGGGCGAACCTCCCGGCAGGACTTTGAGAGGACATGTAAACGCTGCCCTGTCCATCGGGACTTGGAAAGCGTGCCGCCCTCGTGTAAAGAGCCGCCAAACGGACCTGCGCCGGATCTGGATCCGGACACAGATTGCGCCCCTGAAGGGCAGGAAAGAACCCGATGCAAACCGTATTGATTGTCATCCATCTCATGATTGTGCTGGCGCTAGTCGGCCTCGTGCTGGTTCAGCGTTCCGAAGGCGGCGGCCTGGGCATCGGCGGCGGCTCGGGCTTCATGTCCGCGCGCGGCGCTGCCAATGCGCTCACCCGCACTACCGGCATTCTCGCCGCAGCCTTTTTCGCGACGTCCCTGGCGCTGGGCATTCTGGCCCGCTACGGCGACAATCCAACCGATATTCTTGACCGCATCCCCACCGAGACCCAGGGCACCGGCTCGGGCGTGCTCGATCAGTTGGGCGGCGCCGCGGCACTGGAAACGGCTCCCGCAGAGGCTCCGGCCGCGGGATCGGACATACCGGGAAGCGAACCGGCACCAGCGTCGGACATTCCCTCGGGCCAGTAAGGTTGAAAGCCACAGCAACCGGCGGCAGGCGTAACATCGCCTCCGCCGGTTTTTTCGTGTGGTTTGGCGACCATCTGCAACGTTATGCACCGCTAAAACGTGCCGCCTGAAATTTGGGGTGGCGGAATCAGTTCTCTAGAGGTATCGGTTCAATCCCATGGCGCGATATGTTTTCATAACCGGCGGCGTGGTCTCCTCGCTTGGAAAAGGCATTGCCTCGGCCGCCCTTGGCGCGTTGCTGCAGGCCCGTGGATACCGGGTGCGGCTACGCAAACTCGACCCCTATCTCAATGTTGATCCGGGAACCATGAGCCCGACCCAGCACGGTGAGGTTTTCGTCACCGACGACGGGGCGGAAACTGATCTGGATCTGGGTCATTACGAACGCTTTACCGGGCGTTCGGCGGTCAAGGCCGACAACATCACCACCGGCCGGATCTACAAGGACATCATCGACAAGGAGCGGCGCGGTGATTACCTCGGCGCCACCGTGCAGGTGATTCCGCACGTCACCAACGAGATCAAGAGCTTCGTGCTGGAAGGCAATGAGGACTATGATTTCGTTCTGTGTGAAATCGGCGGTACCGTCGGCGACATCGAGGCCATGCCTTTCATCGAGGCGATCCGCCAACTCGGCAATGACTTGCCGCGCGGCAACGCCGTCTATGTGCATCTCACGCTGATGCCGTGGATCGCCGCTGCGGGCGAACTCAAGACCAAGCCCACTCAGCATTCGGTCAAGGAACTGCAGGCCATGGGCATTGCGCCCGACATTTTGCTGGTCCGCGCCGACCGCGAAATCCCGGCCGCAGAGCGACGCAAGCTGTCGCTGTTTTGCAATGTCCGCGCCTCCGCCGTCATCCAGGCGCTCGACGTCAAGTCGATCTATGATGTACCGATGTCCTACCACGAGGAAGGGCTTGACACCGAGGTGTTGGCGGCCTTCGGCATTGACCCAGCTCCGGCGCCGCGCATGCAGGCATGGGAAGCGGTCAGTGAGCGCATTCACAATCCCGAGGGCGAGGTCACCATCGCCATCGTCGGCAAATATACCGGCCTCAAGGACGCCTATAAGTCGCTCATTGAGGCGCTGCATCATGGCGGCATCGCCAATCGCGTGAAAGTCAATCTTGAATGGATCGAAAGCGAGATATTCGAGAAGGAAGATCCATCGCCCTGGCTTGAGAAGGTGCATGGCATTCTGGTGCCCGGCGGCTTTGGTGAACGTGGCGCGGAAGGCAAGATTGCCGCCGCACAATTCGCGCGCGAACGAAAGGTGCCCTATTTCGGCATCTGCTACGGCATGCAGATGGCGGTGCTTGATGCCGCGCGCAATCTGGCAGGCATTGAAGGCGCGCTGTCTTCGGAGTTCGAAGGGAAAGAAGGCGCCCATGTGGTTGGCCTGATGACCGAGTGGCTCAAGGGCAACCAGCTTGAAAAGCGCGCTGCCTCCGGCGATCTCGGCGGCACCATGCGGTTGGGCGCCTATCCCCACCCGCTCCAACCGGGCACGTTGATCTCGCGAATCTACGGCTCCACGGAGGTTTCCGAGCGCCACCGCCACCGCTACGAGGTCAACATCGATTACAAGGACCAGCTTGAGAAAGCCGGCCTTGTCTTCTCCGGTCTGTCGCCCGACGGGCTGTTGCCCGAAACCATCGAGTATCCGGAAGACGTCCATCCGTGGTTCATCGGGGTGCAATACCATCCCGAGCTCAAGTCGCGACCCCTCGAGCCGCATCCGCTTTTTGCGAGCTTTATCGAGGCAGCGCTGGAGCAGTCGCGGCTGGTCTGAGCGGCGAGGGGCGAAGGGGCTGGCTCGGAGCAGCCGCGTGCCCCGTGCCTGATGGCGAGGCTATGCCCAACTCCATAACTTACTTCTGGAAATCCAGCCAGGAACACCGGGTCGACGGTGCGTTTCAGGCCTATTTCCAATTGGTACGCAGGCAACGTCTGACCCATCCCAGTATCAGCGTAGCCGCTCATTATTTCCCTGGAACGCGTTTACGAAATCCGTAAGCTGCCAACGCTCTGAACCGATTCAACAAGGTATCTGTGTATGCGCAAGCTGCTGGTTTTTACCGACATTCATTTTCTGGAGGATGGCGGTAAGATTATTGGCCTCGATCCGGTCGAACGCTTCGAGGCAGGCCTTGCCCATGCGCTCCAACGTCATCGGGATGCCGAGCGGATCATCATCACCGGAGATCTGACCCATCATGGGCATCCGGCAGAATTCGCTCGCCTGCGACGAAGCCTGAGCGGATGTCCGTTGCCCGTCGATCTGATGGTTGGCAATCATGACCGGCGCGCGGCTTTTCGCGCAGCATTTCCCGAGACACCGGTAACCGATGCCGGATTTGTTCAAAGCTTCCGCGATATCGACGATTACCGGTTGATCCTGCTCGACACGTTGGACGAGGAGGCCGAGATCGAGCACAGCGGTTTGCTCTGCACGCATCGGCTCGACTGGATGGATCGCGCCATATCAAGCGCCGGCGACCGACAGGTGATCATTTTCACCCATCACCCGCCGATTGTCACCGGATTTGCCGGGATGGACAGGATCGGCTTGAAAAACCGGGCGGAGATGGCTGACCGGTTGCGAGCCCACTCCAATGTCTGCCAGATCATTTCGGGCCACGTTCATCGGACCATGTCCGGATCGGCGGCGGGCATCCCGACCGCGCTTTTCAAGAGCCCGTGCCATCAGATGCCGATGGCGCTCGCTGATGATGACGAGCATCTGTCCATTGATGAGCCCGGTGCTTATGGATTGTTGCTTCTGGGGGATGACGGCGTCATCGTCCACACCGAGGATTTTGGCTTGCAGACGAGCCAACCGGCAAGCTAGCAGCCGCGGTCCCGAATCTGGGCAAGCGGTGGTAGTATCGGGATAATTCAACGGCGGAGGTTTGGACGGCCTGCGTGTCCTCGCGGCAGCCGCCTGACGTCAATCCAGCAGCCCGACCCCGTTCTAAAACCAACGGCAGTCGCGTCCAAAACGGTTTCTTGCAGACCTGGCCCGGTTCGTCCAGCTGCATTGTTCTGTCGGGCTTTCGCAGCGCTTAATCGTTGCGCTCTTGCCGGGAAAGAGCAAAGCTGAAACAATCAACCGGTGCAGTTATTGCCTGGCTATGGCTTGATTTTCGCCTGACCGACCTTCGGCGAAAACCCGGTGATAAGGAGGATATATGATGCGTGCTGCAACCACGGTTCTGGGTTGGGGCTTCCTGTCGACGTTGGTGCTTGCCGGCCCCGCCCAGGCAACTCAATCGATTTCCTGCCTGGATATGAAATCAGATTCCAGCGTCGATATCCTGTTGGGCGCCGGGCCGGTTTCCAAGGTTCTCAGGGTTCTGATCGGTGTCGGAGAACGTCTGTTGACCACCGAACCCAGCCTGCCCGGTGACAGGGTGGTGATCGCCCAGGCCTTTGACGATGGTGAAGTGTTCCGCATTGATCTGGTCGACGAACAGGCGACCGAGCTGGTCGCCACGATCCGGTTGATCTACGCCGATCACGACTCCCTGCCGCTCAGGATAGGATTTGTACGGATCGGAGACGATCCGGCCGTTGGTATCTCCTGCGAAGGTCCCTGATCTGACGCGATTCATGCATCGCCAGTTGTCATAAGCTTGATGGCGGAGGCTTGCCGCCGACGGTTTGCGGGGGACTATTTGGCCCGCGTCACATAGGCGGCCATCAGTTGCGCCATGCGCGCATCACGGATTTTCGCCTTATCCTCGCCCATCACAACGCCAACCACCGATTTGCCGCCGCGGCGTACCGACGTCGCCAAGTTGAAGCCCGAGGCGCGGGTGTAACCGGTCTTGAGCCCGTCGGCGCCGGGGATCATCTTCAGTGCCTTGTTGTGGCCCTTGATGGTGCGGCCTGCGACCGTGACTTCGGTCTGCCGGAAATAGCCGTAATAATGCGGATATTTCCGCCTGAGCGCGATGGACAGCCGCGCCATGTCGGTGGCGGTTGTCACCTGGCCCTTGTCAGGCAGGCCCGAGGCGTTCTTGAACGTGGTGCGGCTCATGCCGAGGCTCCGGGCCTTGGACGTCATCATCTGCGCAAACCGGGCTTCCGAACCATTGCCGAGGAATTCGGCGACGGCGGTGGCCACGTCGTTGGCCGACTTGACCACGAGCACGCGAATGGCGGTGTCGACCGGGATCGACTGGCCGGCCTTAAGACCTATTTTCGACGGCGGCCGCCGTGCGGCGTTGGCCGAGACCGGGATCAGCGTGTCACGGGTGATGCGGCCCTGGTCCAGCGCTTCGAACATCAGATACAGCGTCATCATCTTGGTCAGCGAAGCTGGATAGCGCAGTTCGTTGACATTGGCGCCGTAAAGCATCTTGCCGCTTTTGGCGTCGACCACGATCGCTGCGTATTTGCTGGTCGTCGGTGCAATCGCGGTCACGGTCTCGTCGATCGAGCCGCCCGGAGACGAAGCACAGGCCGACACCACCAGCGCCACCATCAGCATTGACAGTGAACACCGCGCGCGTGCCCAGACGCCGGCTGTCATTTTGATCAACGATGCCTCCCTTTCAGCCCGCTAACGGGATACCGTCTGGGCGCGATTCCCGCAAGGGCCATGGTCGTTGCGCGCGGGTCCGGTGACGGCGGTTGCGCCGCAATCGGCCTTGCTGATATGGGAAGGCCGCAACTGGAGTGAGAATGAGATGACGTCACCGCGAACACCCAGGCCGCTGGATCATGTGGTGCTGCCGGTCGAGGATCTGGAGATCACCCGTGCGCGCCACGAGGCGTTGGGCTTCACCGTGGCCGCCGATGCGCTGCATCCTTTCGGCACCGAGAACGCCTGCGTGTTCTTCACCGATGGAACCTATCTCGAACCGCTGGCCGTTGCCTCGCGCGAGGATTGCGAGGCCGCAGCACTCAAGGGCAACGTGTTCGTGGCCCGCGACCAGGCTTACCGGTTCCGCGCCGGCGACAATGGCTTCAGCGCAGTCGTGGTGAGCTCGCAAGATGCCGCCGCCGATCACAACCGTTTCCGCCGCTTGGGAATGTCGGCCGGCGACATGCTTGAATTCTCGCGGCCAATGCAAATGCCGGATGAAAGCGTACAGACCGCAAGCTTCAAACTGGCCTTTGCGAGCGATCTGCGCGCGCCCGACCTGTTCGCCTTCGCTGTCGAGCGCATCAATGTCCCGGCTGCCGACCGCTCGGCGCTCACCGCGCACAGCAACGGCGTGACCGGCATCTCCGAGCTCTACCTGTCCGAACCGAATCCGACTGATTTTCAATACTTCATCCAGGAGCTGTGCGACAATCGCGAGGTCGACGCCAATTCCTTCGGCATGACCATTGAACTCGATGGCTCCGCCGTCACGGTGCTCAACCGCGCCGGGCTGCAGGCGTTTTTGGGCGTGCTCGATGAGCGCCGGGAGCGGGGCCTGATCGGCCGGGCCTTGGCGTTCAAGGTCAAGGATCTGGTCAAGCTGACAGAACTGCTCAACGCCAATGGCGTGATGGCCCGTGAGGTCGGATCGCGCGTGCTTGTCGATCCGGCGCCCGGACAGGACGCGATTTATTGTTTTGAGGAAATGCAATGAGCGCCGGCCCCAACAAAACCGTCGCGGTGGCCAACGCCCTGTTTGGCAATGACCTGCCACTCACACTGATTGCCGGTCCCTGCCAGTTCGAATCCCGCGACCACGCTTTTGACATGGCGGGCGCGCTCAAGGAACTGTGCGAGACCCTCGGCATCGGGCTTGTGTACAAATCCAGCTACGACAAGGCCAACCGCACCTCCCTGACCAGCACCCGTGGCGCAGGGCTCGACGCGGCGATGCCGGTGTTTAATGAATTGCGCACGAAACTGGCGCTGCCGATCCTCACCGACATTCACAGCGAAGAGCAATGCGCGATCGTGGCGCCTCATGTCGATGTCCTGCAGATTCCGGCGTTCCTGTCGCGTCAGACCGATCTGCTGGTCGCGGCGGCGCAAACCGGCAAGGTGATCAACGTCAAGAAGGGGCAGTTTCTGGCGCCTTGGGACATGAAGAACGTGGTCGCCAAGATCACCGGCTCGGGCAACGCCAACGTGCTGGTGACCGAACGCGGCGCATCCTTCGGTTACAACACGCTGGTCTCCGACATGCGCGCTTTGCCGATCATGGCCGATATCGGCGCGCCGGTGATCTTCGACGCCACCCACTCGGTCCAGCAGCCGGGCGGGCAGGGTGCCACATCGGGCGGCGAGCGCCGCTTTGTCGAAACACTGGCCCGCGCCGCGGTGGCCGTCGGCGTGGCGGGCGTCTTCATCGAAACCCATGAGGATCCGGACAATTCCACCTCGTCGGACGGCCCCAACATGATCCCGCTCAAGGATCTGCCGCGGTTGCTTGAAACGCTGATGACGTTTGACGCCGTGACCAAGCGCACACATTCCTGAGTTGACAGTCTGACATAGTCATCGACACGAAAGGCCGCCGGATCTCTCCAGCGGCCTTTCTTGATTGATCGCAGATCTGCGGGAGCGGTCAGAACTCGTCCCACTCCTGTTCCTGTTTCGCTGCCGCACCGCCGCCCAGACCGAAGGCTGAGGCCACCTTGGCGCCGAGCGTCCGCGCCGGAGATGGCGCCGGTTTGGAAGCGGCACTTGCCGCAGTTGGCGCCGAGGCCTGAGCCGGCGCTTGAGCCGATCCATGGACTGCAGCTTGACTGGCAGGGCTGTCTCCGGTCTTGAACCGGCGAACAAGGCCTTCAAGCTTGACCGCTTCACCGGACAGTCCATGGGTCGCGGCATTGGTCTGTTCCACCATCGCTGCGTTCTGTTGGGTCACCTGATCCATCTGGTTGATGGCAGAGTTGATCTCGCCCAGCGCGGTGGATTGTTCGCGCGCGCCAGTGACGATCGATCGGATATGGTCGTTGATCATCGTCACCTGGCTTTCGATTTCACTGAGCGCCGTTCCGGTCTCGTTGACCAGAGACACACCGGCCTCGACCTGGGTCGACGAAGTCTGGATCAGGGTCTTGATTTCCTTCGCAGCTCCCGCCGAACGCTGCGCCAGTTCACGGACTTCCTGTGCGACGACGGCAAATCCCTTGCCTGCTTCGCCGGCGCGCGCCGCTTCGACCCCGGCGTTGAGCGCCAGCAGATTGGTCTGGAACGCGATGTCATCAATCACCGTAATGATCTGGCTGATCTGACGCGAGGATTCCTCGATCCGCTCCATCGCGGAAATCGCGTTGTGCACCACCTTGCCGGATTTTTCGGTTCCCGCCTTTGCGGCCCCGACCATCTCGCTTGCTTCGTCGGCGCGCTGCTCGGAGCTCTTGACCGTCGAGGTGATCTCGTCGAGCGCGGCGGCGGTTTCTTCAAGAGATGCGGCCTGTTGCTCAGTGCGACGTGACAGGTCATCGGCAGCGTCGCCGATTTCCGATGACGAAAGCCGAACCGAATTGGTGGTGGTGGAGATTTCCTGCAAAGTGGAATTCAGTTTTTCGATCGAGGCGTTGAATTCCGAGCGCAGCTTCTCATAGTCCGGCGCGAACGCCTCGCCGATCCGGTAGGTCAGATTGCCGGCCGAGAGGTTCTCAAGACCCATTGTGAGTGCTTCGATCACCCGGACGCGATCGGCGTCCTCAGCGGCCCTTTCCGCTGCCACGGTCTTGTCGAGATCCTCCTTTTCGCGGCGGGCGACTTCGGTCTGCTCGCGCGCTGCGTTGCGTTCAATGGCGGCGTCGCGGAAATAGGCGACCGATTGCGCCATTTCGCCGATTTCGTCGTGGCGCTCGGCATAGGGCACATCACGGTTGTAGTCGCCGTCAGAGAGAACCCCCATATAGTCCTTCATGGCAGTCAGCGGTACGATGGCGCGCTTGCGGAACAGGAAAAGGCCAGCCAGGAACAGAGCGACGGACGCCAGGCTTGCCACCATGCTCACCACGGAAAAGAATGCGTCATCCGCGGCAGCGTCGGCACGAACGGATTCATCAAAGTCTGCAACATTCTCGACGAGCTGTTTAACTGCGGCATCGCTGGCGCGAAACGCCTTGAACAACTCGCCCAGCGCAAGGGTCGCGCCATCGGTGTCATTGGCGCTGATTGCGGGCAGAAATTGCGTGGTCATCACGCCCCAGTAGCGCTCACCTTCCGCCAACACGCCGCTTTCGAGCTTGCCGACGATATCGGGATTGTAAGCAGATCCGGTCCAGTAGGCTTTGCGGGTATTGAAGTCGGTCTCAAGCTCGGCGATCCGCGCTGTGTTCTCCGCAACCATTGTCGGGTGCACGACCATTTCGTTGGCCAGCAGATAGGATTCCACCACATAGAGCGGCGGCGGCAGGATATCCGCCAACAGATCCTTGCTGTCGACGATCTCGGTGTAGACGGGTCCGGTAACCTTGAGCTGATCATAGAGGTACTTTTTCATACCGAATGCGGCGGTCAAACCTATGGTTACTGTCACGGCCAGCAGCATCAGGCTGCGCGATATGTTGAGCTTCATTGTGGTCTCATTTGCAGTTTGCAGCGCGACACAACTGATGTCATCGAGGTGAAGCGCGGGTGAATGTTCGTGGAGAGGTCTAGGCCGTGAGTCACCGGTGTCACATTGCGGGCATGCTTGGTATTCCTGAAATATTAGGGGTTTCGATGGTTACTGATCCCTTAAACAATGATGCAAGAAATGCCCATTTATTAGTCAATCTTTCGAAAGTTGGCCAAAATTCGAGCACCGCCAGAGTTTGGCTCAGGTCTGCAACAAAGGGCAGGAGTGCCAATCCCGGCCCAACACAACGCAGCCTGCGCATTTGATTTTTTGCTGCCGTACGGTAAGAGGGCGCAACGCCAAATGGCGATTGCCCCGAGATGCAAAGGAACCAAGCCATGACCGCCATTATCGATATCGTCGGACGGGAAATCATCGACAGCCGCGGAAACCCCACCGTCGAGGTCGACGTTCACCTTGAAGATGGCGCCATGGGCCGCGCCGCGGTGCCTTCCGGCGCCTCCACAGGGGCCCATGAGGCCGTCGAGCTGCGCGATGGCGGCAGCCGCTATCTCGGCAAGGGCGTGGAAAAGGCGGTGGCAGCGGTCAACGGCGCCATTCGCGACGCGATCTGCGGCATGGATGCGGAAGCCCAGATCGGCCTCGACAAGGCGCTGATCGCGCTCGACGGGACCGCCAACAAGGGCAAGCTCGGTGCCAACGCCATTCTGGGCGTGTCGCTGGGCGCAGCCCGTGCCGCGGCCCAGGCCAGCGGCCTGCCGCTCTATCGCTACGTCGGCGGCGCCAACGCCCGGCTTTTGCCGGTGCCGATGATGAACATCATCAATGGCGGCGCCCATGCCGACAACCCGATCGACTTCCAGGAATTCATGATCATGCCGGTGGGCGCGTCCAGCCTCCGGGATGCCGTCCGCATGGGCTCGGAAGTCTTCCACACGCTCAAGAAGGAGCTTGCCGCCGGCGGACACAACACCAATGTCGGCGACGAGGGCGGATTTGCTCCCAATCTCAAGAGCGCGCCAGATGCGCTGGATTTCATCATGAAATCGATCGAAAAGGCCGGTTACCGCCCCGGAGAGGATGTTTACCTGGCGCTCGATTGCGCGGCTACGGAGTTCTTCAAGAACGGCAAGTACGAGCTTGAAGGCGAGGGGCGGGCGCTTGAGCCTGAGGCCATGGCCGATTATCTGGCCGAGCTACAGGGCAAGTATCCGATCATCTCGATCGAAGACGGCATGGGCGAGGATGACTGGGATGGCTGGAAGGCGCTGACCGACAAGATCGGCGACAAATGCCAGTTGGTGGGCGATGACCTGTTCGTGACCAACTCCGCACGCCTGCGCGACGGCATCAAGATGGGTGTCGCCAACTCGATCCTGGTCAAGGTCAACCAGATCGGCACGCTATCGGAAACGCTGGATGCGGTGGAGACGGCCCACAAGGCGCGCTACACTGCAGTGATGAGCCATCGCTCCGGCGAGACCGAGGATTCCACCATCGCCGATCTGGCGGTGGCCACCAATTGCGGTCAGATCAAAACCGGATCGCTGTCGCGCTCCGACCGGCTCGCCAAATACAACCAACTCATCCGCATTGAGGAAGAGCTCGGCGTCGAGGGCTTCTACGCCGGAGCATCGGTGCTCAAGGTCTAGCGGCGTTCTGCGGCAAACTGCTGCCGCAGCTCGAAGTACGATGCCCGCCATCAAGGCCCGCGCTCCGGCGCGGGCCTTTGCGTTTGTAAGGTCCGCGCTCAATGATGCCCGTTCATCAGCCCAAGCTAACCCAATATTAAGCATGGGCTGGCATTGTCGCGGTCTCGCAGGGGTAAGGCGTCATTCGAATGCGAACGCAATTCAGAAAGCAGCGATCGTGGGGGCTTTGGGTTATTCCCGTGCTCTCGATTGGTTGCTTTGCCTATTTCGGATTTCATTCCTGGCACGGGGCCTATGGGCTCAACTCCGCCGCGGCGTTGGAGCTGCGGCGTGTTGAGCTGACGCAACGGCTTGCGCAACTCAATGAACGCAGGCAGGATCTCGAACGCAAGGTGCAGTTGATGAGCGATGGCGTCGTGGAGGCAGACATGCTCGATGAGCAGGCGCGGTCGATGCTCAATGTCGCCCGTGAGGATGAGATCGTCTATTTCAATTGATTTAGATGATTAACCTGCCATCAGTTAATACACAAAAAATATAAATATATCAAAGAATTAGATATCATACCAGCTATGCATTTAAGCGCTTGCTGATGCGGATGTATTTCCCTATGGTCAATTTACATGACCACTGGGAGGATGACATGGCTCCACGCAAAGCCCCTGCAGCTGCATCCCGCAAGAAGCAGTCCGCCAAAAGCGGCCTGAATGGCGGGATCACCGAGTTCGACAAGGACACCGAACTGGAAGCTTACCGCGAAATGCTGCTGATACGCCGTTTCGAGGAAAAGGCCGGGCAACTGTACGGTATGGGTTTCATCGGCGGTTTTTGCCATCTCTACATCGGCCAGGAGGCCGTGGTTGTCGGCATGCAGATGGCGCTCAAGGATGGCGACCAGGTGATTACCGGCTACCGCGATCACGGCCATATGCTGGCAACCGGCATGGAAGCGCGCGGCGTCATGGCCGAGCTGACCGGCCGTCAGGGAGGATACTCCCGCGGCAAGGGCGGCTCCATGCACATGTTCTCCAAGGAGAAGCATTTCTACGGCGGCCACGGCATTGTCGGCGCCCAGGTATCGCTCGGCACCGGTCTGGCCTTTGCCAACCGTTACCGCGAGAACGACAATGTCTCGGTGACCTATTTCGGTGATGGCGCGGCCAACCAGGGTCAGGTCTATGAAAGCTTCAACATGGCCGCCCTGTGGAAACTGCCGGTCATCTACATCATCGAAAACAACCGCTACGCCATGGGCACCGCGGTCTCGCGGGCTTCAGCGCAAACCGATTTTTCCAAACGCGGCGTTTCCTTCGGCATTCCTGGACATCAGGTCGACGGCATGGATGTGCGTGCCGTCCACGCCGCCGCGGTGGAAGCGGTGGCCCACTGCCGCGCCGGAAACGGGCCGATCATTCTTGAAATGATGACCTACCGCTACCGCGGGCATTCGATGTCGGATCCGGCAAAGTACCGCACCAAGGACGAGGTCCAGAAGATGCGATCCGAGCAGGATCCCATCGAACAGGTCAAGGCCCGCATTCTCGAGCTCAAGCATGCAAGCGAAGACGATCTCAAGTCGATCGACAAGAAAGTGCGCGATGTCGTGGCGGATTCAGCGGATTTCGCTCAATCCGATCCGGAGCCGGATCCGTCCGAGCTCTACACCGACATTCTGCTCTAAGGGGAGGGACCACCATGCCGATTGATATTTTGATGCCTGCGCTGTCCCCCACCATGGAAGAGGGCACGCTTTCCAAATGGCTCAAGGACGAAGGTGACACCGTCACTGCCGGCGATGTGATCGCTGAAATTGAAACCGACAAGGCGACCATGGAGGTCGAAGCCGTCGAAGAGGGCAAGATCGGCAAGATCGTTGTTCCCGCCGGTACCGAGAACGTCAAGGTCAACGCCGTGATCGCCGTGCTGCTTGAGGAAGGCGAAAGCACCTCCGACATCGGCTCTTCGAAACCAGCCGAGCCTGCGCCCGCGCCGGCCGCCCAGGAGACACCAGCCGCGCCCGAAGCGCCGAAAGCAGCAGCCGCACCCGCTGCGCCGGTGCAAAATGTTGCCGCCGCCGACCCGGCGATCCCCGAGGGCACGGAAATGGTTCCGACCACGGTGCGCGAAGCGCTGCGCGATGCGATGGCCGAGGAAATGCGCGGCAGTGGCGATGTCTTCGTCATGGGTGAGGAGGTTGCCGAGTACCAGGGCGCCTACAAGATCACCCAGGGCCTGCTGGCCGAATTCGGCGCCAAGCGTGTGGTCGACACGCCGATTACCGAGCATGGATTTGCCGGTATCGGAGTTGGCGCTGCGATGGCCGGTTTGAGGCCGATCGTCGAATTCATGACATTCAACTTTGCCATGCAGGCGATCGATCACATCATCAATTCGGCAGCCAAGACGCTTTACATGTCCGGCGGTCAGATGGGTGCGCCGATTGTCTTCCGCGGCCCCAACGGTGCTGCCGCCCGCGTCGGCGCCCAGCATTCGCAGTGCTACGCGGCCTGGTACAGCGCCATTCCGGGCCTCAAGGTAGTGATGCCGTATTCGGCGGCTGACGCCAAGGGTCTGCTCAAGGCCGCGATCCGCGATCCCAATCCGGTGGTCTTCCTCGAAAACGAGATCCTTTACGGCCAGACCTTCGATGTCCCGAAAATCGATGATTTCGTGTTGCCGATCGGCAAGGCCCGGATTCACAAACAGGGTGCGGATGTTACCATCGTCTCCTTCGGCATTGGCATGAGCTATGCTGTAAAGGCGGTGGACGAACTGGCGGGGCTTGGCATCGATGTTGAACTGATCGATCTGCGCACCATCCGCCCGATGGATCTGCCTACAGTGATCGAAAGCGTGAAAAAGACCGGGCGACTGGTCACCGTCGAGGAAGGCTACCCGCAATCCTCCGTCGGCACCGAGATCGCCACAAGGGTTCAGCAACAGGCATTCGATTATCTCGATGCGCCGATCATCACCATTGCCGGCAAGGACGTGCCAATGCCCTACGCCGCCAATCTCGAAAAACTCGCTTTGCCCAATGTCGGCGAGATTGTCGAGGCGGTCAAAGCCGTCACCTACACGGCGTAAGGGAGGAGAAAAGGATGCCTATCAACATCACAATGCCCGCTCTGTCGCCAACCATGGAGGAGGGCAATCTTGCCAAATGGCTGGTCAATGAAGGCGACAAGATCGGACCCGGCGACATCATTGCCGAGATCGAGACCGACAAGGCCACCATGGAAGTGGAAGCCGTTGATGAGGGCACCATCGCCAAGATCGTGGTTCCCGGCGGCACGGAAGGCGTCAAGGTCAACGCGCTGATCGCCATTCTCGCCGAGGAAGGCGAAAGCGTTGACGATGCCGCCAAATCGGGCGGTGAAAGCGTCGGCGGCGCGAAGGCAGAAGCAGCGGTGGAAGCACCGAAGGCTGAAGCAGCACCGGTCGACAAGCCGGTCAGCGCCGCAAATTCCGGCGCGCCTGCAGCCCCCACGCCACCGGCGACTTCAGGCGAGCGGGTCTTTTCCTCACCGCTGGCCCGCCGCATCGCCAAGGAATCCGGGCTCGATATAGCCGCCATATCCGGCTCCGGCCCCCATGGCCGCGTGGTCAAGAAGGATGTGGAAGCGGCAATAGCTTCTGGAACCGGCAAGGCGACCGCCGCCGCGGCGCCTGAGGCTGCAGCATCTGCTGCGCCCGCAGCCGCGCCCAGGGGCATGTCCGATGACGCGGTGCTCAAGATGTTCGACGAGGGCTCCTACGAACTCGTCAAGCATGACGGCATGCGCAAAACCATCGCCCGCCGGTTGCAGGAATCCAAGCAGACGATCCCGCATTTCTACGTCACCGTCGATTGCGAACTCGATGCGCTGCTGGCCCTGCGCTCGCAACTCAACAAGGGCGCGCCGCTGAAGGACGACAAGCCGGTCTACAAGCTTTCGGTCAACGATATGGTGATCAAGGCGCTGGCGCTGGCGCTGCGTGACGTGCCGGATGCCAACGTCTCCTGGACCGACGAGAACATGGTCAAGCACAAGCATTCGGATGTCGGTGTTGCGGTGTCGATCCCCGGCGGTCTGATCACTCCGATTATCCGCCAGGCCGAGCTGAAGACGCTGTCAGCGATCTCGGGCGAAATGAAGGATCTCGGCAAACGCGCCAAGGACCGCAAGCTCAAGCCCGAGGAATATCAGGGCGGCACCACCGCGGTGTCGAATATGGGCATGATGGGCGTCAAGGACTTCGCTGCCGTGGTCAACCCGCCGCACGCAACCATTCTTGCTGTCGGCGCGGGCGAGCAGCGCCCGGTCGTCAAGGATGGCGCATTGGCAGTGGCGACCGTGATGAGCGTGACGCTGTCGACCGATCACCGCGCTGTTGATGGTGCGCTCGGCGCCGAGTTGCTGGCCGCCTTCAAGGGCTACATCGAAAGCCCGATGGGGATGCTGGTCTAGGAGCGGCACTGATGAAGACCGTCCTTTGCTATGGCGATTCCCTGACCTGGGGGTACGATCCGGAGCGCCGGATCCGCCACCGGTTGGAAGATCGTTGGCCCTCGGCGTTGGCCGCGGCTCTCGGCGAGGGCGTCGACGTGATTGCCGACGGACTGAACGGCCGCACCACTGCCTTTGACGATCACACCGCCGATTGCGATCGCAATGGCGCGCGCACGCTGCCCACAGCGTTGCACGTTCATGCGCCGCTCGATCTGGTGATCATCATGCTGGGCTCCAACGACATGAAGCCGATGCTCCACGGATCGGCCCATACCGCCACCAAGGGCATGCGCCGCCTGGTCGAACTGGTGCATCATCATGCCTGGCCTGTTGAGCAGGAGCAGCCACAGGTTCTGGTCGTCGCGCCGCCGTCGCTGGTGGAGACGGCGGATCCGGATTTTGCAGCGATGTTTGAGGGCGGGGTTTCCCAATCGGCGATGCTCGGCTCGTTTTATGCCGATATGGCCGATGAAGCTGGGGTTGGCTTCTTTGATGCCGGCTCGGTCGCGCAATGTTCGGCCATCGATGGCGTTCATCTCGACGCGGCCAACACGAGCGCCATTGGCCGCGGGCTGGCGCCTGTGGCGAAGTTGCTGCTCGGGCAATGAGGACAGGCGGCGTGACCAACAGTACAGGAATCGGCCGGCTGCAAGGGCTCGGAAGAGGAAACAGGATCTGCCGTTTGGTGATTTAGCGACCAATGCGCGGATTGGATTGATCAGTATCAAGGAGCAGGCGAACCGGAGGCAGCTACAGTGTGATCATCTTACGACCCCCCAGAGGAGATGATTGATGTCGCATACGCCCCACGAACTGGCGGAGGAATTCCCCGAGCACGTCGAGAAAATGCATGAACTGAAACAGGCAAACGCCCATTTCGCCAAGCTTTCCGACGAGTATCACGAGGTCAACCGGGCCATCCACCGCGCCGAAACCAACATTGAGCCGACGGACGATTTCCACATGGAGGAAATGCGCAAGAACCGTCTCAGGCTCAAGGACGAAATCTACGGGATGCTGGCGGGATAAACCGCTTCCGGCCTGCTCCCGAAGCTCCGGCCAGATGGCCGGACAACCAAGGAGCAGGCCGTGCACATCCGCCCAGCCACACGTGCTGACAGCGCCGATATCGCCATCCTTGATGACATCGCGTCATCGGGGCTGGCGTCGCATGTGCTGGAGACCGGTGTGCGTGAAGGCAGATATGACCGGTCGCTGGAATGCGGCCGCGACGGGATTGCCTATAGTGACGGACCCTATTCCTGGGTGAATGCGCTGATTGCCGAGATTGACGGCGATGTCGCCGGCATGTCTCTGTCTTTCGAACTTGCCGGGACTGAGCCCGATGCAGATGCAGATGCCGATGTCTCGGGTCCGGTGCTGGAACCGATAGAAAAGCTCAAATCTCGGGCCCTTGGCACACGGTTTATCGACAGCGTCGGTGTCTACAACCGCTTTCGGGGCCGTGGTGCGGGCAAGGCGCTGGTTGAGGCCGAAATTGCCCGCGCTGAGCCGCACGCCTGTTCGATCATCACCGACGACGCCAATGGCCGCGCGCTGGAGCTTTATCGCGGGCTCGGTTTCATAGAGCAGGCGCACGCGCCTTACGTTCCCTTTTCTCAAAACCGTTCCGCCGGGCGATGGGTGCTTCTCATCCGCCCTGCGGCGTCACAGGCTGGCGCATCCATATCCGCCCATTAAGGAGAAGTTTCATGGCTGAGAACTACGACGTGATCATTATCGGCTCCGGTCCGGGCGGTTATGTGACCGCGATCCGGTCGGCCCAGCTCGGCTTCAAGACCGCGATCGTCGAGCGCGAGCATCTGGGGGGCATCTGCCTTAACTGGGGCTGTATCCCGACCAAGGCGCTGCTGCGCTCGGCTGAGATTATGGACTATGCCAGCCACGCCAAGAATTATGGCCTCAAGCTCGAAGGCAAGGTGACCGCTGATGTCACCGAGGTGGTCAAGCGCTCGCGCGGCGTCTCGCTGCGGCTGAATGGCGGTGTCGGGTTCCTGATGAAGAAGAACAAGATTGATGTCATCTGGGGCGAGGCGAAACTGACCAAGCCCGGCGAGATCGCGGTGTCGAAATCATCCAAAACCCCGATGCAGCCGCAACCGCCGCAGCCCAAGGGGACCAAGGGTGAGGGGACCTACACCGCCAAGCACATCATCGTCGCCACCGGCGCGCGTCCGCGCGCCCTGCCGGGCATCGAACCCGATGGCAAGCTGATCTGGACCTATTTCGAAGCCATGGTGCCCCAGGAAATGCCGAAATCCATCGTGGTGATGGGCTCGGGTGCGATCGGCATCGAGTTCGCCAGTTTCTACAACTCCATGGGCGTCGATGTGACCGTGGTGGAGCTGATGTCCAACATCATGCCGGTCGAAGATCCCGAGATTTCGGCCATTGCCCGCAAGGCCATGGAAAAGCACGGAATGAAGATCATCACCGAAGCCAAGGTGACCAAGGTCGAGAAGGGCGCGAACGACGTTACCGCCCATGTCGAGACCAAGGACGGCAAGGTTACCCCGATCAAGGCCGACCGGCTGATTTCCGCCGTTGGCGTTCAGGGCAACATCGAAAATCTCGGTCTTGAGGCTGTCGGCGTGAAGACCGACCGAGGCTGCGTGGTGATCGATGGCTACGGCAAGACCAATGTGCCGGGCATCTACGCAATCGGCGATGTCGCCGGTCCGCCGATGTTGGCGCACAAGGCCGAGCACGAGGGCGTGGTTTGTATCGAAAAGATCGCAGGCCTTCCCGGCGTGCACGCCACAGACAAGAACAAGATCCCCGGCTGCACCTATTGCCATCCGCAAGTGGCGAGTGTCGGCCTGACCGAAGCAAAGGCCAAGGCTGAGGGCCGCGAGGTTCGCGTCGGGCGTTTCCAGTTCGGCGCCAACGGCAAGGCGATCGCGCTCGGCGAGGACAACGGCCTGATCAAGACTGTGTTCGACAAGAAGACCGGTGAGTTGCTTGGCGCCCATATGGTCGGCGCCGAAGTCACCGAGCTGATCCAGGGCTTTGTGGTGGCGATGAATCTTGAAACCACCGAGGAAGAGTTGATGCACACCATCTTCCCGCATCCCACGCTTTCCGAAATGATGAAGGAAAGCGTGCTCGACGCCTATGGCAGGGCATTGAACGCCTAAGGGCGCGCGGGGTGCGGCGCGTGGTTGTGAACTCGGTGATATCCGGCGCTCTGCTGGGTGCTCTCGGCGGCTGGGCGGCGCTGATTGGCCGTGGTGCGGTTGAACTGGGCGCCGTGCGGCTTGAGGGAATGGCGGGAATTGTCGCCGTTTCAGCCATCCTTGCATTGATGGGGCTGATGCTCGGCCTTATCTTAGCTCTTGTAATGAACAGCCTTCGCGCGGCGGCAAAACAGGACCGAAGCAAATGACGGAAGCTCAGATGGGATCCATGTCCATGCCGGGAGTGGGCTTCTTCGGTCTGCTTCTGATCGGCATTCTTGCCGGTTATGTCGCCGAGAGAGCCATGAGCCGCAATCATGGCCTGTTCACCAACATGCTGGTGGGCATCGCCGGTTCCTTTGTTGGCGGCGCGCTCGCGAGTGTGCTTGATATTCACTATTACGGCTTTGCGGGAAACCTGATTGTCGCCATTGTTGGCGCGATCCTGATTCTCTGGGTGTTCGGCCGCTCCAGGCGCGACTGAAACGCAAGATATAACAAAGGGACCCTGTCATGGTCACGATCCTCGACGCAACCAAGCCCGGCGCATCCGCATCCGATGCCCCCAAGGCCGAAGCCAAGCGTGTACGCCACCCCGAAAAGCAGAAGCGGCCCGACACCGAGGTCAAGCGCAAGCCTGAATGGATCCGCGTCAGGGCGCCGACCTCCAAGGGCTATCATGAGACCCGCGAAATCGTAAAGACCAACAATCTGGTCACCGTGTGCGAGGAGGCCGGTTGCCCCAATATTGGCGAATGCTGGGACAAGAAACACGCCACCTTCATGATCATGGGCGAGATCTGCACGCGTGCCTGCGCATTCTGCAATGTGATCACCGGTATGCCCAACCCGCTCGATCCCCAGGAACCGGAAAACGTCGCCCGCGCGGTGCGCGAGATGGGGCTCAATCACGTGGTTATCACCTCGGTTGACCGCGATGACCTGCCCGATGGCGGCGCCGAGCATTTCGAGCAGGTTATCTGGGCGGTTCGCGAAGCATCACCCCAGACCACCATTGAGATCCTGACGCCGGACTTCCTGCGCAAACCCGATGCGCTGGAGCGTGTCGTTGCAGCAAGACCCGACGTGTTCAATCACAACCTCGAAACCGTGCCGGGCAATTATCTCACTGTCAGGCCCGGTGCGCGCTATTTCCATTCGCTCAGGCTGTTGCAGCGGGTCAAGGAGCTGGACCCGACCATGTTTACAAAATCAGGCATCATGATGGGGCTCGGCGAGGAGCGCAATGAAGTGCTGCAACTGATGGATGATCTGCGCACTGCGGACGTCGATTTCATCACCATCGGCCAGTATCTGCAGCCCACCCGCAAACACCACGAAGTGATCCGTTTCGTACCGCCGGAAGAGTTCAAGAGCTTTGAGAAGATCGCCTACACCAAGGGCTTTCTGATGGTGTCCTCAAGCCCGCTGACCCGATCGTCGCACCACGCCGGCGACGATTTCGCCCGGCTTAAAGTCAACCGGGAGGCCAAGCAGGCCAACAGCGCGTCTCAAAGCTGACTCAATGCCGACCCATCAGACATCCCGCAACGTCCCGCATTCTCCGCGCCAGATGTTTGATCTGGTTGCGGATGTCGAGCGTTATCCGGAGTTCCTGCCGCTGTGCGAGGCGCTGAGCGTCCGCTCGCGCAAGGAGCGGGACGACAAAACGCTGCTGATTGCGGACATGACGGTTGGCTACAAGGCGATCCGTGAGACCTTTACCAGCCAGGTGCTGCTCAAACCGGCGGAACTTGCCATCGACGTTAAATATCTCGATGGGCCCTTCAAATATTTGACCAACGAATGGCAGTTCGAGCCCCATGGAGATAGTGGCTGCGAGGTATGTTTTTATATCGATTACGAATTCAAGAGCCGGATGCTCGGTGCGTTGATGGGGTCGATGTTTGATCGCGCCTTCCGCATGTTCGCAGAAGCCTTCGAAAGCCGCGCGCGGGAGATCTATGGCGACGTTGCGGTCTCCTGATCCCGGCTCGTTGATCTCAGCCGCCCCAAAAGAGCTTCAAGCGCCGCGCGGACGGTGGCAGCGCGGATCATGTCCCGGCTCCAGTCAGGATCCCACTTGAGTTCCACCACGCTTGTGAGGTTGCCGGGGCCCGAAAGCCCCATCCACACGAGCCCCACCGGCTTTGCGGCGGTGCCGCCGCCCGGACCGGCCACACCGGTGACCGAAACCGCGAAGCCGGCCTGCGAGCGCCGCCGCGCGCCCAGCACCATCTCTGTCGCCACCTGCGGTGACACCGCACCGAAGGCCTCCAGAGTGGCCGCTTTTACGCCCAGCATGTCCTGCTTGGCCTCGTTGGAATAGGTCACGTAGCCACGGTCGAACACCGCCGATGAGCCGGCGACATCGGTAATTGCGCCGGCGATCAATCCGCCTGTGCAGGATTCGGCGGTCGCGAGGATCCCGCCCGCAATCCCAAAGGCCTCTACAATTTCAGCGGCAAGGGTCCGGATGTCGTCGCGCATCGCAGCGTGCATGTCTGTGTCATTATAGGGCTCGTCACTCATCGACGGTCTCCATAGACCACGCTTGCCGTGGCGATCGCGGCGATCCCTTCTCGACGACCGGCAAAGCCGATGGTTTCATTGGTGGTGGCCTTGACCGAACAGCGGTCGATCGAAAGGTCGAGAATGCGCGCCAGATTTTCCCGCATCACCTGCCGGTGCGGTCCGACCTTCGGCGCTTCGGCGATCAGCGAGACATCGGCATTCATGATTACGCCGCCGGCGTCACGGACCACTTTCGCTGCATGCAAAAGGAAAACCTCCGACGCCGCGCCGCGCCATTGCGGGTCCGAAGGCGGAAAGTGATCGCCGATGTCGCCGGCCCCGCAAGTGGCGAGCAATGCATCGGTTAACGCGTGCAACGCCACATCGGCATCGGAATGGCCGTCGAGCCTCTGGTCGTGGGCAATCTTCACCCCGCACAGCGTGACATGGTCGCCCGGAACCAGGCGGTGCACATCGTAGCCATTGCCGGTGCGCACATCCGGCGCTCCGGGTTCTAGAAGCCGGTCATCGGCCATGGCGAGATCCTCCGCAGTGGTGAGTTTGACATTGAGCGGGCTGCCTCGGGTCAATTGGACCGGAATGCCCGCCCACTCGGCGATCGCGCAATCATCGGTGAAACCGGATGCGGCTTCATCCGCGGCGCGGCGATGGGCGTCCAGGATCGCATCGAACCCGAAGCCTTGCGGCGTTTGCGCGGCAAACAGCCCGTCCCGCGGCACCGTTCCACCGACCAGGCCGTGTGCATCACCACGCTTGAGCGTATCGGCCACCGCAATTGCGGGCAGGGCGGCCTGATGCCCAGTTCTGAGTGCCGTCATGACCCCATCGATCACCTCCAGCGTAACGAACGGGCGGACAGCGTCATGGATCAGCACATTGGTTGGGGGATCCTCCGTCAGCCCCTGCAGGCCCGCCAGAACCGATTGCTGTCGAGTGGCGCCGCCGAACACGGTCCGGATACGCTCGCGGCCGGGTATCCCGGCGGTTGCCGCCTCGTAGAGCGCTTCATCATCGCGGTGGATCACCACCACGATGTCGCCGCAATCCGGGTGCTCAAGAAACCGCGTCAAAGTCCGTGTAATCACCGCTAAGCCGCCAATCGGCCGGTATTGTTTCGGGCCGTTTTCCGGTGTCCCGGCGCGTTCGCCCCGCCCGGCGGCAACCATGACCAGTGCAAAGCCGATCCTGTCCGTCATCTGGCGTCTATCCTATGTGGTCCCATCGTCCCGTCTTTAGGGGGTGCAAAGGCAGGAAAAAAGCTCTTTTGCATTTTTCTCGCAATCGCAACGGTTTGCGCTTGGCAAGTCCATGATTGATGTCTAAAAAAGAGGCAACAAAGAGAGCTGCTCGATAAACATGCAAAATCTTCTCGGCCAGATTGGCCAAGCCCTCGATATCGGACCGGTCACCGCGCGCAACCGGGTGTTTCTGGCGCCGTTGTCCGGCATATCCGATTTGCCGTTCCGGCAACTGGCCTGGCGCTACGGCGCCGGCCTGGTGGTCACCGAGATGGTGGCCAGCCGCGAACTGGTGACCGAACGGCGCGAATCGCAGGTGCGCCTGCGCGGCGACGGCATTGATCCGCATGTGGTGCAACTGGCTGGCCGCGAAGCCAATTGGATGGCCGAGGCTGCCATCATTGCCGAGGCGGAAGGCGCGGCGATGATCGACATCAATATGGGCTGCCCGGCCAAGAAGGTAACCGGCGGCTATTCCGGCTCGGCGCTGATGCGCGATCCTGACCATGCGCTGGAGCTGATCGAGGCCACCATCAAGGCCGTGCGCGTGCCGGTCACGTTGAAAATGCGGCTGGGATGGGATGATAGCAACCTCAATGCGCCGCTGATCGCCGCCCGCGCCGAGGCGGCTGGTATCCGCATGATCACCATCCATGGCCGCACCCGTATGCAGTTTTACGAAGGTGTGGCGGACTGGGACGCCATCGCACGAGTGCGTGAAGCAGTGTCGGTGCCGCTGGTCGCCAATGGCGACATTGCATCGCGCCAGGACATCGACCAATGCCTGCGCCGCTCCGGCGCCGATGCCGTGATGATTGGCCGTGCGGCGCGCGGACAGCCCTGGATCTGCGGCCAGCTCGCAGGCTCGGCTGACACACCGGATGCCGCCGGTCAGCGCGCCATTGCCCTTGATCACTACCGGATGATGATCGACCATTATGGCGAGGATGTCGGCGTCCGCCATGCCCGCAAACACATCGGCTGGTATCTCGAAACCATCGCACCTGGTGCATCCAATGACCTGAAGGCCCGGATGATGGCTGCGCGTCGCGCCGAGGATGTTCTGCCGATGTTTGCCGCAGCGCTCGAGACCGGATCCGCCTCTCAAGCCAGAATGGAGTCCGCCGCGTGAGCGATAAACCTCACCAGGCTGCGACACCGCCCGCAGCGGTCGCCAGCGCGGCCGGCACTGCGAGCATGGTGCTCAACGCCATTCAGCATCCGGTGATCATGGTCGATGGCGAAGGCAAGGTCTGCTTCGCCAATTGGGAGGCCGAATCCTTCTTCGCCGCCAGCGCCGCGCATCTCAGCCGCCATCTGCTCAGCGATTTCATTCCGTTCGGAAGCCCGCTGTTGCAGCTCATCGAGCAGGTGCGCACCCGGCGTGCCGCGGTCAATGAATACCGGGTTGACCTCAGCTCCCCGCGGCTCGGTAGCGAAAAACTGGTCGATCTCTATGTCGCCCCGGTGGCGGGCCTGCCGGACAATGTGGTGGTGGTGTTTCAGGAACGCTCGATGGCCGACAAGATCGACCGTCAGCTCACCCACCGCGCCGCCGCCCGCTCGGTAACCGGACTGGCTTCGATGCTGGCCCATGAAATCAAGAATCCGCTGTCGGGAATCCGCGGCGCCGCCCAGCTTCTCGAAATGTCGGTCGGCGACGAGGACAGGGCCCTTACGCGCCTCATCCGCGACGAGACCGACCGTATCGTGTCGCTGGTCGACCGCATGGAGATCTTCTCCGATGAGCGACCGGTCGACCGAGCACCCGTCAACATCCATTCGGTGCTCGATCACATCAAGGCCGTGGCCAAGGCCGGCTTTGCGCGAAATGTCCGCTTTGTCGAGCTTTATGATCCATCGCTGCCGCCGGTTTTCGCAAATCGCGATCAACTGGTGCAGGTGTTCCTCAATCTGGTCAAGAACGCCGCCGAGGCGATCGGCGACGAACCGGACGGGGAAATCATCCTGACCACCGCCTACCGCCCGGGTATCAAACTTGCGGTCGCCGGTACCCGCGAAAAGGTCTCGCTGCCGCTTGAGTTTTGCGTCCATGACAATGGACCCGGCGTGCCGACCGATCTGCTGCCGCATCTGTTTGATCCGTTCATCACCACCAAGACCAACGGCTCCGGCCTCGGCCTGGCGCTGGTCGCGAAAATCGTAGGTGGCCATGGCGGCATCGTCGAATGCGACAGCCAGGCGCGCAAAACCACTTTCCGAATTCTCATGCCCGCTTCGCGTGACGGACGTCCGGTCGATCCGGCACCGCCCGCTGCCGTGGCAACCGGCCAAGAGGACTGATCCCATGGGCAACGCCACCATTCTCGTCGCCGATGACGATGCGGCCATCCGCACCGTGTTGAACCAGGCCTTGAGCCGCGCCGGCTATGAGGTGCGCATCACTTCGAACGCCGCCACCCTGTGGCGCTGGATCTCGGCCGGGGACGGCGATCTGGTGATCACCGATGTGGTGATGCCCGATGAAAACGCCTTCGATCTGTTGCCGCGCATCCGCCGTGCCCGGCCGGACCTTCCGGTCTTGGTGATGAGCGCGCAAAACACCTTCATGACCGCGATTAGGGCGTCCGAATGCGGCGCCTATGATTACCTGCCCAAGCCATTCGACTTGACCGAGATGATCGGCACCATCGGAAGGGCGTTGTCGGAACCGCGCAAACTGGCCGCGCAGGCCGATGAGACCTCGGAAGGCATGCCGCTGGTCGGCCGCTCCACAGCGATGCAGGAAATCTACCGGGTGCTGGCCCGGTTGATGCAGACCGACCTCACGCTGATGATCACCGGCGAATCGGGCACTGGCAAGGAACTGGTCGCCCGTGCGCTGCATGACTATGGCAAGCGCCGCAACGGACCCTTTGTCGCCATCAACATGGCTGCAATCCCCCGCGATCTGATCGAATCAGAACTTTTCGGCCATGAGAAAGGCGCCTTCACCGGCGCTCAGACCCGCTCGACTGGCCGCTTCGAACAGGCCGAGGGCGGGACTTTGTTCCTCGACGAGATCGGCGATATGCCGATGGACGCCCAGACCCGGCTGCTGCGGGTGCTGCAACAGGGCGAGTACACCACCGTGGGTGGCCGCACGCCGATCAAGAGCAATGTCCGCATCGTCGCGGCCACCAACAAGGATCTCAAGCTGCTGATCGATCAGGGCCTGTTCCGCGAAGATCTGTTCTACCGCCTCAACGTCGTGCCGCTGCGGTTGCCGGGGCTGCGTGACCGTGCCGAGGACGTGCCGGATCTGGTACGCCATTTCGTTCGCAACGCGGTCAGTGAGGGGCTTGACGCCAAACGCTTTGACGGTGATGCGCTGGATTTGCTCAAGGCCTATCCCTGGCCGGGCAATGTGCGTGAACTCGAAAACGTGGTCCGCCGGGTCATGGCGCTCTACCCGCAGGATGTGATTACCCGCGAGATCATCGACAATGAGCTGCGTATGGAATCGCCGGAACCGGCCTCGCCACGCGATGGTGGCCTGACCGAACAGGCCACCATCGCCCAGGCGGTGGAGGAAAACATGCGCCGGTATTTTGCGGGGTTTGGCGAAGGCCTTCCGCCCTCCGGTCTTTATCACCGGGTGCTTGAAGAAGTGGAGTATCCCCTGATTCTGGCGGCACTGACGGCTACGCGCGGCAATCAGATCAAGGCAGCGGATCTGCTCGGGCTCAACCGCAACACGCTGCGCAAGAAAATTCGCGAACTCGGCGTAACCGTCTACCGTTCTCCGCGCCCGGCCTGAATGCCACTCGGCCGCTAGCCCATCTGCCAAGTCTTACGGGTTGACAGCCCAGGGAAGCAGTTGCAATTTCGCCACATTCTGTTGCTCATTCGCAACGATGATGGTGAGGCAATAGGAGCGGCTGATGGTGATTGAGACGGTTTCCGCTCCCCACACGCCCGCGCGCGCCGACCGTGCCGCTGAACCGCAGCCAATTGATGGCGTGCAGCGCCGTAACCTGTTCACGCTGCCGGGCATTGCCCTGGTCGTCTCGGCGTTCCTGAGTGCGCTGATATCCTTCGCGGTTTTGCTGGGGCTCACACCGATCGAGCCGGTGGATCAGGTGGTGCTGGGCGCCGTCGTGATTAACCTGGTTTTCGTCATTGGCCTGGTGACGCTGGTTTTTCTCGAAATCCGCATGCTGCTGCGCGCGCGTCGTCGCGGCAAGGCCGCCGCCAAGCTGCACATCCGGGTGGTGGCGCTGTTCTCGATCGTCGCCATTTTACCCGCGATCCTGGTTGCCATTGTCGCCTCGATCACGCTCGATGTCGGTCTTGACCGCTGGTTTTCGCTGCGCACCAAATCCATCGTCAATTCCTCGTTGTCGGTGGCGCAGGCTTATGTGCTTGAAAATGCACGCTTTCTTCAGGGTCAGACGGTCTCGATGGCCAATGATCTGGACAATGCCGGTTCGTTGTACCGGCTCGACCGGGTCGGTTTCGCCCAATTCATGACCCGCCAGGCCTCCGGCCGCGGCTTGCTCGGGGCCTTTCTCATCCGCGAGGACGGAAGCGTTATTCTGCAGGCCGATATTCGAACCGAGCGTCCCTTGCCTGCGGTGCCGGAACAGGCGCTCAAGGATGCGCTTCAGGGACAACCGACCCTGATCCCGCCCGGTGTGACCAATCTGGTGGGTGCCTTGATCCCGATGCAGCAGATCGACGGCGCGTTGCTCTACACGGTGCGTGTGGTCGATCCCGAAGTCATGCGCTCGATGCGGCAGATGGAAGAAGCCACACTGGAGTATCAGGCCCTGGAGCAGGGCCGCGCACCGCTGCAACTGGCGTTTGGCATTCTCTATCTCGGCTTTGCACTTATCGTGCTTCTGGCGGCGATCTGGACCGCCATCGCCGTGGCCGACCGGCTGGTGCGGCCAATCCGGATCCTGATTGGCGCTTCAGACGCGGTTGCCAGCGGCAATCTCGATGTCGCGGTTCCGGTGCATGCCTCGGATGGCGACGTCGGCTCGCTGGCCCAGACCTTCAACAACATGATCGTCCAGATCCGCACCCAGCGCGACGAGATCCTGTCCGCCAAGGACCAGATCGATGACCGCCGTCGTTTCACCGAGGCGGTGTTGTCAGGCGTTTCCGCAGGCGTGGTTGGCGTCGATCACGCCGGTGCTGTGACCATTGCCAACCGGTCTGCGCGGCAGATTCTCGGCGATGGCGCCGACGATGTGATCGGACGCGCCTTTTTGGATCTGGCCCCTGAATTCGAAACCGTCATGGCCGAAGCCGCGATGCGGCCAAGGGCCGACGCGCGGGCCCAGATCACTCTCAGTCGCGGCGGCAAAGAGCGGACCTTGAATGTCAAGGTAACCCGCGAGGAGGCCCATGATGGTCTCGAATCCTTCGTCGTCACCCTCGATGACATCACCGATTTGGTAATTGCTCAGCGCTCCACCGCCTGGGCCGATGTCGCGCGCCGCATTGCCCACGAAATCAAGAACCCGCTGACCCCGATCCAGCTCTCCGCCGAGCGCATCCGCCGCCGCTACGGCCGGCAGATTCCCGACGAGGACCGTGCGGTGTTTGACCAGTGCACCACCACCATCGTCCGTCAGGTGGAAGACATTGGCCGTATGGTCGATGAGTTCTCCTCCTTCGCGCGGATGCCCAAACCCTCTAAATCGCGCAGCGATCTGCGTGAGATTCTCAAAGACGCCACCTTCCTGCAGGAAGTCAGCCGCAGCGACATCGCTTTTGAGCGGCAGTTTCCCGATTTGCCGCTGGAGGGTCAGTTCGATCCGCGGATGCTCGGCCAGGCGTTCGGGAATCTGATCAAGAACGCCACCGAAGCCATTGATGCGGTGCCGGTCGACGCCGAGCGCGACGGCAAGAAGGTGATTGTCCGTGCCGCCATGTCAACGGACGGGCATGAAGTGCTGGTCGACATCATCGACAATGGCCGCGGCCTGCCGGGCGAGAACCGGCACCGGCTGCTCGAGCCCTATATGACAATGCGTGAAAAGGGCACCGGGCTTGGCCTGGCCATCGTCAAGAAGATTATCGACGATCATGGCGGATCGATCCAACTGGGCGACGCGCCGGAAGAGGTCGACGGGGGCAGGGGGGCGATGATCACAATTCGCCTTCCTGTGGAAGCCGGTGAAATCGATCAACTCCCGCCTCCCGCTGTTGCCCAGGACGCGGTCACACAGGATCCGGCCCAACAAGAACAAGACCACCAAGGAGCGAATGATGGCGTCTGATATTCTGGTTGTTGACGACGAGGCCGATATTCGCGAGATCGTGTCGGGCATTCTCGACGATGAGGGCCACGAAACCCGGATGGCAGCCGACAGCGATTCGGCGCTTGCCGCTATCAATGACCGGGTGCCTCGGCTGGTCTTTCTCGACATCTGGCTGCAGGGCAGCCGGCTCGACGGCCTGGCGTTGCTCGATGAGATCAAGGCGCGTTATCCGGATCTGCCGGTGGTGATGATCTCCGGCCATGGCAATGTCGAGACCGCGGTGTCGGCCATCAAGCGCGGCGCCTATGATTTCATCGAAAAACCGTTCAAGGCCGACCGCCTGCTGTTGGTGGCCGAGCGGGCGCTCGAAACCTCCAAGCTCAAACGCGAGGTCACCGAGCTCAAGCGCCGCTCCGGCGATGCGGTGGAACTGATTGGCACCTCGGTTGCGGTTTCTCAGCTCAAGCAGACCATCGACAAGATCGCGCCCACCAACAGCCGGGTGATGATTCTCGGACCATCTGGCTCAGGCAAGGAATTGGTGGCGCGGCTCATTCACCGCAAATCCAGTCGCGCGGGCGGTCCCTTCGTGGTGCTCAACGCCGCCGCGATCACCCCTGAACGAATGGAAGTGGCGCTGTTCGGCACGGAAAGTGCGGCCAGTCACGAACGCAAGGTCGGTGCGCTCGAGGAAGCCCATGGCGGCATTCTCTATCTCGACGAGGTGGCCGATATGCCGCGCGGCACCCAGAACAAGATCCTGCGGGTGCTGGTTGATCAGCAATTCGAGCGGGTTGGCGGAACCAAGCGGGTCAAGGTCGATGTCCGGGTCATCTCGTCCACCGCGCGCAATCTCGAGCAACTGATCTCCGAAGGCGAGTTCCGCGAGGACCTCTATCACCGGCTAGCCGTGGTGCCGATCAAGGTGCCTTCGCTCAGCGAGCGGCGCGAGGACATTCCTTTCTTGGTCGATATGTTCATGCGCCAGGTGTCCGAGCAGGCCGGGATCAAAAACCGGCGCATCGGTGAGGACGCGCTTGCTGTGATTCAGGCCCACACCTGGCCAGGCAATATCCGGCAATTGCGCAACTATATGGAACGGTTGATGATTCTGGCGCGTTCGGATGGACCGGAGACGGTCATCAGTGCCGATATGCTGCCTGACGATGTTTCCGACATGCTGCCCAAGACCTCGGCCGCCGGATCGAACCAGATCATGACGCTGCCGTTGCGTGAAGCCCGCGAGTTGTTCGAGCGCGATTACCTGATTGCTCAAATCAACCGCTTTGGCGGAAACATTTCGCGGACTGCGGAATTTGTCGGAATGGAACGCTCGGCGCTGCATCGCAAATTGAAATCGCTTGGCGTATAAGCGGTTGACATATATGCACCGCGGGCGGCGCGCGCCGGGCGGCGGGCTCGACGCCTGAACGACGGGCAAGGGGACAGGCATGAAGGTCATCATTTGCGGTGCGGGTCGGGTCGGCTACGGCATAGCAGAGCGCCTCGCTGCTGAAGACAACGACGTTTCGGTAATCGACACGTCGGCCACGCTTGCTCAGGCGATCCGCGACACATTGGATGTGCGCAGCTATGTCGGCCACGGCGCCCATCCCGATGTGCTCGCTCAGGCCGGCGCTGACCAGGCGGACATGATCATCGCCGTCACGCTCTATGATGAGATCAACATGGTGGCCTGCCAGGTTGCCCATTCGATCTTCAACGTGCCCACCAAGATCGCGCGCATCCGCGCCCAGCCCTATTTGAAATCCCACTGGTCAGACCTGTTCTCGCGCGACAACATGCCCATTGACGTGATCATCTCGCCCGAAGTCGAGGTTGGCCAGATGGTGCTCAGGCGGATTGCGCTGCCCGGCGCCACCGATGCGGTGCGGTTTGCCGATGACCGGGTGGCAATGGTGGCGATTGAGTGCCTTGAGGATTGCCCGGTGGTCAACACGCCGCTGGTGCAGTTGAGCGAACTGTTTCCCGATCTGGTGGCGACTGTTGTTGGCGTCTGGCGTCACGACAAGCTGTTTGTGCCCCATTCCACCGACCAACTCGAGACCGGCGACCTGGCCTATGTGGTGTGCGATCGCGACCATGTGCGCCGCACTCTGGGCCTGTTCGGACATGAAGAGCAGGAGGCGGGACGCATCGTCATCTCCGGCGGCGGTAATATCGGCTACTACGTCGCAGCCGCCATCGAGGAACGCCAGCCCAAGACCAAGGTCAAGATTATCGAGGCCGACCGGGCCCGCGCGGTGTCGGTCGCCGATTCGCTGAGCCGCACGGTGGTGCTCAACGGATCCGCCCTCGATCAGAACATTCTGGTCGAAGCCGATATCCAGAATGCCGATTTGATGGTGGCGCTGACCAATGATGATCAGGTCAACATCCTGTCGTCAGTGATGGCCAAGCGTCTGGGCTGCAAGGCCAATCTGACACTGATCAACAATCCGTCCTTTCAATCCTTCACCAAGACGCTGGGCATTGACGCGCATATCAACCCGCGCGCCGTCACCATTTCGCGCATTCTCCAGCACGTTCGCCGCGGCCGCATCCGGGCCGTCTATTCGGTGCAGAAGGGGGCGGCCGAGGTTATTGAGGCGGAAGCGCTTGAAACCTCGCCGCTGGTCGGCCGGCCGTTGCGCAGTCTCAACCTGCCTGACGGCGTTCGCATCGGGGCGATCTATCGCGACAAGCAGGTGTTGCGGCCGGACGGCGCGGCCAAGATCAAGGCCAAGGATCGCGTAGTGATGTTCGCAGACCTCGATTCGGTGCGCCACGTGGAGCAGATGTTCCGCGTCAGCCTCGAGTTTTTCTAGTCCGGTGCTTGGTCTTCTCCATGTGCTGGCGGTCTCGGTGGCCGTGATGTTCGCGCTGATCGCGCCGGCGGTGCTGTTTGCCATTTCCGACGGCATGCGCGACCTGGCGCTGTCGATGCTGCTGATCGGCGCGCTCGGCGTGTTCACGGCTTTGATGGTGCTTGGCGCGATTGCCGGGTTCGAGCGGCGGCTGGGCCGCGCCTCGGGCTATCTGGCGCTGGTGGCGCTCTGGATCATCCTGCCGATTATGGCAGCTGTGTCCTTCGCAGCCCTTGCCGGCCTGTCCTGGATTGACGCCTGGTTTGAGGCAGTGGCGGCGCTGACGACCTCGGGCTCGACCTTGCTGCCGCGCGAAACCGCGCCGCGGGCGATATTGTTCTGGCGCGCGACGTTGGAATGGTATGGCGGTTTTCTCACGCTGATCTCCATCATCCATGTGCTGGCGCCGGGCGGCTTTGGCGGTCTGCCGGGCGGCGACCGCAGAATTATCACCGGTCACGCCAACGATATGACGGTGGAACTGGCTGGGTTTCGCGGTGTGCTGGCACAGTACGTGGTCATCACCCTTGCGATTTTCATCGCGCTGATGCTGGCGGGCGTCACGGGACCGCTGGCGGCGATGATGGCAATGATTGCCATTGCCACCGGCGGTTTTCTGCCGTTCGACGGTGCGCTTGAAGACCATGCCGGTACGGCCGCGCAACTGGTGCTGGCGGTCGGGTTGGCGCTGGGCACCGTCAGCGTGTTTTGGCGTCAGCGGCTTTTCCGCACACCCCGGCGCTTCATCCGGGCAAATCCTGAGATCTTCATCGTTCTCGTTGCGATCCTGGTCTTTGCAGTGCTGTTTGCGGCCCGGCTTTCGGCGGTTTCCGGCGGCGCCGATCTCGGCCCGATCTTTGTTGAAAGCGTGCTTGCGGCCACCTCTTTGATTGCCACAAGCGGCATTGAAAGCCGCCCCGGGGTGATCGCCCTGTGGCCTGAAATCATCGTCCTGCTGGTGGTGCTGATCGGCGGCGGCATCTACTCAACGACCGGCGGCTTCAAGATCTATCGCGTGTCGGCAATGGGTATCCACTCCGCCAGAGAGCTCAACCGGCTGGTGTATCCATCCAGTGTTTCCAGCCTTCGGTTCGGCCGCTATCAGATTGACGAACCGGGCATGCAGGCGATCTGGACCTATTTCGCGCTGTCGCTGTTGATCGTGGCGACCGCATCGCTGGTGTTGTCGCTCACCGCCACCGGATTTGAGGCGGGGATCGCGATGGCAATTGCCCTGTTTTCCAATGCGGGCCCGGTTTATGACGCGCTGATTCCGCCGGTATTTGCGACCGATCCTGCAAATCAGGCGTGGCCGGAAATGGCCGACATGCCCGCCCCGGCCAAGTTCGCAGGCATTATGGTCATGACCCTGGGACGGCTCGAAGTCATGGTGATCTTTGCAGTTTTCAACCTGCGCTATTGGTTTAACCGCTGAATTCCGCGCCTGCCATGGGCGGGCGACGCCAAAAAAACAAGTGTTTACAAACCACCGCAACAATGATCTTCTGGTGATCGTTCGGATGAGCAAATTCTGTCAGCGGCAAACAACAACAAATCTGTCTGTCAGAGGGAACAACAGTGTTCGGGACTTGACGTAACGGAAGGCCGAAAGGCCGGCGCCCATTTCGATCCGGAATCGGGCATTGCGAGCAAGCTTCGGGTGGGTGCGGTGATGTCCTGCATTGGCAGGCAAGAAAAAGACGGATGACAAGGCGCGATGGCGGAGCGTTCACAGAACCTGCAAGACCTCTTTCTCAACACGGTGCGGAAGCAAAAAATTTCCCTTACGATCTTCCTGATCAACGGGGTGAAATTGACCGGCGTGGTGACGTCTTTTGACAATTTTTGCGTGTTGTTAAGGCGCGACGGGCATTCGCAGCTTGTCTACAAGCATGCGATCTCCACCATCATGCCCAGCCAGCCAGTGCAGATGTTCGAAAACGAAGACGCCGGCAACGGCGCCTGACGGGAGACATCCATCTCTCACGAATTCACGAATTCCCAATCCGGGGGAACCGACGGCAGCTCGCCATCGGATCCCATGACTGCGCTTGTCCTGGTGCCGGTGCTCAAAAGCACGACCAAGGCGGATGCCGCGGCGCTGCAAAGCCGCTCCGACACCCATAGACTGTCCGAGGCCGTCGGCCTGGCCGCCGCAATCGATCTTGATGTCGCCGAAGCCCTGATCCTGCCGGTCGCACAGCCGCGTCCGGCAACCTTGATCGGGACCGGCAAGCTTGAAGAGATCGGCGCGATCGTCAGCGTCCGTGACGTCGGGCTGATCATCGTCGATCATCCGCTCACCCCGGTTCAGCAACGCAATCTCGAGCGCCAGTGGAAGGTCAAGGTGATTGACCGCACTGGCCTTATTCTCGAGATTTTCGGCCGGCGCGCCTCCACCCGGGAAGGCGTTCTGCAGGTCGAACTGGCCCATCTCAACTATCAAAAGGGCCGGCTGGTGCGAAGCTGGACCCACCTTGAGCGCCAGCGCGGCGGCGGCGGCTTCATGGGCGGCCCCGGCGAAACCCAGATCGAGGCCGACAGGCGGCTTTTGCAGGACCGTATCGTCAAGCTTGAACGCGAACTCGAACAGGTTCGCCGCACGAGACAATTGCATCGCGCCAAGCGCAAGAAGGTGCCACATCCGATCATTGCGCTGGTGGGTTACACCAATGCCGGCAAGTCCACGCTGTTCAATCGCCTCACGGGCGCCGAGGTAGTCGCCGAGGACATGCTGTTCGCGACGCTCGATCCGACGTTGAGGCGCCTGAAATTGCCCCATGGCCGCACCGTGATCCTTTCTGACACGGTGGGTTTTATCTCCAACCTGCCGACCCATCTGGTGGCGGCCTTCCGCGCGACGCTCGAAGAGGTGGTCGAGGCTGATCTGATCTTGCATGTGCGTGACATGTCCGACCCCGACCGCTCGGCTCAGGCTGGCGATGTGGAGGCAATCCTGAAGAGCCTGGGGATCGGCGCGGGCGAGCCCGGGCGGATGATCGAGGTCTGGAACAAGGTCGATCTGCTAGAGCCTGAAACGGCCGAGGCGTTGCGGACCCGGGCCGCGGCTGGAGACGCGTTCGTCGTTTCGGCACTGGAGGGCGAGGGGGTTGACGCTCTGCTCGCGGCAATCGAAACCCGCATCTCGGGTGAGTTGGCCATTAGAACCGTCAAACTCGAACCCGAGCAGCTTACGGTGATGTCCTGGATCTATGAGCGCGGCCGGGTGCGCAGCCGGATCGACCATGAGGATGGCGGCGTGGAACTGACCGCCGAATTCACTGCCTCAGACAGCGCCGATCTCGACCGGTTGCTGGGTCATGGACCCAAACCGGATCTCGAGGCATTCTGAGCTGACGGCCTGAAAACCTTCGCCGAGAAGATCAAGGCTTGCGCTTTGCCGCCTGCCACAGCGCTTCCATCTCATCAAGCGTCGCCTGATCGGGCGTCTTGCCCTGTTCGGCCAATCCCGCCTCGACATGTGCGAAACGATTTCGGAATTTTGTGTTGGTCGATCTGAGCGCGTCTTCCGGATCGGACTTCAGATGCCGCGCCAGGTTGGCGAGCGCAAACATCACATCACCGAGTTCGCCCTTCGCCTCCTCCGCACGGTCGGCCGCAATAGCTGAACGAAGTTCGCCGATTTCCTCCTCGATCTTGTCGAGAACCGGCCCGGCCGCACCCCAGTCAAAGCCGACGCGGCTTGCCGCCTCTTGAAGCTTCAGCGCCTCCATCAGCGCGGGCAGTGCGCGTGGAACGCCATCCAGTTGGCCCTGCGGCTCCGTGCTCGCAAGCCCCCGCGCCGCACGCCGCCTGGCCCGTTCCCGCTTTTCCTCGGCCTTGATGTCGGCCCATTGCGCCTTGACCTTGTCGGCCGTGTCCGTGTCCGCGTCCGAACGCTCGAACACATGCGGATGGCGGCGGATCATCTTGGTGGTGATGGCCTCAACGACGTCGCCAAAGGAAAACAATCCTTCTTCCTCGGCCATGCGCGCGTGAAACACCACCTGCAACAAGAGATCACCCAATTCGTCGCAAAGATCGTCGGGATCGTTGCGCTCGATCGCATCGGCAACCTCATAGGCTTCCTCGATCGTGTAGGGCTTGATCGAGGCAAAATCCTGCTTGATGTCCCAGGGGCATCCGGTTTCAGGGTGTCTGAGTGCGGCCATGATTTCGATCAGGCGGGAGATGTCTTTGGAGCTTTCCATGAGGTGAGACTAGCCGAGCGAGGGTGCCCCCGCGACCGTTGAACCGCGGGTGCGGGCTTTGTCCACAAGCCAATTGAGGTGAGGCCTGCCGGCCCAATCAGTTCAGCGGAATTGCGTTGGCGTCCTTGCTGTCCTGATAGCTGGCCGAAAGCGCTGCGTAACGCTCACGGATCCGGCGTGCCTGATCAAGCAGTCGCTGGGCGTCGGTATCGGGCAAGCTGGCGATCAGTTTGAGCAGCCCGCGGCTGCTCCAGAATGCATTGTCGTGATTGTAACCACCCGGTTCCAGCCCGAACACTTCCTTGAGCATCTTGAGATCATGGGGAATGGCGAAGCTGTCGCGCGAATCCTCATGGCTGAAGAAGTAGTAGAAATTGTCGAATCCGGCCCAGGCGATCGCCGACATGCACATGGTGCAGGGCTCGTGGGTTGACAGGAACACCATGTCTTTGGTGCTTTCCTGGCGGGACACCGGCAACTCGTAAAACTGTTTGAGCAGATGCACTTCGCCATGCCACAGCGGGTTCTCGGTTTCCTTGTTGGTCTCCGCCAGCACCAACGACAAATCCGCTTTGCGCAGCAGCGCGCCGCCGAACACCTTGTTGCCTTCGCCAACACCTTTTTCAGTCAGGGGCAGGATGTCGTGTTCCATGACATCCAGAAGTCTGCGGATGAATTCCGCCTTTTCGACATTCTCCATTTCGGGTTCCAATGGTTCGCAGTCCGACCGCATGAGTCCCCAACATCGCGGTTACGCATTCTGCATAAACGTCTTTGCGGGGCAAAAGAATATCCTGATCGACGTTTTGGCACATCTTTGTTCCTTCATTTCCTTCGCGATTATCCTGAAAATTGCTTCAACCATGGAGCTTGTTCGGCAATGACATCGCACTCGGCGCAATTGACCACGTTTCCCGCCTTCATGCGGGTCGACGCCCGCAAGGTGGCGATTTTCGGCAATGGCGCCGAGGCCGCGGCCAAAGCAAGGCTGGTGGCCAACACATCGGCCGATATCGTTGTTTACGCAGATGCACCCGAAGCCGAACTGGCAGACAGCCTTTCGCGGCTGGGTATCGAACCGGTGCGTCAGGCCTACAAGGCAGCTCAGTTGGACGGCGCGACGTTGGTTTTTGCCGCCACCGGCGATCCGGCGCAGGACCGCGGCATCGTCGCCGACGCGCGCGCTGGCCGCATTCCGGCCAATGCGGTTGATCAGCCTGATTACTGCGATTTCCTGACGCCGGCGCTGGTCAACCGCGCCCCGGTGGCGGTCGCCATCGGCACCGAAGGCGCCGGCCCCGTGCTGGCCCAAATGATCCGGGCCCGCGTTGACCGCATGCTCCAGCCATCGCTGGGCCGTTTGGCGCGGCTTGCTGCGGATTACCGGATCGCCGTTGACCGGCTGGTGCCGCGCGGCGTTGCGCGGCGTGTGTTCTGGCGGCGGTTTTTCGAAGCCGACGTGGCAGGTCACGTGGCACAGGGCGACATCAGCCTGGCCCGCCGCGCCGCGACACGCCTGCTGCGCCGACGGGTGCCCGTTCCAGGCCATATCTGGTTGGTGGGAGCCGGCCCGGGCGCCGAAGACCTTTTGACGCTGCGTGCTCAGCGCGCCATGATGGAAGCCGACGCGATCGTTTATGACGCACTGGTGCCTGAAGCGATTGTCGCGCTTGGTCGCCGCGACGCCGAGCGCATTCCGGTCGGCAAGCGCAAGGGCTGCCACTCCAAAAGTCAGAACGACATCAATGATTTGCTGATTCGCCTCGGCCGTGAAGGCAAGCGCGTGGTGCGGCTCAAATCCGGCGATCCGCTGATTTTCGGTCGCGCAGGCGAAGAGATGGCGGCGCTCCGCGACGCCGATGTTTCATTCGAAATCGTGCCGGGCATCACCTCCGCGATCGCCGCGGCGGCCGATTTTGACCTGCCGCTCACCTTGCGCGGCGTCGCCTCGTCGCTGGTCTTCACCACCGGCCATGATCTTACCGGCGCGGCACTGCCCGACTGGGCTCGGCTTGCCGTCTCGGGCGCCACTTTGTGCGTCTATATGGGCCGCAGCGTTGCCGCCAGCGTCGCCGAGCGTCTGATCGAGGCGGGCTTGCCCGCCGATATGACGGTTGCCGCCGTCGAAAATGCCTCGCGAGACGAGCGGCGGATGTTCCACGGCACACTCGCCGACCTTCCGGCGCTGGAACAGCGTGACGATCTCGCAGGACCGGTGATGGTGATCATCGGCGACGCCGTGGCTGGCGCCAATTTCGACCACTCGACACCCCTTGCCGAGGGCCGGCCCGCGCTTGCGCCGGTCGCCCAAAGCCAAGCAGCCTGAGGATATGACAATGACGACACGGGTTTTGACCGCAAACCGCCTTCATGATGGCATCGCCGTATGGCTCGGCTCAGATGGCCGGTGGTCCCTTTCGCTCAATGACGCCCTGCTGGCGCGTCACGAGGACGCCGTGGCCGCGCTTGAAGCGGCTGGACGCCATTCTCTCCACGACAATCGCGTCATCGACGTCAATCTGATCGAGGTCGAGGAAACGCCACGCGGGCCGCGGCCATTCCGGCTGCGCGAGCGCATCCGCGCCGAAGGTCCAAGCATCGAATATGCGCCTGAATCCGAGCGGATTTCCCGGGCCGCCTGAGGAAAACAGATCATGTACCGTTACGATGAATTCGACCACGCCTTCGTGTCCCAGCGTGTCAGCCAGTTCCGCGATCAGGTGGAGCGGCGGTTGTCCGGTGACCTTACCGAGGACGCTTTCAAGCCGCTCAGGCTGATGAATGGCGTCTATCTGCAACTGCACGCCTATATGCTCCGCGTCGCGGTGCCCTACGGTACGCTCAACGCGCGGCAGATGCGCAAACTCGCCCATATCGCACGCACCTATGACCGTGGTTACGGCCATTTCACCACGCGGCAGAACATCCAGTACAACTGGCCGAAACTCTCCGACATGCCGGCTATCCTAGAAGAGTTGGCTGAAGTCGAGATGCATGCCATCCAGACCTCGGGCAATTGCATCCGAAATGTCACCGCTGATCATTTCGCAGGCGCTGCCGCCGATGAGGTGGCCGATCCGAGGCCCTATGCCGAGATCTTGCGGCAATGGTCCTCGGTGCATCCGGAATTCTCGTTCCTGCCGCGCAAGTTCAAGATCGCCGTGACCGCGGCCGAGCACGACCGGGCGGCGATCCAGGTTCACGACATCGGCCTGCAGCTTAAAAGCGACGATGCGGGCAATCTCGGTTTTGCCGTGTGGATCGGCGGCGGGCAGGGGCGCACACCGATATTGGCGAAGAAAGTCAGGGATTTCCTGCCCGAAGCTGACCTTCTGTCTTATGTCACGGCCATCATGCGGGTCTACAATCTGCATGGCCGCCGCGACAACAAATACAAGGCACGGATCAAGATCCTGGTTCATGAAACCGGCGTCGAGCAGCTCACCTCCGAGATCGAGGCCGAATGGGCGCATCTCAAAGACGGTGAACTCCGACTGCCCGCCGCCGACATTGCCGCGATCAATGCCTATTTCGCACCGCCGGAACTTGGCGACCGCGCTGAAGGCTGGGGCGAACTTGCGGCCTGGAAGAAATCCGATCCCGGCTTTGCCGAATGGGTTGGCCGGAATGTCGCGCCGCACAGGCATCCGGACTACGGCATGGTGACCATTTCGCTCAAGCCGATTGGCGGCATTCCCGGCGATGCAACGGCGGAGCAGATGGATTCCGTGGCGCGGCTTGCCGAGGAATTCGGCCATGATGAAATTCGCGTGACCCATGAGCAGAACCTGGTGCTGCCGCATGTGGCGCTGGCTGATCTCGAGCCGCTTTACCGGGCGTTGCTGGCCGATGGCTTGGCTACAGCCAATGCGGGGTTGATCACCGACATCATCGCTTGCCCGGGGCTTGATTACTGCGCGCTTGCCAATGCCCGCTCGATCCCCGTGGCCCAGGAAATCTCCAATCGCTTCGGTGATCCCGCGCGGCAGGCCGAAATCGGTGAGTTCAAGATCAAGATCTCGGGCTGCATCAATGCCTGCGGCCACCATCATGTCGGCCATATCGGCATTCTGGGCGTCGAGAAAAAAGGCGCCGAGCTCTACCAGATCACGCTTGGCGGTTCGGCCGACGAAAACGCCTCGATTGGCGAGATCATCGGCCGCGGTTTCGAGCCCGAGCGTCTCACAGATGCCATTGAAACCATTGTCGACACATACCTCGTCAATCGCCTGGGTTCCGACGAAAAGTTCCTCGATTGCTACCGGCGTCTCGGCGCCGCCCCCTTCAAGACCGCGCTTTACGACGCTTCGGCGCAAGCCGCCTGAGACTGGAGTTTCCCATGCCGATTATCTGGACCCGGGATGGAATCGTCGACAACGATCCCTGGATCATTCCCGAGCACCACGAGGACGCTGAAGCCGGTCTGGAACCCGGCGCGGCGGCTGTGAGCAAAGGCAAGACCTTGCTCACGCTGGAGCAGGCTTTGGCGCTCGATGGTGGCGAGAGTGGTTTTGGTGTCATTTTGCAGCCGGCCGAAGATGTCCGTGCGCTGGCATCACTGCTCGACCGCGTCGCCATTTTGGTGCTTACCTTTCCCGCATTCAGCGACGGTCGCGCCTTCTCCCAGGCCATGTTACTGAAGGATCGTCTGGGTTTCAGCGGTGAACTCAGGGCCGCTGGTACCGTGCTGCTTGATCAGGTGCCGTTGATGCTCAGGGTCGGCTTCACCAGCTTTGTGGTCGACCACGCACCGACCCTTGAGCGGCTTGAGCAGAAACGGCTGCCGGGGATCGACCTGCATTATCAGCCCTCCGCGGACACGACGCGGGATCCCGGCGGCTACAGCTGGCGCCGCACCGCCATTCTCAACGGCTAACTTCTCAAGGGCGCAATCATGCAGATTCATGTCACCGATCAGTCGGGAACCAGGCACACGCTTGAGGCTTTGGAAGGCTTCCGCGTGATGGAGATCATTCGCGACTGGGGTCTTAACATCAAGGCCGAGTGCGGCGGCGCTTGCGCCTGCGCCACTTGCCATGTGCATGTTGAACCGGATTGGTCGGCGAAACTGCACCCGATGCGGGACGACGAAGAGGACATGCTGGATCAGGCCTTTGATGTGCGCGACAACTCGCGGCTGTCCTGCCAGTTGCTGATGTCCGAGGATCTCGATGGCCTTGAGGTCCGGCTTGCGCCCGGAACCGAACGCGACGACCAGGCCGCGGCCTGAGTCCGATCGGGCCAGCTCGGCATCCTGCGACGCGCATCTGGGCAAAACTCAGGCGATAACACCCGCCTTGTCATGGCATGCAATGCGCTTGCACAGGCCGTTCATTGCATGCGAGTTTGGCCGCCATGATCGACAAGCTCGAATTCTTTATTGCACTTGCCCGCGAACGCCATTTCGGTCGCGCGGCCGAGCAATGCGGCATCACTCAGCCGACGCTATCGGCAGCGATCAAGCAGCTTGAGGACCAGTTGGGTGTGGCGCTGGTGCAGCGCGGCTCCCGGTTTCAGGGATTGACGCCCGAAGGTCAGAGAGTGCTCGAATGGGCGCGGCGCATCGTTGGTGATGCCCGCACCATGCGCGAGGAGATGAAGGCGGCGCGTAAGGGATTGTCCGGCCACGCCCGGTTGGCGATCATCCCCACGGCCTCTTCAATGGTCACGGCGCTGACCACTGCTTTTGCCGACAAGCACCCGGCGGTGACGCTGTCGGTGACTTCCTGCAATTCCGTGCAGGTGCTCTCCAAGCTCGAAAATTTCGAGATCGACGCGGGTATCACCTATATCGACAACGAACCCACCGGCCGCGTCGCCACCGTGCCGCTTTATGCCGAGCGCTATCAGTTGATCACCTCGGTTGGCCAGGAGCTGGCGGATCGCGACCAGGTGAGCTGGGCCGAAGTGGCGGAATTGCCGCTGTGTCTGCTCACGCCCGATATGCAAAACCGGCGCATTATCAACCAGCATTTGAAGGAGGCCGGCGCCAGCGCGCGGCCAACGCTGGAATCCAACTCGATGATCGTGCTGTTTTCCCATATCCGCACCGGCAAATGGGCCTCGATCATGCCCGTCAATCTGGCCGAAACGCTTGGCGTATCGGGCGATTTCAGGGCTATTCCAATCGTCGAGCCGGATGCCCACCATATCGTCGGCATGATCGCCGCACCCAGGGAACCGCACACGCCGATCGTTTCGGCGCTGCTGCACGAGGCTCGAGTGTTCGCCCGGTCGCTTCCCGTTTGATAGAAATTTTCTATCGCACCACGAAAATGCTGCATTGATCCAGGGGGTTGCTTCCGTCCAAGTGGGGTAGACGACCTGCTGCCGGAGGAGCTTTGCATGGAACACCGTCACGTCGATACCGACGTTGCTGCCAAAACCGAGGCGATCGTCGGCCGGCTGAAAGCCCTCGAAGGACCGCTGTTGCCGATTCTGCATGACGTGCAGGAAGAATTCGGCCATGTGCCGCAGGCGGCGTTGCCGGTGATTGCCGAAGGGCTCAATCTGTCACGGGCGGAGGTTCACGGCGTCGTCAGCTTCTATCATGATTATCGCGATCAGCCCGCCGGCCGCCATGTCATCAAACTCTGCCGCGCAGAAGCCTGTCAGTCGATGGGCGGCGATGACATCGCCGAACGGCTGCTGGAGCTTCTGGGCATCGATTGGCACGAAACCAGCAGCGATGGTGCAGTCACCGTCGAACCGGTCTACTGCCTCGGCTTGTGCGCCTGCGCGCCCGCAGCGATGGTCGACGGTGATGTGATCGGCCGTTTTGATGCCGATGCGGCGGCCAGTCTTGCAAAGGCGGTACGGACATGAGCGTCAATATCTTCATTCCAGGCGACTCCGGTGCCGTGGCCGTCGGCGCTGACCGGCTGGCGGATCAGATGGCGGAGGCGATCAAGACGCGCGGTCTTGATGCTGAGATCATCCGCAACGGATCACGTGGGCTCTACTGGCTCGAGCCGATGATCGAGGTTGAGACTGACCGGGGCAGGGTGGCCTATGGTCCGGTCAAGTCATCGGACCTCAATGGCCTGCTGGATGCAGGCTTGCTTGAGGGCGGCGATCACCCGCTGGCACTCGGATTGACCGAGGACATTCCGTTTCTCAAGCGCCAGACCCGGCTGACCTTCGCGCGCTGTGGCGTCACCGATCCGCTGTCACTCAAGGACTATCGCGCCCATGGCGGCCTCACGGGGCTTGAGACCGCGCTTGGCATGTCGCCCGGCGCAATCGTCGCACAGGTGACCGAGTCTGGTCTCCGCGGGCGTGGCGGCGCAGGCTTTCCCACCGGTATCAAATGGAAGACCGTGCTGGAGGCCGAAGGCGCGCAGAAATACATCATCTGTAACGCCGACGAGGGCGATTCCGGCACGTTCGCCGACCGGATGATCATGGAAGGCGACCCCTTCGTACTGATCGAAGGCATGATTATCGCAGGCATCGCCACCGGCGCCACAAAGGGCTACGTCTATCTGCGCTCAGAATACCCCCATGCCATCCGGGTGATGAACCGCGCCGTCGAGATTGGCCGTGCGCATGGAATGCTCGGCGCATCGGTTCTTGGTTCCGATTACGCTTTTGACATGGAGATCCGTGTCGGTGCGGGCGCCTATGTCTGCGGCGAGGAAACCGCGTTGCTTGAAAGCCTCGAGGGCCGCCGCGGCATTGTTCGCGCCAAGCCGCCGCTGCCCGCCCACAAGGGCTTTCTGGGCCGGCCGACCGTCGTCAACAACGTGATCTCGCTCGCCTCCGTGCCGATCATCATGGACAAGGGTGCGGATTTCTATCGTGATTTCGGAATGGGCCGCTCGCGTGGAACGATCCCGGTGCAGATCGCCGGTAATGTCAAACAGGGCGGATTGTTCGAGGCGGCCTTTGGCATGACGCTTGGTGAACTGGTCGATGATATCGCCGGCGGAACCGCAACCGGCCGCCCGGTCAAGGCGGTGCAGGTCGGCGGCCCGCTGGGCGCCTATTTCCCGCGCGCTTTGTTTGACACACCCTTCGACTATGAGGCTTTCGCCGCGAAAGACGGTCTGATTGGCCATGCCGGCATTGTTGTATTCGATGACAGCGCCGACATGCTCAAACAGGCCCGCTTCGCCTTCGAATTCTGCGCGGTCGAGAGTTGCGGCAAATGCACACCTTGCCGCATCGGCTCGACCCGCGGGGTCGAAACCGTCGACAAGATCCGCGCCGGTGACGAGCCCGAGGCGCAGGTCACATTGATGACCGATCTTTGCAATACAATGAAGTTCGGGTCGTTGTGCGCGCTGGGAGGGTTCACGCCCTATCCGGTGATGAGCGCGCTCACCCACTTTCCGGAGGATTTTCGTCCGGCGTCCATGACCCAGGCTGCGGAGTGAATGAAGATGCCCTTGATTCAGGAAATCGACTACGGAACCCCGGCCGCCACGGCTGACAAGACCGTTCAGTTGACCATCGACGGACGTCAGATCAAGGTGCCCGAAGGCACATCGGTCATGCGCGCCTCGATGGAAGCCGGCATTCAGGTGCCCAAGCTTTGCGCCACCGACATGGTCGACGCTTTCGGCTCCTGCAGGCTCTGCCTGGTCGAGATCGAGGGCCGCAACGGAACGCCCGCTTCCTGCACCACGCCGGTGACCGATGGCATGGTGGTGCACACCCAGACCGGACGCCTGAAGGACATCCGCCGCGGCGTGATGGAGCTCTACATTTCCGATCATCCGCTTGATTGCCTCACCTGTGCCGCCAATGGCGACTGCGAACTGCAGGACATGGCCGGCGCCGTTGGCCTGCGCGATGTCCGCTACGGCTATGACGGCGAAAATCACGTGCAGGCGCGGCAGAATGGCGAGACCAATCCGCGCTATATGCCCAAGGACGAAAGCAATCCCTATTTCACCTATGATCCTTCCAAATGCATCGTCTGTTCGCGCTGTGTGCGCGCTTGCGAGGAAGTGCAGGGCACCTTCGCGCTGACGATTGAGGGCAGGGGCTTTGAAAGCCGGGTCTCGCCCGGCATGCATGAAAGCTTCATGAATTCCGAATGCGTCTCCTGCGGCGCCTGCGTGCAGGCGTGCCCCACAGCGACACTGCAGGAAAAATCGGTGATCGAGATCGGCCAGCCCGAACATTCGGTGGTGACCACCTGTGCCTATTGCGGCGTCGGCTGCTCGTTCAAGGCCGAGATGCGCGGCGAGGAAGTGGTTCGCATGGTGCCGTGGAAGGACGGCAAGGCCAATCGCGGCCATTCCTGCGTCAAGGGCCGCTTCGCCTGGGGCTACGCCACCCACAAGGACCGGATTTTAAATCCGATGGTGCGCGAAAAGATCACCGATCCATGGCGCGAAGTCAGTTGGGAAGAAGCCTTCGCCCATGTCGCCAAGGAATTCCGCCGCATCCAGTACCAGCACGGCAAGGGCGCAATCGGCGGCATCACCTCCTCACGCTGCACCAATGAAGAGACCTTCCTGGTCCAGAAACTGGTGCGCGCCGGTTTTGGCAACAATAATGTTGATACCTGCGCCCGCGTTTGCCATTCGCCGACCGGCTACGGCCTCGGCAAGGCATTCGGCACCTCTGCCGGCACCCAGGATTTCGATTCCGTCGAGCACACCGATGTGGTGATCCTGATCGGCGCCAACCCGACCGACGGCCATCCGGTGTTTGCCTCGCGGCTTAAAAAGCGTCTGCGGGGCTCTCCCGGGAAAGAGGGCGCCAAGCTGATCGTCATTGATCCGCGCCGCATCGATCTGGTTCGTTCGCCGCATGTCGAGGCCAGCCATCATCTGCCATTGAAGCCCGGATCGAACGTGGCTGTGCTGACAGCACTTGCCCATGTGATCGTGACCGAAGGCCTGTTTGATGAAGCCTTCATCCGCGAGCGCTGCGACTGGTCGGAGTTTGAGGACTGGGCTGCGTTTGTGGCCGATGAAGCCCATTCGCCGGAAGCCACGGAGAACTTTACCGGCGTTCCGGCTGAAGAGTTGCGTGGTGCCGCCCGGCTTTATGCCCGCGGCGGCAATGGCGCGATCTATTATGGCCTCGGCGTCACCGAGCACAGCCAGGGGTCGACCACGGTTATGGCGATTGCCAATCTGGCCATGGCCACCGGCAATATCGGCCGCCCGGGTGTCGGCGTGAATCCGCTGCGCGGCCAGAACAATGTGCAGGGCGCCTGCGACATGGGCTCGTTCCCGCATGAACTGCCGGGTTACCGGCATATTTCAGGCGGCGAGGTTCGCGATGTGTTCGAACAGCTCTGGGGTGTCGAGCTCAATCCCGAGCCTGGCCTGCGCATTCCCAACATGCTTGACGCCGCCGTCGATGGAACCTTCCGCGGCATCTACATCCAGGGCGAGGACATCCTGCAGTCCGATCCCGACACAAAGCATGTTCAGGCTGGACTGGCCGCGATGGAATGCGTCGTCGTCCACGATCTGTTCCTCAACGAGACCGCCAATTATGCGCATGTATTTTTGCCGGGTTCGACATTCCTGGAAAAGGACGGCACTTTCACCAATGCAGAGCGTCGCATCAACCGGGTGCGCCGGGTGATGACGCCGAAAAACGGCCTTGCGGATTGGGAGGTCACCCTTGGTCTTGCCGAAGCCATGGGCCTGGATTGGCAGTATCAGCATCCCTCTGAAATCATGGATGAAATTGCAGCCACCACGCCGAGCTTTGCCAATGTCAGTTATGCCATGCTCGATCAGAAGGGCTCCGTGCAATGGCCCTGCAACGATGCGCGGCCCGATGGCACGCCGGTGATGCACATTGATGGGTTCGTACGTGGCAAAGGCAAGTTCATCCGCACCGAATATGTGGCCACCGACGAGCGCACCGGTCCACGCTTCCCGCTGTTGCTGACCACCGGCAGGATCCTGAGCCAGTACAATGTTGGCGCCCAGACCCGGCGCACCGAGAATGTCGCCTGGCACGCCGAGGATCTGCTTGAGATCCACCCCCATGATGCTGAACAGCGCGGCATTTGCGAGGGCGATCTGGTCAAGCTCGCCAGCCGCTCGGGCGAGACTGCGTTGCGTGCCACTATTACCGAGCGGGTGGCGCCGGGCGTCGTTTACACGACCTTCCACCATCCCGGCACCCAGGCTAATGTGATCACCACCGACTATACCGACTGGGCCACGAATTGCCCCGAATACAAGGTGACCGCGGTGCAGGTGACGCCCTCCAACGGACCCACCACCTGGCAGCAGGACTATGATGCACAGGCGCGGGAGTCGCGTCGCATCGCCACCGAAGAGGCGCTGGAGCCGGCCGAATAGGCTCTTGGCTCCGGCAGGAGTGAGATTGATGACAGTTGATCCACCCAGCATCGCACGAACCTCCCGGATTGCGGTCAGGGCAGGGGTATCCACGCCTGGTGCCCGGGCGCTGCCCGAGGAAGTGCCTGTCGCGCTCAGTTTTGGCGGTACCACCCAGGCGGTGATGATGGCGACGCCGGCTGATCTCGAGGATTTCGGCCTCGGTTTCGCGCTGTCCGAAGCCGTCGTGGCCACGCGTTCTGATATCCTGGAACTGGAAATTGTTGAGGTGGATCAGGGCTTTGATGTGCAGATGCGGTTGCGTGACGAGATTCAGGCCTCGTTCTCAGCCCGCCGCCGCAAGATGGCTGGACCAGTGGGTTGCGGTCTTTGTGGCATCGAATCCATTGAGGAAGCACTCAGAACCTTGCCGGTTCGCGATGGTGTCGCCACCGAGTTCACCCCAGAAGACATCGGCGAGGCAGTGCGCTCGCTCGCCTTGCATCAAAAACTCAGGGCCGAAACCGGCGCGGTGCATGCCGCGGGGTTCTATCGTCCCAAGACCGGCATGATCTGTGTGCGCGAAGATGTTGGCCGCCACAATGCGCTCGACAAGCTGATTGGCGCGCTGGCGCGGCAGGATACCAATCCGGCCACCGGCGCGTTGGTGATCACCAGTCGGGTATCAGTCGACATGGTGCAAAAGGCCGTCATCGCCGGCGCGGGCCTGCTGATTTCGGTATCGGCGCCCACCGCGCTGGCCGTGCGCACCGCAGAAGCCGCCGGCCTGACGCTGGTCGGCATTGCCCGCGGCGCGGATTTCGAGATCTTCACCCGGCCCCATCGCATCGCACAAGGACAGACAAGCAATGTCGCCTGACAAGCTCACCTATATGGCCAACCAGATCGCCACATTCTTCGCCTCGCAACCAGAGCATGAGGCAGTCGACGGGGTTGCCGAACACATCAACAAGTTCTGGGATCCGCGCATGCGCGTGCAACTGTTCGAGATCACAGATCAGGGCACCGATGGCTTCAAGCCGCTGGTGGTGGCGGCGCTGGAAAAGATCAACCGGCCGCAAAAGGTAGGGTCCGCAGGCTGAACGGCAGCCGCGATGGCACGCCGCGCACCAATACAGGAAGAGAACCGGGATGACATTGTTGCGCCAGAAAATATGGTGTGGTTTCAGTAACGTAGCGGCCGATAGCAGTGGCGCATAAAAGGTACTGCACCTCGGAGGCTTCTACCCCGTAGGTGGAGCTTCGATCAGGGCAAAGACCTCGACGGGATCGCTAAGCCCGCGCACATTGTGATGCCCTCGTGATGCAAACAGCTCGGGGGCTTCTTCCGCCACAGTTCTGGTGGCGAGAGCCCGATCGCCGGTGGTTTTCGTCAGCCCTTCGATCCGGCTGGCTAGGTTAACCGCCCTTCCCAGCACCGTAAAATCGAGCCTGCCGGGGCTGCCGATGTTGCCGTAACTGACCTGACCCGTATTGAGGCCTATGCCGATACCGAGCGGAGAGCTGGCGGCGGCAATGCGGACCGCGTTGAGCTCGGCAAGCCCTGTGAGTACCCGTTTTGCAGCAAGCGCGGCCTGGCGGCATTGGCTCTTGCGATCGGCGGAGCCCTGGATCGGAAAAATCGACAAAACACCGTCGCCGATAAACTTGAGTATGTCGCCGCCGTGTTCGGTGACGGACTGCACGACCACATCGAAATATCCGTTGAGTGCGTCAAACACCTCTTCTTCGGCTGCACTATCGGAGAGTGCCGTAAAACCGCGCAGGTCGGTGAACATCACCACCGCATCGAGTGTCGTGCGCTCGCCACGACGGATGGTCCCTTTCCAGACTGCCTCGGAAGGCCCGTCGCCGAGATAGGTGCGCAGAAGGCTCAGAGAAGACTTGCGCATCGTTATGGGCTCCAGAGCGGAAGACAGCCCCGGTTTGGCCGCCTCGATCATCGCCAGATGATGCGACGTAAAGCCATTCTCCGTCTGAGTGGCGAAGGTGCAGCCATGTTGCGAACCGTCGCCATAGTCCAGAAGCGTGGCGTAGTAATCTGTACCGCCGGCCTCTGCAAAATCAAGATATGAGCTGTGGTCCTTTTGGGGATCGAGATTGCGCAGGCTTTTGTGCAAGGGGCGCTGGTGCTGCAGAATGTACTCAAAGGAAGACCCGATGTAATCCTGGGTCAGCATCTGCATGTGCGGGACATCGTAGGTCTCGCTGCCCCCGGGCGTCCAGACGATACCCCAGGCAATGAGCAAGGGATTTGCGAAACGCTGGCCGATGTTCACCCGCCAAAGCGGCACGCCGGAGTCAATCAACGTCGAGCAGAAATGAGCGACAATCCTGTTGGGATCGCCCGAGCGGCGTCCCTCGGTCATCATCCAGTGATTGAGTTCCGAAACTGTGTCCATGGCACAATGGTAGCCGCCGCCGCCCATGACACAAAGGCCAAAAGTGAAACAACCCAAAATTGCGGTATTGGCGGCACCGCCAGATGTGGCCCTCACATGTCGCGCAACATGTGGTGGGGGATGGGCAGGTCATTTTTGGTTCGCTAAAATATTGAGAAGGCTTCGAATTCGCCGGTAACCGGTGCAGGTTGCCGGACCCGACAGATCGGTGTCCGGACTTCTGCCTTCACCCGACTGGAAGGCAGTTCGGGTTTGCGGTCGCGGACGATCCGTCCGGCGAGGGCGTCGAGGTCAATATGAAGCGTTCCCACTCATCCGAACGGTTCAACTCGTGATGATCCCCAGACCGCCATCCGCCGTTCATCTGAAGTCGCGCTTCGCGTTCGAGAAAAACCGTATGCCAGCTCAACCGGTCACGCTCTGACAATGACCTTGTGTCCGCAGAGGTCTGATTGATCGTATCATCCGCGCCGGCAAATCCCATGGAATAGGCGTTCTTGTACCATTGTGCGCCATTGGCCGGCAGCGTTTCATTTCTTGCGGTGTTCAGGGATTGATACACTTCGGCGTCGATTGCCGCCAGCACGTCGAAACGGTCGGAACCCAGATGTTTGCTGGCCAGCATGATCTTCCCGCAAGCCTGTCCAAGCACATCCGCGACAGAAGGCAGCACCCCGCTGAATTTGCCTTTGTAAAGAATGCGCCAACCACCGTTTAAAACCGTCGCGATGCTCACGTCATTATGCACGCCAAAGGGATCGTAATCCGGCGATGCCTCCGTTTTGGAGATCGCCAGGCTCAAGAGCAGCAATATGGCTGTCACGGTCCGCTTCACGTCTGTTGTCCCTGATCCTCAAGCAGCTTATTTGCCAGGGGCAGTTATACACCATCGGCAAGGGTTTGGGGTTCACGTGGCGTCAGTAGAAAGACCGTTTCCACAGCGGCGATGCCCTTCAATCCGCCGGCGACAGCCTTGTTTTCCAGTCTGGAAATCTCGTAGGCGCCCGCATAGTGCCGGCGAACCTCGTCGGCTCCGACGGAAAAGGGCGGGCCGTCGATCAGATCCTGGTCATACTCCAGGCAGACAAGGAGTTGCGGTGCGGCATTGCTGAGCGCAACAAGATGGTCGGCATATGCCGCACGCACCGGTTCGGGCAAGGCGATCAGCGCCGCCCGGTCGAAGATCGCATCGACAGGCCCCAGCATCTCGGCCGTGAGTGCAAAGATGTCGCCCACGAATATCTCGATGTTCGGTGCGCTGTAGAGCTTCAACGGCCCATGATCTGCGATCGAGGGGGTGATACCAAGCTCTTCAAACAACTGCACGATCGCCAATTCGCTGAGCTCGGCGCCGACGGCCCGGTGACCTCGCGACAGCAACCAGCCAATGTCGAGTGTCTTGCCGCACAGGGGAACAAAAACACGGCAGCCGGCCGCCAACGACAGTGCAGAAATATGAGCGACCATCAATGGATTGGGCCGGTTGACGTGAAAGCCAATCCGGCCGGCTTCCCAGCGCTGGTGCCAGAAGCTGTGTTCCATCGTGAGTGCCCTCAGAAAAACCACCGCCACAATACGGGCAGCAATATCGCGGTCGCCAGCGCGTTCAATCCCATGGCCAGGCCCGAAAAGGCGCCGGCCAGTTCGTTGACCTGAAGCGCACGCGCCGTGCCGATGCCGTGGCTGGCGGTTCCCAATGCCAATCCGCGCGCCCGCCAATCCTTGACCTTAAGGAGATTGAGAACAATGGGACCGACCACCGCGCCCAAAATTCCGGTCAGGATCACCAGCACAGCCGTGAGCGACGGCAGGCCGCCCAATTGCTCGGTGATGCCCATGGCGACGGGCGCGGTCACCGATTTCGGCGCAAGCGCCAACAGCGTCTCGCGGCTTGCGCCAAGCAGCCACCCGAGCCCGACGGCGCTGCCGATCGCAGTCAATGAGCCACAAAGAATGCTGGTCAGAAGTGCGGCCGCCGAGCGCTTGACCCGATCGAACTGCCGGTAGAGCGGGATCGCCAGCGCCACGGTGGCGGGCCCGAGCAGGAAATGCACGAACTGCGCGCCCTCGAAATAGCTCTCGTAGGTCGTGCCACTCAGGGTGAGCAGAGCAACGACGAGGACAACGGCGGTCAGCACCGGATTGAGAAACGGTTTGTGGCCGGAGCGGGTGTAGACCCAGCCTCCCGCCTGGAACGCTGCCAGCGTCAGCGTCAGGAACAGAAGCGGGCTGGCGTTGAGATAGACCCAGACGTCGGACAGGTCAGTCATCCTTGATTGCACCTTCTTCGCCGGCGCTCGCGCGGGCGAGCCGCGCCATCACCGCTGCTGTCACGGCGATGGTCAACACCGTGGAGCCGATCAGCGCCACTGAGATCGGCATCAAGTCCTGTCCCAGTAGCGAGAGATGCGCCATCACCCCGACACCGGCGGGTACGAACAAAAGTGCGAGGTTTTTCAGCAGCGTATCGGCCACCGCGCCAATGTCATCGGGCACAGAGCCCTTGAGCGCGAGAAATGCGAAAAGGATCATCATTCCGGCTACCGGACCGGGAACCGGCAGGCCCAGAAAACGGGTTGTCAGTTCGCCCGCCAGCTGGCAGGCGAGAATGAGGGTGAGGGCGGAGAGCATGGGCGCAACCTGTTGATCGTGAAAGCCGGGCAGGGAAGTGTGTCAGATTCCCGCGGCCCCGCCCAAGGCTTTTATGACAGCGCGCCAACGCCAAGCGCCAGCGCCACGTAGCGGCCGACCTTGCCGATCGAAACCAGCACCACAAACCGCCACAGCGGTTCGCGCATGATGCCGGCAACCAGGGTCAGCGGATCGCCGATGATGGGCACCCAGGCCAGAAGCAGCGACCAATAGCCGAAGCGTTGATACTGCCCTCGCGCGCGCGCGAGCTGCGACGGGGTCGCCGGGAACCACTTGCGCTCCCGGAAACGCTCGACACCGCGTCCGATCAGCCAGTTGATTATTGAACCCAGCACATTGCCAAGGCTTGCTACCGCCACCAGCAGACCCGGGTGCTGGCCGCCAGCCAGCAGCAGGCCGGTCAACAGGCTCTCCGATTGCGCCGGAACAAGCGTGGCGGCCAGAAGCGCGGCGAAGAACAATCCGCCATAAGCGGCCAGGTCCTGCATGGAAGCGGTCTCCGATTGCGGTGGCACGATGGGGAGCATCGGGTTGGTTCCCGCGGCTGCCTAAGGGTCGGCAAGCCATTAGCGCGTTTGACGGTTTTGCGGAAGCGGCACCACGCGGAGACCGATCGTCGGAACCTTGCAGGACAAGGGGATTTACCCGGCGAGATAGATAGCGTACTATGTAAAAATATATAGCGCGCTATGGGAATGGCCAGAAATGCAGGAAAACGAATCTTCAGTGGGGCAAAGCCTGGTGCGGTTGGCCCGCGCATACACGGCGGCGCTGTCGGCGCATTTGCGCCCGTTGAGCCTCACGCCCGCGCAACATCTGGTCATTATGGAATTGCAGCAACAGGGCGAGCAGACCCAACGGCAGCTGGCAACCAGCCTTGCGGTGGAGCAGGCGACAATGGCCAACACGCTGGCCCGGATGAGCCGCGACGGCCTGATTGTGCGCAGGCCCCACCCCGATGATGGGCGAGCGCAACTCACGTCCCTGACTGCCGCCGCCAGAGAACTGGTGGGCCCTGCGGGCCGAGCGCAGAACTTGGCCGATCAGCAGGTTCTCGCAGCGCTACCGATTGCCGAGCAGGCGCTGTTTGCAAGCATGCTGGCCCGGGTCTCGGCCGCAATGGACATTGCCGACGATAGCTGAACCCGTGTCACAGCGCGGGCGCCAAGCATCTGAAACCGTTTCCCAACGACGGCAAAACCGGCTAGGGACGGCCTTCTGAGGCGGTCCGTCTTGGGCAGGCCTGTCAATCAAGCGGGATCGGATCACATGGACAATATGCGCGGCATCGTGCTGATGGTGCTCGGCATGCTCGGTTTTGCCGCCGAAGACATGTTCATCAAGCTAGCTGCGGCGGGGCTGCCGGTAGGCCAGATCCTGGTCGTATTGGGATTTCCCGGCGCCATCTTTTTCGGGCTGCTTGCCCGGTCACGCGGGCTTTCTCCACTGTCGGGCGATTTTTTTCATCCGGCGGTTCTGGTTCGCAATCTCACCGAGATCATCGGTACCATCGGCTTTGTCACGGCGCTGGCGCTGATCCCGCTCGCCACCGCAACGACGATTTTACAGGCGGCGCCGCTGTTCGTGACCATGGGGGCGGCGCTGGTGCTCGGCGAGGCCGTCGGCTGGCGTCGCTGGACCGCCATTCTCATCGGCTTTTTCGGCGTCATCCTGGTGATCCGGCCAGGCCTCGAGGGTTTCGAGGTCAATGTGCTGTGGGCGGTGATGGGCGTGATTGGCCTGTCAATTCGCGATCTCGCCAGCCGAAAGGTGCCCAAATCCATCAGCTCGCTGCAATTGGCCGCCTGGGGCTTTCTGGCCGTCGGCTTCACAGGCCTTGCCATGCTTGCAATCACCGGCGGCGCAAAGGTCCCGACCTGGGCGGAGGCGGGCTATCTCGCAGGCGCGCTCGGCATCGGAACTTTCGCCTATTGGGCACTCACGGAAGCCACACGGGTGGGCGAAATCTCGGTGGTGACGCCATTTCGCTATTCCCGGCTGGTGTTTTCCACCATTGTCGGTCTGTTGGTTTTTTCCGAAGTACCCGATGCCTACACGCTCATCGGCGCCGGTATCATCATTACCACCGGGCTTTACACCATCATGCGCGAGCGCAAGCGCCGGCGTGAGGCCGCGGCTCTGGAGAAGGCGAACAGCTTGGAAAGTACCTAGGTCAGAGCAGGGGATAAGCCGAAAAAGCTTGGCTCCGTTCCCGGGCTGCTATTGCCCGTAACGGGCCTGCAGATGCGCAATGAAATGAGCCGGATTGAGGTTTTCCCCGGTGGCTTTGCGCAAGATCTCCGGGGTCGATCCCATCGAGGCTCTTTGCCATATGTTCTTGCGTCGCCAGTCAATCAGCGTGCCGAAATCGCCGCCGGCAATCTCGGCATCCACTTCGGGATGGGTGCGGGTGATCGCCGCCCATTGCTGCGCCGCCATCAATGCTCCCAGGGTGTAGGACGGGAAATAGCCAAATGCGCCGGATGGCCAATGCACATCCTGCATCGGCCCGTTTGCGGGGTCATCAATGGTGGAAATACCGAGATATTCCAGCATCTTGGCGTCCCAGGCTTCGGGCAAATCCCGAACTTCGATGCGCCGTGCCAGCAGATCCTGCTCCAACTCGTAACGCAGGATCACATGCAATGGGTAGGTCACCTCATCGGCATCCACCCGGATCTTGCCGCGACGCACCTGGTGCACATGCTGCAGCATGTCGTCGATCGCCCAGTCTTCACCCAGATGCTTGGCCACATGGGGCAGGGCGAAGCGCCAGAATGCCGGGTTGCGGCCGATCTGTTTTTCGACAAACAGGCTCTGGCTTTCATGGATCGACATGCCCCGCGCCTTGCCCGACAGCCAGTGCGCCCAGTCCTTGGGAAGGTTCTGCTCATAAAGCCCGTGGCCGGTCTCGTGCAAAATGCCCATCAGCGCCGGCAAAAACTCGTCCGTGCGGTAACGTGTGGTCATCCGCACATCGCTGGGGACACCGCCGCAAAACGGATGGTCGGAGATCGACAGGCTGCCGTGAGCCATGTCGAAACCGATGGCTTCCATCATAGCCTCGCCAAGCGCTTTCTGGCGCTCCACGGGGTACTCGCCGGACAAGGCCTTGAGCGGTCGTGTAGCGTGATGTTCGGCCTGAGCCGCGAGCGCCTGCGGCAGGAAATCGACCAGAAACACCTTGAGTTCGGTAAATACCGGCGTGATGTCCTTGGTGCGGTTTCCCGGGTCATATTGCTCCATCAGCGCGTCATAGGGCGTAAGCTTGAGCACTTCGGCACGGATTGCTGCTTCCTCGCGCACCAAATCGACCACGCCTTCAAGTGCTGGCCGGAATCCGTCCCAATCACCATTCGGGCGGGCGTTGCGCCACAATTGCTCCGAGCGCATGGAGGTTCGGATCCGGCGTTCGACGAACTCGGCGGGCAGGCAGGTCATGTTGATGTAGCTACGCTCAAATTCGGCAACCGCGACGCTCTGCGCATCATCAAGCGATTCCGCTTTTGCCGCCTCGATCCAATCCTGAAGCTTCGGATCGGTGGCTTGACGATGCAGCATGCCTGACAGGCTGGCCATCGCTTCGGCGCGGCTTTCGCCACCGCCGGGCGCCATCGCAGTGGCTTCATCGACGCCAAGGATTGCCAGCGCATGTTCAAGCGCGCTGAGCGAATGGCAATAGGCGTCGAGTTTGGCGAAAGACATGAGAACACTCCGGTTGGTGATGTCAGCGACACTCCGATAGGCCAAGCCTCAGGCCACTGCAAGTAGCTCGGTTATCGTTGGCCAGTCATCATGGGGAAGGCGTGCCGGGAATATCGAAAGGCGGCTCATCGGCTGAAGAAAAATGGGCCTGGTCAACAGACGCATCCCGGGCGTGCGCACCTTACATACAAAGATCGCATAAGATGGATTATGGAACTAACGCGTACATGCACCGTAGTTCGAAACGACTTTGATTCCAAATGGATGCGCCGGTTTTCGAGTCAAAAATTTGAGCTTGGCAGCACGATGACAGTGCGCCAATGCCTCACACGCCAAGCGCGTCACAGCGCGGCAATGCTGAGCTATTTGGCTTCGAACACCGCCTTGTGGACAAGGCCACCGACCGCCGCGCCGGCAATCGGCGCCACCCAGAACAGCCATAGTTGGCCAACAGCCCAGCCGCCATCGGCAAAAAACGCCACAGCCGTCGACCGCGCCGGATTGACCGAAGTGTTGCTGATCGGGATCGAAATCAGATGGATCAGGGTCAGCGCCAGACCAATGGCGATCGGCGCAAATCCGGCGGGCGCGGAATATCCCGCCGGCGGCTCTTTTCCCGTCACGCCAAGAATGATGATCAGGAACATCATGGTGAGCAGGAATTCGGCGATCAGCACGGATATCATCGAATAGCCGCCCGGCGAATGCTCACCATAGCCGTTGGCGGCAAACCCGCGGGCTTCAAAGCCTGCTTGTCCGCTGGCGATGACATAAAGCATGAGGCCCGCCACAACGCCGCCAACCAGCTGCGCGGCCACATAAGGCGCCAGATCCTTGGCCGGGAAGCGGCCGGCCACAAGCAGACCAACCGAGACCGCCGGATTGAAATGGCCGCCGGAAATGCCGCCAACAGCATAGGCCATTGTCAGCACGGTCAGGCCGAAGGCCAACGATACTCCGAGAAAGCCGATGCCGACATCCGCCACGCCGGCCGCGTAAATGGCGCTGCCGCAACCTCCAAACACCAGCCAGAACGTGCCAAAACACTCTGCGGATAGTTTTTTCATCATGGCTATTCCCGCCCTCTATCAATTGCCGAATCCGATCTATGGCCTCGAGCTTGCACAGCGTTGCGTCGAATTACAATTGCATCGTGTTAACGCGTTGAATTGGCTAAGAAAAAATGGAGAGAACCACATGCCGTAAAGATGTCCCTGCCCGTTCGGCTCGTTATTGCTGCTGGCCAATCTGCTCAATTTCAGATTTTGGTCCTCTGCAATTGCACTTTATCTTCGACGCCAATTTTTCCGCTGGCTTCTATCGGTGCCGCCCTGTCAGAATTCTCCGCAAATCCAGAGTACTGAATGGTGTCTGAGAGCAAAAACCAATGGAACACCCTGGTTGGAGCGGCTCCGAAAAAATCGCGCCCGACCCAACTGAACTTCAAAAAGGCGCAGCATTTATGGGATACGTCATCGAAGATGATGCACAACGAAGCTCTGACGCATAACGGCTGAGCGCGGTGGCGTGTTGCAATAGGGAGACGGGCCCAAATGCTTGAAGGCTTGCGTGTCATGGAAATCGAGGGTCTCGGCCCGGCGCCGTTTGCGGCAATGATGCTGGCTGATCTCGGCGCCGATGTCATTGTCGTTCACCGGAAAAACGGACGGCCGGCGCCAGGCATGCCCGAGCGCTCGATCCTGGATCGCGGCAAACGCTCAATCGAGCTCGATCTCAAGGACAAAGACGACCTGGTCCGGCTCAAGCGTCTGACGAAAAAATCCGAAGCTTTGATCGAAGGCTTCCGGCCTGGTGTGATGGAGCGGCTCGGGCTCGGACCGGATGACCTGCAACAGGTCAACCCGGATCTGGTCTATGGCCGCATGACCGGATGGGGCCAGAGTGGCCCGCGGGCGCACACGGCTGGCCACGATCTCAACTATGTGTCGCTGTCGGGTGCGGCCTGGTATGGCGGCAACGCCGGTGATCCGCCATTCACTCCACCGACGCTTGTCGGCGATATTGGCGGCGGCGCGCTCTATCTGGTGGCGGGAATTCTCTCCGGCGTCATGGCAGCGCGTGCGGGCCGTGGCGGCTGCGTCGTCGACGCGGCTATCGTCGACGGCTCGGCCCATATGATGAACTTGCTGATGGCCCTGTGCCAGACCGGCGGTCTGTCGATGGACCGTGGAGCAAGCCTGCTTGATGGCCCGCATTGGAGCAGATGTTATGCCTGCGCAGATGGCGGTTTCATCTCGGTGCAATGCCTGGAACCAAAATTCTACGCGGCGTTTCTGGCGCTGATGGGACTGGATGAGGATCCGGATTTCGCAGCGCAGTTCGATGCCGCGCAGTGGCCGCGGCAGACCGCGCTTCTGGCCGGCCGGTTTGCCCTTGAGCCGCGTAATCATTGGGAAGCCTTGTTCGAGGGCTCCGACGCTTGTGTGGCCCCTGCCCTTGATCCGCTGCAAGCAGCGACCGATCCGCATATGGCGGCGCGCAACGTCTGGCACGAAGTCGACGGCGCATTGCAGGCAGCTCCCGCGCCGCGGTTTTCCAGCTGTCCGGACAGAATGCCGGGGCCGGTGCCTCAGCGCGGTGAACACACGCGATCAGTGCTGGACTGGCTTGAGAGCGAGTAAGCCGTCAGCGTCGGATGAGCGCGTCAGACAGGCTGGCGCACATCGATGAGATGCGCTGAAACGGCTTGCGCCAAGGCGTCGGGATCGACGCTGAATACGCTGTCGGGCCGGCCTGCTGCGGCCCACACAACATCATGATCGAGCAACGACCGGTCCATATGAATGGTGATCGGCTTCAAATGCCCGATTGGCGCAACACCACCGATGGCAAATCCGGTCTCGTCGCGCACCCGGCGCACTTCGCAACGGGTGAAAGCAAGACCGTAACGCTCAGAAATATAATCCATATCCGCATCGTGCGCGCCCGAAACCAGAAGCAGGTTCAGCTTGCCGGTCTGGCTGTTTTCAAACACCAGCGATTTGACAATCTGGGAAACGGCGCAGCCCGCCGCACTGGCGGCTTCCTCCGCGGTGCGGGTCGATTGCGCCATTTTCAGGATCTTGATCGGCAGGCCCGCATCGGCTGCAGCAGCCGCCACCCGAGCCATGCTCGAACCGGCACGGATCAGCTCCGGCGTCATTTCCGTGGCCAGTTGCGTCATGGGTCCACCTCCATCTCGATGGTCAGGCCGTCATAGGCCGGCTCTACGCGCGCAGGAGTTTCCTCAAACACCGTGTCATAGTCCAGCGGCACATGCATATGGGTGAGATAAGCGCGTTTGGGATCAAGTTTTTCGACCCACCACAGCGCCTGATCGACTGACAGATGGCTCGGATGCGGTTTGTACTGCAGCGAATCGATGATCAGCACATCCAGATCCCGCAGCCGCGCGACGGTGTCGCGGGGAAAGTCGCTGACATCGCAACAATAGGCCAGATCACCAACGCGAAAGCCCAGCGAGCGGATTGAACCGTGAACCTGATCGAGCGGCTGCACCGCGATCACACCCCCTGCTCCATGGATCAGGATCGGCTGATCGAAAGACGTGATCAGATGCGGTTCGGTGATCGGCGGATAGGCGCTGCCCGCGGGCGTTTCCAGGCAATAGCCGAAGCCCGCGCGGATGCGCCCCATGGTTTCGGGATCGGCAAAGATCGGAATCCTGCGCCGCTGCGACAGCGCAAATCCGCGCAGATCGTCAATGCCGTGCACATGATCCGCATGGGAATGGGTGTAAAGAACCGCATCGACCTGCGAGACCTTGTTGGCAATCATCTGTTCGCGAAAATCCGGACCGGTATCGACCACAATCGTGGTTTCGCCGCCATCGGCGCCGATCTGCCGGATCAGAAATGCCGCGCGGCTGCGGCGGTTTTTCGGGTTTCCGGAATCGCACGCCCCCCAGTCGCCATTGACCCTGGGCACGCCTGGCGAGGAGGCGCATCCAAGAACGGTGAACAGGCGGCGGGCTTTGGCAGTCACAGTGGCGGCATCTTGCTAAACACCCTCAGCGCATTGGCCGTGGTCAGGTCGCGGATGTTCGGTTCACTCATTCCCAGCGTTTCGCCCAGCACCCGGGCTGTGTTGACGACATAGGACGGCTCGTTGCGCTTTCCGCGAAATGGCGTGGGCGCCAGATAGGGCGCATCGGTCTCAACCAGCAGCCGTTCGCGCGGCAGCTTGGCGGCGATATCGCGCAGGTCCTGGGATTTCTTGAACGTGAGAATCCCGGAAAACGACACATAGCCGCCGAGCTGAACACCGGTTTCAGCCAGCCGCGCGCCTGAGGAAAAGCAGTGCAAAATGAAGGGGAAGGGCCCCTTCCCGGCCTCATCCTCCAGGATCGCGATCATATCGTCGTCAGCATCGCGCGCGTGAATGACCAGCGGCAACTGGGTAATCCGCGCTGCTGCGATGTGGCGGCGAAAGCCCTCGGCCTGCGCATCCCGAGGCGCGTGATCGTAGAAATAATCAAGCCCGGCCTCGCCGATCGCCACGCATTTGGGATGGTTGGCCATATCTACCAGCTCATCGGTCGTGACATCGGGTTCTTCGGCGGCATTGTGGGGGTGTGTGCCCACCGAGCAGAACAAATTGTCATAGCGGTCAGCCAGGCCGGATATGATGTCGAACCTCCTGACCCGTGTGGAGATGGTCACCATCCGCACAACGCCAGCCTGTCTGCAGCGGTTGAGCAGTTCGTCACGTTCAGCGTCGAAATCCGCGAAATCGAGATGGCAATGGGTATCGATCACCGGATGGGAGAGCGGTTCGAAACTCATGCGCCCTGCTCCGGCTTAGCCTCCACATAGCGCGGGAAGATCCCGGACGGCGCCGGCAGCTCCGTGCCCGGTGTCAGTGCGGCCTGGCTGACCCGGAACATCCGCTTTCCGGCGTCGACGTTCAAAAGATCGAGCAGCTTTGCAGCACTTTCGGGCATGAACGGCTGGATGCTCACTCCGATCACCCGCAACACTTCGGCGGTGGTGTAGAGCACCGTATTCATACGCTCCGGTTCGGCCTTCTTCAGCTTCCAGGGCTCCTGTGAGGCGAAGTAGCGGTTGGCATCGGCCACCACCTGCCACACCGCGCCGAGCGCCTTGTGGATCTGGCAAGCCTCGATTTCGCCCCGCATCACATCAAGCACACCGTAGGCGGCATTGAGGATAGCCTGGTCCTCGGCAGTAAATTCGCCATGTTGCGGGACCTTGCCGTCGCAGTTCTTGCCGATCATCGACAGCGAGCGCTGCGCCAGATTGCCCAGATCATTGGCAAGATCGGAATTGATCCTTCCGACGATCGCCTCGTGGCTGTAGCTGCCGTCCTGACCGAACGGCACTTCGCGCAAAAGGAAATAGCGCACCTGATCGAGCCCGTAATGCTCGACCATGGTGAAGGGATCAACCACATTGCCTTCGGATTTGGACATCTTCAGTCCGCGGTTGAACAGGAACCCGTGGGCATAGACGCGCTTGGGCGGCGCGATACCCGCCGACATCAGGAATGCCGGCCAATACACCGCGTGGAAACGGATGATATCCTTGCCGATCACATGAAGATTGGCCGGCCAGTAAGCCCATTTCGGATCGCTTTCATCGGGAAATCCGAGCCCGGTGATGTAGTTGGTCAGTGCGTCGACCCAGACATACATCACATGGTCATCGTCGCCGGGCACCTTGATGCCCCAGTCGAATGTGGTGCGGGAGACCGAGAGGTCTTTCAAGCCGGATTTAACAAAGGCGATAACCTCATTGCGGCGCTCCGAAGGCCCCATGAAGTCCGGATTGTCCTCGTAAAACTTGAGCAGAATGTCCTGGAATTTCGACAGCCGGAAGAAATAACTTGCCTCCTCGACCCATTCCACCGGCGTGCCCTGCGGCCCGTAGCGAACGCCATCGGGGCGCAGCTCGGTTTCGCTTTCCTGATAGTAGGCCTCATCGCGCACCGAGTACCATCCGGCATAGGCATCGCGGTAGATGTCGCCGTTTTTCTCCATGCGCCGCCAGATCTCCTGGCTTGATGCGTGGTGCCGGGCCTCGCTGGTGCGGATGAAATCGTCATTGGAGGCGTTGAGTACCTGAGCCATCCGCAGGAATTCAGCGGTGTTGCGGTCAGCAAGCTCCTTTGCCTCGATGCCTTCACGGCGCGCGGTCTGCAGCATCTTCTGGCCATGCTCGTCGGATCCGGTCAGAAAATAAACGTCCTTGCCGTCCAGTCGCTGGAACCGGGCCATGGCGTCGGTCGCGATCAGCTCATAGGCATGACCAATGTGCGGCGTGCCATTGGGATAGGAAATCGCGGTTGTGATGTAGTAACGCTCGGTGCTCATGGTCGCCTTCGCATGCCTTGTCCTGTTCCGGGCTGTGTCCCAGGCCTTTGGCCCGGCCCGCAGCCGCCGTGTTCATAGGCGATTATCCACGCCGACGCTATGCCCGCGGGGCCCCGCTGCTGCGAAAAAACTGCCCAGCGCTCCGTCTTCCTTCGGCCCCAGGGCGTTAGCGGAAGAACAGCGTGAAGACATGCAACACCGTCTGCTTGCGGTCGAGATTGTAAGCAGACGCAGTGGCAAAATGATCGGTGAGTTCGCCCGCCAGCCGGGCCAGCCGGTCGGCTTCCAAGAGATCGCCGGCTGCTCCCGCCGCACGCGCCATCGCCTGCACCCGGTCGATCACCAGTTCGGTGAAGAACTGATAGGCGACATCACGGTCGCGGGCGGACAGGGTTTCGGCAAGTTTGTGGATCGGTTCGCGGTTGGCCAGGCTGCCGCGCTCGACAATATCGACAAAGGCTTCGGCGATCTCCGCGCCACCGTAGTTCCGCAACAGCAAAGCCCGGGCAACGCTGCCTTCGCTCAGCTGGATAATCGCGTCGGTTTCGCCTGGCGCAGCACCCAGATGGCCAAGCGCCCGGTTCAGATCGGGCGGCGACAGCGGTTGCAGTCGGAGGGGTAGACATCGCGAACGAATGGTTGGCAACAGCCGGCCGGGCGTATGCGACAGCACCAGAAACAGCGAGCGCTTGGGCGGCTCTTCGAGGATCTTGAGCAACGCATTCGCGGCGTTGCGGTTGAGATCATCCGCCGGATCGATGATGGCGATGCGCCAGTTGCCGGTGCCCGAAGTCTGACCGAAGAACTTTCCGGCCTTGCGCACCTCGTCCACGGTGATCACCGACTTGGCCTTGCCGGTCTTCTCGTCCACAGGGCGCGCCAGATGCAGCACATGGTGCGACGCGCCGCTGGCGATTTCGCGGCTGACCGGATCTTCGGGATCGGGATCGGCGATGTGATCGGGCGCGGTTTTTGGATCGGGATTGGCGAGCACGTGATGAGCCAGCCGGTAGGCCAGTGTCGCCTTGCCGATGCCTTCGGCGCCCTCGATCAGGATGGCGTGATGCATGCGGCCGGAGCGATAGGCGGTGGCGAGAAACGACTGCGCCGCGTCATGGCCGTAAAGCACGTTGTTTTGCGCAGGCGGAATCGCCCCCTCAAGAACACCCGGTTGCTCGCCGATCATGCCTTGCGGTCCCGCGCCGGCTCTGTGCTGCCGTCGGGTTCGAGCACGGCTTCCACCTCGGACAGAACCGCCAGCGCCACCGCATCCTCGGTTTGATCGGCGTTGATCAGCTTGCAGCGGTCCGGTTCACTCTGGGTGAGGTCGACAAACGCCTCGCGCCGCTTCTCATGGGTTGCCAGTTCTTCCTTCTCGAACCGGTCCGGCGACGCGTCCTTGCCCTCGCGCGCCTTGGCCCTGCGCAATCCGGCTTCGGCGGGAAGGTCGAACACAAGTGTCAGGTCCGGAATCATGCCATTGACCGCGATGCGTTCGAGATTTTCGATAAATCCGGGCTCCAGATTGCCAGTCACGCCCTGATAGACGCGGCTTGAATCCATGAAACGGTCACATAGCACCACCGTGCCCTCGGCCAGCGCGGGACGGATGACCTCTTCAACATGGTCGCTGCGCGCCGCGGCAAACAGCACTGCTTCCATGCGCACCCCGAACTCCTCGGCCGCACCCGACAACAGCACATGCCGCACCGCTTCTGCGCCGAGTGAACCGCCGGGCTCGCGGGTCACAAGCACATCATGACCGCGACGTCTCAGCACATTGGCCAGACGATGGATCTGGGTCGATTTGCCGACCCCCTCCCCGCCTTCAAATGTGATGAAGCGACCCAAATTCGTGCTCACGTCTGTCTATCCCGGTCGCCACAAACGCGATTCACGTCCGTAAGCAGTTGTCTGCAAAATCCGGTTTATCCGGTTTTTCATTGTGTAGAGCATATTGCGGCGGAAATGAACGCCCGGCTTGGCTTCATCGCCAGAATTGCATCAGTTCGATCAATGCATCCAGCGCCTGGCTGTGCAGCGGGCCCTTGCCGACACTGTTTTCAGCATAAAGCGGCGTTTCCTGCGACAGCGTATCGCCGATATAGACCTTGAGCACGCCCACCTCAGTGCCCGCCTCCACCGGCGCCCGCAACGGCCAGCGATAGGTGATTCGCGCCGCCAGACGATCGGGATTGGTGATCGGGACGAAGATGTCGATCGGCTCCCGCGCGGTAATCACCGCGCTGCTCTGGCCGCCATAAACATCCACCTCGCCGATGAGGTCGCCTTTTGCGAACAAGGCTTTGCGCTCAAAGGCGCGCAGCCCCCATTCGAGCATCTTGCGTGCTTCCTCGGCGCGCTCGCGCTCGCTCGACATACCGCCCATGGCCAGAAACAGCCGCCGTCTGTCGCGCTTGATCGAGGCGACGATGCCATAGCCAGTCTCTTCGGTGAATCCGGTCTTGAGCCCGTCTGCTCCGATCCCGAGGCCCAGCAGCGGATTGCGGTTGCGCTGCCGGATGTTGTTCCAGGTAAAATCAGCCTGGGAATAAAAGCGGTAAAACTCCGGATAGGTCGCCTCGATATGACGTGCCAGCGTCACCAGTTCCTTCATGGACACCTTCGAATCGGGATGCGGAAGCCCGGTGGAGTTGCCGAACACCGATTGCTTGAGGCCGATCTGGCGGGCGCGTTCGGTCATCAACCGGGCGAAATTCTCCTCGGACCCGGCCATGCCTTCGGCAATTATGATGCAGCCGTCATTGGCCGATTGCACGATCACGCCCTGGATCAGATCTTCCAGCCTGATTGAGGAATTGAGTTCGGCAAACATGGTCGAGGTTCGCGACACCGCGCCGCCGGTCCGCCACGCATTTTCCGAGACCTGAAACGTGTCATCGACCGTCAGCCGGCCCGAGCGGATGGCGTTGAACACCACTTCCATGGTCATCAGCTTGGCCAGTGACGCCGGCGGCGTCAGCGCGTTCTCGTTCTTGGCAAACAGCACCGTGCCGGTGTCCGCGTCCACCAGATAGGCCTGCTCGGCCCGGGTCTCGAACAATTGCGCCCAGGCCGGTGCACACAGGCCGCCCAGAACCACAAATACCGCGACTATCAGGCGACAAAGGCATGGCCGATGCATCGAAGCCATCCAAACATGGGAGGAACAGGACAAGGCGAAGGCGCAAACTAGCAACCCTGCCCGTCAGGATCAATCTCTTGAGAAAATTGTGTATTCCGGCAGCGCGCCTGTATTGCGCAATGCCGGGCCCTGCTTAGTCGGAGGCAGATTTCAACACGCCGGCAAACGGTGCTTTGACTGCATGTGCGCTGCCCAACCGGTTGCCCCAATAGGCAAGCCCGACGTTGCGCGGTGTCGCAGTCCACCCGCCGTCGGCCACAGGCGTGGCGAAGGACGGGCGCTCCGGCGCAAGCGGCCCGATCTGCGGCAGCACGATCGTGCCCGAAACCGTACCAGTAATCGCGCCGACCGCTGCGGGTGGCGTTAATCCTGCCGCCGCCGAAGCGACGCCCGGAAGCGCGGGGCTTTTGTTGTTCATGGCAAGCATCACACCGCTGGCGATCACGCCGCCCGCCGGCGCTCTTGACCCGCCGGGCCTGTAGCTCGCCACCAGATAAGGCGTGTCATCGCCCTCCACGGGCGCCCGGCCGATATACTGCACCCGCACCGCGGCCACGCCCTCATGCTTCATGTCGAGCAATTGTGCGGCTTTGTTGGACAGATCAATGATCCGTCCATGGGCAAAGGGACCGCGGTCATTGACCCGTACGATGACCGAATTGCCGTTTTTCTTGTTGGTCACGCGGGCATAGCTCGGCAACGGAAAGGTCGGGTGCGCCGCGGACAAATGAAACTGGTCATAGATTTCGCCGTTGGCGGTCAGGCGGCCGTGAAAATTGGGGCCGTACCATGAAGCCAGGCCCGCCCGATCATATCCGGGCTGTTCCTTGGGCGTGTACCATTTGCCGCGCACCCGATAGGGCTTGCCGACGAAGGAGCGTCCGCCGCCTTTCTTGGGACGCTTGGCGGTCGTCATCCGCGGGCTTGCCGCGACCCCGAATTCGGCCACGGAAAACTTCGTCTTGGTGTTGATGTGCGTTTTGCTGCCGCCGATTCCGGCCTCGGGCGTTCCCACGCAACCGGCAAGCGCCAGACCCGCAATCGCAGTTAGCGCTGCGCGCGCGATAAGCCGCGTTCGCGCACTTTTGCTGTTGGTGTCACCCTGTCCCAACCCGTTCCCCAAATGTCACGTGGCCGCATCAATGAACCCGCGGCGCATGGTCCGCAAGCTGTCCCGTTGAATCAATGAAATTGATCCGCTTATCGAAGCCTTAATTCAACGTCCATCATGGCGAAAATGCGTTGACAGCAGGGCAATGGCCCGGGAAAGCGTTGATCATGGTGAAAAAACCGTCAATTTTTTTGCCCCGAGCAATAGTGTTTGGGGGGACTAGCCGTCGATGCGCGCCTTGCCCTTCATCCCGTCCTGGCGCACCCATCTAAGGGTCTTTTCACCGGTCTTCTTGATGGTGAAACAGCTTGGCTTGCCATTGTACCAGGTCGGCCATTGCTGGCACAGATTGTTGCCCTTCACCCACCATTTGCCGGTTTCCCGGGGCGCGAAAAAACGGCCCAGGCCCAACGCGGTGCCGTCACCTGTAACCCGGCCTGAAGGCTTGTAGTTGAGCGGAAACTCACCGCCAAACGGCGTTGCGAGATAAATCCGTTTGCCGTTGACGAGATTTTTCAGTTCGTTGCCTGAAAGCTGTTCGGCCTGCGCCTGTTGCGGAACAATGAATGCAGCAAGTGCAAGCGTCAGTCCAAGCGTCATCAGTTTACCAGCCATGACTGTCTCCATGTTACGATCTGTCTACCCCTACGCATCGCTGCCGCGATTGGTTCATTTCCTGACTTCGAAACAAGTTGACGCTGTGCAAGATAGAGCGCTAAAAGCGCGCTCGAACCGCAACCGTACGGCTGTGCGGCACCGGCCCGGCCAGGCGCATCGAACCCTGGTCTCGCCGCCCGCATATCAACGGAGGGGTGGCCGAGCGGTTTAAGGCACCGGTCTTGAAAACCGGCGTGCGGGAAACCGTACCGTGGGTTCGAATCCCACCCCCTCCGCCATTTCTGTTCGCACTCTGCCCTTCCCCCTACCGAAGGTATGACGGCTCTGGGGTCTGGTTTGGTCCGCGCATCCTCGTCACTCTCCGCGCCTGGCGGGATTGGTCCGAGGACTCCTCCAGGTGCGGTGCACGGGCGAGTCCTTCATGGGTCTGACGACACATTTCCGTTGAGCCGTCGTGTGATTTCCGACAGCCGCGACCAGTGCTGCAACGTTGCGGGCAACGCGAGCGCGCTTTCCACGAACTCCCAGGAATAGCTGATAATCGCAAAAATCGTACCGGCGGTGGTGATCAGCTGCGTTGCCGAGAACCACAGATTGAACAGAATCAGCCCCGACAGCACAAAAAAGATCGCGCCGTAAAGCAGAGCTTCGGTATCGGAGAGCCGGATTTCCTCACGCTTGAGCCGCAACAGATGTGACAGTGTGGGCCGCCCGGCACGCTGTTCGAGCACGCTGACCTGCCGCTCCGTTTGCTGATTGAGCGCGCCGTTCAGTCGAAAGAATCGGCGGTGAAACAGCGCGTAAATCATCACCATTGCCAGCGCCGCGGCGCCGCCCGCAAGCGCCAGCACGGGTGAAAAGGCGGCCAGCACCAGCACCGAGATGACAAGCTGAACCGTGGCCGCCATGGCGCCTGGCAAAGTATGTTCGAGAAACTCCACCAGCTCACGGCCCATGCCAAGCCGGGCATTGAGCGTTGATATCAAAAGACTGTTCGACCGCTCCGCCTGTTCGCGGCCGAGTTCAACCCGAATGGCGCCATAGACCCGGGTGTCGTAAATCCGGCGGAGGACCGCGATAAGGATCAGCCCCGCCATGATGGCCGCCAACAGCCACAGCTCGTCAAGCCGGCCGGCAAGCAAGCCGTCAATGGCCAGGCCGATGAACAACGGAACAAGCGCCATCAGACAGGTCTCGGCAAGGATCATCGCCCAGGTCAGCGAAATCCGTCCGGTGAAAACCCGCATAAGTGAGGCGATGGTCAGCTCGCGACCGGTCAGCATCACCTGTCTCCGTAGGTGGCGGGTGCGGGGTCAGATGCCGATCCGGAGCCTGGCCGGGATGGAGAACCAGGCGCGGATCTGAACAGCGCAAACACGTCCTCACTCACCGCGATCAGCACTGGCACCAGGATCAGCATCAGTGCCGTGCCGAACAGTTCGCCAAACGCCAGCGAGATCGCCGCCGGGATCAGATATTGCGCTTGTTCGGAGGTTTCGGTGAGCAGCGGCGTCAGTCCGATCACCGTCGTCGCGGTGGTCAGAAAGATCGCCCGGAACCGGCTTATCCCCGCGGTGTGAAGCGCTTCGATCACCGGCTCGCCTGCGTCGAGCGCCTCGTTGTAACGGGTGATCATCACCAGGCTGTCATTGACGATCACTCCGGTCAGCGCCAGCATGCCGAAAAACGACAGAAGCGACAGCGGCACGTCCATGATCACGTGACCCATGGCGGCGCCGACAAATCCGAAGGGCACGATGGCCAGGATCACCACCGGCTGCCAGTAGCTTTTCAGTGGCACCGCCATCAGCACATAGATCAGCACCGCGGCGAGCAAGAGCGCCCGCGCCAGCCCGCCCCTGATTTCGCCCATCTCTTCAAGCTCACCGGCGGCGATAATCTCGACGCCGGGGTATTTGGCTGCAAGCCTGGGCGCGAGCTGTTCAAACACCGCCTGCCCAACCTCTTCGGGCGCCACCAGGCTGCGGTCGATGGAGGCCGATACCCGGTTGATCCGCTTGCCGTCGCGGCGTACCACAATCCCTGATTGGTAGGATCCCTGGATCTCAGCCACTGTCATCAGCGGCACCCAGGCCCCGGTCGTGCTGCGCAGCCGGACCTGCATCAGATCGTCGATCGTGTCGCGTGCAGCCCGTGCATTCTGGACCACAACCCGCACCTCCGAGCCGTCGCGGCGAACCCGCGTGACTTCAGAGCCGCCGAAACCATTGCCGATCTGGCTTGCAAGCGTTTCGGCGGTAAAGCCCAGGCTGCGCGCCTCGGACCGCAGGCGCAGGCGCAGTTCCGGCTGACCGCCATCGAGATTGTCGCGAATGTTGGAGACACCGTCGATCGCTGCGAGGAATGTGCGCAGCTCACCGCTGGCTTGCCCCAGCAACTCGATGTCCTTGGAGGCGAGCCGGATCTGAAAGCCGCCTGCCAGCGCCTCCGATCCTGTGAAATCCAGCTCGGTCGCGCCTTCCACAACGCCCACCCGTGCCTGCCATTGCCGCACCACCTCCAGGATCGGCACCCCCGGCCGTTCGGCCACAGGCAGCATTTCGGCGTAGATCTGGGCTTGGCCTGCGTTTTCGATAAGGCTGAAAAAGGTCCGCACCGGCGGTGTGGCTAGGCCTGCGCCTTGTTGCAATTCTGTGTTCAGCTCCCGCCCGATCTGCTCGATGCGATCGATATTGGCACGGGTGAGCGCATAGGGCGCGCGCGCATCCATCTCCAGACTGATGGTGATCACCTGCCCCGGCACTTCGGGAAAGAACACGGTTTGAACCTTGCCCTTGGCCATCAGGCCCAATCCGGCTGCTGCGGCTGTAAAGAACAGGATCAACACCGCGTAGCGATGGGTCAGCGACCATTCCAGCACGGGTGCATAGATCCGGTCGCGAAACCAGGTCAGTCCCGATCGCGCCGCGTCCTGAACTGCGCCCCACACCCGCGCGGGCAGATGCGAACGGGTGTCATCAAGCGGCACACGGGCAAGATGCGCCGGCAGGATGAACTTGCTCTCGATCAGTGAAAAGATCAGCGCCAGGATAACTATGCCGGAGAAGCCGGCGAGCACCTTGCCAAGCGGATTGTCGATCATCAGCATCGGATAGAAGGCGGCAATGGTGGTCAACACGCCGAACACCGTCGCAACAGCGACGCGCGCCACCCCGCGTTCGGTCCCCTTGATCGGATCCTTGATTGTGCGGCGCTCCTCAAACACGCTTTCGCCGACCACCACGGCGTCATCGACGAGGATGCCCAGCGCAATAATCAGTCCGAACGTGGTCACGTCATTCAGCGAGTAATCGACCCATTTCGATCCTGACACCGCCAAGGCGCCCATGACCGAAACCGGGATGCCCATCGCCACCCAGAACGCCAGCCGCACATTGAGAAAGATCGACAGCATCAGCGTGACCAGCAGCAGCCCCTGAAGGCCGTTGGAGCGCAACAGCGCCAGACGGTCGGAGATGTAGCCGGCGCTGTCACCCCACACAGTGGCGCTTATCGCCGGCGGCAATTGCGGCGTGAACTCGTCGATCACCCCGCGCACCACACGGCTGATGTCAAGCAGGTTTTCCTTCTGGCCGACCAGCAGCTCCATACCTATGGTCGGCTCGCCATTGAAGCGAAACAGAAAGTCGCCTTCCGCAAACCCGTCCTCGATGGTCGCCAGATCGCCAAGCGGCACCCGAGAGCCATCCGGCCGCTCAATGACAGGCAGAGCCGCATAATCGGGAGCGTAAAGAGCCCGGTTATCGGCGCGCAGGAAAATGGCGCCGCCCTCTGTGCGCAACTGCCCGGCCTGGAAATCCAGGGAATTGGCCTGAATGGCAGCGGTGACATCAGCCACGGTCAGCCCGAACTGGCGCAACCGGTCGGGATCCACCTCGATGCGCAGGGTGCGTGGAATCAGCCCCCAGATTTGTAGGCGCGACAATTCGGGTTGGGCCAGAAGCTCTTCCTTCAGCCGCTTCCCAAGCACTTGCAAGGTCGCGGGATCGGCCGGCCCGTGCAGATTGATATAGAGCGCCGGCAACGAAAAGGCCGAGGTTTCAATCACCGGACGCCGGGCTTGCCGGGGCATATCGGTCAACCCGTCGACCCGCAACCGAACCCGGTCGAGCAGTTTCTGAAGGTCCTCGCCGCCCGCGCGGCGCACCTCAATAACCGCAAGCCCGTTGGATGCGCGGGCGGTAATCGAGCGGACGCCTTCCATACCTTCAAGCGCTTCCGCGATTTTCTGTCCGACAAGCTGATCAACCTGTTGCGCGGTGGCGTCGGGGTACTCGACGGAAATGATCACGTTTTCGGGCGGAATACGGGGAAACCCCTCAATGCGAATTGAAAGCGCGATCTGCACGCCCAGGAACAGGATCAGCACCATCAACAGATTGGCGGCGACAGGATTGCGGATGAACCAGTTGGTTAGTGTGTGCATGGCCTAATCCCCGAGCTGCCGGGGCATGACCCGTTGACCGGGCAGAAACGACGCCAAGGGGGTGGTCGCGACCAGGAACGGGCCATCGCCGGCGGGAGCGCGGATCACCAGCCGCGCGCCATCGCGAAACAACACATGCGGTTTCAAACGAGCCAGAAGACCGTCCCCGTCGACAATCCAGACATAGCCCGCCCGTGTCAGTGCGGTATCGGGAACGCTCAGGGTTCCGCTAAGCCGCCTGCCTTGAAAGCTCACCTTCACATAGTCGCCGGCAAGCAATGCCTCGCCGGGTGCTGTCACCTCCATGAAGATGCGGCGCTGACGGGTCTGCGGATCCAAAAAACCGCCACCGCGCCGGATCGTGGCCTGGCCCAGCGGCGTTCCATCCCGGTGGGCAAGACTAACGATCCGGCCGGCGATGGGATGATTGAGCAGCGCCCAATCGGCTTCGCCGAGTTCCACTGCCAGTTCATATTGCCGGTCATCGGACAGGTGAACCATCGGTTCTCCGACCGACAGGGTCTGTCCCAGACTGGCCATGCGTTTTGTGATGAAACCGGAAAACGGTGCTGCTACTTCGCAATTGGCCAGATGCAGGCGCGCTGCCTCCAGCTCGGTCTCGGCGGAGGCGACCATGCGTTCGGCAATTTTGAGTTCCGGTAGCCGCAAGGCCAGCTCATTCGGCGGTTCGGTGCTGTTGCGCTGAAATTCCTGGCGCGCCAGCTCGACGGCGTTCCTGGCGCGCCAAAGGCCCAGCTTGGCCTCCTCCAAACGCAGCTCTGCAGCGGCGACGGCGGTCACATATTGGGTGCGTTCGATCGAAAACAGCGGCGTACCTGCCGCCACGCGCTCGCCGGCCAAAGCCGCGTCATGGACTTTGGTGATGCGGCCCGAGACGGCGGCGCGAATTTCCGCATCCCATCGCGGCCGCAGCTCGGCAAAGGCCGAAATCTGTGCAACGGTATGGGTGCGCGGCGCCTCAACCACGGTGACAGGTGGCGGCGCCGGCGGTGCCTTGGCCGCTGTCACATCGGCTGTGTCTTCTGCCTCGAATATCACCAGCAGAACCGCCGTCAGCGCGGCCAGCGACAGCACTATCAACAGCCATCGCCTTTTGCGGGTGCCCGGGTTATGGATTGGGCTGTCTGTCATCTCGGTTCCTCTGGGGTCCACGGCGCGGTGTGTTCCTGATTGCACCGGTTCCTGAGGTTTAATATAACATGAACGATCGTTCGTTCAAGATAATAGTTGCAACGATGTCTGTCGAACCACAAAAGCCACAAACCAAACGTGACAAGGCCACCGCCCAGCGGCGCGGCAAAATCCTCGAGGCGGCGGTGATGTGCTTCCTGGAAAACGGCTATCATCAAACCGGGGTGCGCGACATCGCCGCGCGGGCGGGCGTTAGCCTGGGCAATCTCTACAATCACTTTCCCGGCAAGCATGACGTGCTGGTGGAGATCGCGGCGCTGGAACGGGCCGAACTCGCACCCTACATCGCGCTGCTGGCCAAGCCGGGCCCTGCCCGCGCCATATTCGAGAAATTCCTTGCCGGTTATGCCGCCTATCTGGCCAAGCCGGAAAACGCTATCCTGACCATCGAGATCACCAGCGAGGCCATCCGCAAGCCTGATATCGGTGAGTTGTTTTTGGTCAACCACGCCGAACTGGTCGCAGCTCTTGCAGCCATCCTCGCACGCGGTGTCGAGGAAGGCGCATTTCGCACGGATCTCGATGCTCAGGAGGCCGCACAATTGGTGATCGAACTGATTGAGGCCAGCGCCTACCGCAGTGTCTTGAGCAAGGGCCCCAAGCGCAAAATCCTAGCAAATCTCAAGAACTTCGTTCTCGCCGCACTCGTCGGTAAATAGCCCGGGACATGGCTCAAGCCCGCCCCCTGCGCTTCATTTGCCAATTCTGCAGATCACGCCTGTCCAGTGGGCTGTGCTCCTCACTCGGTTTCGATAAACACACTGACGCTTGCTGCACGGCCGTCGGAATCCATCACCGTCAGCGTTGAAGCGCCCTCCCCGTCGGGCGTCCAGTTTAGCACCTTCCGCCGGCTCGTTCTTGGCAAGGGCTCCCCATTTGCGATCAACCGGTAGGGCGCTGCCCCGCCCTGCAACTTGATGATCAGCGGCGCAAGCCGTCCCGCACCATGCTGGCTCAGAGCCACGCGCGCGCCTTGCGGCGGATAGACGATCCTGGGCGCGGTTGCTGCCATGCCTTTTGGCCCGGAAGTGTCTCCCGGAGTTTGGAATTTGCGCAGCGCGAAGGGCAGCTGTCCGGCGCTCCGCTGCACCAGACCTGCAGGTGGCGACGGCGGGTCGACCGGCGTCAGGCCCGCCTTGGCGAAGGCTTCAAACAACAAAGGCGCTGCTGTGGCGATCCCGGAGATGCCCGGCGCCGGTGCGGCATCGGCGCGGCCTACCCAGACGCCTAGGACATAACGTCCGTCAAAGCCGATCGCCCAGGCATCACGGTAGCCGTAGGACGTTCCGGTCTTGTAGGCGATCGGCAGCCTTGGCGCGGCGCGCGGCGCATCGACACCGGCAAGAATGTCCGCCACCCGCCAGGCGGCGTGAGCGCCCAGTACCGGATGGTCGAAATGTTCTGGCCTGTCCGCCTCGGCTCCGTCGTGAAGCGGAACCGCCCTGCCCTGATTGACGAATGCCGTGTAGAGCTGGACCAGATCATGCAGGCTGGTGCCCGCCCCGCCAAGCCCGATGGCGAGGCCCGGCGCACCGCCGGAAGGCAGATCCAGCGAAGCACCGCCCCGCCGCAGCCGCGCCAGCAAACGCTGCGGACCGACCGCTTCAAGCAGCCGCACGGCAGGCACGTTGAGTGAGTGTTGCAACGCCTCGCGGATGCTGACTTCGCCCATATAGCCACGATCAAAATTGCGCGGTCGATACCCGGCGAAGTCAGCCGGCGCATCATCGATCAGCGTTGCCGGATCCACCAGCGCGTCTTCCAGCGCCAGGCCATAGATGAACGGCTTGAGCGCCGAGCCGGGTGAGCGCACCGCGCGGCTCATATCGATGGACCCAAACCGGTGAGCGTCGAGATGCGAGCTCGATCCGATTGAAGCCAGAACATCGCCGCTCAGGCCATCGGCCAGGATCATCGCCAGCGATTGGCGACGTCCCAGCCGTCGCGCTGTTTGCGTTGCCAATTCTTCAAGCGGCGCCTGGATCGTTGCATCAAGCGTAAGTTGATGCTTACGTCTAGCGGGATCGCTGGCGATCGCACGGTCGGCGCTGTGGGCTGCGAGATCGGGAATGGCTCTTCGGGCCGTTGGTGCCGGTTGGCCGGACGCCCGGGCGATTTCACTGGCGGGAATAAGCCCGGCCGTGCGCATACGCGTCAACACCCGGTCGCGTGCGCGCTGTGCTGTGTTGGCATTACGGTCAGGCCGCCGCGCCTCGGGCGCTTGCGGCAACGCCACCAGCAGCGCCGATTGCGAAAGGCTGAGCTTCTTCGGCTCGCGTCCGAACCAGGCCAGGCTTGCCGCGCGCACGCCCTCAAGATTGCCGCCATAGGGCGCGAGCGTCAGATAGAGCGACAGGATCTCATCCTTGCTCAGGCGGCGTTCGATTTGCAGCGCGCGCGCCATCTGCACCAGTTTGGCCTTGATCGACCGCTCGCTGCGCGGTTCGATCAGCCGCGCCACCTGCATGGTAATCGTCGAGCCGCCCGAAACAATACGCCCGCCATTGCTGAGAAACTGCCCCACCGCACGAAGCATCGCCAGCGGGTCAACGCCCGAATGCGTGTAAAAGCGCCGATCCTCATAGGCGATCAGCATGGAGATATAGTCCGCATCGATCTCGTCGAGCGTCACCGGCAGGCGCCAAAGCCCCTGGGACGTGGTATAGGCACGCAGCAGCCGGCCATTGCGGTCCACCACCTCCCGCGACAGCTCCCGTCCGGCTTCAAGCGGTGGCGGATAGGCCCGATCCGCCAGCGTCAGACCGAACAACATCGCAAACGCCACGCCGGCGGCACCCGCAAACCCGATAGCCGCACGCCGCAAACGCCAGTGGCTTGGCCTGACGGTCATCGCCCTTACCGCACCTCCAGCAATCCGGTTGCGGTCCGCGCTGAAAGTTCCGGCCGGTACATATCTTCGACCACGGCGGCCGGATGCGCATAGACCCCGGGCGTAACCGCGCGCACCACGTAAGCAGCCGTGAACGCGCGATTGGACGAAGCGTTGCGGTCAAATGCGGCCATGAACCGGTCGGTCCTAAACTCCGCGTGGCTGGCGGAAACCGTTCCCAACCAGCCGAAATTGCCAAGCTCGGCGCTGCCCACCAACCGCGGATTGTCGATCACGAACCCTGCGGGCAGAAGATCGGTGACCACCACACGGGATGTCCATGCATTGGCCTCGCGCATTTCCAGAACCACCAGATAGCGCTCGTTTTGCCGAGCCTGCAAGATCGAGGCCGGCTGACCGTCGAGCGTGTAATAATTGCGCGTGATGCTAAATCCGGTGCCGCCGGCGCTCAGCGGCTGCGCGGGTGCGGCCACGGTGGTCAGCACCGCATCCACCGGATCGGCCCCCTGATTGACGATGGTCAAGGGTTGAGCGGCGATCTCCGCACCTCTCATCTGCGTTTCATAGGCGCCGGCATAGGTTTGACCGTTGACATTGACGCTGATTGCCCGGTTTCCAGCCGCGATTGCCCGTGCGGCGAGCACCATCCAGGCGTTTTCCTGGGTGCTGGTCGACTGCCGCGCCGATTTGGCGTCGCTTACAAACCGGACCAGCTCCGGCACGATGCCCGGTGTCGGCGATGATTCCGCCGCCAGGGCCAGCATCGCCGCGCCATCGCGCAGCGACGAGCCGTAATCATCGCGTCCGGCAATCAGGTTGGCGGTGGAGCGAGCATGCTGGAACGCCGAACGGAAGCTCGCATCCGCCCGCTGCGGATCGCCATACAGCGAAAGCGCCGCGCCGATCTGGGCGCGGGCCAGCGGCTGCGCAAAGGCGTCAATCTGACTGTCGGAGTAGTAACGCAGATCGGTCGCTGCGGCCTTGCGGTTACGCGCCAGCACATAGAGCGCATAGGCGATGCCGCTGCCTTCGCGGCTCACATCGGTGGTGTAGGCAAGCGCGTTTTCGAGATTATCAAGCGCCAGACGGCTGGCGACCGGCGGCACCGAAAAGCCTTTCTCCGAAGCGCGGGTGAGAAAATCGGTGACATAGGCGTCAAGCCAGAGGTCGCCCGATCCCGGCCCCCACAGCCCGAAGCTGCCCGACGCCGACTGATAGGCCACCAGCCTGGAGATGGCCGCATCAATCCGCTCGCGGATCCGGTCGGCCTCCCCTGCCCGGTCAAGACCGCCCAGATCGCTCAGGTAAAGCAGCGGCAAGGCGCGGCTGGCGGTTTGCTCCGCGCAGCCATAGGGATAGCGGTCAAGCTGCATCAGCAGTGACGCGACATCGAAGGCGGCGTTGCGAGTTAATCCCACCGAAATCGAAGCACCATCGAGCAGGCTCTCGGCGAGCAACTCTCCGTCTATCCGCAAGGTGCCGCCATTGCCGGCCAGGCTGATGACGCGTCTGGTCGTCATGGGCATCGCCGCCGGGCGGATGGTAATCAGCTCCTCACGGTCGAGCGCCATCCCGTCAGGGCCGCTGAGCGCAATCGTCAGGGTGTCGCTCCCGGTTGACAGCGCCGTCAGCGGCACACTCAGGCTGGCGCGCGCGTCTTCAGCCAGATCGACGCTCTGGCGGATCCCGGTCCCCGCCTCCACCCGGCCCGATGCGGTAAAGGTTTCAAGTGCATAGGCACCCGCCGGACCATCGGTGTTGGCAAGCTCGATGAGAATCCGAGACCGGTCTCCGGGCGCCAGGAATTGTGGCAGGCTCGCGGTGATCACCACCGGATCGCGCACGATCACATCCCGTGTGGCGTGCCCGAGACCGGATTGACTCCAGGCAACCGCGTTGACCCGCACCGTGCCGCCGAATTGCGGCATGTCGAAGCTCACCCGCGCCGTCCCATCGTTGCCGACTTTCACCGGCCCCTCAAAGAACGCGACCAGTTTCTCCCGCGGCGGAGATCCCTCCGAGCGCATCATCGGGCCGTCGCCGCCGCTGCGGATCCGCCCGGTGACACCGGCCGAACCGTCAATCAACCGTCCGTAAAGGTCGCGGATCTCCAGACCAAGCGCCCGTTGCCCGAAATACCAGGCTTCCGGATCGGCCACCTCATGCCGGGTCAAGTTGAGGATGCCCACATCCACGGCCGATATGCTGACATAGGCCGTATCGCCGGCAGCCAGCCCCGCCACTTCAATCGGCACCTCGAAGGCGCGGCGGGGTTCCGTCTGCTCTGGCAGGTCAAGGGTGACCTGCAACCGCCGCTCGGCCGGATTGACAGACAGCCATTTGACCCCGATGGCGCGTGCGGGCATACGCGATGTGCCTTCGCCCGCCGGCCGGTACACTGTGGCGGTCACATAGGCGCCCGCACCCCAATCCTCGGTGATTTCCAAGGGAACCGTGGCGCCGTCGGCGCCCACATCTGCGGTTACGGTATCAATCAACCGCTCGGAGCCGATGGTGATCAGGGCTTGACCTGCAAAGCGTGGTGAAAGCCGCAATTGCGCAGTATCACCGACCTCGTAGCTGTCCTTGTCGAGCGCGATTTCCAGACCATCGGGTGTCTCGAGTGATTTGGCCTCCACATACCAGCCGGCGTCAAACAGCACGCTGGTTTCCGCGCCGTCGGCGCCGATGAGGTCGAGCCGGTAGCGGCCCCAGGCCACCGCGGCTTCGATTTGCGCGGAGTTGTCCGCGTCAATGTCGATTGTGCCGTCGGCGATTTCGGTGGTGAAATCCACCACCTCATAATTCCATGAATCGCCCTGCCGGTACCATTGGTAATTCCGCTCGATGCGAACCAGCGACCAACTCACACCGGCCATGTCGATCCGCGCGCCATTGCCGTCAATGGCAATGGCCTGAAACGCCGCCTGGCTATTTTCCGGCACCTGACCGTCTTCAAATTGCGGATTGATGCCGATGCGCGGGCCTTGCGTGGCGATCGGCAATTCGATGTCGCGTTCCACTGCGCGGCCACCGCCTTCCGATGCCCGTATGGTCACCTGGGCGTTCAAAAACTGGGTCGTGTCAGGAAGCTGATCGAGACGGACCGGGATCAGCGCCGCACCGGTCTGATCGAGCGGCGGCAGTCCATCAAGCGCCACCCGCGTATCTTCAAGCTCCTCGTCGGCCAAACCGAACTGATAGCCGGGATAGGCTTCAAGATCTCGGCTGCGCCGGACAATCACCTCGCCTTCGGTCGACAGCCCGGCGGCGGGCGCGCCATAGAGATAGCGTCCGCTGACCCGCACCTCGGCCGCCTGGCCTGACGAAAGCGGTGTTTCATCGGCGTCCAGTTCGATTTCGATCCGGTCGGGTTGAAAATCTTCGACCAGAAACGACGCCTCGGCGATTGCCGGACGTTTGGGGTCGGTGTGAAGTGCGGCACGCCAGCCGCCCTGCATTGCGTTGGCGGGAAGTTCGAGCGTCATTGCATGACCGCCCAGCGCTGCCCCGTTGGAAACCACGCGCCGGTCTTCCACCCCGTCGGGGCGGCTGAGCACCAGTGTGAGCGGCAGCCCGGAAAGAGCGTCGCCGCGGCCGTCGCGGGCCAGTGCGCTCAGATGCACGGTTTCGCCGGCCCGGTAAATGCCGCGCTCGGTCCAGGCCATCACATCGACACCGCCGGGTGACGCCCGGCCGGTAACACCGCGGTCGGAAAGATCAAATCCGCCGCGAGTCATGTCCAAAAACACGAAATCGCCATCCGCGCCCTTGGCAATCAGTGCTGCGGGTGCAAGTCCGGCAGTGCCACGGATCAGGCCGGGTTGAAAACTGGCGCGCCCATCGGCGTCCGTTACTGCCTCGCCCAGCACCTCATTGTTGCGCGCAAGCAGGGTTAGCGACACGTCGGCAAGCGGCCTCGCGCTGTCGAGCGAGCGCAGGAATACCGCCAGGCCATCTTCCCCGGCAAAGCTGGTCAGCCCGATATCGGAGACCACAAACCATTGCGTGGCGCGCGCTTCCCAGCTCTGGCTCTTGTCGCCCAGCGGCTGGGCGGTCAGCACATAGACCCCGGGTTCCCGCGCCGGCAGAAGATTGTCGACCGGGATGCTGGTAGTCACCTCACGATTTTGCTCAAGCGCGATGTCGATCGCGCCCTGCCACACCGGTTCGCCGACATCCTGCTCGATCTGCTCGAGACTGTAGTCATTGAGTTGTTTGAGGAAATCCGAGCCGGCAAGCACTCGCGCCAGGGCGCGTTCTCCAACCCGGTAGAGTTCCAGATCCGCCGACGGCGCATTGATGGTGACCAGCGGGATGCCGAGGCGGGATTTGGCTGGAAGAACGAAATTCGAGCCGCTGAAGCGCGCCGATGGCGACCGGTCGCGAACATAAAGCGAAAGTTCAACCGGTGCTTCCAGGGTTTCGCCCACGGCGGAAGGCAGGCCTTCGCGCAGCACCACCCGGTAGCGCTGGCCGTGCGAAAGCCCGTTGGCGCAGATCTGCCGCCGGTCAGTCTCGATCGCCACGTCGTCTACGCCTTCGACACTGACAAAACCGGTGTAGTCCTGCCCGCGAACCAGATCCTCTGAAAACTGGATGCAAGCGCGCGGGCTCTCGCTGTCCGCATCGATCGAATTGTCAAGCACACGGAAGCCGTAACGGGCCCGCAGATCGGCGTAGACACCCCGTAGCGCCGGGTTTTCGCGAATCTCCAGGCTCGCCAGATAGGCCGATAGCGCCGGACGCCAGGTCTCAAGGCCAGCCAGAGCGTCACCGAGCACAGCAAGCGCGCGGGCACGCTCGGTCGCTGTCCGCGAGGCCCTGTAACCATTGATGGCCGCCGAAGCCGCCTCCTGACGCTGACGCCGCACGGCACTCCGGTCTTCAGACGGGAACATGGTCGTGACCTGGGACAGACGAGCCCACAGATCGCTCGCCTCGGGATCAGCGGTGAGCGCTGCGGTCAGATGATCCATCGCGGCGCCCGGATTGCCGCTGGCGATTGCGGTTTCCGCCCATCCGGCCAAGGTCGCGACGCCTTGTCCGCCCGCACCCGGAGCCCGGGCCAGAATCCGGCTGCGATAATCCCGCGCCGCGTCGAGCATTGATGCCGGCATGAAGCCCAGAACCGGCGGCGCGCCGAGATCGGGTTCACCGCCGCTCACCACCCGGCCCGCGACGGCGCCGACAAAGGGATTGAGCGTGCTGTAATCCGACTTGAGAAAACACCAGCGCGCACTGGTGTTGTAGGTAAAGGCCTTGCACTGCGGATCATCCAGGCAGCTTTGGGTGCAGGCGTCGAGCTCGACATCCTGCACCGTTCTCAAATCAAATCCGAAGTAATCCGCATCGGGCGTGGTCTCGATACGCCGCTGCCCCTCCTGAGCAAACGCCGGAGCTGCCAGGGCAAGCCAGATCAAGGATATGAGGATGGAACGAAACAGGGACATCAAAACCTCCCGCGCCGCATTTATTCGGGCGCATACTGCAATGCTGCTCCCACCTGCACGTTGCTCGGTCGCCAAATGAGTGTGGGACAGACCAGTAAAAGCCAAGAGTAGGACCGGATTGCGGTCACGGGCAAGGTATTTGTCCGCCTTGGCCTTAGCCATGGGCGACCGGGAGCGGCTGATTCGACGCGGAGCGCTGCGCCGATCGCCTGGTTTTAAGCCTCAATCATACGCCAGAGGGCGGCAAAAGCACAGAATTGACGTCGTTGATCGGCGGATCGTTGTCGTTGATGCCGACGCGTGCCATGGCTTGTCCAGCTATTGCGGCAGGGGCCAATCGGCGCAGGCCGTCCATGTCCCCTTCCCACGGCGATGGCAGTTCTCTATAAAAGGACATCTATGTATTCGAGCGAACAATCATGACTCTGCCGCAAATCAAGCCGGACATGAACGAAGACGAGTTCAACCTGCTTTTCGAACAGGCGCGAAAGGCCAGTGAACTGCTCAAGTCCCTGAGCCATGAAACCCGGCTGATGATTCTTTGCATTCTCTCGGAGGGCGAAAAGTCGGTCTCCGAGCTTGAGGAAATCCTGTCGATGCCGCAGGCTGCGGTGTCGCAGCAGCTGGCGCGATTGCGGCTTGACGGGCTGGTGCAAACCCGGCGCGAAGGCCGGATGATCTATTACTCCATCCTCAATCACGAAGTCTCGTCGGTGATCGGCACGCTCTATACCCTGTTCTGCGCGCCGGTGCGCGGGGCCGCGCAAGACTGATCAGCGGGTCCGCGAGCCAACTGCGCCTAACTGCAGAAATTCATACGAAATCAAAGCTTTAATACACGCGCACGCACCTCTTCAGATGCGTGCTGCTATTGTGCGCGGGTCTAATTGACCCGAGCGGACTAGATCTCGAATGGGAAGCGTGTGCCCTTAGGCGACCGCCCGCGCCAGTGCGCATTGCGACCACAGCTCGTTGAGCGCGCCTGCAAGATGCTGGATGTCGCCATCGGTGTGCATCGGGGTCGGCGTGATCCTGAGCCGTTCGGTCTTGACCGGAACCGTCGGATAGTTGATCGGCTGCACATAGATGCCGTGATTGTCCATCAGCACATCGGAAATCCATTTGCACTTGGAAGCGTTGCCCACCATCACCGGCACGATGTGGCTGGGATTGGGCATGTGCGGAATGCCATGGGCCTCGAGTGCCTTGCGAACCTTGGCGACAGCGTCCTGGTGTCTGCGGCGCTCCAGCTCGCTTGCCTTGAGGTGGCGAATCGAAGCTGCCGCACCGGCTGCGAGCGCTGGTGGCAATGCAGTGGTGAAAATAAAGCCCGAGGCGAAGCTGCGCACGAAATCACACAGTGCGCGCGATCCGGTGATGTATCCGCCCATGACGCCGAATGCCTTGCCCAGCGTGCCCTCGATCACGGTCAGCCGGTCCATCAGGCCTTCGCGCTCGGCGATGCCGCCGCCGCGTGGACCATACATGCCGACCGCATGAACCTCGTCGAGATAGGTCATGGCGCCGAATTCATCGGCCACGTCGCACAGATCGGCGATTGGCGCGATGTCGCCATCCATCGAGTAGACACTCTCGAAGGCCACCATCTTTGGTGCATCCGGATCATCGAGCGCCATAAGACGGCGCAGATCTTCGGGGTCATTGTGCTTGAACACGCGTTTTTCACAGCGCGAATGGCGAATTCCTTCAATCATGGAGGCGTGATTGAGCGCGTCGGAATAGACGATCAGGCCTGGAATTTTGGACGCAAGGGTGCCAAGCGCCGCCCAGTTGGACACATAGCCCGAGGTGAAGATCAGCGCATCTTCCTTGTTGTGCAGATCCGCCAGTTCGCGCTCAAGCAGCACATGGTAGTGATTCGTGCCGGAGATATTGCGCGTGCCGCCAGCGCCTGCGCCGCAGCGTTCAATCGCTTCCTTCATGGCGCCGGTGACCAGCGGGTTCTGGCCCATGCCCAGATAGTCATTGGAACACCAGACCGTCACATCTTGTGTGGAACCGTCAGCGCGGTAACGTGTGGCGCGCGGAAAACCGCCTGCATGCCGTTCGATGTCAGCAAAAACCCGGTAATTGCCTGCTTCGTGCAGACCGCCCAGCTTTTCCTCGAAGAACGCTTCAAAATTCATAGTGTTTACCCTATATATCCCAAACAAGATGCGAAACATCTCTGCGAGCGTCAAGCCGAAAAGTCCGCTGACGGCGGCAGGCATATAGTCGCATAGCGCCCCCCTGCTTATCCTTGTCCTAGATCAAATCGTGTTTCGGCAATCTGTCATTGACGGATCATACGCCCTGTGTGGTTCCCGCGCAAAAAACCCTCTTGCATGTTCCTAAAGATAAGTCGAGCGTTCGAGCGGGGTGATTTCGTTGTCGAAAGCCTTGAGTTCCTCGCGTTTGATCTCCGCAAAAATCCGCCGCAACTCGGGCCCGAAAAGACGCCGGATAAAATCCGAACGCTCGAAATCCTCGATCGCATCGTCCATATCGTCGGACAATTGCGGCAAAGGTACATTGTAAGCATTGCCCTCCACCGGCGGCGGCGGCGCCATGGCGCTTTCAAGCCCCTCAAGCATGCCGCCAAGCACGCCTGCAAGCACAAAATAGGGATTGGCGTCCGCGCCCGACATGCGGTGCTCCAGTCGCCGGGCCTTGTCGTCCGACGCCGGCACCCGCACCACTACGGAACGATTGTTGCGGCCCCAGGCGATGCGCGTCGGCGCGTAAGAGCCGGGCTGCAGCCTGCGGTATCCATTGAACCCGGGGATGTAGAGCAGCAACGTGTCTTTCAGCGTCGCAAGCAGGCCCGCCGCGGCGTGCTGAAGCCGTTGATCCCCTGCTTCGCCTGCAAAAATGTTGTCGCCATTGGCATCGATGATGGAGGCGTGCACATGCATGCCATTGCCTGGCCACTCAAGGAAAGGTTTGGCCATGAAGGTTGCGCGCAGCCCGTGCTTGTGGGCGCATTCGGTGATCAGCCGGCGCAGCAGCACGGTGTCATCGGCAGCGGCCATTGCATCGTCGCGATGTTTGAGATTGACCTCGAATTGGCCTGGCGCCGCTTCCTTGATGATGGTGTCGATCGGCAGACCCTGCTCGATTGCTGCGGATCGGATTTCGGCGAACAATTCGCTCTGGCCGCGCAGCTCGGACAGCGAATACATATGCTGCTGATCCGGACCTGGCCCGTGGTCCTTGCCCATCCGCCCCGAACTTTGAAACACCGCCGGATCGACCAGATAAAACTCCAGCTCAAACGCCGTGACCGGCCGCAAGCCTTTGGCAGAGAACCGGTCCATCACCCGTTGAAGCGCGTTGCGGGGATCGATCTCGTAGGGCTCACCCGATTCGGTGTACATCGACATCAGCACCTGCGCCGAGGGCCGCGGCGACCAGGGCGCGCGGTTGATCCGGCCGGCAATGGATCGGCAATAGCCGTCGATATCTCCGGTTTCGATGTGGATGCCGGTGGATTCGACCTCCCTGCCCCAGATGTCGAGCCCGAAGATCGAAAGCGGCATATTGATGCCTGGATGTCCAACCTTGGACAGCGCCTCTGCCGGACCCCATTTACCGCGCATCACCCCATTGATATCGGGGATCAGGAAGTCCACCGATTCGATGTCGGAATGCCTGGCCAGAAAGGCTTCGGCTTCGTCGTTGCTGGGAATGTCGGTCGTTGTCGTCTCTACTCCGGCGCTCTCGCGCATGATGTCACCCATGTCCCTTCAGGACTCTCAATCGCCGCCCCGGGCGGACCCCGCCGCGCTTGTCCGCGCTTAAAATTTGTGCACACAGTCAGATCAAAGGTCAAACCGAATTGCGACCGACCTTTGCCACAAACCAATCAGGAAAAAAACAATGCGCGTCAATGTGTCATCCCACGATCTCAAGGCTCTGGACCACAAACACCACCTCCACCCCTTCACCGATCATGGCGCGCTGGGAATCGACGAACGCCGGGTGATCGCCCGCGCCGACGGTGTATGGCTTTGGGATACCGACGGCAACCGCATGCTCGATGGAATGGCGGGCTTGTGGTGCGTCAATGTCGGTCATGGCCGAAACGAGATTGTCGAGGCAGTCCGCGCCCAGATGAGCGAGTTGTCTTACTACAACACCTTCTTCAAAACCACGCACACGCCGGTGATCGAACTTTCGCAGATGATTGCCGATCTGGCGCCCGAGCACATGAACATGGTGTTTTACGGTGGCTCCGGGTCGGACGCCAACGACACCATCTTCCGCCTGGTTCGCGTCTACTGGGATCTCATGGGAAAGCCCGACAAGAAAACCATCATTGCCCGTCACAACGCCTATCACGGCTCCACCGTCGCAGGCGCGTCGCTCGGCGGCATGGGCGGCATGCACGAGCAGGGCGATCTGCCGGTGCCCGGCATTCACCACATCGCCCAGCCCTACTGGTTCGGCGAGGGTATGCAATCGGGTATGAGCGAGGATGAATTCGGCCTCTGGGCCGCACGCGAACTGGCGCGCGCCATCGACGAGATCGGCGAGGACAAGATCGCAGCCTTCATCGCCGAGCCGATCCAGGGCGCTGGCGGCGTCATCATCCCGCCTGACACCTACTGGCCGGAAGTCAGCCGCATTCTGGCGGAGCGCGATATCCTGTTCGTTTCCGACGAAGTGATCTGCGGCTTCGGGCGCACCGGCGAATGGTTCGGGTCTGACACCTACGGCACCAAACCCGACCTGATGGCCATCGCCAAGGGCATGACGTCGGGCTATCTGCCGATGGGGGGCGTCATTGTCTCCGACCGGATCGCCGAGGTGCTGCATGAAAAAGGCGGGGAATTCTATCATGGCTACACCTATTCGGGGCATCCGGCTGCCTGTGCGGCGGCAATCGCCAATCTAGAGATCATGAAGCGTGAAAATCTCGTTGAGCGGGTCCGGGACAAGATCGGTCCCTATTTCCGCGAGCGCTGGCTGGCGCTTGGCGATCACCCCATGGTCGGCGAGGCCCGCATGAAAGGCCTGGTCGGAGCCTTGGAGCTCATCCCTGACAAATCCGATCTGAGCAAACGCTTCGGCGATGTCGGAACCGCCGGCACCATTGCCCGCGATCACTCCTTCGCCAACGGTCTGGTGATGCGCGCAGTGCGCGACAGCCTAATCATCTCGCCGCCTCTGGTGATCACCGAGGAGGAGACGGACGACCTGATCGCCCGCGCCCGCAAGACGCTCGATGATGCGTGGGATACTGTTCGCAAGCACCAGATGGTCTGAACGGAAGGGCCGATCAGCGCGCCACATCATCCATTTGGCGCAGGATTGGTTCAGGCGACAAAGCCTGTTGGCAACCGTGCCCCTCGGCCATGAAATCCGGCTGCCGCGGCCCACAGCGCAGCGCAGCTTAACCTTGACGCTTAAGCTTAATGCCGGGTTCCTCAACCCGGCATCTGTGTTTGCTCTATTGTCGCGTGATCTCAAAAGGGAGATCGCCATGCGTACATCCTTGCCGGGCAAGTCCGCAAGCTCACAACATGCCGCCGCCAACGATCACCGCAATGGCATGCTGGATCTGTTGCGCTTCGCCGCGGCGTTGACGCTGGTGATCTATCACTTTCTCTATCGCGGCGGGGTCGATGCCGAATTTATCAGCGTCGATTACGGTGCTGCGGGCCAGGCGGTGTCTTTCGGCTATCTCGGAGTCAATCTGTTTTTCATGATCTCCGGCTATGTCATCATCTGGTCGGCCTCGGGCCGCGACTGGTACGGGTTCGCCATCGGCCGTGTCGCCCGGCTTTATCCCGCGCATCTGGTCGCCATGACCATTACCGCCGTGATGATGGCGCTGTGGGCCCATCCGCCGCTTACAACCAATTTCGTGCATTGGTTGGCCAATCTCACTATGCTTGCGCCCCTCTTCGGCCAAACCTTCATGGATGGCGCCTACTGGTCGATCATCATCGAGCTGATCTTCTATGGCTGGGTGATGATCGGGCTGTTCAGCGGCGTGGTGCCGCGATACACCGATCAGGCCGTTGCGGTGTGGATGGCGCTGGTGATCGTCAACAACCTGCTGTTGGGCTCCCGCCCCGTGGAGCTTCTGTTCCTGACTGAATATGGCGCCTATTTCGCCTTCGGCGCCATGGTCTGGCGGCTGTCGTCGCATGGCGTCACCAACCTGCGGCTGGTGCTGGCCGGGTTGGCGCTGGCGATGAGCTTTCACACGGTCGAAGTGCAGCGCCTTGATGTCATCGCCCGGCTCGGCGAAGGCGGGACAGCCAATCAAATGGCTCTGGCCAATCTCTTCATCGTCGCTTCGTTCCTGTTTGCGGTGCTGCTCGGACGAGTGGTGACGGTCCGCCCTTGGGTGCTCGTTCTGGGCGGCATCAGCTACCCGCTCTATCTGGTGCACCAGAACACAGGCTACATCCTGATCAATCTTACCGCGCCGAGTGTCGGCAAATGGACCGCCGTAGTGCTGGCGACCGTACTCACAATGGCGGTGAGCTGGTGGATCTATGCCGTCGTCGAGCCGAGCGGCCGCAAAATCGTACGCAGCCTGTTTTCACCTGCCGCGCGCTTTCTTCCGCGCACCGGCCGCAACCCGATAGTTCCGGCGGAATAACACCACAAAAAACATGCCGGAACGAGAAGGGGCGGCCACGAGGCCGCCCCTGATCCTTGTCTGATGTGGTTGGTAAAAACCCTTACTGCGGCAACTGGTCGTCGATGCCCTTGACGTAGAAGTTCAACCCGGCCAGTTCGCCGTCTTCGGCCACCTGGCCTTCGGCCAGCCATTCCGATCCGTCCTGCTTCATGATCGGTCCGGTGAACGGATGAAACTCGCCGGACTTGATCTTGGCTGCAGTTTCTTCGGCCATCGCCTTCACATCATCGGGCATGTTGGTGTAGGGCGCCATCACCACGTGACCCTCGGCCATACCGGCCCAGGTTGCCGATTGCTCCCAGGTTCCTTCCAGAACAGCGGAGATCCGCTCGAGATAATACGGGGCCCAATCGTCGATGATCGAGGTCAGCTGTGTTTCCGGACCGAAGGCGATCATGTCGGAAGCCTGACCAAACGCCTTCGCGCCGCGCTCGGCTGCGACCTGCATCGGTGCGGTGGAATCGGTGTGCTGGGTCAAAATGTCGGCGCCCTGGTCGAGAAGCGCCTTGGCGGCGTCAGCTTCCTTGCCCGGATCGAACCAGGTGTTGACCCAGACGACCTTCAGCTTGAAGTCCGGATTAACCGACTGGGCCCCCAGCATGAACGAGTTGATGCCCTGCACAACTTCCGGGATCGGGAACGAAGCGATGTAGCCCGCCGTGCCTGATTCCGATGTCTTCGCTGCGATCTGTCCGAGCACGTAGCGGCCCTGGAAGAATTTGGAATCGTAAGTGGCGACATTCGCATGCTCGCGCTTGTAGCCGGTCGCATGTTCGAACTTCACATCCGGGAAATCCTTGGCGATCTTGTTGGTTGGATCCATGTAGCCGAAGGAGGTCGTGAAGATGATGTTGCAGCCGGACCGCGCGAAGCGCTCGATGGCGCGCTCTGCATCCGAGCCTTCCGGCACGCTTTCGAGATAGGCGGTTTCCAGCTTGTCCCCGAGTTTCTCCTCGGCGTAGAGGCGGCCCTGATCATGCTGGTACGACCAGCCGAAATCGCCCACCGGGCCGACATAGACGAAGCAGGCCTTGACCTTGTCCATTGCTTCGGCGGTAGCCGGTGCGGAAAGGCCCGCGAGCGCTGTGGCCGCGGCGAGAGCAAGAAGTGTTTTTTTCATGGTGTTCACCCTGTCTGGTTTGGTTTTCGATCCCGTGCCGGCAGTTTTTGCCTACCGTTCCGGCACGAATGATTTGCCGAGCGAAGCCGGCGTGTTGATGAGCGTCATCCTCCGATTCAGCGATATGATCACCAGTACCGCAATCGTGGCGAGATAGGGAAGAGCCGAAAGGAATTGCGACGGGATTCCCACGCCCAATGCCTGGGCGTGCAACTGTCCGATCGACACTGCGCCGAACAGATAGGCCCCGGCGAGCACCCGCGTCGGCCGCCAGGAGGCGAACACCACCAGCGCCAAAGCAATCCAGCCCCGGCCGGCCGTCATGTTCTCCACCCATTGCGGTGTGTAGACGATCGACAGATGCGCGCCCGCCAGCCCGGCACAGGCGCCGCCGAACATCACCGCCAGATAACGGGTGCGCACGACCTTGACGCCGAGCGCATGGGCCGAGGAATGACTGTCGCCAATAGCGCGCAACCGCAAGCCCGCGCGGCTTTTGAACAGGAACCAGTTGACCCCGATCACTGCGATGATCGACATGTAGAAAATCGGGTCCTGATTGAACAGCAACCGGCCTATGAACGGGATATCGGCCAGCACCGGGATTTCGATCGCCGCCAGCTTCAGCCCGGGCAGCCCGATAAAGGCCTCTCCGATCATCCCGGACAGGCCGAGTCCCAGGATGGTTAGCGCAAGTCCTGTCGCCACCTGGTTTGCCACCAGCGTCAGCGTAAGAAAACCGAACAGCAGCGAAAACAGCATCCCGGCAATCAATCCGCCGATTGCCCCAAGCCCAGCCGAACCGGTGATCTGCGCGATAGCAAAGGCCGCCACCGCGCCCATGATCATCATGCCCTCGACGCCGAGGTTGAGAACGCCGGAGCGTTCCACCACCAGTTCGCCGATGGCTGCCAGCAACAAGGGCGTGGCCGCGGTCATGATGGTGAGAATAATCGCCTGGGTCATATCCATCACGCGGCACTCCCTTTTTGCGTAGCACCAGTGACGATCCGGATGCGGTAGTGAATAAGCGTGTCGCAGCCCAAAACGAAGAACAGGAGCAGCCCCTGAAACAATCGCGTCACCTTGTCGGTGATGCCGATCGAGATCTGCGCCGCCTCGCCGCCCAGATAGGTCAGCGCCAGCACCAGTCCCGCTGCGACGATGCCCAGTGGATTGAGCCGGCCCAAAAACGCGACGATGATGGCGGTAAAGCCGTAGCCGGGCGAAATCACCGGCCGAACCTGGCCGATGGCGCCGGAGACTTCCGAAATACCGGCCAAACCGGCCAGCGCTCCCGACAGCAAAAAGGCGAAATAGACCATCTTCTTGTCAGAGAAGCCCGCAAACCGCCCTGCCCGCGCCGACGCGCCCAGCACGGTGATCTCAAATCCCTTGAGCGTGCGGCGCATAATGAACCACAGTACGATCGCCGCAATCAGCGCGAAGCCGAAACCCCAGTGGGTCTTGCCGGTCTCGATGATCCGCGGCAGCACCGCATAATCGTGAAAATTGCGGGTTTCGGGAAAGTTGAAGCCTTCCGGGTTGCGCCACGGCCCGCGCACCATCCAGTCGAGGAACAGTTGCGCGACATAGACCAGCATAAGGCTGGTCAGGATCTCGTTGGTGTTGAGACGCGCTTTCAAAAACGCCGGGATCGCCGCATAGGCCGCCCCGCCGATCATCGCGAAGATCAGCATTAGCGGCAGCACCAGCGGCGACTGCCAGCCGTGAAACATCACCGGCAGGATCGATCCGGCCATGGCGCCGATAATGAACTGGCCTTCGGCGCCGATGTTCCAGTTGTTGGAGCGGTAGCAGATCGACAGGCCAACTGCGATCAGGATCAGCGGCGCTGCCTTGACGGCAAGTTCATGCAACGACCAGACCTCGGTGAGCGGCTCGATGAAGAAGCTGTAGAGCGCCTTGACCGGGTCCTTGCCCAACAACAAAAACAGGATCACCCCTGCGATCAACGTCAATCCCAGCGCGATGAATGGCGACAGGATCGAAAACAGCGACGACAGCCCGTCACGTTTTTTCAGCTCAATGCGCATAGATGGCCTCCGCATGGGCATGGCCCGTTCCATCGTGAAAACCGCCCATAAGCAGCCCTATGCGCTCGCGGGTCATGGTTTTTGCCGGCTCCGGTTCAGACAGCCGGCCCTCATTGATGACCGCGATCCGGCTTGCGATTTCAAACACTTCGTCAAGATCCTGGCTGATCACCACCACCGCTGATCCGCTTTTGGCGAGATCGATCAGCGCCTGGCGTATCCGGCTTGCCGCACCCGCATCCACGCCCCAGGTCGGCTGATTGACCACCAGCACCACCGGCTGGCGGTCGAGTTCACGACCGACAATAAACTTTTGCAGATTGCCGCCCGAGAGCGAGCCCGCAGCCGGATCTTCGCCCGATTTGCGCACATCCATGACTTCGGAAATCCGCTTGGCGGCAATGGCCACGGCGCCGGTGTTGATCAGCCCGATCGGGCCTCCGGACAAGAACGTCGAGCGGTCAGAGGCATGGCGCGACAGCACGAGATTGGCGGTCAGCGGCAGATCGGTGACCGCGGCGTGGCCGTGACGTTCTTCGGGCACGAAACCGCAGCCCATCAACCGTCGCTCGGTGATGCCCTTGCCGCCGACCGACTGGCCGCGAATCTTGATCGCATCCGCGTCGCCAACCTTGTCCTCGCCCGACAGAACGTCGAACAATTCACTTTGGCCGTTGCCTGCAACGCCGGCAATCGCCACCACCTCGCCGGCGCGGACCGACAGGTCGATATCCCTGAGCGCCACGGCGAACGGTGAGCGCGACGGCGCGCTGAGCTTGTTGACCTCGATCAGCACCTCGCCGGGCTCGCCCAGGCCGGCGCCGGAAATCTCGGCCACCTCGCCGCCGACCATCATCTGCGCAAGCGAAGACGGCGTTTCTTGCCTGGGGTCGCAGTCGCCGGTCACCTTGCCGTGCCTGAGAACCGTGGCCCGGTCGCAGATCCGCTGAACCTCTTCGAGCCGGTGGCTGATGTAAAGCACTGATCGGCCTTCGCTTTGCAGTTTGGCCAGCGTTTCGAACAGCTTGTCCGCCTCCTGGGGTGTCAGCACCGAAGTCGGCTCGTCGAGAATGATCAATTCCGGATTCTGCAAAAGCGCCCGGACGATTTCAATGCGCTGCCGCTCGCCGACGGACAGATCAGCGACATGGGCCGACGGATCGAGCGGCAGACCGTATTCTTGCGAGAGCCGCCCGGCCTCCTCGGAAATCTGGTCGATGCCGATGTTGCCATCGAGCGCCAGCGCGATGTTTTCGGCCACGGTCAACGCCTCAAACAGGGAAAAGTGCTGAAACACCATGCCCACGCCGGTGGCGCGGGCTTCGCCCGGGCTGCCTATCTTGACGGGCTTGCCCTTCCACAGGATTTCACCTTCGCTGGGATCGAGCACACCGAACAGCATCTTGACCAGGGTCGACTTGCCGGCGCCGTTCTCGCCCAGCAGCGCATGAACCTCCCCCGGGGCGATCGACAGGTCGATGGCGTCACAAGCCCTCAGGCTGCCGAACATCTTGGTCAACCCGCGGGTTTCCAGCAACGGCGTTTCGGTCGGTAAATTTTCCACGTCACCCCCTTGCGACCAGCGCTTTGTCGATCCGCTCGGGATCCCGGCGTTCCTCCCGCCGGCGCTTTCAACAAGCTTCACCATATGCCTTGCGAATTCAAGGGACGCAGCGTCGCTCGGTGGTCAGGCGGGAGAGAGCATCAAACGCAACTATTGTGCGCTGCACAAGGGCGTGACGACCGAAAATTCCGAATATTTTCAACAATCGACGCAATTGTATCTTTCGAAAAAAGCAATGACCGCCGCAGCTTTTCAACTTTATCCTACGACTGTTTCAATCGGGATTCGGGCAGCCTGCAGCCGTAAATCGGCGTTCGGGAGCCCTTGGTCTGTTCGTGGCGTCAGGCGCTGCGGCGACCGAGCGCGGGGAACATCTGCATGATTCCGCCGATTACGAACAGATAGGCGCTCGAAAGCATGACGCCCCACATCAGCCACTCCGGGCTATCGAAATGCAAAAGCAGGGCATAGCCCGAAAGAACCGACCAAAGCGCAAACACCGTCAGATTGAGCGGCCGCAGCCGCACCACCCGCACCGGATGCAGGAAATTGATTGGCAGGAATGTCAGGATCACAGCCGCCAGCACGATCACAAACGCGGTCATTTCCGAAGAAGCGATCACGAACAGGGTGAAGACCAGCATGTTCCAGGCGATCGGAAAGCCGGAGAAAAAGTTCTCATCGGTCTTGGTTCCAGTATCGGCATAGTAGACCGCGCTGGAGACCACGATCAGCCCCGCCGCCACGAAAGACAGCGGTTCGCCAATCATGCCGCTCTGATAGAGCGCAAACGCCGGGATCAGCACATAGGTGACATAGTCGATAACATTATCGAGCATCACGCCCGACCAGTTGGGCAGCACTTCCTTGACATTGAGCTTGCGCGCAATCGGGCCGTCGATACCATCGATCAGCAGCGCCACGCCGAGCCACCACCACATGTCGATGAAGCGCTCTTCAGCGGCCGCCACCAGCGCCAGAAAAGCCATGAACGACCCGCTGGCGGTCAGGATATGAACCGAGAACGCCCGGATTTCCGCGTAAGGTACGCGGCGGTACTTGAATGGAAGCTTCATGCCGCCAACATCCCTCTGCGGATATCAGGATACACCAACAGTCCGGCTGGTCCTAGTTGGGACCATGCCAGTCGAGTGCGCAGATCTCGGCTGACCGTCCGGCGAAATTCCAGTTCCGGCCAAAGGCGCGCATTTTCGACCGTTCCGATTTGGCGACAATGATTTCCGGCGCAATCCAGTATTCCGAATTTGAAATCACCGTATCCTCGCCGTGCTTTTTGCCCGGGATCGGCGCAACAATCCCGTCAATGATCTTGGGGATCTTGACGATGCGCTTCTTGTCTTCGACCTCGTAGCTGATCGGTTGCTGCTGCACGCCGAGAAAATTGCCCACCAGAATCGACAACAGCGATGTGGTTCCGCCTGCCTTGCCGGTGAATATCTTCGTAAAAGCTTTGGTCGCATAAACCGAAGCGCGCTTGTCGACAAACAACCCCGCCGTCCAGTTTCCGCGGCTCATATAGCCCGGAATCTCCATGATAAGACCAAGGTTAAGCCCCGACAGGTCGGTGTCACCATAGTAGCCGTTGTCGACCCGGAACCCGGCCCAGGTCTGGCAATAGCCTTCCGTAGGCGGATGCTGGCCGAGCGAAACCACGCAGGGGCAAAACACGGTGCAATTGCACGACAGCACCAATTCGCCCTTCAGGGCCCATTCAACATTCGCCATTCAAGTCTCCCAATTTCAAATCACTGCGCCCCAGATCAGCGCCGCTCCCCAAAGCGCCACTATCGCGCCGCCGATGCGACTTGTCACGCGGCCTGATCCGGTTTTTTCCACAAAGGTGAACACCGTCAGCGCCGCCATCCAGATCACATTCATACTGCCCACCGCCAGCATGATCAGCATCAGCGCCCAGCAGCATCCCAGGCACCAGAGCCCCTGCTCCATGCCCAGTTTAAACACGCCAACGGTCCGTGTCTGCCAGCGTGCGAACAAGGTGGTGAACGGATTGCGGCATTTGCTCAGGCAGGCATCCTTGAGCGGCGTGAACTGATAGGCGCCGGCGCCAAGCAGCACCAGCCCGGCCACCACGCCGCGAACCGGGCTCGCGCCATCGGTTCCGGTTAGCACGCTGATCAGGGTCTGCACGGTGGCGAACCCCACTGCGGCTATGACCCAGACCGTAAGATAGCCCGCCGTCAGGATGAGCGGATGCACCACCGGCTCGCCTCGCGCGGCCGCCGTATCGGCAATCTCCGCATAGGTGCGGATCATCGGCGCGGCGGTGGGCAGCATCATGGCTGCCGCCATCGCCAGCCACATCACCGTAAGTGCCACAAAAACGCCAAGACTGCCGCCGTTGACAAGCAATGCGCCCGAGTCTGCAGACAGGCACAAATCAGCGATGGTGGCCGCAAACGATCCCGGCTCCACCGGCAAATACCGGGCAATGAGCGTCATGCCGGGCCCCAGCGGCCGCGCCGTACCCTTGATTTCGGCGATAGCGCCAGCCATCGACAAGAGGAACCACCAGGCGAGCACGACCGTCACAATCACCATGGCCAGCACCGGCCAGATGGGTCGGCGCATGATCGCCGCCACCGACCGGCCTGACCGGTCGAGATGGTCGAACCGGCCGTCGAGCGGATCGCTATCGTTTCGCGGCGAGAACATGCGCCAATTGATCCCATGGAGTTCGGTTGACTGGCGATGTAAAGGAGGAAGTGGCATCGGTGCAATCGCCAATGCGCTCGTGAAGGGTAAACAAATGCAGCTTCAGTACGATATTGCCGTGGTTGGTGGCGGTTTGGCAGGTGCGGTCGCCGCACTTGCAGCGGCAGCGGAGGGTTGGCGCGTGGCCTTCATCGCACCGCCGCCGCCGCGCCAGGACGGCCGCACCACTGCTTTATTGTCGCAATCGATTGATCTGCTTGAGCACCTTCGTGTCTGGGATCAGGTACAGCCGGTTTCGGCACCGCTGCGCACCATGCGCATTCTGGACGGCACCAGCCGGCTGTTTCGCGCGCCGCCGGTGTCTTTTCACGCCTCCGAAATCGATCTCGACGCCTTTGGCTACAACATTCCCAATGAGCCGTTGTTTGAGGCGCTGCATAGAGCCACATCCGCATCGCAAGCTATTGAGCGTTTCCACAGCCCGCTTGCTGCGGCTGCGCAGGGTGACGCAGACATCACGCTCGACCTTGAAGACGGAACGCAGCTCACGGCCCGCGCCGCACTTGCCGCCGATGGCCGCAATTCCGCCCTGCGTGAGGCGATCGGCATCCAGGTGAAGACCTGGTCTTATCCTCAGTCGGCGTTGGTCATGAACTTCAGTCATCGCCTGAACCACGGCGATATCTCCACCGAATTCCATACCGAGCAGGGCCCCTTCACCCAGGTGCCGTTGCCCGGTAAACGCTCGAGCCTGGTCTGGGCGGTCAAGCCTGATCAGGTGGATCGCTATCTCGCGATGGAACGCGCCGATCTCAACCAGGAAGTGGAGCAGCGCATGCGCTCGATCCTGGGCGCGGTCGAGGTAGAGGACGGCATCCAGGCCTGGCCGCTATCGAGCCTGATCGCTTCAAGCTTTGGCGCAGGGCGAACCATGCTGGTGGGAGAGACCGGTCATGCCTTTCCGCCCATCGGCGCCCAGGGCCTCAATCTCGGGCTCCGCGACATTATGCAGGCAATTGACGCACTCAAGGCGGCCGGTGGTCCTGACGGGGCCCCGCGCGCCGTAAGCGACTACAACCGTAAACGGCGCATCGATGTGACCAGCCGCACGGCCGGCGTCGATCTGCTCAATCGTGCGCTGCTGAGTTCTTTCCTGCCGATGCAGGCCCTGCGTGCCGGCGGGCTCGCAGCACTGTCGGCCATTCCGCCGCTGCGCAATCTCGCCATGCGCGAGGGCATGACGCCTGGCTGGCGTAAAGGCGGCGCGAGCACTCTGTCCGCACAGCGCGGCTGACCTTCAATCGGACGCAGTGCGCCGAACCAGGATCGCTATCCAGGAAACAAATCGGGCGGCAGCGTGCCGCTGGTGATCGCCCACAACAGCGTCGAGACCGTCGCCACGCTCGCCACCGTGGTCACAAGCACGGTAGCCGAGGCGCGCTCCACCCAGGTGGAATATTGCTGGGCGATCACAAAGACATTGGTCGCCGTTGGCAGCGAGGCGAGCAGCACCGCGGTGTAGACCCAGACAGGCTCGAAATCGCCGATCAGGCTCAGCCCCAGATACATCATCACCGGATGCGCGATCAGTTTCATCGGCACGATGAACCCCAGCTCCCCCGGCACCCGCTTGAGCGGCCTGAGCGCCAACGTCACCCCCATGGCAAACAGCGCGCAAGGGGCCGCGGCCTGAGCCAGATAATCGATGAGCCGCCCCACCGGGAGCGGCGGTGTAAACTCAACCCATGCGGCTGCCACGCCCACAGCGGTGGCGAGAATGAACGGATGAAACGCGATCTTGCGCACCACATCCGCGGCCAGCGCGCCGGCGCCGCGCTTGTCGCCGCCCGACAGCGCCATCATCATCGGGGCAATGGTGAAATGCATGATGTTTTCAAAGCAGAAGATCAGCGCCACCGGCACCGCCGCGGGTTCACCGAACGCCAGGATCGCGATACCGGGGCCCATATAGCCGATATTGCCATAGGCGCCGGCCAGGCCCTGAACGGTGGCCTCGCCGATTGCAGCGTGCCGGATCAGCACAGCTGCGGCAAACACCAGTGCAAACACCATGTAGGTCACAACCATGCTGGTCAGCACGTAATCCCAACGCGCCAGCTGTTCGATCGGCGTGCGCGACAACAGTTTGAAAAACAAGGCCGGCAATGACACATAGATGATGAAGGTGTTGAGCCACCCCATCGCCTCTTGCGGCTGTTTGGTTATGCGCGCCGCGATGTAACCCAGCAGGATCAAGCCGAAAAAAGGCAGCACCAGCCCTGTAATTTCAGCCATGAAAGTCGTCCGGGTTGAAAGTCGTGATGGCTTGGCGGCCGCAATCAGGAGACCACCCGTCCGGGCTAGGTTTCCCGGCCGTCGCCGTCAAGGCCGGATGGTTGATCTTTTTGATAAATTGCCCATCTTAGGGGCAAAGGACACCATGATGACGCTCAGAGTAGCCAAGTTCCGCATCGGCCAGGTCGTCAAGCACCGGATCTTTCCGTTCCGGGGCGTGATCTTTGACGTCGACCCGGTTTTTGCCAATACCGAGGAATGGTGGAACGCCATTCCGGAAAACGTCCGGCCGCGCAAGGATCAGCCATTCTATCACCTGCTCGCTGAAAACGACGAGACCGAATACGTGGCCTATGTCTCCGAGCAGAACCTATTGATCGATGACGATCAGACGCCGATCAGGCACCCTCAGCTCGGTGAGTTCTTCGAGGCCCAGATCGACGGCGTTTACCGGCCCAAGGAACGCGTCAGCCACTGATTTGTCATTGATGGCGGCTCGTCGAAGAACCTCATCGGAAGCGCGAACCCACAAAAAAACCCGGATGCATAAGAGCATCCGGGCTTTTTTCCTTCAAGGCGTTCACACGCCCTGGCGATTAATTCTTTTTGGCTTCGGCCTGGGCGTCCTCGAGCTTCTTGCGGGCTTCTTCCGCCTTCTTGGCCATTTCCTCCTGCAGCAGGCGCTGGCGCTCCTGCAGTTCGGACTGGGCAATCGGTTCTCCGTCCCAGGCCTGGGTGAACCCTTCGAGCGAGATCTTCAGCGGGTTCGGTGTGCGCTGGTAGTTGACCGATGTCAGCACCAGCTCGCCGCCTTTCTTGAAGGAATTGACCATGGCGTCGGTCAAAAGCACCTCCGCCACGCAGGTTTCGGGCATGCAGATTGCATATTCCACACGCTGCGCCTTGCCGCCATCGACCTGCAAATTGACGCCGGGCTGGATCAGCCGCGCCGTGGGTACCGTAACCTGCATGATCTGCCGGTTGACCTTGCCGCTCACGTTGATGAGACCAACGGCTGTGAGCAACTGGCCGGTCGGCGCGGTGACAATGTTTTGCACCACACAGACGTCATTGTCTTCCTGCTTGGTGCAGGTCTTGTACCAGCCCTGGTTCGCGCCCTGGGCCGATGCGGTCGCGGGCATGAAGGCGGCTGCGAGGCCGGCTGACATGATGGCTGCAAAAACGGTCTTTGTGGTGGCGTTCATTGGCTTCCAAGTCTCCTGAAATGCGCCCTTGGGCGCCGAACGGTTTGCGTGCGGGCCGGGCCCGTCGCCTGTGCCGCGCCTTCTCAAAGGAAAATGCGGCGACAGCAAGGCTTGCTGGGCCTTCTGTTAACGCGGGATGGACGCAATATCCAGTCCGCGCGGCCGAACTGGCTCAAAAAAACATCGCATTGTCCGGTGATGGTGGTTTGAACCCGGCGAAGCCGATATCCTCCAAACCGGGAATCGCGCTTCGACTGAAGGCAGGTTTCGGCTTGGAAGGACATGACATGCGACGATCACTGGCTTTTATTGGCGCAATGGCTGCCGCACTCGCCGGCCCGGCCATGGGCGCGGCGGCCGAACCGCTTCATGGCATCGCCATGCATGGCGAACCGGCGCTGCCGGCCGATTTCAGCCACCTGCCCTATGTCAATCCCGATGCGCCCAAGGGCGGACAGATCACCTATGGCGTGGTCGGCACCTTCGACAGTGTCCGGCCCTTCATCATCAAGAGCATGCGCACCCATGCCCGCGGCGTGGTCGATCAGGAATATGGCAATCTGGTCTATGAAACCCTGATGCACCGCTCGCGCGACGAACCTTTCACGCTTTACGGGCTGTTGGCCGAGACCGTGGAATGGGATGAGGAACGCAGCTTTATCCAGTACAATCTCAATCCGTCCGCCCGCTGGTCGGACGGCAAACCGGTGACCGCCGATGATGTGATCTTCACCATGGAATTGCTCAGGGACAAGGGCCGTCCGCCGTTCTCCACCAGGCTCAGGCGGGTCGAAAAGATGGAGAAAATCTCGGATCTCTCGGTGCGCTTTACATTTAACGAAAGCTCCAACCGCGAATTCCCGCTGATCCTGTCAATGTCGCCGGTGCTCCCGAAACACGCCATCGACGCTGAAACCTTCGACCAGTCGACGCTGCAGCCAGGCATCGGCTCCGGGCCTTATCTGATCAGCGACATCAAACCCGGTGAGCGCCTTACCTTCACCCGGCGTGAGGATTACTGGGCGCGTGATCTGCCGGTCAAACGCGGGCTCGACAATTATGACCGCATTGTTGTCGAGTATTTCCTCTCGGAAACCGCCCAGTTCGAAGCCTTCAAGAAAGGCGTGTTCGATGTCTATCCCGATGGCAGCGTCACCAACTGGGCCCGCGGCTATGACTTCCCGGCGGTCGAGAACGGCGACATCATCCGCCAGGAGTATGACAAGCGCACGCCGTCCGGCATGTATGGCTTCGTCTTCAACACCCGTCGTGCGAAGTTCGAGGATATCCGCGTTCGACACGCGCTCACTATGCTGTTCGATTTCGAATGGGCCAATCGCAGCCTTTATAACAACGCCTATACCCGCACCAATTCCTTCTGGGACGGCTCGGAACTGGCGAGCACCGGCACGCCCGCCGATGCACGCGAACGGGAGCTTCTCGCTCCCTATGCCGAATTGGTCTCGCCGGACATTCTGGAAGGAACCTGGGCCCTGCCCGTCACCAATGGCTCCGGCCGCGACCGCAAGATCCAGCGCGCGGCGCTGACGCTGCTCCAGGACGCCGGCTACCGGATCGAATCCGGCAGACTGATCGATGGCGCGGGTCGGCCCTTCAGCTTTGCGCTGATGACCCAGAATGAAGGCCAGGAGAAGCTGGCCGTGGCCTTTCAGCGCTCACTGGGCGCGCTTGGCATCGAGATGTCGATCCGCACCGTGGATGACGCCCAGTATCAGCAGCGCTCCCAGACCTTCGACTATGACATGATCATGAAGGCATTCCCCTCCTCGTTGTCGCCCGGCGCCGAACAGATCAACAGGTGGGGAGCCGCCTCGCGCGACACGCCCGGCTCGTTCAATTTCGCAGGTGCGGCGAGCCCCGCCATTGACGCTGTGATCGATGCGATGCTGAACGCACGCACCGCCGATGCGTTTCGCTCCGCCGTGCGCGCCTATGACCGCGTGCTCTTGTCCGCCCACTACGTGATACCGGCGTTTCATTTCGCCAAATCACGGGTGGCGCACCGGGCGCGGATCACGCCGCCGGACGGCCCGCCGCCGCTTTACGGCTATCATCTGCCAGCCTGGTGGGATAAAACGGCCACTGAGTAGCCGCGGCCATTGTGCGGTCGCCGCCAAGCCCCGCGAAAGGCGCCATATGACCACCGCCCCCCCTTTGCATCTTGCGCCCGCCCTGACCGTCGACATTGTCTCCGATGTCATGTGTCCGTGGTGCTACATTGGCAAGCGCCGGCTCGAAAAGGCTCTGGCCCGGGTTCGCGGCGAGTTCGATGTGGAGGTGCGCTGGCGGCCCTACCAGCTTGATCCGACGCTGCCCAAGCATGGCAAGGACCGCAAACAGTACCTCGAGGAAAAATTCGGCGGCGTCGAGGGCGCCGACCAGGCCTATGCAGCGGTTCGCGCCGCCGGCGCGGAGGAAAACATTCCCTTTGCCTTTGACGAGATCCAGGTTTCGGCCAACACGCTTGACGCCCACCGTGTGATCCGCTGGGCGGGGTCCCAGGGGCTTGCCGCCCAGGACGAGATGGTCGAGACACTGTTCAAGGCCTATTTCGAGGACGGCAAGAACATCGGCGACGATCAGGTTCTCCTCGAAGCGGCGGGGAAAGCCGGTCTCGAGCCGGAGATCGTCGAGCGGCTGTTGTCGGGCGACGCCGACCGGGACACCGTCAGTGCCGAGATCGATCAGGCCCGCCAGATGGGCGTCACCGGCGTGCCCTGCTTCATCATCGATATGAAATACGCCGTGGTCGGCGCTCAACCCGCCGAGGCGCTTGCCGACGCCATGCGCAAGGTGGCCCAGGAAAAGGCGCTTGCGCCCGAAACACCGGAAGAGACAGAAAGCTGACACCGCCCGCATCCGCCATGTAGCGCAATACGGGCTTCAGTTCCCTGTCGATGTTCCAGCTCGAGTGGTCTCACTCCCAAACTTTTACCCGCATTCCGACCAACGGCCGGATGGCTGATGTGCGGAAAGAGTTGTCATCCAACCTGACGACTAGCTCGTAATAATGGTCACAACGCACTCGTCATTGGTGTCCAGATTGGCTTTGGCACATTGGGGTGCAGTCAGATTGAAGAAAAATACATCCGACCCCTTTCCCCAAGGACGTATGTTGCGTCGGAATGGACCGGTATCGTTGAGCATTACATCCGCCGCAAATGCCACAGTGCGCCCGAGAACATGCTCCGGCTTAACCACTATATATCGCGGCAAATCATCCTGCTTGCGAAGGATGCGTGTTGAGAAGCTTACCTTGCCTTCGCACATCGGATTGTCAATCGGCCTAGATTGCGGGGTTCGTCTGGTCGCCGTCCAAGACACTTTAGCTAATACGCAATGTCAACATGAGGCTGATACCGTTGAAAAAGTCGTTGTTTGCGCTGGGTTTGACAAAGCGATGAGCGGGATTGGTTCGGCCATCATGCAGGGTTGGGAGCCAGCTTTGCGAGTTTGCGAAGGTTTTGCACTGTCGCGGCTATCAAGAATTCTTCTTTTGCGCCATTGGGTCCTCGAAGACGCAGCCGATCCAGGTTGAACTCATAGAACAGCGCCGCCTGCGGTTCCTGCCTTGGGCCCATCATCGTCAGCAATCTCCCAAATCAATGGGGAAATTGAATCAGCCGCATAGAAAGCAATCAAGCCCTTTTTCAACAGTATCCGGACTTAGCTGCTGTTCGCTGCAACTGCGGGAATGGCAGCTTCTAGTCGAATGATCGTGTTACGCCGTCCAACTTGAACGCTCTCTCATTGCAGTCGCCCATTTTGCGACGTGCTTGCAGTCATCTGGAGCACTAAGGTCGAAAATGTCTGTGATGGTCAGTGCAGTCATGCCCTGTACATCGGCGAAGCTGAATGTATCACCCGCAATAAACTGCCTGCCGTCCGCCATTTCCTCATTCAGCCAATTCCATTTCTCAGGCATCACCTTACGTTGAGCTTCAGCAAAGTCGGGAACTTGCTCAAGAACTTCGGCAAACAATGGTAGTTGGTGTCGCACCATAAGACCGATGGTCATAAAAATCTGCGAATAGATGCGCTGGCTCCACATTTCGATATGACCTTGTTCAGCAGCATCGCGCCCCATAAGCGGCGTTTCAGGATATGCGAGATCAAGGTAGCGGCAAATTGCCATGCTTTCTGTAATTATCTGACCGTCATCCAGTTCCAGCACAGGCACTTCACCCAGAGAGTTGAGCCTTCGAAACTCAGGAGTTCTGGTATCCTTACCCAACTCAATAACTTCGCGTGGAATCTCTATTCCTTTCTCTGATATGAAAATCCGAACTCGTTTTGCGTTGGCAGCTTGGGCGTCATAAAGCTTCAAAACCATCTCCTAAATCAAATGTGTTGGTTAGATTTATATCTGTTCGTCAACAATTTGTAACTCATAGTGGGCTCATCAAGGACATCGCGATGCTGTCCAAGTAATGCGAAGATGGAGCCAAAGCAGACGCCAGTTTGATCGCAACCGCATCGAATTTTGGGCTCGAAGCAGACCTTGATCGAGCACTGTCAGGAATCCCAAATCGGACTCGTCCGTTGGGGTCAATCCACATGCCCCAGTTCCGGATAGCACCGGGGCTCTTCGTTGCCAGGGTTTACCCGGCCAGTTCGGCCAGATGTGTCATCACCACAGCAGCGCCGGTCAATCGTTTCTCGGGCGTCGGCAGATCGCGGATAAACACCACGCTCTGGTCGGGCCGGATCTTGGCCATGTTGCCCTGATTGGAGATATGGGCCACCAGCCCGGCGGGATTGGGGAACTCGGCGTTGCGGAACTGGACGACCACGCCCTTGGGACCGGCATCGAGCTTTTCGACATTGGCCTTGCGGCACAAGGCCTTGATGAACACGATTTTCAACAGATGCTGCACCTCGTCCGGCAGCGGCCCGAAGCGGTCGATCAATTCGGCGCCAAAGCCGTCGATATCAGCCACATCGGTAATCTCGCCCAGGCGACGGTAGAGCCCCAGCCGCAGATGCAGGTCGGGGACATAATCCTCGGGGATCATGACCGGCGTGCCCACGGTGATTTGCGGCGACCAGCCGGTGTCGACCATTCCATCCTCGCCGCGCACCTCCGCAACCGCCTCTTCCAGCATGTGCTGATAGAGCTCAAAACCCACCTCCTTGATGTGGCCTGATTGCTCTTCGCCGAGAAGATTGCCGGCGCCGCGGATGTCGAGATCATGGCTGGCGAGCTGGAAGCCCGCGCCCAAGGTATCAAGCGATTGCAGCACCTTGAGCCGCTTTTCGGCGGTGGCCGTCAGCGTCTTGTTGACCGGCAGCGTAAACAGCGCGAAGGCGCGCACCTTGGAGCGCCCCACCCGCCCGCGCAACTGATAAAGCTGCGCCAGCCCGAACATGTCGGCGCGATGCACGATCAGCGTGTTGGCGGTCGGCACATCAAGGCCGGATTCAACGATCGTGGTCGACAAGAGCACGTCATATTGCCCGTCGTAAAACGCGTTCATGATGTCGTCGAGCTCGCCGGCGGCCATCTGGCCATGGGCGATGGCGAATTTGAGCTCGGGCACATCGGCGCTCAAGAATGCCGCCACCTCGTCCAGGTCCGAAATTCGCGGGCAGACATAGAAGCTTTGCCCGCCGCGGTAATGCTCACGCATCAGGGTTTCGCGCACGGTCACCGGGTCAAAGGGTGAAATGAAGGTGCGCACTGCCATCCTGTCGACCGGTGCGGTGGTGATCAGCGAGAGCTCCCGCACCCCGGTCATGGCAAGTTGCAGCGTGCGCGGGATCGGCGTCGCCGACAGCGTGAGCACATGCACATCGGATTTGAGCTCCTTGAGCCGCTCCTTGTGCTTGACCCCGAAATGCTGCTCCTCATCGATAATCAGAAGGCCCAGATTGGCGAACTGGATCGAAGCGCCGAGCAACGCATGGGTGCCGATCACGATGTCGGTCTTGCCGGACGCCAGTTCTGCCTTGGTCAGCGCCAGCTCCTTGCTCCCCACCAGCCGCGAAGCCTGGGCGATGCGCACCGGATAACCGCGCAGTCGCTCCTGGAAGGTCTTGAAATGTTGCCGCGACAGAAGCGTGGTCGGCACCACCACGGCCACCTGTACGCCGTTCATCGCCGCAATGAAGGCCGCGCGCAGCGCAACCTCGGTCTTGCCGAAGCCGACATCGCCGCACACCAGCCTATCCATCGGCTGACCGGCCGCCAGATCGTCGCGGACACGTTCGATCGCCGCCATCTGATCTTCGGTCTCGTCATAGGGAAAGCGGGCGGAGAACTCGTCATACAGGCCCTCGGGCGCGCCAAGCGCGGGTGCTGCGCGCATGTGCCTTTCGGCGGCAATGCGGATCAGCCCTTCGGCCATGTCGAGCAGCCGCTTCTTGAGCCGGGCCTTGCGCGATTGCCAGGCAACACCACCCAGCCGGTCAAGCTGCACCTCGGCGCTGTCGGAACCGTAGCGGGTCAGAAGTTCGATGTTTTCCACCGGCAGGAACAGCTTGGCGTCGCCGGCATAGTGCAGTTCCAGGCAGGCATGCGGCGCACCTGCCGCCTCGATGGTGCGCAAACCGATGAACTGGCCGATGCCGTGCTCGGCATGCACCACATAACTGCCCTCGTCGAGCCCTGAGACTTCAGAGATGTAATCGGCCGAGCGCCGCTTGCGCTTGGCCCGCCGGACGAGCCGGTCGCCCAGTACATCCTGCTCGCCGATGACCACCAGATCGCCGAATTCGAAACCGCCCTCGATGGCCAGCACCGCGGCTGCCGCTTCTCCGGGCTTGAGCTGATCGAGACCTGTGTGATCGTCAATGCGCCGGACCCGGTCGAGCCCGTGTTCGCCAACCACCTGCAACAACCGGTCGAGCGAGCCTTCGGTCCAGGCGGTGATCAGCACCTTGCGGCCCTCGCCGCGCTTGAGGCCGACATGGGCAACAAGCTTGTCAAACAGATTGACCCGCGCGCCCTCTGCGGATTTGTCGGCCTCGGCGTCCGCCGCCCAGCGCGGGCCGGTGGCGGTCGGCAGGTCGATCACCCGCCGCGCCGGGTTTTCAGGCTCGTGAAACGGCGTCAGCCGGATCGCGTGGAGGCTATCGAGCCGGGCAAGCAGGTCCGGTGTGTCGAGATAAAGCAGATCGGGATCGATCGCCTTGTAGGGCGTGGTCTGAACGCCCCGGCCCTTTTCAATGCTCTGCGCGGTGTTTCGGGCCTCGTAGTGATCGACGATCTGCGCCCGGCGTTCAGCGGCCGCCTCAGCCAGCATGTGATCGCCCGACATCCGGAAACCCTCGAGATAGTCAAACACCGTCTCCATCTGTTCGTGAAACAGCGGCAGCCAGTGTTCCATGCCGGGATATCGGCGGGCTTCGCTGATCGCCACGTAGAGCGCATCGTCGCGGGTCGCCGCGCCGAACATTTCGAGATAGCTGCGGCGAAACCGGCTGATGGTCTCGGGCTCCAGCGTCACCTCGCTCATGGCATTGAGCGAAAAGGCCTTGGCGGGCGCGGTGGAACGTTGTGTGGCGGGATCGAAATTCCTAATACTTTCAAGCGTATCGCCAAAGAAATCGAGCCGCACCGGTTCCTCTGCGCCAGGCAGGAACACATCAAGTATGCCGCCGCGAACCGCGAATTCACCGACCTCGCGCACCGTATCGACCCGGTCGAACCCGTGCTGCGCCAGACGCCGTGACAGATCCTCCATTTTGAGCCGATTGCCCGCCCGCGCCTCGAAACCGAGATCCGCGACCACCGATTTTGGCGGCACCCGCTGCAGCATCGCATTCACCGTGACCAGAACAATGGCCGGGTGCGGATTGTCCTGAAACGATGCGAGCGCGGACAGCGCCGAAAGCCTGCGGGCCGACACATCGGCGCCGGGCGACACCCGGTCATAGGGCAGACAGTCCCAGCCCGGCAATGTCAGGACCGGAATATCGGGGGCGAAAAACGCCAGATTCTGCTCAAGGTCGGCCATGCGCTGACCGTCCGAGATGATATGGGCGAGCGGCCCGGCGGCGCGCGCCGTTTCGGCCAGCGTCAGCGCCTCCATCCCCTGCGGCACGCCCGACAGCGTCACCGGCGTGGACGCACCGGTGATTTTCTCAACGGGAATAAGGGCTTTCATGGCGTGTCGGCCTGCGTCTCGTCCGGGTTTGTGTAAGGCTCGAAATCCGGCACATAGGCGCGCATCCGGTCAAACAGCGGCGTGCGGAACCGCTCCGGAGTCTTCTCTTCGCCGGTCACCCATTTTATCAGATCCGCATCGTCTTCGGCCATCAGCGCTTCGAGCTGGTCGAGTTCGGGATCATCGAGCCGGTCGATTTCGGCATCCGCAAAGCCGCCGATCACCAGATCCATTTCGCGAATGCCCCGGCGCCAGGCGCGCACGAGAATGCGGCGGCGTCTGGGATCGAGATCAGCGCTCGAACGTGTTGTTCCGGTCATGGATCGGCCCTTTTGTGTTGGTGCGTCTCCATATCCTGTCGAGGCGCGTCTGTCAGCCTTGCCTTTGAGCCAAATTTGCCGTTCATCTCTGTCATGCGACCGCTCGAACTCGACCCGCTGTTTGTCACCGTTGAGAGCCTGCCGGGAATCGGCCCCAAATCCGCCGAGGCGCTGGCCCGCGTCACCGGCCGCGACGGGCCTGAAGACACCAGAGCGCTCGATCTTCTGCTGTTGCCGCCGCATGCGATGATCGACCGCACGTTGCGCGCCGGAATCACCGAAGCGCCCGAAGGCATGATCGCCACCCTCAAGGTTCGTGTCGATCGCCATCAACCCGCCCCGCCCGGCCGCAAATCCGCGCCCTACCGGGTCTATGTGCATGATGATACGGGGGAGATGGCGCTCACCTTCTTCCATTCCAAACCGGCCTGGCTCGAAAAGATCCTGCCCGTGGGCGAGAATGTTCTGGTCAGCGGCAAGGTCGAATGGTTCAACGGCCGCCCCTCCATGGTCCATCCCGATCACATCGTCGCCGAGGCCCGGGCCGCGGACCTGCCGCTGATCGAGCCGGTCTATCCGTTGACCGCCAACCTGTCGCCCAAACTGTTGCGCCGAGCCATCGGGTCCGCTGTTGATATGCTGCCCGAACTGCCGGAATGGGCCGATCCGCATCTGGTCGCCAGACAGAGTTTTCCGGGCTTTTCCGAGGCCGTACGACGTCTGCACGATCCTCAGGCTGCGCTCGATATTGATCCGCAGGCCCCGGCGCGGCGGCGGCTCGCCTATGACGAATTGCTGGCGGGTCAATTGTCGCTGGCGCTGGTCCGCCAGACCTTGCGCAAACTGCCCGGCCAGCCGGTACGAGCCGAAGGCCGGTTGCGCCACGCCGTGCTTGATGCGCTGCCGTTTTCGCTGACCGGCAGCCAGCAGACGGCCGTGTCCGAGATTTTATCCGACATGGCAGGGTTGGACCGGATGCTCAGACTTCTGCAGGGCGATGTCGGATCCGGCAAGACCGCGGTGGCAATGCTCGCCATGGCAGACGCGGTGGAAGCCGGAGGCCAGGCGGTGCTGATGGCGCCCACCGAAATCCTCGCCCGCCAACACTATGCCACCATTGAGAAAATGGCAGCCGCCGCGGGCATTGACGTGGTTGTTCTGACCGCCCGCGCCAAGGGTCGCGAACGCACCGAGCTGCTTGAACGGATATCCAGCGGCGCGGCCCAGATCATCATCGGCACCCACGCGCTGTTTCAGGACGCGGTGGTCTACGCCAATCTGACCCTTGCGGTGGTCGATGAGCAGCACCGCTTCGGCGTTCACCAGAGACTGCGGCTCACGGCCAAGGGCACCGCACCGCATATGCTGGTGATGACGGCGACGCCGATCCCGCGCACCCTCGTGCTGGCAGCCTTTGGCGACATGGACGTGTCCAAGCTCACCGAAAAACCCGCGGGCCGACAGCCGATCGCCACGGTCACCATTCCCGACGAGCGGCTGGACGAGATTGTCGACAGACTGCGCGCCGCCCTGATTGAAGGCAAGAAAGCCTACTGGATCTGCCCACTGGTCGAAGATTCCGAGGAAAGCGAGCTGATGTCGGTGGAAAGTCGGCATGCGAGCCTTGTCCGGGCCTTCGGGCCAGAGCTTGCGCCTCAGGTCGCATTGGTTCACGGCCGCATGAGCTCCGACGACAAGGACCAGGCGATGCGCGCCTTCAAATCCGGTGAGACCCGGCTGCTGGTCGCCACGACCGTGATCGAGGTCGGTGTCGACGTACCCGACGCGACCATCATGGTTATTGAGCACGCTGAACGTTTCGGCCTAGCCCAGCTTCACCAGCTTCGCGGCCGGGTGGGCCGCGGCGAAGGCGCATCGAGCTGCATACTGCTGTATCATGGCCCGCTGGGCGACACTGCCGGCGCACGCCTGTCGGTGTTGCGTGAGACCGAAGACGGCTTTCGTATCGCTGAAGAGGATCTCAAATTGCGCGGCGAAGGCGAAGTTCTGGGAACTCGCCAGTCCGGCATGCCGGGGTTCCGGCTGGCCGATTTGTCGGTTCACGGCGATCTTCTCGAAATCGCCCGGACCGATGCGCGCAATGTACTGGAAACCGATCCGGCGCTCAAAACCTCGCGCGGCGACGCATTGCGGATGCTGCTCTATCTGATGCGGCGTGACGAGGCGATCCGGTTTCTGCGCGCGGGCTGATACTTCAGGCTGCGGTATTGGTTTCCGGCTCGGATTTGACCGGTAGTGTCTTAGGATAGTCGGGCGACACCAGACCGGCCGAAATCACCATTTTGGCCGCTTCTTCGACGCTCATATCCAGGATGATGACGTCCTTGCGCGGCACGAACAGCAAAAAGCCTGAAGTCGGGTTGGGGGTGGTCGGCAGGAACACCGAGATCGATTCCTCGGCCGGCAGCTTGTGATCGACCTCGCCTTTGGTGCTGGTGGCGATGAACACGATCGACCACAGCCCGACGCGCGGATATTGGATCAATCCCGCCTGTTTGAACGAACTGCTCTGCTCGGCCAGCACGGTCTGGAAAATTTGCTTCAGACCCTTGTAGAGACTGCGGACCAGCGGCATACGGTCGAGCAAGGATTCGCCAAAGGCCAGGATCGACCGCCCCACCAGGTTGGCAGTCATAAATCCGATAATGGTGATCAGCAGTAACGCCGTCAGCAGCCCGAAGCCGGGCACGCTGAAGGGCAGATAGGTTTCGGGATTGTAGGCGCTCGGGATATAGGGTTTGACCCATCCATCCACCCACAGAATGAACGACCAGGTCAGATAGGCGGTAATCGCCAGCGGTGCGACGATGATCAGCCCGGTGAGGAAATAATTCCTCAACCGCATGCCCGCACCCTGCCGTTTCGGCTTGTCTGTCATCCGTTGCCCTGTCGATGTTACGGCCGAGACTTCGCGGTCCGGCTCCCTCTTCTATATAGGGAGCCCGCGGCCTCTAAGACAAGGATGGTTGAGGCAGGAGCCAATTGCGCCAGGCCACAATAAGTCCGACTCCCGGCGGTCCCCGGGATGGACGCCTATTCCACCGTCACGGATTTGGCCAGATTGCGCGGCTGATCGACATCGGTGCCCATGAACACTGCCGTGTGATAGGCGATCAACTGGATCGGCAGCGAATAGATCATCGGCGCGATGATTTCCGCGGCCTCGGGAACCGTGATGGTAGCCATGGTGTCAATTGAGGCTGACGCGGCGCCCTTCTCGTCCGTGATCAGGATGATCTGGCCGCCGCGTGCCGCTACTTCCTGCATGTTCGACATGGTCTTGTCGAAATGCCGGTCATGCGGCGCAATCACGATCACCGGCATGTTTTCGTCGATCAGCGCGATCGGGCCGTGCTTGAGTTCGCCGGCCGCATAGCCCTCGGCGTGAATATAGGAAATCTCTTTGAGCTTGAGCGCGCCTTCGAGCGCCAGCGGAAAGCTTGTGCCGCGGCCCAGATAGAGCACATCCTTGAACCGCGCGAGCTCGCGCGACAGCGTCACGATTTGCGGTTCGATGGCCCGAATGACCTCATTGAACAGCCGCGGCGCTGTCACAAGCGCCTGCACCATGTCAGTCTCATCCTCAGCCGACAGCGTTCCGCGCGCCCGCCCTGCAATCATCGCCAGTGCCGCAAGCACCGAAAGCTGGCAGGTGAAGGCTTTGGTCGACGCCACACCGATCTCCGGACCGGCAAGCGTTGGAAACACCGCATCCGACTCACGCGCAATCGTCGATTCGCGGACATTGACCACCGCACCGATCGACAGATTGTTGGCGCGGCAATAGCGCAGTGAGGCGAGCGTATCGGCAGTTTCGCCCGATTGCGAGATAAACAGCGCCGCCATCCGGCCGGGCAGCGGCATCTCGCGGTAGCGGAACTCCGACGCGACATCGATCTCCACCGGCAGGCGCGCAAAGCGTTCGAACCAGTATTTGCCGATCAGCCCGGCATAATAGGCCGTGCCGCAGGCCGACATCGCCAGCCGGTCGAGATTGGCGAAATCGAGCTGCGCCGCTTCGAGCTTGACCCGGCCTTCGGCAAAATCGACGTAGTGGCTCAGCGTGTTCGACACCACTTCGGGCTGTTCATGGATTTCTTTCTCCATGAAATGCCGGTGATTGCCCTTGTCCACCACATAGGCAGCGCCCTGTGAGAGCTGGCTGGCGCGCTCCACGCGGCTGCCGCCCTCATCGTAGATTTCAAGCCCGTCGCGGGTGATCACCACCCAGTCGCCATCTTCAAGATAGGTGATCTCGTCGGTAAACGGCGCCAGTGCGATGGCGTCCGAGCCCAAGAACATTTCGCCCTTGCCGTGGCCAACGGCCAGCGGCGGGCCGGAGCGCGCGCCCAGGATCATGTCCGGCTCGTCCTCAAACAACACCGCCAGGGCATAGGCGCCTTCCAATTGCGGGACGGCTTTGCCCATGGCTTCGCGCGGCGTCAGCCCATCGGTGCGGTATCCCGCCAGAAGATGGGCGACCACTTCAGTGTCGGTCTGGCTGTGAAACACCGAGCCGCCGGCAATCAGCTCTGCGCGCAAAGGTGCGAAATTCTCGATGATACCGTTGTGCACCACGGCGACACCGTTGCAGAAATGCGGATGCGCATTGCTCTCGGTGGGCGCCCCATGGGTGGCCCAGCGAGTATGGCCGATGCCAACGGTGCCCGGCAGCGGCTCGCCGTCAAGCCGTTCTTCGAGATTGACCAGCTTGCCCTCGGCGCGGCGGCGGTCCAGACGGCCGGAAGAGATCGTGGCTACACCGGCGGAATCATATCCCCGGTATTCCAGCCGCTTGAGTGCATCCACCAGACGCGGAGCGACTTCGCTCCTTCCAGCAATCCCGACTATGCCACACATGCACTTCTCCCGCTTTTGTCGTGAACCCGCTCTTACGCAGCTATTGCCCGTCGCGCCAGTGGCTCCCGCACCTAAGCCGCTCAAATTTCATGACATCGCGTAACTCGTAGGCCACACTAGCGGTCAAGACCCCTCTTACTGTCTCGCCGCCTTGATGGCGGCGATCTTTTCGCGCAGCCTCTTTGCCCGTCCCGGCTTGGTGTCCTGCCTCGCCCTTGCGATCGCCAGGCCATCATCGGGCACATCCATCGTCACCACACTGCCGGAACCGACATAGGCGCCCGCGCCAATAGAGACCGGTGCGACCAGCGACGAGTTCGAGCCGATGAAAGCCCCGGCCCCGATCTGCGTGAGATGCTTGTTCTGGCCGTCATAATTACACGTCACGGTGCCCGCGCCGATGTTGGCGTTCGCGCCGATTTCGGCGTCGCCGATATAGGTCAGATGGTTGACCTTGGCGCCCGCGCCGATCCTGGCCTTCTTGATTTCGCAGAAATTGCCGACCTTGGCCTTTTGCGCCAGTTCAGCCCCTGGCCTGAGCCGCGCAAACGGTCCGATCGAGGCCCCGGCGCCGACGCTTGCGCCTTCAAGATGAGAAAATCCCTGGATCACCGCACCCTCGCCGACCGTCACGCCTGGACCAAACCAGACCTGAGGTTCGATCAGCACGTCCCGCGCAAGCTCAGTGTCATGGGACAAAAACACGCTTTGCGGGTCGATCATGGTCACGCCCGACAGCATCGCCCGATGGCGCGCGCGCGCCTGCCATTCGGCTTCAATTTCAGCCAGTTCGGCGCGTGTGTTGCAGCCCATCATGTCCGCTTCAGGCGCTTCGATCGCCACGCATTTAAGCCCGCGCGCCCGTGCGATCTCGACAATATCGGTGAGGTAGTACTCACCTTTGGCGTTGTCATTGCCGATCGCCTCGAGCAGGCTCACCGCCTCGGCGCCTGAAAAGGTGATAATGCCGCCATTGCAGAAATCGATTGCGAGTTCGTAGGCGCTGCATTCCTTGTGTTCGCGGATGGCCACCAATTGGCCGTCGCGTTCTATCAGCCGGCCGTAGCCGCTGGGATCGGCGGCGCGGAACCCCAGCACCACCACATCCGCGCCCTCGGCGCGCTTCTGGGTGGCCGCAATCAGGCTCTCGGGATCGATCAGCGGCGCGTCTCCGTAAAGGACGACGACATCATCATACCCCTCGGCGATGATATCACGCGCCATCAGCACCGCATGGCCGGTGCCCTTGCGTTCCTTTTGCTCCACCGGATGCACCGGGATCTGCTGGCCGGCACTTGCGGCGTCGATGACCTCATCGGCATCACGACCCACCACCAGCGCCAGTTTCCCCACTCCGGCTCTCGATGCGGCCTGGGCCACATGAGAGATGATCGGCCAATTGCCGATCTCGTGCAGAACCTTGGATTTGGACGATTTCATACGGGTCGCATCACCCGCCGCAAGTACGACGGCCAGACATGTGCGCGCCATTCCATCACCTCATTTCGAATCGAATTGCGATCATTGCGGGCTGCTATAGCACCGAGTTGAAAAAAATTCTCTTCCCCGCCGCCCGGCTCCTGCTATTGAGGCGCGATGATCCTTGCCTCCCCTTCTCATGCATCTCCCCCGGCCCTGCGGCTGCTGCCGCTGGTGGTGATGGTGCTGACACCATTGTTCTTCTCCTCGAACCTGATTTTCGGCCGTTCTACCATTTTTGAAGTGGCGCCATTCACGCTTGCGTTCCTTCGCTGGTCCGCGGCAGGTCTGGTGCTGGCACCCTTCATCTGGATGGCGAGGCACGAGGCTCGCGCCTATGTCGCGACATTTCCCGGACACTGTGCCGTGCTTGGATTTCTCGGCATGTGGATCTGCGGCGCGGGCGTCTACTATGCACTGCAATTCACCACCGCCACCAATGGCACGCTGATTTACACAACCTCGCCGCTGATGGTGATCGTGCTGCAGCGGCTGTTTTACGGCAGGCAGACCAGCTGGCGGGAACTGCTGGGCATCCTCATTGGCTTCTTGGGCGTGGCGATTATCGTGCTCAAGGCAGATTTGTCCGCACTGGCGGGGTTTGATTTCAACCGCGGCGATCTCATCTTCATCGCCGCGGCGCTGTCCTGGGCGGTCTACTCGGTTCTGCTCAAGGGCCCGCGCACCTCGGGCCTGCCGGTGGCGGCGCTGTTCGGGCTGATTGCCCTGGCCGGCGCCGTGCTGCTTGCGCCTTTTGCGCTTTGGGAATGGTTGTCGGGCGCGCAGATGCCGGTCACCATCTCGGCCTGGACGGGCATTGCCGGTATCGTGGTGTTTTCGTCGCTTCTGGCCTTTGGCGGCTATCAGTATGGTGTCGCCCGCCTCGGCGCGGCCACAACCAGCATCTTCATGTATCTGTTGCCTGTCTACGGGGTGGGACTGGCTGTGCTGGTGCTGGGTGAGCCGTTCTACCGCTTCCACGCGGTGGGCATTCTTACCGTGCTGGGCGGTCTGGTTCTGGCCACCGCCCCGATCGGCCGGCGCAATCCACGCTGATCCTAGCCGATACGGCCCAGAGCCGGGAATGTCTCGAGCAGCCAATAGGCCATGGTTGCCATGCTGCCCGTCAGGAACAGCAGTCCGGTCAGCACCAGCAACGCCCCGGTAATCTTCTCGACCGTGCCCAGATGCCGCCGGAAGGAATGCGTAAAGCGCATGAACCGTTCGGAAAACAGTGCCGCGATCCAGAACGGGACTGCCAGCCCGAGCGAATACGCTGCCAGCAGCAATGCGCCCGAACTTACTGTCTCGTGCGAGGCTGCCACGCCGAGCACGGCGCCCAGCACCGGTCCGATACACGGCGTCCAGCCGAAAGCGAAGGCAAGCCCCATGACATAAGCGCCCGACAGTGTCGCCGGTTTGCCGCCGCCCGAAAACCGGGCTTCACGCGCCAGAACGCCGATTCGGAACACGCCCAGAAAATGCAGTCCCATGATGATGATCACCACGCCGCCGGCCTTGGCGAGAATATCCATATGCTGACGCAGCGCCGCACCGATGGACGAGGCACCGGCGCCCAGGGCGACAAACACCGTGGCAAAGCCAAGCGTGAAGAACACCGACGCCAAAATCACCGCCCGCCGGGTCTCGCTTGCCTGCGCCGCCTCGGTGGAGCCGCGAAAATCCTCAACCGACACGCCAGCCATGTAGCAAAGATAGGGTGGCACCAGCGGCAGGACGCAAGGCGACAGGAACGACAGCGCGCCGGCAAGCAGAACGGTCAGCAGCGGAATATCGGCGATCGTCACGATGGCGGTGTCCCTGGTCTGTGTCGGCGTCTTGAAGCGGGCTGGCCCCGGTTGTGGTCGCAATGACCGCGTTTGCGGCCAATTCTCAACCTGTCTAAACGCCGCACCCGTAATGCGCCAGTCACGATTTGGAGTGCGCACCGTGAGCGCCTTGCCTATCCTCGTAGCCACTGGCGATCAAGGAGGATCGCAGCCGGTCCGCATTGCGTTTCACGGAGCCGAATCCGCGCGCCGGAGGCCCTGGAAAGGCCTCCAAAAAACCTTGCCGGCGCGGCGGATTTTGCAGTTGACCTTGGCCCATTGCCTGCCTATGTTCCGCGCCACTCACGCCGGTGCAGCGATTGCGTACCGGCGTGTCGGGAGAGCGTAGCTCAGTTGGTAGAGCAACTGACTTTTAATCAGTAGGTCCAGGGTTCGAACCCCTGCGCTCTCACCACCTGCGTCCTGCAAGACCGGAACAATCCTTTGACCCAATCCCGTCCTCTCCAGGACGAGATGCCAGCGTTGCCGGAATTTGCTAAAAATACAGGCGTTTGCACAAGTTAGCGTGTCAGACGTTCTGACCTCGCGCATTCTTGTTCTTGCAAATCTTCATCCGCGAAACAGCTCCGGCTTTCCCCGTAGGCACTTCGTAAACGGTTCATTAGCTTCGATAAGGCAGAATTGGCGGGATATTGCGCAATAATAGGGACTGGCCATGCAGCCGAAACGATATGCGCTCACGCAGCTTGGCGAACAACAAAAAGCGCCGCAGGTCTATTTTCGCCGCGACGCCAATTGTCCCGTCCTAAGTCATGTCCGCCAACGCAATGCCGAAACCCGCATCGCGGTGCCATCATGGATGGTCAACATATCAGAGGATGGCTGCCTGATGACCTCGGATCATTACCCGTCAATGGCCGAGGATGTATATATCATCATTCCTGGCCTCGGCGCCAAGGTCTTTGGAACGGTCAGCAATCAGGGCGAGTATACGCTCAACGTTAAGTTCACCACAAAGGTTACCGCCGAAGTGGTCAACTGGGTTGCGCGCATGAAGACGCCGCCAAAATCCTGACCGGCTCAGGCCAGCCAGTCATCCAGCCGCGCTGTGCGCACATCCGTCAACAGTTTGACAAACCCGTCCGCCTGATGGTCTGCGGTGGCTGAACCTTTCGCGGCCGTCGCCAGCGCCGCCTCGCCAACCACACCCGCAGCATTGAGATCGCTGGCGATCCAGGCGAAGGCATGGGGTCCGGTGTGACGCAGCAGATCGAATTCCGCTTCCGCGCGGGTCACCGCGGAGAGGAAGTTCTCAGCCTTGTCCATCGCCACCAGATCGGGCCTGAAATGCAGCATCAAAGATGTTTCCACATCGCCGCCATGGATGCCGTAGGCCAGTTCGTCAGCACTGTAGAGCCCTGCAGGAAACCCGAACCGCATCCATGAGGTCTTGACCGCCAGGATCCGTGCCCGAACCCTGAGTTCGCGGGCGACGATCCCCATGATTTCTTCATTGCCGCCATGGGAATTGACGATCACCACCTTGCGCAACCCGGCCCGGGCGATCGAATGGCCAAGCTCGACCCAATGCTCGATCAGCGTCGCGGCCGGCACTGTCAGCGTTCCGCCGGCATGCTGGTGCTCATTGGATTTGCCCACACTCTGGATGGGCAGAATGCGGATATCGAGATCGTCAGCTATCTTCGCAATCACGGTCTCGAGCATGCCTTGCGTGATCGTGCTGTCTGTCGACACCGGCAGATGCGGACCGTGCTGCTCGATCGCCGCCACCGGGAGCACCGCAATCGTGGTCTCGGGATCGAGATCCTCGAACTCCCTGGTCGTGTAATCGCCCCACCAGATTTTCCGGCTCATGGTGCGTCCTCCTTGTTCTGCGCGCTCGCCGGCGCGGCCGCAATCACTTCGATCTCCACCTTGAAGACCTCGCGCGCGAAGCCCGATACGATCATCAGTGTCGAGGCCGGCGCGGGATCGCCGAACAGCCGGTCTCTGACCTTCATGTAATCGGGCAGATATGCCCGGTCGGTAACATAGGCGTTGATCCGGACAACATCCCGCAATCCCATACCCGCCGCGTCCAGGATCGCCGCGACATTGGCGAAACACAATTCGGTCTGTGCCTCCACATCCTCCGGGATGGCGTCGTCAGGGCCAATCGCCAATTGTCCCGAGCACAACAGCAGGCGATGGTCCGGCGGAACTTCGACGCCGTGGCTGTAGCGCGCAAACGGCGCCCTGATTGTGGTCGGGGTGTGGTGCTTCATGCGGCAAGCCTCGGTTCCAGAAAGTTTTTTTAGTCTATTCCAAACCGTCTTGGAATGGGCCAATCTGTGGCCGGGACGAATACATTGCCGCATTTTCAGGCAGTTCGCCTGTTTGCAAGGCGCGCAGTCCGGCCGTTTGGGCGGTGTATTGCGTAGACGCTGTCTTGCGAGACCGGCCTGGCGCGAGCGCCAAGTGTTGGCATGGCGCTTGCAAGGCGTTGCCGGTGTTTCAAAATCGGGATCAACTCGGAAATCCCGTTTAAACTGAGAGGGATGGTGACTATGACATATCTTCTTCGCTCCTGCGCCGCACTGGCGTTGTTGGCGGCTGCAGGCACTCAGGCGTCAGCGGCGGAATCAGTGACCTTCGGCACCAACTGGCTGGCGCAGCCCGAACATGGCGGCTTCTATCAATCGGTCGCTGACGGCACCTATGCGGCCTGCGGCCTTGATGTCACCATTGCCCAGGGTGGCCCGCAGGTAAACAATCGCGCCCTGCTTCTCGCGGGCAAGATCGAGTTCCATATGGGTGGCAACATGCTCGAGGCGTTTTCGGCGGTCGAGCAGGAAATCCCGGTCAAGGTGGTAGGCGCCTCGTTCCAGAAGGAGCCGCAGGTGCTCATGACCCATCCCGGTCAGGACCTGGATACCTGGGAAGACCTCAAGAACGCCGAGCAATTCATCCTCGGCGATGCCGGCTTCCAGAGCTACTATCAGTGGATGATCACCGAATTCGGTTTCGACGCCTCAAAGCGCGTCCCCTACACATTCAATCCCGCTCCCTTTATCGCCAATCCGAAATCGGCGCAGCAGGGCTATATCACCTCAGAGCCATTCGCGGTCGAGACCCAGGCCGGCTTCAAGCCCAACCTGTTCCTGGTCGCCGACTACGGGTTTGACACCTATTCGACCACCATCGAGGTGATGCAGGCGACGATCGATGAAAAACCCGATGCGGTCAAATGCTTCGTCGAAGGCTCGATCAAGGGCTGGTACAACTATCTTTACGGCGACAATTCCGCCGCCAACGCCATGATCCAAAAAGACAATCCGGATATGAGCGACGAGCAGATCGCGTTTTCGATCAACAAGCTCAAGGAGTATGGCATCGTTGATTCCGGCGACACCGAAACCATGGGCATCGGCGCCATGACCGACGAACGCATGGAGAGTTTCTACGCCAAAATGGTCAAGGCCGGGGTGATTGCCGACGGCATCGACATCAAGGCGTCCTACACGCTCGACTATGTCAACCAGGGCCTCGGGCTCGATCTGAAGAACTGACGGCAACGCCTGCCCGGCCATTGACTGCCGGGCAGGTTTTCCACCGACTTAGACACTGGACCTTTATGCCTTCCAGCACAGATCCATTCCTGCTTTTGCATTCCATCGGCAAGACATTCGCCTCCGGCGTTACAGCGCTGGAGAACGTCAATCTGAAGGTCAATGAGGGCGACTTCATGAGCCTGCTCGGCCCGTCGGGCTGCGGCAAGTCGACCGCCTTGCGAATAATCGCCGGCCTGTCCAACCCGACCTCTGGCCTGGTTGAATGGCGTGGAGCGCCGCTCCGGCAAAACGATATCGGCTTCGTCTTTCAGGAACCGACGCTGCTGCCCTGGGCCAGCGTTTATGACAATGTCTGGCTTCCGCTGAGGCTGCGCGGCGTGTCACGCAAGGACGCCGCGCCGCAGATCGCGGAAGTCCTGGAGCGCGTGCATCTGACCGGCTTTGAGGAGGCGGTGCCGCGCGAACTGTCAGGCGGCATGAAGATGCGGGTTTCCATCGCCCGCGGACTTGTCACCCAGCCACGCATCCTGCTGATGGATGAGCCCTTTGCGGCACTTGACGAGATCACCCGATTCAAGCTCAACAATGATCTGCTGGAGCTTTGGGCCGAGCGCGGCTTCACCGTGATCTTCGTCACACACTCGGTGTTCGAAAGCGTGTTCTTGTCCAATCGTATCACGGTCATGGCCGCGCGTCCGGGGCGTGTGTTTGACGAGGTGGCGGTGGATGCCCCCTATCCCCGCAACCAGAGTTTCCGTACATCACCTGAATATGCGGCGCTGTGCAGAAAGACGTCCGATGCGCTCGTCGACGCAATCAACGCGACGGCGCAGGATCTGGAGGAAACCGTCCATGGCGACCACTGACCAGCCCGGTCGGGCAGCTCCTGCCCTGGTGATCGATCCCGAGGAAGCCCGCCGCGAACGCCGTCGCAAGCGCGAGCGCATCGGAAGCTGGCTCTTGCCGCTTACCATCATGGGCCTCGCCATCGTACTATGGGACCGGATCTGCGTCTGGAACGAGATCCCCCAATACATCCTTCCGCGACCCGGCGTGGTGCTGGCGACAGTGATCAAGGACGCGAGCCTGCTGTTCTCCTCGCTGATGGTCACCTTGAAGATCACGGTTTTGTCGCTGGCCCTAGCGATCGCCGGCGGTGTCGGACTGGCGGTGCTGTTTACGCAGTCGCGTTTTATCGAGATGAGCCTGTTTCCCTTTGCTATCGTGCTGCAAGTCACACCTATTGTCGCGATCTTTCCGTTGATCAACATTTATGTCGATGATCAAACCACCAAGCTTTTGCTGTGCGCCTGGATCGTTGCGTTTTTCCCAATCCTGTCCAACACAACGCTGGGGCTCAATTCGGTCGATCGCAATCTCATCGACTATTTTCGTTTGAACGGGGCGTCGCGGTGGCAAACCCTGTGGCACCTGCGGTTGCCCGCCGCCATGCCCTATTTTCTCGGCGGCTTGAAGATCGCCGGCGGCCTGGCGCTGATTGGCGCGGTGGTGGCGGAATTTGTCGCCGGTACTGCCGGGCAATCCTCCGGCCTGGCATCACGGATCATCGAGGCCGGCTACCGGCTCAATGCACCGAGACTGTTTGCGGCATTGATCCTGATCTCGCTCACCGGCATTTTAATCTTCCTGGCGCTGTCATGGATTTCCCATCTCGTGTTGCATCGCTGGCACGAAAGCGCGCTCAAACAGGAGCATTGAGTGAGCCCGCACCGCATTTCCCTGCCCGGTTCCGGGCCCTGCAGCCTGATCAATCTGCGGCTCCACCGCGCCCATCTGGCCGATACCGCAGGATTTGCCTTTGATCGCGATGGCTTCGCGCTCGCGCAGATCGATATTCAAGACGACCGTCTGGCGGCTATCCGCCCTGCCGCGTCCGCGCAAGCCGAACCGGCCGCTCATGATTGCGCGGGCGGCATTGTCTTTCCGGCCTTCATCGATTGCCATACGCACCTCGACAAAGGCCACATCTGGCCACGCGAGCCCAATCCTGATGGCAGTTTCGCGGGCGCACTGGAATCGACCGGCCGCGACCGCGAGGCCAACTGGTCGGCGGATGATGTGGCGCGGCGGATGGAGTTCTCGCTCGCCTGTGCCTATGCGCATGGCACGAAAGCGATCCGCACCCATCTTGATTCGCCGCCGCCCCAAGACGAGATTTCCTGGCCGGTCTTTGCCGAGGTCCGCGACCGCTGGAAGGACCGGATCGCACTGCAGGGCGTGTGCCTGTTCGGGATCGACGCCATTCGCGATGAGAGCTGGTTTGACCGCCTTGCGGCCCGGGTGGCCGATCATCGCGGCGTGCTCGGCGCGGTCACCTTTATGGTGCCCGATCTCGATGATCTGCTCGAGCGGATATTTCGCAAGGCGATCGACTTGGGACTTGATCTTGATTTCCATGCCGATGAAACCGACGACGTCAACGCTGTCTCGCTCGATCGCATTGCCGACACGGCGCTCAAATTCGGTTTTGAAGGCAAGATTCTGGTCGGCCATTGCTGCTCACTTGCCCGCCAACCGGACGACCAGATCAAATCCACCCTCGACAAGGTGGCCCGCGCCAGACTGTCGGTCGTCTCGCTACCGATGTGCAACATGTATCTTCAGGATCGCCGGCAGGATGCCACAACGCCGCGCTGGCGTGGTGTGACGCTGCTGCACGAGATGGCGGCGCGCGGCATCAATGTCTGCGTCGCGTCCGACAACACCCGCGATCCGTTCTATGCCTATGGCGACATGGATATGCTCGAAGTCTACCGCGAGGCCACCCGCATCCTGCATTTCGATCACCCGCTGGGCGATTGGCCATCGACGATCAGCGAATATCCGGCCCGCGCCATGGGACTGGATGGCGCGGGCCTGCTTGCACCGGGCGGAGACGCTGATCTCGTTCTGTTTCGCGGGCGCAGCCTCACCGAGTTGCTGTCGCGCCCCGAAAGCGACCGGATCGTGATCCGGGCCGGCCGGACGATCGATGCCAAATTGCCTGATTATTCAGACCTTGATGACCTAATGGAGCCGTAAATCATGGACATGAGCGCGCTGAGAGCGGACCTCGAAGGCATCCGCATCGAAGACAATGACAAGATCGTTCTTCAAAAGAGCCGCGATTTCTACTGGTATTCGCCGCTGCTCAAACGTCAGCTCGACCACGTCACCGGCGACCTGGTCGTCTCTCCCAGGAACGAGCTGGAGTTGATCCGGGTGCTCAAGGCCTGTTTCCGGCATGACATTCCGGTCACGCCGCGCGGCACCGGCACCGGCAATTACGGCCAGGCCATGCCGCTGTCGGGCGGGGTGGTGTTGAGTCTGGCTGAGTTGAACGACATCCGCGAAATCACCCCTGGGCGGGTCGTTTGCGGGCCCGGCGTCATCTGTTCGGATCTCGACAAGGCCGCACGCGAACAGTCCGGCCAGGAGCTCAGAATGCATCCTTCGACCGCCCACACCGCCACCGTGGGCGGTTTTATCGCCGGCGGCTCGGGCGGTGTCGGTTCCATCTCCTGGGGCGGATTGCGCGATTTTGGCAACATCATCCGGCTGCGGGTTGTCACCATGGAGGCCGAACCACGGGTGCTGGATCTGACCGGCGAGGATCTGCACAAGGTCACCCACGCCTATGGCACCAATGGCATCATCACCGAGATCGAAATGCCGCTGGCGCCAGCCTATGACTGGGTCGACGCCATTGTCGGCTTCGACACATTCGGCCAAGCCGCAGCCTACGCCAATCAACTGGCGCGCCAGGATGGTATCCTCACCAAGCTGATCTCGGTGGTGTCGGCCCCCTGCCCGTTCGACTATTTCAAACGCCACCAGAAGTTCCTTAAAGAGGGTCAAAGCGTGGTGATGGTGATGGTCGCCGCTCATTCCTATGACGCGTTCTGCGCATTTTCGGCCCGCGCCGGTGGCGAGATCGTGTTCGACGCCAGCACCGCAGGCGATTTGAAGGGCTTGCCGCCGGTGTTCGAACTGGCCTGGAACCACACCACATTGCGCGCACTCCGGGTCGATCCGGCATGGACCTACCTGCAGGTGCTCTATCCCTTCCCCAACCAGTTGGAACTGGCCGAGAAGATGGACCGGATGTTCGAGGGCGAGTTGATCTCCCATCTCGAGTTCGTCCGGTTTGATGGCGACATTACCTGTTTCGGCCTGCCGCTGATCAGGTTTACGACCGAGGAGCGGCTTGAGGAAATCATGGATCTGCACAATGCCAATGGCTGCCCGATCTTCAATCCGCACCGCTACACCCTGGAAGAGGGCGGAATGAAACAGACCGATGAGATCCAGCTCGCCTTCAAACGCGAGGCCGACCCCAAGGGCCTGCTCAATCCCGGCAAAATGATCGCCTGGGATGACCCGGATTATGATTTCAATTCCGGAGAAGTGTGGTTATTCAAGGGATTGAAACAGGCAAGCTGAGGCACTTTTAATGCGCATTCTCGTGGTCCACGCCCATCCGGTCGCGGCCAGTTTCAACCGGGCGCTGTTCCATCACACGGTCGAGCGCCTGATGGCTGCCGGCCATGAGGTTGATGCACTCGATCTTTACGCAGAGGATTTTGACCCGCGGCTGACCAGCGCCGAGCGCGAGGCCTATCACGATCTTGAAAAAAATTGCGCCAATGTCTCCGCCCATGTCGAGCGCTTGCTCGCAGCCGATGCGCTGGTGCTGGTCTATCCGGTGTGGAACTACGGCTTTCCGGCAATCCTGAAGGGTTGGTTTGACAGGGTGTTCGTACCCGGGGTGTCCTTCGCGCTGGTCAATGGCCAGGTGAGCCCGACGCTGCACAACATCAGGAAACTGGTCGTGGTGACCACCTATGGCGGCACGAGATTCCGAACCTGGTTGATGGGCGATCCGCCGCGCAAGCTGATTGGCCGCATGCTGCGTGCGCTGATCAAGCCCGGCGCGCCGGTCAGCTATCTCGCCCATTACAATCTAAACCTTGCCACCGATCAAAGCCGCGCCGCCTTCATGGCCCGCGTTGGGGCCGTCATGGACCGTTTCTGATGCACTGTCTCGTCGTCTACTGTCACCCCGTGCCCGAAAGCTACTGCGCCGCCCTGCGCGACTGCGTCGTCACCACGCTGAAACGCGGCGGCCACCAGGTCGATTTGATGGATCTCTACGCCGAAGGCTTCGATCCGGTGATGAGAGCCGATGAACGCCGCCACTACAATGAGATGAAGCTTTCTGATCATCCATTCCCCGATCACGCAGAGCGGATGCAGAAGGCCGAGGCCATCCTGTTTGTCTATCCGACCTGGTGGTACGGGCTGCCAGCCATGCTCAAGGGCTGGCTTGACCGGGTCTGGACCCCGGAACTGACCTTCCGGATCCCCGATGGCCCGGGACCGATCGAACCTTTGATGACCCATGTCAGGGTTCTGGGGGTGATTACCACCTGCGGCGCGCCGCGCTGGTGGTCCTATCTGGTCGGCCATCCCGGAAAACGCACCATCCTGCGCGGCATGCGCGCGCTCTGCGCCAAGAGTTGCCGCCGGATGTTCATGGCCCATTATCTCATGGACAAATCCACGCCTGAAAGCCGCGGTAGCTACCTCAAGGCTGTTGAGAAACGTCTCTCAAGACTCTGATACGATTTATTTTATACAAGCATCGGGATGAGCTGCAGCAAAGCCGGGCAGCGCCTCGCAAGCCGTGCGGATCTCCTCAATGCGGTTCAGGCCGGATAGATCGACGCCCCAGCGTTCGGCATTGTAGAGCTGCGGGATCAGGCAGATGTCGGCGAGGCCCGGCTGATCGCCATGGCAGAAGCGGCCGGTGGCGTCATGATCCAGCAGCTTCTCGAAAGCGGCCAGCCCCTTGCCGATGAAGCATCGCATCCAGGCAACCCGTTCAGCGTCGCCTCCGCCGGTCAGCTCGAGAACGTGATTGATCACCGAGGTGTTGCACACGGGGTGGATGTCCATGGCGATGGAATGGGCGAGCGTTCTCACCCGCGCCCGCCCGACAGGATCATCGGGCAGCCATTTTGCGCCGCGGGTCTCGATCAGATATTCGATGATCGCCAGCGACTGGGTGAGCATCACCCCGTCGATCTCAAGCGTCGGCACGAGACCTTGCGGATTGCGCTCAAGATGCGCCGGGGCTTTCTGGTCGCCCGCCAGAAGATCAACCGGCACCGTCTCATAGGCAATGCCCGCCAGATTGAGCGCGATGCGCACCCGGTAGCTGGCAGACGAACGCCAGTAATCATACAGAACCGGCATTGCCATAATCGATCCTCAGGCTTTGGAGAGTTCCTTGGCGTGCAACCAGTCAGCGTGCTTGGGCGCGCGCTTGGTCTTCGACCACTCTTCGAGCATGTCCCATTTGACGTCGTCAAGACGTTTGATCATGGCGTCCTCGTCAGGATCCGGGCAGGCGAGCTCGACGCGGTGGCCATTGGGATCGAAGAAATAGATCGAATGGAAGATCGAATGGTCAGTCACGCCGAGCACGTCGATGCCGTTGGCTTCAAGTTTTTCCTTGTAGGCGACAAGCGTCTCACGGTCCTTGACCTTGAAGGCGATGTGCTGAACCCAGATCGGCGTGTTTTCGTCGCGGCCCATCTCCGGCTTGGTCGGCAGTTCGAAAAAGGCCAGAACATTGCCCTGCCCGGCGTCGAGAAACACATGCATGTAGGGATCTGGCTCGTGGGTCGAGGGCACCTTGTCCTCAGCGATGGCCAGGACAAAATCCATGTTGAGATTGTCGACATACCAGTTGACGGTTTGCTTGGCGTCCTTGCAGCGATAGGCCACGTGATGGATTTGCTCGATCTTCATCTCAATTCTCCTCATCTCGTTTCTTTAGCGAAGCGGCCCGCAGCGCCTGGCTGAGCACCGCGCGATCGCCGATATGGTTGGCCAGAAGCAGAATCAGCCGAGCGTTGAACGCATCGCTCTCGGCCTTTGACAGGTCCTCATGGACGGCCAGCAGTTCTGCATAGAATTCGTCGGGCCCGGCAATGTTGGCTGTGGTGTTGAGCTCGGTCATCTTGATCTCCCGATTGCCTTGCGAAGCGCCCCAGCGGTTTCGGCTTCGTCATAGCTTATCCAGCGCGCCGCCACGTGCTGGTCGGGGCGCACGAGGTAGACCGCCGATTTGGCCTCGCCCAGATAGCGTTGATGCAAGTAGCCATCCGCATCGCCGTCCGTGGAAAGCCGCAGTCCTGTGATGCCCACCCCGTCGATCTCCAGCGTCTCCGGTACATCCGTATCGATTGCGACCAGATAAAATCCGCTGCCGAGCCGATCGAGCAGCCAGCCATTTGGCAGCGGCGCGTCTACCATCGGCGAACCGGGCCGGGTGCGTTCCGGCATTCCATCGCAATCGGGACCGTTGAGCGGCGAGCCGTCATAGGTGCACGGCACTGACAGGCGGCCGGAATTGACCATCGGCCGGGTTGCTTCATAGCGTTCCGAAAGATCGAGCACCGCATCGCGGAAGATGCGGCTGATTTCGGATTTCGGAGTGATGAAATCGGTCGAGCGCGAGGAATTGAGAATGTTCTCGTCGGCCCCGTGAATGCGCTCGACATCATAGCTGTCGAGTAAGCTTTCGGGCGCCTTGCCGTCGAGGATCAGCTTGAGCTTCCAGCCTAGATTGTCTGTATCCTGGAGACCGGAATTGGCTCCGCGCGCACCGAAGGGGGAAACCTGATGCGCCGCATCGCCCGCAAAAATCACCCGGCCCTCGTGGAAGCGGTCCATCCGGCGGCACTGGAAGGTGTAGATCGAACTCCATTCCAGTTCGTATTTGATGTCCTCGCCGAGCATGGCCTTGAGCCGCCGGTCGATGTTTTCAGCCTTGAGTTCCTCATCGCGGTCGATGTCCCAGCCAAGCTGGAAGTCGATCCGCCAGACATTGTCGGGCTGCTTGTGCAAAAGCGCAGACTGACCGCGATTGAATGGCGGGTCGAACCAGAACCATCGCTCGGTGGGAAATTCCGCGTCCATGATCACATCGGCAATCAGAAAGTTGTCCTCGAACACCCGGCCCACGAAATCGAGCCCCATCATGTTGCGGATTGGCGAGGCGGCACCGTCGCAGGCAATCAGCCAATCGGCGTGAAGCCGGTACGGGCCGTCCGGCGTACCGATGGTCAGATCGACGCAATCCTCCTTCTGAGCGACCTCGAGCACCTTGTTGCCGCCGCGCAGTTCGATCGGCTTGCCTTCGGCCTGCAGTTGCCGCACCCGGTCGATCAGATATTGCTCGAAATAATACTGCTGCAGATTGATGAAGGCGGGGCGTTTGTGCCCATCTTCGGGCAGCAGATTGAAACCGAACACCTGCCGTTCGTCGAAATAGACCTTGCCAAGATTCCACATCACGCCCTTGTCGACCATCGGGTCGCCGCAACCCAGCCGGTCGAGGATTTCGAGCGGACGCTTGGCAAAGCAGATCGCCCGCGAGCCCCAGCTCACCTTGTCATTGTCGTCGACCACCACCACCGCGACATCCTGCATGGCAAGATCGATCGCAGCGGCCAGCCCGATCGGTCCGGCGCCCACCACGATGACCGGATGCTGCGCCGGTTCGGCGGCGTCCTGATCCGTCGAGCGCGTGTAGGGATAGAGCGGCGTTTCGAATATCTTGCTCATGTCGTCCTTTCCGCATGGCCGCATCCGGTGTCTCGGGATCCGATCTGCAATGGCGCGAAAATATTGGTTGCATTTGTAACTATCAAGCGGCTTTTTTGGGTAGGTTCGCATGCTGGCACCGTTTGGACCCCAACCGCGCGGTCACGCCGACCGCGCAGTCCGGTTTGCCCGCAGCTCAGCCCTGCAGCGCGTCCCACATCTGCCGGTCGCGTTCCGCGGTCCAGATCCGCGGCGTGTCGATATCGAGCGCCTCGTCATAGGCGCGCGCCACATTGAACGGCAGGCAGTGCTCGTAGATCGCATAATCGGAGAATTTGGGATCGCATTCGGCGCGGGCCGCATCCCAGGCTTCCTTTAAAGTTCCGCCGCGCAACGCCACCTGGGCCACCGGCCGATAGGTCGAGCGCACGAAATCACTGGTCGAATCCAGCGCCGCATTGACCAATTGCTTGCCGGTCAGCGCGTCACCCCGGCCCGGCGCGATGGCGTCGACATCGAAGCGGCGGATCGCCTCAAGCGTGCCCGGCCAGTCATGAAAATGACCGTCGCCGCAATAGCACGCCGAATGATATTCGACGATGTCGCCGGTAAACATCACATTGGCGTCAGGTACATAGGCGACGATGTCGCCGGCTGTATGCGCCCGGCCCAGGAACATCAGATCCACCCGGCGTTTGCCGAGATAGACCGACATGCGATTGGTAAAGGTGGTGGTCGGCCAGGTCAGGTCCGGGATCGATTCATGGCCCTGAAACAGCCGCGGAAAACGCTCGAACTCCGAATCCCAGTCTTCCTGTCCGCGCTCGGCCACCATCGAGCGCGCCTTTTCGCTCATGATCACCTGGCTTGCATTGTAGGCCGAAGCGCCGAGCACCCGCACGGCGTGGTAATGGGTCAGCACCAGATGGGTAATCGGTTTATCGGTGACCGAACGGATCTTTTCGATCACCTTGTTCGCAAGCCGTGGCGTGGCCTGCGCCTCAATCACCATCACCGAGTCGTCGCCAATGATGACGCCGGAATTGGGGTCGCCTTCTGCAGTAAACGCCCACAAATCGCGGCCGATCTCGGTGAATGAAATGTTCTTTTCCGCCATGTCGCCGGCGGATGCGAATTGCTTGCTCATTCTGTTTCCTTGAATGTGTAGGATAGTTCGACAATCTGGCCCCAGGTTCTGCTGGCCTGCAACGTCAGACCACGCGGCGCGCCATCAGCGAAAATCAGGGGGCCGGAACCGACAATGATGGGTATGACAAAGACGCGGATGTGGTCGAACATGCCGGCATCGAGCGCCGCTCTCTGCACGGTCCCGCCGCCCAGGATCCAGATCACAGAGTGTCCCTCACGCTCCAGTCTTGTGCGCAAGCCTTGGTAGTCTGGCGAAACCGCGATCACGTCGTCTCGTCCGGAATCGAAAGCGCGGTTGGTCACGACATAGGAGGTTTTGCCCGAATAAGGCCAATCATTGTGCGCAACGATCCAGTCATAGGTGCTGCGCCCCATAACTATCCCGTCAACGTCGGAATAAAACGCCTGGTAATCGGCCTGACTTCCCTCCGGAGGTCCAAAACTCATCAGCCAATCGAGGTTTCCATCGCCATCGGCGATGCGGGCATCAAGGCTCATCGCGATGTAACCCACAAACCGCGTCATAGGTCAGGTCCGCTCAACGCTTTGCTCGATGGCGCCGAAGATCGAATGGCCATCCGCGTTTTTCATTTCGATGCGCACCGTGTCGCCAAACCGCAGGAACGGCGTTGACGGTTTGCCGTTGGCGATGGTCTCGATCATCCGGATCTCGGCGATGCAGGAATAGCCGGCGCCACCTTCGCTGACCGGCTTACCGGGGTCGCCATCGGGGCCCTTGTTGGACACCGTGCCAGAACCGATGATGGTACCGGCGCTGAGCGGCCGGCTCTTGGCCGCGTGCGCTATCAGTTGCGGAAAATCGAAGGTCATGTCGACACCGGCATTGGCGCGGCCGAAAGCTTCGCCGTTCAGATCGACCATCAGCGGCAGGGTCAGCTTGCCGCCATCCCAGGCCTCACCCAACTCGTCGGGCGAAACCGCAACAGGTGAAAACGCCGAAGACGGCTTGGACTGAAAGAAACCAAATCCCTTGCCCAGTTCCGCCGGGATCAGACCGCGCAGACTGACATCGTTGACCAGCATCACCAGCTTGATCGCATCGCGGCATGTCTCTGTATCGGCCCCCATCGGCACATCGTCGACAATCACCGCCACCTCGCCCTCGCAATCGATGCCCCAGGCTTCATCAGTCATGCGGATCGGCCCACGCGGCGCAAGAAAACTGTCGGACCCGCCCTGATACATCAGCGGATCTTCCCAAAAGCTCGCAGGCATTTCCGCGCCGCGCGCCTTGCGCACCAGTTCGACATGGTTGACATAGGCGGACCCATCCGCCCATTGGTAAGCGCGTGGTAACGGAGACAAGGCGTCCCGCTCGTGAAACCGCTCGTCCGGTTCGGCGCCGGTCTCCAGCATCTGCGCCACGTCGGCAAGCCGCGGCGCCACATGCGCCCAGTCATCCAGCGCCGCCTGAAGCGTGCGCGCGATATGCGGCACGCGGGAGGCCCGGGTCAGGTCGCGCGAGACGACGACCAGACGGCCGTCACGGCTGCCGTCGCGGAGAGTAGCCAGTTTCATGCTGAAGTCCTTTGTGGTTTGGAAGTTGGCAACGGCAGGCTGAGCCCGTCGCGCCCGATCGTCAATGGCCCAACCCAGGTGGTTCGCAATTGTGCGATCCAATCACCTTCAGTGATCGCGGGGTCGTCGGCGGGAACCAGATGGTTGAGCACCAGATGGCCAGTGTTCGCCGCACTGGCGATGCGGCCGACATCTGCGGCCATGGTGTGGCTGGCAATCAGATGGGCTTTGAGCCGCTCGCCATTGCCGGTGCGCGCCACCAGCCGCTCGACGCCGTCGGGATGCATCGCCTCGTGCACCAGAATGTCTGAATCCCGGGCAAATTCGGCAAGCGGCGGGAAATAGGCCGTATCGGCAGAAAACACGATGTGCCGTCCGCCATCGCTGATTTTCAGTGCAAAGCAATCGGTGACCGGCGGATGCTCGACGCGCAGTGCCTCGATGTTCACGCCGTCCTGCTCGAACCAAACCCCCTCACCCAGTTCCTCGATCTCGACCAGATCGCGAATGTCGGGCCGGCCTTCGTCCTCGATCCTCAGGTCGATATCGTAGATGAGTGAGGCCACAAACCCGTCCCAGAGCGCTATCAGGCCTTTCGGACCCAGAACCCGTACCGGCGTTTTCAGACCCGCGGTCCAGGCTGTGTGCAACAACGGCCCGAGTTCCAGCACATGGTCGGAATGCAGATGGGTAATGGCGATCAGATCCAGCGACGGCAGTTCCACGCCGGCTTCCACCAGCCCGCGCGATACGCCCAGTCCGCAGTCGACCACGATACGGCGCCCGCCGATCTCGATGAGCGACGATGTCGGCGAAGGCCCGCCCGGACGGATCGCCGGACCGCCTTTCGATCCCAGAATGACCAGCCGGTCGCTCATTTGGGTCCCGACCAGCCACGGGCTTCCGGCGTGCCGTCAAACTTGCGTTCGATCCCGTCCCAGCATTTGACATAGTCCGGCTGGGCCGTCTCGAGATCGGCAGCGTAACGCGTGACCATTTGCGGAAAACGTGTTTCAAACATGAAGGCCATGGTGTCGGAGAGCTTGACCGGTTCGAGCTCGACAGTCGAGGCTTTTTCGAAAGCATCGGCGTCGGGCCCGTGCGGCATCATCATGTTGTGCAGGCTCATGCCGCCGGGAACAAATCCCTCTTCCTTGGCATCGTATTGCCCCTCGATCAGCCCCATGAACTCGCTCATGATGTTGCGGTGATACCAGGGCGGCCTGAACGAATGCTCAGCCACCATCCAGCGCGGCGGGAAAATGACAAAATCGATGTTCGCCGTGCCCGCCTCGCCCGAAGGCGCGGTGAGCACAGTGAAGATCGACGGGTCGGGGTGATCGAACAGGATCGCGCCAACCGGCGAAAAGGTTCTCAGATCATATTTGTAAGGCGCATAATTGCCGTGCCAGGCGACCACATCGAGCGGTGAATGGCCAATCGGCGTAACATGAAACGCGCCACACCATTTGATATGCACCAGACAGGTGCCTTCCTTGTCCTCATAGGCTGCCACAGGGGTCTTGAAATCGCGCGGATTGGCCAGGCAATTGGCCCCGATCGGACCGCGCTCTGGCAAGGTGAACTTGGCGCCGTAATTCTCGCAGACATAGCCGCGTGCGCGCTCCACCCCGTCGCCGCGGCTGACCTTGAACATCATGCCGCGCGGCAGCACCACGATTTCCAGCGGCGCCACTTCGATGATCCCCATTTCGGTGAAGACTTCGAGTGCGCCTTCCTGTGGCACAATCATCAACTCGCCATCGGCATTGAAGAAATAGTCATCTCCCATATCGGCGGTCAGCGCATAAACATGGGTCGCCATCCCCACCTGGCCGACCACATCGCCGGTCACCGTCATGGTGCGCAACGCATCGAGAAAATGCACCTCTCCTTCGGGATAGGGAACCGGATCCCAGCGCCGCTGGCCGAGCGAAAGGATATCGGGCTCCTGGTGCGGAGCGGACTTCCAGTACGGACGGTCGATCAGCGTGAATTCGGTTGTGTGGCGTACGCTCGGCCGGATCCGGTAGAGCCAGGAGCGCTCATTGGTGCCGCGCGGCGCAGTGAACGGCGACCCCGACAGCTGCTCGGCGTAAAGCCCGTAAGCGCAGCGCTGCGGCGAGTTCTGTCCCTGCGGAAGTGCACCCGGAAGGCTTTCGGTTTCGAAATCATTGCCAAATCCCGGCATGTAAGTGAGCGGCATCGGGCGTCTCCCATTCGGTTCTGTTTTGTGCGCATAGATACAGTTGTGAATGTAACTATCAAGCACACGATCGGCTTCAAATTCGATTTCCGGCCGGCAAGTCCGCCTAACCGTCAGGACTGCCGGCCCCTTGCTCGGGTGCACGCACCGCAAAATCCATCCGCGTGGCAGCACGAAAGCCGAATATGTGATTGAACGGCCAGGAGTCCTCGGTTTCCCCGGCAACAAACCCCTGCCGTTCATAGAGCGCACGCGCACGCGGATTGATATCAATGACATCGAGCCGCACATGATCACAGCCCATCGCCCGCGCCCTGTGTTTGATGGCGTCAAGCAAGGCGGTGCCCACGCCCTGCCCGCGGGCTTGCGAGGAAACGAAGATCCCGTCCATCAGCAGCGTTCCGGGCTCATTGGCCCTGTCAAGCACAGACAATAGCAACCCGCGCCACAAGCCGCCGAACCAGCCATAGACCTGGCAGAGATCGGCAATCCCGCCGCCAACAAAGCTGCCCGTTCGGGTCTTGTAACCGGCCACCCCGATTAAATCGCCCTGTGCCGAGATCGCGCTGATGGCATGGTCAGGGTCGACGGCCCGATACAAAAAAGCCTTCGCTTTCACCTCGGGCTTCATCACCGGCGCAAGCTTCCCCCGAAAAGCCTCCCAGAAGAGCTCTACCGCTGCGCCGCGGTGATCGGGGCGCACGCCATACTCAATGGTAAAACCCGGCTGGTTGCTCATGTCCTACTGATTCCTGTTCGAATCCTTGGATTTAGACCCAACCACATGCTCCCGACGGCGAGCAATAGCACGAGACAGGCATGTCAGCACCGCAGAGGCTGGTTTGAGCGCAACCGGTGACCCGGACGTGACCATTGGCATTGATGATCGGATTACGGCATGATGAAATCATCATGACACTGGAAGCCGACATTCTGAACTGGGACGGAAAGTCCGCACCGGACATAAAAGCCATCTACCGCGCCCATTCAGGCGGCGACGGCTTTGTCCGCGCCCTGATGTCGCTCAGCGAGAAACCCAACTGCCAATCCGCAGCGACTTGGCTTCTCAAACATCATATCGAAAAGACTAGGCAAGCGCCGCCGGCTGTGCTTGTGGCGCGGCTGTTGAAACTGACCAGTGATATGCCCTCCTGGGAAGCGCGTTTGCATGTGCTGCAGATGTTCGACGCGCTGACCTTCACCGGCGCAATGGTCCACGACGCCTTCCAATTTGCTTGCGACAGCACCGAAGATGACAACACCTTCGTCCGTGCCTGGGGCTATTACGGGCTCGCGGTCATCGCCGCCGCTCACCCGCATCACCGCACCGAGGCGCGAAAGCGCCTGGAGTACGGGATGGCTCGTGAAACCCGCGCCTCTGCCAAGGTCCGGTTGCGCAAGGCGTTTGCCTTGATCGGCGACGATGAATCCACGTTGTAATACACGCCCGGGCATGTCCGGTTTTTGCCTTTGATCCGGTTGTTTCGCGGATCGCGCGGCCTCGGATCAAATGCAGTTTGCCTACCGCTATTGCCGCCCAAAACCAGCGACGGCGAATGCGATTACGCCCCGGCGTTACCGCTGTGACAACGTGCCCCCCAAAACTGTGTATCGACGTTCACCATTGGGAAACCAGTAACTCAGTAAGGCAGACGAGAGGTCGAAAAAAACCGCGACATGGCGTCGTGACCAGACCCGCCGATTCCATGATGGAAGCAACGCCACAGATACCCGTTCGGACCACCGACTGCCACTGGAGGTCGGGGCCAAAGGCTCAAGGACTGTCGAATGCTCGGCTTCAATCGCAAATCCCTCTCCACAAAACTCATCGCCGTCGCTGGCGCCACCGTCGCTTCGGTTCTCGTTGTTTCCAATTATGTGCTGATCTCCCAGACCCAGACCCGCGTCGAAAGCCTGGTCTTTGAACAGGCGCAGATCGAAGCCAAGGCGATTTCCGCCAGTATCGCCAGCGAAATTGGCGCTCTGGGCGCGGCGACCGATACGGTGGCCTCGATCGTCGGCCGCGGCCACGAGAGCGATCATCTCGACCGCAAGGCGATCATGGATCTGCTCAAGGCGACCATGGAAACACATCCCATGGCGTTTGGAAGCTGGTTCGCGGAAGCCGAAGGCAGGTTTGATGGCCGCCAATCCGATTACATCGGCAGCAATGAATTCGCCGGCAACTCCAAGGGCGCGTTCAGCCCCTACTGGTCCAAGACCAGCAGTGGTGACATCCATTTCTCGACCTTTGAAATCACCTATGAGGACGCCTGGTACGCTCTGTCGGCTGACAGCGGCGCGGCAGCAATCACACCGCCCTATGTTGCTGAGGAATCCGAGGTCCCCACCACGCTGACATCCATCACCTATCCGGTGATGTCAGGCGAGACCTTGATCGGCGTAGCCGGTATTGACGTGTCGCTGGCGTCACTGTCGGATTCGCTTTCGCAGTTGCGTCCATTTGGAACCGGACGCGTGATGCTGGTGTCGCAGGATCACAAATGGCTCGTTGGTCCGGCCGCCGACGCCATGATGAGCGAGGTCGAGGGGGACGGTGCGGCCGAAGCCGAAACAGCATTGAAGAATGGCGTCAGCAGCAAAATTCGCGATATCGTGCTGGCCGACGGGACCACAGTTCATCGTCTGGTCTATCCATTCGCGCTGCCCGGCTTGAACAGCAATTGGGTGGTCATGGTCGATGTTCCGGATACAGCGATCGCCGGTCCGGTGATGCAGCAGACCATCATGATGATCATTGGCGGACTAATCATTCTGGCCGCGGTGATGCTCGGTATCTGGTTGGCCGTCAACCGTATGGTCAAGCGTCCGCTCGACGGTCTCGTTTCCGATGTCGACCGCTTGAGCAAGGGCGATTATGACGCGCCGATTGACGGCCAGCAGCGCAGCGACGAAACCGGCGAAGTAGCCCGCGCTCTTGAGGGGTTCCGCCATCGTCTGTCGGAAACCGATCATCTGGAAACAGAAGCCGCACGCGAACGCCAAAACGCTGAGCGCGAGCGCACCAACACCGAGGCTGAGCGCAACCGTTCCGTGGCCACCCAACAGCAGGTGGTGGCGCGTCTGGGAACCGGCCTGTCGCGGTTGTCATCCGGCGACATGAGCCACCGCATCACCGAGGAGTTTCCTGGTGAATACGCCCAGCTCCGCGATGATTTCAACTCCGCCATGGAAAGTCTCGAGCAGACCATCCAGACCGTCAACGCCTCGGTGTCAAACATCGGATCGGGCACCGACGAGATGAGTACCGCAGCCAATGATCTGTCGATGCGCACGGAAAAACAGGCGGCCAGCCTCGAGGAAACCGCAGCCGCGCTTGATGAGCTGACCTCGCAGGTCAATGCCAGCGCCGAAAACGCCAAGGCAGCCTCCACCACCGTGGAGAACGCCAACCATTCAACCGCGCAGTCGGGCGTCATCGTCGAACAGGCGATCCAGGCCATGAACGGCATTGAACAGTCCTCGCGCGAGGTCAGCCGGATCATCGGTGTCATCGACGAGATTGCCTTCCAGACCAACCTGCTTGCACTTAATGCCGGCGTTGAGGCGGCTCGTGCAGGCGAAGCCGGCCGAGGCTTTGCTGTGGTCGCCCAGGAAGTGCGCGAACTGGCCCAGCGCTCGGCCTCTGCCGCCAAGGAGATCGCATCTTTGATCAAGGCTTCGGCCAACCAGGTCGATCAGGGGGTGGATTTTGTTGGTCAGACCGGTGAGGCGCTCAAGGGCATTTCCGCCCAGGTCACCGAGATCAACGATCTGATCCGCGAGATCTCGCAATCGGCTTCCGAGCAGGCAGTCGGCATCAAGGAAATCAACCAGGCCGTCAACCAGATGGATCAGGTCACCCAGCAAAACGCCGCCATGGTCGAGCAAACCACGGCCGCAAGCATGGCTCTCAACAATGAGGCACGGACGCTTGGCGAACTGGTTGCCAAATTCCAGGTCTCGGGCGCTGCCTCCGGCGCAGGTCTCAGAGAGATGGCGGCCCAGATGCGCGGCTCAGGCACCGCCGCGGCGCAACCCGTCTACCGCCAGAAATCTGGCGGTTCGGCCGCGGCACAAGCCGACTGGAGCGAATTCTAAGGCTCGACGCCAAGCAAACGCCCTTGCGTACACACCACAAAAAAGGGGCCGCTCGGCCCCTTCTCACTTTCTATACGCTCGCGCTCACCCGTGCCGGGTCAGCCTTGTTTGAGCCGCTCGATCATCGCCGAGAAATCGCGGCCCCTGCCCTCACCGGCCACAAACTCATCATAGAGCTCGGTGGCCCGCGCGCCCATCGGCGTGGTCGCCGACACGCTGTCAGCCGCCTGTTGCGAGAGCATGAGATCCTTGAGCATCAATTCGGCTGCAAAGCCTGGCTTGTAACCGTTGTCAGCCGGGCTCTCCGGTCCGACGCCGGGCACCGGGCAGTAGGTGTTGACCGACCAGCAGGATCCCGACGAGGTCGATACCACGTCAAACAGGCTTTGCGCCGACAGCCCGAGCTTTTCTGCCAGCGCGAAGGCTTCACAAGCGCCGATCATCGAGATGCCCAGCAGCATGTTGTTGCAGATCTTGGCCGACTGTCCGGCGCCCGCGTCGCCGCAGTGCACTGCCTTCTTGCCCATGATGTCAAACAACGGCTCGGCGCGCGCGAAAGCCTCTTTGCTACCGCCGGCCATGAAGGTGAGCGTTCCCGCCGCGGCCCCTCCGACCCCGCCCGAAACCGGCGCGTCGACCGACAAAAGCCCCTTCGCTTGCGCCATCTGGTGGGCTGCACGTGCACTGTCGACATCCACAGTCGAACAGTCAATGAAGACCGAGCCCGCAGCACCGGCGGGAACGATCTCTTCATACACTTTCCGCAATATCGCGCCGTCGGGCAGCATGGTGATGACCGCGTCCTTGCCGCCTGCTGCATCACCCGCGGAGGACGCTGTCGCAGCTCCTTCCACCGTCACGCCGGCAACATCGAAACCGGTCACCTCATGACCAGCCTTGAGCAGGTTCGCCGCCATCGGCGCACCCATATTGCCCAACCCGATAAACCCGATCTTCATGGCGTCCTCCCTGTCTTGTGCTCAGCATCCGGCGATCAAGCCGGTGCAAACTCGATGTCGCCGCCCGGCGGCGCCGACAGCATCGTCTCGACGTCGTCGGCGCTCACCTCCGAAATGCCCGCATGGCGCCAGCGCGGATTGCGATCCTTGTCGATGATTGCGGCGCGAATGCCCTCGATGAAATCGCCCTTTGAGGCGCTGCGCGAGGTAAAGCGGTACTCGTGCTGTAACGCGGCCTCGATGGACCTGGCCTGACGCGCGCGTCGCACCAGTTCGAGCGTGCAGACCGCCGACAGCGGCGAGGCTTTGGAGATTGCCTTCGCAGTTGCCAGGCCCCATTCGTCTTCAGGCAACGCCGCGACAATGGCGGGCAGCGACGGATCGGCGAAAACCTCTTCGATCCGCGACCGCATTTCCATCAGCGGCCCGTCTTCGGGATCGCGCGCCATGGAGGACACCACCGAACAATCGCCCGTTTCGATCAGCGTTTCGGTGAGATCGCGCCAGCCAGCCTCGGGCACGAAAAAATCGGCAAAGCCCGCAACCAGTGCATCCGAGGCGTTCATCCTGTAGCCGGTCACGCCAAGATACTCGCCCAAATGGCCCGGCGCCCGGGCCAGCAGCAGACTCCCGCCGACATCAGGTACCAGACCGACCGCGCATTCAGGCATCGCGATGCGCGAGCTTTCACCCACCACACGGTGCGACCCGTGCAGCGACACACCAACGCCGCCGCCCATGGTAAAACCCTGGCACAGCGCCACATAGGGCTTGGGATAAGAGGCGATCTTGGCGTTAAGCCGGTACTCGTCGCGCCAGAAGGTGCGTCCGGCGTCGAAATCACCCTTGGAGGCCGTGTCATACATGAATTGCAGATCGCCACCCGCGGAGAACGCCTTGTGACCCTCGGCATCGATCAGCACGCAGGCCACGCGCTCATCCTCGCGCCACTCGTCCAGCGCCGTCTCAATCGCCAGCACCATCTCGTAGGTCACGGCGTTAAGCGCCTCGGGCCGCTGCAGGGTGATCTGGCCGATGCGGCCGATCTTGCGGATGCGAATGCTCATGCGGCACGCTCCGCCAGCAACGCTCTTGCGGTGATTAGCCGCATGATCTCGTTGGTGCCTTCCAAAATCTGGTGCACCCGGAGATCGCGAACGATCTTCTCGACCCCGTAATCGGCCAGATAGCCGTAGCCGCCATGCAGTTGCAGCGCGTCATTGGCCACGTTGAACGCCGTGTCGGTAACGAAACGCTTGGCCATGGCGCAAAACTTGGTGGCGTCGGGCGCCTTGCGATCGAGCTTGCTTGCGGCCTGGCGCAGGAAGATCCGCGCCGCCTGCATTTCGGTCTCCATGTCGGCCAGCCGAAACTGCAACGCCTGGAACCGGTCGATGGTTTGCCCGAAGGCCTCACGTTCGCCCATATAGGCGAGCGTCTTGTCGAGCGCCGATTGCGCCCCGCCAAGCGCCGACGCCGCAATGTTGAGCCGGCCACCATCCAGGCCCGCCATAGCGTAGCGAAACCCCGCACCCTCTTCGCCGAGCAGATTCTCAGCAGGGATATGGCAATCGTCGAACTGCACCTCCGAGGTTGGCTGCGACCGCCAGCCCATCTTGTTTTCCGGCGCGCCGAAAGAGAGCCCCTTGGCGCCGTCCTCGACGATAACAGCGGAGATGCCTTTCGGCCCGTCCACACCGGTGCGGGTCATCACCAGATAGAGATCGGAATAGCCGCCGCCGGAGATAAACGCCTTGGTGCCGTTGAGCTTGTAACCGTCATTGGTGCGTTCGGCGCGGGTGCGAAGCGCCGAGGCATCCGAGCCCGAACCAGGTTCAGTCAAGCAATAGGAGGCGATCTTGTTCATGCTAACCAGATCCGGCAGCAACCGCGCCTTCATCTCGTCAGAACCGAAGGACGACACCATCCAGGTGCACATATTGTGGATCGACAGGAACGAAGCGACCGAGGGACAGGCCATCGACAAAGCCTCGAACACCAAAGTCGCATCGAGCCGGGTCAGGCCCGAGCCGCCATCGGCTTCGGGTATGTAGATCGCCGCCAGCCCCAGACCGGCAGCCTCCTCAAGTACGCCGCGCGGGATGGTTTCTTCCTTTTCCCATTGTTGGGCGAAGGGCGCGATTTTCTCGGCGCCGAAATCCCGCGCCATATCAAAGATTGCCTGCTGTTCCTCGTTGAGCTCAAAGTCCATTGCCAGCTTGCCTCCTTAAGGCTCCCTCCCGTCCGCTTTCGTGCCTCTACGCCATGGTCGGAATAACGAACTCGGCACCTTCCTTGATACCTGACGGCCAGCGCGCGGTCACGGTCTTGGTGCGGGTGTAAAAGCGGAACGCGTCGGGGCCGTGCTGGTTGAGATCGCCGAAGCCGGATTTCTTCCAGCCGCCGAAGGTGTGGTAGGCCAGCGGCACCGGAATCGGCACATTGACGCCGACCATTCCGATATTGATGCGGCTCACAAAATCGCGCGCGGTGTCGCCGTCGCGGGTATAGATCGCGGTGCCGTTGCCATACTCATGTTCCATCGGATAGCGCAGCGCTTCGGCGTAATTCGGCGCGCGAACCACCGACAGCACCGGTCCGAAGATCTCCTGGCTGTAGATATCCATGTCACGGGTGACATTGTCGAACAGACAGCCGCCAACGAAGTAGCCATCTTCATAGCCCTGCATCGAGAATTCGCGGCCATCGACCACCAGCTTGGCGCCCTGCTCGACGCCGGAATTGACCAGCCCCAGAACCCGGTCGCGGGCTTCGCGGGTGACCAGCGGACCGAAATCCACATCGTTGCCATCGGTATAGGGACCGATCTTCAGCGCTTCGACCCGAGGGGCCAGCTTTTCGATCAGCAGATCGGCGGTCTTCTCGCCCACCGGCACCGCCACCGAAATCGCCATGCAGCGTTCACCGGCTGCGCCGTAGCCTGCGCCTACCAGCGCATCGACTGCCTGGTCGATGTCGGCATCCGGCATGATGATCATGTGGTTTTTGGCGCCGCCGAAACACTGCACCCGCTTGCCATTGGCGCAACCGCGCGAATAAATATACTGCGCGATCGGAGTAGAGCCGACAAAGCCAACAGCCATGATCTCGGGGTGATCGAGGATCGCATCCACTGCGTCCTTGTCGCCATTGACCACATTGAGAATGCCGTCAGGCAGACCCGCTTCGCTCATCAGCTCGGCCAGCATCAACGGAACCGACGGATCGCGCTCGGACGGCTTCAGGATAAAGGCGTTGCCTACGGCAATGGCCGGGCAGAACTTCCACATCGGAATCATTGCCGGGAAATTGAACGGGGTAATGCCGGCGACCACGCCCAGCGGCTGGCGCAGCGAATACATGTCGATGCCCGGCCCTGCGCCCTCGGTGAACTCGCCCTTGAGCAGATGCGGTGCGCCAAAGCAGAACTCCGCCACTTCCAGCCCGCGGATGACATCACCCTTGGCGTCGGGAATGGTCTTGCCGTGTTCGCGCGACAGCGCCTCGGCGAGCTTGTCCATATCGCGGTGCAGAAGCTCGACGAATTTCATCAACACCCGCGCGCGCTTCTGCGGGTTGGTCGCAGCCCAACCGACTTGCGCTTTGGCGGCAATCGCCACCGCATCGGCGAGCTCTTCGTGGGAAGCCAGCGGCACCTTGGCCTGAACTTCGCCGGTCGCCGGGTTCATGACGTCGGCAAAACGGCCCGATTGGCCGTTAACATGCTGGCCGCCGATGTAATGGGTGAGTTCCTGCATGGTCCTGCCTCCAGATAATGGGAATGTTGCAGCCACTGTGCACGTCCCCGACTTGATGTTCAACAAGCCGGAATGCTCAACCGTTGTGCATTTTTTATAGCTCAAGCGGCATTCGATGTTTCTCAGCCAGCAGAAAGCCCGCCGTCGATCTCCAGGGTCTGTCCGGTCACGAAGCTTGAGGCCGGATCGGCGAGAAAAGCGAGACCGGCGATCACCTCGTCGACCTCCGCCATCCGTCCCATCGGGATTGCCCGAACCAGCCCGGCTTCCGCCGCGGCGCGGTCATCCCCCGCGGCATCGAGAAAGCCGGTGACCATCGGCGTGCGCGCAAACGACGGGCACAGCGCATTGACCCGCACCCCGCGCCGCGCATATTCGAGCGCCGCAGATTTGGTGAGCCCGACTACGCCATGTTTGGCCGCCGCATAGACCGACAGCATCGGCGCGCCGACCACACCGGCCACCGACGCGATATTGACAATGGCGCCGGTCTCCCCGGTTTCACGAAAACGGTGCTCCATGGCTGGAAGTTGCGCCCGCATGGCATAAAACACACCCATCAGGTCGACATTGATAATCTTCTGCGCCACGTCGAGCGGTGTCTTGGGCAAGGGCATCATGTCATGGGCGATGCCGGCATTGTTGATCGCGATGTCAACACGGCCAAAGCGCTCAACCGCAGCTTTCACGAGCTGTTCAGAGAGTTCCGGATCGGTGATGTCACCGGGCAGCGTCTCGGCCTCACAATCGAGACCGTTCGCCAGCGCAGATAATCCGCCCGCATCAAGATCGCTCAACACCAGCCGTGCGCCATGACCGGTGAAAAATCTCGCAGCCGCTTGTCCGAAGCCGCCGGTCGCACCGGTTAGAAGAACCACACGGTCTTCAAAATCCGCCATGCTTACCCCTCTCCGTTGATGATATCACCGGCCATCGCAGCCAGCAGCGGCACCGCCTTGCCGATCTCACGGGCGCGATCGGGATTGGAGGCGTTGCCGTCAAGTGAACGCTTGTAGACGCCTTGGAGAATGGCCGCGAGCCTGAAGAAGGAAAACGCCAGGCCGAAGGTCCAGTTGTCGACGGCAATGCCGCTGCGCTCGCTGTAGCGGGCGACATAGTCCGCCTCGCTGGGAATGCCGAGTTCCGCGCGGTCAAGCCCGCCCAGCCCGCGAAATCCGCTGGCGTGCGGCAACCGCCATTGCATACATTGATAGGCAAGATCGGCCATCGGGTGGCCCAGCGTCGACAACTCCCAATCGATCAGCGCCAGCACTTCCTCGCCATGACCGGCGAAGATCATGTTGTCGAGCCGGAAATCGCCATGCACCACCGACACCCGTCCGTCATCATCGGGCAGATGATCCTCAAGCCAGGCCATCAGCCGATCCATGTCCGGCAACTCATCGGTCTTGCTTGCCAGATATTGCTCTCGCCAGCGTTTGATCTGTCGCGCGAAATAGTTGCCTGGACGGCCGAAATCGCCAAGCCCGGCGTCCTCCGGGTTGACGCTGTGCAGCCGCGCCAGCACGTCATTCATGCCGTCATAGATGGCCGTTCGCTCATCCCTGGTGGTTTCAGGCAAGGCCGGATCCCAGAAGATGTGGCCTTCCACCAGTTCCATGACGAAATACATCCGGCCGATGGCGCTGTGCTCATCCGACAGCGCGAACACCTTCGGCACGGGTACGCCCTGCCCGGCGAGCGCCTTCATCACCCGGTATTCGCGATCCACCTGATGGGCCGATTTGAGCAGCGTTCCCGGTGGTTTGGCGCGAAGCACATAGCGGCCGCTGTCGGCCTCCACCCGGTAGGTGGGATTTGACTGACCGGTGTTGAACTTTTCAATCGCATGCAGCCCGGAAAAGCCGGGAACCAACTCATGCAACTCATCGGCCAGCGCTTCGAGATCAAAGGGTTCGGTGTCCATCTCAGGCGTCCTTGAACAGGCGGATGCCGTGCTGTGTCGACACGCCGCCATCAATGGGCAGGATTGCACCGGTGATATAGGCCCCGGCGCGGCTGCACAGATAGATCGCAGCACCGGCAACATCCTCCGGAGCGCCGATACGCCCCAGCGGCACCCCGGCGCCGATCCGCTCGACCTGATCGTCACGCGCGGTTGCGAATGCAGTCATCTTGCTTTGAAACGGCCCTGGCGCGAAGGCGTTGACGGTGATCCGCCGTTCCGCCAGTTCGTTGGCGAGCGTCCGGGTAAGATGATGCACCGCTGCCTTGGCGGCCGTGTAGGAATAGGCGCCGTCGGCCAGCGGCTGGGTGCCCATCACCGAGCCCAGATTGATCACCCGCGCCGGATCCTCATCGCTGCCGGCAGCGCGCAGCAGCGGCGTCAGGTCCCGGGTCAGTGTGAAAAGGCCGGCGACATTGACCGCCATCACCTTGGCCCAGGCCGCGTGGGGGAACTCCTCATAACTTGCCCCCCAGGAAACGCCGGCATTGTTGACGAGAATTTCGAGCTTTCCGGTGCGCGACTTCACCGCCTCGACCAGCGCCGTAACCCCTTCTTCGGTCCCGACATCGCCGGCAAAGCCTTCAGCCGTTCCCTCGCCGCCAAGCGCATTGATCTCATCGGCCACCCTGGCGCAATCCTCTCCCTTGCGCGAGGCGATCAGCACCCGGGCGCCGGCCTGGGCCAGGCCGGTGGCGATCATCCGGCCGATTCCCGTCGCCCCGCCGGTCACCAGCGCTGTTTTGCCGCGAACCGAAAACAACTCATCCACATAACCCATTGTGCCGCCTTCTCCTCCCCGGGTCATCCCGCGCATCGCAACGCGACAATAGCCCGATTGAATTGCTGCAGGAGCGATTGCCGCCCGGACCTGCGGCGACTAGCATGGCAAACAATTGACGTGTGCGTAAAGGGAAGATTCGGATTGAGCCGTGCGGACCCTGAGCGCAAGACCGATGGGAGATCAACTTGACTGAGGCAAAATCCATGGATCTGGGCATCTCGGCCCATCTTCACCCCGTTCTGGAGGCGGTGCGCGACATGGTGCGCAACGAAATCATCCCGCTCGACGAGGAATTTCTGGCCGAGGTCGGTGCACAGGGCGACCGCTGGAGCTACACGGCCCGGCAGACCGAAATTCTCGAAAGCCTCAAAGCCAAGGCGCGTGAACGCGGGCTTTGGAACCTGTGGCGCACCCATGCGGACAACGGGCTGACCACGGTCGAATATGCCTACCTCGCCGAAGAAATGGGCAAGGCGCATCTGGGCGCCGAAACCTTCAATTGTTCTGCGCCGGACACCGGCAACATGGAGGTGCTCGATCGCTATGGCGCGCCCGAGCATAAGCGCCGCTGGCTGGAACCGCTGCTCGACGGCAAGATCCGCTCCGCCTATCTGATGACCGAACCCGATGTCGCTTCATCGGACGCCACCAACATATCCATGACCTGCGTGCGCGATGGCGACGATTATGTGCTCAATGGCGAGAAATGGTGGGCGTCGGGCGCCGGCGATCCGCGCTGCGCGATCTACATCGTCATGGTCCGCACCGGCGATGATGATGCGCCCAAACATGCCCGTCACTCGATGATCCTGGTGACGGCCGACACCGCCGGAATCGAAAAGCTCCGCCCGATGCAGGTCTATGGCCAGGACGACGCGCCGCATGGCCATTACCACCTGAAATTCTCAGATGTCCGGGTCCCCGCTGACAATCTGCTGGTGGGCGAAGGCAAGGGGTTCGAAATTGCGCAAGGCCGGCTCGGACCGGGCCGAATTCACCACTGCATGCGCGCCATCGGACAGGCCGAAATGGCGCTCGAACTGATGTGCAAGCGCGCACTCGACCGCGAGGCCTTCGGCAAGAAGCTCGCCCAGCTCGGCGCCAATTTCGACATCATCGCCGAATGCCGGATGGAAATCGAAATGGCGCGGCTGTTGTGCCTCAAGGCCGCCTGGATGATGGATCAGGGCAATGCCCGCGCCGCAGCGCCATGGATCAGTCAGATCAAGGTGGTGGCGCCGCGGGTGGCCCTGAAGGTCACCGACGAGGCCGCCCAGATGTTCGGAGGTCAGGGAATCTCGCAGGACACGCCGCTTGCGCGGATGTGGACACATTTGCGCACCCTGCGCCTTGCCGATGGTCCCGATGCCGTGCATCGCCGTCAGGTCGCCCGTGCCGAACTCAAGCGCCATACCCAGGAGAAGGTTTGATCCGGCCATGAAGGCAATCCTCTGCGACGAATACGGGCCGGTCTCGAAACTCGAGTATCGCGACATCCCCGACCCCGAACCGGGGCCGGGTGACGTCATCATCCGCGCCGAAGCGATCGGGGTGAATTTTCCCGACGGGCTCCTGGTGCAGGGGCTCTATCAGATGAAGCCCGAGACCCCCTTTGTGCCGGGGATGGAAGCCGCAGGCATCGTCGCGGCAGTTGGCGATCAGGTGACGCAGTTCAATGTTGGCGACAAGGTGGTGGCGCTGCTCGATCACGGCGCCTACGCACAGAAAGTGCGCGCGTCTGCGTCCCGCGTCTTCGCCCGGCCCGATTACATGACGGCCGAGGATGCCTGCGCATTGATGTGTGCCTGGGGCACCTCTCACCACGCCCTGCGCCAGCGCGCCGACCTCAAGAAGGACGAAACCCTGCTGGTGCTCGGCGGCGCGGGCTCGACCGGGCTGGCGGCGATTGCCATCGGCAAGGCGATTGGCGCACGGGTGATCGCCGTGGCCTCGACAAAGGACAAACAGATCGCCTGCAAAGAGGCCGGCGCAGATGTCGCCCTGCCCTATGACGGCTTGCGCGAGGCGCTCAAATCCGAGACCGGCGGCGCTGGCGTCGATGTCGCCTTCGATCCGGTGGGCGGCGACGCATTTCAGGTCGCTGCACGCGCCATGGCGCGCAACGGCCGGCTGCTGGTGGTGGGCTTCGCCTCGGGCGAAATCCCGACGCTCGCCGTCAATTTGGCGCTACTGAAGGAGTTCTCGCTGATCGGCGTGTTCTGGGGCGCCTTCGTGTCCCGCGAGCCCAAGGCCTATGCCGCAAACAACCGCGAATTGTTCGCCTGGCACGCCACCGGCTTGATCAAGCCGCGGATCGATGAACGCTGGCCGCTCGCAGATGGTGCCGCCGCCTTGCAACGCATTCTCGATCGCGGCGCCATCGGCAAGACCATTCTCGTTCCTTGAAGGAAAGCACATGACCGTTCCCGCCAGCATGAACGCCCTGATCCTGAAACACGACGGCCTTTCCGACACCCGCACCGGCGCGGATGTCGACACACTCGCACCCTATCTCGAATATGGCGCAATGCCGGTCCCCAGGCCCGGCGCCGGCGAAGTGCTGATCAAGGTGCGCATGGCCTCGGTCAATCCCTCTGATCTCTATTTCGTCAAGGGCGAATACGGCCAGCCGCGCGTCAAGGGTGCTGCCGCCGGGTTCGAAGGCGTCGGCGACGTGGTGGACAGCAAGGGGCTTTATGCCGGTTACCTCAAGGGCAAGCGCGTGGCCTTCGTCGGCGGCACAGCCGGGTCCGGCGCCTGGGCGGAGTATATCGTCGCCTCCGCCGCAACCTGTGTGGTCATTAAATCCGGAATGCGCGATGAGGACGCGGCAGGCCACGTGGTCAATCCGGTTACCGCGTGGACGATGTTCGACATCGTCAAACAATCGGGCTCCAAGAGTTTCATCTTCACCGCTGCCTTCAGCCAGCTTGGCAAGCTGATGGCGGGTCTGGCCCGCGACAACGGCTATCAGATGATCGCGGTGATCCGGAAGCAAAGCCAGGCCGCGCATCTTATGCAATTGGGCGCAGCCCATGTGCTGGTGCAATCGGATCCGGACTTCGACAGCAAGCTCGCCGGGCTTTGCAAGACCGAAAAGCCGCGGGTGCTGCTCGATGCGGTCGCCAATCAACTTTCGGCCGACATCTTCACGGCCATGCCGTCGCGCGCCCGCTGGGTGATCTATGGCAAGCTCGACAACGAGGCCCCGTCGATCCCCGAGACCGGACAGTTGATCTTCATGAACAAGAAAATCGAGGGTTACTGGCTGGCCGAGTGGTTTCGCCGGGCTTCGATCATCGAAAAGCTCAAGACACTGCGCGCGGTGCAAAACCGGTTCATTTCCGGCGCCTGGAAAACCGAGGTCGTCGCCACCGTCAAGCTGGCCGACGCATTGGAGGAGTTGCCCAAGGCGCTCAAACTTGGCGATGGCAAGGTTATGATCGTGCCATAAGGCCGGATTGAGTGCGTGGAATCAGATTCTTTGAAAACTCTGGCATGCATTTGATTTCATTTCGATTATTTCCGCTGACGCCGGAGCAAACGACAATCCGGATGATTTTCAACACGCGTTGAAGCTTTCCTCAACCCGCGGCCGTCCTATCTGATGTCTGCAGGAGGATGCGTCATGCTGTCACTTGCCCTGCCCTTTACCTTACGCGCGGGGCTTATCGCCCGCTGCGCAGCACTTGCCCTTGCGTTGCTAATCGCGCCCGTAGCTGCCCGCGCCGACGACGCCGCGGCGGGACAACAGGTGATTGAGAGCCAGATCAACGCCTTTCTCAATGATGACATGCAAGCCGCCTATTCCTTTGCGGCGCCTTCGATCAAGCGGCTTTACCCCGATGAAAACCGCTTCTTTGACATGGTCAAGCGCGGCTATCAGCCGGTCTACCGGCCGGGCAATTTCGCCTTCGGCCGTTCGAAATCCGCGCCTGATGGCTCAGGCCTTGTCCAGGAGGTGCTAATCCAGGGTCCCGATGGTCAGGACTGGACAGCGCTCTACTCGCTCGAACGCCAACCGGACGGCAGTTTCAAGATCAACGGCGTGCAGATGATCAAGGCGGCCGCGCCGCAGATTTGAACCCCATCCACCAGCACCATGCTTCAAACCGGTTTGCTGCCTTTTGCCGTACGGAACCGGACGGCCGCCTACGACGTTGACTTGTCATCGCACCATAGGCTTGAATTGACCCCGTCCGCCAAATCGGAGACACGTCGTGAGCGTCGCCTTTACCAAGGAAGAAAGTTCCGAAACCGCAGCCGAAACCCTGCTGCCCGACCGGCCAATTTCGCTACACCCGAATTTGGTAACCGAGGCCGGGTTGCAGCAGTTGCAAGCTGAGCTGCAAGCCGCGCGAGCAGCCTATGAGGCAGCCAGGACGATCGAAGATGTCAATGAACGCAGGCGTCAGCAAGCCGTTCCCTTACGCGATGCACGCTATTTCACCGAACGGGTCCGCACCGCGCAGGTGATTGCGGATCCATCCAATCCGGACGCGGTGGCTTTTGGCTCAACGGTGACTTTCACCCGCGACGACGCGCCACCGCAGACCTACCGCATCGTTGGCGAAGATGAAGCCGATCCCAAAACCGGCAGCATCTCATTTGCATCTCCAGTGGCGCGGGCGCTGATGGGCAAGGCGCCCGGCGATGTGGTGGAAGTGGGAGACCGGGAACTGGAAATCCTGTCGATTGCCTGATCCCCGCACCGGATTTGCCAGACTGGTCGCAATCACGGTCGGGTCCGACAAGCATTTTCCCTTTGCCTCGAATCCGCTATGACTGATCAAGCTGGCCACCGCGGTCTCAGCAGATGAACCACGATCTCAAGGGATGTCTCCACCATGCGCCTCAGGAATGCGTTTCTGGCAATTTGTGCCGTCGCCCTTACCGCCTGCACGACAACAGTGCCCTCGAATCCGTTGCAGGCGCGCTGGAACGGCAAGGGCGCCGATACATTCTTTGCCGCCTATGGCCCGCCGATCTCCGATGAGGCCGGCCCCGGCGGCTCGGCGCTTTACAAGTGGCGTGGTGGATTTTCGCGCGGCCGCTCCTGCACCGTCGAACTGAATGTCAGCAAAGATTACAAGATCACCAGAATTCGCGCCATCTCCGACCGAACCGATCCCAAGGGTGGCCCGTCACATTGCGAAAAGACGCTCGACGCTGATTAAGGCAGACGATACAGATTAAGCCGGTTCTGATTTTGCTCAAACGAGCGGAGCGATATCGCCTGCGGCCCATTCGGCCTGGGTATCAGCGCCAAAATCCTCGAACCGGCGAGCCTCGATTGCCGCGCGGATACCCGTCATCAGGCTCTGGTAATAGGCCAGATTGTTCCAGGTGATCAGCATCGCGCCCAACAATTCATTGGAGCGAACAAGGTGATGCAGATAGGCGCGGGAATAGTCGCGTGCCGCCGGGCAATCGCTTTGCACATCCAGTGGCCGCGTGTCTTCCGCGTGACGGGCGTTTTTAAGGTTGATCTTGCCGTAACGGGTGAAGGCCAGCCCGTGCCGGCCGGCACGGGTCGGCATTACGCAATCGAACATGTCGATGCCGCGGCCTACCGATTTAAGGATGTCGTCGGGCGTGCCGACTCCCATCAGATAGCGCGGCTTCTCAGTCGGCAGCAGCGGACAGGTCACATCAAGCATCTCAAGCATAACATCCTGCGGTTCGCCTACGGCAAGCCCGCCAACCGCATAGCCCTTGAGATCGAGCCCGGCGAGCCCTTGCGCCGAACGCTCCCGCAAACGCGGTACATCGCCGCCCTGGGCAATGCCAAACATCGCCTTGCCCGACTGGTCGCCAAAGGCAGTCTTGCAGCGATCAGCCCAGCGCAATGACATCTCCATTGCCCGTTCAATTTCGCTCTCGCTGGCCGGCAGCGCGACGCACTCATCAAGCTGCATCTGGATGTCGGAGCCCAGCAGTCCCTGAATCTCGATCGAGCGTTCGGGCGACATCTCGTGGCGTGAGCCGTCGATATGCGACTGGAAAGTCACCCCCTGTTCCGTGATCTTGCGCAAACCCGACAGCGACATGACCTGAAACCCGCCTGAGTCCGTCAGGATCGGATGCGGCCAGCGTGCAAATTCATGAAGCCCCCCGAGCCGCGCCATCCGCTCGGCCCCGGGGCGGAGCATCAGGTGGTAGGTGTTTCCAAGAATGATATCGGCGCCCAGATCGCGCACCTGATCCATGTACATGGCCTTGACCGTGCCACCGGTGCCCACTGGCATGAACGCCGGAGTGCGCACGGTTCCGCGCGGCATGACAATTTCGCCGCGCCGCGCCTTTCCGTCGGTGGCGAGACACTTGAATTCAAAGGTATCAGTGGTCACGGCTCACTCCGGAACAGCAGGCTGGCATCGCCATAGGAATAGAAACGATAGCCCGTCTCAACGGCGTGGCGATAGGCATTTCGCATGGTCTTGAGACCTGAAAACGCCGACACCAGCATGAACAGGGTTGACCGCGGCAGGTGAAAATTGGTCATCAGCACATCGACCGCGCGAAACTTGTAGCCCGGAGTGATGAAGATGTCGGTCGGGCCCGACCAGGCATTGATCATACCATCTTCACCGGCCGCACTTTCCAGAAGCCTCAGCGACGTGGTGCCCACCGAGACGATCCGGCCGCCGCGTGCGCGCACCGCGTTGAGCGCGTCAGCGGTGGCCGCGCTGACATGGCCGATCTCCGCATGCATCCGGTGATCGCCGGTGTCCTCGGCCTTGACCGGCAGGAAGGTGCCGGCGCCCACATGCAGCGTCACAAAATGCCGTTCGATTCCACGTGCGTCGAGCCGCTCGAACAGCTCCGGTGTAAAATGCAGCCCCGCGGTCGGAGCCGCCACCGCCCCCTCCTCGCGCGCATAGATGGTCTGGTAATCGAGCCGGTCACGCGCATCCTCGCCGCGTTTGGAAGCAATGTACGGCGGCAGCGGAATATGGCCCACGGCCATGATCGCCTCATCGAGCGCTGGACCGGACAGATCAAAGATCAATTCGATCTCACCGCCTTCGCTGCGGGCGCCCGCAGTGGCGTCAAGGTTGCCGGCGAGACAACTCGAGGCATCGTTGCCAAAGATCAGCCTGTCGCCGGGCTTGATCCGCTTACCCGGTTTCACAAAGGCCTTCCAGCGGTCCGCGCCGCTGCGCATGTGCAAGGTGGCCGATACCTTGACCTCATTGCCGTCGCGGCGCCGGATGCCCTCAAGCTGGGCCGGGATGACCCTTGTGTCGTTAAACACCAGCGCGTCGCCCGGCCGGAGCTGATCCGTAAGGTCGGCGACGCTGAGATCCGTCAATCCGCCACGGGCATCGACGCGCAGCATCTTCGCACTGTCGCGAGGGCTTGCCGGCCTCAGCGCAATCCGGTCGTCGGGCAAATCAAAATCGAAAAGGTCAACGCGCATGGCGGCGTCTCACAAAAAACGCGCGGGAAGGCCGAACGCAAGCTCCGCCGTTCCCGCGCGCAAAAATGGGTCAGGCGTCGGCCGCGACCTTCATCGAGACGATCTTGTCGGGATCGACCACCGGCTCGCCGCGCTTGATCTTGTCGACATTGTCCATGCCTTCGATGACCTGGCCCCAGACCGTGTATTGACGGTTGAGGAAACCGGCGTCGTCGAAGCAGATGAAAAACTGCGAATTGGCCGAGTTGGGGTCCTGGGCCCGCGCCATCGAGCAGGTACCACGGCCGTGGTTCATGTTGGAGAATTCGGCCTTCAGGTCAGGCTTGTCGGAGCCGCCCATGCCAGCGCGACGCGGATCGAAGGACGGGCCGTCGGACTTGCCGAACTTGACGTCGCCGGTCTGCGCCATGAAGCCGTCGATGACCCGGTGGAACACCACACCGTCATAGGCGCCGGCGCGGGCCAGTTCCTTGATGCGACCGACATGGTCAGGCGCAAGATCGGGCAGCATTTCGATGGTGACGTTGCCTTGCGTGGTTTCCACGATGAGGGTGTTTTCGGGATCCTTGATCTCCGCCATGGTGATTCTCCTGTTGAAATATCGAAAAGCGATCAGCCGCCCGCGCGGACGCTGATCATGCGGTCGGGATTGTCCACCGCGCCGTTTGTGTTCGGATCGCCGCGCTTGATCTGGTCGACATATTCCATGCCCTCGACCACCTGGCCCACCACCGTGTACTGGCCGTTGAGAAACGGACCCTCGTCGAACATGATGAAGAACTGCGAATTGGCCGAATTCGGATTCTGCGACCGCGCCATGCCGACTGTGCCGCGCAGGAAGGGCTTGTCGGAAAATTCGGCTTGCAGATCGGGCATGTCGGAGCCGCCGGTACCGGCGCGGCGGGGCGTGAAGCCGTCTTCCATGTCGCCGAACTGGACATCGCCGGTCTGCGCCATGAAGCCTTCGATCACCCGGTGAAAGGCGACATTGTCATACTCGCCGGCCTCGGCCAGCGCCTTGAGCCGGGCAGCATGTGCCGGAGCCACGTCCTCTGCCAGTTCGATCACCACATCACCGGTCTTGAGCTTGATGGTCAACCGCTCGGCGGCCGAGGCAAGCGACGGAAACGCCAGGCCAAGACACATTAGGGCGGTGGCGGCTAAACGAAAAAATTGCATGGGAGCTCCGAAAATTTACGCGCGCCGACGCGATATTGGCGCCGGCGGCAACCGTTTGACATACTGCCGGGCGCTTGGCAACGCCGTGTCCGCCGCGGTTTCGCGGTCCCGGCAGCCGCGGGCCCGGTCAGGCTTCGGCAATCCGGGCGGCGAGCGCCTTGCGCACCACCAGCGGAACGAACGGCGTCACATCGCCACCCATCTTGGCGATCTGGCGCACAAGAGTGGCGGTGATGTGGCGCGATTCGGGATAGGCAGGCGCAAACACCGTGGTGATCGACGGCGCCATGGCCCGGTTCATGCCGGCCATCTGCATCTCATAATCGAGATCGGTGCCGTCGCGAAGCCCGCGCACCAGCACGGTGGCATCGGCCTCGGCAGCTGCCTCGATGACGAGCCCACTGAAGGAAGTTACGCTAACATCTTCGGTTCGTTCAGGAAATTCGGACTGGACCACATGTGATATCAGGCTGGCGCGTTCGTCGAAGGAAAACATCGGCGCCTTGCCCGGATGCACACCGATGCCCACCACCAGCCGGTCGCACAGGGCCAGTGCCTGCTCCAGCACATCAATATGGCCATTGGTCATGGGGTCGAACGATCCGGGATAAAATGCGGTGCGCATGAACGGCTCCTGTTGCTGGGAGCTTTTTGTCATGTCGCGCCCGGCGCATCAAGACGACCGGAGCCATCTGCGGCATGACCATTTTGCCCTGACGCGTCCCGGGCTCAGGGAGACCGCGCGGTAAAAGGCCCGCCGCAAGGTCACGCACGGCCGGGCCGGGTTTCGTTCGAACAAAACGAAACCCGAGAATCTGGCGATCTCCGGATATCAGGTCACTCTGGAAACATTGGACCGGCGCGCCGAATCAAAGGTCGGTCACGGACAGCCGGACCAGCGATTTTCGGGTGCGGCCGTAGGCGCGCGCCGCCATGCTCTCGATCGTCTCCCGGCGCTGATCGAATGCCGCCAGATAAATCTCGATCGGACTGCCGCCCAAACCGGCCATGCGCTCCAGCGCCGGCAATTCCAGTAAAAACCGGATCTCCATCACCCCGTCATGTCCGGTAAACCTGATGAGATCGGCGTCTTCATCCAGACTGCGGGTCTGGTTTGGAAAGCCCAGCGTCATGCGTTGCCGCTCATGTTTTGGACTTCCGGGGAAAGAGGTTGTCATTAAGCGCCTTGACTGCCGTCCCGGTGGCCGGCGCTGCCTTGACCTCGGTCTTTGCCTTCTTCGGCTTCCGGACTTCCTTGTTCGAACGTTTCTGGCCTTTGGCCATCAGGTGTCCCCCAAAATGCGCTAGCCGCGCGTTTGATTGTCGAGAAGTTGAAGATTGCTGCCCTGCTCCACCCGTTCGTGGCCGCGCTCTTCATTGCAGATCCGGTATTGCGGCTGACCGAGATTATCCGGCAGCCGCAACGACACCGTGAATTCATCGGGAACCCTGGGCGACAGCCCCACACGCGATTGCAGCGCTACCCGCTGGCCTTTGGAGAAAATGTTCTTTGCCATTGTCAGAGGTCCTGTTGTGACGGCATCACCAATCAGATTGACCACTGACCAATGCCCGGGACCTGGATTGGCCCGGTTGCAAGCTTCCGGTCGCATTGCCTGAAACGCAAAATTTCGCAACCGGCCATCGGAACCGGTTGCGCGAAATACAACCGGAACACACCGGCGATCACCGCTTGAGCGGCCCGACCGCCTTCATACCTTGGGCGCCAATTGCGGTTTATCGAAGGCGGCGAGAACACATTCCAAGGCTTTGCCGGGCGCCGGCCGCCTGTCGGACCATGTCCCGGGCAGGCTTTGCAAGCGCGGTCATGACGCGTTCAGCTTCGGTTCAGCCAAGCTCTGCCATAGTCGCCCAACGATAAGCACACCGACAAGAGGACACCGACATGACACTGGCCCTGGCAACACTCGCATTTTTGATTGCAGCTCTTTTCAGCGGGCTAGTTCTCGGCGCCCTTCGGGACGCGATCGCAGTCAGCAGCCGCCCCGCCCGGCTTTCCCGCGAGCGCGATACGGGCGCAGTGATCCGTTCCTCCAACCTCTGAGCGAACCAACCCGCCGCCCCTTCATAAACACTGGTGGCCACGGACGCGGCCCGGCAGCGCCAAGGAGCTTCCGGGCCTTACCATTGCCGCGATGGATCCGCGGTTCAGCCCTGTTTGCTCGCGACAATGCGAATGCGGTGCCCGTCGGGATCGGCTGCGACGAATGTGTGGCCGAAGGGCATCTCGAGCGGCGGCACGTGGATTTCAATATCCCGGGCCTTCCAGTCCGCATGCAGTGCTTCAAGTGCGGCGAGATCGGCCACGTCGAACGAAATCTCACTGGCGCCGGGGGTGCCCCTTCCCTCCGGATCGGCCGCGCCGGCCAGCCACCATCCCAGCAGCACTTTCTCGTTCAGCGGCGCCATGGCAAACGTCGCCTCCGCTTCGACCACTTTCAGACCGAGCAGGTCCGAATAGAAGCGGGCGCTCTCGAGCGGATCTGTGACATGCAGCAGCACAAAATTAAAATCGAACATTGGTCTCTCCGTGTTTGGTGACAATCGGCCGATTGGCCATGTCCGGAGACTAGAACTTCATGGTGCCATTTTCTGTCAGCAGTAAAGTAACTCTCAACCTGATTTTGGACGCAAGTGAACCCCCTCCTGCGCCTGCCAGGCCTTCATCAGTGCTGCGCGCCGTTGCGGGTATCCCGACGCCTGAACAGTCAGCCGGGTGACGCGGTCGGCGCGGAAATGCCTGAAATCCTGCCGCAATTCGCACCAGGCCACGATCACCCGGGCGCGGTCGAAAAAGGCAAGCGCCACCGGCCAGATCATGCGTTCGCTTGCCGTCCCCTTGACGTCGGCATAGTCGATCAGGATCTTGCGCTGCCGCCGGATCGCCTCGCGGATCTTGGGCAATTCGGCCTCGCCGGCGGCCATCGGCGCACCCGGCGCCACCAGCAGGGTGTTTTCATCGAGCCCGGCTTTCAGATCGGGCGGCAGCACCGCGGCGATCTTGACCAGCGCATTGCGCGCGGCTTCGGCCAGTTGTGTGTCGGTGCGCTGAGCCACCCAGTGCGACCCCAGCACCAACGCCTCGATCTCGTCTTCGGAAAACATGAGCGGCGGCAGCATAAAACCGGGCTTGAGCACGAACCCCACGCCCGCCTCGCCGTCAATCGCCGCCCCTTGCGCCTTCAACGCATCGATGTCGCGGTAGATGGTCCTGAGCGACACGCCAAGTTCTTCGGCCAACGTCGCCCCGCTGACCGGCCGCGTGTAGCGCCGGAACAACTGGATCAGATCGAGAAGACGTTGCGCACGGGACAAGGACGGGCTCCGAAACGGGGAAGATGGCGGTACAGCCTAGCAAGGCATGCTGCCAGATAATGGCAGGAGCGGAAGGCCGTGTCATCAACGGCCATCATCGCAGGCCGTTTGATTGCATATGGGCGTGGTTGGCGAAAAGAAGGGCGACCATTCGGCATAATCGGCCCGGAGCACACATCCGCGTTAACGCCGGCAATGCCTTCAAGCGCCGGCGCTGGTTGAGTTCGTCCATCACCGAACGCGACGACCCCGCTCACGTGCCGATTCTTGTCACCGAGCCGCCAGGATCTTCGGCACCTTGTTTGGCCGAAGGCGATGGGCGTCTGGCATGCCTTTGCCCAGCAGCGGGCGAAGATACATCCGGAACTCGTCGGTAACGTCGTGACCGGAAGCCGAGATGAACTCGTCGGGCATTGTGCGGGTCTTTCCGGCAACGAGTTCCAGCGGAAGCAGTTCGTAGTCGACCGAGTAATGGCCGGTGCGTTTTATCGCTACCGATCCGTCGCGATCGCCGAACATCCCGTATTGAACGGCCTTTTCGCCGACTTCGCGGGCTTCATTCTGGTCCACATCGGAAACACATCCGACAAAACTGCGCTGGATGTAACCGAGCGTATCGCCCCGGACCCGCGAGATTTGCAGTTCGTCCTTGACCTTCTGCGTCAACAAATCGGCCAGGGCGCCGCTTCCCGACAATTGCACATTGCCATGCGCGTCACGTTCGACCTCTTGGGCCAGTTTGGCGATGATCGGCTCGCCCGAGCTGTCATGGATGCCTTCACTAACGGCAACGATGCAACGGCCATAGCGTTCATACACTTGCTTGACATCGCTCAAGAACCCATCGATCTCGAAGGTTCGCTCGGGCATGTAGATGAGATGAGGACCATCATCGGAGAATTTCTTGCCCAACGCCGAAGCGGCGGTGAGAAAACCTGCATGGCGCCCCATGACAACACCAATGTAGATACCAGGCAGCGCCGCATTGTCGAGATTGATGCCCATGAACGCTTGAGCCACATAGCGCGCGGCCGAGGGGAAACCTGGCGTATGGTCATTCTCCACCAGATCATTGTCGATGGTTTTGGGAATGTGGATGCAGCGCAGATCGTAATCCGCCTTGCGCGCTTCATTGTTCACAATGCGCACGGTGTCCGAGGAATCGTTACCGCCGGTGTAGAAGAAATAGCCGATCTGATGCGCCCGCAGAACCTTGAAGAGTTCCTGGCAGTACTTCAAATCCGGTTTGTCGCGCGTCGAGCCAAGCGCCGATGAGGGCGTGTTGGCGACCATCTCCAGATTGTGGGTGGTCTCCTGGGTCAGATCGTAAAAATCCTCGTCCAGGATTCCACGCACACCATGTACAGCGCCGTAGATCAACTCAACAGCGCGAAACTTGCGTGATTCCAGAACCGCCCCAACCATCGACTGGTTGATGACTGCCGTCGGACCACCCCCTTGGGCGACCAGCACCTTGCCGTGAAACACTAAGACGCCCTCCTGCTTTTACATGCCTAAACTGGCACCAATGGTAGCCAACGAACAAGCGATTAATTGGACGGACGGCACCATCCGACCAGACTCTTCGAGCGCCTCGGCATTTGGTTAGCAAAGCTTCGGAGTGCGTGAAGGCGCCTGTCACGGCACCAGACGGCCCATCTCTAGCTTCTCACAACCAAAAAGCCGGGGATTTCTCCCCGGCTTTTGCTCAATCCGCCCTGCCCGATCAGCCGTCAGTCGGCGTTTCGTCATCTCCGGTTGGCGCATCCGGCGTTTCTCCCTGGCCTGCATCGGGCGCGACAGTTCCGGCCTCGCTGCCCTCGGCCAGTTCGCCGTCGATCTCCAGATCCTCGTCCTCTTCCGGTTCACTGATCCGGTCAACGGAGACGACGCGTTCGTCCTTGGCGGTGGAGAAGATGGTCACGCCCTTGGTGGCGCGGCTGGCCATGCGGATGCCGCCGACCGGCACCCGGATCACCTGCCCGCCATCGGATACCATCATGATCTGGTCGCCCTGCTCCACCGGGAAGGCAGCCACCAGCGGGCCGATTTCAGCGGTTTTCGAGGTATCGGTGGCGCGGATGCCCTTGCCGCCGCGGCCCGAAATCCGGAACTCGTAGCTCGACGAGCGCTTGCCATAGCCTTTTTCCGAAACCGTCAGGATGTATTGCTCGCGCGCCTTGAGCTCTTCATAGCGCTCGTCGGAAAGATCGCCCGCTTCGCCCGGCTCCTCGCCCACCAGCGCGACCTCTTCGACGTCTTCGCCGCTTGCCGCACGGCGTTCGGCCACCGCGCGCTTGAGATAGGCGGCGCGCTCGGCCGCATCAGCATCGACATGATGCACGATGGTCATGGAGATGATGGTGTCGCTTGCGGCCAGGTTGATGCCGCGCACGCCGACCGAATTCCGCCCCGCAAACACCCGCACATCATCGACGGAAAAGCGGATGCATTGCCCGAGCGCCGTGGTCATCAGCACGTCGTCAAGCTCATTGCAGGTCTCGACATTGAGGATCTCGTCGCCATCGCTGTCGAGCTTCATGGCGATCTTGCCGTTACGGTTGACCTGCACGAAATCACTGAGCTTGTTGCGCCGGACGGTTCCGCGCGTGGTGGCGAACATCACATCGAGCTCGCCCCAACTGCTCTCATCCTCCGGCAGCGGCATAATCGACGTGATGCGCTCGCCCTTTTCCAGCGGCAGCATGTTGATCAGCGCCTTGCCGCGCGATTGCGGCGTGCCGATCGGCAGACGCCAGACCTTTTCCTTGTAGACAATGCCGCGCGAGGAAAAGAACAGCACCGGCGTGTGGGTGTTGACCACAAACAGCCGCGTGACGAAATCCTCGTCCTTGGTGGCCATGCCGGAGCGGCCCTTGCCGCCGCGGCGCTGGGCCCGGTATGTGGCGAGCGGAACCCGCTTGATGTAGCCGGCATGGGAGACGGTCACGACCATGTCCTCGCGGGCAATCAGGTCCTCGTCATCCATGTCGGGACCGCCCTCGGCGATCTCGGTGCGGCGCGGGACACCGAATTCGTCACGGACGGCAATCAGTTCGTCCTTGACGATCTGCTGTACCCGCTCGCGCGACCCAAGGATATCCAGGAAGTCACGGATTTCCTCACCGATCTTGTTGAGTTCGTCGCCGATCTCGTCGCGTCCAAGTGCGGTCAAACGCGCGAGACGCAATTCAAGAATGGCCCGCGCCTGTTCTTCGGACAGATTGTAGGTGCCATCCTCGTTGATGCGGTGACGCGGGTCATCGATCAGCCGGATCAGCGCCTCGACATCCATCGCCGGCCAGCGCCTGGTCATCAACTGCTCACGCGCGGTTGCCGGATCCGGCGCATTGCGGATCAGCGCGATCACCTCATCAATATTGGCGACCGCAATCGCCAGTCCGACCAAGACATGCGCGCGCTCGCGCGCCTTGCGCAGCAGATATTTGGTGCGCCGGGTGATCACATCCTCGCGGAAGGCGACAAACGCCTTGAGCATGTCGATCAGGTTCATCAACTCCGGCTTGCCGCCATTGAGCGCCACCATATTGACCCCGAACGAGGTCTGGAGCGGCGTGTAGCGGTAAAGCTGGTTGATGATCACATCGGCAACGGCGTCGCGCTTGAGCTCGATCACCACCCGATAACCCTGGCGGTCGGATTCGTCGCGCAGATCCGAAATGCCCTCGATGCGCTTGTCGCGCACCAGTTCGGCCATCTTTTCAATCATCGAGGCCTTGTTCACCTGATAGGGAACCTCGGTGATGATGATCGCCTCGCGATCATTGCGCATCGGCTCGACCGCCACCTTGCCGCGCATGATCACCGAACCGCGCCCGGTCTCATAGGCCTGACGGATGCCGGCCTGACCCAGAATAATGCCCGAAGTCGGAAAATCCGGGCCCGGGATGATCTGCATCAACTCGATCAGGTCGATCGCCGGGTTGTCCATGATGGCAATGGCGCCGTTGACCACTTCCACGAGATTGTGCGGCGGAATGTTGGTGGCCATGCCGACCGCGATACCGCCCGCGCCATTGACCAGCAGGTTCGGAAACCGAGCCGGCAGCACCTTGGGTTCGCGGCCCGAGGAATCATAGGTTTCTTGGAAATCGACCGTGTCCTTGTCGATGTCCTCAAGCATCTCGTGCGCAAGCTTGGCCAGCCGCGATTCGGTGTAGCGCATGGCCGCCGGAGGATCGCCGTCGATGGAGCCGAAATTACCCTGGCCGTCGATCAGCATCGAACTCATCGACCAGTGCTGCGCCATCCGCACCATGGCGTCGTAAATCGACTGGTCGCCATGCGGGTGATACTTACCCATCACATCGCCGACGATGCGCGAGGATTTCACATATTTGCGGTTCCAGTGATACCCGCCCTCATGCATGGCATGCAGGATCCGCCGGTGCACCGGCTTGAGACCGTCGCGGACATCCGGCAGCGCGCGGCTGACGATCACGCTCATGGCGTAATCGAGATAGGAGCGCTGCATTTCCTCGATGATCGAAACCGGTTCAATGCCTGGAGTGATTGGCCCGGAGGGTGTTTTCTGGTCTGTCAAAGCGGTTCACGACAATTGGATGGAATCATTCGCGTCTTATAACTGAAAGCCTTGAACACCGCCAATTTGCATAAGCGGTTTCAAGCCGCAAATGCCACTTTCTCCACCGTTGCGGAGCTGTTTGGGGGTTCCGGTCGCGCCAAGGGTGTCGTAAGCCGGTGAACGCGGCCAAATTGCGACGCAGCCGGGGGAAAATCAATGAACGTGGATCTGCTGATCAACGCCTTCGTCACCATCATCGTGATGTTCGACCCGCCAGGCCTTGCGGCCATCTTTCTGGGCCTGACAACGGGCATGACCCGCAGCCAGCGCCTGCAGGTGGCGCTGCGCGGGACGTTGACTGGCGCAGGCATCCTGGCCGTGTTCGCCATTGCCGGCGCCAGCATTCTCGGGGTGCTGGGGATTTCGCTGGGCGCCTTCCGCATCGCCGGCGGCATCCTGCTGTTCTACATCGCCTTTGAGATGATTTTCGAGAAGCGCCATGAGCGGCAGGAAAAAAGCGCCGAGCGGGCGATTACCAAGGACCACATCTCCAATGTTTCGGTGTTTCCGCTAGCGATCCCGCTGATCGCCGGTCCGGGCGCGATTTCCGCCGTGATCCTTCTGGCCGGCTCCTTCTATGCGCCGGTGGAGCGCACCGCGCTGATCGGCGTCATCATCGCAGCGTCCGTGGTGCTGTTCGCCACCCTGGTAATCGCTGATCGGCTCGACCAGTTCCTCGGCGCCACCGGCCGCACCATACTGACGCGGTTGCTGGGCGTCGTGCTCGCGGCACTGTCGGTGCAATTCGTGGTCGACGGCATCAAGCAAGCCTTCGCCACAGGCTGAGGAGAAGCACAGATGACGCCGGAGCAGCACTACCTGTTCGAGGCGCAGCTGTGGCGCGACCCCGGTGCGACCTGGTTTTTCATCACCGTACCAGACCCCGTTTCGGCGCAGATCCGGTTCATGGCGGGCGGCGTCAAGGGCTTCGGAACCGTACGGGTGGATGTTCGCCTGGGCGAAAGCCGCTGGAAGACCTCGCTGTTTCCCGACAAGGCGTCGGGCTGCTACTTCCTGCCGGTCAAGGCCGATATCCGGCGCGCGGAACGCATTTCCCATGGCGACCGGGTTTCAGTGGAGCTGCGGATCAGTTGATCGTTGGGCGGCCGGGTTCCGCCGTTTGTCCAAGCTTCGCCGCTCAGTCGGGCAGGTCCACTTTGAGTTCGGTGCCGCCCCAGCCATGCATCTTGTCATGGGCGCGCACGCTCACGCTACGGATCCCGTCTGATATCTCCACCCCGGCAAGGCTGCGGGTGAAGGGCTGCTCATTATCATGCGGATGCAACAAAACCCGTTCACCGAGCAATGCGCCATCGGGCCCCAGAACCTGCCATTTGTCAGCATAATGCTCCCACCCCGCATCGGCGTGGCGCACGGTGACATCGAACCGGTACGTCCCGTCACCACTCCTGGTGGCTTCTACCGCAACAACATCGGCTTCGCCCGCCAGCGCCGCAGGCGATCCGATGAAAACCGGCAGGGCAGCCACAGCCAAACCAAGCGCGGCAATCAATTGCTTTCGGCCCGAACGCCGCAGATTTGGGAGAGGAAAAGATCCGTATCGCATGTTCGCAATCTGGAATCCGCCAGTGCAAATGGCCAATCACGATTGAGTGCACTCTGCACCAGATCACCACACAGGATCGAAGCTGACGGGAAGTGGCGACCTCGGCGACGCGATGCGCACGCACCGGGTTCGCCTAAACAGCCGCCGGATGGCCGTCTTTCAATTGCAGCAGATCCCACAGATTGCCGTAGAGATCGCGGAACACGGCGACCGTGCCGTAGTCCTGCACCACCGGCGGACGCACGAACTCGACCCCGGCCTCCAGCAAGCGGGTGTAGTCGCGGTTAAAATCGTCGGTGTTGAGAAACAGGAACACCCGGCCGCCAGTCTGGTTGCCAACAAATGCCTGCTGCTCCGGCTTCGAGGCCCGGGCCAAAACGAGAGAAGCGCCCTGCCCGCCTTTCGGCCGCACCACCACCCAGCGCTTGTCCTGTTCAGGCTGATAGGTGTCTTCAAGCAGATCAAAGCCCAGCACCCCGCAATAAAACGCGATGGCTTCGTCGTAATCGCCAACCACAAGGGCGATATGGGTGAGAGATTGACGCATGTATTGTCCTTAGAACCCGGCTCCGATTCCGCGGCCGCGTAAACGAGTGAACCCGGCCGCCATTACCGGCCACCGCGGTTGTTTGCGGCAAGCGTCACGCCGTCCCAGCTGTGGGGAACACACCCTCACCATTTGGGCGGGTATCTTCGGCGATCAGGGCGACCCTTCGTAACCCGATCAGAACGGGATATCGTCGTCGAGATCGCGCGAACCACCGCCACCGCTGCCGCCGCCAAATCCGCCGCCGCCCTGTTGGCCGCCTCCGGACCCGCCGCCAAATCCACCGCCGCCTTGCTGGCCGCCACCCGAACTGCCACCGAAATCACGGCCACCGCCCCCGCCGCCGCCTTCGTTGCGGCCGTCAAGCATGGTCAGGTTGCCGTTGAAACCCTGCAGCACCACTTCGGTGGAGTATTTGTCCTGACCCGACTGATCCTGCCACTTGCGGGTCTGCAACTGGCCTTCCAGATAGACTTTCGAGCCCTTCTTGAGATAATTCTCGGCGATCTTGCACAGGCCTTCATTGAAGATCACCACCCGGTGCCATTCGGTCTTTTCACGCCGCTCGCCGGTGTTCTTGTCACGCCAGCTTTCCGACGTCGCCACCGACAGATTGGCGATCGGCCGCCCGTCCTGGGTGCGCCGGATTTCCGGATCTGCGCCGAGATTGCCAATGAGGATGACCTTGTTGACGCTGCCCGCCATGATGTTTCACCTTCCAAACACTCCAGGCGGCGAAATGCGCCGCCCCGTCCAATTTCGTGCGCACCTTACAGGATCGCCGCATCGCCAGTCACGCGGGTCCGGACAATCCACAGGCCTTTTTTGTTCTTTATTTGTTCTAAACTTCATGCCATCTTCTGTCAAGAGATTCGCATCGGCGCAGCTTTGTCCGGATTGCGCGTCTCGACATTGCGCGGCATGTGCTTATGTATGGACCTTGTTCGCCCGCCGGGGCCAATTCCGGCGCGGGCGGAAACCTTGCATGGCGGATTTAGGCAGCTTTTCTTGGCAGGCGCCGGCATGCGTGACTTTTATATGAGGAAGCGGAACGCGCGGGTTCATTGGATCGCACGAACCGCTCGAGGGCGAAGACCGGCGGCGTCATGACGGAACTCAAATCCATTACCATTCGCGGAGCACGCGAACACAATCTCAAAAATGTCGATCTCGATCTGCCGCGCAACAGCCTGATCGTGATGACCGGCCTATCGGGTTCGGGAAAGTCTTCGCTGGCGTTCGACACCATCTACGCCGAAGGTCAGCGCCGCTATGTCGAAAGCCTGTCGGCCTATGCGCGGCAGTTTCTGGAAATGATGCAAAAACCCGATGTCGACCAGATCGACGGGTTGTCGCCGGCAATTTCCATTGAACAGAAAACCACCAGCCGAAATCCGCGCTCGACGGTCGGAACGGTCACCGAAATCTACGATTACATGCGGCTGCTGTTTGCCCGCGTCGGCGTGCCCTATTCACCCGCCACTGGCCTGCCGATCGAAAGCCAGACGGTCAGCCAGATGGTCGACCGGGTGCTGGCGCTCGACGAGGGCACACGGCTTTATGTGCTGGCGCCGGTGGTTCGCGGCCGCAAGGGCGAGTACCGCAAGGAACTCGCCGAATTCATGAAAAAGGGCTTTCAGCGGGTCAAGTTCGACGGCCAGTATTATGAAATCGCCGACGTGCCGCCGCTCGACAAGAAGTTCAAGCATGACATCGACATCGTCGTTGACCGCATCGTCGTGCGCCCTGACATCGCCGCGCGTCTCGCCGACAGCCTCGAGACCTGCCTGCGTTTGGCCGACGGTCTGGCGATCGCCGAATTCGCCGACAAGCCGCTGCCCGACAGCGAAACCAGCCAGGGTTCGGCCAACAAGTCCAAGAACGAAACCCACGAGCGGATGCTGTTTTCCGAGAAGTTCGCCTGCCCGGTCTCTGGCTTTACCATTTCCGAGATCGAACCGCGGCTGTTTTCCTTCAACAATCCGCACGGCGCCTGCCCCACCTGTGACGGGCTGGGCACCCAGAAGAAAATCGACGAGGCGCTGGTTATTCCCGAGCCGGACCTGACCCTGCGCGGCGGTGCAGTCGCCCCTTGGGCCAAATCCAGCTCCCCCTATTACACCCAGACGCTTGAAGCCCTGGGCCGGCATTTCGGCTTCAAGATAGGTGATCGCTGGTCGGAATTGCCAGCGGCAGGTCAGAACGCCATTCTGCGCGGCACGACGGACAAGATTGCCTTCAAATATGATGACGGCCTGCGCTCCTACACCACGTCCAAGACCTTCGAGGGCATCATTCCCAATCTCGAGCGGCGCTGGAAGGAGACCGACAGCGCCTGGGCGCGCGAGGAGATCGAGCGCTACATGTCCGCAGCCCCCTGCCCCGAATGCGGTGGCTACCGGCTGAGGCCCGAGGCACGCGCAGTCAAGATCGACGGCTGTCACATTGGCGAGGTCACGGAGCTGTCGATCCGCGCCGCCGGCGCCTGGTTCGACGATCTGCCGGAGCGGCTCAACGACAAGCAAAACGAGATCGCCGTCCGCATCCTCAAGGAAATTCGCGACCGGCTGAAATTCCTCAACGATGTCGGGCTCGATTATCTCACCCTGTCGCGCAACTCCGGTTCGCTGTCGGGTGGTGAAAGTCAGCGCATCCGGCTTGCCTCGCAGATCGGCTCGGGCCTGACCGGCGTGCTCTACGTGCTCGACGAACCCTCGATCGGCCTGCACCAGCGCGACAACGCCCGGCTCTTGGAAACGCTCAAGCACCTGCGCGACATCGGCAACACGGTCATCGTGGTCGAGCATGACGAAGACGCGATCCTGACTGCCGACTATGTGGTCGATATCGGACCGCATGCGGGCATCCACGGCGGCGAGATCATCGCCCAGGGCGCGCCCGGTGACATCATGGCCAATCCGCGCTCGATTACCGGCAAATATCTCTCCGGCGAACTCGCGGTGGAATTTCCGGCCGAGCGCCGCAAACCGAAAAAGAAGCGCGAACTCAAGGTGATCGGCGCGCGCGGCAACAATTTGAAGGACGTCACCGCCTCGATTCCGCTGGGCGTGTTCACTGCCGTCACCGGTGTGTCGGGCGGCGGCAAGTCGACCTTCCTGATCGAGACGCTGTACAAGGCCGCCGCACGGCGGGTGATGGGCGCGCGCGAAAATCCAGCCGATCACGATCGCATCGACGGATTTGAGCATATCGACAAGGTGATCGATATCGACCAGTCACCGATCGGCCGCACCCCGCGCTCCAATCCCGCCACCTATACCGGCGCCTTCACGCCGATCCGCGACTGGTTCGCGGGCCTGCCCGAGGCCAAGGCGCGCGGCTACCAGCCGGGCCGGTTCTCCTTCAACGTCAAGGGCGGCCGCTGCGAGGCCTGCCAGGGCGACGGCGTCATCAAGATCGAGATGCACTTCCTGCCCGATGTCTACGTCACCTGCGACGTCTGCCATGGCCAGCGCTACAACCGCGAGACCCTTGACGTGACCTTCAAGGGCAAGTCGATCGCCGATGTACTCGACATGACAGTCGAGGAAGGCGTCGAGTTCTTCGCAGCCGTCCCTGCCGTGCGCGATAAGCTCAAATCTCTTGAAAGCGTCGGCCTCGGCTACATCAAGGTCGGCCAGCGGGCCACCACGCTGTCAGGCGGCGAGGCACAGCGCGTCAAACTCGCCAAGGAGCTGTCGAAGCGCTCGACCGGCCGCACGCTCTACATTCTTGACGAGCCGACCACGGGCCTGCATTTCCACGATGTCGCCAAACTGCTCGACGTGCTGCATGAGTTGGTCAATCAGGGCAATTCGGTGGTGGTGATCGAGCACAATCTCGAAGTCATCAAGACCGCCGACTGGGTGATCGATCTGGGTCCTGAAGGCGGCGACGGCGGCGGCGAGATCGTCGCCGAAGGCACGCCCGAAGATATCGTCAAGATCGAACGCAGCTACACCGGCCAGTTCTTAAAGGAATTGCTCGAACGCAGGCCCGGCGGCAAACGCGAGGCGGCGGAATAGGCGTCACGAAAGGATAAAGACGATGACCCAACGCGCGGGCTATCATACGGTCACGCCATATCTGGTCTGCAAGGGTGCATCCGAAGCCATCACATGGTATGTCCGCCAGCTCGGCGCAGTCGAGCTCTACCGGCTCAACATGCCTGACGGATCTCTGGCCCATGCCGAGTTTCAAATCGGCGACAGCCGCTTCATGATCTCTGACGAAATCCCCTCCATGGGCATCCTCTCGCCGCACTCGCTGAGCGGTTCGGCGGTGTCGCTCAATCTCTATGTCAGCGATTGCGATGCGACTTTTGCAGCCATGCTCGCAGCCGGTGCGGAGCAGGTGTCCGAGGTCAAGGACCAGTTCCACGGCGACCGGTCAGGCAAATTGCGCGATCCATTTGGTCATCTCTGGCACGTCGCCACCAACCACGATCCGGTGGACGATGCGGAAGTGGTGCGGCGCTTCAAGGCAATGGTTTCGGGTGGCTGAAACGCGGCTGACCGGACAGGGTCGGGACGCACAAAACGACGAAGGACATGCGATATGACTACCGGCACTATCCGCACCGGCATCGGCGGCTGGGTTTATGAACCCTGGAACGAGAGTTTCTACCCGCCGAAACTGGCCAAGACCAAGCATCTGCGCCATGCGGCGAGCCAGTTGCGCACGATTGAGGTCAACGGCACCTATTACGGCAGCCAGAAACCCGCGACCTTCGCCAAATGGGCTTCCGAGACGCCCGACGGCTTCGTGTTTTCCTTGAAGGCCAGCCGCTATTGCACCAACCGCAAGGTGCTGGCCGAAGCCGCGCCGTCGATCGAGAAATTTCTCACCCAAGGGATCACCGAACTGGGAGACCGGCTCGGCCCAATCCTTTGGCAATTCATGCCGACCAAGAAATTCGAACCGGATGACTTCGCGGCTTTTCTCGGTCTTTTGCCCAAGGAGCAGAACGGCATCGCACTGCGCCATGTGGTCGAGGCCCGGCACGAGAGCTTTTGCACGCCGGAATTCATAAATCTGCTGGCCAGGCACAATGTCGCCGCCGTCACTGCCGACCACGAAACCTACCCGATGATCGCCGATGTGACCGCGGATTTCGTCTATGCGCGGCTGCAACGCGGGACCGACGATGCCCCCATCTGCTATCCCGAGCCGGAGATGGGCCGCTGGGCCGAGCGCCTCAAGACCTATGCGGATGGCGGCGTGCCAGTTGATCTCGACCTGATCGCACCCGAGCGCGAGATCCAGGCCGTGCCGCGCGATGTCTTCGCCTTCTTCATCACCGGCGGCAAGGTCAACGCGCCTGCGGGCGCCATGGCGCTGCAGCAACGGGTCTGACGCGCGTTTCTGTCACACCCTTACTATCCGCCGCGTCGAACGGACGTTGACGACCGTCAAGGCTTCGTCTGAGCGGATCGCATTTCATGGTTTGGGGCAACCCTTGAACTAAAGGAGTGCACGATGGGCATGTTTACGGGAAAAGCAGCGCTGGTCACCGGGTCCGGTGCCGGTATAGGCCGCGCCACCGCGCTGAAATTAGCTGCCGAAGGCGCAAATGTGATGGTATCGGACATCCACAGCGCCGGCGGCGAGGAAACCGTGGCGATGATCCACGACGCCGGCGGTCACGCGGTGTTCCAGCAGGCTGACATTTCCAAGACCGCCGACGTGCGGGCGCTGGTGGCAGGCGTCGTCGATGAGTTTGGCCGGCTCGATTGCGCGGTCAACAATGCCGGCATTGAAGGCCTGATCGCGCCTATGGTGGACCAGACCGAAGCCAATTTCGACGCCATCATCGCAGTCAACCTCAAGGGTGCTTTTTTGTGCATGCAGGCCGAGATTGGCCACATGCTGGCCACTGGTGGTGGCGCGATTGTCAACTTGTCCTCGGTGGCGGGGCTGATCGGTTTTCCCGGCCTGTCGCCTTATGTGGCGTCCAAGCACGCGGTGGCAGGGCTCACTCGCAACGCGGCATTGGAGTATGGCAAGCAGGGCATCCGGGTGAATTCGGTTTGCCCCGGCGGGATCGACACCCGTATGCTCGATTCACTGGCCGAACAGTCAACCGCGGGCGCGCAATCAAGCGCGGAAATGATGAGCCCGCTGCATCCGATGGGCCGCATTGGCACACCGGAAGAAGTGGCCAATCTCATCGTCTGGCTGTGCTCGCCGGAAGCCTCGTTCATGACTGGCGCGGTCATTCCGGTCGATGGCGGTTTCGTCGCTCAGTAGTAGTCTTCAACGCTGCGTGTGTTGCGGCAGGAAAACAGTCAGCAGGCCGAGAAACGGCAGGAACGCACTGATCTGAAACACGAACACGATGCCCTTGGCATCGGCCACCTGCCCCAGCACCGCAGCCGATATTCCGCCCATGCCGAAGGCGAAACCGAAAAACACGCCAGCAATCAATCCCACCCGCCCGGGCACCAGTTCCTGCGCGAACACGATGATCGCCGGGAACGCCGATGCCAGAACAAGGCCGATGATCACGGTCAGGACCGCGGTTCCAAACAGATCCGCGTAAGGCAGCATCAGCGTGAACGGCAGCACGCCGAGTATCGAGACCCAGATAACCGTGCGCGCGCCGATGCGGTCGCCGATCGGACCGCCGGCCAGCGTACCCGCCGCCATGGCACCAAGAAACACGAACAGCAGCATCTGCGCATCCTGCACCGAGACATCGAAGCGCTCGATGACGTAGAAGGTGTAAAAGCTGGTGAAACAGGCGGTGTAGATGTTCTTGGTGAACACCAACAGCGCCAGGATCACCAGCGCCACGCCGATGCGGCGGCGGCTGTGCGCCAGTTTCCGGTCAGGCGCGGGGCGAGATGCGGCAGCGAGGCGATAGGCGCTGTACCAGCGGCTGACCCATGTCAGCACCGCAATGGCGCAGATCGCCGCGAGGCCGAACCAGGCTACCGAAACCTGTCCGTTCGGCACGATGATGAACGCCGCCAGCAACGGGCCGCACGCAGTCCCGAAATTGCCGCCCACCTGAAACAGCGACTGCGCCGCGCCATGGCGGCCACCGGAAGCCAACCGCGCAATGCGCGAGGATTCGGGGTGGAACACCGCCGATCCCAAGCCGACACAGCCAGCGGCCACAAGCAGCAGCGCATAGTTTCCCGCCGAGGCCAGCAAAAGCAGGCCCATAAGCGTGAAACCGGTGCCAATCGGCAACGCATAGCTGATCGGCCGCCTGTCGGTATAAGCTCCGATCGCCGGCTGCAGCAGCGACGCGGTAAACTGAAACGCCAGCGTCAACAGGCCGATCTGGGCGAAACTCAGAGCGTAGTTTTCCTTCAGGATCGGATAGATCGCCGCCAGCACCGACTGCATCGTGTCGTTCAAAAAGTGGCAAAGGCTAAGCGCCAGAACCACGGGAAACGCCGCCTGGGTGGCGGAGCCGGTCGATGTGCCGGAAACTGCTGGCAAGGATGTCTCCTTCGTGGCGCAACTTGCAATTCCCGTCAGGGAACCGCTGGCTGGCTTCATCTGTGACAGGACCAGCGATTTGATCCCGACGCTGGCGTGGCTCCGCCAGTGCAAAGCGCTCACCGGTTCGATTTTGACCAGACATACATCTGTTGCAGCTGACCTGCTTTCGTGATTTGGTCGAATTCTTTCGCATGTGGGCCACAGCCATCACGCATCACGACAGGATGAACAATGCCGGATCTGTTCGAAGCCGAACAACAGCGCAAGATGCGCCTTGCCAGAGTGGAAACCTCCGCCAGCCCGGTGCTGGTTCATGCCCATCATTACGCCGCCGATCATCACGTCAGCGAACATGAGCACACCCGGGCGCAACTGCTGCACCCGGTGTCCGGAGTGGTCGTTGTCAGCACTCGTATCGGCCGCTGGCTGGTGCCGCCGGATCATGCCTTGTGGATTCCCGCCGGCGTTCGGCATGCGGTCGACATGATCGGCCTGGTGGAGATGTACTCCGCTTACCTCAAAACCGACGCCACGCCCGATCTGCCGTCGCATCTGCACGTCACCGGCATGACCTCGCTGATGCACAGCCTGATAGAGCAGGCAATCCGCCTCGGACCCGAGCCATCAGGCAAGCGCGCCGGTCTGATACTGGATCTGCTTGTGCTGGAAATCCCCCGCTTGCCCGCACGGTCGCTTGGGTTGCCCCTGCCCGGCCATCCGGGCCTGACCCAGCTCTGCCGCGACTTCGTTGCCGCGCCATCGGCCAGATTGGAGATCGATCACTGGGCGCAGCACGCTGGCATGAGCCGCAGAACCTTCACACGGCTGTTCAGGCAGCAAACAGGGCTGAGCCTGTCGGCGTGGCGTCAGCAGGCCTGCGTCATGGCTGCACTCCCCAGGCTCTCGGCCGGAGAGCCGGTCACCACGGTGGCGCTGGATCTGGGCTATGAAAGCATCGCGGCATTTACGACCATGTTCGCGCGCGTTCTCGGCGCGCCGCCCAAAGCCTATCTGCGCAACCAAAGGGCCTCGTAACGGCATTAGATTGCGTCCAGGCCGGCTTTATGGGTACCGCCGCCTTCCACACGGCCTGGCCGGATTGATGCATCCGCCCCTCAGGAAAAGCCAATCTGCTCAACGAGATCCTCCGCGGTCATGCCCGGCCCGTAACGCGCGGCCGCTGCACCATGGCTGGCCACCGCCGCGCAGCAGGCCTCAAACAGCGGCATGCCCTGTGCAACCAGCCCGCCGGCAGTCCCGGACAGCACATCGCCTGAACCGGCGGTCGCCAGCCAGGCCGGGGCATCGGCGTTTACCGCCGCGCGGCCGTCGGGCATGGCAATCACCGTGTCCGGCCCCTTGTAGATCACAGCGGCGTTGAGCGTTTCAGCAGCAATAGAGGCGCGGTCAATCTTGGACAAAGCCTGGTCTTCGACAAGATCTGGAAACAACCGCCGGAACTCGCCTTCATGCGGGGTGATGATTAGCCGTGTTTTGCCAGCAAACAGCGCAGCAAGCTCCGCACGATCACCGGCAAAGGCGCTCAATCCATCCGCGTCCAGGACGACAGGCCGCCCGTCATCGCCAAGCACAGCCGCAAATGCCCGGGCTTTGTCCAGATCACCGAAACCCGGTCCCAGAACGAAGCCTGAAATCCGGGTATCCGCGAGCCATTCCCGCAGATCGCCGCAGTCCGCGATCCGGTGTTGCATGATCGCGGTCAGGTGTCCCGCCTGGCTCATCACGGCGCCCGGAGGCGTGCCGAGACTGACCAGTCCCGCCCCCGCACGAAGCCCCGCCAGGGCCGCAAGCCGTGCGGCTCCGCCGGAGATCAAGGGGCCGGAGAAAACCGCAAGGTGACCGCGGCTGTATTTGTGCTGGCCCGCAGACATTGCGGGCAGATGCTCACAATACAGACCGGGATGATTGCACCAGACCGCCTCATCGCTGGTGATCAGCCGTGCCGGAATGCCGATGTCGCTGAGATGGATCTGTCCACACAGCACCCTGCCCGGCATCAGCACATGACCGGGCTTGAGCGCGGCAAAGGTGACGGTGTGCGCGGCCTCAAGACAGGGTCCGGTTGGCTCACCGGTGCGACCAGAGACGCCGGATGGCAGATCGACGGCCACCACCGGCGCGCCGCACTCGGACACGCGCGCGATCACATCGGCGAATTCGCCATGCACCGGCCGATCGAGACCTGCGCCGAACAGCGCATCGATGATCACATCGCCGGCTTCGGGTCGCCAGTCGTCAAAACCGAGCAGGTCCCCCGGACAGTCAGCGTTGGCCCTGGCAGCGTCGCCGCCGGGCCGGGGCGTCATTCCGAACCGCTGGGTGGGGACACCGCTTTCCATGAGCAGCCGCGCAGCCACATGGCCGTCGCCGCCATTGTTGCCCGGCCCGCACAGAACAACGGCGCGGCGAATGTCGGAATAGTGCGCCAGCACACATGCAGACACATGCGCGCCGGCCGAGCGCATCAGCCCATAACCATCGATGCCGCTGTCAATCGCGGCCGCATCGATCCGGCCCATCGCTTCAGGTGTCACCAGCACTGCGTCATCTATCGCCATGGTTTTTCGTAGGATCGCACGCCGGGCCGGTCAAGCGCCGGGCCGCCGGCCCCGCAGTTCCGTTGGGTTACCTAAATCACTTCATATGCATATTAATTGTGCAAATGGTGCTTTGTTAGGCATATAAAGCTGCACAAAAATGCACCACACGCCAGCACAGCCTGACCTTCCCATTCTGGCGATTGCATGTACGTGGTGCCAAACTGACCCCAATCAGACCCCGGATCCCTGAAAAATTCGCATCACCCGACGATTTTCGCCGGGATTACAAAAATTTCGACCGGTTTTGACGGAATTCTTCCCAACTGGCACGGCGCATGCATTACCCCTAGCGAGTGGGCTCAGGTGCGTGCGTCGGCGCCCGCTTTCACTGGACAATGCGGAGCAATGGTTCTCATGAAAAAGATCGAGGCGATCATCAAGCCGTTCAAGCTTGATGAGGTGAAGGAAGCCCTTCAGGAAGTCGGCCTGCAGGGCATAACAGTCACCGAAGCAAAAGGCTTCGGTCGGCAAAAGGGCCACACCGAACTCTACCGCGGCGCGGAATATGTCGTCGACTTTCTTCCCAAGGTGAAGGTCGAAATCGTGCTGGCCGACGAAACCGCGGAAGCCGCGATCGACGCCATCCGCAACGCGGCACAGACCGGCCGCATCGGCGATGGCAAGATCTTCGTTTCCCACGTCGAGGAAGTCATCCGCATCCGCACCGGCGAGACCGGCAACGACGCCATTTAGCCGCCGCCAACCACATATGCGCGGCAACAGCCGGGCATTCATCGTGATTACTAACAGGGACTATCACACATGACGACTGCCACTGAAATTCTCAAGCAAATCAAGGACAACGACGTCAAGTTTGTCGATCTGCGTTTCACCGACCCGAAGGGCAAAATGCAGCATGTGACTATGGACGTGTCCTGCGTTGATGAAGACTTGTTCGCCGATGGCGTGATGTTCGACGGCTCCTCGATCGCCGGCTGGAAGGCCATCAACGAGTCCGACATGGTGCTGATGCCCGACACGGCGACCAGCTATATGGACCCGTTCTTCGCGCAGTCCACCATGGCCATTTTCTGTGACATTCTCGATCCGATCACCGGCGAAGCCTACGGCCGTGACCCGCGCGGCACCGCCAAGAAGGCTGAAGCCTACCTGCAGGCGTCCGGTCTCGGCGACACGGTCTATATCGGCCCCGAGCCCGAATTCTTTGTCTTCGACGACGTCAAGTACAAGGCCGATCCCTACAACACCGGCTTCAAGCTCGATTCGACCGAACTGCCGTCCAATGACGACAGCGACTATGAGACCGGCAACATGGGCCACCGCCCGCGCACCAAGGGCGGCTACTTCCCGGTGCCACCGGTCGACAGCTGCCAGGACATGCGTTCGGAAATGCTCTCGGTTCTGGCCGAGATGGGCCTGGTGGTGGAAAAGCACCACCACGAAGTGGCTGCCTCCCAGCACGAACTGTGCATGGTCTTCGATACCCTGACCCGGATGGCCGACAAGACCCAGATCTACAAATACGGCGTTCACCAGGTTGCCCACGCCTATGGCAAGACCGCAACCTTCATGCCCAAGCCGGTGTTCGGCGACAATGGATCGGGCATGCACGTCCACCAGTCGATCTGGAAGGGCGGTAAGCCGACCTTCGCGGGCGACGAATATGCAGGCCTTTCAGAGAACTGCCTGTTCTACATCGGTGGCATCATCAAGCACGCCAAGGCCATCAACGCCTTCTCCAACCCGTCGACCAACTCCTACAAGCGTCTGGTTCCGGGCTATGAAGCACCGGTGCTGCTGGCCTATTCAGCCCGCAACCGCTCGGCCTCCTGCCGCATTCCCTTCGGCTCCTCGCCGAAGTCCAAGCGCGTGGAAGTCCGCTTCGGCGACCCGACCGCCAACCCCTATCTGGCCTTCGCAGCAATGCTGATGGCCGGTGTCGACGGCATCAAGAACAAGATCCACCCGGGCAAGGCCATGGACAAGGATCTCTACGATCTGCCGGCCAAGGAGCTCAAGAAGATCCCGACCGTCGCCGGTTCGCTGCGCGAAGCGCTGGAATGCCTCGACAAGGATCGCAAGTTCCTCACCGTCGGCGGCGTCTTCGACGACGATCAGATCGATGCCTTCATCGAGCTGAAAATGGAAGAGGTGCTGCGTTTCGAAATGACCCCGCATCCGGTCGAATTCGACATGTACTACTCGGTCTAAGGTCAAGACCTGACAACGACAAAGCCGGGGCGCGATCGGATCGCGCCCCGGCTTTTTTTATTGAATGAAACCAGATGACAGAGCTTACTTCTTCGTCTGGCTGCCGATGAAATCGCGTACGATGCGCACAATGCCACGGCCAAGCACCTTGTCGAGTGCGGTGATGAACTCGTCAACATGCTCGGGGCCGCAAATCAGCGGCGGTTCCAGCCGGATGACGTTGCGATTGTACTCGGTGAAGGCGACCAGCACATTGTGATCGCGCAGAAGCTCAGCGCCGACAAAGCCCGACAGCGAGCCCTTGAGCTTATCGTCGAGCAACGCCACCATGGGCCTGAGCAGCGCGGGCAGGGTCTGGCTGAAATCCTGGAATTCCAGGCCAACCATGAAGCCCGAGCCGCGGACATCCTTGATGATCTGCGGATACTTGTCCTTGAGTTCATTGAGACGGTTGATGAGATAGGCGCCGACCTGTTCGGCATTGCCGATTAGATCTTCGTCATACATGACATTGAGACCTTCAATCGCCGTCACGCATGCCTCGCCGATGCCGCCGAAGGTCGCCTGGGCATGGATCATCGCCGTCTTGGGCGTGCCGTAGGCCTTCATATAGACCTTTCGGGTGGCGATCATCGCCGCCATGGCGGTCTTGCCCGCGCCAAGCGATTTGGCAAGCGCGGTGACATCGGGCACCACACCGGCCTTCTCGAAAGCGAAGAAGTGGCCAGACCGGCCCATGCCACACTGCACTTCGTCGGCAATCCACAAAACCCCGTGCTTGTCGCACAGCGCCCTGAGCTCCTGCCAGAACTCCACCGGCGCCTCGATAATGCCGCCGCCGCCCTGGATCGTCTCAAGCACGATAACGCCGATTTCCGGATCCGCCTCGAAGGCGTTGCGGATGGCGTCGATATCGCCAAACGGCACCTTGACCGTGTTGCCGGTCAGCTCGAACTCACCGCGATAGAGTTCGGAATCAGTCAGCGACAGCACACCCTTGGTCTTGCCGTGAAACGAGTTCTGGGCATAGACGATTTTCGGACGTTTGGGTCCGGCGGCGCGTTCGGCCACCTTGATCGCCGCTTCCATCGCTTCCGAGCCGGAAGAACCCAGGAACACCATATCGAGATCGCCGGGAGCGATTTCGGCCAGGTTCTTGGCCAGCGCCGAGGCGTACTGGCTCATGAAGGCAATGGCGATTTCGTGCCGGTCCTCATCCTGGAATGTCTTGCGCGCCTCGATGATGCGCGGGTGGTTGTGACCCAGCGCCAGCGAACCGAAACCGCCAAAGAAATCAAGAATCCTGCGGCCGTTCTGATCGGTGTAATACATGCCCGACGCGGTTTCGATCTTGATCTTGTGGAAGCCCAGAAGCTTCATGAAGTGCAACTGTCCGGGATTGATGTGATCCTTGAACAGCTCCGTCATCTCGGCCACGCTCATCGCCTTCGCGTCCTGGACGCTCAGCAGATTCGGACGTGCCGCCCGGGGCCGGGCGGCGCTATCAGTGCGAACTTCGCTATCGCCACCGGCTTCAGCCAGCGGCGGCGCTTCGACGGTCACGCGATTGGGTGTATCAAGCATATCAGGGCTCCCTCGAAGCGGTTTCATTCAGCCGGCACGGCGACAGGCGCAGCCTGGTCGGCCAGTCCGTCCTTCTTGGCGCGATACTCGTCATAGGCGGCCATCAGCATGTCGACATCGTTGTGTTTGGGCGCGAACCCGAGCTCATCGAAGGCGCGTCCGGTTTCGCGCACGCACATCTCGTCGGCGATCAGGTACTGTTCCGGGTCCATCAATGGTTTGTTGATCAGATCGAGAAACGCCAGCGTCTTCTTGACCGCGAAGCCAGGTGTCGGGATCAGGATCGATTTCGAGCCGGCATGGCGGATCAGCGAGCCGAGCAGCTCGCGAACCGACGGTGGGGTCTTGGATCCCAGATTGTACTCCGAATTCGGAAAATCGTGGGTCCAGGCCAGCCGCGCCGCTTCCGCGCAATCATAGACCGAAATGAACTGGTAGGGCGCCTTGCCGGATCCGATCATCGGCACCGGCAGATTGAGATCGACCAGCTTGAACAGCTTTTCGAGAATACCCAGCCGGCCCGGCCCGATGATCAGGCGCGGACGGAAAATCGAAATGTTCATGCCACGCTCGCGCCATTCCTCGCAAAGCTTCTCGGTGGCGAGCTTGGATTTGCCGTATTCGCCCAGCGGCGCCTGCGGGTGGTCCTCGGTCTGCGGGCTGACAACGGTGTGGCCGTAGATCATGTCGGTGGTGAACTGCACCAGCTTCGAAGCGCCTGCCCCGTCCATCGCGTTCATGATGTTGCCCGCGCCGTGGAAATTCACCGGCCAGAAGAAATCATGACGCTTGGCGCGCACCTGCAACGGCGCCAGCATCTTGGCCGCCATGTTGTAGACCGCATCATCCGCACCGATCGGTACCGAGGCCACCTGGGCCGAGTCGGTGACATCGACTTTCATGAACCCGACATCACGGTAATGCGGGTAATCGGACCGCTCGACATCGGCGACAAGCACTTCCTCACCCTGCGCTGCAAGATCACGCGCCAGATGGTGACCGACAAATCCGTTGCCGCCAAAGATAATGTGTTTCATCTCGTATACTCGCTTGCTTGATCGGACATGGGGGTAAAGGCGATCTCCTCGGCCGCGCCGCCACGGCCGGATTGGGCGATGAGCACGGTGCCTACGCAAATGAAGGCGATACCGGCGATGCGCCAGGCATTGAGATCTTCGCGGAACACAAAATAGGCAAACACCGCCACCGCCACATAGGCCAGGCTCAGGAACGGATAGGCAAAGGACAGCTCCACCTTGGACAAGACGTAAAGATGCGACGCCATGGAGATGGCGAAGGTCGTCAATCCGGCAAAGACCCATGGATTGAACAGGATCTGGAAAACCCGCGCGATCATCGTATCGGCAGTAAACGACAGCGGCCCCAGCGACAGCATGCCCTGTTTGAGCATCAGTTGCGCCGCCGCATTGGTCAGCACCGTGAAAAGAATGAAGACGATGTATTTCATGTCCCGCTCCGCATTAGGATGGGACCAGCACTAAGCGTATTTCACAAACATCCGGTTCACCGGCGCGGTCAATTTTTCATTAAATTGAATGCTTTCCCGATATGACCCGCCGACAGCCGGGCCGATCACACGCCACGGCGGGTGGCAAGGATTACCGGCGGCTGAGCACGAATTCGAGCGTCTGCTTCCAGTCGGTCATCCGGATCGGGGTGCCATGAGAGCCGGTGTCAAACAGCACAAACCGTGCCGGATAATCGGCACTGGAAGCGCGCACCACGTCAAACGCCGCCTTTTGGCTGCGCCAGGCATAGACGCTGTCGTCGCTGCCATGGGTAAAGACGATCGGCACCCGCGCCTTCACGGCAGCACTCTTTGCAAGCCCCATATCCGGTGCGCCACCCAGCAACACCATTCCGGCCAGACGTTCGACGACACTGGCGTCGCGGGCCAGTTTGGAGCAGATGATCGAGCCCATCGAGGCGCAGGCCAGCACCACCGGCGCCCTGCCCGCCTCGATGAGTGATTTCACATCCCGGGCACCCTGATCGTCAAAACTGGCAACGGTCGGCGCGAGATAGGCGCCGCCATTAAGCACCATCAGGTTCTTCAGACGGTTGAAATTGCCACCGAACGTGTAGTCATTCATCCCGAGCCGCTGGTCGCCGCCCCGGCCATGCACGAAAATCACGGTGAAGCGCGCCGCCGCGAAATCCCCGGTCAACCCGGTCTCCACTCTGCGGCCATTGGCTTCATGGGTGGCAACGCGGCTGTGCCGCTTGACCTTGAGAGATACATAGCGCGAACGCACCCGGCGTTCGGGCTCCTGGTCGCGACGGTGAATGTCGCGCTTCTTGTCATAATCGACCACCACGAAAGCGCCGTCCTCGGTCACTGCCAGAAGCCCTGGATAGGCGAACAGACCGTCCTTGTGACCCTTGAGTTCGAGTGCCGCGGCGGGCAGCAGTCCCAAAAGCATCACCAAAAGCGCAGCCATCACCGCGCGCCAGGGGGCAACAACCCCGCGCAAAGCCTCAATCATCATGATACACAGTCGCTTGGACGTTCGGATTCTGGCACACTCCGGCTGATTCGCACCCCAAATCTACACTAGGCTCGACCACGATATGGACGATTCCAACGATCTTTTTTCCACCATGAGCACCGGCACGGCAAACCCGGAGCCTAAGGCGTCGAATTCCTCTCCCGCGCCCGCCGCAGCATCAGCCGCCAATACGGCTGGCAAACGGCAACGGACCGCCAAGCCCGCGGCCAAACCCCTGGCCGGCGGCGCGCCAGCTAGCGGCGATGCCTATGATGCGTCGGCGATCGAGGTGCTGGAAGGCCTGGAGCCGGTGCGCCGCCGCCCCGGCATGTATATCGGTGGCACCGACGAACGCGCGCTGCACCATCTGTTTGCCGAGGTGATCGACAATTCGATGGACGAGGCCGTGGCCGGTCACGCCAATTTCATAGAGGTCGAGTTCGATACCGAGGGCTATCTGACCATCACCGACAATGGCCGCGGCATTCCGGTGGAGGATCATCCGAAGTTCCCCGGCAAATCCACCCTTGAAGTGATCATGACCGTTCTGCATGCGGGCGGAAAATTCGACAGCAAGGTCTATGAGACCTCCGGCGGCCTTCACGGTGTCGGGGTGTCGGTGGTCAATGCCTTGTCAGACGACCTCGAGGTCGAGATCGCCCGCAACCGGCGGCTCTACCGCCAGCGGTTCTCCCGCGGCATCCCGCAAGGCGCACTTGAGGATTTGGGCGACGTCCACAATCGCCGCGGCACCAGGGTGCGGTTTCATCCCGACCCGGAAATTTTTGGCGCCGGCGCGCGCTTTGATCCGGGCCGGCTCTACCGCATGGCCCGCTCCAAGGCCTATTTGTTCGGCGGCGTTGAAATCCGCTGGTCCTGCGCGCCTGAACTTGTGGAAGGCAGCGAGACACCGGAAAAGGCTGTGTTCCATTTCCCCGGCGGCCTGAAGGATTATCTGGAAGCCTCGCTCGGCAAGGATCACCGTGTCACCCGCGACATTTTTGCGGGCAAGACCGAGCGACCCGGCGGCCACGGCTCGCTCGAATGGGCGGTCACCTGGTATGGCGGCGACGCCTCGGTCAGCTCCTACTGCAACACCATCCCGACGCCGGACGGCGGCACTCACGAGGCGGGTTTGCGCATCGCTCTCACCAAGGGCCTCAAGGCCTATGCCGAACTCACCGGCAACAAGCGCGCATCGCTGATTACCACCGACGATGTGATGATCTCTTCAATCGGCATGCTGTCGGTGTTCATCCGCGAGCCCGAATTCGTCGGCCAGACCAAGGACAAACTTGCAACGGTGGAGGCCCAGCGCATCGTCGAAAACGCGCTGCGCGATCCGTTTGACCATTTCCTGGCCGATTCACCCGCCGAAGCCGACAAGCTGCTCGAATGGGTGATCGACCGCGCTGAGGAACGGGTCCGGAGACGCAAGGAGAAAGAAGTCAACCGCAAGACCGCGGTGCGCAAGCTGCGCCTGCCCGGCAAGCTCGCCGATTGCAGCCAGACCACTGCCGCCGGCGCGGAACTGTTCATTGTCGAGGGCGATTCGGCCGGTGGCTCGGCCAAGCAGGCGCGCAATCGCGCCAATCAGGCGATCCTGCCGTTGCGCGGCAAGATCCTCAATGTTGCCAGCGCCGGGCGTGAGAAGCTCGGCGCCAACCAGCAGATCGGCGATCTGGTGCAGGCTCTGGGATGCGGCACGCGGTCCAAATACCGCGAAGAGGATCTACGCTACGACCGCATCATCATCATGACCGATGCGGATGTGGACGGCGCCCATATCGCCTCTTTGCTGATCACCTTCTTCTATCAGGAGATGCCCGAGCTGGTCCGTCAGGGTCACCTCTATCTGGCGGTGCCGCCGCTCTACAAGCTCACCCAAGGGGCCAAATCATTCTATGCCCGCGACGACGATCATCGCGTCGAACTTCTGGAGACCGAATTCACCGGACGCGGCAAGGTCGAGATCAACCGCTTCAAGGGATTGGGCGAAATGCTGCCGTCGCAGCTCAAGGAAACCACCATGGACCCCGCCAAGCGCACGTTGCTGAAAGTGGCAGTCGATGTCACCGATCCCGAATCCACCCGCGAAACGGTGGACAATCTGATGGGCACCAAGGCCGATGCGCGGTTCCGCTTCATTCAGGAACATGCAGCCTTCGCCGACAATCTGGATATCTGATCCGGCGCGGTTGCGTTCGAACATGGCGTCACTGTGGGTACGATGACCGAACGTGCGACTACGTGTATCAGGCGGCCTCTGCCGCCAGTTGCTGCGCATAGTCCCGCGAGGCCTGCCGGCGCCAATTGAGATGCAACACTTCCACCAGCCGCAGCAATTCGCCAACCGAGGGTTCGGCCGCAGCGTCAGCTTCGTGGCGACGCATCACCTCACAGGTCACCTTGCCGGTGTCGATGCCGTTGTGGCGTTGCGAAGCCGCGCGCCACAACAGTGTCGCAGTCACGAACACCGGTGCGATATGTCGATCAAGGCCGATCGAACGGTAGAGCGCCCGGATCGCCGCTTCCCGGCCATCATTCAAGATGCCTCTCACCCGACTGTCGCTCATGCCCGACAGGCTGACGACGGCAGCGGCGAAGAAATCGACATTGCCGGCGCATAGCGCATGCATCAGGAAGGCCGGCGTCAAACGTCCCGAACCGCGCAGATGCTCCACCAGAGCCGGAATTTCTTCCGCAATCACGGTTTCCGCCAGCCGCAACGTTGCGCCAAGGCAGGCTTCCTCGGTCACCTTGCGTCCGCGCGAACCGCCAATTGCCGAGCGAATCAGACCGGAGCCCGCCAGCGCCGTTCCCACCCGTTCGACCAGATCCTGGCGGACATCACAGGGCAAGTTCGCCCGCTCGAACAGGCGTCCGCGAATATCGGCGGATTCCCCGAAGCGTTCGGCAATTCGACGCAGCGAAATCTGCGCCAGCGCCGCATCCCGATTATCGAGAAGATCTCCGACCACGGCGGCCCCCGCCACCTCTGCGAGCGCCGCGGACACCGCAACCGACAGGCCGCTGCGCAACGCCACCAATTGTTGCAGCACCGGCCGTCCGCTGGCGATGATATCGACAAGGTCATTGTCACAAAGCACTGGTGACAGGGCAATGATTCTGGCAGCCACCTCGATCTGGTCCTGGGCGAGCCCCAGGATTACGTCACGCGGCGCATGGTCAATCGCCGCCAGTCCCTCGGCCAGCGCCAACCGCACTTTGGGGGACGGATCATCAAGCAAAAATGCAAGCGCAGCTTCTGCGGCCATTCGCTCGGCGTATCCGTCGCAACCGGTCGCGTAAGCCCGCGTCAGAGCCGCCGTGGCACTTACCCGCTGCGCGGTGTTGGCGGTTTCAGCCCATTTCAAGAATGACTTGACGATCATGATGTCTGCAATCCCACTCGATACCTGTGCGATCACGCTAACGGCCAAAGGTTTACGTTCGGTTCACCATAAACGTTAACCCGCAAGCTCCGTCCGTTTTGCCGATCTTGCGCCCGACCGGCTTACGCGGCATCAATGGCTGACATCATCATCATTGGGGAACGGCCATGCGCGGAATGTATCTTGAGGAATTTGAAACCGGCGCGGTGATCTCCCATACCCTGCGGCGCACGGTCACCGAAATGGACAACATGTTGTTTTCCAATATGACGCTCAATCCGCAACCGCTGCATATCGATTTCGAGTTCTGCAAAACCACCGAATTCGGCCAGCCGCTGGTCAATTCCCTTTTCACGCTCGGCCTGATGATCGGCATTTCGGTCAATGACACCACCGTGGGCACCACCATCGCCAATCTCGGGATGAGCGAGGTGACCTTTCCCAACCCGCTGTTTCATGGCGACACGGTGCGGGTGGAAACCAAAATCCTGTCGGTGCGTGAATCGAAGTCGAAACCGGATCGCGGAATCGTCGAGATGGAACACCAGGCTTTCAACCAGCACGACAAGCTGGTCGCCCGCTGCGTGCGCCAGGCGATGATGCGCAAGAGGCCGGCATCATGATGCGGTCGCTGCTTTTCGTACCCGGCGATTCGTCGCGCAAGATGGAAAAGGCAGCAGCCTGCGGCGCCGATGCGCTGATTCTCGATCTCGAGGATTCCGTAGCACCTTCGCGCAAGGCCGAGGCGCGCCAGATCGTCCGGGATTTCCTCATCGGCGCCAAGCGGCTCTATCCCGCACCCAAGCTCATCGTCCGGGTCAATGCCCTCGATACCGGCCTGACAAGCGACGATATCGCGGCCGTTGTCGAAGGGCGGCCCGACGCGGTGCTGTTGCCCAAGGCCGGATCAGGCGCAGATATTCAGGATCTGGGCACCCGCCTGGCCGTCGAGGAGGCTTCAGCGGGCCTGACCGAAGGCTCGGTTCTCATTCATGCGCTGATGACAGAAACTGCCGGAGGCATGCTTGCCGCCGGATCCTTCGCAGCCAAATCGGACCGGCTGGCAGCACTTTCATGGGGGGCGGAGGATCTCGCCGCCGAAATTGGCGCAAGCTCCAACAAGGACGACAACGGCCGTTACACCGATGTGTTCCGCCTGGCCCGCAGCCTCACGCTGCTGGCGTCCGCCCATGCCGGCGTCGAAGCCATCGATACGGTGTTCACCGATTTCCGGGATATGGAAGCGCTTGACAGCGAGTGCCGTGCCGCCGTGCGCGACGGGTTTTCCGGCAAGATGGCAATCCACCCGGCGCAGGTGCCGGTCATCAATTCCGCCTTTACTCCGCCACCCGCCGACGTCGAACGCGCGGTGCGGATTCTGGCGCTGTTCGCAGCGGCGGGTCCGGATGCCGGCGTTCTGTCGCTCGACGGCAAGATGATCGACAAGCCGCATCTGCGTCAGGCGGAACGGGTGGCGCGGCGCGCCGGGCTTGATCCCGCAGCGCTTCCCGACCCGGATAGCTTCAAGAGCAGCTGAAGCAGCAACGGCTCAGCGAGGCTCCCAGTTAGGCCGTCGCATCTCGAAGGTGTCGGCCGCGTCCGCGTAATCCATGTAGCCAAGCCGCGCAACCGGCGCCGCCGTCGCCATGTCCAGCCGGCCATCGCGGATTGCCGCATCGTCGATATGAATGCCGACCACCTGGCCGATGACGACGAATGAGCCGCTCGCCTGACCATCAAGCCCCTTGGCCTCGAACATCTCGGTGACCTTGCATTCAAGCGCGGCATAAGCTTCGGCCACATAGGGCGCATCCACCATCTGGCCCGGCTTTGCCGTCAGCCCGGCAAAGCCAAACTCGCTTTCCCCATAGGGCGCATTGACCGATGAAAGGTTCATCTTTTCAGCCAGATTCCGGCTGACCATACTGGTGGTGAACACACCGGTTTCCTCGACATTGCGCAGGCTGTCCTTCCGGCCCGACGAGGAAAACAGCACCATCTTGGGATGGTCTGAGATGGCGTTGAAATAGGAATAGGGCGCCAGATTGATCGACCCATCCGTCCCCTTGCTGCCGATCCAGCCAATCGGACGCGGCGAGACGATTGCCTTGAACGGATCATGCGGCAGGCCGTGCTTGTTGCCGGTAGCCTCGTAAAACATCGCGGTCATTCCCCCGAAAAGGTAACGAGTTCAGAGAGTTCCGGCCGCGCGCGCTCACCAGGATGCATCTTCTGGGTGCCGATATGAATGAAACCGGCGACCTTTTCATCAGGCTTGACGCCAAGCAGCGGATAAACGCTCTCATCAAATGCGAACCACTCGGTCAGCCAGTTCGACGCAAAACCCATCGATTGCGCAGCCATCGACAAATTGAGGCACACGGCGCCGGCGCTCAGCACCTGTTCCCATTCCGGAATCTTGACATGCGGAGCAGCGCGCGAAATCACCGCGATCACCACCGGTGCGCGGGTCAGCCGGGTTTTTTCGACCTTGACCATATCCTCGACCATGTCCGGCTTGCGCGCCATCGCCACTTTGGCAAGTTCCGCCGAGATCCGTTCGCGCTCGGCGCCCGCATAGACCACGAAGCGCCAGGGCGCCAGTTTGCCGTGATCGGGAACCCGGCTGGCAATCTCGAGCATTTCCATGATCTCATCGCGCGAGGGGCCCGGCTCGGTCATCTGGAAGGCCGGAGTGGAGCGGCGGGTCTTGAGATAGGTCTTCAGAGCGGCATTGACCGGCATGGCTTCCTCGTGCATTCACAATTGATCGGGATCGGCCATGAATTCGCCATGGCATTGGGGTTCAAGTGGCCTCTCATTTCCCGGAAGTCAACCGGACCGGACCGCATGACCAGACTGTCAACCGCCCTCTATTGCGCCATGGCGCTGGCTTTGCTGCCGCTGCCCGCAGCCGCCCAGGACGCTTTCGGTGAGAATCCCGATCCCGCCATCAACTTGCCCGGTCTCACCGAATACGCCCCGACCTCCGCATCCGGCGCCGGGACAGCGCTGGGGCGCAGCGTGCGCATGCAGGCGTTGCTGACTGCGGAAGGCGCACCGGTTGAGAACGGGCTGACCTGGCGGATCTTTCATCCCATCCCCGGCAATGACGGCAAGCTTCCGTTGCTCGCGTCCGCCGAGGGCGGCTCTGCGGAGTTCGAGTTCGAACCGGGCGACTATTTTATCCATGTCGCTTTCGGTCGCGCCGGCGTGACCAAGAAGCTCACCATCCCGCGTGACGGTCCGCTAGAGACCCAGAGCCTGGTATTGGAAGCGGGCGGGCTGGTGCTCAACGCGGTCTCGGGTATCGATATGCGCATCCCCGCAGGGCAATTGCGGTTCAACATCTACACCGCCGAACAAGGGCTTGATGGCGAACAGCAATTGGTGGTTGAGGATGTGCGGCCCAACACCATCGTCAGGCTCAATGCCGGTACCTATCACATTGTTTCCGAATATGGCGCGGTCAATGCCGTGATCCGATCGGACATCCGCGTCGAAGCGGGCAAGCTTACCGAAGCCGTTATCCAGCACCGCGCGGCGCAGCTCACGCTCAAACTGGTGGCCGATGAAGGCGGCGAGGCCATCGCCGACACCGCCTGGTCGATCCTCACCTCAGGCGGCGACGTGGTTTCCGAAAGCGTCGGCGCCTTCCCAACCATCGTGCTGGCGGAAGGCGAGTACACGGCCTTTGCCCGCAACAAGGACAAGACCTATCAGCGCGAGTTCACGGTGGTGGCCGGCCGCAACTCCGACGTCGAGGTTTTGCTCAAATAGCGACGCCCCAACCTCTGCTGCGGCCGAGTCGTCAAGGCCCGGATGCGCACTCTGTTGCGCGCGAGCCGGGCGCGGCGGAGCCAACTCCGTCGCGCCGCAGATCAACAGTCAGGCCGCGCGGCTGGCCTTTTCCGCCTGTTTGCGCAGCACATCCGGCGGTGTGGCCTCCAGCACCAGTTGCTTCTCGGCCTGCACGAGCGTCATCGACACCTGATCGCGGCTGCCGAGCCGGCGCATATTGACAGTCTCTTCTTCTGCCTCACGCATGCCGCAAACCAGAATCACCGGAACCTTGGCCAGCGAGTGCTCGCGGACCTTGTAGTTGATCTTTTCGTTGCGGCAGTCGGTCTCCACCTGCAGGCCAGCGTCCCGCAGCCGCTGCGCCACCTTTTCCGCATAAGGATCGGCCTCGGAGGTGATGGTCGCCACAACCACCTGCACTGGCGCGAACCACAGCGGCATGTGGCCGGCGTGGCTTTCGATCAGAATCCCCAGGAACCGCTCCAGCGAACCGCAAATCGCCCGGTGCACCATCACCGGCTGCTTCTTTTCCGAATCGGCGCCGATATAGAATGCGCCGAAGCGCTCCGGCAGATTGAAATCCACCTGAGTTGTGCCGCACTGCCATTCGCGGCCGATGGCGTCACGCAAGGTATACTCGAATTTGGGGCCGTAGAAGGTGCCTTCACCTTCATTGATCCCGGTCTTGATTCGCCCGCCCGATTCGGCAGCCATCTTGTCGAGAACCTTGCGCAGGATATCTTCTGCGTGATCCCACATGGCGTCGGTTCCCACGCGCTTTTCGGGCCGCGTGGCGAGCTTGACCACCACCTCCTCGAACCCGAAATCGCGATAGACCGACATCATCAGATCGTTGATCTTCAGGCATTCCGCCTCGAGCTGGTCCTCGGTGCAAAACACATGCGCGTCGTCCTGGGTGAAGGCGCGCACCCGCATCAGCCCGTGCAAGGCGCCGGAAGCCTCGTAGCGGTGCACATTGCCGAATTCGGCCAGCCTGATCGGCAGTTCGCGGTAGGATTTGAGCCCGTGCTTGAAGATCTGCACATGGCCGGGACAGTTCATCGGCTTCAGCGCGAAAATCCGGTTGTCGGCGTCCTCGTCATCGGGATTGGTGAAGGCATGGGCGGATTTCACCGCAAACATGTTCTCCTGATACCAGCCCCAGTGCCCGGACGTTTCCCACAGGCTCTTGTCGAGAATCTGCGGGGCATTGACCTCCTCATAGTCATTCTCGAGCCGCCGGCGCATATAGGAGATCAGGTTCTGGAACATCCGCCAGCCCTTGGAATGCCAGAACACAACGCCCGGCCCCTCTTCCTGGAAATGAAACAGATCCATTTCGCGGCCGAGACGACGGTGATCGCGTTTTTCGGCCTCTTCGAGCATGTGCAGATAGGCATCGAGTTCCTTCTGGTCGGCCCAGGCGGTACCATAAATCCGGGTCAGCATCGGATTGCTGGAATCGCCGCGCCAATAGGCGCCCGCCACCTTCATCAGCTTGAACGCGGTGCCGATCTGCCCGGTCGAGGCCATATGCGGACCGCGGCACAGGTCGAACCAGTCGCCCTGCCTGTAGATCTTTAAGTCCTGATCGGCCGGGATCGCCTCGATCAGCTCGACTTTGTAGGCCTCGCCCTTGTCTTCAAACACCTTTTTGGCCTCGTCGCGCGACCAGACTTCCTTGGTAAAAGCCTTGTTGCGGGCGATGATCTCTTTCATCTTCTTCTCGATCACCGGCAGATCTTCCGGCGTGAACGGCTCGTTGCGGGCAAAATCGTAATAGAAACCGTTTTCGATCACCGGACCGATGGTCACTTGCGTGCCCGGATAGAGTTCCTGCACGGCCTCCGCCATCACATGCGCCGCATCGTGCCGGATCAGCTCCAGCGCCCGCGGATCGGTGCGGGTGACGATTTCCAACGCGCCATCGTGGACAGGATTGCTCAAATCGGCAAGTTCGTCGTCAAGCGCGATCGCCACCGCCTTCTTGGCCAGCGACTTGGAAATCGACTCAGCGACTTCGCGACCGGTGGTACCGGCCGGATAGTCACGCTTGGAGCCATCGGGAAATGTGAGGGAAACGGCGGATGCCATGGCAGTCTCTCCTTGGTCCAGTCCCGCCTACGAATGCGGGTGGTTGAGCAATATATGGATGCGCGAGCGCGTTTACGCCATTTGCGGCCAACGGGCAACCCGAAGTGGCTGCTCAAGTATCACCTGACCCGCCAGTATGCCCGGGCTTGCGGGCTGAAACCCGCCAACACCCGGTCAAGCTGAGCCTGATCGATATTCCGGCGAAGCGCGCCCGCGACATCCTCGATCGCGGTCTCCGGCGCCACATTGTGATCCTGCCGCACATGCTGCACTTCCCAGGCAAGCCTGCCGCGGTCGGGAAACGGCGTGATCGGCGCGGCCGGGTTCCACTCCTCCACTAAAATGGCCCGCGTCACCGGCGGCAGGATGCTCGCGAAGGCAAGCGCCTGATCAATCGGCAGATGAGACCGGAACACGTGAAGAACCGCACGCAGCGTGTGGTAAGCCTGATTGTGGCTTGAAAGCATGCAGCTCTCGCGCACATCCATTAAAAACCGCTCGAAATCCTTGGATGCGGACCAATAGTCCATCGGCATCGGCATGGGGCGGCCTACTCCCGGCCCGGCTGCGGCGCGGAGACGCTCCCGGCTAGCGCAAACCGCCACGGCGCCCACCATGCCATCTCCGGGCCCAGTTCAACCGGCACATTGTCGATGCCGTGCGTTCCGCCGGGCCCGCAGCGCCCGACACGAAAGACGGCCAGCCAGCCGCCCTTCCAAAGCCCGTGCCGGGCGATGGCCTCATAGGCATATTCCGAACAGGTCGGCAGATGCCGGCAGGAGTTCCCGACGAAGCCCGACAGTGTGAGTTGATAAAGGCGAATGAAACCGGTGCCCAAAAGCCGGCCGGGGGTTTTGCGCCAGGGACCGCGCCAGTTGCGGCCGGATGTGGCGGCGACGCTCAAGCGGCGGTTTCGGCGGCGCGCCGCGCTTCGATCTGGTCGAGGCAATCGATCACTGCGTCGAAGGTCAGCAGCGTCGAGGCATGCCGGGCCCGGTAATCGCGCACCGGCTCCAGAAACTTGAGATCGGCAAACCGTCCCTCGGGGGCCGGCCCGTTCTCCTTGAGCATTTTGCGTATCGCATCGCTGGCCGCGCGCAGTTCCGCGGCGGTCGCGCCGATGATGTTGCGCGCCATGATCGAGGAAGACGCCTGGCCGAGTGCGCAGGCTTTGACGTCATGGGCGAAATCCGACACCGTATCGCCATCAAGTTTGAGCCAGACCTTCACTTTGGAGCCGCACAATTTGGAATGCGCCGAGGCCTCCGCATCCGCATTTTCCAGCAAACCGATGCGCGGAATATTGCCGGCGAAGTCGAGTATTCGGGCATTGTAGACGTCGTCGATCATTGTATGCGGCCCTTTTGCATGCGTCGCCGTGCGACAAAGCTCCCGCCGCGCCATCTCGACGCCGGGGTTTTGATGATTATATAGTGGGAGACAGGCGTTGCGCAAAATCTGATTGCAACGCGCAAAGGGAAACCGTGCCGGAGGGGTCAAACTCCCGAAAGCCCGGGAACCCGCCGGAACGATTGCGGCGATCACCGCAATATGCTCCGTGCGCGTGGTCCGATTACATGCGAGCAACGTAACAGGGATGATGATCCCGACGGAGACCACTGCAATGGATGCAATTGTAAAGTCCTTTCCCGGAAAGGAAGATCAGCCCCGCCCCACCCAGGCGGAAGCCGAGGAAGCCGTGCGCACATTGTTGCGTTGGGTCGGCGACGACATCACCCGGGAAGGTCTGGTCGATACGCCAAAACGTGTGGTCAAGGCCTATAAAGAACTGTTCTCCGGCTATGATCAGAGCGTCGAGGACGAACTCGGCCGCACCTTTGAAGAGGTTGCCGGCTATGACGACATCGTGCTCGTCAAGGACATCCCGTTCTTCTCCCATTGCGAACACCACATGGTGCCGATCATTGGCAAGGCGCATGTCGCCTATTTGCCCGATGGCAAGGTGCTGGGCCTGTCAAAGATCGCCCGTGTCGTGGAAATCTTCGGCCGGCGGCTGCAGATCCAGGAAACCCTGACCGCTCAGGTCGCGCACGCCATCGACGATGCGCTCCACCCGCGCGGGGTTGCGGTGATGATAGAGGCCGAACATATGTGCATGGCCATGCGCGGCATCCAGAAACAGGGCTCGACCACCGTCACCACCACCTTCACCGGTGCCTTCAAGTCGGATCCGCACGAGCAGGTTCGCTTCATGACGATGCTCCGGGGACGCGGTTGATGACGCAAACCGCGCCGCCGGACCACCGGTAGCCTGCAGACCAAACACTCCGCCAGAGCGGCGCGTTTTAACGGGTCAGTTTGCTGCGACCCGATGTACTGGCAACTGCGCGAAATCCCGCCAAGCCGCGAATGTTTTGCCGTCGCGTACCCAATACCCGATTGAACACCGGGCGGATGCCGGGATAGATACCGGCACAACACACGCGGCCGCATCGTCCGTTCCGCGACCCTTCAACGGATTCGCGGTTTTCAACGCCGTGCGGCCGATAAGAGGATCATGATGACCACCATTTTCCCTTCCCCACCATCCGACAAGGCTGCTCTTGAGGAAGGTGCAGATCTCACACCACGTTTCGACGCCGCCGGGCTGGTCACCGCCGTGGTCACAGACACGCGCGACAATGCGGTGCTGATGCTTGCGCATATGAATGCCGAGGCGCTGCAGCTGACCATTGGGTCAGGAATCGCCCACTATTGGAGCCGCTCGCGCAACAGCTTGTGGAAGAAGGGCGAGACCTCCGGCAACCTTCAGATGGTCGAGGAAATCCGCGTCGATTGCGATCAGGACGCGATCCTGCTCAAGGTCCGCGTCACCGGAGACGACGCCACCTGCCACACCGGCCGCCGGTCCTGCTTTTACCGCAAGCTGGTCGCCCGGGAGGGCGTGGCGCAATTGCTCAGCGATTCCGAGCCCCGCTTCGATCCGAACCAGGTTTACAAGAAAGAGCCCTGAATCTGCGCCAATTTGAACCAGTTCGGCCGCCCTTCATGAATTTGAAACCCATTCTTGCTGTGATTGAATAACTGACCGGGGGAGTGTTCAGCAGGAAGGACCGACATATGCTGAACTGGAACATGAACCGAACGATCGACCCGCCCGTTGGGAACCAGACCACGGGTACGCCGGTACCCGCTGTGAGAGACATGCACCACGAAGTTCCCCCAAAACCACGCATTGCCCTTGCGCTTGGCGGTGGAGCTGCGCGCGGTTGGGCCCATATCGGGGTGCTGCGCGCGCTTGATGAGGCCGGCGTCGAAGTCTCCATGATCGCCGGCACATCGATCGGTGCGCTGGTGGGCGGTTGCTACCTAGCCGGCCGGCTGGATGAACTGGAAGCCTTCGCCCGCAGCCTCACCATGCGCCGCATTGCCGGGCTCTTGGATTTCGCCATCGGCGGCGGCGGCCTGTTTGGCGGCATGCGGTTGAACAACCGGATGCAGGAGCATCTGGTGGGCGTCAACATCGAGGATCTCGACCGACCTTTTGTGGCGGTCGCAGCCGAACTCAACACCGGCCACGAAGTCTGGATCTCGTCAGGATCGCTGATCACCGGCATCCGTGCGTCCTATGCGCTTCCCGGAATCTTCGAGCCGGTTCGCTGCGCCAACCGGACCCTGCTTGATGGCGCGCTGGTCAACCCGGTCCCGGTCTCTGTCTGCCGCGCCCACGAGCAGCCTTTGGTCGTCGCGGTCAATCTGCACTATGATCTCTACGGTCGGTCAGCCGTCATCAAACACACCGCCAGCGAACCGGCACCGGAACCCGATGGCGGCGATCGCCGCAAACGCGTGCGCGAAAACCGGCTGGGAATGACCTCGGTGATGGTTCAGGCCTTCAACATCATTCAGGACCGGATCTCCCGCGCCCGGCTTGCCGGCGACCCGCCGGATCTGTCACTGCATCCCAAATTGTCCGATATCGGCCTCTCCGAGTTCCACCGCGCCAGCGAAGCCATCGACCGCGGATACCAGGAAGCTTCTGCCAAGCTCGGTGAGATCACCCGCATGCAGGCCGCCCTGAGGATGGCCTGACGGGATCACCAGCGAATTCCATCAGCGAAAACCGAGACCTCTAGATCACCCGGACGGTAGCCGGCCTCGGCCCGGTGTCGCGCCCGCATGGCAGGCACAGCAGAACGCCATCTACCTGACATCGCTACCGTTTCGAGGATCAGGCAGGAACCTGGCCGTCAGCCGGCGATATAGGCCTTGATCTCCTCGGCTTCGCGCTCGACATCCTCAATCCGCCGGCGCACAACGTCGCCAATCGAGATGATGCCGATCAGTTTTCCGTCTTCTTCCACCGGCAAATGCCGGAAACGGCCGTTGGTCATCAGCTCCATCACCTGATTGACGGAATGGCTTTCGCCGCAGGTCGTGACCTTGGCAGTCATGATGTTGGAAATCGGCGCGGCCAATGCATCCGCGCCCTTTTTGGCCATTGCGCGCACAATGTCGCGTTCGGAGAGAATGCCCGCAATCTTGCCGCCGGAACCGGTCACAACCACGGCGCCGATCTTGTTATCTGCCAGAAACCGTATCGCGTCCGCCGTGCCCATTGACGGGCTTACGGTGACGACATCACGCCCCTTCTGGTCGAGAATTTGCTTTACAGTCATGCAGTCCTCCTTCCGCAAGATCGCCAGCGGATCAGCCGCCAGCAAATCCGTGGCATAACGCGACCCATGGTGCGCTCGAACATCTTGGTTTGCAACCCTGCGCTTCACGCCGTTCGATACCGGCGGCGCGCTTGCTTGCGGATGCGCCAAAACAGGTCAGACGCCCGGTATTGGCGCGCAAGGGGCGACTGGGGACAGGTTTTACCGGGCGCGCAACGGGTCGAACCATGAGAAAGCCAGAAACCCGAACAGGAAGCCGCCGACATGGGCCTCCCAGGCAATAACCGATTCGCCCATGCCGAAAGAGGCGCCGAACGCGGTCAGCGCATTGATACCGAACCACACCGCCAGAAAGGCAACGACAGTGCGATCGGTCAAAGACTTGGCGATTGATCGCCGCGGGTTGAGATGCGCCAGTTCCCGCCGGAATCCGCCGCGGCCGAAGGCGAACCGGGAGGCTGCCCCCATCAGCGCGGAAATGACGCCCGACGCGCCGACCATGATGGACTGGTCGCCCCAGTGAAACGCCAGAAACAGGCCTGCCGAAGCCAGCGCGCCAAGCACCCAGAACACCACGAACCGGACCGGGCCGATGCGCCGTGCGACCACGGTGCCGAATGCCGCCAGCCAGAAGCTGTTGAGCAAAAGATGCGCATAACCGCCATGCAGCAACGAATAAGTGACCGGTGACCAGTAATAGGCGCCGCCCTGTCCAGCGGCCTCGACCGCGTAGCGCTGCGGAATGAAGGCAGCCTCGACAAACAGGGTGTGAACCGCAGCCTCAGACAATGCCACATCGATTGCCACCTGGATTGCGACCATCGCCAGCAACGCTGCCAGAACCACATTCGGCAGATTGAAAACCGGTTCCCGCCCGTGCGGCGGCGGTACCATGCCCTGCGGATCCTGATGGTTCATCTGTGGATCGTCCTTTGCATTTCGCTCCGGCGCACCCGGCCCTGCCATGCCGCGCTTGGCGGTAATTGTCGAGCAGTAGACCTCCCGCCAGCGGGTGGCAACCCGGCGTCCGGGCAAAAAAAAGCCGTCCGCGATGTGCGAACGGCCGGTCGAGTCCCCTCGTCCAAATATGTGCTGAAGGACATTCCCTTCGTGAAGCGATGACCCAAAGTGCCATGAGACACCGGGCTTCGCAATCGAAACGCCTGGTTAACCTTAATGCCGGGGCGCTGGCATGGTTTTCGCTTGATTAACAACGCAGCCCGAGGGCTTCGGCGGAGTGTTCCAAAATGGCGCATCTACGTCGTGGCACGCCCGGCGCTGCAGCCCGAACGGCCCTGAAATGAAAACAACCGGCGAGCCCGCTATGAGACACAAGAACAGCCTTCAACTCTTTGATTACTGGAGCGAAAAGCGGGCCGGTCGGCCGGCTCCGAGCCGCACTGACATCGAACCCGCCGACATTCGCACGCTGTTGCCCGGTATCTTCATTTGCGAGTTGAGCGACCAGCAGACGCTCACCTTCCGTCTTGCGGGCACGGCCCTGTGCGCGCTGTTCGGACAGGAACTCAAGGGAACCGGCCTTGGCGGACTCTGGCTCACCGATGGCCAGCGGAACGCCCGGCGCACCGGCGCTGCAGTGCTGCGGGGCGCTACACCCGCGATCCTCTCGCTCGATGGGCTTAGCCATGGCGGACGGGTGATTCAGGCGGAGATGGTGCTGTTGCCGGTGACCGGCCCAAGCGGCGCGCGTGACCGGCTGATCGGCATCCTGTCGGTGTTCGAACCGCCCTACTGGATCGGCCATGAGGCGTTGGCGGGATTTTCGACCACCGGCATCCGTTTTCTCGACCAGGCGCGCGACCCGGTTTTTCTGGGCAACCGTCCCGAAATCGATCTCCCGGCCGCAAATACCATTGCCGCGGCAACGGCTTCAGCGCCCGGAGGCAAAGAGCGTCGCAGGATCGGCCATCTGACCTTGCTTGAAGGCGGGCGCCAGGATTGACGATATCGCGGGGGTGAGCGCTTACGCTATATTAACAATACACGACATAGGATGGCCCCAAGATCGTATCGGACACAACAAGGCTCCCATGTTGACCGCTTCAACCGCTTCACGTTCCGACAGCCCGCCGAATGCTGCTGAACCCGAATTTGCCCGCGTAACGATTTCCGTGCAGGGCCGGTTCATGCGCGCCGACCACTCCGAACATGATTGCATCGTCGACACCATGTCGCCATTCGACGCCCAGATTTCATCAAGCGTCCGCCCACAGCCCGGCGAGCGCATTGTCGCCTATCTCGATTACATCGGCCGCATCGAGGGCAAGGTTGCCGAAACCGGGTCCCGCACATTCACGATTTCGCTCAATGCCACCGACCGCAAGCGCGACAAGCTTTCCGCGCAGTTGACCTGGCTCGCCAACAAGCACGAACTCGGACTGCCTGAAGACCGCCGCCACGAGCGCGTCGCACCGTCCAACCCCACCTCCGAGATCAAGCTCGACGACGGCCGCCGTTATCCCTGTCGCATCATCGATCTGTCGGTCTCCGGCGCGGCGGTTGAAATCGACGTCCGCCCGGCCTTCGGAACCATGGTCATTCTCGGCAATATGCGCGGACGCGTGGTGCGTCACTTCCAGGAAGGCATTGCGATGGAGTTCACCACCATCCAGCCCGAGGAAATCATCAACCAGATGTCTTGAGAACCGCTCTGCCTGGACTATCCATCAAACCGGCGTTCAGCGCCGGTTTTTTTGTCACCTGTCGCCTCTAAGATGGCTTGATTGCGGATCATAGGGGCACGGCGGGATCACCTGCGCGGCAACCGGCAGTCCGAGCACATCGACCTCGAGCCGCGTTCCAATCTCGGCAACATCCGGATTGACGAAGGCCAGAGCCAGGTTCTTTGCGGTCCGGTACCCCCAGCCCGCTGACGTAACGGTGCCCACAACTTGCGACCCGGCGATCACCGAAGCGCCACCATGCGATGGCGCATGATCACACCCGATTCCTAACGTGACCAGCCGTTTTCGGGGACCGCGTTCTTGATTGTCGATCAGCGCCGCCTTGCCGATGAACTCGGCCTTGTCGAGCTGAACGAACCGCGCGAGGCCGGTCTCGAATGGATCGAATTCGGTCAGGATATCCGCCTTCCAGTGCAGATAGGATTTCTCAAGCCGCATCGAATCGACGGCTCGAGCTCCGAACAACCGCATGCCATGGGCTTCACCCGCCTCGCGCAGCGCCAGATAGGCGGCATGCAACTGCGCATTGGGCACATGAATCTCGTAGGCCAGCTCGCCTGAGAAACTCACCGCCATGACGGTGGCCGGAGCAATCCCGACAAACGCCTCCCGGACGCTGAGCCAGGGGAAGGCTGTGGACGACCAATCGGCGCGTGATACGGCGGCCATCACATCGCGGGCTTTCGGGCCGGCAACAACCAGGATCGTCATCTCATTGGTTAGCGACCGGATATGGACGTCCTCGTGGGGGCGCAGGGCCTGGTTCAGCCAATCCATGTCGTGATATTCCGACGCCGCCGCCGAGCCATACCAGACCCGGCCATCGGGAAGATTTGCGATGGTCGCCTCACTCTTGAGCATGCCCTGGTGATTGAGCAGATATCCGAGCCCGACCCGGCCGGGCTTGCGTGGCGTGCGCCCGCAAATCAGTCGGTCAAGAAAACCATGGACGTCGCGGCCGGTCAGCTCGAAGCGGTTGAAGCCGCTGACCTCGGTCAAACCGACGGCGGTCTGCACTGCGGCAACTTCCTGGCCGACCAGCGCGAATGTCTCGGTGAAACGAAAGCTGTGCGATTCGGAAAAGTCCGGATCAGGCTTGATGAAATCGATCCGTTCCCAGCCATTAACGACGCTGAAATGTGCGCCCTCGGCCGCCAGCACCGCCGTGAGCGGCGTGGTTTTGGCAGGCCGCCCTGCGGCACGGTGTTCGTGAGGAAAATGAAAGCGGAATTCGTTCTGGTAATCCTCGACGGCCTTGAGCGCGGTGAGTTCGACATTGGCATGGCCCGTAAAACGGCGTGGATCAATCACCCAGGTGTCGTAACAGGCTTCGCCATGGACGATCTGCTGGGCAAGCAGCCATCCATGACCGCCCCCCTCGCCGAGCCCCGCACGCAGCCCGACGATGCAAAAGGCGTTGCGCTTGCCGGGGATCGGGCCGACCAGCGGCGCGCCATCAATCGTATATGTGATCGGACCATTGATCACTGTGTGAATTCCGGTTTCCATGAGCGCCGGCAGTCTTGCGAACGCGCCCTCAAGCACATCGGTCACCCGATCGAGATCATCGGGGCACAGTGCGTTGACGAAATCGGGATCGATGCCGTCCATTCCCCAGGTCTTGCAGGCCTGCTCGTAAAACCCGACCAGCAACCCGTTCTTTTCCTGACGGCAGTAGAAATCGCTGATCGGGCACCGCAGAAGCGGCATCCGCCGCCCCGCATCCGCAATCGCCGCGATCGGTTCGGTCAGAAAATACTGATGTTCCATCGAGGCGACCGGATGCTGCACGCCCATCATCCCGGCCACCTCATTGACGCGGTAACCGCAGGCATTGACGATGATCTCCGCCCGGACATCGCCAGATGCGGTATGAACCGTCCAGCTGTGATCTGCATGCTGAGTCAGTGCCGTAACCGGCCGGTTGCGATGAACCCGGGCACCGGCAGCACGGGCCCGGCGCGCCAGCGCCTGGCAGAGTTGCGCCGGATCAATGTCGCCATCCAGCGGATCCCATAGCCCGCCCAACAGATCGTCGGTGGCAATCAGCGGATGCCGCCGCCCGCATTCAGCGGCGTCGATCACCTCGAACTCCACGCCCATGCCGCGCGCCACGGAGGCAAAGTGGCGATAGGCCTCCATCTGGGCTTCGGTGTTGGCCAGCCGGATACCGCCATCGCCGTGGTGATAGTTGATCGGATAGTCGGGATCTTCCGCCAGCGTCCTGTATAGCTGGATCGAATGCGATTTCAGCCCGATCATGGTCTGGTTCAAACCGAAATTGGTGACCTGCGCCGCAGAGTGCCATGTGGTGCCGCTGGTCAGCTCATTGCGCTCAAGCAGCATGACATCGCTCCAGCCCTCCTGCGTGAGGTGATAGAGCGTCGAGCAACCGGCAATACCGCCGCCAATGACAACGACCCTGGCCTGTTCCATATGTGATGCCTCCCATTGATGACAGGATCACCAAAACACACCCCGTTCAATCCCGCCGCCAACCTGGCCGGATGATATGCTGAAACTGGACTGCGCCCCGGCCACCGTCTCCGCTGCCCCTGCAAACCACGGCCCCACAGCGGCGGCCCCAAACAACAGGACGCTTGGTTATCCGATTACTACCGTGGTATCGCGCATTTGAGACAAGTTTTATACTTGTTTTGCTTAAGTTCTAATACAATTCAACTCTAATTAGTACTTGATTTTACTGGACTTTTTCGGTCGATCTCAAACTCTCAATGGCATTGTTCTCCCATAACGGGGAAACAAAGTCATGAACAAACACATTCAAGTACTGGGGAATATTGCTGCGGCTTGTGGTCTGGCAATCGTCTTTTCATCCGCTGCCATCGCGGCACCTGCCAATCTTGTGCCCGCCGGCAAAACCAATCCGCCGATCGGCCATTTCGAATTCTGCAAGAGCTATCCCAAGGAATGCAAATCGCTCGGCCGGGACCGCGGACCAATGGAGCTGACACGCAAAGCCTGGGGCAAGATTCTTGAGGTCAACACCCGCGTCAACCAGGCGATCCAGCCCGACACAGACATGAACATCCACGGCGTTGAGGAACTATGGTCCTACCCGCGAACAGTGGGCGACTGTGAGGATTACGTGCTGCTCAAGCGGCATATGTTGATCCAGGAAGGATTTTCCGCCTCGGATCTGTTGATCACCGTCGTGCTCCAGCCCAATGGCGACGGCCATGCGGTCCTCACCGTGCGCACTGACTACGGCGACTACATTCTCGACAACATGCGCGGCGATGTCCGGCTGTGGTCGGAGACCGGTTACACCTTCGTCAAGCGCCAGTCACCAGAGCATGCCGCTCGCTGGACCAAGCTCGGCCCTGGCTCGACCACAGCCGTGGGTACCGTCAACTACTAAGACATTCCGGTCCGGAACCAACGGCGCGGGGCCGTCCGGACCATTTCGAACCACTTGCCGGCATATCACCGCCGGCCACCAGTTGGGCCTAGGTCGAGTCCCCATGCTTCCCCGCAACGGCCAGGCCTTGAGCCGACCCCAATGTCCCCTGGGGTCGGCTCTGCTTTTTCCAGTCCTCTGGGGTCAATCGATCCGCTCGAGCCCGCCGGCAAACCGCCTGGCGTTTTCCACATAGTGGCTGGCTGACCATTTCAGCATGGTCACGGCGTCGTCGTTGAGTGTCCGGCTTACCCGGGCGGGCGCGCCGACGACGAGCGAGTTATCCGGGATCTCCTTGCCTTCAGTCACCAGCGCTCCGGCCCCGATCAGGCAGTTCCTGCCGATCCTGGCGCCATTGAGAACGGTTGCGCCCATGCCGACAAGGCTGTTGTCGCCGATCACGCAACCGTGAAGGATCGCCGTATGGCCGATCGTGCAGCCCTCGCCGATTGTCAGCGGAAACCCCATATCGGTATGCAGCACGCAGTTTTCCTGAATATTGGTTCCCGGGCCCACGGTGATTGGTTCATTGTCGCCACGCAGCACCGCGCCGAACCAGATGCCGGCCCCCTCGCCCAGTATCACGTCGCCAATCACCCGGGCGCTGTCAGCCACGAAGTAGAACCCGTCCGGCAGGGCCGGCCGTTTGCCGTCGAGACTGTAAATCGCCATTGCTCACCTCTTGATTGCTGTGGCCGGGAAAGCCAAGGCTCAATGTGCCATGCGGCAAACCCTTAGGCGAGGAAATAGCCACTGGCAAATGCTGCCTGCAACACCACCACGCCCGAACACATCGACCATCCCACGGCAATCAGCGCCAGCACAGTGTAAAGCGGCAGCGACACCGCCCCGCCGCGCCAGTTGGCAAATCCGTTGACCAGCAGCACCCGCGGGCCGACCAGCGCGGCCAGCACAAGGTCGAAACCCCGCCGCAGCACGCCGCCGTTCAGTTCGGCAAGGCGCTCTTCACGCCAACCTAGCGAACGGGCGATCTCAAACACAATCCAGGACGCCGCAAAACCGGTCATCATCGCGAAGGTGGCGGCAAGAAGATCGAGCGAGTAAATCATTGGTTAACCATATCCGGGACAATGTTGGCGTCTGCCACAGTGTCATGCAAGCGTCGTGCCGCGGTTCCGCGTTTCATTTTGGCACATCGTACGCAATCTACGTGATGAGCCCATGTCCAACGCCGACCAGACCCTTGATCATACCCCGCTGCTATCGCCGCGATTCATCTGGAAGCTGACAGCAGTGATCGCGGTATTATGTGCGCTGACCGCTGCAATCGCCCTGACCGGCCGGATGATCGGCAGTTCGATCGCCCTTGCAGGCAACACCACCGACCAAACCAGCCGCGAAATCGTCATCGGCAACGACGTGTTGAGCCTGCCCGCCAATGTGATCCGCTTTGAAAGCCAGCGCGTGTCTGGTGTTCACGCCGCAATCGACACCTATTTCGCCTGGCCGGACATGAGTGGATACAGCGACGAGAACCGGGACATCTTCAATCAGACTCAGTCAGCCGACGGACTTATTTTTGCCCGCATCGCACAGGCCACCATGTCGCGCGACATGTCCGGACGGTTCTCGCCCATCTACCGGCGCCTGACCGATGGTCCGCCGATGGCGGGCCCCAACGGGCTCGATTCGGTGCGCCTGAAATCCGGCACCGGCTATGCCAGTGAACTTATGTATGTGGAACGCGGGGCCATCGCCGACCCCTATACGGTGCGCTGTCTGGTTGAGGATGCGCAAGCGACGCCTGATTTCGTAACCCGCACCGGCTGTCAACGCGACATCGCACTGGGCCAGGATTTGTCAGTCACCTACCGGTTTTCAATTGAGCTGTTGCCCGAATGGCGCGCCATCGAGCGCGATGTGCGCGCGCGGCTTGAGGCGGCGCTGGTCAGATAGTCCAGGCGCCGCAACTCAAATTCCGGACCGTCAATCGTCGAGATCGACGTCCAGGATTGCCATTGAGAAATTGTAGGACAAGTCGCCGTCCTCATCGTCGCGAAACACGATTCCCAAAAACTCTTCGCCCAGATACACCTCCGCCGAATCGTCTTTGCGGGGGCGCGCCTTGATCACCATGCTGTCGTTGAAAATGCGCTTGAAATAGGCTTCGAGCTTGACGATTTCATCGGGCTTCACGGCGGCTCTCCTGGCAAATGACTATGGCCGGGCTTTTGGCACGGACCGCCAGCCAAATCAAACCCGCGATCAGCTTTTTACCGGGTTGCGTCGCGCGAACGCAATCCGCCGCGCATTCCGGCCCCGGGTCTCGACCCGGGATCCTGGTTCCGTTAAGAAACTCAACTGCTGCCGTTGAGCATCTGATCCATCGCCCGCGACGGTTCCTCGCAGCCTGCCGTTCCCACCACGCGGGCGGGAACGCCGGCCACGGTGGAGTTCGGCGGCACCGGTTTCAGCACCACCGAGCCTGCGGCGACGCGGCTGCAATGGCCAATCTCGATATTGCCGAGCACCTTGGCGCCGGCGCCGATAAGCACGCCATCGCCGATCTTGGGGTGGCGGTCGCCACCTTCCTTGCCGGTTCCGCCGAGTGTGACACCCTGCAGGATCGAAACATTGTCGCCTATTCTCGCCGTCATACCGACGACAACCCCGGTGGCATGATCGAGGAAAATCCCCTTACCGATCGGCGCCGCCGGATTGATGTCGGTCTGGAAGACCTCCGAAGACCGGCTCTGCAGATACAGAGCCATATCGATCCGGCCCCGGTTCCACAGCCAATGCGCCAAGCGGTGGGTCTGGATGGCATGGAAGCCCTTGAAGTAAAGCACCGGCTGAATGAACCGGTCGCACGCCGGATCACGGTCGTAAACCGCCTGGATGTCGACGCGCAGCACGCGGCCCCATTCCGGCCAGTCGCCGACCATCTCCCGAAATGTCTGGCGCAGCAGATTGGCCTGAAGATCGGGATGATCGAGGCGTTCGCACACCCGGTGGATCACCGCTTCTTCCAGCGAAGGCTGGTTCAAAATCGTGGTGTAAAGGAATGCCGCGAGCAGGGGATCCTGCGTGATCGAGCGTTCGGCTTCCATGCGAATCGAATCCCAGATCGGGTCGATCGACTTTACGGCGTCGTCGCTCCGAATGTCTGATTTCGCTGCCATTGCCGCCTCCGGGCTTGATTGCTTTGACGTAGAAGATAAGACACTCCACGTCAAAAACAAATGGGGTGGACCGATGGACGCGCAAACTTCCTTTGCGGATGATAAACTTCTCGTAGCGATCCGGGCCGATCTGGTCGGCCTCCTGACGATCAACCGGCCGCAGAAGAAGAACGCTCTCAACGATGCAATGTGGCGGGCCATCCCGCAGGCGCTGGCTTGGCTAGCGGATCAAAACCAGGCCCGGGTGATTGTCATAAAAGGCGCTGGGGAAAGGGATTTCTGCGCCGGCGCCGATGTCGGCGAGTTCGAAACCCTTCGCAAGGACGCAACCACCGCGCGTCTCTACGAGGCAGGCAATTCCGCGGCTTTCACGGCCATCCGCAACTGCTCGGTCCCGGTGATCGCCGCCATCCGAGGCATCTGTTTTGGCGGCGGATTTGGCCTTGCCGCAGCCGCCGATATCCGCATGGCCGATGACAGCGCCCGCTTCGCGATTCCCGCCGCACGGCTTGGTCTGGCCTACCCGCTTGATGCGGTTCCCGATCTGGTACGCGCGCTCGGAGATCAGGCGGCGCGCCATGCGCTTTATTCGGCGCAGGAACTGTCGGCACGCGAGGCCAAGGCGTTGGGATGTCTGATGAAACTGTGCTCGCCGGAGCAACTCGATGCGGAGGTCGACGCGCTTGCCGGGACCATCGCCCGTGCCGCGCCGCTTTCGGTGCGCGCCTCCAAGGCAGCGATTGCGGCCCATGGCGGCGGTTCGGCGCAGGATCTGTCGACGGCCGCCCGGCTCGCCGACGTCACATTTGAAAGCCGCGACTATGCCGAGGGCCGTACGGCCTTCATGCAAAAACGCACCGCCCGCTTCTCCGGAGAATAATGAACGTGGCGATCAGCGCCTTAGCCTTCAGGCCCTGCCTTCAAGCCGGTCGAGAAAACCGAGCACGGCGTCATTGAAAGCGTCATTGCGATCACCAGCCACCATGTGACCCGCGCCCGACACGTCAACGAACTCAGCATGAGGAACCATCCGCTTGAAATCGGCCACCGCGGCTTCGGTCACCAGTTCCGATTGCTGACCGCGCACCAGAAGCACCGGGATCGTCAGCGCCCGTGCGGCCTCCACCAGCCGCTGCTGGACGGTGGCGGCTCCGGTGTTGATGTTGCGCGGGCCATCGATAAAGGCCGGGTCCCAGTGCCAGCGATAACGCCCATCCGCGCCCTGGCGCAGGTTCTTTGCCAGCCCGTCAAGCGACCGCGGTTGCGGCCGGTTGGGCAGATAGGCGGCGATCGCCGCTGCCGCCTCTTCAAGCGTTGCAAAGCCCTCACGCATGCGTTCGGCCATGAAACCCTGAATCCGCGCCACGCCATCGGCATCCATATGCGGCGTGATATCGACCAGAACCAGCCCGGCCAGCAGCCCCGGTCCGCCCAGATGCTCGGCCATCAGACCGGAGATACCGCCCAGCGACGCACCCACCAGCACCGGCGGCTTGCCTGAACGCTCTGCAACTGCGTTGCAAACAGCAACGGCATCGCCGGCGTAATCATCGAATGCGTAGCTGCCGTCCTCAAGCCAGGCACTGTCGCCATGGCCGCGCTGGTCGATGGTGAAGGCAAAATGCCCGGCATCGGCAATTCGCCGCGCCGCGCCACCCCAGGCGTGCCGTGTCTGGCCGCCGCCATGCAACAGCACCACGGGATTGCCATGGACCTCGCCGCGCGGCTGATGCTCATCGCCAATCAGAGAATTGCCTGAAAATCCCGCAAACTCGGCGCGTTGCTTCATGTCTTTCACGATCCGCTCTCTTGATCCGTTTGGGTGAAGAACTCAAGCGCTGCGGCTTTGAACACCTTGTCTCCAACGGCCAGCATGTGGTCGCGGTTAGGGATGTCGAGCCCGCGCGCATCGGGCATCAGCGCGGCCAGCCCCTCCGCCGATCCGGCAATGTCGTCCCGGGTGCCCACCGCCACCAGCGCCGGCATCTCCATGGCCGCAAGCTGCGCGCGGCTGATCAAGGTCCGCGAGGTGCGGATACAGGCCGCCAGCGCCAGCCTGTCGCTCCCGGTCTGGTCGGCGAATGCACGAAACATTCTGCCGCGCTCGTCGGAGACATCATCGATTGAGGACGCCAGCAGGGCGTCGGCAATCGGATCCCAGTCGCCGACCCCGTCGACCATGCCCAGGCCCAGCCCGCCAAACACCAGACTGCGCACCAGATCCGGCCGCGCCAATCCAAAAAAGGCCGAGATCCGCGCACCCATCGAATAGCCGATGATATGCGCCGGGCCGGCATCCAGGCTTTCAAGCAACCTGATGGCGTCCGCCGCCATGATCTCGGGATGATAGGCCTCGGGATCGTGCGGCTTGTCCGATTGACCGTGGCCACGATTGTCGAGTGCGATAATCCGGTAGCCCGCCTGATCAAGCGTTTTGGCCCAGCCCGGAAATACCCAATTGACGTGGGCAGTTGAGGCAAAACCGTGGATCAGCAAAACCGGAACGCCATCCGGATTGCCCGCCTCGTACCAGGCAATTTCCACATCTTTCGAGGTGAAACGGCTCACCTGCAAACGATCAAGATTCATGTCGCAATCCTTTTGCCCCTTCCCTAAACCAATCACCGTAAGGCGCAAGGGCCCCGTGCCGCACGTGCCGTGGCCGCAAGCAGCGTTCGCCGGGCTGACGCGACCAAATAGCCGCTACACTTTTTTTATCGGTGCGTATAAGGTTCCGCCAAATCGCATATGCCCAGACGGAGAGAATCATGGCCGGCCACAAAGTCCCGTATTTCCAGAATGATGCAGGACATGCAACGATCGAGATCGGGGTCAAGGAATTCATGTGCGTGGGCGCCAATCCCCCGTTTGATCACCCGCATGAATATCTCGACATGGGCGCCGAAACCGAAAAAGTCTGCCCCTATTGCTCCACGCTTTACAAGTTCAACCCGGCACTTGACGCTTCGCAGACCGTTCCGGCCGGATGCAGCTGGAATTCGCAAGCGGCATAGGATCTCGGCCGCGTTGCGGCCGACCGGGAGGGCACAATCGTGGCCCAGACTATCCACATCATTGGCGCCGGCATTGCCGGGCTGACAGCTGCACTGTCGTTTTCCGCCAAAGGTCATCAGGTCGAAATCATTGAGCAGGCACCGGCGCTGAGCGAAGTCGGCGCGGGTTTGCAGATTTCGCCCAATGCAAGCCGCATCCTGATTGCGCTGGGGCTCGGTCAGGCAATCGAAGAAGCCTCCATGCATCCGGCCAGCATCACGCTCACCTCCGGCCATTCACTCAGAAAAATCGCTGAGGTGCCCTGTGGCGATTTTGCCGCGCGGCGCTGGGGCGCGCCCTACGGCGTGATGCACCGCTCCGATCTTCAGACGTTGCTGCTCAATGCCGTGACCGCGGATCCGAACTGCACCTTGCGATTGGACCGCCGCATAGAGGCCGCAGACCTAGACGCCATCGCCATGCCGCCCGATGGGGCAGCAAATGGCCTCATCGTCGGTGCCGATGGCGTCTGGTCCCAAACCCGGCGCAGGGTGCCAAACGCGGCCACTCCCCGTTTTTCCGGCCAGATTGCCTGGCGTTTCAAGGTATCCGCCGAGCTTGCCGGCGCGGTGGTTGATCGCAGCAACGTCACAGCCTTTCTCGCACCCCGCAGCCATTTGGTGGCCTATCCGCTCGAAAATGGCAAAACCATCAACATGGTGGCGATCGCCGCAGGCAAGGATCCCGGCCAAACCTGGGCGGCGCGGGAAAACCCGACCGATCGCGCTGGCCTTCTCGCAGCGTTTGGCGATTGGAACAGTGACATCAAGGACATTCTGCGCCAGGCACCGGAGATGACCTGGTGGCCACTGTTCGAGATGGCCGATGGCGGTTGGTTTGACGGGGCACGCACGGTTTTGATTGGCGATGCCGCCCACGCCATGACACCGTTCGCAGCCCAGGGCGCGGCGATGGCGATCGAGGACGGGTTTGAACTGGCTGAGGCGGTGGGCGCGCCGACCGCGCTTGATGCTGCGGAAGAGTTGAGCGCCAGATTGTCACGCTATGAGGCGCATCGCCGTACCCGCATTGGCCGAGCCCGCAACCGGGCCGCTTTCAACCGTTTCGCCTATCATGCACGCGGGCCAGTTCTGCTCGGCCGAAATCTCGTGCTGGCGCTCAAACCCGCAGAAAGCCTCGCGGCCGATCTCGATTGGCTTTACGGCTACCGCGCCGCCGGGCTCTAAGGGACGGCCAAATCATTGTTGTGCAAATGCAAACTGGCGGTCAGCAACCCCGGCAAGGGCGTCCACAGGCCCGACGTCAGCCCTGCTTCGCGCAGCATCCGCCCGGTCCACACATTGCAGCCCACCAGCGCATTGAACCACCCATCGGCTTCGTAAAATCGATCGAATTCGGAATACTGAGCGCCTGCCACCAGAATGGGCCGACCCTGTGCGTCAGCCGTAAAACTGGCTTCGATGGCTGCGAGCAGGCGCATGAACGCGGCCTCACTCAGATCGATCGGCATCACCGCTGGATGCCCCGGGTCGATCGCGCCCGTGAGGGAAACATGCATGACCGACTGGTCGATGGTCAGCGCCCGCGCCACCGGTCCGGGTTTGAGATCAGCCCAGGTCGGCGTTTCGATGTAAAAGCTGCGTCCGCCCCAGCCGGCAACCAGGTAATGAACGCCTGGCAACGCCGGATCGAGACCGTCTTTCGCCATGAAGCCAAAGCGCGACAGCAAGTCCGCGCTGATCGGCAATGCAATGTCAGTGTGGATCGGAGACGACAACACCAAAATTCGACGAGTTTGCTTGTGTGATTCGGGTTCGGACACCCCGGTCGCCGCAATCGCGCCGCCAATTGGCAATGGCCGCGGCACTACGGTTCCGAGGCCAACGGCAATCACAATTACCGTAACCAGTGCAGCAAAACAAAAAAGCGCCTTACGCATGACGGGTCCGTAGCCCGGGCGTAAGGCGCTTGTATGGCACACGGCTCCGCAAGGCCCGGCGCCGTTCCGATCAGATCAATGCAGGATCTGGCTCAAGAACAGCTTGGTGCGTTCATGTTGCGGATTGTCGAAGAACTCGCCAGGTTCGTTCTGCTCGACGATCTGGCCCTGGTCCATGAAGATGACCCGGTTAGCCACCTGCCTAGCAAAGCCCATTTCGTGGGTCACGCACAGCATTGTCATGCCTTCCTCCGCGAGCCCGACCATGGTGTCGAGCACTTCCTTGATCATTTCGGGATCAAGCGCCGATGTCGGCTCATCAAACAGCATGATGCGCGGGTTCATGCACAGCGACCGCGCAATCGCCACGCGCTGCTGCTGACCGCCGGAGAGCTGACCGGGATATTTGTTGGCCTGCTCCGGGATCTTCACCCGCTCGAGATAGTGCATGGCGATTTCCTCGGCGCGCTTCTTGGGCATCTTGCGCACCCAGATCGGAGCCAGCGTGCAGTTCTCGAGAATCGTCAAATGCGGAAACAGATTGAAGTGCTGGAACACCATGCCGACTTCGCGCCGCACTTCGTCGATTTTCTTGAGATCATTGGTGAGTTCGATCCCGTCGACGACAATCTTGCCCTTCTGGTGCTCTTCCAGCCGGTTGATGCAGCGGATCATCGTGGACTTGCCCGAGCCGGACGGCCCTGCAATGACGATCCGTTCGCCGCGCATCACCTTCAGATTGATGTCGCGTAGTACGTGAAACTCGCCGTACCACTTGTTCATTCCGATGATCTCGATGGCCACATCGGTGTCCGAGACGGTCATTTTGGAGCGCTGCGCGCCCTCGTCTTGTGCTGCTGCTGCGTTGTTGTCAGCCATTGTTGCAGTCCCCTGTTGTTATTTGTGGCCTGTGTCCAAACGCCGTTCCATATAGGCGGAATAGCGCGACATGCCGAAGCAGAAGATGAAAAACACGAAGGCGGCGAAGACAAAGCCCGTCGCCGGCGTCGCCGGAGAGATCCAGTTCGGATCGGTCATATTTTGCTGAACGATGCCAAGAAGATCGAACAGACCGATGATCAGCACCAGGCTGGTGTCCTTGAACAGTCCGATGAAGGTGTTGACGATGCCCGGAATCACCAGCTTGAGCGCCTGCGGCATGATCACCAGCCGCGTTCCCTGCCAGAAGGTCAGCGCCATGGCGTTAGCGGCCTCATACTGTCCCTTTGGAATCGCCTGCAGCCCGCCGCGGATCACCTCGGCCATATAGGCTGAGGAAAACAGCGCCACACCGATCAGCGCGCGCAGCAACTTGTCGAACGACACGCCCTCTGGAAGGAACAGCGGCAGCATCACCGATGACATGAACAGCACCGTAATCAGCGGCACGCCACGCCAGAACTCGATGAAGATGATACAGAACATCTTGACGATCGGCATTTCCGACCGCCGTCCCAGCGCCAGCAGGATGCCGAGCGGAAACGACACCACGATGCCCACGATCGCCACCACCAGGGTGACAAGCAGGCCGCCCCAAAGCGCTGTCTCGACCGGCTCCAGTCCAAACTGCCCGGTGAGCAGAATGAAGGCCAGGATCGGAAACACCACCAGAAGATAAAGAGCGTTCTCACGCTTGTAGGGGATCGACGGAATGGCGATTGGCACCAGCCCGGCGATCAGCAGCAGGCCGGTCAGATCAACCCGCCAACGCTCCTCGATCGGGTAGCGGCCATAGATGAACTGACCGAACTTGGCTTCCACAAAGGCCCAGCAGGCCCCCGCCCCCGGAACGATGCAATCCTCGCGGCCTTCGCCGGTCCAGACTGCGCTTATGAAGGCCCAGTCGACAATCGGCGGCACCATCCAGATCAGCAGAAGGATCGTCAGGATCGAAAGCACTGTGTCCCTGGGGGTGGCAAACAGGTTTTCCCTGATCCAGCCGCCCACGCCCGAACTCGTTGACGGCGGCGCCGTCGCGGGGCTTTCCTCGGTGCGTACGAAGGCAATTGATTGTGTGTTGTTGTCCATGGCTCAGCGCTCCACCAATGAGACCCTGGAATTGAACCAGTTCATGAAGGCCGACGTCAAAAGCGACAGCGCCAGATAGACCAGCATGGTGATGGAGATCACCTCCACCGCCTGACCGGTCTGGTTGAGCACGGTTCCCCCGAATATCGACACCAGATCGGGATATCCGATCGCCACGGCGAGCGACGAGTTCTTGGTCAGGTTCAAAAACTGGCTGGTCAGTGGCGGAATGATCACCCGCATCGCCTGCGGCACGATCACCAGACGGCTGGTGAGATTGGGCCTCAGCCCCAGCGCATACGACGCTTCGGTCTGACCGCGCGACACCGCCAGAATGCCGGCGCGCACGATCTCGGCAATAAAGGATGCCGTGTAAAGTGCCAGCCCCAGCAGCAGCGCCATAAATTCAGGCTGAATGACCCAACCGCCCACCATGTTGAAGCCCTGCAGGCTTGCATATTCGAGCGCCAGCGGCATTCCGGTCACCAGGAAGGCCAGAACTGGAAGAACAATTAACAGACCCAGGCCAGTCAGGAACACCGGAAACTGCTGACCAGTCTCGATCTGCCGTTTTTTCGCCCAGCGGCCGATGAAGAACCACGCCAGCAGCGCCGCAACGATCGCATAGCCGATCAGCGAGGCGCCGTTTTCAGGTACCACCCGCGGCAGGTAGAGGCCGCGATTGTTGATGCTGAACGCAATTTCCACCCCGGCTTCCTGCGCGGCTTCGCGCGGCGAAGGCAGGATCGACAGCACCGCCTTGTACCAGAACAGCAACTGCAAAAGCAGCGGAACGTTACGCAGCACCTCGACATAAACGGTGGCGAATTTCTGAACGAGATAGTTTTTCGAAAGCCGCGCCAGACCGACCACGAAGCCGATGATGGTGGCGACGAAAATGCCGATGACGCCCACCACCATAGTGTTGAGCAGGCCAACGAAAAACGCCCGCAGATAGCTGCTGTCATTGGTATAGGGGATCAGCGTCTGGCCGATATCGAAACCGGCGCGCTCCCCGAAAAACCCGAACCCGGATGCGATGCCGGCCCGCGCCAGATTGTCGATAGCATTGGTCACACCGGACCACACCATCGCCGCGACCGCGACAATCAACAATGCCTGGAACACAAAGCCGCGCGCCTTGGGATCGTTCATTAATGACACGCGACCGGAATCATCGGCGCCGGTTTCGACGCCCGCTTGATGAGCCATGTCTGTCCCCAACTCTTTCGTCCGGAGCCTTTGGCCGGATCTTTAGTTCAACCCGTCGTCGTTGCGCCGGGCCGTTTGGCGCCCCAAAGGGGCCGAAAGCGGGCTCTTTGGGGAGCCCGCTTCCTTAACAATCAGACCCTTAGCGGATCGGCGGTGCGTATTGCAGACCGCCCTTCGACCACAGCGCATTCACGCCGCGGGCGATGCCGAGAGGGGTCGAATCGCCGACGTTGCGCTCAAACACTTCGCCGTAGTTGCCGACCATCTTGATGACATTGAAGGCCCAGTCATTGCCAAGGCCGATGCCTTCGCCAAATGTCCCTTCCTTGCCGAGCAGACGCATCACGTTCGGGTCGGTCGAATTCATCATTTCATCGACATTTTCCGAGCTGATGCCCATTTCTTCGGCGTTCAGCATGGCGTTGTGGACCCATTTGACAATGTTGAACCACTGGTCATCGCCCTGGCGGACCACCGGTCCGAGCGGCTCCTTGGAGATCACTTCCGGCAGAACCATGTGGTCATCGGGAGCCGACAGGCCGAGACGGATCGAATACAGGCCCGACTGGTCGGTGGTGTAGACGTCGCAACGGTTTGCGTCATAGGCGGCGTTCACTTCCTCAAGCTTTTCGAACACGACCGGATTGTAGGTCATGTCGTTGGCCTTGAAGTAGTCGGTCAGGTTCAGCTCGGTAGTCGTGCCGGTCTGCACGCAGACCGAAGCGCCCGAAAGCTGCAGCGCCGAGCTCACGCCCAGTGCCTCGCGTACCATGAAGCCCTGACCGTCATAGTAGTTGACGCCGGCAAAGTTGAGCCCGAGTTGGGTGTCGCGGCTCATGGTCCAGGTGGTGTTGCGTGACAGCACGTCAATTTCACCCGACTGAAGCGCGGTGAAGCGCTCCTTGGCTGACAGCGGGCTAAACTTGACAGCCTGCGCGTCACCAAACACCGCGGCGGCGACGCCGCGGCACAGATCGACGTCAATGCCCGACCAGTCGCCCGCATCGTTGGGCGCGGAGAAGCCGGCGAGGCCCGTGGACACGCCGCACTGGACGAATCCCTTTGCCTTGACGTCGTCCAGCGTCGCGGCGGAAGCCGGCGCGGCTCCCATGCCTGCGACGGCGGCGGCGCCAACGACAGCCGACAAAATCTTTTTGTTCATTTGATACAACCTTTTTTTTCTGTTGCCCTGTTTTAGGTGCGTCGAAGACGAGGAAGCTGAAGTTTCGGCCTCCGCACATAGTCTTCTTGCACCTTCGTATACCATGCCGAAATCCTGCGAGGGTCAAGCCTCCTCGCTCCGAAAATTGTCAAGTGCGCCAATTTGCACTGCTAAACCGGTTATTACATGCTTGAAGCAAGTTACCGGTCCGGCCGTTCTTGCCGCCGAACTGATCTCACGATACATCACCCGCAGCCATTTCACCGGCGCCCGCGCCGGCAACTCAGCGGACTCCTTATGAGCAACAGCGACAATTCCCCCAAGCACGGCGTTAACACCCGCCTCGCCCATGCCGGCTATCAGCCGCAAAGCTTCTTCGGCTTCGTCAATCCCCCGGTGGTGCATGCCTCCACCGTTCTGTTTCCCGACGCCAGTGCCATCGAGACCCGCAACCAGCCCTACACTTACGGCACCTACGGCACCCCGACGACCGATGCGCTCAACGCCGCCATGGATGAGCTTGAGGGCTCGCATGGCACCATCGCCCTGCCCTCGGGCCTTGCTGCGGTCACCGTTCCGTTCATGGCCACCTTGGGCGCCGGTGATCACCTTCTGGTGGTCGATTCGATCTATGCGCCGACACGCAATTTCTGCGATCAGATGCTGGCCCGCTTCGGGGTTGAGACAAGCTATTATGATCCCGGTATCGGCGCCGGCATTGAGCAGCTGATCCGCGCCAACACCAAGCTGGTCCACACCGAGGCGCCCGGCTCGAACACTTTCGAAATGCAGGACATCCCTGCCATTGCCGAAGTCGCCCATGCCCATGGCGCGCTTGTCTCAATGGACAATACCTGGGCAACGCCGCTCTACTTCAAGCCGCTCGACCACGGCGTCGACATCTCGATCCACGCTGCCACCAAATATCCCGCAGGCCATTCCGACGTGCTTATCGGCACCGTGTCGGCAAATCAGAAGGCGTGGCCGGCCTTGTGGAAAACCTTCTCGATGCTCGGCGTTTGCGCCGCTCCCGATGACAGCTACATGACCCTTCGCGGCCTGCGCACCATGGGTGTGCGGCTCGAGCGCCATCAAAAGAGCGCTCTGGAGATCGCCGGCGCGCTCGAAGGCCGGCCCGGCGTCGCCCGGGTCCTGCATCCCGCTCTCGAGAGCTTTCCCGGTTATGAGCTGTGGAAACGCGACTTCGGCGGCTCCTCCGGCATCTTCTCGATCGTGCTGGACGTGGCCGATTCCGAACGCTTTCGCGCCAAGGCGCACGCCTTTCTCGATGCGCTTCAGATCTTCGGCCTTGGCTATTCCTGGGGTGGTTACGAAAGCCTGGCGGTTCACGCCAACCTGTCTGACCGCACCATCGCGATGCCGCCCAGGGAGGGACCGGTCATCCGGCTCCAAATCGGCCTTGAAGATAGCCAGGATCTGTTGGCCGATATTGAACGAGGCCTCGCCGCGGCGGCCAGGGCCTGATCCGCATGATCTCGCCGACGTCACGTCGCCCCTGCCACATCTTACCCTGATCACCGAAACGGGCGTGCCGGCGTCAGGCGCGGCCGAAGGGCAATTGCACCACAAACCGCGCGCCGTCGCGGAATTCCCGGTCAAGCACGATGCTGCCGCCGTGGCTCTCCGCAATTCTGCGGCACAGCGATAGCCCGATACCTGATCCGGCATAGGTGCGTTCATCGCGATGCAACCGCTGAAACACACCAAAAATGCTTTCGGCATAGACCGGATCGATGCCGATGCCATTGTCCTCGATGATTATGGACACGATGCCGTCGGCATACTGGCTCGTCACGCGGATTTCCGGCGCCCGGGCATCCTGCCGGTACTTCAGGGAGTTGGCGAACAGGTTTTGCAGCAATTGCGTCATCAGGTCGAAATCGGCGTAGGCGATGGCATTGGTTTCATCCTTCAGCCGGCCGCCGGATTCGACCACATTGACCGAAAGGTTATCCCAGGCCGCAGTGATCGCCGAGGTGACTTCGAAATGCTTGCGGGTAATCGCCTGATAGGCCAGTTGCGAATATTCAAACAGGCTGGTGATCATCCGCTGCAGCAACCGCGCGCGCTCGGACACATGGGTCGAGTACATCTCCAGATCGTCGGTCTTTCCGGCCGCCACATCCTCGGCGATCATATCGGCAAACAGCTGAATTTGCCTGAGCGGCGCCTTGAGATCGTGCGAGACGACCCCGCCAAACTGCTCAAGGGCGTCGTTGCGCATCGATAGTTCGCGTGACTGTGCGGCAATCCGCTCCCGGGCCTCACGGCTTTCGGTGATGTCGCGGCCAACCGAAACCAGCTCCACCGGCGCGCCATCATCAAACACCATCAGGTTGGACCACAGGTACCAGCGCCGCACCCCGTCAAACCGCACCATCTCCTGTTCCATGGTCTTGATCGGCGCTTCCAGGGTCAGACTGGCGAAATGGTCCATCAGCCCGGCCCTTAGCGGTTCGGGTGTAAAGTCGATAAATCTCCGCCCCACCATTTCATCGACATTGAGACCGGTAAATCGGGCGTAGTGATCGTTCACATAGGTCAGTGTGGTGTCGGGCCTGGAGCGGGTGATGAAATCGGGGAGGTTGGCGACCAGCGTCTCGAACTCGTGCTGCTTGCGCTCCAGCGATCGCTCGATGGCCAGCCGTTCGGTGATGTCTTCGGCAAAGGCCATGACCACCGGCTCGGACTCAGTGTCCAGCCGCTCGACCCGCACCCGGCAGGCATAGGTAGTGCCGTCCTTGCGCATATGTTCCGTATCGATGGTCAGCACCTTCGCGGAGCCCGCAATGATCGGCGCGATCTTCTCGGCCAGGTCGAACACCGAGTGATCCGCATTGATGTCGCGCGGCGTGAGTTCGCGGATCTCTTCGAGCGTATACTGCAGGTTTTCGAGCGCCGAGCGATTGGCGCTGAGGATCCGTCCATCCTTGAGATTGACCAGGTAGACCTCCTGGGCGACGCCTTCGAGCATAGTGCCCAGTCGTTCAGCTTCGGATTTCACCCTCCAAAGCGTACTTATGTCGGTTCTCAGCCCCACCCGGTAATTGTCTTCCGTGACACGCTCATCCACTTGCACCCAGCGCTCAGCAGCAACTTTCTGCACCATCGGCGTGGAAGGAACCGTGTGATTGCTGAGGCGCATCTGCAGCCATTGCTCACGCTCCTCTTTGGTCTCGCCGGCTTCCGGATACTGGCCATATTCGAGCCCGTAGCGAATGATCGATTCAAACGTCCGGCCCGTCTGCATGGCCGGCGCCGAAATAGCGTAGATTTCCTTATAGGCATTGTTGCACAGCACCAGCCTGTCATCGGGATCGTAGACAGCAAAACCCTCGGAGATCGTCTCAAGCGCGGTTTTGAGAATGCGCTCGATGCCGAGCTGCTCCGCCTGGGCGGCCAGCACCTCCGTCAAATCGCGGATCATCACCACCAGGCCAACGGGCGCGCCGCTCTCAGCGTGAATGTGGCTGACCGTCAGTTCAGCGGGAAACACCGATCCGTCCTTGCACCGGAACTCAACCTGGCGATGCAGCGTGCCGCTGTCCGTCCCCAGCGGAAACAGCGTTTCTCCGATATCGCGCGATTCGGCCTCTTCGGCGTGGAGTTGACCGGGCCGCATGGCCGTCAGTTCACGTTCGGCATATCCGAACAGGGTTTGTGCGGCGGCGTTTGCAGCAACGATGTTCCGGTCTGCATCAACCACCAGCACCGCGTGCGGCAACGATTCGTAAAGTGCCTTGAGCAGGCTGTCAGATGAGAACATCAGATGCGCCGGATGCGCGAGGGGCAAGCGGCCGACAGCTCACAGGAAGTCTTCCGCGCAGGTCTCGGACAACTGATCGCGGGTATATTCGGAAATGATGAAGGAGATCGCGTTGCCGTCAATTTCATCCTTGCCCATTCGGAAATCCACGCCGAATTCCCGAAACTCCCGAAAATAGGCGCCGCTGATATCCGAAGAGATAATTCCGATCGGCCCGACGAAACCGGCCTGGCGCAGCAACGGTGCGGTTTCGCGGAAATCATTGTTGGGTATTAGCCGGTTGTCCAGAAAAATCAGATCAATGCCACCCGCCGAGACGCGTTCGACCGCCTGGCCAATGTCGGGAACATATTCCAGATCGATTTTCGGGCCGTCGACGCTTTGCAGCTTGCGCTTGAGAATCAACTGTTCGGTCGGATCGTCATCCACCAACAGGATCAATGGTGGGGTCGGTGCGCTCTGCCCGGTCATCGATGCACTCCATTTAATCAGTTGATCATGCCGCTGCGCAGTGCACTTGCAACCATCTGCGCCCGGTTGACCACCTGCAATTTGCGCAAAATCGCGGCAATGTAGGAATTCACCGTATGTTCGGACAAGCCGAGAATAATAGCAATCTCCGCCGAAGTCTTGCCCTCCGACGTCCAGCGAACGATCTGGATTTCCCGGTCGCTCAATCCGGTAATCGAATCGAGCGACAGTATCACATCAAAGTAACGCTGGAACACCAAAGCCGCCTCATGGGAGATCAGCGCCAGTTCCTTATGATCGGGACGTTCGCGATTGCACAACAAGATCAAGGCGAAGCGCTTGGCAGTCACCGTATGCAGCGGCACCGAAACAGCCGATTGCGCACCACCTTGTTCTAGCAGCGGCGACTTGACATCGGTGGCGTCGAAAGATCGTGCCGCCGATGACACCAGCACATGGGCCAGAAGCGGCTCATCGCGAGAAAAGCCGCCTTTTGCGTCCAACAGCGCATCGGGGAGATTGTGCAACGAATGGCCGCCATGCGCATCAAAGCGCGTCTCGTCGCCGCCGACTTCGATTAAAGCGAAATACCGTGCGTCGAAATTGCTGGCCAGCGCCTTGAACAACCTGAAGAAATCCATTCGGTTCAGAGCATTGTCGAACTCTGGTCCCAGGTGAAAAGCTGCATCCGGCTCAAGCATAGTATCTCTTTCGAATCAGAGGGTCGCATACGCATTCAATTTTCACGATTGCTCACTACAAAACAACTGCATTCTCTCAATTTCCAGTAAATTTTGAGGGGTTAATGCTATGTTTTTGACTAAAGTGTTAGTCCATACAATCCTGGCGCAACCGCAAGCCGCAACATTTATTGTTGCTTGACCATGTATTGCAGCCGGCAAGACCTGCTGGCAGCACCGGCAATTCCGTCAACCACTCAAAGCCACACGCGGCGAAAACGCTCCTGCATCGTTTTGCGAGCGCCGGTGGTGCGCATAAATCCGGATGAAAGCCTGTCCTCCTACTGCGACCCGGCACAGCCAAATCGGCCAGGCATCACCCTCCAGAAACGCGCTAATGCCGTCGACCGGCAGACGCTTTACATATCTCTTGGAGAACGGACCGCAGGCGGACGAACGCCCTGCCCTCAGACCTCTCGCGATCCGGAAGGATGGAAGAGCTACAGCAACAAGATCTGATAGGTGTGATGGCGACCCCGGCAGGGCTCGAACCTGCGACATTCGGTTTAGAAGACCGACGCTCTATCCAGCTGAGCTACGGGGCCGATAACGCATGACCAGCAACACCGGTGGTAACCGGCATCCTTCATCAATGGGTCCAGGGTTGCTTGCGGTCGAAACGGAAATTGTCGGAATACGCCACCTTGCGGCGCTTGCTTTCCTTGGGCTCAACGACGCGGTGCTCAACGCCATTGCGGACGGCATAGGCTACAGCCTCTTCGCGCGTATCGAACTGCATGCGGATCTGGCTCTTCATATCACCCGATGTGGTGTAGCCCATGATCGGGTCGATGCTGCGCGGCTTTTCCGGTTCGAACTCAAGAATCCAGACCTGGCTCTTGGCCTTGCCGGATTGCATGGCAGTTTTCGCGGGCCGGAAAATTCTTGCGGTCATGCCCCAAATCCTCTTGGCGGCGCATCCCTGCCGCTAAAGGGCGGGTCAAGCACCAGGCTGCCTGCGCCATATACACGCGCGCTGAACAAATGGTCGGAGCGGCAGGATTCGAACCTGCGACCCTCTGGTCCCAAACCAGATGCGCTACCAGGCTGCGCTACGCTCCGATGCCCGAAGGCGTGGTCGGGATACACCGGAACGACAGGCCCCGCAACTCCAAATCGTCGCCGGCCTGGTCTTCATTTTCCCTCAGAGCCGATCACCCGGTGGCGCACCCGGTCGCCGACCGCGATGCCGGTCCGCTTGGCGGTGCCCGCATTAAGCTCCAGCACATAGCGCACAGGCCCCGGTGAGGCGATAATGGCTTGCGAAAACGGAACAGTGTTGGCAGCGATGCCCGCCACCACACCATCGGCACTGATGAACAGCATATCGAGCGGCAACGGCGTGTTTTTCATCCACATCATCACCTGCCGCGTCCGGTCAAAGCGAAACAGCATGCCGTGGTCGGCGGCCATGTCTTGGCGGTGCATCAACCCGTTGGAACGGTCCGCCGCGGTTAACGCCAGTTCGACGCTGAAGTTGACCGGGCCAGCCCCGGTTTCAACCACCAGCCGCTCCTGATCGACGGGCAGCACCATCGCCGCCGCCGCAACGCCGGCAGATATCGACAGGAGAGCTACATATTGAAGGATCATGGCGCGCAGGGTCCGCGAGATCCCGCGCCACGCGGCAACGTTTCGCGTGATCACAACAGCAGCGGAAAACAGGTTAGTGCGCCTTGGGTAGTGGCGCATCGACATCGGGATGGATTTCAGCAGCCATCAGGCCCTTTTCGCCATGGCCGAACCGCACCAGAACCACCTGACCCGGGCGCAACTCGGCAAGACCGTAACGGCGCAGCGTTTCCATGTGAATGAAGATGTCTTCAGTGCCCTCGCCGCGGGTCAGGAAGCCAAAGCCCTTGGTGCGGTTGAACCATTTGACGATCGCCCGCTCCAGCCCGCTCGACGGCTTGACCTGAACATGCGTGCGCACCGGCGGCAATTGCGAGGGATGCACGGCCGTGGAGGTGTCCATCGATAAGATCCGGAAGGCTTGGTAGCCGCGTTCGCGCTTCTGGATTTCGCAGACGATGCGTGTGCCCTCGAGCACCGTCTGGTAGCCGTCGCGTCGCAGGCAGGTAACGTGCAGCAGCACATCCTCCATGCCATTGTCTGGAATGATGAACCCAAATCCCTTGGCGACGTCGAACCACTTGATGACACCGGTTATCTCAATGAGATCCACCGCGTCAGCGCGCGCCTCCGCTTCAGCCTGATTCTTGTCTGAGGACCTTTCCCCCATCCGGATGCCTCTCCGATACGCGTCACCAGCAAACCAAGTGATTCTTGACCAAAACATTAACATTGTATTGCGCGGACAGCGCAAGTCCCGGCGAAAAACTTGTTGATCCATCCACGTTAATCGCACCATCGCTGCCGGAATTTGGTCGGAAATTGGGGCGCTATTGTCATTTGCCGCAATCGGCCTATCGTTTCGTCAATCTGGAATTACGGGAGACGTCAATGCGTTATCTGCACACGATGGTCAGAGTCACCGATGTCGACGCATCGCTCGATTTTTACTGCAACAAGCTCGGGCTTGTGGAAATCCGCCGCTATGAAAATGAGGCCGGCCGTTTCACGCTGATCTTTCTGGCCGCACCCGACGACAAGGAGCGCGCACTGGCCGACCAGGCGCCGATGCTCGAACTGACCTACAATTGGGACCCTGAAACTTATGAGGGCGGCCGCAATTTCGGCCATCTCGCCTATGTGGTCGACGATATTTACGCGCTCTGCCAGCATATGGCTGAAAACGGCGTAACCATCAACCGTCCGCCGCGCGACGGTCATATGGCGTTCGTCCGCTCCCCCGATGGAATCTCCATCGAGCTGCTTCAGAAAGGCGACCGGCTGGAGCCAGCGGAGCCTTGGGCTTCCATGCCCAACACCGGCTCCTGGTAGAATTCAGGCCGGCGAGCCCGGTCCGGATCGGCTGAAGGCGGAAGTCAGATGACTGCCGGATCCGGCGTTTTTTCGCGGAAGGTTTGATCGAGCGCAAGGCTCGGGCAACACAGAGACCGTATGTTACCAAAAGTGTCATGCTTTCGCCGTATTTGCGACGCATCGCATGACATTGAAAATGCCTGTCACATACGCTATGCGGACAGCGAATTGTCCAGTTGCGGTTGGGTCGGGATTGGCAAGGCATCCACACAGGCCCCACGGGCCGGGGCACAAAAATAGACCGGGGACCGGGAAGATTGCTTGATGGCGGGAACAAAACAGCCGGACACCGCGGAGTAACGCGGGCTTGGCTGATGGCAGGCGTTGCGGTTGCCCTGAGCGGCTGCGTATCGGCTGGCGATCCCGCCATGTTCAACTCCACACAAGGCTTTGCTCCCGGCGCGGCCGGCCAGTCCACGGACGCTGCTGCAAACCAGAGCACCAACGATTTCCCGGGCCAATCCATGCAGATGACGGCGGCGGCTGACGTTCCGCTTCCCACACCGTCACCGGCTGCCGCCGACGCTGCATCGCGTGCTCCGATGACCCAAACCGCCATGGCGCAACCGCTGGTCCAATCCTCGACCGGCGTCGATGCGCTCAACCGCGGCATCACCCAGGCGCAGGCCGCAACGCCAGGCGCCAATCTCTACAGCGCGACGGCGCCTCAACCGGCAGCACCCGCTGAGCCCCAGCCTGTCGTCGCCACGGCGGCGGCAACGCCCGCGCCTGCGCCCTCTCCTGTAACGCAGCCAGCGACGGCCGAATCGGCATCCGACCCTGCTCCGGCAAGTGAAGCACCGCAGGTACAGGAATTGGCCGTTGCCGCAGCGCCTAAGAAAACATCGATTTTTTCGCGGCTGTTCGCGCCCCAGGCGCAGGCCAAGCGCAAGGCGCCGTCGGGCACCACAAAGCGGGCCGCCAGGCCGGAGCCCAAGCGCGTTGTTATGGCATCAGCTTCAACAGGCGGCCAGGACGGCCTCCCCGGTGTCAGCCTTGCGGCGCTGTTCGGCCTCAGCAACAACAGCAATAGCGCAAAGGGATCCCGCGTCATTGAAGTAGCATCCGCCGCGGGCCTCGCACGACTTGCGCCCAATGGCCTCCACACCCAGACCGACAAGGTCGAGGTGGCATGCCTGAAGCCGCAATTGGTACGGATGCTAAAGTCGGTTGAGCGCCACTATGGCCGGCCGGTGGTCGTGACCTCCGGCTTCCGCAGCCCCAGGCACAATCGCCGCATTGGCGGGGCATCCGGCTCAAGACACACGTCCTGCGAAGCAGCCGATATCCAGATTGTTGGCGTCTCCAAATGGCAACTCGCCAAATATCTGCGCTCCATGCCCGGACGTGGCGGTGTGGGCACCTATTGCCACACCGAATCGGTGCATATCGACATCGGCAATACCCGCGACTGGAACTGGCGCTGCCGCCGCCGCAAATAGGCTTTGCCGGGACGCCGCGCGGTTCGGGATCGAACCGCATCCGGCAAATTTGAATCCGCTATAATCAGGTGAGATTTTTTTACGTCAGACAGCAATTATCCGCTTGCGGTCGCAAACTGCTCTGACTATAAGACGCCCACATCGCACGCGCCCTTCGTCTATCGGTTAGGACGCCAGATTTTCATTCTGGAAAGAGGGGTTCGACTCCCCTAGGGCGTGCCACCCTTTTCAAGCAGTTGGCTTGATTTCTTCATCTCCCTTGTCAATTGCGCACAAACCGGATGCAACGCATCGGTTTCGCATGGACAGCCGCGTCCGTTTACGCCGCGCTGACGCCGGAAACCTGCTTCAGGCCCCGAATGCGACGCCATTGTGCGGGCGTTTGAGATAGAGATGCGCCTCCTCGGTCGTGGGCTTCAGTGCGCCTGCGCGGCGTCCATCACCCGGATCTGCACCCTTCGCACGCCCTGCCAGTAATCAACCGAGATCGAGCCCGCGAAATGGAACGCCAGACCGCGCCCGCCAAGCAGCGCCGCGCCCATCTCCGTGTCGGCAGCGCGAAAGGCAATGCCGTTGAGCTTGCCGCCATCAGGCCCGGCCAGGGTGAGCTTGATGTGGTTTTGGCCCACCACCCGGGCATCGCTGAGACGGTGCGCGGGTACTGCAAACACCGGCTGCGAGTGGCCCGCACCATAGGGGCCGGCGCTTTCGATCAAGTCGGCCAGATCCAGCGTCACGCCGGAGGCCGCCACCGCACCGTCGATCTTCAGGCTGTGCGCCGCGGAAAGGGTCGAGACGGTTTCGGCCGCCCTGTCCTCGAAAAAGGCCCGGAGATCGCCAAGACGCGCCTCCTCCACGGTCAGACCCGCGGCCATCGCGTGCCCACCGCCCTTGACCAGCAGCCCGGTCTCTACTGCCTCGCGCACAAGTCGCCCGATATCGAGCCCGGGTACCGAACGCCCCGACCCGGTGCCCTTGCCGTTGCCATCAAATGCGATGGCGAAGGCGGGACGCCGGTAACGTTCCTTGAGGCGTGAGGCGAGCAAGCCAACGACACCCGGATGCCAGCCCTGACGCGCGGTAACGATCACCGCCGGCCCCTCGCCGCCATGCATTTCAATCGCGGCCTCCGCGTCAGCTTCCGCCAGCATCGCCGCTTCGATCGCCTGGCGCTCGCGGTTCAACTCCTCAAGCCGTTCGGCGATCACCTGGGCCTCGGCGGAATCGTCGATGGTCAACAGCCGGCTACCCAGTGCGGCATCGCCAATGCGGCCGCCGGCATTGATTCGCGGACCAATCAAAAACCCCAGATGATACGGCGTGAGCGGCCCGTTGACGCCCGCCCGCTGGCTAAGTGCGGCCAACCCGGCATTGCCCATGCCGCGGGCGGCCAGCAGCCCCTTGACCACGAAGGCCCGGTTCAGCCCCTTGAGCGGCACCACATCGCACACCGTGGCAAGTGCCACCAGATCAAGGCACGACAGCAGATTGAAGTCTGAGGCGCGCACGTCGCCACGCTGACGCAGCAGCCGCAACGTGCCCGCCAGCACCATAAACACCACACCGCAGGCACACAGGTGCCCCTGACCGGACACGTCGTCTTCGCGGTTGGGATTGACCAGCGCCAAAGCGACTGGCGGCTCCGCAGGCATCTGATGGTGATCGATCACCACCACATCGACCCCGCGCCGGGCAGCTTCAGTCAAGGCCTCACGGCTGGTGGACCCGCAATCCACGGTGACCAGCAGACGCGCGCCGCGTTCAATCAATTCGCCGATCGCCGTTGGGTTGGGGCCGTAACCTTCAAAAATCCGGTCTGGAATGTAGATTTCGCTGGTCACGCCGAAATGGTTGAAAAACCGCTGCATCAAGGCCGAAGACGCACCGCCGTCCACGTCGTAGTCGCCAAAGATCGCCACCCGCTCGCGCGCCGCGATCGCGGCCGCCAATCGTTCAGCGGCAGCATCGCAATCGGTGAGCCGGGAAGGATCGGGCATCAGTGATTTGATGGTCGGATCGAGAAACTCTGCCGCTTGGTCAATCGGCACACCACGACCGGCCAGCACCCGCGCCACGATGTCGGGAAGCCCGGTCGTCTGGGCGATCGAGATCGCCTTGTTTTCACCGGACTGGTCAAGCCGCGCGACCCATCGCTGGCCCGAGAGCGATTGCTCCACACCCAAAAACGCCCGCTGCGCCGCGCCACCCTGTGTCATATTCAGTTCAACCCGTCATGCAGCTTCGGGCCGGAAATGGCCTTGTCCCTAGCTCATAGCGCAATCGCACCAACGCGGCAAAGCCGCCAGTGCGCACCGGGTCACAGCAACAGGTGATAAATTGGAAATGACCGACAGTCCGGCTCAGCCGAACTTGTCGAGATCCTGGTGCCGCGCCTTGATTTCGCGGACGGTTCGCGAAGACGAGCGCATGACGATGGTATGGGTAACGATCGCGTCGCGGGCAAAACGCACACCCTGCAACAGATTGCCGTCGGTCACGCCGGTCGCGGAAAACAGCACGTCACCGCGCGCCATTTCTTCCATCGTGTAAATCTTGTCGGGATCGGAAATGCCCATCTTGGCTGCGCGCGCGATCTTTTCCTCGGTGTTGAGCTGCAGCCGGCCCTGCATCTGGCCGCCGATGCAGCGCAACGCGGCCGCTGCCAGCACGCCTTCGGGCGCGCCACCAATGCCGAGATAGATGTCGATGCCGGTCTCATCGGGATCGGTGGTGTGAATGACGCCGGCCACATCACCATCGCCAATCAGCCGGATCGCAGCGCCCGTGGCGCGAACTTCCTCGATCATCCGTGCATGCCGCGGCCGGTCAAGAATACACGCCGTCACATCGCCCACCGAAACGCCCTTGGCGCGCGCAACGGCCTGGATGTTTTCGGTCGGAGAAGCATCAAGCGCCACGGTGTTGGCCGGATAGCCCGGTCCGATGGCGATCTTCTCCATATAGACATCGGGTGCGTAAAGCAGGCTGCCCTTCTCGGCGATGGCGATCACTGCCAGCGAATTGGGCAGGTTCTTGGCGCAGATCGTCGTGCCTTCCAGCGGATCGAGCGCAATGTCGACCTTGGCGCCTTCGCGCGTGCCAACTTCCTCACCGATGTAGAGCATCGGTGCCTCGTCGCGCTCACCTTCACCAATCACCACTACGCCATCGATCGGCAGCCGGTTGAGTTCCTGACGCATCGCATCGACGGCGACCTGGTCAGCAGCCATCTCGTCTCCACGGCCGCGCAACCGTGCGGCGGCCACCGCGGCGCGCTCGGTCACACGGGCGATTTCCAGCGTAAGGATTCGGTCAAGTGCGCTAACGTCGGTCTGCGTGCCAGCCATGGCGGTCTTCCCCCGGATATAGTGTTCGGCCGCTCATACAGCGTTCAAAGCCAGCAAGGCAATGTGAAAACCGCATTGAGGTCCTTGAATTTTCAGGATTTGCGGCCGATCCAAAACTAAATCGATTAGACAACGCCGCCATTTTTGTGACCCGTTTCGGACCTTGCGGCGATGGCTGGCCGCGCTCAGTTATCGCGAGTCCGTTCAATCCGGATCACCTGCGGTTCACCAGACAGATAGCCCTCGGATTTGACCCCGTCCACCGCCGCCCGGACGTTGGATTCGGTGGTCGCATGAGTGACCAGAATGACCGTTTGCGGCCCTTCCGCCGCACCCGTCGGCCGAGCCCGCTGCACAATCGATTCAAGCGAGATGTCGTTTTCGGCCATGCGGGCGGCGATCGACGCAAACACGCCGGCGCGATCCTCGACCTTGAGCGAGATGAAGTAACCGCCCTCATGGCTGCGCATGCGCGCGCGCTGGTAGGGCTCGAGCTTGGCGGCCGGGCGGCCAAGCGCCGGCGCATGCTGGTGGCCCGGCCTGCTCTTGGCAATATCGGCAACATCGCCGAGCACCGCAGACGCAGTGGCGTCGCCGCCCGCACCTGGTCCCGACAGCATCAATTCACCCAGAATATCGGCCTCGATGGTCACCGCATTGGTAACACCCTCGACCTGGGCAATCATCGAGCCCTTGGGAACCATTGTGGGATGAACCCGTTGCTCGATGCCCGAAGCAGTGCGCTGGGCCACACCCAAAAGCTTGATCCGGTAACCCAGTTCATCGGCAGCGTGAATGTCGTCGATCGAGATGTTGGTGATGCCCTCGATATAGACTTCATCCGCAGCGATCTGGGACCCGAAGGCCAGGCTGGTCAGGATCGCCAGCTTGTGCGCGGTGTCATTACCCTCGATGTCGAAGGCGGGGTCTGCTTCCGCATAGCCCAGCCGTTGCGCTTCCGCCAGACACTCGGCAAAGCCCATATTCTCGCGCTGCATCCGGGTCAGGATGTAATTGCAGGTCCCGTTGAGAATTCCATAGATCCGCTGGATCGAATTGCCGGTCAGCGATTCGCGCATCGCCTTGATCACCGGAATGCCGCCGGCCACCGCCGCCTCGAAATTCAAAAGCACGCCATTGTCTTCGGCCAGCCGCGCCAGCGCCACACCGTGTTTGGCGAGCAGCGCCTTGTTGGCGGTGACCACATGGCGGCCGCGCCCCAATGCGGCCAGCACTGCGGCATGGGCGGGATCGGCATCGCCACCGATCAGTTCAACATAGACATCGATATCCGCCTCGCGGGCCATTTCCACCGGATCGTCAAACCAGATCACGCCATCAAGATCGATTCCCCGGTCACGGCTGCGATCACGCGCGCTCACCGCGGTGATGCGGATTTCGCGGCCGCAAATATCGGCCAGAAGATTGTGCCGGGCGGTGATCGCGCGGAACAGCGCGCCGCCAACAGTTCCCAAACCCGCAATGCCGATTTTCAGGGCATCAGTCATATCAAATGTCCACCTGTCTGGAAGCTCCGCGCGGGATCCGGCGGAACAAGAAATGCATGGGCGGGGTTTAACCGCGGGCGGTCAGGCGGTCAACGCCGCGCCGGCAAGGCCACCACGTTGTCGCTGCCGCCGCTGACTGTGGCCAAGTATCGCTTGATGTTGCGCGCGGCCTGACGGATCCGGTGTTCGTTTTCCACCAGCGCGATGCGCACATGTTCGTCGCCATGCTCGCCAAAGCCAATGCCCGGCGCCACCGCCACATCGGCTTTTTCCACCAGCAGCTTGGAAAACTCCAGAGAACCCAACGCCTTGAATGGTTCGGGGATCGGCGCCCAGGCAAACATGGTGGCCGGCGGCGGCGGCACTTTCCATCCCGCCTTGCCGAAACTGTCGACCAGCACGTCGCGCCGGCGCTTGTAAATCGACCGCACATCTTCAATGTCCGTTCCGTCGCCGTTAAGCGCCGCGGTGGCCGCCACCTGGATCGGTGTGAAAGCACCATAATCGAGATAGGATTTCACCCGGGTGAGCGCCGAGATCAGCCGCTCATTGCCGACTGCAAAGCCCATACGCCAGCCTGGCATCGAGAAGGTCTTGGACATCGAGGTGAACTCGACGCAGATGTCCATCGCGCCCGGCACCTCAAGCACCGATGGCGGCGGATTGCCGTCGAAGTAAATCTCCGAATAGGCCAGATCCGACAACACGATGATGTCGTGCTTTTTGGCAAACGCGATCACTTCCTTGTAAAAATCGAGCGTCGCCACATGGCTGGTTGGATTGGAAGGGTAGTTGAGGATCAACGCCAGCGGCTTGGGGATTGAATGGCGCACCGAACGCTCAAGCGGCGCAAAGAAACTGTCATCGGGCACCACATCAAGCGAGCGGATGACGCCGCCCGACATGATGAAGCCGAAGGCGTGGATCGGATAGGTCGGGTTCGGGCACAAGATCACATCGCCAGGCGCGGTGATCGCCTGCGCCATATTGGCAAAACCTTCCTTGGAGCCCAGGGTCGCGACAACCTGGGTTTCGGGATCAAGCTTGACGCCAAACCGGCGCTGGTAATAGGCCGCCTGCGCCCGCCTGAGGCCTGGAATGCCGCGTGAGGTCGAATAGCGGTGTGTGCGCGGATCTTTGACCGCTTCGCACAATTTGTCGACGATGGATTGCGGTGTCGGCAGGTCCGGATTGCCCATGCCGAGATCGATAATGTCCGCACCGCCGGCCCGGGCCGACGCCTTGAGCCGGTTCACCTGTTCGAAAACATAAGGCGGCAATCTGCGGACTTTGTGAAATTCTTCCATTGAATTCCCCGATCAAGCTGGGCGATGATACATGCTGATGACAGGGGTTTGGGGCCAATTTGGGCTCAAGGCAAGACCTAATTCTCGATTTGTGCCTGGGTCTCGCGTGCGTGATTGTCGGCCAGTGCCCGCAGTTCTTTAAGCCGCGCTTCATATTGCGCTCTTGCATTGGGCGTTGTCGCCCTTGACTGCAACAACTCCGTCATTTCGGCCTCGGCGGCGATCCTTTCAGCGTCCGTCATCTGCGCATTGGCGGCCCGCGGTGTCTCGAAGGTGGGAAAGGCGCCGCTACGGCTGGTGCCGGTTGTCACAAACTCCTTGTCCTCCACTTGCGGCCGGGATTCGAGCGGAATGACCGACATGAAACCGGGATTGGGGCGTTGCGTGACCGTCGGCGCCGCTTGCTGCGTGCCTTCGCTATCTGCGGAAACAGTCTCGGGCCCGGCCACAGGCACGGTTTTCGGCGCGGCATCCTCGAGTGAGGCGGTTTGGCAGCCGGCGACAATCAAAGCGACACACACCAGGCTGGAGATCCTTGCAATTTTCACGTGTTTTCCGGTCTCCACCCAATGGCGGTCATGACATGGACAAAAAAAGTCCGTATCAAGGACTGCATGTGCTGGATAGTGCGCATAGCACCGCAACGAAGCCGATTTAAGGCAGAAGAGGGTTTGGAGGCAACCTCCAGACTCTGAGGAGGAGACGCCGTCATGGCGGGCAAGGGCAAGACCACTGCAGACACATCCACCCAAAACGGCCAGTCCCAAAACGGCCAGTCCAAGGGGCATGCCGATGGCGGGTCTGATGGCGCAACACCGGTTGAGGCCTATGTTGTCAAAGACCCCGAAGCCTTCGCCCGAAATGTCGCGCGCATGCTCGAGGAACTCGGCAAGGCGGCTTCGGCATGGATCGAACCGCGCGAAAAGGGAGAAGTTGTCGATACCGTTTCCGAGCCCATGGCCGACATGGTCAAGACCTTCTCCAAGGTTGGCGAATACTGGCTGTCCGATCCCAAACGCGCCATCGAAGCCCAAACATCGCTGCTGACCAGCTATTTCGGCATGTGGAACGAATCGATGCAGCGCATGTCCAACATCGATGCCGAGACCCAGGCCAAGCCGCCCTCAAAGCCCGCCGACAAGCGGTTTTCCGATCCCGACTGGGAACAAAACCCGTTTTTCGAGCTGATGAAGAACGCCTATTTCGTCACATCCGACTGGGCCAACAGGCTGGTCGCCGAAAGCGATGGCCTCGACGAACGGACCCGTCACAAGGCCGAGTTTTACATCAAACAGGTCACCAGCGCGCTGTCGCCGGCCAATTTCCTGATCACCAATCCCGAGCTCTACAAGGAGACGGTGGCCACCAATGGCGAAAACCTGGTGCGCGGCATGCATATGCTGGCCGAGGACATCACCGCCGGGCGCGGCGAGCTCAAGCTGCGCCAGTCCGATGCCTCGAAATTCGCCGTCGGCGAAAACATCGCCGTCTCCGAAGGCCAGGTTGTCGCCCAGGACGATGTCTGCCAGATCATCCAGTACGATCCCAAAACCGACACGGTGCTCAAACGCCCGCTTCTGATCGTACCGCCCTGGATCAACAAGTTCTACATTCTCGATCTCAATCCCAAGAAGTCGTTCATCAAATGGGCGGTCGAACAGGGCCATACCGTGTTCGTGATCTCCTGGGTCAATCCCGACGAGCGGCATGCCGACAAGGATTGGGAGGCCTATTCACGTGAAGGCATCTCCTTCGCGCTCGACACCATCGAGGCGTCGACTGGCGAAAAACAGGTCAACGCCATCGGTTATTGTGTCGGCGGCACATTGCTGGCCGCCACGCTCGCTCTGCATGCCCAGGAGAAAGACAAGCGCATCGCCACGGCGACCTTCTTCACCACCCAGACCGATTTCACCCATGCGGGCGATCTCAAGGTGTTCGTCGACGAAGACCAGATCGCCGCCATCGAAACCTCGATGCAAAAGAGCGGCTATCTCGACGGCTCGAAGATGGCCACGGCGTTCAACATGCTGCGCGCGTCGGATCTGATCTGGCCCTATGTCGTCAACAATTACTTGAAGGGCAAGGATCCGATGCCCTTTGATCTGCTCTACTGGAATTCCGACGCCACCCGGATGCCTGCGGCCAATCATTCCTACTACCTGCGCAACTGCTACCTTGAGAACAACCTGTCGCAAGACAAGATGGAGCTTGCCGGCAAGACGCTCAAACTCTCTGACGTCAAGATCCCGATCTACAATCTGGCGGCCAGAGAAGATCACATCGCCCCTGCCCGTTCGGCCTATATCGGCGGCAAGCTGTTTGGCGGTGACGTCACCTATGTGATGGCCGGTTCCGGCCACATTGCCGGTGTCGTCAATCCGCCGGCGGCCGGCAAATACCAGTACTGGACTGATGGACCGAAAGACGCCGAGTTCGACGATTGGGTGGCCGGCGCCACCGAGACCCCGGGCTCCTGGTGGCCGCACTGGCATGAATGGATCCGCGCCAACTCGGATGCGGAGGTTCCAGCACGCAAGCCGGGCGGCAAGAAGCTCAAGCCGATCGAAGCCGCACCGGGTTCCTATGTGCGGGCGCGGGTCTAGCGCAATTCCACTTCAGCTTGAATCAGTAGCGTGTCAGAAAATGCGGGCGAGCATCGCGAGCGGCAGCAATTTCTGACCCAACTTCGAGTGGAGATGCGCTAGCGTAAGCAAACTCACGGGTCGGGTCCGGCAGGTTTGCCGCTAACGCCAAAGCCTGCTATTCGCCGCCCGCATGAAGTTCGAGCCGCCCCTGATCCCCGCCACACTGGTTCGCCGCTACAAGCGCTTCTTGTTCGATGCGCATCTGGACGGCGGCGAGGCCATCACCGGTTCTTGTCCCAACACTGGATCGATGCTCGGTCTGACCGCGCCGGGCTCGCGGATTTATCTGACGGAGCACACGACCGGCACCCGCAAGTACCGCCATGCGCTGGAACTGGTCGAGGCAGACGGCACCTTGGTAGGGATCAACACCGGACGCCCCAACCGGTTGGTCGAAGAGGCCATAGGCCAGGGCCTGATCGGATCGCTCGGGCAATATTCCGCCATGAAGCGCGAACAGAAATACGGGCTGAATTCCCGGATCGACATCCTGCTAAGCGACGAGCGTCTCGGCCGCGCCTATGTCGAGGTCAAGAATGTACATTATCGCCGCGGGCCCGGCCTTGCGGAATTTCCCGACAGCGTAACCGCCCGCGGCGCCAAGCATCTTGAAGAATTGGGCGACATGGCCGAGGCCGGTCATCGCGCCATCATGGTCTATCTGATACAGCGCGGCGATGTCGACCGGATGAAACTGTGCCGCGATCTCGATCCGGTCTACGCAAGGGCCTTTGACCGGGCCATGAAACGCGGGGTTGAAGCCTGCGCCATTGGATGCAAAATCACAGTTGACGAAATTCGCGCTGAAACCATCGTTCCCATTGAGGAACCCAACCTGAACAGCGTATCATGAGCATCGGCCGGAGGCGGCCGACGATCTGAAGCAAAGCGAGCCTGACATGGTTACCTATATCGAAGCCAATTCGGCCCCGATGAAAAACACCGGCCAAATCCGCCTTTACGGCCCCGAAGGATTTGAGGGCATGCGCAAGGCCAGCCAGTTGACCGCGCGTTGTCTCGACGAACTCGCCGCACGCGTAGAGCCGGGCCTCACCACCAACGAGATTGACCGCTTCGTGTTCGAATTCGGCCAGGATCACGGTGCCCTGCCCGCGACCTTGAACTACCGCGGCTATACCAAATCCTGCTGCACCTCGATCAATCATGTGGTCTGCCACGGCATCCCCAACGACAAGCCGCTGCGCGAAGGCGAGATCGTCAATATCGACGTGACCTATGTGCTTGACGGCTGGCATGGCGATTCCAGCCGAATGTACCCAGTGGGCGAAATCAAACGCGCCGCCGAACGGCTTCTGGAGATCACCCAGAAATCGCTGATGCTGGGCATTGAGGCCGTCAAACCCGGCGCCCGCACCGGCGCCATCGGAGAGGCAATTCAAACCTATGCGGAGGCGCAACGGTGCTCGGTGGTCCGCGATTTCTGCGGCCACGGCCTCGGCCGGCTGTTTCACGATGCCCCCAACATCCTGCATTACGGCCGGGCCAGCGAGGGTCCGGAAATGCGGCCGGGCATGATCTTCACCATCGAGCCGATGATCAATCTTGGCCGCCCGCACGTAAAAGTCTTGTCCGACGGATGGACCGCGGTCACCCGCGACCGCTCGCTTTCGGCCCAGTACGAACACACCATTGGAGTAACCGAGACCGGCTGCGAAATCTTCACCCTGTCGCCCGCCGGGTTGGACCGTCCCGGCCTGCCTGCATGACGCCACGCCGCCGCCCAGGTCTGAAGGAAGACGGCCTGAAGGATCCGGGCGACAACAATGGCCCCGGCGTAGAGGCTGAACCCAACGCAGGTTCCGCTGAACCCGTCAGCACCGAGCACGGTGATCATGACGAGCGCAGCTTTTTTGCCGAAACCCGCCAAAGCCGAACCAGCGGCCAGGCGATGGCAACAGACCCAACGCGCACGCCCGCGCCGGAAGAGCATTATCACGGCCATCGCGACCGGCTGCGGCAGCGTTTTCGCGATGGCGGCGACCGGGCGCTGGCCGATTACGAATTGCTGGAACTGCTGCTGTTCAGGCTGATTCCACGCCGCGACACCAAGCCGATCGCCAAGGCGCTTCTGACCCGCTTCGGCTCGCTGCCGGAAGTGCTGGGGGCTCCTAGTCATTTGCTTACCGAGGTGAAGGGGGTTGGCGACAGTGTCGCCACCGATCTCAAGCTGGTTGCCTCCATCGCCCACCGCATGCTCAAGGGTGAACTCAAGGACCGTCAGGTGCTCGCCTCCTGGTCATCGGTGATTGAATATTGTCGAGCGGCGATGGCGTTCGAAGCCCGCGAGCAGTTCCGGGTGCTGTTTTTAGACAAGAAGAACGCGCTGATCGCCGATGAGGTGCAGCAGACCGGCACCGTCGACCATACGCCGGTCTATCCCCGTGAGGTCGTCAAGCGGGCGCTGGAACTATCCGCCACCGCAATCATCCTGGTCCACAACCATCCGTCCGGGGACCCAACGCCCTCACGCGCCGATATTGAGATGACCAAGCTGATCATCGACACCGCCCGGCCACTCGGCATCACCGTGCATGATCACATCATCATCGGCAAAAACGGCCATGCCAGCCTCAAGGGCCTGAAACTGATCTGACGCTAATGCATGTCGCGCTCAATTGGATTCAATTGAGCGCGACATGCATTCTTTCAAAGTGTTACAGCGTCCTTTGCGCATCCAATTGGATGCGCGGCGCTGTAGTCCCCGGATGTGCCGCATCAATCCCGGGATTGGCCGGCCATCTCTTGCATGTCCGCCGCAACGGCTTCACTTCATTCATGACGTGGCGGCCGCTGCCGCGCGGTTAAACCGAAGCCGAAACAGCGTGCGACAAACGCAAGAACGCCGGGATCTGATCAGATTCCGGCGTTCATTGGATTTTGCAAGATGTGGCTGACGCTTATTCGGCAGCGGCGTCCTTCTTGGCGGCCTTTTTCTTGGCCGGCGCCTTCTTTTTGGGCTTGGGCTTTTCTTCGGCGGCTTCGGCCTCGTCGTCGGCCATCAGCTCTTCCTTGCTCACCGCTTTGTCGGTCACATCGATCACGGTCATCATGTGATCGATGGTCTTTTCTTCAAAGATCGGAGCGCGCAGCGAGGCCACGGCACCCGGGGTTTTCTGGAAATATTCGTAGATTTCCTGTTCCTGACCCGGGAACTTGCGCACCTGTTCGAACAGCGAACGCTGAAGTTCCTCGTCGCTCACCTGAACGCCGGCATCTTCGCCGATCTTCGACAACACCAGACCAAGACGCACCCGGCGCTCGGCAAGCTTGCGGTACTCTTCGCGCGCGGCTTCCTCGGTGGTGTCCTCGTCCTCGAAGGTCTTGCCGTTGTCGGTCAGTTCCTGGTTGATCTGGCGCCAGATGTTTTCAAATTCGGCATCGACCAGCTTGGAGGGCGAATCGAACTTGTGAGCCTCATCAAGCTGATCGAGGATCTGCCGCTTGAGCTTCTGACGTGTGACCTGACCATACTGGCTTTCGATCTGCGACTTGACGATTTCGCGCAGCTTGTCGGCTGATTCCAGGCCCAGCGACTTTGCGACTTCGTCGTTAATTTCCAGATCGCCGGGAGCGGCCACAGCCTTGACGGTGATGTCAAACGTGGCTTCCTTGCCGGCCAGATGCGCCGCCTGATAGTCTTCGGGGAAAGTGACTTTGATCACCTTCTCGTCGCCGGCCTTGGCGCCAACGAGCTGTTCTTCAAAGCCGGGAATGAAGCGGTTGGAGCCGATCACCAGTTCGGCGTCCTGATCAGCGCCACCCTCGAAGGGTTCGCCGTCAACCTTGCCCAGATAGTCGACCGTGACCTTGTCGCCTTCGGCCGCCTTGCCCTTCTTGGGCTCGTAGCTGCGGCTGTTTTCGGCAACCCGAAGCACCTGCTCCTCGACTTCCTCGGCCGGTACGTCAACGACCTCGCGCACCACCTTGAAGCTCGACATGTCGGCGACCGTGAAATCCGGGATCACCTCATAGGCCATGGTGAATTCGAAATCGGCGGCGCATGTGAGGATTTCCTCGGCTTCCTTCTCGTCCTCGGTCATCGAGATTTCGGGCTGGGTGGCAGCCTTCTCGCCGCGCTCGGACAGGATCGAGTTGGGCTTTTCCTGGATCATCTCGTTGACCATCTGCGCCATCATCGATCGGCCATAGACTTTCTTGATGTGCGAGATCGGCACCTTGCCAGGGCGGAATCCGTTGATCCGCATCTTGCCCTTAGCATCAGCCAGCTTTTCGTTGAGCTGCGCTTCCATGTCCTTGGCCGGGACAACCACTTTCAATTCGCGCTTCAGCCCTTCGGCAAGCGTTTCGGTTACCTGCATGTTCAAACCTTCATTTCGTCGCGACTGCGACCGTTCGGGTTGGCCCCGCGACTGGGCCGGATTTCCGGCGTCGCTTGTGGCATTCTTCATCAATGGCTTTGAACCGGTCGGGCCGGCTGATTGCCACCTTGCACTTGTCCTGCCTCAAACCCCCGTCCACTGGTGGTTTGGGCGAACTGTAATTGGTGCGGGTAGAGAGACTTGAACTCCCACGCCTTGCGGCACCAGAACCTAAATCTGGCGTGTCTACCAATTTCACCATACCCGCTCAGTAGGCCGCAAACCACCGCTCGCGCAAGGGCGGCCCTGAACGCGGTCGGTCTATATCACCCGATTGACGGCGATCAAAGGAAAAATCGCCACGGGAGCCACGGTTTTTGACCATCGATGCCGGTTTCGCCATAAGCCCCGGGGAAACGATCAATAAAGCGGCTCTGCATAGAGCGTTTCGCCATCGATCATCAGCCTCGCTATCTGCGCCTCGCCATCCTCGGATACGCGCACCGCGACGGTGGTGCGCTCCTGATTGCGCGCCTTCTCGATCTCAAGCCCCTCGCCTTCAGGCACGTAGTAGCGCTCAATGCCGAATGTGAGATTGTAACTCCCGGTACGCGCGCCCGATTTGGACGCCGCACGCAATCTCTCCGGCTTGCTCTTGAGCACCACCTCGCCCTCGGCGCGCGTGGATGGCCGTTCGGTGGAAACCTCTATGACATCGGCCAGCCCGTCTTCACCTGCGACCAGGGTCAACCACAGGGGCGCCATCCGGTCTTTCTCCGGCCACTGACCAGTAATGAGCGCGATATCGACGGTGGAAATGTCCTCATAACGAAGACGGACATAATCGCCGCGCATCAGGTCGCGTGGATCCACTGGCGCCGTCTTGAGCACGATTTCCTCGCCATGGCGCAGGATCGACGCCCGGCTCTCGATCATAACCGCCAGCGTGCCGATTAACACGCAGGCCGAGACCAACGCCGCGATCACCGGATTGAGCGGAGCCCGCAGGGTGCGAAGAAAACGCATCAGGTTTGCTCCCGCTTGGCGTTGAAACGTCTTTCCACCCGCATCACCAGATAGGCGATGATCGCCAGCGTCAGACCGCCCAGGAACAGGAAGCCCGAACTGCCGATCAGCGAGCCCAGCGTTTCGCTGACCACATAAATGGTTTCCGCGGCAAAGGCGACATAGGCAAACCGCCGGATCGACTGATTGTCGCGGCCGGCAATTGCCAGCACCGCGACACTGGCTCCTAAAATCAGCACGGCCATGGCGATTTCAAGAACCAGATTGTCGCCACTCAGATCACCTTGAATCACACCCAGACCGGCCAACAGCATCACGGTTCCGTAAACCGAGGCAACGCCATGCGGGCCGCCCAAGCGCTGGTAGACCGCCGGAACCAGCGATCCCGCGGCAAAGGCGATAGCCCCCAACACAGCCAGCAGATAACCCGGATCGCCTCCGAATCGTTCGGAAAACAACCACATGGCCCATCCGACAACCAGCAGCGCTGCAAGATGCCCTGCCACTTTTGATTCCGTCCGCAAGGCGGCAGCCGCAATGGCAATCGCGACCAGAGGAACATGGAGATAGGCCGCTGCATTGGAAGCCTCGACCGCCCTGCCCCAGATCTCCGCTTCGGCGAAGAAGTAACCAAGCCCCAGCAATCCGGCGGCGATGGCGGCGAATGCCGAGGAAAAACTCAATGCGACAACCAGCGCGCCGATTGTCCAGGCCAGCATGAAAGCGGCCTCATCGCCACTCAAGTGATACATCTGCCCCACAAGCGCGATCCCCGCGCCATAGCTTAGCAGCGTAAAGACGAGAGCAGCTTCGGCAATCCAGCCAAAATCACGCCTGCGCGCCACAACGGCAATGGCAAGCCCGACGACAATCATTGCGACGATCATCGCCACCCGCAGCGGCCGGGCAATCAATTCCCAGTTTGCGGCCACCAGCGCGATGACAGCCGCGCCAAACAGCACTGCGGCAAGCACGCCGAGCACGCCCGACAGGCTAAACCCGGAGTGCCGCCGGTCATGATCTGCCAAAAGCGCAGCACCCTGCCCGGGCTCCAGCAGCCCGTTCTTGGTCCAGTTCTCGATCTCCCGCGCCAGATATCTGCGTAACACACCAAGTTCCCGTCTTTTCACCAGCCGATGTCGCAGCGTCAGGTTACACCAACTCCCAATTGCCGCAATGCCGGCAAATCAGGCGTAAACCGGAGCCTACAGCGGTTATTGCCTGTTGGTTAGGCAATTCGGCATGGATCATCATTTAGCCATGCAAATACCGAATGGCTTCCATGAGTTTTTTGCACTGCACAAATCGATTGAAAGACCCTATCTTCCAAACATCGGAACGCCACGGTGGCGCTTCGAAAATCAACAGCGGGACAAAAGGAGAGTTTCCATGAAATTGATCCGCTCCTACGCCAGCTGGCGCAAATATCGCGAGACCTGCTCCGAGCTGAACAGGCTCTCCGAGCGTGAGTTGAGCGACATTGGCATGGTCCGTAGCGATATCCCATTCGCTGCGCGACGCGCCCTGTAAGAGTTTAGGAATTCGGAGCGGCCTCCTCCTCCTCCCAATAGCCGCTTCGATGTGACTGACGTTCATCCTCCTCCCGAGCGTCAGTCGTTCAAAATGACGCCCACCGGATCCTCCTCCCCCGGTGGGCGTTATTTGTTTGGGCGGCTCCAAAATCGCAAATTTCAAATACGACGTGGCATCACCGCCCGGCACAGCTGTTCGCGGCTGGCAGATGGGCAAATTGAAATCCCCGAATGCCGCATCCTCAAACTGTCTTGAACGCTCTCAGGCCTCATGACTGCAGGGCGGCCATAAGGAGCGGCGTTTGCTTGGCTCAAGGGGTGAATCGGCGTTAACCGGCGTTGCAGCCAATGCATGCCCCCTATGCATTTTTTCGCACTGCACAAATCGTTGGACGCCACCTATATGCAGATCAATCGAAGACGACGCCGGATGGGCCGGCGCACACAGCAAAGGATGAAAACCATGAACTTCCGTAAGGCTTACAAAGACTGGCGCGAATACCGCAACACCGTCAACGAACTGTCGCGCATGTCTGAGCGCGAACTCAACGATCTGGGTATTTCGCGCGGTGACATTCCCTTCGTCGCCCGCCGTCCCGGCAACTAAGACAAACCAGCTTGCCCGGCTTCGGCCGGTCAATCCAAATGGCGCCCTGGCAACGGGGCGCCGTTTCTGATTCTGGCTTGCGGCCAACCGCAAGATGTCCCGTCGCCGGGGCCAAAAAGGTAATCTGAGCGGGTGCGCCCTGGTCACGCCATCTGCGACAGCGGCGATCAGCGATATCCGGCCAATCAAGGCAATCATTGCCTCATTTTTCATCGCCCCACGCAAACTGATGAACGGTTTATCAGCCATTCGGGCACTGCATACCAGACCTGCGAATATTGCTCTGCACAATTCACAGGCAATCGCCTATATGAAGGGCATCAGATTGAACGCCCCAAAGCACTTACCCGAGGAGACCGCCATGAACATTCTCAAATCAGCCCGCAGCTGGATGAAGACCCGCCAGACCGCTCAGCAGCTCGCAAATCTCTCCAATGAGACCCTTGAAGATATCGGCCTGACCCGTTTCGACATCGACAACGTGGCCCGTGGCCTTCGCCGTTAAGCGCGCCCACGATGCATGATGCAACGGCGTCCGAAAGGACGCCGTTTTTGTTTGCGCGATACGACATCCCTTTAAGCTCGGATAGACTGTCAGGCATCCGATGGACTGACCGGCCGCAAGGCCTCATCCGCTGGCGATGCACTGCAGACCGTTTGGCCTTGGAGAGCCGCCCTTGGCCGTGTTAAACCCCGCGCCATGAGCACAAATTCTCACTCCCCCATTCACGTGATCGGCGGCGGCCTCGCCGGTTCAGAAGCCGCCTGGCAGATTGCCCGCCGCGGCCTTCCTGTCATCCTGCATGAAATGCGCCCCGTGCGCGGCACCGACGCCCACAAGACTGACAGCCTTGCCGAGCTGGTTTGTTCCAACTCGTTCCGCTCCGATGATGCGGAGAACAATGCTGTCGGTGTCATCCATGCCGAAATGCGCATGGCCGGTTCGCTGATCATGCGCTGCGCGGACGCCAACCAGGTGCCCGCCGGCGGCGCACTTGCGGTCGATCGCGAAGGCTTTGCCAACGCCGTGACCGCGGCGATCGAGGCCGAGCCGCTGATCACAATCGCCCGCGAGGAAATCGCGGGCCTGCCGCCCGCGGACTGGGATCAGACAATCATCGCCACCGGACCGCTCACAGCGCCCGATCTCGCCGAGGCAATCCGCGCCGAGACCGGCCGCGAAGCATTGGCGTTTTTCGATGCCATCGCGCCGATCATCCACACTGATTCCATCGACATGTCGGTCTGCTGGTTCCAGTCCCGCTACGACAAGGTCGGCCCCGGCGGCACCGGCCGCGATTACATCAATTGCCCGATGGATAAGGCCCAGTACGAAGCCTTTGTCGATGCGCTGATTGCCGGCGATACCGCCGGCTTCAAGGAGTGGGAGGGCACGCCCTATTTCGATGGCTGCCTGCCTATCGAAATCATGGCCGAGCGCGGCCGCGAAACCCTGCGCCACGGCCCGATGAAGCCCATGGGGCTGACCAATGCCCATCAGCCCGACATCAAGGCCTATGCAGTGGTCCAGCTTCGCCAGGACAACGCTCTGGGCACGCTCTACAACATGGTCGGATTTCAGACCAAACTGAAATATGGCGCACAGGGCGAGATCTTCCGGATGATCCCGGGCCTTGAGAACGCCGAATTCGCCCGGCTGGGGGGCCTGCACCGCAACACCTACCTCAATTCACCGCAATTGCTCGATGGCACCCTGACGCTCAGATCACGCCCCGGGTTGCGCTTCGCCGGCCAGATCACCGGCTGCGAAGGCTATGTCGAAAGTGCGGCCATGGGATTGATTGCCGGCCGCTTCGCCGCTGCCGAACGGTTGGGCGAGGTTCTGGCGCCGCCGCCAGTAACGACCGCTTTCGGGGCTCTGCTCAATCACATCACCGGCGGCCATCTCTCAAGCGACGACGAGCCGGGCAAGCGTTCATTCCAGCCGATGAATGTGAATTTCGGATTGTTTCCGCCGCTCGAACCCGGCGCCATCGTCCGTCCGGAAGGCGGCGGCCGTTTTCGCGGCAAGGAAAAGGGTCGCGCCAAGAAACAGGCGATGGCCCGGCGCGCACTGACCGATTTCGCAGCCTGGCTCGACGAGCCCGCACACCGGGACGCCGCCGAGTAGACGCTACTCCGCCGGCGCCGCCTGGTGTTCACGTCCCTTGACGCCCGGCAATCCCGGCATCCCCGCCTCGTCCGGATGCTGCGCGACGTAATCGGCCTTGAGCGCTTCGGATCCCTTGCGTGACCCGTCATGGCTCCAGCCCGGCGGCGCGAACAGATAGGCAAGCCGCTCGGTCAAGCTCAGCCCCGGCTGAAACGCGTCGCGGAACATGTCGATCCATTCGTGAAAAGCGACCTTGATCGGGTTGAAGGTGCCGATGTTCTTGACGATGCCGTAGTGGGGCATGTCCTCGTCGAGCTCGGGCACGAAGGTTCCGAACATCCTGTCCCAGATGATCAGCGTGCCGGCATAGTTGGAATCGAGATAACGCGGATTTGTCGCGTGATGCACACGGTGGTGCGAGGGCGTGTTGAAGATCGCCTCGATCGGCTTCCACATCCGGCCGATCGCCTCGGTGTGGATCCAGAACTGGTAGACCAGATTGAGACCACCCACGAACAGCAAAGCCATCGGGTGAAACCCGATCAGCGCCAGCGGAATCCGCAGAATGAACATGCCGGTGAAGGTGCCGGTCCAGCTTTGGCGCAGCGCGGTCGACAGATTGTAGTGCTGCGACGAATGGTGGTTGACATGCTCGGCCCAGACCCAGCGGCAGCGGTGAGCGATGCGGTGATACCAGTAGTAACGCAGATCATCGAGAATGAAGCACAGTGCGATTGCCCACCAGGACGTGCCGAAATCATAGATCCGGAACTCCCAGGCCCACATCAGCACTCCGAAGGCCACGAAACCGAGCAGCAGGCCCGACACAACATTGCCCACCCCCATCAGCAGTGATGTCAGCGTGTCGCGGGTTTCATAGTCGCCGCGGCCTTTCAGATAACGGATGACGAGCAACTCCGTCAGGATGGCGGCAACAAAAAACGGGATTGCCAGTTGTGTTACGTCGGGAAAATCAGGCATGGCCGGCCTCCTCCGGCCCTTCGAGTTTCGGGCTTGCAAGCGCCAGGCTTCCACACAGCCATAGCGATACCTCGGCTGCATCCTCGGTGCTGGCAAACAGATAGTCGCCGCCTTTCAGCGTTGTGTCGTGAAATCCGACCCTGAGGCCGGACTGATCCTCGAGAGCTTCCACTGAAACCGCCTGCGGCTCGATCAACCGGGCCACAAAATGGTGGCCCATCGCCTGCAGGAAGCCGGTCTTGCCGCTCGCCAGCCGCATGAAGCTGGCCTTGCCGTCGGCGGTCATGATCACAGAGCGGATAGCCTCGCCCGGATAGGCGCGGGAGAATTCCAGGATTGCATCCCCATGATCGCGCGTGTCCTTCTGCCGCGATCCGCCGGTAAAATGCACGGCTCCGATCACCAGAATCACGCCAAAGGCGACAATCACCACGAGAACCCCGAGACTCATAGCTTTCCTCCACTTGACGCAGATGGGGTTTGCGTCAATTTTTTCGAACTATGCCCGCCACACAAATGTTTCGCAACCCGCCAAAATCCACAGACTCGCGCCATGTCGCTGCAGCCTTCGGATTTAAGCGTGGCGGGGGATCAGCCACGCCAACGCGGCAATCGGCCCGGCTGCCGACACGGCTGCGAGGCAGGTGGTTGAGCCCGGGACGGAGCCGGCGACAGTGAAGTGCTAGATCCGCCCACTACGTGCGGCCCGCCACAGCCGCCACTGGCGCTTCCATTGCGGCGGACGCGGGACGGTTTGAAGACAGTCAGCCCCGAACTTCTCCGCCCTCGAGAACACGGGTTCGACCAGTGCAATCGGCAGATAGGCTGCACGAACCGTGTCGGGCACGTCCGTGAGCGCCGCCCGGGCCTTGGCGAAATGATCCCGGCCAAATCCGGCAAACGCCTTCACCGCGGCTGCAATGGCGGCCCGGTTGCCGCCCGCCAGAAGGCTGTCGCGGTCAAGCCCGGTCGCCGTCAGCAAATCGCCCGGAACAAAGACCTGCCCCCGCGCCTGAGACAACGGCAACATCATCAGGTGACCAGCCACCGCCTGTGCCACACCCGCGTGGCCGCTGGCCGTTCCGGTCGCATTCGAGGCGGACGGATCGAGCACCATTGCCGACATCTGCAACATCGTCGCCGCGGTTTCCCCGGCATAGCCCTCATAGGACGTCCGGTCGGGCATCGGGTCATCGTAAAGATCGAAAATCCGCGCTTCGCACATCGCTTGCAGCGCCGTGACAGGCAGGTTTCGGCGGGCAATCAACTCAATGAGCTGCGAGGCGAGCGGATGTGCCTGCGCCTCTCCGCCGCGTTCGCCGGCCAGAACATCGCACCACCATTGCAGCCGGATCTCACCGGGCAGCGGTTCGCGCACCTTGTCGCGAATTTGCGCGATCTCGGCGTTGAACAGCATCAGGGTCAACAAATCAGCCTGCGCGGCCTCAGGCATCAGCAAAAGCGCCAGATAGCGGTCGAGATCGGCGTCCTTGAGCCGCACAAGCCCGTCAGGGTCCAGTGGCTGCGCAGCACCCCTGTCGCCGTCAGCCATCGTCTAGACTGCGATCAGCGCCGCGGCCACCGCGCGCGATTCGGCCAACATCACATTGAAGGTACGCACCGCAGCCCCCGTGCTCATCGGATCAGACGAGACATTGGCGGCACGGAGCGCCGTCTTCAGTTCAGCCGGCAGCGGCCGGATCGACATCCCCGTTCCAACCAGGAGAAACTCGATGTCACCGGTTTCAGCCAGAACCCGGTCAAACAGGCCGGCTTCCAACGGCTGATCCTCGCTCGCATCCCAACCGTAGATACCCGACGGCAGGCACAGGATAGACCCGCGGTGTGACATATCGGCGAAGCGAAACCCGCCATTGCCATAGGCGTCGATCCCCGAGCGGCCCGGAAAATGCGCCTCGCGAATCTCGATGCCGCGGGCCATGCGCTAGGCCGTGCTCTTTTCAGCCGTCTCGGGCTCTGCTGGTTCCTCGACATCAAGTCCGACGCGGAAATTGTCCGCCCGCAGCTTGAACAGGATCAGCACCGGCGCCGCGATAAAGATCGACGAATAGGTGCCCACCAGCACTCCGAAGATCATTGCGAAGGTGAATGACTGGATCACTTCGCCACCGAAAATGAACAGCGACAGCAGCGCCAGCAACGTGGTCACCGAAGTCAGGATCGTTCGCGGCAGCATCTGGTTGACCGAGAGATCGAGAAGGCTCGTCAACGGCAGCTTTTTATATCGCCTGAGGTTTTCGCGCACCCGGTCATAGACCACCACCGTATCGTTGAGCGAATAGCCGACAATCGTCAGCACCGCAGCGATACTCGACAGGTTGAACTCGATACCCGAAATCACGAAGATTCCGATGGTCAGCACCACGTCATGCACCGTTGCGATGATCGCCCCCAGCGCAAACTGCCATTCGAACCGGAACCAGATATAGACCAGAATTGCCATCAGCGACGCGATCACCGCAATGGTGCCGGCTTGCGCGAGTTCGCCAGAGACCGTTGGCCCCACGACCTCGACCCGGCGGATATCGTAATCGCCCTCCAGTTCAGCGCGCACCAGGGTAATCACCGTCTGCTCGGCGTTCTCGCCGCCGCCCTGGGCCTGAACCCGGATCAGCACATCGCGCGGCGTGCCGAACTCCTGGGCCTGAATGTCACCGAGATTGAGCTCCGACAGTCGCGCCCGGATGTCGCCGACATCAGCGTTTCCGTCCCTGGACTGAACCTCAATCATCGATCCGCCCTTGAAATCGATGCCGTAATTCATGTTGACCGTCGCAAACAGCGCCAGCGAGCCGATCGCCGCCGCTGCTGACAGCATGAAGGCGAAACGGCGAAACGTCATGAAACGGAAATTGAAATCCCGCACCACCTTGTCGAGCAGGCCCCTGGGCAGTTCCTTGGGCCGCTTGCGCCGCACCCATTCAGCCACCATCCAGCGGGTGAAGGTGAAGGCCGTGAACACGGTGGTAACGATGCCGATCGCCAGCGTCACGGCAAAGCCGCGCACCGGGCCGGTGCCGAGATAAAACAGGATGATCGCCGCAATCAGCGTGGTGACGTTAGCGTCCAAAATGGTCGAGAAGGCCCGCGCGAAACCCGCATCAATGGCCTGAATGAGCGAGCGGCCGGACCGGTGTTCCTCCCGAATGCGCTCGTAAATCAGCACGTTGGAGTCCACCGCCATACCCACCGTGAGCACGATGCCGGCAATTCCGGGCAAGGTCAGCGTGGCGCCCAGTACCGTGAGAATGGCAAGGATCATGGTCACGTTGGCAATCAGCGCCATGTTGGCGAGGAAGCCGAGCATGCCATAGGCCACGAACATGAACGCCAGAACCAGGATCGCGCCAATCACGCCGGCGATTTCGCCAGCCGCGATCGAATCGGCGCCCAGACCCGGCCCGACCGTGCGTTCCTCGATCACGGTGAGCGTGGCCGGAAGCGCGCCAGCGCGCAGCAGGATTGCCAGATCATTGGCGCTTTCGACGTCGAAATTGCCGGAAATCTGGCCGGTGCCGCCAAGGATCGGCTCACGGATCACCGGCGCCGAAATAACCTGTTCGTCCAATACGATGGCAAAGGGCAGACCGACATTCTGCGTGGTCGCCTGACCGAAACGCTGCCCGCCTTTGGAATCGAACCGGAAGGTAACGATCGGCTCGTTGGTGCGCTGGTCATACCCGGCCTGAGCGTCGACGAGGTTTTCACCCGAAACCAGCACGCTGCGCTGGATCAGATAGGGCACCGGCGGATCGTCGGTGGAAAACAGCACTTCCGACGTGGCCGGCGGGCGGCCGTCGATGGCTTCCTGAACCGACATCGAGCTGTCGACCATGCGAAACGCCAGCTTGGCGGTCTGGTTGAGCAGGCTCTTGAGCCGCTCCGGATCGTCAAGTCCCGGAACCTGCACCAAAATCCGGTCGGCGCCCTGGCGCTGGATCACCGGTTCGGTGGTGCCAAGTTCGTCAATACGCTTGCGCACCACCTCAATCGACTGCGCCACGGCCGACGACACCCGATAGGTAATGCCCTCATCGGACAACAATATGCGCAACTGCCCGGGCCGAACCTCCTCGACGGAGGCTTCGATCACCGTGCCGCCGCCGAACAGCCCCGAAGCCACCGGCGCGGAGAGTTCGGCCAGAATCTCCATGGCCTCTTCCACCCGCGCATCGTCACGAATGCGCACCTGCACCATCTGCCCTGTGCCCGACAGGCCGGTGTAGCCGATCCCGGCCTCACGCAAGAGCCGCCGCACATCATCCACGGTCGTGGTCAGGCGGTCCTTGACGATGTCTTCACGCTCCACCTGCAGCAGCATGTAGGAGCCGCCCTGCAAATCGAGACCGAGAGTGAGTTGCTTGGAGGGAACCCAGTCGGGAAGGCTGTCGACCTGATCGCGGCTCAAAAGATTCGGAAACGCGAAAACCACGCCCGCGAGAACCGCAAGCCAGATCAGGGTTGTTTTCCAACGGGAGAAATACAGCATGTCGCTCTCGGTTTAGCCTGATAGACTAATTTGGTGTGGCTATGCGCCTGACATTGAAGCTGGACAGGATTAAGGCCGATCCGGTGGAATCGACTATTCCTTGACCGGTTCGCCCTTGGCGCGCACATCGGCGATCAGGCTGCGAACCATCCGAACCTTGACGCCGTCGGCGATTTCGACTTCCAGTTCGGCGTCGTCGATCACCTTGGTAACCTTGCCGAGCACGCCGCCGCCGGTCACCACCTGATCGCCCCGGCGCACATTCTTGAGCATTTCCTCGCGCTTCTTCATCTGGGTCCGCTGCGGACGGATGATGAGGAAGTACATAATCACAAAGATCAGCAGGAAGGGCAGGATCGACATCAGGATCTCGCCGCCGCCGCCAGCGGCGGACTGGGCATAGGCCGGGGTGACTAGCATGAAAAACTCCTCAGGAATAAGCATGCGGGCCCGATCCGGCCCGCCAACAGTCGAGCGGAATATAGTGGCAGACGTGCCGAATGCAACGCAAACATGGCCGCCGGACGCTGGAATTCGTGGGCTTGAGCGCTTTTCCGCGCCGCTGTGGCATGCTACCGGCACGCTTCATGTCGATGAAAGCCTGACAGGAGGCCAGACCAGGCCATGCAAGATGAAATCGCCCGTCAAATCCTTGCCGAATTGAGCCGGCTCGCCCGCGCGGTGGAATCACTTTCACCTTCCGGTCCGGGTCCGGTGGATGTCACGGAAGCGGACTGTTTCGTCTGGGAGGCTTCTGTTGGCTCGCTTGCGCCCATCACAAGCCCCAACCGGATAGATATCGAACTGATCAAGGGTGTTGATCACGTGCGCGACATTCTGATCGACAACACCGACCGTTTCGCCAAGGGGCTGCCTGCCAACAATGTGCTGTTGTGGGGCGCGCGCGGCATGGGCAAGTCATCCCTGGTCAAATCCGTGCACGCAGCACTCTCGTCGCAAGCGGATCTCGAAGCACCCTTCAAGCTGGTGGAAATCCACCGCGAGGATATCAATTCCCTGCCGCTGTTGATGGCCTTGCTGCGCCCCGTGGCTGCGCGTTTCATCGTGTTTTGTGACGATCTCTCGTTTGATCATGACGATACCGCCTATAAATCCCTAAAGGCAGCGCTCGATGGCGGAATAGAGGGCCGGCCCGACAACGTGCTGCTTTACGCCACCTCCAACCGCCGCCACCTGCTTCCGCGCGACATGATGGAGAACGAACGCTCGACCGCGATCAATCCCAGCGAGGCGGTGGAGGAAAAGGTCTCGCTCTCCGACCGCTTCGGCCTGTGGCTGGGTTTTCACAAATGCAGCCAGGATGATTATCTGGCGATGATCGAAGGCTATGCCGCCCATTTCGGCCTCAAGATCGATCCCGCCGAGCTGCGATCACAGGCGCTGGAGTGGTCCACCACCCGCGGCGCACGCTCGGGCCGTGTCGCCTGGCAGTTCATTCAGGATCTCGCCGGCCGGCTGGGCCAGCGCACCTGACAAAGCAACCATACTGACAAAAGCGAAAAAGGGCTGATGCGGCGCACGCATCAGCCCTTTTTCGTTTGCCTGGAGGGGCAGTGTTATTCGAGATAAGCGATCGGATCGACTGGCGAGGCGTTTTTGCGCACCTCGAAATGCAGCCGCGGGGTCTTGGCTGTGCCGGTCATCCCGGAGCTGGCGATCACCTGACCGCGAGCGATCTTGTCGCCGCGATTGACCTTGAGGCTGTCGGCATGGGCATAGACCGTCACGAGGCCGTCATCGTGGCGGATCAGCACGGTCTTGCCGTATTCCTTGAGCCCGTCACCGGAATAGATCACCACGCCGTTTTCCGCTGCCTTGATCGGCGTGCCGGTGGGCATGGAAATGTCGATGCCGTCATTGCGTTTGCCGTTCTCGGTCTTGGCGAAACCGGTGATCACCTGCCCACGGGCCGGCCACCTGAATTTGCCAATGCCGGTCGCAGCCGGCGCCACCGAGGCGGTATCGGCCCTGGTTTTGGCGGCCACGCCATCCTGGGCTTTCTGAACCGGCGGTGTGTAGGCCTTGGGCGTCGGTTTCGCCGGCACCGAGGCGGTGCGGGTGGCGTCCACCTGCCCCGCGCCGGGACCGGGAATGGCAAGTTTCTGCCCGATCCGGATATTGGAGCCGGAAAGGCTGTTGGCGGCCTTGAGCGCATCGACACTGACGCCATGATTGCGGGCAATCTTGCTCAGCGTATCGCCGCTCTTGACGTCGTAGAGACCGCTCGAGGTGGAGCCGCCGGTCGCATTGGCAGCCTTTTCGGTCACCGCCCGTGCGGTCGATGCAGCCTGGGTTTCAGCGTTTTGCGGGCTGCGCAGCGACGGCGCGGTCGGCAGCACAGCATAATCACGGTTGGGTGCGGGCACCGGCACGGGAATGTTGCCTTGGCGGGCTTCACCACTCAGACCGACGCCGGATCTGGCGGCACGGGTCTTGGGATTGTTGTCGGGCGCTGAGACCGGAGCCTGGCGCGAATAGACATAGACCGGAATCAGCAACTGACGCCCGGCCGAGACTTTCGACGCATCGGCAATGCCATTGGCCTTCATGATCTCGCGTGCCGGAACACCGTAACGCTTTGACAGATTGTAGATAGTTTCGCCCGGGCCCAGCGTGATGCGGGTGGCGCCGGTGGTGGTCCACCCTGCCCCTTGCGGCGCGGTGCCGGTAACGATCGGGTCGGGCGCCAGCACCGGAGCAGCGTCCCTTGCATAGGTCGACTGCGGCTGCGCCAAGGCGGAGACGTCGCGCGGCCGCTCCGGAAATGGCTGAGACGCCTGCACCGGCGAAACAACAGCCTGACGCTGCGGCGCGGGTTGCGTAACGGGAGCGCGGCTGGGTGCTGCCAGCGCCGGAGCCACCATCGGCTCAAGCACGGAACCGACCTTGGTCGGAGCCGTCACCGAGGGAGCGCGCGCCGGCAATAGATTGCGCGCAGAGGCTGCCGCGCGCTGCACCGGCGCTGGGATAAGGCTCGACGGCGAGGCAGCGGCCCGCGCAACCGATCCTGGCACAGATCCGGTTGCCGTCTGATCGTATGAAGGCTGCAACGGCGCCCGGTAATCGCCTGGAAACGCCTGCGGTCCGGCAATCCCCGCCTGGGCCGGAGCCTGGGGATAGGCACCAGCTTGCGGATAAGCGCCAGCCTGCGGATAAGCGCCAGCCTGCGGATAGGCACCAGCCTGCGGAAAAGCGGAAGGTGCTTGCGGATAACCGCCCGAGACGCCGCCGGGCGGTGTCGGATTGCCGCCGACATTCGCCATCGGCGCAAGCGACGCAGCGGACGGTTGCGGCACCGAAGCTGTGTAGAACTGATCGGCGTTTTTATAGGAGAACCGGTTTGCATCCGAACTGCAGGCGGCGGCGGAGCTTGCCAGAAGCGCGACACCGAGCAATCGGGTCACAGAAGCACCGGGAACAACAGTCTGTCTAGGACGCATAACACTACCCAATCAACGCAAAACCAACTGTGATGATTAAAGCGTGTTAGTGTTACTCATCGGTTAAGGGGACAAAATTCCTGTTGACTTTTTGCGCCAGCCGCAACCTGGAGCACACATTCCGGGCCGTCTCCCGCCTGCGCCTGCGAGGCCCCCTCACCCCAAGCTAGAGCGCCGCCGCGGTGCCTGCAATGAAACCGTGATAGGGAACCTCGAACAAATCCAGGCGGTCGAAACGGCTGCCGATCTTGGTCAATCGCGCCATCCGCGCCCGCCCGCCATCTTCCCGGGCGATCGGTGCAAGCATGATTCCACCCGAGGCAAGCTGATCGACAAACTGCCTCGGCATGCTGTCAAAAACGCAAGTTGCGATAATGCGGTCGAAATTGCCCTCGCCGCTTACGCCCTTCAAACCGTCAAGCTGCCGCACGATGACATTGCCGAGCCCCAGATGTGCAAATCGCTGCTGGGCCAGTTGCGTAAGCGTCCTGTAGCGGTCGACGGTGATCACCCGCTCGGCCAGACGAGCGGCGACGGCGGCAAGAAAACCGCTGCCGGTGCCGATGTCCAGCACCCGGTGCCCGGGCTCGATCGCCGCAGCGCCGAGCACCCGCGCCACCATGTCCGCACTTTCGGCAAACCCGCCGCAATCGGTCGGAAGCAGCCGGTCCTGATAGACCGCATCGGCATAAGCGGCAGAGTGAAACAGCGTGCGCGGCGTCTGCTCGATGGCGGTCAGAATGGCCGTGTCGGCAATGCCCGCAGCGCGCAGCCGCAGAAAAAGACTGGCAAATCCCTCTTTTTCCATCAGCCGGACGTTCACAGGTCAGTCTCTTAGGGCTTTGGCGATCTGATCCTGCACCGCGTGGTTGGTAAGATCGAGCTTGAGCGGGGTCACCGAAACATAGCCGTTGGAAATCGCCTTGATGTCGCTGTTGGCTTCGGGTGAAAAATCACGACGGCCGAATTTCAGCCAGTAATAGGGAAATCCACGGCCATCGTGGCGTTCCTCGATCGATAGACCATGGGTCATCTGGCCCTGCTCGGTCACCATCACACCCTTGACTGCGTCCACGGCGCAATTGGGGAAATTGACGTTGAGCAACGTCCCTTGCGGCAAAGAAAGCTTGACCAGTCTTTCGATTAAGGCCGGCGCCAGCGTTTCAGCCACATCCCAGGGCAGCAAACGGCCATCCTCATTCCAATTGTAGGCCTGGCTGATGGCGATCGACCGCACGCCCAGCAAGGTGCCTTCCATCGCCCCGGCCACGGTGCCTGAATAGGTCACGTCATCGGCAACGTTCTGCCCGGCATTGACACCCGAAAGCACCAGATCCGGACCGGGCTCCATCAGGCTCTTGATCGCCATGATCACGCAATCGGTCGGCGTACCGCGCAACGCATAGGTCTTGTCACGCACCTTGCGCAGCCGAAGCGGCTCGGACAGCGTCAGCGAATGCGCCAGCCCGCTCTGGTCGGTTTCAGGCGCGACTATCCAGACATCGTCCGACAATGTCCTGGCGATGCGCTCGAGCACCTCAAGCCCTTCGGCATGAATGCCGTCGTCATTGGTAATGAGGATGCGCATCTTTGGGTCCTTGCCTTGTGGGGGCCGCTCAGGCGGATTTGTTGATCGTTTCGAGCCCGCCCATATAGGGCCGCAACACTTCGGGCACGGTGATCGAGCCGTCGGCGTTCTGATAATTCTCCATCACCGCGATCAGCGCGCGGCCGACCGCGACACCCGAACCGTTGAGCGTATGGACAAACCGTGTGGCCTTGTCGCCCGCCTTGCGGCAGCGCGCATTCATACGACGCGCCTGGAAATCGCCGCAGACCGAGCACGACGAGATCTCCCGGTAGGCATCCTGCCCCGGCAGCCAAACCTCGAGATCGTAGGTCTTTTGCGCGCCAAACCCCATATCGCCGGTGCACAGCACCACCGTGCGGAAATGTAGGCCCAGAAGCTTGAGCACCTGTTCGGCGCTTGCCGTCATCCGTTCATGTTCCTCAAGCGAGGTCTCCGGCGTCGTGACCGAGACCAGCTCCACCTTGGTGAACTGATGTTGGCGCAACATGCCGCGGGTATCTCGGCCGGCCGATCCCGCCTCCGAGCGGAAACAGGCGGTCTGTGCCGTGTAGCGCAACGGAAGCTCTTCCTCGGCCAGAATCTCGCCCGCCGCCATATAGGTCAGCGGCACTTCGGCGGTCGGAATCAGCCAGCGGCCATCGGTGGTACGGAACAGATCGTCGCCAAACTTCGGCAGTTTGTCGGTGCCATAGGCAGCCGCGTCATTGACCAGAAGCGGCGGATTGATTTCGCGGTAGCCATGATCCGCGGTGTGCAGATCCAGCATGAACTGGCCCAGCGCCCGTTCGAGCCGAGCCAGCTTCCCCGACACAATCGTAAACCGCGACCCGGACATTTTCGCCGCCCGCTCGAAATCCATCATGCCAAGCGCTTCGCCGAGTTCGAAATGCTCCCTGGGCGCAAACCCGAGGGCTGGTTTTTCGCCCACCAGCCGCACCTCGACATTGTCGCTCTCGTCCTTGCCCACCGGCACCTCGTCAAGCGGCATGTTGGGCAGCACCGACAGCGCGTGCTTGAGTTCCTCGTCAAGCGCGCGTTCTTTGGCTTCGCCGGCTTGAAGATCATCCTTGAGCTTGGCGACTTCGGCCTTGAGCGCGTCGGCGCGCGCCTGGTCCTTGGAAGCCATCGCCTTGCCGATGTCCTTGGAAGCCGCGTTGCGCCGCTCCTGCAGCGCCTGCACGCTACCGACATGGCTGCGGCGCGCCTCATCAAGCGCAATCAGCCGCCCAGCCTCGTTTTCAAGGCCGCGCTTGGCCATCGCCGCATCAAACGCCGTCGGGTTTTCTCGTATCCATTTGATGTCAAGCATGGCAGGTTCCGGTACTCAATAGGCTGCAAGACGCCCGCCGCCATGACAGAACATCGCCGGCCGCACCATGATCCCGACGCGCCAGGCGCTGTCAGGCTCAGGCGTCCTCTTTGGTATCGGAGGCTGCCGGTGACGCCGTGTCATCCGCATCCGCGTCAGCTCGAGCCGCAGCGCGCTGGCGCTCCACGAGTCGGGCGCAGTAGATGGCAATCTCGTAAAGAATGATGGTGGGCAGTGCAAGTCCGATCTGGGAGACCGGATCGGGCGGGGTCAGCACCGCCGCGGCCACGAAGGCTGCGACAATGGCGTATTTGCGCTTGCTTGCCAGCCCTTCGCTGGTGGCCAGCCCCGCCCGCGCCAAAAGCGTGGTGACCACGGGCAACTGGAACACCAGACCGAAGGCGAAGATCAGGGTCATGATCAGGCCCAGATACTCCGACACTTTCGGTAACAGCATGATCGACGCCTCATCGGCGCTCCCCACCTGCTCCATCGACAGGAAGAACCACATCACCATCGGAGTGAAGAAAAAATAGACCAGCGCCCCGCCCAGCAGAAACAGCATCGGTGAAGCCACCAGAAACGGCAGGAACGCGGAACGCTCGTTCTTGTAGAGGCCGGGGGCCACGAATTTGTAGATTTGGGAAGCAATCACCGGGAACGCCAGCACCAGACCTCCGAACATGCCGATCTTGATCTGGGTGAAGAAGAATTCCTGAGGCGCGGTGTAGATCAGCTCGATCTTGCGATCGGAAAGCCCGGCCCAATCCACCGCCCAGGTGAAAGGCTCCACCAGGAGGTTAAACAGCGGTTTGGCAAAGGCAAAACAGATCAGGAAGGCGATGAAGAACGCACCGATCGCCCACATCAGCCGGTTGCGCAGTTCCATCAGATGTTCAAGCAGCGGCTGCGGCTTGTCTTCGATATCGTCGGTCACGCAGCACCCTCACCGGTCTTGGTTTTTCTCGCGCGCGGAGCCGGCTTGGTTGAAGCAGCCTTCGAGGGCGTTTTGGCGGCAGCCCTGGTCGATCCGGCGGGTTTCGATGCGCCCGCTTTGGTCGACGCCGCTGGTTTCGGCTTGGCTGTAGTTTTCGCAGCATTGCCCGTTGCCCGCGGGCTGGTTTTGGCCGCTCCCGCAGCTTTGGTCGTGCTTGCGGCTTTGGCCGACCCGGCCGTCTTGGCTGAACCCGCAGTCTTGGCAGCGCCGGTAGTTACGGGCGTCTTGGCCTTGCTCTTTGCCGAACCCGCGGATTTGGACCCGCGCGCTTTTGCAGGCGCCTTGGCGCCGGCCGCCGAACCCGCCTGATCGGCAGTCTTGATCGCCGGTGGCCCGTCAGCAAGCTTCATGGCCGGTTCGGGAACATCGACCTTGGCTGCAGCCTTGGCGGCATCGGGGCCCCGCATGGTCTTTTCCAGATCAGATCGGATTTCATCACCGGTCTGCTTGAGCGGATTGACCGCGTCGCGGATCGATTGCATCGGATTGAGCTTGCGTGCGTCGTCAAACGTCTTCTTGACGTCATCGAGTTCCGCTTCGCGCAAGGCCTCGTCGAACTGGCCGCGGAATTCCGCGGCCATCGAGCGCAGCTTTGTGGTGGTTCGTCCAAAGGCGCGCAGCATTGGCGGCAGGTCCTTTGGACCGACCACAATGATCAGCACCACGGCGACGATCAGAAGCTCCGGCCAACCGATATCCAACATTCAGCTTCTCCGTACCCGCCAGGGGCAATGGAAAGGGCGGGGTCAGCCGCGGTCCTTGGCATCTTCAGCCTTGCTCTCGACCGTCTTGGTCTCCTGCGCCGGCGCCTGTTCGTCGTCACCCATGCCCTTCTTGAAGCTCTTGATTCCCTTGGCGACGTCGCCCATCAGTTCCGGAATCTTGCCGCGGCCGAACAGCAGCAGAACGACGACCAGAACGATAAGCCAATGCCAAATGCTAAAAGTACCCATGGAACTCTCCTGTAAGGATCTCACCTTGATTTAAGGTCTTTATCCGTTTCTTTCAAACACCAAAATGTCACGCTGGTTGACAGTGACCGAAACATCGCGCGCATCTGGCCGCAATTGTCCGGCCCGGATGCGGGCGTCAATCGGCTTGTCGCCACCCGCCACCGCCAGAGTGATCAGCTCCTCGACCCCCAAAAAACGCCGCGCCACCACCCGTGCAGGAACGCCGCAGGGCGTTTCGGTAATCTCCACTCCGGGCAGCCGCACCGCTACCGATACTTCGGCGCCATCGGCCAGCCCAGCGGTTGTGACCGGGCCAAGCGGCGTCTGTGCGACCGCGCCTGAAACCACGGCGTCAAACACGTTGATTTCGGAGAAAAACCCCGCCGCGAACAGGTTGGCAGGCCGGTGATAGAGATCTTCGGCCGTGCCCAGTTGTACCAGCGCGCCATCGCGCAACAGTGCAATCCGGTCGCCCATGCGCATTGCTTCCTCGGCGTCGTGGGTCACCACCACCGCCGTGGCCCGCGCCTCGCGCAGAATTGCAAGGGTTTCCGCCCGGACACTGTCTTTGAGCCGGGAATCGAGCCCCGAAAACGGCTCGTCCATCAACAGCACCGCAGGTCTCGGCGCCAGCGCCCGGGCCAGCGCCACACGCTGCTGCTCGCCACCCGAAAGTGCATGCGGGTAATTGGCAGCATACTCGGCCATGCCAACCCGCTCCAACGCCGCCATTGCTTCGCGTCGCGAATCCGCGCCCGACAACGCCGTCAGGCCGAAGCGCACATTGTCGAGAATGGTGAGATGCGGAAACAGCGCGAAATCCTGAAACATCAGCCCGATGCCCCGCCGCTCGGGCGGCAGATTGACCTCGGGCCCGGCGATTTCGTGGTCATTGAGAACCAGCCGGCCGCGATCTAAAGGCTCGATGCCGGCAGCAATGCGCAAAAGCGTGGTTTTCCCGGAGCCCGATGGGCCGAGCAAACACAGCACCTCGCCGGGTTCAGCCGCCAGCGTTACCCCGCGCAGGGTCTGCAATTCGCCATAGGAATGGTACACATCCTCAAACGCCAGACGCGCGGCGAATGTTACGCCGGCGGTTCTACGCGCGATTGCCGCTTGTGCCTTCTGTCTGGCGATGACCGGACCCTTGTCTTGAGCGTTGCCGATCCGGATCGAATTCCGGAACCGGAAGCTTAGTCCTCTGCTTCGCCCATCGGAGTCAAGAGACCAAGCTCCTCGAGATCCATTTGCGTGATCGGATCCTCATCCTCGGCAAGCTCGTCATTGGCCGGCGACACGGGGGGCTGGAAGTTGGCCGGAACCCGGCCCGACAGCAGCCCGGCGCCCTTGAGTTCGTCCATGCCCGGCAGATCGCGCAGGTCCTCGAGACCGAAATGATCGAGAAACGCCGGCGTGGTGCCATAGGTCACCGGGCGGCCCGGCGAGCGCCGCCGGCCGCGCATGCGTACCCAGCCGGTCTCCATCAACACATCGAGCGTGCCCTTGGAGGTGGCCACGCCGCGCACATCTTCAATCTCCGCCCGGGTGACAGGCTGGTGATAGGCAATGGTTGACAAAACCTCGAGCCCGGCCCGCGAAAGCTTCTTGATTTCGGTCTCTTCCTGCCGGATGAGAAAGCCAAGATCGGCGGCGGTACGGAATGCCCAGGCCTCGCCGACCCGCACCAGATTGACGCCGCGATGGGCGTAGCTCTGCGCAAGCCTGGTCATCACAGCCTCGACCGGAACGCCGTCGGGCAATTTGGTCGCGATCAGTTTCTCGGCCACCGGTTCGCTTGAAGCGAACACCAATGCTTCGGCGATGCGCTCGGCTTCGCGCAGCGCACGGTCCTTTAGCGCATCCAGCGCGTCCGAGTTCATTTGATCATCCTCGGTGTGATCGACCTGATCAGCCTCATGGCCATAGGCGATTGCCGTGCCATGCCCCGGATCCATTGTCATGCCCTGCCCTCCGCACCGGCGACAGCCTTAGCCGGACGCCGCATATATAGGGGTTCAAATGCGCCGTCCTGGCGCATCTCAAGCCGCCCCTCGCGCACCATTTCCAGGCTTGCCGCAAAGGAACTGGCAATCGCCGTGGCGCGTTCCTCCGGATCAGCCATGTAGCGCACCAGAAAGTGATCGAGGGCCGTCCAGTCCTTCAATTCGCCGATCAGCCGCACCAGGATCACTCTTGCATCACCAAGCGACCAGACCCTGCGCCGGCTGATCGTTACCTGTGTCACGGTCTGGCGTTGTTTTTGCGCGGCGTACGCTGTCAGCAGATCGTAAAGCGTCGCCTCGAAACATGACGTCCGATCGGTGATCGTCGGTTGCGGAGCGCCGCGGACAAACACATCGCGCCCCAGCCGGTTGCGGTTGACCAGCCGCGTCGCAGCTTCGCGCATGGCCTCCAGCCGCTTGAGCCGAAACGCCAGTTGTGCGGCCATTTCCTCGCCGCTGGGCTCATCGCCCTTGGGTCCCTGGGGGATCAGCAGGCGGGATTTGAGATAAGCGAGCCACGCCGCCATCACCAGATAATCGGCCGCAAGTTCGAGCCGCAAAGCCCGTGCCTTTTCCACAAATTGCAGATATTGCTCGGCCAGCGCCAGCACCGAGATCTTTGCCAGGTCGACTTTCTGGGTGCGGGCCAGATGCAAAAGCAGATCGAGCGGGCCTTCAAAACCGTCAACATCGATAACCAGCGATGGATCACCGGTTGCCCGGTTGGCGCGCGCATCGTCCCACACGGCATCCATCGGCGTCGCGGTTGCGCTCGCCTTGCCTTGTTCGTTGCTGGCCGTTCGATTGCTGGTGTTCACCCTTGTCGCCTCTCAGCCCGTTACGAGGCCGCCATCAGCCCCGCAAATTCATCCCGCAATGCCGCTTCATCGCTGTCGTCGGGCGATTGAAATGCCGCCAACACCGCCTTGGCGCGGCGCAGCGCATCCCCCGACAGAAGCGGCGTCACGGAAGCAACCGCCTCCATTTCCGCGCGAACGCCATTGCAGTGCAGACTGACATCGCATCCCGCGCCCAAAATTGCACCCGCCCTGACCGCGAAATCCCCAGAAAGCGCGTTCATCGACACATCGTCGGACATCAACAGACCGTCAAAACCGATCTCGTCGCGAATCACATCTTCAATCACGGTTTTCGACGTCGTCGCCGGATTGTCCGGATCGATGTCGGAAAACACCACATGCGCCGACATCGCCATGGCCTCACCGGCCAGCGCCTTGAAAGGCGCGAAATCGCGATCCTGCAGCTCAGTGCGGCTGGCGGCCACGGTGGGCAATTGGAAATGGGTGTCGACGTCTGCCCGGCCGTGACCGGGAATGTGCTTGATCACCGGCAGCATACCGCCTGCCTTCAACCCGGCGCAGGCCGCCTGCCCCATATCCGCGACCACCTCGGGCGTCATCCCGTAGGCGCGGCTGCCTATCACTTCATGGCCGCCGGGCGCGGGAACATCGAGCACCGGCAGGCAGTTCACGGTGATGCCGAGCTTCAGCAGATCAAAGGCATGAAGCCGCGACAGGATCCATGCCGCGCGCAGCCCCGCCTCTTTATCGGCAAGATAGAGCCCGCCAAGATCGGCTCCCGAAGGGTATTGCGGAACCAGCGGCGGCTTGAAGCGCTGCACCCGTCCACCTTCCTGATCGATCAGCACCGGCGCATCCGGACGGCCGATGCTGTCGCGAAGGCTGGCCGTCAGCTCTGCAACCTGATCGAGGCTTACGATGTTGCGGCCAAACAGGATAAATCCCCAGGGCCGTACGTCGCGGTAGAAGGCTTGCTCGTCGGCGGTGATAACCGGGCCTGAACATCCGAAGATGACTGCTGCTGATTCGCTCATTTGATGATCGTAGAGCCATTCGGCCGCAATGGGAATCTCACTACCCCGGCTGAACCCGGCAGGCATCAGCAACGGCAAACGCCGCGCAGGTGACGCGCGGCGTTTGGAATTCGTAAGGTTTCTCCCGCCTTAGCGGGAGACGAAGCAGCTTCCCCCGGCCGCCTTGTAGCGGCTGCACAGCGCATTGGCCTCAGCCCGCGATCCTGCGGGCACCCTCACCCGGTGGAACACACCCTTGTTGGGAATGTCGGCGCGCTGGATGTCGACAGCGCGACCGCCAAGCACGGAGGAAAACCGGTTTGAAAGCGTGCGCCAGGACGCCTGTGCGCCTTCCGCGGTGGGCTGCGAAGCAATCTGCATGTAATAGCCGCCCGGGTTGGCCGCGGGTGCTGCAGCAACGGGTGCGGCAGCCACTTCGACCGGCTGCGCGGCTGCGGCCGGTGCCGGAGCGGCTGGTGCTGGTTGGCCGTTGGAGACATTTCCACCCTGTGTCACGGTTCCCACGACAGTCACCGGCTGGTCAGCAGGACGTCCTTGCGGGATCGGCGCGCGGATTGGCTGGGTGGTCACGACGCGCACCGGAGCGATGGTGCCCTGCGATGCGTCACCATTGGCCGCATCGGCAGCGCCCGTTTCCGGGATCGCGGCAGCCTCCAGTTGGGGTGAGCCGGAGCTTGAGACAAGAGCGTCTTCAGCCGCCGCCGGTTGCGGTTCGGAACTTCCCGTCCGGGCGGTTTCAACAATCGGCTCGGCTACGGGGGTGACCGGCGCGGCCACTTCCGGTGCGGGATCTTCGCGCGCCACAATCGAGCCATCGGGCTTGACAATCATGGTGCGCACCCGGCGTGGCGACACTACAGGTGCACCATCTGCGCCCGATGCGGCAGCATCACCGCCATTGACCGCAAGCCGCTCTTCGGACTTGACGGGCGCATCGCGCCCTTCAAGCGGCAGCATGTCCGGATCAAGCGTGCGCTGTACCACATCGACCGGTTCCTCGGCGGTGTTGACCAGCGACGGCTGCCCGGTCTGAGCGCCATTGCCTCCGGCGACACGGTCGTAGACGGCCTTGTCCTGATTGGGAACGGTGACGCCACCGGGGTTTTCCGGCAGAACCTTAACCGGATCCTTGTCGGCGCGGATGATCCGCGGGCCATCGCTGCCGGCGGTATCGCCGCCCGACAACATGCTCCAGCCAAAGGCGCCGACGCCTGCCAGAAGCGCCACACCGAGCACTGCGGCGGCCACCATCGGACCGCGTGAATCCTTCTCCGGCGGCGATTCGCCGCTCATTCCAGCGGCGTACTCTCCGTCAAATGATGTGGCATCCTGCCCTCCATTGCCCGGCTCGCCATAGGGAGGGGCTACATGGGGATCTTCGACGCCCAGTTCGCGTTCGAGCGCGATGTAATCATCGGAGGCCTCATATCCGGGTCCGTCCAGACCTTCAACGCCCCATTCACCGGCAAGATCTTGCCCGGACTCCTGCTGCGTCGCATGCCCCTGCGCCACGGCCGCCGTGCGCGAGGCATCCAGATCAATGATATCGGCGAATTCACGTTCGATGTCGGCGTCATAATCGCCAGGCGCGGGCCGCGGTTCGTCATCGGCGATCTCGGGCACATCAATTTCGGCGACCGGCTGAACCGGCTCTTCCGGTTCCGAGATCGTCGAGGCGTCGAAAAAGAACGCATCGTCATCGCTTTGCGATTGATCCCCGGCGGGTTCAAAGCCTGCCAACCAGTCATTGTCCTGATCGGACGGTCCCGGCTCCATGGTTGCGGTCTGCTCAGGCGACACATCCTCTGGTACCGACCCGCGCACGGTCCCGAAGCCGGATACCGTCGCAGCTGCAATCTGTTCGGGCCCGGCCTCGAAATCGGGCTCAATGTCTTGGTTGCCGGGCTGTTCATCCGTCTCGGGAACAAGACCCAGAAACGCCCTTTCCATTTCATCCCGCTCGGGATCGGAAGACGCCTCTGCAATCAGGTGCGGCGCCTCGATCTCGGCGTTTTCAAGGGCCTGTGCGACCACATCTTCGGTCAGTCGCGGGGCCTCCGCCAACGCATCATCGGGTAACCCTGCAGGATCCGCCGCAGCCGCATCGTCGATGACGGTCTCGGCCAGAACCTGTTCCAGGTCTAGCTCCAGCTCACCGGCGTCCATCAGACCATCCGCGTCTTCACCCTGCGGCGCCAATCCGAAGCTGTCTTCCAGCTCTTCGCTCAGCTCTTCCGACAGACCTTCACCAATATCGGCGTCGGACCACCCCTCAGTCGCGTCAGAAGCCAGAGTAAACTCGGCGTCAGCCGGTGGAACATCTGATACAGGCTCATCCGTCAGCGTATAACCAGACCCGGCATCATCTGCCCCGGCATCGGGCCAGACCGGGTCGCCAGCCTCGGCAATGGCCGCGTCCTGTTCGATATCGGCGAGCAGCTCTTCAGCGGCTTCGTCGAAAACCAGTTCCGTCTCGTCACTTGCCGGTTCGAAGGCATCGATATCCACATCGGACACAGGTTCCGCCTGAGGTTCAGCCACGGCTTTGCTCTGGAACGTCTGTGCTGGCTCAAGGTCTGGACCGTTCTGGTCCATCCCGGAGTCCGCAAGGTCCGCTCCAACCGGTATGTCTGGGGCATTGGCTGTTTCATAGCCGAACACATCGAGTTCTGCTGACAGATAATCCTCGAAATCAATCGAATCGGCCGTGGCCGAGCTCTGGATCGGGACATCGCCTGCCGCGGACACGTCGTCTGCGGCTGGTGTCAGCTCCCCGGTATCCGCGCCAGCGCCCGTGGTCTCAGCCCAGCCATTGTCGGATGGACCCGCGTCGATGTCGTCAAAGACCGATGCAAGATCGAGATCGAATTCGCCCGCCTCGGTCGATCCGGCATCCGCGCCTTCAATTTGAAAATCGTCAGCGTCCGATTGCGATGGAAGCTGTTCGTTGGCAGAGGTTTGGGCGAGATGTCCGTCATCGGCTTCGGAACCTTGCCCGGGCAGATCGAAGCGAACCATGTCGGCAAGTACGTCGTCGTCGGTCGGATCGGAAGCGCCGGCCCCGAAGTCCGGGTCTAAATCATCAGGGCCTGCGTCCGCGAATTGATCGCCATCCGCGCCCTGCCAAGCTTCTTCGGCTGCAACATCAAAGACATCGGAAGAAACGGCATCCGCGTCCTGATCCGGCCAGGCGATTCCGGGCGTCTCCGAGGATACATCTGTCGATGCAGCCACGGGCGAAACAACACCGGAGGCGATGACCTGTCCCAGTTCATCGACGTCCCCAGCCACCGGAGCCTCGGCATGGTAATTCGCCGATATGGGTTGCAACGGCTCCACCGCCGGCGACCCGGGGGCGTCGTCGTCAAATTCCATGTCCTGGGGCTTGTTGTCGAGCCACGACGCGTCCAGCGCGACAACATCGTCCGGCGCCGCAGCGTCCGCGCTATCCGGCGGATTTAACTCGTTTGCGCCAGGATCGGACTCAAAGGACACGTCCTGAGCGATCGTGTCCGCCTCGGGCTCGCCCTCCGTGCCGCTTGCAGGAAGCACGTCGAGTTCGCGCATCAGCTCCGCTTCCAGATCGAAGGCACTGGCCTCGATCTCGTCAGCCACCTGCTGGTCCGCGTTGGCTTCGGCGGGCTTTTCATAGCCGATGATCCGGGCGAGTTCCGCCAACGGATCGTCGCCATCCTGATCGGGATTTGGAGCCCGGGTGTTGCTATCCAGTTGATCAGCCATACGTCACTCACACACTCTCACGCAGTTGTCTGCCAGAGCAATGTGGGGAAAAGGTGACCTTTAGCGCATCTCTTCCGGTGCGTCAGTTCCCGTGATTGTGAGACCTGACTTCAACACCGACGCGATTGCGTACACCAATCCCAACCTGGCAAGAGTGGATTGTCGGTTTTTATCGTTAACAAACCGCAAACCCGGCTCGTCGCGGCCCCTGTTCCAATGTGTGTGCAACAGGCTCGCCAGATCATAGAGGTAAAACGCCACCCGGTGCGGCTCCTGCCCCGAGGCCGCAGCTTCGATCATCCGCGGATACTCGCCGAGCCTGGCAATCAGCGCCAATTCACTCTCATGCGACAGATCCGACATGTCCACCTGCGCCAGTGCGCCGGGCGAAAGGTCGAGATCGGGAAAGACCTCCAGCGCCTGGCGCATCACCGAGGCGCAGCGCGCATGGGCGTATTGTACATAGAATACCGGATTGTCCTTGGACTGCTCCGTGACCTTGGCGAAATCGAAATCCAGCGTTTCCGAGCTCTTACGGTAGAGCATCATGAAGCGCACGGAATCACGGCCGACCTCGTCGACCACGTCACGCAGGGTGATAAAATCCCCGGAGCGCTTGGACATCCGCACCGGTTCGCCGTTGCGGAAGATCTTCACCAATTGGCACAGCAGCACTGTAAGCTTCGCTTCGCCGGCCGACACCGCCTTGGCCACGGCCTCGAGGCGCTTGATGTAACCGCCGTGATCGGCTCCCAGAACATAGATCATCTCCGAATAGCCGCGTTCGAACTTGTCGCGGAAATAGGCCACGTCAGCAGCAAAATAGGTGTAGCTGCCATCCGACTTGATCAGCGGCCGGTCGATATCATCACCCACATCGGTGGAGCGGAACAGCGTCTGTTCGCGGTCCTCCCACTCCTCCGGCGCCTGCCCCTTGGGCGGCGGCAGTTTTCCCTTGTAGACATGGCCCTTGAAAGTCAGATCGTTGATCGCCTGACGGATCGCCTTGGCGCCATCGGCATGCAGACTGCGCTCGGAAAAGAACACGTCGTGCTCGACATTGAGCGCCTTCAAGTCGTCCCGGATCATCGCCATCATCGCATCGATGGTGCGCGGCCGGATCAGCGCCATGCGGTCTACCTCAGGCATTTCCTTCAAGGCGAGGCCGAATTCCGTGGCCAGCGCCTGGCCGACCGGAATCAGATAGTCTCCGGGGTATAGCCCCGCCGGAATCTCGCCGATCTCCTCCCCCAGCGCCTGGCGGTAGCGCAGATAGGCCGAATTGGCCAACACGTCGATCTGCGACCCTGCGTCGTTGACGTAATATTCCTTGGTCACATCGAAACCGGCAAACCCCATCAGATTGGCCAGCGCGTCGCCCACCACCGCGCCGCGGCAATGGCCCACATGCATCGGACCGGTCGGGTTGGCCGACACATATTCGACGTTGACCTTGCGGCCAGCACCCAGATCGGACCGCCCGAAATCCACGCCCTCGGTGATGACAGTGGAAAGCAGCTTGCGCCAGAACTCGGGCGTGAGCCGGAAATTGAGAAAACCAGGTCCCGCCACCGCCGTCTCGGCCACATCCGGATCACCTTCAAACTGCGCGGCGATCTGTTCCGCCAAGACCCTGGGATTGGTGCCCAGCGGCTTGGCCAGCACCATGGCTGCATTGGTGGAGATATCGCCATGGGCAGGGTCGCGCGGCGGCTCCACCGCAAGTCTTTCGAAATTCAGCTCTCCGGATTTTTCTTTCGCGATATCAGTCGCTTGAACAGCCTGCTTGATTCTGTCTTCGAAGTCTTTGAACACATTCATGATTGCGGTCCGGGAGATGCAGATAAAGACCGCGCCCGGCCGTTTGCCGGCCCCGGACGCGAAGTGCCCGCTGCCTATCGCAAATCCGGTGTATGGTCAAACAAACGCCGATGCGCGGCAATCGCATAGGTATCGGTCATGCCGGCAAGGTAGTCGCGAACTTTTCGCGCCCGTCGCTCGCTTGGCATATTAGCGCTATCTGCATCGCTGTGCTTCTCACCCATCGCGCCGGGATCGGTCAGAAAGGCGGCAAACAGATCCTCAATGATTTGTGTGGCGTTTGCCCGCACCCGCATTACATCGGGATGCCGGTAAAGATGCTGATAGAGAAAGGCCTTGATCTGATGGTCAGCGGCCGCCAGCTCTTCGGAAAAATGCGCCATCGGCCGCCCTGCCCGCCGCACATCGTCGGCGCAACCGGGCTTGAATTCGGCAAGATTGGCCTGGGCGACGGCAATCACATCTTCCACCATCGCCGTAATCTGGCGGCGCATGATTTCGTGGATCAGCCGCGGCTCTTCCAGGCCCGGATAACGCGTCCGCACTTCAGCCAACAGGCCGGCAATCAGCGGAAGCTCCTCGAGCATTTCCAGTGTGAGAAGCCCGGAGCGAAGTCCGTCGTCGATGTCATGGGTGTTGTAAGCGATGTCATCGGCAATCGCCGCCACCTGCGCTTCCAGGCTGGAGTGGGTATCGAGCCACAAATCATGGCTGCGGTTGTATTGGGCTATCGGTTCCGGGATTTGGGATCCGGAATCGCCACCATCCAAAAGCGGCCCGTTGTGCTTTACCAGCCCCTCAAGCGTCTCCCAGGTCAGGTTAAGGCCGTCAAAGTCCGCATAACGCCGCTCCAGTTCGGTGACGATGCGAAGCGACTGGGCATTGTGGTCGAACCCGCCAGCGTCAGCCATCAACGCATCCAGCGCCTCCTCGCCGGTGTGGCCAAACGGCGTATGGCCGAAATCATGGACCAGCGCCACACCCTCGGCAAGATCTTCGTCAAGCCGCAAGGCCCGCGCCAGCGCCCGGGCGATCTGCGCCACCTCGATCGTGTGCGTCAGCCGGGTGCGGTAGTGATCTCCCTCATGGGCGATAAAAACCTGGGTCTTGTGCTTGAGCCGGCGAAAAGCAGTGGTGTGGATGATGCGGTCGCGGTCGCGCTGAAATTCCGATCGGGTGGGGCTTAGAGGCTCGGCGACAAGCCGCCCGCGGCTAGCCCAGGGATCGGCCGCCCACGGCGCGCGCAAACCCGCGCCAAACCCCAATTGTGCCAAATCATACGCCATCGCCATCCCGCAAAAGCCGTCCCGGGCCCCGTTCCGCAGCACCCCGGTTGCCGCCATCAAGTCGCGGCATAATGCCCGGTAAGCCCCGACTCGCCACGACGAAGCATTGACGCCGGGCCAGCGCCTTCATACCTATAGTGAAGATGATTTGAAACACGTCTCTGCCGGACCTTGACCCCGGCAAGGAGGTTACATGACTGACACCGAAACTGTGACGCTGTCGCAGGCGGCCGCGCGCCGCATAAAGGAAATTCTGGCCACCGAGGAGGGCAAATCCGCACTCCGCGTGTCGGTGGAAGGCGGAGGTTGTTCCGGTTTCTCCTACAAGTTTGATCTCGACGATCAGCCGGCCGAGGATGACATCGTGCTCGAACGCGACGATGCCCGGGTGCTGATCGACACTGTGTCGCTGGTCTATATGGCGGGGTCGGAGATCGATTTTGTCGACAATCTGATGGGCCAGGCCTTCCAGATCAAAAACCCAAATGCAGTCGCTTCTTGCGGTTGCGGCACCAGCTTTACCGTTTAACAGCGGCTATACTCCCTGCCGGTCGCAGGCTTCGTCACCGCCACGCCAAAGGACAATTGCCTTGAAAATCGCCACATGGAACATCAATGGCGTCAAGGCGCGGCTCGAAAACCTTCAGGCCTGGCTCAAGGAAAGCGATCCCGATATTGCCTGCCTGCAGGAAATCAAGTCGGTTGACGAGGGCTTTCCCCGCCTCGAGATCGAGGCCCTGGGCTACCATGTTGAAACTCATGGCCAGAAGGGCTTCAATGGTGTCGCGATCCTGTCAAAGCAAAGCCCCGACGAGGTCAATCGCGGGCTGCCCGGCGATGATGACGACATCCAGGCGCGCTTTATCGAAGCAGTGTTTTCCACCGATTCGGGCGTGGTGCGCGTCGTCTCGCTCTATTTGCCCAACGGCAATCCGGTCGATACCGAGAAATTTCCCTACAAGCTGGCCTGGATGGACCGGCTCGAAACCTATGTTCGCGACCGTCTGGCGCTTGACGAACCGCTGGTTCTGGCCGGCGACTACAACGTCATCCCCGAACCGGTGGATTGCCACGATCCCAAAGTGTGGGAAGGCGACGCACTGTTTCGGCCCGAGACCCGCGCCGCATTCCGCAGGCTCGAAAATCTCGGGCTGACAGATGCCTTGCGCGCCGTCGATGACACAAGCCAAACCTATACGTTCTGGGACTACCAGGCCGGCGCCTGGCCCAAGAACAACGGCATCCGCATCGACCATCTGATGCTCTCGCCGGAGGCCGCCGATCGCCTGGAATGGGCCAATGTCGAAAAGCATGTGCGGGGTTGGGAACGCCCCTCCGACCATGTGCCGGTGGCAGTGTCGCTCAGGCAATAGTTGCGACACCCAGTCTGGCGGGACCACCCCGGGCACCGGCGCCGGCGGTCCAAAACCTCGCCAAGTCCCGAAGACCCGCCAACTCCCGAAAACTTGCCAAACCGACGAGACGGGCGCATCATACGCCCATGCAAGCGAGACGATCCATACAGGCGAGACGGCCTTGGCTATCGGCAATTGCCGCTGGTGTCTGGACGGCTGCTGTACTTGCAGCCCCGCCAGCGCTGGCCGGTCAGGATTGCGAATGCGTGGGCAACGGCAAGCGCATCAAGGAAGGCGGCGTCGTCTGCCTGCAGATCGGTTCCTCGACGCGCTACCTGGCGCGTTGCGAGCGCAACCTCAACAACACCAGTTGGAAAAAGATTGCCGACGGCTGCCCGACCGCGCAAATCCTGCCGCTGTCGCCGCCAGCCAGTGCGGCCATGAGCCAAATTCCCGGCTAAAAGGGCCAGCCTTAGCGCTCCAGAAGCGCCAGACGCACCCCGAGCGATATAAAGATCACACCCAGGGCCCGCTCCATAAGCCGCCCGGTGCGCGCATTGGACTTGAGCGCTGCGACCACCTTTTCCCCGGTGAGAACCAGGACGGGCTCGATCATCGCCGCGATCACCACGATCAAAATGCCGTGCAAGGCCAGTTGCGCCCAGTTGGGCCCGGCCCCGACAACGACGAATTGCGGCAAGAACGCCAGAAAGAACATAGCGACCTTGGGATTGAGCAGCGAGACCAGCACGCCTTGGCGATAGATCGCCAGCAGCGCCGGTTCGCGGACTACGACCGGATCACCGGCCGCGGCACCACCGGACCGGAAAGCATTGACGCCGAGCCAGATCAGATAGGCCGCGCCTGCCCATTTGATGACCGAAAACGCCGTCGCCGATGTTGCCAGAATTGTCGACAGCCCCACCGCCGCCATCGCCACATGGCCGAGCGCCCCGGTCCAGATGCCGAACATGGCGGCAAACCCCGGCCGCCGGCCGCCCCGCGCCGTCTGCGCCAGAATGAACGCAAAATCCGGCCCCGGCGACAGGTTCAGCAGCACCGCTGCGGTGAAGAAGGTGGTCCAGTGCAGGGCCGAATACTCAAACATGGCCGATCAGTGCCACAACGGCCCATCAACAACCAGTCTGGGATCGATGGATTTATTTGATCAATAAAAACCGACGCCGGCGGAGGGAAATGAGCTAGCGCCCGATATCCGGCATTCCCGCAGACGTCGCGGTATCTCAGTTGAGACCTTTGGCCAGCATGTCCTGGGCCAACGCCACCGCGGTGCGGCGGTCGGCTTCACCGGCAAGCGAAAATGCCCGCTCTTGCAGCGCCTGTATCCAGGCGCGGTCGCCGGGCTGCGAACGCTCGAGCGCCGTGGTCATGAACGCCAGCCCACGCACCACCTGACCTTCTTCGAACACCACATTGCCAAGCACCGCGGAGGCCGCCGGGTGGCCGCTGACGCGGGCCCGGTTAAGCCATTTCTTGGCCTGCTGAATGTCATTGGCGCCGCCCTGGCCTTCCAGGATCATGCGCCCAAGCCGGTATTGTGCTTCAGGCACCCCGAAGGCCGACGCCGCCTGGAAATAGAGCTGCCGCGCAGCGCCCAGATTGGGCTTTATCGGGCTGCCGGGAATACCCAGCTGGTAGTAGTTTGCAAGCGACAACAGCGCGTTGACGAAGTAGCCGGTGTCTTGCGAGCCCGGCTCCACGCCCTGCCGGGCAATGTCATCATAGATCTTGAAGGCTTCATAGTCGTTTTCGACCACACCGTCGCCATAGGCATACATGTTCGCCAGCGCCCAGCGCGCACCGGGATGGCCCTTGTCGGCGGCATATTTATAGGCCTCGATCGCCTCGTCCTTGCGGCCCTTTTTGTAGGCCGAGAAGCCGAATTTAAACAGCGCGAACGGCCCGGATTCGGGCGAAACACCGCTGTTGGGGTCGAGTGCCTGCGCCGGTCCGCCAAGGCCGACGGCCGCAGCGACAACCGCGCAAAAAAGACTGGTCCGGGTTCGATCAGATATCCGCATAGCACTGCTTTTCTTTTGATCCGCCCGGGTGAGTGACAGCGCCATAGCGCGCCGAACCTACCGTCTGGGCGTATTTCCAAAGCGCGCCCGACGCATAGTCGGTCTCCCGCGCTGTCCATTTTTGCCTGCGCGCAGCCAATTCCTCATCGGAAAGCTGCGCATTCAAAATGCCATCGACGGCGTCGATCTCGATGATATCGCCGTCTTCGAGCAGGCCGATCGGCCCGCCTTCGGCGGCTTCCGGGCCGACATGGCCGATGCAGAAGCCGCGGGTTGCGCCGGAAAACCGGCCATCGGTGATCAGCGCCACCTTGTCGCCCATGCCCTGGCCGTAGATGGCGGCAGTGGTCGACAGCATCTCACGCATGCCGGGCCCGCCTTTGGGGCCCTCATAGCGGATCACAAGAACTTCGCCTTCCTTGTAACCGCCATTTGTGACGGCATTGAAGCACTCTTCCTCGGAATCGAAGCAACGCGCCGGCCCGGTGAATTTGAGCCGCGACATGCCCGCCACCTTAACGATGGCTCCATCGACTGCAAGATTGCCCTTCAGCCCCACCACACCGCCAGTCACGGTGATCGGATTGTCAGCCGGGCGCACCACATCCTGATCGGGGTTCCAGGCAACTTTTTCCATGTTCTCGGCGATCGTGCGTCCGGTCACGGTCATGCAGTCGCCATGCAGATACCCGTGGTCGAGCATGGTCTTCATCAACAGCGGAATGCCGCCGGCTTCGAACATGTCCTTGGCGACGTATTTTCCGCCCGGTTTCAGATCGGCGATGTAGGGTGTTTTCTTGAAAATCTCGGCTACGTCGAACAGGTCGAACTCGATGCCGCATTCATGGGCGATCGCCGGTAGATGCAGCGCCGCGTTGGTCGATCCGCCCGACGCGGCCACCACAGCGGCGGCATTCTCCAGCGCCTTGCGGGTGACAATGTCGCGGGGGCGGATCTGCTTGGCAATCAGTTCCATCACCTTCTCACCGGCGGCGTAGGAGAACCGGTCGCGAATCTCGTACGGCGCAGGGGCGCCACACGAATAAGGCAGCGCCAGACCGATCGCCTCGGCCACCGTCGCCATGGTGTTGGCTGTAAACTGCGCACCGCAGGAACCCGCCGAGGGACAGGCAACCTGTTCGATTTCAAGCAGATCCTCGTCCGACATGGCGCCGACCGAATGCTGGCCCACGGCCTCGAACACATCCTGCACGGTGATTTGGCGTCCGCGGAAGCTGCCCGGCAGGATCGACCCGCCATAGATGAAGACCGACGGCACATTCAGGCGCACCATCGACATCATCATGCCCGGCAGTGATTTGTCGCAACCGGCCAGACCGACAATCGCATCGTAACAGTGGCCACGCATGGTCAGTTCCACCGAATCGGCGATGACGTCGCGGCTGACCAGCGAAGCTTTCATGCCCTGGTGTCCCATGGCGATGCCATCGGTCACCGTAATGGTGCAGAACTCGCGCGGCGTGCCATGGGCCGCGGCGACGCCCTTCTTGACCACCTGGGCCTGCCGCATCAATGAGATGTTGCACGGCGCCGCCTCATTCCAGCACGACGCCACGCCCACCAGCGGCTGCGCGATCTCCTCACTCGAAAGCCCCATCGCATACAGATACGAACGATGCGGCGCGCGCGCCGGACCGACGGTGGTGTGGCGGCTTGGAAGCTTGGACTTGTCGAATGGCTTGGCGGTCATCGGATCCTCAGACGCGTCGTGGTCTTCCTGACCGAGCCGCGGGGCTGAACGTGAAGCCCTGCCCTGCGCCTCGTTTGTGGCGGGAAATGGGCACATTGCACCCGGCACATTTCATAGCAGATGCTTTGCAAAAAATGTGTTGCGGAAACGTCACATTTTGTGATGACGGGCAATTACCGCCTTGGATAAGCAGGCAATTCGGGTGTTATCCCGGCAATCTTGCAACCGCTGGCATCAAGACACAAAAAACCCCGCCACGCGTGCGGGGTTTTTCGAATTAGCGACCGGCAGGAGCAGATCAGAACTTGATCCTGACGGCTCCCGAAATCGCGGCAACCAGATCGTTGCCGAAGGAATAGCTCACATTGTTTGCCGCATCACCGCCGGTCGGAATCGAGGTGCCCGACGTCAGCACACCCAGAGCTCCGCCAAGCCGGAGCTCAACCGATTCCGAATGGTTGTAGGAGACACCACCCGAAAACGTCCAGGTGTCGGTTTGCGTACCCGAAGTCGTCGCAGTGCCACGGTCCCAGGTCACGGCGAACACTCCGGACCATTGTTCGTTGATCTGCCGTCCAAGGCCGCCAGTGATGGTCCAGCCATCCTGATACAAGGGATCGAACGACAGGTTGGTCGGCAGACCGGTGACCGGGCTGCGACCGCCCACGATCGGGATGATGCCGAGTTTGCTCCACTCCTGCCACTTGACATTGAAGAATGCCAGGGTTCCCGGCGCAATGCCCGACTGCAGCTTGAACTCGAGTGACTGCGGGATTTCTGTGGTCAGCGAGATCGGGACAACCGCGGTTCCCGGGATCGCCGCTCCGAAGCCGCGATTGTCCTGAATGCCGGTCAGGTCGTACTCGTATTTCGAGCTGTAGATGAGCTGTGCGCGAAGCGCGATGTCGGGAATTTCATAGGCTGCACCGATGCGCCAGCCCCAGGCGTCCCCATCCACGGAGAAGCTGCCGACACCTGCGGTATTGGTCACGCCGCCAATGGTGGCCAAGCCGAGATTTGCGAAATCGAGGAAGCGCTGGCGAGACTGAAAACCATCCAGTTCCTGATAGGAAACGCCGCCGATGATGCGGAACTGCGCCTTGCCGAGCGACGTTTCGCCGGCACCGAATTTGTACGAGCAGGTCAAGCCGTAATCATTGGTGTCGATGCTGAATTTCACCGCTGAGGCAGAGTAAGCGTGTCCTGTCCCGTAGTCGGCATCGGCGCCGAAAGGTTCGGTGTAGGAGGCCAGGCAGTCGACATTGTCAATCACAGTAACCTTCGCGCCAAGACGCGGAACTGCGTAATCGGAATCTACGTCGATCGATGTGGTGGTTGCCGGTCCCGGGTTAAGGCCGGCGCCAGCGAAATTGGCGACGACGGCATTGCTGACATTTTGCACAATGGCGCCGTTGACTGGCGGGTTTGCGGCAATGAACGCATTGATTTCAGCCTGCGTTGCAGTTGCACCTGCCGCGCCGACGATAGGAGCCAGTTGCGACGAGATCGCAGTCTGGGTCGCTTCATTGGTCCCACGCTGGACGTTCTGTATCTCGCGCTGAGGCGTAACGTAGGTCACAGCCGCCTCGGTTGCGAACCGGGATTCATCGAACAAAAGATCGATATTCACGCCGCCGCGATCGAATCCGCCCGCCTGCGCCACTGTCACCATGGCAACGCTCGCCGCCATTGTTGCGACGACCGATTTCAAAGAACCACGAATCATGAATCCCCTCCAGGATGAAAAGCTTACGATTGGACTGATTAGGTAAAGAAATTTGGCTGTTTGTAAACAGCGGCCGCCATGATGGCGCCACAATGCTGCCCGGAAATTGCGCCGTTAACGGTCCAAAACCGCTCAAAAATAGCCCTCAAAGCTCAAAATCGACCCATCAATGTCTTTCGAGATCGTGAAATACGGCGAAAACGGGGTTGCGCCACGTTTTTGTTGCAATTCAGTCACAATTGCCGCGATTTTGAGCAAAAACGAAATACCGTGCCTGAACCCGGCAAAGCGGCCTGGTTTTCGCCCCAAGCGGCCAAAACACGGCCCGCGCCGGTTTGGCGATTCTCTTACCGGGTTACCGTAGCCAGCCAGCCACCGCTCACCGTTAGACCGGCGATGCGACAGGTCACCTGTGCCACCTGAAGCGGAGCAGATCGGCCATCGGACTGACCGGATCAACCGGCCTCGTCAAGACGCGCGATGGCCTGGGCGAGCTTGTCCCGCTGGCCTTCAAGATCGGCAAGTTTGTCACGCTCCGCCTCAACAATTTCAGGCTTCGCGTTGGCCACGAACTTGTCGTTGCCGAGCTTGCGCTGGATCTTGTCGATATCCGCCGCCACCTTGGCCGCGGCCTTTTCAAGCCGCGCCTTCTCGGCCTCGAGGTCGATCAGGTCGCCAAGCGGCAGGCAGGCTGTGGCCTCACCGATCACTATCTGGGCGGAACCGCGCGGCGCCTGGCTTTCGAGAATGATGTCGGTAACCCGCGCCAGCCGCTTGATCGCCGGATCATGGCGAACCAACCGCTCATTGGTGAGCTCACCGGTTCCCACCATCACCAGCGGCGCCGTGGCCGATGGCGGCACGTTCATTTCAGCGCGCACCGAGCGAAGGCCCGACACCAGATCCACCAGCCAGTTGATTTCTTCGGCAGCCGCCTCATCCCTGAAGCCGGGCTCCGGCCACTCGGCGTGGCACGCCAATCCGGCCGTTCCCCCGGTCAGATGCGCCCAGAGTTCCTCGGTCATGAATGGCATGAAGGGATGCAGCAACTTGACCGACTGAGCCAGCACATGGGCTGCACAGGCCCGCGCTTCGGTTTTTGCGGCCTCGTCTTCGCCGTTGAACACAGGCTTTAGCAATTCAAGATACCAGTCGCACACCTGGTTCCAGACAAACCGGTAGAGCGCCGCGGATGCCTCGTTGAACTTGTAGGCTTCAATCGCCGTCTTGACCTCGGCCGCGGTTCGGCCGAGTTCGGTCAGGATCCAGCGGTTGATGGTCAGCTTGGCGGCTGACGGATCGAAACCGGAATCCAGCACTGCGCCGTTCATATCGGCAAACCGCGTGGCGTTCCAAAGCTTGGTGCCGAAATTGCGGTAGCCGGCAATCCGCGACGGATCGAGCTTCACGTCCCTGCCCTGCGCGGCCATGATTGCCAGCGTAAAGCGCAGCGCATCCGCGCCGTAATCGTCGATCAGTTCCAGCGGATCGATGACATTGCCCTTGGATTTCGACATCTTGGCGCCGTGCTTGTCGCGCACCAGCGCATGCACATAGACCGTGTGGAACGGCTCTTCCTTCATGAAATGCAGGCCCATCATCATCATCCGGGCAACCCAGAAAAAGATGATGTCGAAACCGGTGACCAGCGCATCGGTCTGGTAGTAGCGCTTGAGCTCAGGGGTCTTATCAGGCCAGCCCAGCGTCGAAAACGGCCACAGCGCGGAAGAAAACCAGGTGTCAAGCACATCCTCGTCCCGGGTCAGGATGTCGCCTGGCTTGAAGTTTTCAAGCTTGTCCTCGACCCATGCTTTCCAGGGACCCTCATGGGCAAGGTAATGCTGGATTGCCGCTTCCAGCGCCGTTTCCTCGTCTTTTTCCACAAAGACCTGGCCATCAGGCCCGTACCACGCCGGGATCTGATGCCCCCACCACAATTGCCGCGAGATGCACCAGGGCTGGATGTTTTCCATCCAGTCGAAATAGGTCTTTTCCCAGTTCTTGGGCACGAAATTGGTGCGGCCTTCGCGCACGCTTTCGATTGCCGGCCGGGCCAGTTCGGCGGCATTGACATACCATTGATCGGTCAAAAACGGCTCGATCGGCACCCCGCCGCGATCGCCATGCGGCACCATATGGGTGTGCGGTTCGACCCGGTCGAGCAGGTCGAGTTCCTCCATCTTGACGACGATTTCCTTGCGTGCCGCAAAGCGGTCAACGCCATCAAGTTCTTCCATCACCTCGATCAGCTTGCCTTCAACAGCGACGCCATCGAGAAAATCCTCATTGTCCTTCAGCGTTATCCGCGCATCGGTGGTCAGCACATTGATCGCCTTCAGGTCATGCCGCTTGCCGACCTCGAAGTCGTTGAAATCATGCGCCGGCGTGATCTTGACCGCGCCTGAACCGGCGGTCTGATCGGCATAATCATCACCGACGATGGGGATGCGCCGGCTCACCAGCGGCAGGATGACGTCTTTGCCGATGAGATCCTTGTAACGCTCGTCCTCGGGATTGACTGCGATCGCCGTGTCGCCGAGCATGGTTTCGGGCCGCGTGGTGGCGACGATGATGTAGTCGCGGGTCTCGGAACGCAGCACCTGGCCGTCTTCGCCAAACTCGACCGGATGCTCGTAATTCGCATCATCGGCCAGCGGATAGCGGAAATGCCACAGATTGCCGTTGATCTCGACCTGTTCGACCTCCAGATCCGAAATCGCCGTCAGCAGCTTGGGATCCCAGTTGACCAGCCGCTTGTCCTTATAGATCAGGCCGTCCTTGTAGAGGCTCACAAAGACTTCAAGCACCGCGCGCGACAACCCGTCATCCATGGTGAAGCGCTCGCGCGACCAGTCGCAGGAAGCGCCCAGCCGCTTGAGTTGATTGAAGATCATCCCGCCGGATTGATCCTTCCATTCCCAGATCTTGTTGACAAACTCATCGCGACCAAGATCCCGGCGATGGATCTGCCGTTCCATCAACTGACGCTCGACAACCATCTGCGTGGCAATTCCGGCATGATCCATACCAGGTTGCCACAGCACGTCGGCGCCGCGCATGCGGTGATAGCGCACCAGAATGTCCTGCAGCGTGTTGTTGAGCGCGTGGCCCATATGCAGCGAGCCAGTCACGTTGGGCGGCGGGATTACGATGCAGAATGCGTCCGCGCCGGGCTTCGAACCCGCGCCGGCGGCAAAGGCGTCCGCCTCCGCCCAGCGTGCAGCGATTTTCGGCTCAACAGCCGCGGCGTCGTAAGTCTTTTCAAGCATGATCGAAAACCGTTCGCATCTGGTCAATGAAGGGCCCGCGCCCCGGCTGGGATAAACCGGAACGGCACGGTGAAGTCAACAATGGCGGCCAGCCGCCTTTGTCGCACAATGGGCCGCGCGGCCCGCCGGTCCACAGACTGCACGCCGCCACCGCTTTGCGCAATTGTGAGAGGCAATCATCGACACAAAGATGACGTTTGCAGGCGGCAAGACCGGTGCGGCCGGGATGGAGCGTGGTCTTGAGGCCAAGCGACCGGCCGCCCGCGATTCCAGCGCGATAAAACACGTGCGCTCATCGCTGACCTGGACCTGGCGTTACCGCGTCGCCTTAATGCGGGATGCGTCGGAGCCGCTAGCGGCGGTCGCCGCGCGAAACCCGTTCGATTTCTTCGCGAACCAGTCTTTCAACCAGCGTCGGAAGATTATCATCAAGCCATTGGGTCAGCATCGGCCGGAGCATATCCTGGGCAATATCGTCAAACGATCGCGCCTGCCCGGCCTCGATCGCAGCGGTCAATTCGTTAAACGCCGCTGCCACCTTCTCGCCAGTGTGAAGGGACACCAGTTGTCCACGCGCCTCATCCGTCTCAGCCTCAACGGGAGCCGCCACCTGAACCGCGGTCGAGGCAGGTGCGGGATCATTGACGGCGCCTGACTGCAGTGCGGACTCTTGTGCTGCCTTCGTCATCTGCGGCGCAGCATCGCGCTCGGTCTCGGGCCCCTTGAGCTGAGCCTGATCGTGCGACGGCTGCGGAGCGGAAACCGGATCATTGGAGACCAGCGCCTGACGCAGCTCTTCCGCAATCGCGTCATCGATCACCGCTTCGGCGTCACGATCCGGGACATGGCTGGGAGCGGCGGCTTGCTCGGAACCCTGGTCCGAGTGCCCGCGCACCCTTGCCGCCACATCGGCCAGCGACACCGGCGCGGCGGCGTCATCATCCGAGGGCGAAACGGCAGAAGCGGTAGCTTCATGCTCATCGGTACCGGTAGGCTTTGCGTCCGGCATGCCGGCGCCAGCCTCATCGCCGACAAAATCGCGCGCACCGGATTCATGGTCAGCGGCAGTTTCCTGCTCTGATGAGGCTTCCATCCGCGCATCAAGGTCCGCTGAACTGCTCTCGACGGCATCATCGGACGCGGCATCCATCGCCGCGGCGTCTTCAGCGCCGTCAGCCGGCTCGTTGTTTTCAATAATCCGGCGAATCGACGCCAGGATTTCTTCCATCGACGGTTCGCGCTGTGCGCCGGCCTGTCCCATGAATACGCTCCGTTACTCTCGTCGCCCGGCGCATGACCACCGGCGAATCACCTTCCAACTGTAGGCCATTGACGCAGAATTGAGAATCGCGCGATTTGCCGGAACACCCGTCATGCACAGAATTTGCCTGCAAGAGCGCATGCCGCGTCAGGATTCGCGGACCGGTTCGCCGGCACATTCGGCCACGGTTCAGCGCCCGGCCACACGAACCTCACCGATGGGCTGATCCGGTATTACTGAGACTGATTTTTTGGAAGCAAACTACGGCGAAGACTGCGGCGTCCACCGCTCAGGCGATCTCCGGCTGCAGTTCAGCGACCGTCGACGGTGCGAAGCCCGTACCAGCGATCTTTGGTTGCTTCGTAATGCACTTCCGGCCGGTAGTTGGCCACCCGCAGCCCGAGCCGTTGCACGGTCAGCTTACCGGTCGAGGCCAGCACGGTAAAGCTCGCCACAATGGCGTTGCGCTCCGATTGCGCAATCGCTTCCTTGGCGTTGAGCACGGATTGCTGGGCATTGAGCACGTCGAGCGTTGTGCGCTGGCCGACCCGGCGTTCTTCCACCACGCCGTTCAACGCCAGATTGGCGGCAGAAAGCTGCGCCCGGTTGGCCTGAATGGTGGCCTGTGCGGCCTCCATTTGCGTCCAGGACGAGATCACCGATTGCTCGATCGAACGGCGCGCGGAATCGACCAGAATGCGCTGCTGACCGAGTTGCTCCTTGGCCTGGCGCACCCGTGCGGACGCCGCTCCGCCCTGATAGAGCGGAATTGACACCCGGGCTTCGACCTGGGCGGTGCTTACTCCGCCATCAGCTTCGGCCACTGTTCCTCTAACTGTGACACCTGGAAGGAATGTGCCTTCCTGGCTTTTGACATTGTACCCGGCGGCATCAACGCCGTAGAGCGCGGCCTGCACCGTGGGATGTTCCGTCACACCCTGCGCCACCGCCCGGTCGAGCGAGCGCGGAAGCAGCTTGCGCGGCAACGCGACCGCCTTGAGGTTCTTGGGCACGGAACCGACGATCTGCGCATAGACTGCCGCGCTGGATTTGGCCTGGGCAACCGCTGCCGTCAGGCTGGCCCTGGCGCCCGCCAGTTCTGCGTCTGCGAGGCTCACATCGGTGCGAGTGCTTTCGCCGACATCAAACCGCGCCTGCGCCGCGGACAACTGCTCTTGCAAAAACGCGATGTTCTGCTGGCGAAAGGTCACGATCTGGTTGTCGCGGTTGACATTTGCGTAGGACTGAACCGTGGCGAGCAGGATGTCGATTTCCGTGCCGCGAAGATTTTCCCGGCCTGCAAACACCTGGGCTTCGGCCGCGCGCACATTGTTGCGGGTCTGAAAACCATCAAACAGGGTCTGGTTTATCGATACGCCGATGTTGGCGGAATTGGTCCGCAGACCGCTTGTGTCGGTCGATGTCAAAACCGATTCCGCGGCAACCGTCGGGCGGTAGCCGGATTTGGCCAGCGCCACCCCCTCGTCGGTGGCCCGCAGGCCGGCGCGGGCGGCATTGAGATCAGGATTGTTTTCGTAGGCCTTGGCCATCGCCTGGTAAATCGTCTCGGCGAAGGCGGATTGCGGCGCAGTTGAAATCAATGACAGGACGGCAACGCAGACGAGCGATTTTTTAACAAACGACAAGAGTGCATACTCCAGCATGCGCGCGAGCAAACAATCGCTCCGGATCCGCGCAGATCACGATCATGGTGTTACCCACATATGATGGCTCGCGCCACCGGAGGCAATCGCGCGGGTGATGCATAGTCCAACTTAACCATCCCACGTTGCCCGCGTGCAACAGCGCGGCAAATTGCGGCAAGTTCGCGATTGCGAAACATTGCCGGCGTTAAAACACAAACTGTTCCGCCGTGCGGAACCCGGGCAGCGGCTTGATCGACAGATTGAAAGCAGCACGGCCCGAGACCACACCGCCTTCCTTGATGTATATCTGCGCCTGCGCGGCATTGCCCGACCCCAGCGCAGCCACCATTCTGCCGCCCTCACGCAGTTGCGCATACAGGGCCTCGGGAATGGTCTCGACCGAGCCGTTGAAAAAGATCAGATCATATGGCGCTTCGGCCGCATAGCCCTTTTCAAGATCGCCCGCGACCACCGCGACATTGTCGTAACCGGTGTCACTGAGCAATTCGCTTGCCGAATCAGCAAGTTCGCCGTCGCATTCAACAGCCACAACCGAGCCCGCCAGCAGTGACAGCAAGGCGGCGGCGTAGCCTTCGCCGCATCCGATCAGCAACACCACCTGCTCAGGCGTGACTTCGGCCAGTTGCAGCAATTTGGCCAATGGCGAGGGCTCCATCACATAGCGCCCCCCGCTTTCGGCGCTTTCCGGAGAAATCTGCAAGTCGGTATCGATATAGGCGAGCGGCTTGAGCGCTGCCGGCACGAAATCCTCGCGCGCCACCGTCAGGAAGGCCTTGAGTACCGAGTGCGAGGTCACGTCCGTGGTGCGAACCTGGTTGTCCACCATTTTCTGCCGAGCGTCTTGATAGTCGGTGCCCATCCGGTCTCTCCGATGCATCCTGTTGGCGCCTCAATAAAGCCCCGCCTCACCAGTTTCAAGATGAACCAGGCTGCTGCCCACCGATTTCGCCACTTTTCAACGCCCCGCCGCCCATGCATTTTTCCCCTTGCGGCGTAAAACCGGAACGACTATTGAGGACGCCGCAAGGACGATTTTATCGAACACAAGCTCGACTAAATCGCAAGTCATTGTTTTCAGTGACAATCCAGCATCGAGGCCTCGTGGCGGAGTGGTTACGCAGAGGACTGCAAATCCTTGCACCCCGGTTCGATTCCGGGCGAGGCCTCCATCCCACTCATCCCTTGACGAATTTCTGCCCCACCTGAGTGATTTCGCCGGTCAACATGACGCCGCAGGGTATCGCACGGCTCCGCGACATCCATAGCGACGGCATGTCGTCAGCCGTGTCACGCCGAAAATCTGATGCGAACGATGAACGGCGCGTATCAATCTCGCTCCTTTGGCGTTTCGTTCCTGGATTGAGCCCGGCGCGCGGTCCGCTCGGCTTTGCGCCGCTCCATTCGAACCACAAGCGACCGCCGCCAGCGCCGCACTGCGGGAAGATCCTGTGACAACACCAGCAGACCCAGCGGAATCATCCAGAATCCGAGCACCGGCAAAAATCCCAACACCCCGCCAGCTACCAGGCCTCCGCCGATCATGATGCGCGCCGGGGCCCGTTGTGGCAGCCGGTAGGTTCGCGAACCGATTCTGAGTTCGCTTCGGGCGGCATTGAATTCAAACATGCTGTTTTTCGGCATTTTTCGCCTTGCTTGTGGCACGGGCCGCGTGTTTGCCCTGCCTTCGGTCAAACAAACAGATGGGCCGTGGCGTATTCAAGCGCAAGTTCCCTGGATTTTCTTGAAAAACCGCTTGGCAAAACGGAGAGGCATTTGTTATAGGCCGCACACGCTGCTTCAGGCGGCGATCCCCGGTAGCTCAGTGGTAGAGCAATCGACTGTTAATCGATCGGTCGCTGGTTCGAATCCGGCCCGGGGAGCCAGATTTCAAAAGGCCGCGATCCTAACAGGGTCGCGGCCTTTTTGGTTTGCAATGGCGTGTTGGCTGCAACGCAGTGGAAAATCACCGCTTTTTTCCCGAAACTTCTGATCCGCCATTTCCGTTAGGCCGTATGACACAGTCAAAAGGCTCGGCGACTTTCGCCCAAACGGACATAAATGCTCGGGATGACCAAAGACGTCTCACTACACCAGCAACCGGCCATTGTCTGGCTGCGCAACGACCTGAGGGTCAGCGACAACGCTGCCTTGAGCGCGGCGAGCCGTCACGCAACGCTTATCCCTGTGTTTATCCGCCAAATCGGCGGGCCGGCGCGGCCGCTCGGCGGCGCCCGGCAATGGTGGCTGCATCACGCTCTGGAAAGTCTTGGGAACAAGCTTGAAGAGCTCGGCGCTCCGCTCGTACTGCTCACCGGCGACCCGGCACAAATCCTTCCGCAGATAATCGAACAGACCGGCGCCTCCGCAGTGTATTGGAACCGCCGTTATGATCCGGCCTCACAGACCCGCGACGCCGCGCTGAAACAGGCGCTGTCAGATGACGGTATCGAGGTCGAGAGCTTCGCGGGGCAGTTGCTGCATGAGCCAACCCGGCTGCGCACCGGCGGCGGGTCCTATTACCGCGTCTACACTCCGTTCTGGAGGGCCATCGAAGGCGACATTGAAAACCGGCCGCCGCTTTCTCCGCCCGCTTCGCTCACGCCCTGCCCCAACGCTCCCGCCAGCGAAAACCTCGGCGATTGGGGCCTGTTGCCGGTCAGGCCGGATTGGGCGGCGGGATTGCGAGAAACCTGGTCACCTGGCGAGGACGGCGCGCGGGCACAGCTTTCAAAGTTCCTCGACAAAGGCTTGGTCGGCTATGCCGAACAGCGCGACCTGCCCGGTGTGGCCGCCACCTCCGGCCTGTCGCCGCATCTGGCCAATGGCGAGATCACGCCGTCTCAGATCATCGAAGCGCTCAATGCCAGCGACGCCGACGCGACGCCCAAAGACCGAACGGTGTTTCGCAAGGAAGTCGGCTGGCGGGAGTTCTCCTGGCACCTTCTGGTCAACCAGCCGGACCTTGCCCGTGTCAATCACAATCCCAAATTCAATGCCTTTCCCTGGCGCGGCGACGATCAGGCGCTCCCGGCCTGGCAAAGGGGCCGCACCGGCTACCCGATCGTCGACGCCGGCATGCGGCAATTGTGGCACACCGGCTGGATGCACAACCGGGTGCGCATGGTTGCGGCCTCATTCCTGACCAAACACCTGATGATCGACTGGCGCGAAGGCGAGGCATGGTTCTGGGACACGCTGGTCGACGCCGATCCGGCCTCAAACGCCGCAAGCTGGCAATGGGTGGCGGGATCGGGCGCGGACGCAGCGCCCTATTTCCGGATATTCAATCCCATCATCCAGGGCGAAAAGTTTGATCCCGACGGTGATTACGTACGGCTTCATGTGCCGGAATTGGCCAGGATGCCAGCCAAATACATTCACAAGCCGTGGACCGCACCGGCATCCGTCCTCGATGAGGCGGGTGTCAGCCTCGGGCACACCTATCCAGAACCGATTGTCGACCATCAGGCCGCGCGCAACCGCGCACTGGCCGCCTATGAAAAGATCAAGGACGCCGCATGAACCTGCATCTGCCGCCCCACGCCGCCACGACTGGAACCGGGCGTTTGAAAATCGCCGTTGTCGGCTCCGGTATTTCCGGCGCGTCGGCCGCCTGGGCCCTTCGCGATCTGCATGATGTCACCCTCTATGAGGCCGGCAACCGGCCCGGCGGGCACACCGCGACGGTCGACATCGACTATGAGGGCGAACAGGTCTCGGTCGACACCGGCTTTATCGTCTACAACGAACTCAACTACCCCAATCTGACCGCTCTGTTTGAGCATCTCGGCGTCGACACCCACGACAGCGACATGAGCTTCGCGCTGTCGCTGGATTACGGTAAGCTTGAATGGGGCGGCGATAATCTCAAGACCCTGTTTGCGCAAAAACGCAACCTTTTGCGGCCCTCCTTCCTGCTGATGTTGCGTGAGATTCTGCGCTTCAACAAGATCTGCCTCCAGGACCGCGCCGATGGCCACCTCGCCGCCCGCTCGATCGGCGATTATCTCAATTGGCGTGGTTTTTCGCCCGGCTTCATGAACAATTACCTAGTGCCCATGGCCGCGGCGATCTGGTCGACTCCGGCGACCCGAATGATGGAGTTTCCAGCCACTCATTTTGTGAATTTCTTCGAAAACCACCGCCTGATCCATGCCCAGCGTCCGGTCTGGCGCACGGTGACCGGCGGCAGCCGCAACTATCTCGACAAGCTTCTTGAACCGCTCGGTGACCGGCTGCGGCTTGGTACAGGCGTGGTCTCGCTGCAGCGCGATTCCGACGGGGTCGATCTGCTCGATACCACCGGCCGGCTCGAGCGCTACGACAGGGTTATCCTCGCCTGCCATACCGACCAGGCGCTGAAGATCCTCGACCGCCCCACACCAACTGAAAAAGCTGTACTCTCGGCCATTCCCTACAGCCCCAACCGGGTGGTGCTGCACCGCGACGAGCGGCTGATGCCGCAGCGCAAGAAAGTCTGGGCGTCGTGGAACTATCTGCGGTCCTCGGACCGGCGCAAGGACGCCAATGTCGCCGTCTCCTACTGGATGAACCGGCTGCAGGGCATTGATCCGGCCAAGCCGCTGTTCGTGACGCTCAATCCCGACCGTGAACCGCGGCCCGAACTTGTGTTTGGCGAATACAGCTATGATCACCCGCAATTCGGCAACGACGCCATGCAGGCCCAGGACAGTCTCAGAGCCATTCAGGGCGACAACCACACCTATTTCGCCGGCGCCTGGACCGGCTACGGCTTCCACGAGGACGGCTTGAGTTCAGGAATCGATGCGGCCGAATCGCTGGGCGCCACCCTGCCCTGGCGGCTGCCGGCCGCCGCCCGCGCCCTGCAGGACGCCTGACATTGACCGCACATCCCAACCTTCCCCTTCGCGCCACAGCGCTGAGTGCACCGGCGTCGCTCTACATCGGCGATGTCATGCATCAGCGCATGAAGCCGGTCGGCCATCGCTTTCGTTACAAGGTCTACTCGTTGCTGATCGATCTTGATCGCCTTGAAGACGCCGATCGGCAATCGCGGCTGTTTTCGGTCAATCGTGCCAATCTGGTGTCCTTTCACGAGTCCGACCATCTGCGCGGCTCGGACGCACCCACGCTCAGGGCCCATATCGATGCATTGCTGGCCGAGGCCGGTCTTCCGGAAAACGCCGATCGCGTGGAGCTTGCCTGCTATCCGAGGATTTTCGGCCAGGTGTTCAACCCGCTGTCGGTTTACTATGCCTACGGCCCAACCGGCGAACTGCTGGCCATGATCTATGAGGTGCGCAACACCTTTGGTGAAAGACACACCTATGTCTGCCGCATCGAAGACGGTGACCTCACCGCGGCCGGCATTCGACAGAGCCGTGCAAAGACCTTCTACGTCTCGCCCTTCGTTGACATGGAGATGCGCTACCATTTCCGCATGAACCTGCCCGGCGAGCGGATCAAGTGGCGCATCCTGGAAACCGACGCCTCCGGACCGCTGCTGGCCGCGACCTACAACGGCGCGCGCCGTGCGCTGACAACCGGATCGATTCTGGCTTGCCTCTTGCAGTTTCCCCTGCTGACGTGGAAGATTGTCGGCGGCATTCACTATGAGGCGCTCAAATTGTGGCTCAAGGGAATGCGCTATGTACCGCGGCCGGCGCCGCCTCCCCCAGCGAGCTTTCGCGATCAGGGAAAGTTCGATCGTCAGGTGGCAAGGCCGTGACGGACCGACATGAGGCTGGACAGCGGAGGCTTGTACCATGAAAACCGAAGCCACCTGGAACAATCACGAGCCGGCGGAGCGGCTTTCGGCGGAAAATCTCTCGGCCTATCTGCGCGGCCTGCCCGTCAAGGCCAAGATGGCGCTTCGCGGGCTGGTGCACATGCGCTACGGGCAGCTTTCGATCCGTATGCCCGACGGACGCTCTGTGCTGATCGAAGGCCGCGCCCAGGGGCCGGAGGCGAGCCTCATTCTGCACAACTGGAATCTGGCGCATCAGGCATTGACCAATGGCACCATCGGTGTGGCTGAATCCTACATTGACGGCGATTGGGAAAGCCCCGATGTCACGGCGTTTCTGGAGCTTTTTCTGGTCAATGTCGAGGTCGGCAGCAGCCTCGCAGGCGGCGCCCGCGGGCTCGCCCGCATCGTTGAAAAGATCCGCCACTGGCTGCGCTCAAACACCCGCACCCAGGCCAGGAAGAACATCTCCGCCCATTATGATCTCGGCAATGAGTTTTATTCGAAATGGCTTGATGAGACGATGACCTATTCCTCAGCACTCTATGAGGATGGCGCCAACGATTTGGCTGGAGCCCAGACCGCAAAATATCAGGCGCTGGCCGAGGCCATCGGGCTGAAAGCGGGCGATCGCGTACTCGAAATCGGCTGCGGCTGGGGCGGCTTCGCGGAATTTGCGGCCAGCCGCTATGGCTGCAAGATCACCGGCCTGACGATTTCCAATGAGCAGTTGAGCTTCGCCCGCAAGCGCATCGAAAAGGCCGGATTGAGCGATAAGGTCGACCTGCGCTTTCAGGATTATCGCGACGAGACCGGCCAGTATGACGCGGTTGTGTCGATCGAAATGTTCGAGGCGGTGGGCGAGAAATACTGGCCGATTTATTTCTCCAAGGTGCGTGAGTGCCTAAAGCCCGGAGGCCGCGCCGGCCTGCAGATCATCACCATCAAGCCCGAGGCCTATGAGGATTACCGCTCCAATCCCGATTTCATTCAGCGCTATGTGTTTCCCGGCGGGATGCTGCCCACCGAAAACCATCTGACCTCGCTGGGCGAAGCCGCCAATCTCGAACTCGTTGGCCACCGCGCCTTCGGCCCCGACTATGGCCGCACACTGGCCGAATGGCGCACCCGGTTCTGGAACGCCTGGGAGGAGATCCAGCCCATGGGCTTCGACCTGCGCTTCAAGCGGCTGTGGGAGTTTTACATGTACTACTGCGAAGCGGGCTTCCGCTCCGGACACATCAATGTCCGCCAGGTGATCTACAGCTGATCAACCGGTTACGGTCGGGCTGACTTGTCGCCGGCCACCCGATGCCGGCGTGGACATTCGACGTTTGATACCCATCAGCCTCGGCAACCGTGAAAGGTGAACCATCCGGCTGCGGCCTTCGTAAGCTGTCATAGGCAAAAATCCCGAATCTCCGGGTGCTAAGCTCCGGGTGGTAACGTGGATCAGATCTCAGACGGCGCGACAAACACATCCGGGCAAGTTGCCCGCGGACAACAATCTCAAGCCGTGCCGCTCGCCCTGCCCCGCATCATTGCTTATGGCCTGCCCGCAGTGCCTCTCGCCGCGCTGACGCTGCCGCTTTATGTGCTGGTGCCGACCTTTTACACCGAGACCCTTGGGCTGTCGCTGGCCTCCGTCGGCTTCGCATTGCTGATGATCCGGATTTTCGACGCCGTCAACGATCCGCTGATCGGCTGGGCGGCGGACCGCTTCCGCCCGCGTTTTGGACGCCGGCGGACGCTGTTCGCCATCAGCCTGCCGCTGACTGCGCTTTCAGCCTATATGCTTTTCTCACCTCCGCCCGATGTCACGCCGACGTGGCTGGTGGGCTGGGGATTGGCGCTGTCGCTCGGCTACACATCCGCACTGATCCCGTTCTCGGCCTGGGGCGCGGAGCTTGCCACCAACTATCATCAACGCTCGCGCATTGCCGGCTGGCGCGAAGGACTGACCTTGGTCGGCACGCTGATCGCCATTGCCCTGCCCTTTGCCGTTGGCTTCGAGCAAGCCGACGGCCTTCATGGGCTGGCGGCCCTTGGTCTGCTGGTGCTTGTTGCGCTGCCGCTGTTCGGCGCCGTCGCGGTGCTGGCCACGCCTGAGCCGGTCGAGCATTCCCGTGCGCGGGTATCGCTCAAAGCCGGTCTGGGGCACCTGTCGCGCAACCGGCCATTTCTGCGTTTGATTGCAGCCTTCTTCTTGAATGGTTTGGCCAATGGCATTCCGGCCACGCTGTTTTTGTATTTCGTCTCGGCGCGCCTCGGCCTGCCGGAGGCGCGCGGACCCCTGTTGTTTCTCTATTTCCTGTGCGGAATTGCCGGCGTGCCTCTGGCCACATGGGCAGCGCGAAAGATAGGTAAGCATCGCGCCTGGTGCTACGCCATGCTCGTAGCCTGTCTGGCGTTTGCGCCTGCGCCGCTGTTGCCAGAAGGCAGTCTGATTGCCTTTGCGCTGATCTGCGCCGTCACAGGGCTCTTGCTGGGCTTTGATCTGGCCCTGCCGCCAGCCATTCAGGCCGATGTGATCGACGTCGACACCGCCGCGTCCGGCGAACAGCGCTCCGGTACCTATTTCGCCGCCTGGAGCCTGGCGACAAAACTGTCTCTTGCGGGCGGTGTAGGTATCGTATTTCCGGTTCTCGCAGGCTTCGGGTTCGATCCCGCTGCGGCAGCGGACGGATCAAGACAGGGCCTTGTTGCCCTGGCGGTGGCCTATGCCTGGGCGCCGATCGCGGCCAAGCTCGTCAGCATCGCAATCATGTGGAATTTTCCGCTCGATGAGGCGCGGCAGACATCGCTGCGCGCCGACATCGAACGGGCCTAACCGCGATTTTCGCCGTCACGCTTTTCCAGCGGACGCTTTTTCCAGTTGGTGGCCGCATTGATGGCGGCGAAATAGACGCCATAGGGTAGCAACTGCAACAGCTTGAGCACAAAGGTGAAGCGCCGGGGAAAGGTGATCTCGAACGACCGTGACTTGAGCCCTTCGGCAATCCGCACCGCCGCATCTTCGGGCTGCATCAGTGCCGGCATTGTAAACGCATTGTCCGCCGTTGCGGGCGTGTCGACAAATCCGGGATTGATCACCTGAATGTGGAGGCCGAGCTTGTCGAGATCGAATTTCAGGCTCTCCGCCATATTGATCAGTGCGGCCTTGGTCGCGCCATAGGCGGCGCTGGTTGGCAATCCGCCATAGCCGGTCACCGATGACACAATTGCCAATTGTCCCCGCCCCCGCGCCTTCATGTGCTCGATCGCAGGAACCAGCCCGTTGACCACGCCCGAAAGATTGACCGCGAAGCTTTTGTCGAAATCGCTGACATCAAGCGTCTCGCCATGCACCGGCAGATAGACACCGGCGTTGAAGACCGCCAGCGCCAAGCCGCCACCCTCGCTGTCGATACGCGAGACCAGTTGCGCCATCGCTTCGCTGTCGGTCACATCTCCGGGCGCAGCGATGATCGTGCCCGTACAGGCCTCGGATTCGTTTGCCAGGGCTTCGAGATCGTCCTCACTTCGTGCGGTGACGTAGACCGTGTAGCCTTCATCAGCCAGTTTCAGGGCCAGCGACCGGCCAATGCCGCTTGACGCGCCCGTTACCCAGGCCGATCCATCGGACGCTTTGGCTGTGTAGGTGGTCATGATATCTCCAACAAAAAACCGTCTGAAACCCATTACGTTTCAGACGGTCAGTTGGTTCGCTAAAACCCTAAGGAAAGTCGGGGAATTACCCGATAATATCGCCGATCATCTGCCGGAAGGAGCCGGTCAGTTTCAGCGGCGCATCCATCACGGCAAGACCGATGCATGGCCGGTCCCGGCCCGCGCACGGACGGTGATCGACCGAATCATCGGCAACCGAAATATCGCCGCGGGCATAAAAGCCGCGCGCATCGGTAAAATCGCCATCCAGCACCAGTGACAGCTCGCTGCCTTCATGGGTGTGGGCAGGCACCGTCCGCCCCGGCTTGATCCAGAACAGATTGACGTGGCAACCGTCGATGTCGCCAAGGTCATACTCCCGGTAGCCCGGCATCCGGGTGCGCCAGGGCACGTCCGCAGCATCGAAACCCACGAAATCGATCAGCGCTTTTGGGAAGACGGTTTGGTCGCCATTTGCACGAACGTCACCGGTGGTTCCGGTCGGAAGTTCGGATTGCAGCACGGCGGCAAGCATCGCGTCGCGGTTACCCAGCGCCACCGGTTCGATTTCCATCAGCGCCAACCCGGCCATCGCCTCAAGGTTTGTCACCTTGATCCGGTTTTCGGGTTTGAGCTCCAGATGCGCCTCCACCAGCACGCGCGCGGGTGCGGGCAACGTCCCGGCCACGTATCGCGCCAGCAGCGAGTCGATTGTATCAATGTGTTCACGCACCATGCGGATTCAGCTTTCAAACAAGTCCGGCATCCAACCACCCGGTATCAGGGCGTTTTCCTGCCTGTCAAATCCAATCGTCAGTTCCTACGCATCACCCGGCAATCTGGATCACAGGAATATGCGATTTCCCACTTTGGCGCGATTGAGGCAAAAAATCCGTTTCGCGGGGCCGCAAAAGAGACCGTTTTCTTGCCGGACACCCCTTGAGAAGCGTCAACTGGCTGCCTACTCTCCGCTCGCCTGTGTCATCACAGCCAAAACAGGAACCATCATGCAAGTCCTTGATTCCGTAATCGACGCCATCGGCAACACCCCACTCATCCACCTCCGGGCAGCCTCCGAGGCCACTGGATGCACCATTCTGGGCAAGGCCGAGTTTCTCAACCCCGGCCAATCAGTCAAGGACCGGGCGGCGCTGGAGATCATCCGCGACGCCGAATCGAAGGGACTGCTCAAGCCCGGCGGCACCATTGTTGAGGGCACCGCCGGCAACACCGGCATCGGGCTCTCGATGGTTGCCCGCGCGCTCGGATACAAGACCGTCATCGTGATTCCTGAAACCCAAAGCGAGGAAAAGAAGGACGCGCTGCGGCTGCTCGGCGCCGAGCTTGTCCAGGTGCCCGCTGCCCCCTACCGCAATCCCAACAATTATGTGCGGCTTTCGGGACGGCTCGCTGAACAGCTCGCCAGTTCCGATCCCAATGGCGCGATCTGGGCCAACCAGTTCGACAATACCGCCAACCGGCATGCCCATGTCAAAACCACCGCCCCGGAGATCTGGCGCGACACTGAAGGCAAGGTCGACGGTTTCATCTGCGCGGTCGGTTCGGGCGGCACACTTGCCGGCGTCGCCGAAGGTTTGCGCGGGCAACCCAGGAACATCAGGATCGGGCTCGCCGATCCCGACGGCGCGGCACTGCACAGCTTCTTCACCACCGGCGAGATGAAATCCTCCGGCGGCTCGATCACCGAAGGCATTGGCCAGGGCAGGATCACTGCCAATCTGGAAGGATTCGAGCCGGATATGTCGTTCAACATTCCCGACAGCGAGGGCATTCCGCTGGTCTTCGACCTGCTCGAACAGGAAGGGCTTTGCCTGGGCGGCTCCTCGGGCATCAACATCGCCGGAGCCATCCGTATGGCGCGCGAAATGGGTCCCGGCCACACCATCGTGACGATCCTGTGCGACTACGGTAACCGCTACCAATCCAAACTGTTCAATCCTGAGTTTCTCGCCTCCAAAAACCTTCCGGTGCCTCACTGGCTGACCCGAAAAAGCGATATCTCCATTCCCTTCGAAAGCGAATAAGCACAATGACCGCCCTGTTTGTCGACGATCCCTATCTCTCCACCGCCGAGGCGCGGGTGACCGAACTGCGCGAAGATGGCGGCATCGTGCTCGACCAGACCAATTTTTATGCAACCTCGGGCGGCCAGCCCGGTGACACCGGCTTTTTTGAGCGCGAAAACGGGGACCGGATCGAGATCGCCGGCACCGTCAACGGCGCCAGCAAGGCCGACATCATCCATATTCCCGCCCCTGGTCAGGCGGTGCCTGCTGTTGGCGAGCAATTGGTGCTGCATATCGACTGGGACCGGCGCTACCGGTTGATGCGCATGCACACCGCTTGTCACCTGCTCTCGGTTATCTGCCCGCTTCCCATCACCGGCGCGGCGGTCAGCGAGACCGACAGCCGCATTGATTTCGACATGTCGGAGACCATCGACAAGGCCGAGGTGACGGCGCGGCTGATGGAGCTGGTCAAAGCCAACCATCCGGTCTTCACCAAATGGATCACCGAAGAAGACCTTGCAGCCAATCCCGATCTGGTCAAATCCAAGAATGTGCGGCCGCCGCGCGGTCAGGGCCGCATCCGGCTGGTCTGTATCGGTGACGAGGCCGCCATCGACAGTCAGCCCTGTGGCGGCACCCATGTCAGCGAAACCTCCGAAGTGGGCGAAATCCATATTGGCAAGATCGAAAAAAAGGGTAAGGAAAACCGTCGCTTCCGCATCCGTTTCGGTCCCGCGCCGAACTGAGCTACATGCTTGAGACGAGAAATCGGCCAGCCGCCCTGAGGAGCCCCTAATGTCCGACACCGACGCCAGCCCCTTCGTGGTTTCCTTCGCCTGGCTTGCAGACCGGCTGGCGGAGCCCGGTCTCAAGATCGTCAACGCCTCGTGGTATCTGCCCGCCCAAAACCGTGACGGCCTTGCCGAGTATGAGGCGGAACGAATCCCCGGCGCAGTATTCTTCGATCAGGACCGGATCGTTGATCCGGCCTCCGACCTGCCGCACGCCCTGCCCACGCCGGAACAGTTCGCCCGTGCCGTGGGCGGCCTGGGTATTTCGGACACCGATACGATCATTGTCTATGACGGTCCCGGCATGTTCACCGCGCCCCGGGTGTGGTGGATGTTCCGGGCGTTCGGCGCCGCCATCGCCTATGTGCTCAACGGCGGTTTTGATGCCTGGAAAGCGCAAGGGCTGCCGGTCGACACCGATACGCCTGCGCCGCCTGAAAGGGCGGATTTTGCCCCGAGTTTTGACGCTGGTTCCGTTATGGATCTGGCGGCCATGCGCCGCACCGTCGATGACGGAGCCTTCCAGATCGCCGATGCGCGCGGGCCCGGCCGCTTCACCGGAGAGGAACCCGAACCTCGGCCCGGCATGCGTTCAGGCCACATGCCGGGAGCAAGGAACGTTCCGTTTTCGGCGCTTTCCGACAACGGAAAACTCAAACCGGTGAGTGAGTTGCGCGATATTCTTGAATCATCGGGCCTGGATCTCGACCAACCGGTTGTCACCACCTGCGGCTCCGGCGTGACCGCGGCGGTCATCACCCTGGCGCTGCAATCGCTGGGCCATCGCGACACCCGGATCTATGACGGGTCCTGGTCTGAATGGGGCGCGCGCGCCGATACCCCCATCGTCTCGGGAACCGACTGAAATGGCCAAAGCCGCAAAACCCAAATCGCTCAAGGCCACCGTCACACATTTGGAAATGCACAAGCGCCCGCGTGTTTCGCCGCCGCTGCCGGTCAATTTGCATGCAACCCTGATGCGGGCGACTGATATTCCCTTGCATTTCTACCGCTATCTGCAATGGCGGGTCGGACGCGAATGGCATTGGGTCAACCGGCTGCGCATGAGCGACGAGGCACTGGCGGCGATTGTTCATTCCAAGACCACGCGGATATTCGTTCTCAGCGTCGATGGTGCCCCGGCCGGCTTTTTCGAGCTCAGCGATACCCGAGATGCAATGGTTGAACTGGTCTATTTCGGCTTGATGGATCATGTGCGCAAACGTGGACTGGGCGAGTGGATGCTCGGACAGGCGTTGGCGGCCGCCTGGACCAACACGCCTGCTTGCGTGAAGGTTTCAACCAACACGCTTGATCACCCCGCTGCCTTGCCGCTTTACCAGCGCATGGGCTTCGAGCCGATCAGCCAGAACCAGGCCATCATCCGGCCGCTTGCCGACGAGGAAATCCTGGCGGTGATGAAGGGTGACATTCCGGTCAGCTGAAATCGGGTGGCGCGCGAAGCTGACGCGCTGCAGAACTCGCATGGAGTACAATCCAACTTGCGAGGACACCATGCCTTTCACTTTCGAACCGATGGATCCAGAAACCGCGGCCCATTTCCGCGCCGGCGGTCCAGATGCCTATGGCAATGCGCCCGAACGGGCGGTCTCGGAGGGAACCGGGGTGCCCTGCCGGCGCTGCATGGGCTTCGTGGCGGCGAACGACCCGTATCTGATCGTTGCCTGGCGTCCTTTCTCCCGCCTGCACCCTTACGCGGAAACCGGGCCGGTGTTCCTTCATGCCGAGCATTGCGCGCCGCCCCAGCTCGAGCCCGGCCAGTTGCCGCCCTTTCTTAACAGCCCCGACTACATCGTCCGCGGGTATAGTGCCGACGAGAGGATTGTCTACGGAACCGGCGAGGTCACAGGCCTTGAGGCGATCTCCACCAGTGTGGACGCACTTCTCACCGATCCAGCGGTGGATGCGGTCCATATCCGCTCTGCGCGCAACAATTGCTATCATTGCCGCGCGGTAAGAACGCCGTAACAACGTAAAATCCGCCGAACGGTCAAATCCGGCGGGTTTTGATGTCTGCAAGAGATCTTAGCCGATCAGGCGACCCTGAGAACCTGCTCGGGTTCAGCCATGTCGTAGCCCAGCGCTTCGGCCACCGGGCGGCTGGTGATCCGGCCCTTGTGCACATTGAGACCTGCGCGCAGATGACGGTCCTCGGTGATCGCCTTCAGGCCCTTGTCCGCAAGCATCAGGCCATAGTGCAGCGTGGCGTTGTTGAGCGCATGCGCCGAGGTGATCGGCACCGCGCCCGGCATATTGGCCACGCAATAATGGATCACACCGTCAACCTCATAGGTCGGCTCTGCGTGGGTCGTCGCGTGGGAGGTTTCAAAACAGCCGCCCTGGTCGATGGCCACATCGACGATCACCGATCCCTTTTTCATGCCCGACAGCATCTCCCGGGTCACAAGCTTCGGCGCGGCAGCACCGGGGATCAGCACCGCGCCAACCACCATGTCGGCCGAAAACGCTTCTTCTTCCAGCGCTTCGATGGTCGAGTAGCGGGTGTGAACGCGGCCATTGAAAATGTCGTCCAACTGGCGCAGGCGCGGCAGCGAACGGTCAAGGATGGTCACGTCAGCGCCTAGACCCACGGCCATCTTGGCCGAGTTGAGGCCAACCACGCCGCCGCCGATCACCACGATTTTGGCGGGCAGCACGCCCGGCACGCCGCCGAGCAGAATGCCGCGTCCGCCATTGGCCTTTTGAAGCGCCGTGGCGCCAGCCTGAATCGCCAGGCGGCCGGCCACTTCCGACATCGGCGCAAGCAAAGGCAAACCGCCGCGATCGTCTGTGACCGTTTCATAGGCAACTGCCGTGCAGCCAGATTCCAGCAGACCCTTGGTCTGCTCCGGATCCGGCGCCAGGTGCAGATAGGTGTAGAGAAGCTGGTCTTCACGAAGCTGCACCCATTCCGAAGGCTGCGGCTCCTTGACCTTGACCACCATGTCGGATCGATCGAACACATCCTTGGCGCTGTCGACAATTTGAGCGCCGGCCGCCTGATAGGCGGAATCCTCGGCGCCAATGCCCAGGCCGGCCTTGGTCTCGATGATCACCTCATGGCCATGCGCCACATATTCGCGCACAGCACCTGGCGTCAGGCCGACACGGTATTCGTGATTCTTGATTTCCTTGGGGCAACCCACGCGCATTGAACTCTCCTCCACATATTGCCGGCTTTCATCCGCCGGGTTGGGTTTCAATGCAGTCAATTCAAACATTTTGTCTGCGAAATGTCCTTGCAAAACCCGCTTGCCGGGCTTCCGCAATTCGAATATTATTGCGCCAATCATGCTCATATTCGGATTTTCTGCACATGAATGATCTCGATACACTCGATCTTTCCATTCTGAAGGTTCTTCAGACCGAGGGGCGAATCTCCAATGCGGCGCTGGCCGAACGCGTCGGATTGTCGGCATCAGCCTGTTCGCGGCGGCTCGACATTTTGGAAAAGTCCGGCGTCATCAAGGGCTATCACGCACGCCTGTCGCACAAGGCGCTCGATTACCGGATGATCGCCATCGTTCACATTTCGCTTTCCGGCCAGTTCGCCAAGACGCTGACAGAATTCGAGGCCGCCGTGAAGCGTTGCCCCAACGTCCTGGTCTGCTATCTGATGAGCGGCGAATATGACTACATCCTGCGCGTCGCAGCCCACGATCTCGAGGATTACGAGCGCATCCACCGTGACTGGCTCTCGGCGCTGCCGCATGTGGTCAAGATCAACTCGTCTTTCGCGTTACGCGAGGTGATCGACCGGCCCAATGTCGGGCTTGGATAAGCTTTGCCGGACCCGGAAAGCATGCCACGCCAACACCTTGGCTGACGGGTGGATCGTTATGGTATAGCGTGAAGGAGCGGCGAAAACGATCGGGAGGATCACAAATGAAGCACTTTACCCTTGCCATGGCACTGTTTGGCGCGACCTGTCTGCCAGCACTTGCCCAATCCGGCTCGGAAGGCATTTTCACCATTCACAACGAGACCGAAGGCAATGTGCTGGTTGGCTTCTACACCGATGACGGCTCAGGCTGGAGCGCCAACTGGCTCGCCGAACAGCTCGATCCCGGGCAAGAGGCATCTGCCGAATTTGTTGCGGAAACGGGATCCTGCGAGCAGACCTTCCAGGCGGGTTGGCTGGGATCGGATGGCAGTGAAGTGATGGACGATCCGCATTCAATCGACATTTGCGAAGCCAGCCATGTCTATCTCGGCGACAACGAAATAAGCTTCGAGTAAACCGGCCAACTCAGGGGTACGCAGGGTACACATCATCCTTTGATGCCATGGCCACCCAGGCCTTGAGGTGTTGCGTTATGCAATTCAGAGATTTAGCGAAACAGGCCGTCGCCCTGTTCGTCGATGATCTGCCGCGCCTTGCGCATGGTCGCGGCTTCGACCTCGTCACGGTTCGAGAAGATGTCGGCGCGAACGAAATGATGCTCCCTTGCGCCCTCACCCTCGCCCTTGACGATGCGTCCGGCCAAACGCCATTGCCCGCCTTCAGCCATCGGCTCGGCATAGATCCGGCAATCCTTGTAGGTTTCCGGCTCGTTGGCGGCTTGCGGGACGGACGCACCGCCGCCACCGCCAAACAGGTTGCGGATGCTGTCGAGAATTCCGGCCATGGGGTGCTCCTTGAAACTGCCGCCCGCGCCGCTGCGGTTGGTGTTGCGCGCACAATTGGCCCGCAACAGTCTGATATCATGCGGGTTCCGGTTGGTTTGCAACACAAGGTCCCGGCCCGCCACGCATAGGGATCGGATAATCCTGCAATGTTATTGCCGCTCCTGCAAGCCGAACACACGACAACTGCCGGCCTATTGCCGCAGTATCGTGTTCGCCGACCGGATTTTGGTTGCGCGCGCGTCGTCACAGGATCACACTTGCCCTGTATTTGTTTGACGGCAAACAAGGATGGCGGACTCTGACGGCAGTCAAGACGCCGTCACTGCGCCTCGAAATTCCTTTTTAGATCCATCGCAAGGAGAGCATCCATGACCGACCGTTCCCTCTTTGACATGCTGCACCCGATTTCAAGGCGCGCTCTGCTGGGCGGCGTCGCCGCCACCGGCGCACTGGCGCTGGTTCATCCCTTCACAGCCCGCGCAGCCGCCAACCAGGCGCATCTGCGGATCATGGAAACCACCGACCTGCACGTGCACGTGTTCGCTTATGATTATTATGGCGACAAACCCAATGACCGCATGGGACTGGCGCGCACCGCCTCGATTATGGACCAGATCCGCGCCGAAGCCGCCAACACCGTTCTGGTCGACAATGGCGACTTCCTGCAGGGCAATCCGATGGGCGATTACATCGCCTATGAGCGCGGCATGAAGGATGGCGACCTGCATCCCATCATCGCCGCCATGAATGTGCTGGGCTATGACGCCGGAACGCTGGGCAATCACGAATTCAACTATGGTCTCGATTTCATGTTCAAGGTCCTCGCCGGCGCCAATTTCCCGCTGGTGTGCGCGAATGTGACCAAAGGCGCGCTGGCCGCCAATCCTCGCGACGACGATCTGTTCTTCAAACCCTATATCATTCTCGATCGCACCATCACCGATGGCGCTGGCCAAAGCCACCCGATCCGGATCGGAGTGATCGGCTTTGTGCCGCCACAGATCATGACCTGGGATTCGCGCCATCTCGAGGGCAAGGCCGCCACCCGCGACATCGTCAAGGCGGCACAAGCCTGGGTGCCACAAATGCGCGAGGACGGCGCTGATCTGGTCATCGCGCTATCGCATTCGGGCATGGGCCAGCAGGAATGGGCCGAAAATCTCGAAAATGCGGCGATCCCGCTCGCAGCCGTCGACGGAATTGATGCGATCGTCACCGGCCACAGCCATCTGGATTTCCCAGGTCCGAAATTTGAGGACATGGCAGGGGTCGACAACGCTGCAGGCACAATCTCCGGCAAGCCCGGTGTGATGGGTGGCTTCTGGGGCTCGCATCTTGGTCTGCTCGATCTTCTCATCGAGCGCGATGGCGGATCATGGAGGATTCTCAGCCACACCGCGGAGGCGCGGCCGATTTATGAGCGGGTTGACCGTAAGGTCACGGCACTCGTCCCCGACAAGCCGGAAGTGCAGGCCGCGGCTCAGGCCGATCACGAAGCCACGCTCGCCTATGTCCGCACCGCGGTGGGCAAGACCTCGGCTCCGCTGCACTCCTATTTCGCGCTTGTTGCAGATGATCCTTCGGTGCAGATCGTTAGCCAGGCCCAGACCTGGTATATAACCGACATGCTCTCGCAGACCGAATGGAAGGATCTGCCAGTGCTTTCGGCCGCAGCCCCCTTCAAGGCCGGCGGACGCGGCGGCGCGGACTACTTTACCGATGTGCCGGCCGGCGACATCGCGATCAAGAATGTGGCCGATCTCTACCTTTATCCCAACACCGTACAGGCGGTGCTGATTACCGGTGCGCAGGTCAAGGACTGGCTCGAGATGTCCGCAGGCATCTTCAACAAAATCGAGCCAGGCGTCACCGACGCCGAACTGATCAACGGCGATTTCCCCTCCTACAACTTCGATGTGATCGACGGGGTCACCTATCGGGTCGATCTCAGCCAACCGGCCAGATACAGCCCCAAGGGTGAGCTGCTCGATCCGGACGCCAACCGGATTCAGGATCTCAAATTCAATGGACAAGCCATTGATCCCGAGCAGCAATTCGTGGTCGCCACCAACAATTATCGCGGCGGCGGCGGCGGCAATTTCCCCGATATCGGGCCAGATAAGGTGATCTTCCAGGCGCCAGACACCAACCGCGATGTGATCGTTCGCTACATTGTCGAGCAAGGCACCATCAATCCGTCCGCCGATGGCAATTGGAGCTTCGCGCCGCTTGAAGACGCCACGGTTCTGTTCTCCACCGGGCCCAAGGGAACGGCCTTTGTCGATGACGTCAAGGACGTGACGATCGCGCCCGCGGGCGAAGGCGAAGACGGCTTCATGCGCTACCGCATCACCCTTTGAGATCGCCCGATTGCCGAAGAAATCCCGGTCGCCGAGCTGGCCGGGATTTCACCGGTTCTTAACCGCGTCGCAGCTTACCCGGCGGATTTAGCGATTTAATTACGGCGCGCTGCCACACTGATCATCTTGTTAGCCAAAGGGGGCAACCGAGATGAGAGGACCTACCGGCCGCGCGATCGAACGCGACAGAACCCGAATTCGGGCGAAGATCGAATGCATGGGCCAAAAGACCGACGGCATGGTGCTGGACCTGTCCGAGCACGGCATCTGCCTTTACCTGTCAATCGACATTCCGATCGGTTTCGGCGACAAGATCACCGTGCTGACCGAAGAGATGGGACTGCTGGTCGGCACCGTTCGCTGGATCCGCCGCCCAAGAGTGGGTGCGGAACTGGTCTTGTCGTCCAACAACCGCGCCAAGGTGGAAAGCTTCTACAAGCTGTTCCGCAAAGAGCCGGCGACCGTTTGAGCCTGCCGCCGGCTTTGCGACAACACGCAGGACCGGCTCCCGGCCCGCGCGCAAGCCTTGCGCGCGCATATAGCCGATCTCAGCCTCGCGCGGCGGGGCCGGCGTCCATGGCTGCCATCGCAACACGGCCATTGCACCGCAATCTTCCCTAAACTAATGATGCGTCACCCCACCCACCGCCTCGCGGTGGCAATTCGCACGGGAGGCGACACGGATGGCGAAACCGGCTTCAAAGACACGCAGAAGGACACGCAGGGTGCTCTATCTCATCGGGTTTTTGATCATTGCCGGCGCCATCGCCTTTGCGCTCGGCCCGCGGCCCCCGGCCGACACCAGCGTTTCCTTTGACGAGGCCACTCTGCCAGAAAACATTGACGATCACATCGACGACGCCGAAGCCCGCCACACCGACCTCAGGCCCGGCAATGCACGCGAAATCATCTGGGCCTATCCAGCCTCCCGGGCGCGCACACCGCTCGCCATCGTCTATGTGCACGGCTTTTCCGCAAGCCCGGGCGAAATCCGGCCGATGCCGGATCTAGTCGCCGAAACGCTGGGCGCCAACCTCCATTTCGCCCGGTTGACCGGCCACGGCCGCAGCGGCGACGCCATGCTCGAGGGCTCCGTGCAGGCCTGGATGGATGATTTCGCCGAAGCCGTCGCCATCGGCCGCAGACTGGGCGAACGCGTTGTTATCATGGCAACTTCGACCGGCGCGACGCTGGCGACCATCGCCGCCGAGCGACCCGAACTGATGCGCGACGTGGCCGGACTGGTACAGATTTCGCCTAATTACGGCGTCCAGGCCGCCGGCTCGAGCTTGCTCACCCTGCCCTGGGCCGAGCGACTTGTGCCGCTGATCGCCGGTGAACGCCGCTCGTTTGAACCCGGCAATGACATGCACGCGCAGTTCTGGACCCACGAATATCCAAGCCTGGCGCTGCTGCCGATGGCCGCTCTGGTTGATCTGGCCAGCGGAGTCGATGCGGCCCGCGTCAACGTGCCGTCATTGTTTGTGTTTTCGCCGCTCGATACGGTTATCCAGCCCGATCTGGTCAAGTCGATGGCGCAGAAATGGGGCGGGCCGGCGCAGATTGTCGAAATCACCGACAGCGACGATCCCAACAATCACGTCATCGCCGGAGACGCACTCTCACCCTCCACCACCGAGCGGCTGGCCAGGCAGGCCGCGAACTGGATCGCCGGGCTTTAGGCGCTCGCGCCTGTCCAGCACGCAATCCAGACGCCTAGAGCAATTTCTGCAAACGTTGAATCAAATCTGCGTCACAAAACGCGTTTGAAAACAGCTATTTGCTGTTTGAAAGGCAGCGATTTGCGACCCGACAAACGCAGGAAATGCTTTAGATGATCAGATTGGATATGATCTCATTTTCGGTGATGTCCTGATAGCTCAGGCCCGCCTCGTCAAAAGCTCGCGTCAGACGCTCGAAATTCTCCGGCGCCCGGGTTTCGATGCCAATCAGGATCGAGCCGAAATTGCGCGCTGATTTTTTCAGATACTCAAACCGAGCAATGTCGTCATCCGGCCCCAGCAGCGACAGGAAATCGCGCAGCGCACCGGGTCGTTGCGCCAGCCGCAGGATGAAATATTTCTTGGTGCCCGCATGGCGCATCGCCCGTTCCTTGACGTCGGGCAAGCGTTCGAAATCGAAATTCCCGCCCGACACTACGGCGACAACCGATTTCCCGGCCAGTTTCTCCGGCCCGAGCGCCTCGAGTGCCGACAGCGACAGCGCGCCGGCGGGCTCAAGCACGATGCCTTCGGTGTTAAGAAGCGTGGTCATGGTCAGGCAGATGGCGTTTTCGGGCACCAGCAGCACCTGATCCGCCTTAAACCGCTTGAGAATCTCGAAATTGCGCGCGCCAATCTCGGCCACAGCCGCGCCATCGACGAAATTGTCCATTTTCGGCAGCGTCACCCGCCGGCCCGCAGCCAGACTTTGCTTCAGGCTCGGCGCGCCGGAGGGTTCCGTCAGCTGGAAACTTGTTTCAGCCACGCGGCCGTCAAGATAGAGCGACACCCCCGCCGACAGTCCGCCTCCGCCCACCGGCAACACGATCAGATCCGGTGTCTCGCCCTTGGGCAGTTGCGCGGCGAATTCAGCCGCCACGGTTGCCTGCCCCTCGATGATGTCATCATGATCGAAAGGCGGCGCCATCAACGCGCCTTCGGTCTTGGCGAAATCGAGCGCTGCGGCATAGCAATCATCAAAAAAGTCGCCGATCAGGCGGATATCAATGAATTCGCCGCCAAACATGCGGGTCTTGTCGATCTTCTGCTGCGGTGTGGTCACTGGCATGAACACCACACCTCGGCGGCCGAAATGCCGGCAGGCATAGGCAAATCCCTGGGCGTGGTTGCCCGCCGAAGCACAGACGAACAGGGCTTGTGAGGGATCGCGCTCCAGCGCCTTGCGCAGGAAATTGAACGCGCCGCGGATCTTGTAGGACCGGACCGGCGAAAGATCCTCGCGCTTGAGCCAGATCCGCGCACCGTAGTGCGCCGACAGATGTGCGTTGAGTTGCAATGGTGTCGGCGGAAACAGGGCGCGCATCTGCTCGAGCGCCTGGTCGGCACCGGTGCGGAACGTGACGGACGATCGGATTTGGCTCATCGCCGGTCTATGGCACGGGAAAGGCCCGCTTGCCAACCAGATCGCCGCACGTGTTGCCGCGATAACGCCTCCTTCCCCGACCGATCCCTTGTCGGGTTTGGCCCGGATCCAGATGATCGGGTGTCACCGCCTACGGCGGCTCTGAAGCGGCGCCTCGTTCGAAGTTGAGACCCCGCGAAACGACCCGGAACCGGCTGGCAACTGCAACTTCATGGCATTCTACATTAGCCGGACATTAACCACGATCTGGTTTGGTCGCTCTATCTGGAGGATCAGCTGATCATGCTTGCCCCGAAACATTCTCATCCCCGGGACGCCATGCCGTCCACGGATGCGCCGCCACACATGGATGCGCATCGAGTTCAGGATACGCCGCCGGCATCCTACGCCGCAAGCGATCCGGATGAGGACCGGTCTACGCTCGAACAAGCGATGAACCTGATCGGCTCCCGCGTTGGCGAATTGTCTGTCAACATCGCTGATACCAGCGGGATGATCGGCGATGTCTCCGTGTCGCTGTCGCGCCAGGCCGATGAGTTTCATGCGTTGACGCAAGACATGTCGATGATCGCCAGTTCCAACACAACTGTTGCCGATGCCTCGCGTAGCGCGATCGCGGCGGCGCGCGAAACCCAGAGTGGGCTGCAGACCACCACCGACAGCGTCAACACCATTCTGGTCAACGCCGTCTCGGATATCCAGTCGATGTCGTCAAGCGCCAGCGAAGTCACTGAGGTGCTCGATTCGGTGGCGGGTCAGATCAGGGAGATACACTCCTTCTCCGAAGCCATCCAGGGCATCGCCACCCAGACACAACTGCTTGCCGTCAACGCCGGCATCATGGCCGCCCATGCGGGCGAAGCCGGTCGCGGCTTTGCAGTGGTCGCCGACGCGGTCAAGCAACTCGCCGACAAAACCGGAACCGTCTCGCGCGACATGGTGGCACGGCTTGAGAACCTGCGCGGCGTGGTCGACAAGCTGCAAACCCGCAATGCCGACAACGAGGCCGTGGCTTCCGCGGCCTGCCAGCGCTCGGCCGAGATCGACGCCGAACTCAAGAAGTTTTCCGGCTTCAGCGACAGCGTTTCCGGCATGATCGCCGAGATCGAACGCATCAGCGATCCGGTGGAAGAGACCACCCGGGCCTGCTCCACCGTGCTCGCCAAGGTCTCCGAGTTCGACCGTCAGGTGCACGACAGCGCCGGTATGCTGACCTCGGCCAGCGCCAAGATCGAGCGCCTGGTCTCGTTCTCCGAAGATGTAATCGGCCATGTGGCCGGGAGCGGAATTGAAACCGAAGACACACCGCTCATCCGTCACTGCATCGCCACCGCGAACCAGATCGCGGCATTGTTCGAAGCCGAGATCGGCGCCCGGCGGCTTTCGCTCGACGATCTGTTTGACGAGCACTATCAGCCGATCCCCGGCACCGCTCCGCTGCAGCACACCACCCGCTTTACCGCGCATACCGACCGGCTGCTTCCGCCAATCCAGGAAGCGATGTTGGATTTCGATCCGCGCGTGACCTTCTGCGCCGCGGTGGATCGCAACGGCTACCTGCCCACCCACAACCACATCTTTTCCCAGCCGCAAAGCGCTGATCCGGTCTGGAATGCAGGCAATTGCCGCAACCGTCGCATTTTCGATGACCGCACCGGTCTGGCGGCAGGCCGCAACCGCAAGCCCTTCCTGCTGCAAACCTACCGGCGCGACATGGGTGGCGGCAACTTCTCGCTTATGAAGGATCTCTCGGCTCCGATCCTGGTCAACGGCCGCCACTGGGGCGGCCTGAGAATAGGCTTCAAGATCTCCGTTTAGCCGACCACGTCTCGTCCTCAGGCTGGTCTTCCCTCCGATTGTAACGCACCAATCTGGCGTCAGCGCGTCACCGCGACCGCGCGTTGACGCGCGTCATCGCTTCGCAACCGGCACGCATTATGTTACGTGCAGTTTTCATCCTTACGGAACAAATTGATATGCACTTTTGCGGAGAATCCAATGCGTGCCTGTGTGAGTCTGATCGCGATAACTCTGGGCCTTACCGGCTGCCAATACACCGCCGAGCCTCCGATCTCCGGGCCCGTACCGGTCTACACATCCGAACAAGACAAGATCTCCGGCAAATATCTCCTGTTCGTTGATGGCACGCGGTTGCAAAAGAGTATCCGCTCCTCGGATGTCACCTGCATCGCGCACACATTTCCGGTTGATTTGAGAACCGCGTTCCCGAACGCGATCGGCGCCACCCTGAAGGGCCAGTTTGAACAGCTCGAAGTCGTCTCTGCGCCGGTCGCACCCGGAGACATGGCGGCCAAAGGCGCAATCGGCATGATCCAGGTCACCGGCCTCAACCTTGATGCGCGGCTGTCCGCAATTCCCGGCTTCCTGCGCAACACCATGGACACCACGGTGGCCGTGACCGCGGCGTTCTCGGTCGATGGCAAGTCTGGTGGCCGTCTTCTGGGCATGACGGTCGAAGGCGACGGCCAGGCCCAGGCGGACGGCGGCATGGCCTGTGAAGGCGGGTCGAAGGCTCTCGCAACCTCCTCCTCCGCCGCAATCGAAGAAGTGACGCGCCGGATCGCCGAGGCGATTGCAGCCTCTGACAAAGTTCGCGCCAACAAATAAACACACGAACTGCCGGCGGCAGGATTTGATCGCTCATCATTGGCAGCGGTCGGCGACGGCGATTGCCCGTCGGGTCTTGCCTCACTCACACAGACCCGCTACCGACAGAGCATGTGCGGACGTGGTGGAATCGGTAGACACAAGAGACTTAAGCCATGCTTTGAGTGCCTTGGGGGAAACTCCAGGAGTAGAACTGCTCAAATTCGGGGAAAGCTAAAGGCCGGATACCGGCTCATGCCAATCCCGAGCCAAGCCGAACCGGTGAAATCCGGAACGGAAGGTGTAGAGACTAGACGGGCAGCGCCTTAGGCCAGATGACTGGCGATGGCGAAGGGATAGTCCAGACCACAAACGGCGCGAGATGCGTCGGCGGCGAAAGCCGTAGCCGGTAAGAAAATCTCTCGATCGTATGATCGTGCGGGTTCGAGTCCCGCCGTCCGCACCAATGCTTTTCTCTGGCCGGTCAGTTCCCGCGGAGCCTCCACGAAAGCCGGCGCTCGGCGCACCGGGATCGCTCCCGGCGCGCAAATTGGTCTAAGGCACCCGCAAGGCCGGGCGAGCTTGCCGTCAGGCCACGAGCTTGGCGGCGATTTCGGCCACCCGACGGCCCTGGAATTCGGCGCCTTCAAGTTCCACCGCCGAGGGCTGCCGGGATCCATCACCATCGGCAATGGTCGTTGCGCCATAGGGCGATCCGCCCTTGACTTCATCGACACCCATCTGCCCCTGAAACGAATAGGGCAAACCGGCAATCAGCATGCCTTGATGCAAGAGCACCGTGTGGAAGCTCAAAATCGTGCTCTCCTGCCCGCCATGCTGGGTGGCCGACGAGGTCATGACCGAACCCACCTTGCCGACAAGCGCGCCAGACATCCAAAGCGAACCCGTTTGATCAAGGAAATTCTTCATCTGCGCCGCCATCATTCCGTAGCGTGTGGGCGTGGCGAAGATGATGCCGTCATAATCCGCAAGTTCCGCAGGCTCGGCGATCTCGCCCTGCTGCTCAAGCTTGTAGTGAAACTGCTTGGCTACCTCCTCTGGCACCAGTTCCGGCACCCGCTTGATCGTGACCTCGGCGCCGGCAGCCTGCGCGCCCTTGGCCGCGGCTGCCGCCATGGCTTCGATATGTCCCCAGCTCGAATAGTAAAGCACCAGTACCTTGGCCATCGTGATCTCCTGTGTGGTTGCTGCCGCAGGGCGGCGATAGCCAACACATAAGCACTTCATCGTTCACCGAAAGCCAGGAAAGTCGCAACACATTGTTCACAAAATCAACCCGGCCGACGGTTTTGCGACGACCTTGCTTCCGCGCACCAATCCCGTTTATGCATGCGCTGACAAAAGGATGACCGCGATGCCTGACACTTCCCCGACGACTGTAACCGCGGCTGCACTCGCCATCGGCGATGAATTGCTGTCGGGCCGAACCAAGGACAAGAACATCGCTCATCTGGCAGAGATGCTGACCGCATCGGGCATCGCCCTTGAGGAAGTCCGGATTGTGCCGGACGATCAGGACCGCATCGTCGAGGCGCTCAACGCATTGCGCGCGCGGTACGATTACGTCTTCACCTCGGGCGGGATCGGCCCCACCCATGACGACATCACCGCCGACGCCGTCGCCGCAGCCTTCGGAATTGGCTGCGATCACGACCCCGACGCGCTCGAACTGCTGGGTGACCATTACGCCGAGCGCGGGCTTGAGTTTACCCCCGCCCGGCGCCGCATGGCGCGAATGCCGGTGGGCAGCCGCCACATCGCCAATCCGGTAAGCTGCGCACCGGGCTTCATTACCGGCAATGTGCATGTCATGGCCGGTGTTCCGTCGGTGTTCCAGGCCATGCTCGACAATGTGCTGCCAACGCTGAAAACCGGGGTGAAGATGCTGTCGGACAAGGTGAGCTGCCCCTTCGGTGAAGGCGATATCGGCGATCCGCTGTCGGCCATTGCCAAGGCCCATCCCGACGTCAATATCGGGTCCTATCCGCGGTTTTCCGGGCAGGGCTTTTCCACCGAGATCGTCATTCGCGGCCACGATTTGACTGCTATCTCGGCAGCCCGCCTCGATGTCGAGGCAATGCTTGAGCGCCTGACGGGTGACACGCACCCCTCTCCTGCGTGATCCCGACCCACGCCTGGTTGCGGCGATACGCGACCCCTCATCTGTTTGACAAGGATCAATGCGCGCCACAAACGCCCGCAGCAAGGTGAACTCATGGAGGCGCCGGTTGGCCTCCGCAAGGAGATAACACCATGGCCTATCACTCAATCCTCGCTGTCTTGTCGACCGAAGCCGATGTTTCTCCGGTGATCGAAGCGATTGTCGGCATGACTGCCGGAAAAGAGGCCCATATCACCGGCTGCCATGGCGAACCATCCCAATTCGTGGTGCTGTCCGCACCCATTGATGTGCCGGACGCGGCCACCATTGCAGCGCTTTACGAGCAGGCCGAGAAGCGGATGAAAAAGGTTGGCGAGGCCTTTCAATCCGCTTGCCAGAAGGCCGGACTGGCGCAGGAATGGCGGCCGGTGCGTACCCCCGGCGGCGACAGCGCGGTGTCGGCTCTGGTCAGCGCCCGCTCCGCTGATCTGGTCGTGGTACGTCAGCCTGATCGCGACGCCGAAGAGGATCTGGCCACCAATGTCGAGGCGCTGCTGTTCGAAGGCGGCCGGCCGGTGCTGTTCCTGCCGCCCGATGGCACGCTTGCCGCCCCGGTCGAGCGGATCCTGGTTGCCTGGGACGGCTCCCGTGAAGCCGCCCGCGCCGTTCACGACGCACTGCCTTTTCTCAAGGCCGCCAAGGCGGTCGAGATCGTGGTGGTCGACCCCCACAAGCTGCCCGATATTGATGCGCCGCTGGCCGGTACCGATATCGCCGCCTGCCTGTCGCGCCACGGCGTGCATGTCAACGTCACCACCGTGTCCAAAGGATCGGGATCGACCGCCGACGCGATCACCTCCCAGGTCAGGGCGACCAACGCCGATCTCGTGGTGATGGGCGCCTATACCCATCAGCGGCTGCGCGAATGGCTGTTTGGCGGCGTCACCCGCGCCTTTCTCGAACACGCCCCGGTGGCGGTGCTGATGTCACGGTAGCCATCGGCCGCCGGTTTTGAGAGTTGCTGGCGGGCTCAGCCCAGCAGCATCCACAGACCAACACCGGTGAGCACTGTCGCAAATGCCAGGTTCAGCCACCATGCGGCAGTCTCGCTTCGAAACAGCCGCCCCAAAGCATCCCCCGCCAGCGCCCAAAGCGAGAAGGCAACGAGATTGTTGAGCGTAAACAGCAAGGTGATAACAAGCACTCTCATATGCAGATCCCGCGGGCCTGCGTCGGCGAACTGGGTGAACATCAGGAAAATGATCACATAGGCTTTGGGATTGAGCACCAACAGCATTGCACCATCGGCAAAGCCAGCCTGTTTGGCGGCCGCGTTTTCGCCCGTTGTTCCGGCGCGGGCCAGTTTGAAGGCAAGCCACAGCACGTAAAATCCGCCGGCCATTTTAAGCGCCGCAAATATGGCCGAACCCGGCTCCAGCACCGAGATCAGTCCCAAACCGATCAGCAGCGTGACCGCGAGCGTCGCCAGATGGTATCCGGCGTTGGCGCGCAGGGTTGCGGCAAACCCGAACCGTGCGCTCATTGTTGCAAAAAACATGTTTCCCGGCCCGGGGCTAAATGCCAGCGGAAACAAAAACATCAGCAATGTGGCGGCAAAAACCAGCATATGGCGCCCTCCGGGTTATCTGTCCCGAATGCCTATGGTCTGCCCAGCGGGTCCGCCACCCGTTTTACATCGAGGCGTGAAAAACCGGGTGCGGAGCGTCTTGCGCGGTAACAGCGTTTCCGGCTAATTACCGCACTTCAGCCGCCCAAGCGGGTTGCACACAAGCCGTTGCGAATTCAAGGAGCCCAGCCATGTCCCTTCCAGACAAAGCCTTCCCGGTCTCCTGGGACCAGTTTCACCGCGACGCGCGTGCGCTAGCCTGGCGGCTGAGCGGCTCGGGCGAAAGCTGGAACGCCATTGTCTGCATTACCCGCGGCGGGCTGGTGCCCGCGGCCATTATCTCGCGCGAGCTCGACATCCGCCGGATCGACACGGTGTCGGTGGCCTCCTACCACGACTATGTGAACCAGGGCGACATGAAGGTGCTCAAGGAGATCAATACCGACATCCTCGATACCGAGGGCGAAGGCGTGCTGATCGTTGACGATCTCACCGACACCGGCAAGACCGCCGCAATCGTTCGCGCAATGCTGCCCAAGGCGCATTTCGCCACCGTCTACGCCAAGCCCAAGGGCCGGCCGCTGGTCGACACCTTCGTCACGGAAGTCAGCCAGGATACCTGGATCTATTTCCCCTGGGACATGGGCTTTGCCTATGTCGAACCGATCGCCAAGGATTCGCGGGGCTGAGCCAGACGGCCGCCGGCTTTTGAGCCGACACTCCCGATCATTCAGGCCGCCCTGCGGCAGCCGGTCGCTTGTCCCCTTGCCTCGTCGGACACCTGGTTGGCATTCAGTGCGCTGACGAACTTCGCCGCTTGATACATTTTGCAGCGCGGACCGAGCCTTTCGAAGCAAACACTGATATTTCTGGCGGCAAGTTTTAACTCTACCTTATCCGTCAGCGGGCAGAATTGAGCCATCTTGAACAATCCGACCGCTGGGATGATGTCAGCTGGAGACCGCCTCTTTGAGGCATGCAGTGCAATTCACCAGCAAGCCGGCGCGCACAGTGCAATCCTCTAAACCATCAGTTTCATCTCCGGGCCGAGGTCTGGCCGCAATCGGCCTCAATCTCGGCATTATCCTGGTCGTTCTCGCTGCCGCAGCGATTGTGCCGACCAGCGGCCGGGCGCTGGTCATCGTTCCGCCCTGGAGCGATCCCGCCCGGGTCACCCAGGTTATCCGCGACGCTGGCGGATCCTATGTCAACGGGACCGGCGCGGCCTACGCCGCCATCGCCCAGTCCGATACCTCTGGTTTCGCTCTCAAGCTGTTCCGCTCCGGCGCTTTGCTGGTGCTCGACGGCAGGCTTGCCAGTTTTTGCAGGAGTACCCCCGCCCAATGAACGTCATGACATCCCTTCGCACCCGCGCCGCCACCGCGATTGTTTCGCTGTTATGGATCAACGTGGCGCTGATGCTGGCCAGAGCATGGTGGGGCATGCAGGCCAGTCCGGTTATCGTGATTGGCGGCGGCCTGGCCATCGCCGGCGTCGCCACACTGACCTGGTGGCGCGACCGCACAGGTGCGGCGACACGGGTCTCCACCGCGCTTGCCCATGCGGCCAGCGTGGCCTTGCTGGTTTATGCATTTACGGGCTCGCCGCTACAAATCGACATTCACATGTACTTTTTTGCCAGCCTCGCAATCTGTGCAGCCTGGGTGGACTGGCGACCGATTCTGGCCTTCGCGGGGCTGACAGCGGTTCACCATCTGACGCTGTTCTTCGTCATTCCAGCGGCGGTGTTTCCGGGTGACGCCGACCTCGGTCGGGTGGCGCTGCACGCCATTATTCTGATTGTTGAAGCCGCCGCACTGGTCGCACTGGCGCAAATGCTCGCCACCGCCTTTACCCAGAACGATGCCGCCATGTCGGAAATCCAGGCCGCCACCGCGCATGCCAGCAAGATGTCCGAGCAAGCCGAGGACGCCCAGAAGCGCAACCTGCTGGATTCCGAGCGCCGTGAAGCCGAACGCGCCAAGGACAATGACCGGCTGCAATTCGCCATTTGCGCCCTCGAACGCGGCCTGGAGCAACTCGCCCGCGGCGATCTGCGCTTCCGGCTCGACACGCCCTTTGACGGTTCGCTTGAAAAGCTGCGGCTTGATTTCAACGCCTCGGTGGAAACGCTCGAGCGGGTGATCGCCGAACTCGGCCATTCCGCCCTGGACATGCGCGAAGGCTCGAAGAGAGCGAGCTCCGACGCAGACCATATCTCGCAGCGCATTGAGCAGCAGGCGGTGTCGCTTGAACAAACCGCTGCCGCCATCGGCCGGATCACCGACACCGTCCGCACCGCGTCCGAACACGCCGGCGAGGCCGGACGTCTTGTGGATGCGGCAACCAAAGACGCCGGTTTGTCAGAAGGGATCGTGACCGAAGCCGTGGGCGCCATGACCGCAATTGAGGCCTCGTCCAAACAGATCGGTCAGATCATTTCGGTGATCGATCAGATCGCCTTTCAGACCAACCTGCTGGCACTCAATGCCGGCGTCGAGGCAGCACGCGCCGGTGAAGCCGGCAAGGGTTTCGCAGTGGTCGCCCAGGAAGTGCGCGAATTGGCCCAACGCTCAGCGAATGCCGCCAAGGAGATCAACGCCCTGATCGAGACCTCTTCAACCCAGGTCGACAATGGTGTGCAACTGGTCAACCGCACCGGCGAAGCTCTGAGATCGATTGGCGGCCAGGTCAAAACCATCAATGAATACATCGCCACCATCGTCGAGACCGCCCGCGAGCAAGCCGGCGACATCTCCGAGATCAACGGCGCGGTGGTGCAGATGGATGAAACCACCCAGCAAAACGCTGCCCTGGTATCGGATGCCAACAATTCCATTCGCGAACTTGCAACCAATGCCGACGGGCTGGTCACCAAACTCACGGTCTTCAGCGTCAATGATGGTGAAAACCAGCAATCGGTTGTTTCCCTGTCGGATGCAGCATCGACTGCCCTTCCCGGTGTCGCTGCGGCCAAATCCGCCGATTCCGCACCGCATGCGTCCCGGAGCCCTACTGCCAAGGCCGCACCGGTCTATGCCACGGCGGGTACGGCGGCGATCGCCGAGGATTGGGAAGAATTCTGATCCACGCCACCTGAATCGGGCATGAAAGGGATGCGGTGTGCCGCGTCCCTTTTGTGGGATGAATCCCCGGTTGCCGCGTCAGGTCTCGCGAATCATAGTCAGGAAATTTAGCCGGCTTGATTTGCATTGTAGCAAAACAGTCATATTTAACTGCAATCCTCGCCCCAGGAGATGATTCGCAATTCCATGAATGCCTTTGACCGCATCCGACACCTTCTCGACCTGTTCCGCCCCCCGGATGCAGACGATCGGTTCGCCTCGGGCAAACCGATGCGCCAGGCGGCGGCTGCGGTGTTTCGCGGGTCGGGCGCCGAGCGCGAGATGATGCTGATCACCAGCCGCGATACCGGTCGCTGGATCGTGCCCAAGGGATGGATCGAGGACGGCGAAGACGGACCCGCCGCCGCCCTTCGCGAGGCCTGGGAAGAGGCCGGCGTCACCGGCGAAGTCGTCGCCGATAACGCCGTCGGCCACTACCGCTATATCAAGCAGCGCCCCAGACGCGGCGATGCGCTCTGCGATGTCGATGTCTATCTGGTGCGGCTTGAAGACCAGAAGGATATCTGGCCGGAAAAAGGCCAGCGCAAGCGCAAATGGTTTCCGGTCGCAACCGCCATCCACCTTGTCGGCGAAGCCGGCCTCAAGGACGTGATTCGCGACGCCGTAACGCTTTACGAGGCCGCCTGAGCCAAGCCGTCGATTGCTCCCGAAGCCATGTTCCCGGGTGTTCGCGCGGCCCTTTCGCGGCCAGACGCATCAAGCTCCCATCCCGCCATTTCCACCCGCCCCCTATGCGCCGGCGCTCCGGTTGCGATCCTCATTGAGGATTCCGGATCGCCGTTGATCGTCTCATAGAGGCCTGGGCAGCTTGCCGATCCCCCTGGCCCAGCGGCCAAAGCCCCGGTGCTCAAGGGTTTTTCCAAAGGCTAGTCCCGACGGACCCGATTGGGCGGGTTGTCCTCGTTTTCCACAATGCACAGCCACAAGATATTGTGTGCATAAATTCGTCACAAACCACCCCTTGACGCATTCGCCCGAGTCGCTGCTTATAGGACGAACGTTGCGGCGGCGGCGCGGCTGGAGAGTTTCGAGGCCAGCCAAATCCATAGATTTTCGGTTCAGAAGTTCTGGTTCTGCGTGCTCTCACGCGGTCGCCGGAGGGGTATGATTTGAGCCAAAATTTTGTGCCGCAGGGTGACGTTTGGGGCTGGCGGCAAGAAGCTGTTAATACTATATTTAGTGTTTGCAGCCAACCTGACCACAAGATACAGGGTTCTCGACCGGGGGAATCACAGATTGTGACCGAGTTGAAACGGGCTGTGCAATGACTGCGTGGCCTGCGGGGAAGATATTGTCGCAACGCGAGGAACGCGGGCGGCGGGTGATAAAAAGAGGAACACAATGCGCATTGAACGACGGTTCACCAAAGATGGCCAGTCCGCTTACGCCGACATCGAATTCCGCAAGGCCACGAGCGAGATCAGGAACCCTGACGGCTCCATCGTCTTCCGTCTGGCCGACATCGATGTGCCGGTCCAGTTCAGCCAGGTCGCAGCCGACATTCTGGCGCAGAAGTACTTCCGCAAGGCCGGTGTCCCCGCACGCCTGAAGAAGGTTGAAGAGAACTCCGTCCCCTCCTGGCTGTGGCGCTCCACCGCCGACGAGAAAGCACTTGCCGAACTGCCGGAGGACGAGCGCTACGGCTCGGAGACCGATGCTCGCCAGGTGTTTGACCGGCTCGCCGGCACCTGGACCTATTGGGGCTGGAAAGGCGGCTATTTCACGTCCGAAGACGACGCCCGCGCCTTCATGGACGAACTCGCCTATATGCTCGCCACCCAGCGCGTCGCACCCAATAGCCCGCAATGGTTCAACACCGGCCTGCACTGGGCTTACGGCATCGACGGCCCCGGCCAGGGCCACTTCTATGTCGACCCCTTCACCGGCAAGCTGACCAAGTCGAAATCCTCCTATGAACATCCGCAGCCGCATGCCTGCTTCATCCAGTCGGTCGAAGATGATCTGGTCAATGACAACGGCATCATGGATTTGTGGGTGCGCGAGGCGCGGCTGTTCAAATACGGCTCCGGCACCGGCTCCAACTTTTCTTATCTGCGCGGCGAAGGCGAAAGGCTCTCGGGCGGCGGCAAATCGTCGGGGCTGATGAGCTTCCTGAAAATCGGCGACCGCGCCGCCGGCGCCATCAAGTCGGGCGGCACCACCCGCCGCGCCGCCAAGATGGTGGTGGTCGACATCGATCACCCTGATATCGAGGACTACATCAACTGGAAGGTCAAGGAAGAGCAGAAGGTAGCAGCCCTTGTCACCGGCTCCAAGGTCGTCGCCGGTCACCTCAAGTCGATCATGAAGGCCTGTCTCAATTGCGAGGCCGACAATGACGCCTGCTTCGACCCCAAGCAGAATCCTGCCCTCAAGCGCGAGATTAAGGCCGCCAAGAAGAGCCAGGTGCCCGAAAACTACGTCAAGCGCGTTATCCAGTTCGCCCGCCAGGGCTACACCGACATCGAGTTCAAGACCTACGACACCGACTGGGATTCGGAAGCCTATCTCACGGTTTCGGGCCAGAACTCCAACAACTCGGTTTCCATCAAGGATGACTTCCTGCGCGAAGTCGAGGCCGATGGCGACTGGCATCTGACCGCCCGCAAGGACGGCAAGGTGATGAAGACGCTCAAGGCCCGTGACCTGTGGGAGCAGATCGGCCACGCCGCCTGGGCGTCCGCCGATCCGGGCCTGCATTTCAACACCACCATGAATGACTGGCACACCTGCCCGTCGGCCGGTCCGATCCGCGCCTCCAATCCGTGCTCGGAATACATGTTCCTGGACGACACGGCCTGCAACCTGGCTTCACTCAACCTGCTGCGCTTCAAGGACGCCGAAACCAAGCGCATCGACATCGCCGATTTCGAGCATTCGGTGCGGCTGTGGACGGTGGTGCTGGAAATCTCGGTGATGATGGCGCAGTTCCCCTCGCGCCAGATCGCCGAACTGAGCTACAAATACCGCACCCTGGGTCTGGGTTACGCCAATATCGGCGGATTGCTGATGACCACCGGCATTCCCTATGATTCCAAGGAAGGCCGCGCCATCTGCGGCGCGCTGACGGCGATCATGACCGGCGTCTCCTACGCGACCTCGGCTGAGATCGCCGGCGAGATCGGCGCCTTCCCCGGCTACAAGGACAACCGCGAAAACATGCTGCGGGTGATCCGCAATCACCGCCGCGCCGCCCGTGGCGAGGATACCGGCTATGAGAAACTCTCGGTCAACCCGGTGGCGCTGATCCATGGCGATTGCCCTGATCCCGACCTCATCACCCATGCAACGGCAGCCTGGGACAAGGCGCTCGAACTGGGTGAAAAGAACGGCTACCGCAATGCCCAGGTGTCGGTGATCGCACCGACCGGCACCATCGGTCTGGTGATGGATTGCGACACCACCGGGATCGAGCCGGATTTCGCGCTGGTGAAATTCAAGAAGCTCGCCGGCGGCGGCTACTTCAAGATCATCAACAATGCGGTGCCCGAAGCACTTCGCACGCTCGGCTATTCCGAAGCGCAACTGGCCGAAATCGAGGCCTATGCGGTGGGCCACGGCAATTTGAATCAGGCGCCGGGCATCAATCCCGGCTCGCTCAAGGCCAAGGGCTTCACCGACGAGAAGATTGAAGCCCTGAACGCCGCCACCAAGGCCGCCTTCGACATCAAGTTCATCTTCAACAAGTGGACACTGGGCGAGGATTTCTGCAAATCCGTTCTCGGCTTCACCGACGAGCAGATGGATGATTTCTCATTCGACATGCTCGCAGCCCTGGGCTTTGCGAAGAAGGACATCGAGGCCGCCAACATCCACGTTTGCGGAGCCATGACGCTGGAAGGCGCGCCGCACCTGAAGACCGAGCATTATCCGGTGTTCGATTGCGCCAATCCCTGCGGCAAGGTCGGCAAGCGCTATTTGTCGGTGGAAAGCCACATCCGCATGATGGCGGCGGCCCAGCCGTTCATCTCAGGCGCGATCTCCAAGACCATCAACATGGCCAATGAGGCCACCGTCGATGATTGCAAGAACGCCTATATGCTGTCGTGGAAGCTGGCGCTCAAGGCCAACGCGCTTTACCGCGACGGCTCCAAGCTCAGCCAGCCGCTCAACGCCTCGCTGATCGAGGATGAAGAGGACGAGGATGACACCATCGAGGCGCTGGTGGCCCAGCCCACCGCCGCCCAGGCCGTCACCATCACCGAAAAGATCGTCGAACGGGTAATCGAGAAAGTTGTCCGCGACCGCGAAAAACTGCCCAATCGCCGCAAGGGCTACACCCAGAAAGCCGTGATCGGCGGCCATAAGGTGTATTTGCGCACCGGCGAATTCGACGACGGGCGTCTGGGCGAGATCTTCATCGACATGCACAAGGAAGGCGCCGCCTTCCGCGCGATGATGAACAATTTTGCCATCGCCATCTCGCTCGGCCTGCAATATGGCGTGCCGCTGGAGGAGTATGTCGAGGCCTTCACCTTCACCAAATTCGAGCCCGCGGGCATGGTGCAGGGCAATGACGCGATCAAGAACGCCACCTCGATCCTCGATTACATCTTCCGGGAACTGGCGGTCTCCTATCTCGAACGCCATGATCTGGCCCATGTCGACACCTCAGATTTCGGCAACACAGCACTCGGCAAGGGCATTTCCGAAGGCAAGGCGCAGCCCTTCTCCAAGGGTCTGACCCGCGGCGCCTCACTCAAGGTTGTCACCGGTCAGGGATCGGCTGCAGCCGGCGCGATCGAGCCCAAGGGCCAGTCGGCAAGCCCCAATCCGGGTGCTGGAAGCCCCTCCTCCGGCGCTTCGGTGATCACCGCCTCCTTCTCCGGCAAGGGCGCGGGCAATCTCGCCGTAAGGTCGGAGCCCGAGGCAATCGCCGGCGAAGGCGCCACCGCCTTTAAGCGCGATTACGAGGAGCGCGCGGGAGAACTGGCCGCCGAGATCGAAATCGAGGAAACGCTGTTCTCCGACGATGCCGCCGAGGACGCGGCAACCGCCAAGGCGGACGCCAAAAAGCTCGAAGCCGACCGCCGCATGCGCTCCATCGCGCAAGGCTACACCGGCAACATGTGCTCCGAATGCCAGAACTTCACCATGGTGAGGAATGGGACTTGCGAGAAATGCGACACCTGCGGGGCGACCAGCGGGTGTAGCTGATTGCCAGACTTCGCTTTAAAACAAAAGCAACCATCCGACTTTTCAGCCCCGCATCTCGGAGACGAAGTGCGGGGCTAACAACTTCGGGAACTGAAATTGTATAACTCAAGAACCACTTTTATCGTTGGAGCCGGCGCAAGCCTAGAACTCGGTTTTCCGACCAGCAAAGATCTCAAGCAACAAATCGCAAAATCAGTGGACATAAGGTACGATGGCGTAAGTCGACCTACTCATGGTGATCATATGATCGCCGATGCACTTCGTTCATACGCAGACTACCGCGCTGGACCGGAGGAAAGAGAAGAATACAATGAGCATCTTTACGCTGGCTGGCATATTGCAAAAGCAATGCCTCAAGCGATTTCGATCGATAATTTTGTTGAAAATCAAGAAAGTATTCTTGTTACCCGCATGGCTAAACTCGGGATCGCCTCATGTCTTATCGACTCAGAAAAGGCATGCTGGCGACGCTTTCAGGAAGCCGAAGACTCACCCGAATTAAACTGGAGCAAATTTGAAAACAACTGGATACAGAGTTTTTTTCAATCACTCACCGAAAGAACGAAGAAATCCTCTCTTGATCTTCTGTTTAGCAACATCAGGTTTGTAATTTTCAATTATGATAGAAGCTTAGAATTTTATATTCACAAATGCATTCAAAACTACTACAAAGTGGACGAAAATACCGCTTCGGAATTGATAAACAATGCCAGTTTTCTTCACCCTTATGGACAAATAGGAAAACTGCCATGGCAAAATTCAGATCTGCCAAGCCTTGAATTTGGGGGCGGAAACAAGCGAAATCTGTATGAAATATCTCAATCCATTCTCACATTTTCAGAGCAAATCGAGGATGCAGAAGAGCTTAGCGCAATCCGTGCGGCCATACATGAGGCCGATCAATTGATCTTTCTTGGTTTCTCATTCGGCGAGTCAAACATGCAACTGCTTCAACCAAAGCGCACGAGAGATACAAACAGGGTCATAGCTACTGCATTTGGAATCTCTGATCCAGACAGAGATGTAATCCTGCACCAACTTAAAGACCTTTGCATGCTCGACAACAAGGCAAAAGCTTCAAAAGCTGGGAGATATATTTTGGACAACAAAATAATATGCACGGAACTATTCTATAAATACGGAAAAAGCATAATGTCCTAGTTATTGAAAATTCACGATGACTTCAAATATTGGCACATAATTCGCCAGTGCAATATAGCTAATCTCCATTGTAGCAAGCACCAATTCGATAAATTTGTGGTGAATGAACGTCCCCACTTCTCCTTGAGGGGAGGTTTGTTGAGATCTCGTCACTTCACCCCTAATGGAGGAAGTTGAGAATGACGGTGCCTTCAATCTGATCACCCCCTTTCGAAGGAGATATCGCGAATTGATGGAGAAATGTATGGCTGCAGCCTCGACGAACGACGGCAAGCGAACTCCGGACAGCCCCCTCACCTGCAACTTCTAGCACTTGGCCTACGGGCTAAGGCGCTGAAATCGCTTCCTCTCCCACAAAGGGAAGAGGAGGAGCCGGCATCACCGTCAAAGAACCTCCCTCACTATGGCGAGAGGTGGGATCATTGCCCTTCGCCAGTATTTCTGAGTTCCGCAAGGATCGTCAGGCAGACGCCATCCAGATTGGTTTGCACCTCTTCATTCCAAAAGCGTAAAATCCGAAAGCCATCCGCTTCAAGCGCGGCGTCGCGTCGGCAATCATGCCCACTGTCGGCATACCGCCAGCCGTCAACCTCGACGATCAGCTTGGCTTCGAAAGAAACGAAACCCCGAGGACTGGACTTGAACTGCGCCTGGCTTCACTGGACGCGCTGATCGTCGCTAATCCTTCGGCGTCTCCTCGGTGTAGACGCCACCACGCACGGAATCGACATAAACGGTGCCCGGTTCGTCATTTGCCGAGCCATAAATACGCACCGCCACAAGCGATGCATCATGCGGGATTTCAAAGTCCGGCACATGTACATCCCGCCAGTACCCAGCACCATCACCGGGATTAAAGCGAAAGGATTCTGAAGCAGTTTTGGCGCCAGTCCCGTCATGACTGACCCGCAGAATACCCGAGTGCGCCGGTCCTCCTGGCTCGACAAACACCCTGGCTCCGAACCAGAGCTTCTTTCCTCTTGCTGCGGCGAGTTGATCTGCATCGAAGAGTTGTTCGACATAGGCGATTTTTTCTGACGAGAGCCGAAACGAATACAGCCTTTGTCCAAAAGCATTGCCGGTATCGTAGGAATAATCGCCATCGCCGTAAACAGCCCAACCACTTCCGACCTTGCCATCAATGGTCTCAAGACTGGCGTTGCGGATCAGGTTTTCGCCGAGTCTTGTATTGATCCATGACCGTCCGAGGCGGGGCTGTTTCAGGGTTGATGAATTGCTGCAGTGGAAGACGTCACGTCTCGAATTGTAGAGCTTGGCGGTTCCGGCGGTGGTTGTTTGGAAGTCGTTTATATACAGGCTAACTCGTTTACCCGCCTCGATGAACGGTGAATATGAGTCAACAAGCGTGATCTGGGGAAATTCTGACGCAAGACTTAGCTGAGCAGTTATGACCGACGCCATTTTGTCATCGTCGCGAAAAGGTTGCTGGAGATGCATTGCGATGGGCACGCCCGGGTGTGTGCGCCACAATTGCATGATCCCGTCCAGGAACGACTTCTTGGCTTGTTCCGCATCCATCAACGCTGCAATGTTGATGCCGAAGTTCAGATCGATTACGTCGGGTTCAATCGACTCGACGGCTTCCTTATGCCGCACGCCAAGCCAATTGATCAGATTTGAGCCGAACACAGAGGCATTGTAAAAACGGATAACGTGAGGGCCGGTGCCTTTGCTGAGTTCAACTGGCTCATCATAGCGACCGGCCTCGCTGTTGAACGAGAAGTAGTGAACACTGAATTTGCGATAGATCTTGGCATAGTGAAGTGCCATCAAATGCGCTTGCTCTCCCAATTCATCGCTGGTGCCATCGCCCAAAAACAAATGGGTGACGTCGCGCGTATTAGCATCGATCAGACTCTTGATTCCTGAATAAGCCGACAAGGAAGGGCTGCACCTTAGCGGTGACGACACCGTCAATCCAAGTGCGACGGAGACGGCAAGAACACTGACGAGAAAGACTGCAAAAGCTCTGGACACACCGAGTACCACCTCAAAAAACTTGAGCTACCAAGTTAGACCATTGACGTCAATTGTGGGGATCTTTCGGATGAGATGCCTAGTGAGAACCCCGGTTTGGGGCATACTCCAAGCGGCTCTACGCGCAGTGCCAGGCGATTTTACGCGCTGCAGCACCCGAGCTCCCTTTGCCGGGCGAGGATACAAAATCGCAGAGCCAGCGCCAGCCAACTAGCAATTTTGTTGTTTGGGGGCAGTGAAACCTGCAACGATCCCCTTACCTGCAATTGCCGACACTCAGGCGTTGGCTAAAGCACTGAAGCGGTACGAGGCAGCACCGCGCCTTTTCTCTCCCGAAAGAAGAGAGGTCGGACCTACCCCCGCGCTTTGCGCGCCGCGTAGCGTTTGTCGCGCTTTTCTTTCATGGCGGCCATGTCGGCGATGGCGCGCGCGGCGCGGGCTTTTTCTTCGGCCTCGCGGGCGATGGCTTCGGCATTGGCGAGCGCATAGGCCGCTTCCGCTGCAGCGGCATCCTCTTCAGCCTTGCGCGCCTGCTCCTCGGCCTTCAACCGCTCGCGTTCGGCGCGGCGTTCTTCGCGCGCCCTGGCAATGGCCTCACGCTCGGCGCGCCGGGCGATCATCTCGGGATCGTCAGCCTTCGGCGCCGCCTTCATCTTTTCCAGAAGCTTCTTCTTGGCGTCCATGGCGTCCTGGCGGCGGTCGGTGAAGGTCGTGCGTACTTGCTTTTTCAAACCGAAATGATCCTGGTTGGAAGAAATGCCGATGCGGCAGGCCGCAGGATGCGGCGTTTGAGACGTTACTTGCCGGTCGCGCGGCGTTTGCACAACCCCACGGAGGCAAAAAGTCCCAAGTGATCTTGCCGAACCGGTGCCAGATCCGGCGCGATACCGGTGCGATGCAGCCGGAAGCCAAGGCAATCAATCATGTGAGGCGCCCCTGCCAACCCGCTGATTTTGCTTCCGCCACGGCTTCCTGCGCGCTACGGTCGCGCCATGTTGCTCACCTACGCCATCGGCGATGTGCACGGACGGCGCGATTTGCTTTCGGCGCTGCTGGCGGCGATTCGCAGCGATGCCGGTTCACGCCGCTTACGCATCATCTTCCTCGGCGACCTGATCGACCGCGGACCCGAAAGCCGCCAATGCCTTGATCTCGTCATCAGGACGCTCGCCGAATTCCCCGGCTCACGGCTCATACTCGGCAACCACGAAGAATTTCTGCTCCGCAGCATCGAAAAGACCGGCGACCGCGAGGCCGCGGCCCGGCGCTGGCTGCCCAATGGCGGGGTCGCGACACTGCGCTCCTATGGGTTTGATGAGACCGATCCGGTCGACCAGATTGCCGTGCGCCTGAGCCGTGATTTTCCCTCGCACATTTCGGCTTTGCGGGCGGCCGACTGGATGGTGGAGACAAAGACCCATGTCTTTGTCCATGCCGGCATCGACCCCGACACGCCGCTTTCGCAACAGAATCCCGAAACCACGCGCTGGATTCGCGAGAGGTTTCTCGGCCACCCCGGCCCCTTTGCCAAGATCGTGGTCCACGGCCACACCATCACAGCGTCGGCGCTGCCCGAACTGTATCCTGGCCGCATCGCCATCGATACCGGCGCGGTTCATAGCGGTCATCTCACCTGCGCAGTTTTCGACGGCGATGCTCCAGTCCGTTTCATCGCCACCGACGATCACAGCGAGATTGTCCAGACCGTCGCAGTCAGGCCGCTGGACTGTCGCTGAGCTCAAAATTCTATCTGACCTGGCCGCGAACCCTTTGTCTCTAGGCCTTTTTGCCGCTTTTGCCGATGCGCTTGGCAAGTGGCGTCGAGGTCAGCCCGTGGGCGAGAATCGACAGCGCCACCGTCATCGACACGCAGGCTAAAAGCTCCTGCTCGTTGGGGAAATCGAACTCATCCATAATCACCAGTGTGAACAGGATCGAAGCCAGGCCGCGCGGACCAAACCAGCCAAGAAACAGCTTCTCCCGGGTTGCAAGCCCCGTGCCCAACAGCGACAGCCAAATCGCCCCCACCCGCACTACGGTCAGGAACAGTACCGCCAGAATCACCGCGCGGGCGCTGGCATGGGCAAGCCCGTCGGGCAGCAGCAGCCCGCCGAATACTAAAAAGGCCGCCATGGTCAGGAGTTGGCCGGCGCCCTCCATGAAGTCGCGAACAAAACGGATATCGTGCTTGTAGCTGTTGGCGAACACCATGCCGGCCACGAAGGCGGCGATGAAGCCATTGCCGCCTATCACTTCCGCCGCCATATAGGCGGCAAAGGCTGCAGCCAGAAACACCACGCCCTCCGCCGCCTCGTAGACCCAGCCGCGCGATTGCGCCAGATCCATTGCCTTGGCCACGCTCCATCCGACCACAATGCCCGCGACAGGGCCGAGAACGATCTGCGTGATTGCCGCAAGCGCCAGCCCATCGGTCTGGGCACCGGCCATTCCGGCTGAGGCCAGAATGGCGCCCAGCAGCACGAAGGGCAGCACCAGCCCGTCATTGAGCCCGCTTTCAACATTGATCGTTTCGCTCAGCCGTTCCGGCACATCCGGATCGGCCATAACCGCCTGACCGAGTGCCGCATCGGTGGGCGTCAGCACCGCCGCCGTTAACAGCGCCATGGCGAACCCGCTTCCCGGATTCACCAGAAAGGTCACCAGCGTCCCCAGCGCAATCGACAACGGCAGGCCGATCAGCAACATCCGGCTCGGCAGTTTCCAGTTTTGGCGAAGCCGTGCAAAACGGACCCGCGAGGCGTCGGAAAACAGCACCAGCACCAGGGTGATTTCGGCCAACAGCCGCTTGCCTTCATGCAGGACTTCAGGCGGGGCCGCAGCGTGCAGAGGCTCGGAGAGCGCATAACCCAGGCCCATGAAAAGGATCGGCAGCGTCAAAAGTGAGCGGTCGATCACCTTAGACAGCAGCGAATAGACGATGAATGCACCGAGGATGCCCAGGATCACCCATGCGAAATCAACATTCATCGATCACTCCCCTCACACACGCCGCAACACCGACTATGACCGGTCGCACGGGCGCTGGCTACCGCGCCACCGCATCCAGCCGATCAAGCCTCATCACATTGGCGAGGGCCGCGTTAGCAAACAGTCGAGTGAGCCTCACAAGTCCCGGGCAACCTGGACCGCTCAGGTGCCGCAATAGGTGGTGTAGGGCCCGAAGTCGCCGGGCGCGCCAAGCGCGTAGACATCGAAGCCAACGCGCACGGAAAACGGGTCGGCCAAAGCCTGCATTAGCCGCTCGAACGGCGCCAGGTCGCCGGCAGTGGCCGCGTCGAGCGCCGCTTCAACCAGATGGTTGCGCGGAATGTAGACCGGATTGACCCGGTTCATTCCCGCAACCCTGTCTTCCGCCGCGCCGAACTCCCGCGCGAACCGGGCCTGATAGCGGGTGAGCCAGGCATCAAACGCGGTGCTATCGTCAAACAGCGCCAAAGCCGCCCCGGCCTCGCCGGTTGCGGCGTCGCCAAGCGCCCGGAACAGCCGTGTGAAGTCGACGCCTTGCCCCTCCATGGAGGCCAGTAGCCCTGTCGCCAGTTCCAGGTCGCCTTCTTCCGCCCGGTCAAGGCCAAGCTTCCGGCGCATCCCGGAAAGCCATTCCCGCTCATAGACCTCCTGAAAGCCGTTGATCGCGTCAGAGGCCTGGCGCACGGCGTCCTCTCTGTCGTCCGGATTGATCAGATCAAGCAGCGTTTCCGCCAGCCGCGCCAGGTTCCATTGCGCGATCATCGGCTGATTGCGATAGGCGTAGCGGCCATGTTGGTCGATGGAGCTGAAAACCGCCGCCGGATCATATTCATCGACAAAGGCGCAAGGGCCGTAGTCGATGGTCTCCCCGGATATCGTCATATTGTCGGTGTTCATCACCCCGTGCACGAAGCCCACAAGCATCCATTGCGCCACCAGCGCCGCCTGCCGGTCGCGCACCTGGCGCAGCAGGCCGAGATAGCGGTCGGGTTGGCCCTGAAGTTCGGGACAATGCCGGGCAATGGCGTAATCGGCCAGCTGGCGCAACCGGTCGGTCTCGCCGCGGGCTGCGAAAAACTGGAATGTGCCGACCCGAAGATGGCTCGATGCCACCCGCGCCAGCACCGCGCCCGGTTCCGGCCCGTTTTGACGCATGATCTCCTCGCCGGTGGTCACTGCCGCGAGCGCTCGCGTGGTCGGCACACCCAGCACATGCATGGCTTCGCCGATGATATATTCACGCAGCACCGGGCCCAGCACAGCCTTTCCGTCACCGCCACGGGAAAACGGCGTCCGGCCGGACCCTTTGAGATGGATGTCGCGGCGGGTGCCCGAGCGGTCGATCACTTCGCCCAGAAGCAGCGCCCGGCCATCGCCCAATTGCGGGGAAAACCCGCCGAACTGATGGCCCGCATAGGCCATCGCCAGCGGCGTCGCCCCAGCTGGCGCCGTATGCCCTGCAAAGATCGCCGCCCCCGCCTGGCTGTCAAGCGCATCGGCATCAAGGCCCAGCTCCTCGGCGAGAGGCCGATTGAATCGGATCATCTTCGGTTCCGGCACCTCCGCTCCCTTCCAGGGCACGTAGAAGCCCTCGAGCTCGCGGGCATAGCTGTTGTCGAATTCAAAGGCGGCGATGGCCATAGGCTTGTGTCCTGATCATTGTCCGGCAGGCTGGAGCCCCAACGTCAACGGCCGACTTGCGCCGGCCGTGCCGATTTTTTGTCTAAACGATGCGCGTCGGTCTATTCGGCCGCATCACGGCGGGGCAACACCCAGCCCGGACGCGGAAAATGGCAGGTATAGCCATGGGGGATCCGCTCCAGATAATCCTGGTGCTCGGGTTCAGCCTCCCAGAATTCCCCGACCGGTTCGACTTCGGTCACCACCTTGCCGGGCCAGAGCCCCGACGCCTCGACATCGGCGATGGTGTCGAGCGCAGTCTGCCTCTGCACCTCATCGGCATAGTAGACCGCCGAGCGGTAGGACATGCCCCGATCATTGCCCTGCCGGTTCGGCGTGGACGGATCGTGGATTTGGAAGAAGAACTCCAGCAGATCACGGTAGCTGATCCGGTTCGGGTCGTAGATGATCTCAATGCCTTCGGCATGGGTACCGTGATTGCGGTAGGTTGCGTTTTTCACATCGCCGCCGGTGTAACCCACCCGTGTGTCTTCGACACCGTCGAGTTTGCGGATCAGGTCCTGCATGCCCCAGAAACAGCCGCCGGCCAGTACTGCACGTTCGCTCATCTAGATATCCTCCACCTGGTCAATATAGTCGCCGTAGCCTTCGGCCGCCATGTCGGCCTTGGCAATGAAGCGCAACGAGGCCGAGTTGATGCAATAGCGCAATCCGCCACGGTCTTGCGGACCATCGGGAAACACATGTCCCAAATGGCTGTCGCCGTGCTTGGAGCGCACTTCCGTGCGGATCATACCATGGCTGGCGTCACGCAACTCGGCCACATGCGCGGGCTCGATCGGCTTGGTGAAACTCGGCCATCCGCACCCGCTGTCGAATTTGTCCGAGGAGGCAAACAACGGTTCACCCGAGACGATATCAACATAGATGCCGGCCGCCTTGTTGTCATTGTATTCGCCGGTGAACGGCCGTTCGGTGCCGCTTTGCTGTGTGACACGAAACTGCTCGGGCGTCAGTTTGGAGATGGCGTCATCGGATTTGGAATAGCTTTTGCTCATCAGGCGGCTCCTTAGGGGAAGCAATTCAATACAGGGTTTGAAAATGGTGCGGACGACCGGGGATTTCAATCGCGCGATCGCGCGTGCCCGCCCTCTCAAGCCCGAAGCCTGATCAACTTGCGGTGAACTTCCGCGTTGCGGTTAGTATTCCCGCTCGAAAAAGATGCCGCCCTTGGTCTCGCCGCTGGAATCGGCCTCGCCGCGCAGTTTTATGCCGCGACCGATGTCGAGATCGATCCGCGCCTTGCCCGCTCCCGCCGAGCCGCCGCTTTCAAGCCCGAAATAGGTGCGATCATTGAGATATTTACCGACACCGACCGAGGTTTCGCCGGTGTCCTCGTCGGTGCGAACATCAATATCGTCAACACCGGTGGCCCGCCGCAATTGCTCGACCAGTCCGCCGCCCGAAACCACGCCGGTCAGTTGCCCTGCGGCTTGTGCCAATTGCGCGATCTGCACAGCCGAAAGATCGTTGAGCGAACGGCCGAAGATCAACAGCGCCATCACTTCGTCCTCGGGCATCTCCGGGCTCGAGGTGAAACTGAATTCAGGCCGGTTGGCAGGTCCGGTCACCAGCACTGTCGCGGTGGAGGACCCGGCCTGGCTGGAGGCGGCGAAATCGAGGACCGGAATCAATGACCCGGCGAAGCCGATCTTGCCCCGGTCGAAATCAAGCCGCTTGCCCAGAATACTCAACCGACCGCGCGCCAGGTCGAACCCGCCCGCAGCCCGCGGCGATGCAGTGGTTCCGGTCAGCCGGACCGAGCCGCCAAGTTCAGCATCGAGACCGCGCCCGCGCACATAAATCCGGGTCGCCTGCACAGTAAGATCGAGGCCCAATCCGCCCGAGGCGCTTGACCCGCTGTGCGGCGATAGGCGCTCGGACTGCGCCTCGATGGCCGCCGGTGCGTTCTTGTGGGAGACATCGAGCTGCGAAATCGATGCGGGCAAAGTGTCGGGAATGGAGATCGTGGTCTCATCCAGTCGCACCACGCCGCCAAGTTGCGGCAGTTGCAACAGGCGGCCCGAAAGCGAAAGATCGGCGTTAAACTGGGTAGCCACCATCTGCCCGTCGGCATAGCGGCCGCGCTCCACGCCAAGTTTGAGATCAGCCGGATAGCCTGATCCCGGTTCGAGCCCAATGGTGCCCGACCCGCTGATCTGGCCTCCTGACGACAGCTCGCCCGACAATGCCCGAATTGTTGCCTGACCGGGAGTGAGACCGATATCGGCGGCGAGATTGTTGATCGCGATCCCGGAGCGGCCGTCAACCAAGCGCGCATCGGCAGTGCTGATCGTGCCGGCGATGCGTGGCGATGCGGCGGGCCCCTTGACCGACAGGTTGAGCCGAACCCCGCCGCTGAGCGCCAGCCCTTGCGCGGCCAGCGGTGCCGAAACAAGCGAAAACGGCGCGGTACCGTCAATATCCAGGGAGATTTGCCGGGTCCCGCCTGTCTCCACCCCGCCGGTGGCGGTGAAGGCAAGACCGCCACCGCTGGCGCGGGTGTTTACTCCCAGCCGCCCGTTGCGCAATGCCCCGTTCGCGTTGATTGTGAGCGCCACATCGGCCACCGAGGAGGCCGCCGCGGCACGCACCCTGTTACCGGTCAGTGTGTAGTTGACGACCGGTGCCGAGGACGCGCCGCTGACCACCAGCCTGCCCGACACATCGCCCGACAGCCCCGCGCCCGGCGACACCGCGTTAACCGCGCTCAACGGAACATTGGTGATGACCACGTTCAGATCAAGCTGCTCGCCGGCCGTACCGGTGACCGCCACTGCGCCGCCGCCCGGCGAAATCACCAGCCGCTCGATCCGGGTGGCGCCATCAGCAATCACTGCGCGGGCCGGGCCGCTTAACGCGATTTGAAGCCCTTGGAAGACGACTTGACCAGCTGTGAGTTCGAGTTCCGCACCGGAATCCGTTGGCCTGGCGCGGCCGTCAATCGTCACCGGCAGGCCGGCAGCCCGGGCCTTGCCGTCAAACCTGGTCCAGTCTTCGGCCTGGGAGAATCCCAGTCGCAGGCCAGACACATCGGTTTCGCCAGCGCGCGCCGAGGCGATCTCCAGTGTGCCTTCGGGCTTCGGAGCGCCAAACAGATCATCAACCAGCAGGTCGATCCGGGTGTCATTGATTGCAAATGCGTCGCTGGAGAGCGAAGGGAAGGCCAGAACGATGTCAGCCACTGAACGCCCGTCGATGACATTAAAACGCATCGTGCCGCCGCCAGTACCGCTGATGTCTTGTAAAGCCAGCGCGGATAGGGATCCGATGTCTCCAAGATCGAAATCGATGGTACCCAGCGGCCTGTTGGCCTCATCCAGGGTCAGTGACCCCGTAATAAGATTGGCCGTCACGTCGAGCCGCAGCGGATCGATCCGGATGACGCCGTCTGATTGTGTCAAATTGACCGTGCCATTGATCGGCTGACCATCCAGCTCTCCGCTGAGCGCGATATCGGCGCGGGGCGAAGCCGGATCGGCGACACCTTTGGCTTCGAGCCGCAAATCCGACAGGTCCCTGCCCTGCACGCGAAGCGCCTCTCCGCGCAGTTGAGCTTCAAAGGCCGGTGCGGCCGTCGAGCCCGCCACCTTGGCGTCGAACTGCAATGCGCCTGAAACCCCGTCGCTCAACCCGGCGAGATTGGCCAGGCGCGCCTGCAATTCGGCCGAAATCGCGCCGTCTGCCGCAAGCGTCACCGCTCCCGAGGCGCTGGCATGGTCTGCCGAGACTTCGAAATCCTCGACCGCGAAGTCGCCACCGGTCTCCCGCGATGCCGTGGCGGAGAACACCAGTTGGTCGCCCAACAGCCCCGAAGCCTGGCCTGACAGCACGGCGCTGCGCATGGTTCCCGAGGCTTGCACCTGCAGAGCCCCGTCCTGATCGTAGCTCAATTGTTTGAGCAGGACCTCGCTCGCCGCGGACGCCAGCCTGATTTGATCGCTGAAAATCGCGCCATCGTCGCCGAGCGTCACATCGCCGGAGAGCCGGACACCACCGGCAACCGCGCGCGCCAGCATGTCATTGGCAGACCCGACGGCCGCAATTTCGGCCTCCACCTGCCCGACGCCGCTGCGGGTAGCGAAGGAGAACTGGTCGAAGTTCACCACCGCCGACACCTCGTCGGCGCTGAATTCCGCACCTCGAATAAGATCGGTGGAGGCGACCAGCCGCACCGCCGCTTCCTCGGCATCGCCTGAGACGCGCAACTGCGCTTCCGGCCTCGACAGGCTGATCCGCCCATCACCTTCTCCGAAATGCAGCAGGCCTGCACCCTGGCGCGGCGACAACGAGGCGCTGAGATCGACCTGACCCTCGCGCGCAATCCGGCCGCGGCCTTCCGCGCTCACCTGCGCGGAGGCGAAGGTGAAGATGTCGATCACCGCGCCGCTGCGGTCCGGTTCGACCACCGCCTCGAGTAAAAGTTCGCTGCGTCCCTTAAGCATCTGGGCCAGCGCCGGCGGCACAAACCTTCCGAATCCGCCTTCGGCCTCAATCGACACCGCATCGCCAGATTCGCCGCGCACCACCCGGCCGATCAGCGACGCCACGGTTTCATCGTTGATCGAGCCATCGAGCGACAGCCGCCAGTCGGCGAGCGAACCCTGGGAGGTCGCCGAAAGGCTTACCGCGTCGTCCTTTGACAGATCGAGCAGATGTGCCGCCACCCCGCCGGCGGGTTCGCTCAGTTTGGCCGAGATGTTGAACCGGTCTTCGGCCTCGAGATAATCGGCATCGATCGAGAACTGGCCGCCGACCCCGTCGGTCCGGTTGATCGTCAGATCCGCCAGTGCTGTGGAGATCGCCGCGTCGACCCTGAGAGCGCCGCTGGCTTCGAACTCAGCGAGCCTGCCGGCCACCGGTTCACCGAGCAGGATTTCGGACACGCGAAAGCGTTTGATGTCGACCGCCAGCGGGAGCTGAAGCGCGGCGCTTTGCTCTGAAGCCGCCTCGCCCGCCTCCGGCAGACGCGCCAGTTCCACCCGTTCGATCTCCAGATCGTCAATCGCAAGGCCGGCAGACAACAGCGCCAGCGGCGACCAGTCGATCCGAATGCCCTTGATCAACAGCCAGGGCTCACCGGTGGCGTCGCTGACCAGCACGTGACCGATCCGCGTCGAGCCCAAAAGAACGCCGCTGATACTGTCAATCTCAACGCTTTGCTCTGGCCCTGAACCGAGCCGGTTGATGGTCAGCGCGATCAGCCGGCCGCCAGGCGCGGTCGACACCGCCAGGACCGCAAACGCCGCGATCACCAGAAGCAGGATCACCAGCCAGCGCAGAACGCGCCAGATGCGGCTCGGTTGTCGCCTGCTTCCGCCGGAGTTCGCCTGATGTGCGAATGTCATGACTAGAAGGCCTGTCCTATGCCCGCATAAAGGCCGTAGTCGGGGTCGCCGGCTTCCTTGTTGAGCGGCAGCGCCACATCCACGCGCAACGGCCCGAAGGGCGTGAGATAGCGCAGGCCCAGTCCGGCACCGGCCTTGAAGCTGGTGTCGGAGAACTGGTTGCCGGCACTCACCAGCCCGGCGTCGAAGAACGGCACGATGCCGATCGTATCGGTCAGTTGAATGCGCAATTCGGCCGACGTTTCAAGCAACGACAGGCCGCCGGTCGGCTGGCCGGCCGCGTCCCGGGGGCCGATATCATGAAAGCCGTAGCCGCGCACCGAGCCACCTCCGCCCGCGTAGAAGCGGCGGTTGGCGGGAACATCGGCAAGATCAGCGCCGTAGATCGATCCGGCCGCAACCCGTCCGGCCAGAACAAAGCGTTTTTCCGCATCCAGCGCCCGGTAGGCCGAGGCTTCGGCGCGCAATTTGACAAAACTTGAGCCGCTGTTGATTTCGTGGGCGGGCTCGAACAGCAGCGCCAGCCGCGTGCCGCTGGACGGATTGAGCTTGTCGTTGCGTGTGTCGCGGACATATTCGAGCGGCAGCGCCACCGTGATGGTTTCGAGATCGGTATTGAAGCTGTCGGTCAATTCGGCATATTCGACCACGATCCCGGCCGACACCGTCTGCTCCGGCGTCAGTTCGTAAGACAGTCCCACCGCGCCCTCGATGGAGAAACGGCGAAACGCATCAGGATTTTCCTGCTCCACCTCAAGCCGCGAGGTGAATTTAGACGCCGGGCCCAGAACGCCGGGTTTTTCAAACAACGCTGCGCCGCGGTAGGCCAGATCCTCGGCCTCGCTGGTGCTTCCCAGCCCGCTGACCGAGCCTTCAAGCCGGAATTTTTCGGCCCGGCCGAACAGGTTGCGGTGTCCCCAATAGGCCTCCATTCCCCCGCCATCGGTGGAAGAGAATGTCGCACCCAGACCAAGATACCGATGCTTTCGCTCGGCAACGCTAACGTCGACGGGGACCGCCCCATTGGCCGACAGGCTGTCGCTACCGCGTACGGTGACGCTGGAAAACACCTCCAGCGCCCTCAACCGCCTCGCCGCCGCCGTCAGGGTGGCGGGATCATAGGTCTCGCCTTCTGGAACACCGGCCATCATGGCGATGAAATCGCTGTCGACGCTTTCGGCGCCGTCAACGGCGGTCGGGCCGAAGGGCGCTACCGGACCCGCCTCCACCGTCAGCGCCACATCAATCACTCCGCGCTCATGATCGGCGACCACATCACGCTCCACAATCTGCGCGAAGGGGTGGCCCTCGCCTTCCAGCCGGCGGATCAGCGCCTTCTCGGCGGTAAGAATCACCGTGGACTTGGCCACCGCGCCTGGCACCAGCCCGTCTTGCGATGTGTCATAGGTCTGGCCATCAGCATTACGGATGCTGACCTCGCCAAACCGGAACGGCTGGCCCGGTTTGACGGAGATCTGCACCGGCACCGGTTCGGCACCCCGCAGATCGGCATCCGGCGGCAACTCCGACAGACGCCGGCCATCCAGCAGGATGCGGACCCGGCCGGCATAGCGCGCATTCTCGTAGAGCGCGCCGACCAACTGTTCGAAATCGCCATTGGCGCGCTGGATGAGGCCGATCGAGCCTGCGACCGGACGGTCCGCGCCCTGCACCAATTGCGACGCCCGCTCGAGCGCAGCGCGGAGCTCTCCATCCGGATCAGCCCCGTCGACGGTGAAAGACACGGTATAGGACAAGGGATCGACCACTTCGATGGTCTCGGCCTCGTCAGGCTCGAACAGTTTGAGACCGAAAATCTCCAGCGCCCGGGCAGGTCCCGCCGAGAGCGCCAGTGAAAGCGTAAGCGCCAAAATCAGTGCGCACGACACCCGGCGCGGCCACAGTCGGCCGCGCGCTCCGGATTTGATGTCCCGCGCGTATCTCATCGTTACCTATCTAGCAGGCCGTAATGAACAGGCCCTAAATCCTTCATACCCCAAAAACCGCGCCGCAAATAAGGGCTTGGCGAAAAATGTGTGGACCTGAGCCGCTTTGGCAACAGCCACGCTGAGCTTTTTGTTCCGATGTCGCAATTGCCTCTTGTGCACCATCATCCGATTTCGCAATCTGCCGCCGAAATTGATCCGGGAGTTGGACCATGAAATCGCATGTCAGGGCTGTGGTGATCGGCGGCGGTGTTGTTGGGTGTTCGGTGCTCTACCATCTGGCCAAGGCTGGTTGGACTGACGTCATGCTGATTGAACGCTCCGAACTGACGTCCGGTTCCTCCTGGCATGCGGCCGGCGGCTTCCACACGCTCAATGGCGATCCCAATGTCGCAAAACTGCAGGCCTACACAGTCAGCCTCTATCAGGAGCTCGAAGAGCTTTCGGGCCAATCCTGCGGCCTGCATCTGACCGGCGGTGTGATGATGGCTGACACGCCGGAGCGCATGGATTTTCTCCGTCTGGTGCATGCCAAGGGCCGTTATCTCGGCATGGAGACCGAGCTGATCACCCCCTCCGAGGCCAAGGCGATGTTCCCGCTGATGGACGAGAGCAATTTCGTGGGCGCGCTGTGGGATCCGGTCGAAGGCCATCTCGACCCATCGGGCACCACTCATGCCTACGCCAAGGCGGCGCGCAAGCTCGGTGCGGAAATCGTGCTGAGAAACCGGGTCACCGATCTCACTCAGGATCCGGACGGGACCTGGAACGTCGTCACCGAGCAAGGCACGGTCAAAACCGATCATGTGGTCAATGCCGGCGGGCTCTGGGCACGCGAAGTGGGTCGCATGGCGGGCCTGGAACTTCCGGTTCTGGCCATGGAGCACATGTATCTGCTCACCGAGGACATGCCCGAGGTTCTGGATTTCAACGCCAGAACCGGCCGCGAACTGGTCGGCGTGATCGATTTCAAGGGCGAAATCTACACCCGGCAGGAACGATCCGGCATTCTGCTCGGCACCTATGAGAAGGCCTGCAAACCATGGTCGCCGACGGATACCCCGTGGGATTTCGGCCACGAACTGCTCGCCCCCGATCTCGATCGCATCGCCCCCTCGCTCGAAGTCGGTTTCCGGCATTTCCCGGCGCTGGAGAACGCCGGCATCAAGCAGATCATCAACGGCCCCTTCACCTTCGCTCCCGACGGCAACCCGCTTGTCGGCCCGGTGCCGGGGCTGACCAATTACTGGAGTGCCTGCGCGGTGATGGCCGGCTTCAGCCAGGGCGGCGGCGTCGGTCTGGCGCTGGCGCAATGGATGGTCGAGGGTGACCCCGGCGCCGACATCTGGGGCATGGATGTGGCACGCTACGGCGAATGGGCGACCTTGCGCTACACCAACGCCAAGGTGCGCGAAAACTACTCGCGCCGGTTCTCGATCTCGTTTCCCAACGAGGAACTGCCCGCCGCGCGTCCGCACCAGACAACGCCGCTCTATGACATTATGACCCGCGACAACCACGCGGTGATGGGCGATAGCTGGGGATTGGAAACGCCGCTCTGGTTCGCACCCAGCGCGGAAGACGCCCATGATGTGCTGTCCTTCCACCGCTCCAACGATTTCGGCCCGATCGGCGAGGAAGTGCGCAGAACCCGTGAAAGCGTCGGCGTGACCGAGATCTCCAATTTCGCCAAATACGAGGTCTCGGGCGAAGGCGCGGAATCCCTCCTCAACCATCTGATGACCAACACCATGCCCAAGACCGGGCGCATCGTGCTGACCCCTATGCTCAACGAAAACGGCAAGCTGATCGGTGATTTCACCATCGCAAAACTGTCCGACGCGCGCTTCATGGTCTGGGGCTCGATCGCCGCCCAGAAGTACCACATGCGCTGGTTCGAACAGCACATGCCTTCAGACGGTTCGGTGACGATCCACCGTTTCGGCCTGACGCTGCTCGGATTGTCGATCGCCGGCCCGAATGCACGCAATGTGCTAGCAAAACTCACCGACGAGGATGTTTCGGGCGCCGCCTTCCGCTTCATGGATTTCCGTGAGATGGATGTCGGCAGCGCGCCCTGCATGGTCAATCGCATCACCTATACCGGCGATCTCGGTTACGAAATCTGGATGGAGCCCGCCTACCAGCGCCGCGTCTATGACGCCATCAAAAGCGCCGGAGAGGAATTCGGGATCGTCGATTTCGGCATGCGGGCGCTGCTGTCGATGCGGCTTGAGAAGAATTTCCCGACCTGGTTTCGCGAGTTGCGCCCGATCTATGGCCCCTATGAGGGCGGTATGGAGCGCTTCATCAAATTGTCGAAGAACGATTTCATCGGTCGCGGGGCGGCCGCAAGGGAACAGGCGGACGGCCCTAAACTGATGCGGACATCTTTCCTCATCGATGCGCTTGATGCCGATGTGATGGGCGACGAGCCGATCTGGGCCAAGGTCGGCGATACCGATTACGGCACGGTCGAAAACCCGCACGGCTATGGCGCGCCGCGCTTTGATGAGGCTGGAAGCGAAATCGCCAAGCCGGACCAGGGCGCTCAGCGCGACGGCGACTGGCAGGTGATCGGCTGGGTCACGTCAGGCGGTTACGCGCATACGATCGGCACGTCGATGGCCCAGGGCTACATCCCCGCCGCCCTTTCGTCAGATGAATCGGACGGCCTGTTCGAGATCGAAATCCTCGGCATCCGCCGTCCGGCCCGCATCACCGTGCAGGCCCCGTTTGATCCTACGGGAGAGAAAATGCGGAGCTGATACTGCCGGGCAGCCGGAGACATAACAGACCATCTCAACTGATGCTGCTGTTTCCCTGCCGGTCGCCCCTGGCGTGATGCCGATGGGCAACGTTCGCCAAACAAAGCAAAATGCCCGCAAAATCAGAACTTTGCGGGCATTTTCAGATTCGATTTACGACCGGCTTGATTCAAGCTCCGAGAAAGAGACCTTGCTCAATCGGCGCGCACCAGCGGATTTCCGGCTTCAGCAAGTTTGGCGAGATCGGCGGGTTTGAGTTCGACCGATTCCCCGCAGCCGCAGGCCGAGGCCTGGTTGGGATTGTTGAACACAAAGCCCGAGCGCAGCTTGGTCACCTCATAGTCCATTTCGGTTCCCAGCAGATACAAGATAGCCTCCGGCGCCACGAACACAGTCGCACCATCGCGCTCGATCCTGTCATCCTTGGGATTAACCTCGACCGCAAGATCGATGGCGTACTCCATCCCGGCGCAGCCACCCTTCTTGATGCTGACGCGCAGGCCATGCGCACCATCTTCGTTGTTTGCAACAATCGAGTTGACCCGCTCGGCAGCCGCCGGGGTCAACGTCATCACGGCAAAGCCCATCACAGTCTCCTTCAGCAGATCGGGTTCAAGGCCCAACGCTTTTCATGATGAATGTAGTGTGGAACTGTCAAGTTAACAAGACGGGGCCTGGGCGCCGATGCTCAGTACCAGCCGATAGCAACTTGCGCCTCTTCGCTCATCCGGTCCGGCGACCAGGGCGGATCAAACGTCATATCCACCTCGACGCCGGAAATGCCTTCCACGGTGGCGACCGCGTTTTCCACCCAGCCCGGCATTTCACCCGCCACAGGGCAGCCCGGCGCGGTCAGCGTCATCAGCACCTTGACCATGCGGTCATCCTCGATGTCGATCTTGTAGATCAACCCGAGCTCATAGATATCGGCGGGAATCTCCGGGTCATAGACGGTCTTCAGCGCCGAAATTATGTCATCACTCAGCCGCGCCAGTTCCTCGCGAGGGATCGCAGAAACCTGCGCAGTTTCGCCGGCGGCTGCGGTGTCGTCTGCGGCGTTGGCGTTGTTCATGGATGCGTCGCTCATCGGCTTTGCTCCTTTTGGGCTGTGTGCGCTCGTCTCTCAGAAGGCCGCACCAGCCATGAAAATCGAACCTGTCGCGGCGATCAGGCCTTCACCGGCCCCGCCGCCGCTCATGCGAAAAACGCCCGCGCCTTGTCGAGCGCCGCCACCAGCGCATCAACCTCCGCGCGGGTATTGTACATCCCGAACGAGGCCCGGCAAGTCGAGGTGGCGCCGAAACGCTTGAGCAGCGGTTGCGCGCAATGGGTACCGGCACGCACCGCCACGCCCGACCGGTCGATCAGCATGGAGACGTCATGGGCATGTATGCCTTCGATTTCGAAGGCGAAAATCGCCCCCTTCCCCGGCGCGGTGCCGATCAGCCGCAACGAATTAACCGCCGAAAGCTTCTCCTGCGCATAGGCCGTAAGGTCAGCTTCATGGGCCGCGATACGGTCGCGACCGATCCCGTCCATATAGTCGAGTGCCGCGCCAAGACCGATCGCCTGTACGATCGGCGGTGTGCCGGCCTCGAACCGGTGCGGAGGATCATTGTAGGTAACGCCGTCTTCGGTGACATCGACGATCATCTCGCCGCCGCCCATGAAGGGCTGCATCGCCTTGAGCGCGTCCATCTTGCCGTAAAGCACACCGATTCCCGAAGGGCCGTAGAGCTTGTGGCCGGTCATCACATACCAGTCGCAATCAATGTCCTGGACGTCGACCGGCATGTGCACGGCCGACTGGCTGCCATCGATCAGCACCTTGATTCCGCGCTCATGGGAGATGCGGCAGACCTCCTTGACGTCCACCACCGTGCCCAGCACGTTCGACATATGGACCACCGCAACCAGTTTGGTGCGATCGCTCAGCGCGTTGCGGAAATCATCAAGATCGAAATTGCCCTGGTCGTCGACACCGACCCAGACGATTTTCGCCCCCTGCCGCTCGCGCAGGAAATGCCACGGCACGATATTGGAGTGATGCTCCATGATGGTGATGACGATTTCGTCACCTTCGCCGATATGCGGCATGCCGTAGCCATAGGCCACCGTGTTGATGGCCTCCGTCGTCGATTTGGTGAACACCACATTGTCGGCCGACGGCGCGTTCAGGAACCGCTTGACGGTCTCCCGGGCCTTCTCATAGGCGTCGGTGGCGGCATTGGAGAGAAAATGCAAGCCCCGGTGCACATTGGCGTATTCATGCGAATAGGCATGGCTGACCGCATCGATCACCGCCTTAGGCTTTTGCGCCGAGGCGCCATTGTCGAGATAGACCAGAGGTTTGTCATGCACCAGCCGCGACAGGATCGGAAAATCCGCGCGAATGGCGTCGACGTCATAGGTTTGATTCAAGACCTCAGGCATGATCGACAAGCCATTGTTCCACAAGGGTTTCGAGAACCTCGACCAGCTCTTCGCTCTCAAGCTCGTCAATCAGTTCATCGACGAAACCATTGACCAGCAGCGAGCGTGCCGATTTCTCCGAGATGCCGCGCGCCTTGAGATAGAACATGTGATCCTCGTCCAGATCGATCACGGTTGCGCCATGCGCGCAGATCACGTCGTCGGCGAAGATCTCCAGTTCAGGCTTGGCGGCAAACTCGCCGTCATCGGACAGAAGCAGCGTGTTGCAAGCCATCTGCGCATCTGTCTTCTGCGCCTCCTGGGCCACGCAAATCTGCCCCTGGAACACGCCCCGGGCGCGATCAAGCACGACATTGCGGACAATCTCGGAAGATGTCGTATTGGCCGCATTGTGCCCCAGCGTGAAGGTCACGTCGGTGTGGCTGTCGCCGGCAAGAAGATTGACGCAACGAAGATCGAGATGCGCGCCTTCGCCGGCCACTTCAACATGCAGTTCCTGCCGAACCAGCTTGCCGCCGGCATTGATCACAAACACACGCAGCCGCGCATCCGTGCCAAGCCGCGCGCTCAACTGCGCCAGATGCTGATCAGCCACGCCGCGCTTCTGCAGGATGATCCAGGTCACCTCGGCGCCGTCGGCCACTTCAAGCGTGCTGATCGACGTCGACAGCCCGGCATTTGCATCGTCACCCACATGCCGCTCGAGCACCGTGGCCTTCGACCCCGCGCCGAACTTCGAGACGAACCGGTTGTGCGCCTGTCCGCCCGATTGCACCGACTGAACCTCGATCATCGGTTCGAGATCCACACCCTCGCCGATGCCGAAACTGTAGCCGTCGCCGACAAAGGCGCCATTAAGCCGGCCGATCAGATCGTCGGACCCGCGTTCGCTCAGAAGCTTTGCGGCCTCACCCGAGACCAGAAGATCCATGAATGGCGTAAGCTCCATGTCTTCAGGCGGCGACAGCTCGGCGCTTTGCCCCTGCACCACCGGCAGCACAAGGCTGCCGCGCACGAGCGGTTCAAGCTTGGCTGCGGTTCCGCCAGGTGCGGCCGGTTCGCCACGCAGCAGATTGCGCAGATCGGTGTAGTGCCAGCTCTCGATCCGCCGCGTCGGCAAGCCCGATTCGGAGATCCCGTAAAGCAGATTGTCACGCGCCGAAGTAACCGGTGCATCGCCCGGCAGATGGCCCAGCATCTCGGTAAAACTGTCGAGGATAGCCTGTTCGGCTGCTGTGCGCGGCGGCTTGGTTTGCATGTTCATGCCTATCTCTCCCGGCCTTTTCGGCCCGTCAATTCGTATCGTGCGTTACGCGGCGGCTTCGATGATCCCGGCATAGCCGTTGGCCTCGAGATCAAGCGCCAGATCCTTGTCGCCAGATTTGATCACCTGACCCCGGTAAAGCACATGCACGCTGTCGGGCACGATGTGTTCCAGAAGCCGCTGGTAGTGGGTGATAACCACCACCGCGCGATCAGGCGAGCGCAGCGCGTTGACGCCGTCGGAGACGATTTTCAGTGCGTCGATGTCGAGCCCGGAATCGGTTTCGTCGAGCACGCAGAGCTGCGGCGACAGAAGTTTCATCTGAAGGATCTCAGCGCGCTTCTTTTCGCCACCCGAAAAGCCGACATTGAGCGGCCGCTTGAGCATATCCGGATCGATCTGCAGGGCAGCCGCTGCCTCCTTGACCAGACGAATGAATTCCGGGGTCTTGAGTTCGTCCTCGCCGCGCGCCTTGCGCTGCTCGTTCATCGCCACCTTGAGGAACTGCATGGTTGCCACCCCGGGAATTTCCACCGGATACTGAAACGCCAGGAAGATACCCTTGGCTGCCCGTTCGGACGGATCCAGTTCGAGGATCGATTCTCCGTTGTAGAGAATGTCACCCTCGGTCACCTCATAGTCATCGCGCCCGGCAAGAATGTAGGACAGCGTCGACTTGCCCGAGCCGTTCGGCCCCATGATCGCGGCCACTTCACCGGCCTTGACCGTCAGATTGAGGCCACGGATGATCTCGGTGCCGTCTTCGGCGATCCGGGCGTGAAGGTTCTTGATTTCCAGCATGTCTTTGTTTCCTGAATTCGAATTTAGGATTTTGATTTAAACAGGCCGCGCAGCGCGAAGCTCAAGCCGGCCACCAGCCCCAGAACGCCAGCGCTCAGCATCGGTTCACCCAGCGGATCGAGCCACCAGCCGATCGCGCAAGCAAGCAGGATGGATGCAGCGCCCGCCAGCCTGATGGTTCCCGACATGTCCTTGTTCGGCCTGTCGTTCATGTCACAGCTCCGTCTCAGAGCGGGCGTTGAAACGCACCGCACTTTCTACAAAGCCAGAGGTAAGGATCTCGCCAAAGCTCATGGCTCGCCCTCGAAGTAGTCGAGTGAGGCTTCCTTGCGCCCTACGAAGCGAATGCCGCCAGCCTCTGGATTGCTCATGTCATACCGGCTCGATACCGCAAACTTGCCCGAATCCGGGTACTCGACCACCTCGGTTTCGGCGGTCGTCGACAGGCCCAGATATTTGAGCATCGTCGTTCCGGTGTTGGCAATCTGGTGCGCCGTGTCCGCGCCGCCGGTTGGCGCTGCGCACACATCGCCCGTTCTGATCGGATAGCGCTCATCACCAAAGCGATAGACGCCCTCGCCTTCGAGCACCACGAACACCTCGTGGATCCGGTGATGGGCGTGAAACGGAAACGCTTTGCGGCCAGGCTCGACCACATGCAGCATGCAGCCGATTCCGGACGATCCGATGACCTTGCCGAATGAGCCGACCCGCGCCGAAAAACGCCCTTCCGCATCAGCGAAATCACGCAACTCGACGTCGTCGAGATTGATCACGGGCGTCAAGGTGTCAGTCGTCATCATTCTGCAGTCCCTGCAGCCGGCGGGCGATCGACGCCAGTTCGAGCCGCGCCTTGTGCAACTCAGCCCCGAGCATCTGCTCGCTGGTTCCCGTCGAACCGCGCGAAATCGCTTCCAGAAGATCGTCGATGGATTGGCCCAGATCGCCGTAACGCCTTCTGAGCTTGTCGAATTCGGCCTTGGTTTCAGATTTCAGCTTCATTGCAACGCTCCGATCCTTCATTTTCCGCACCACACCGGCGCTTGATCCGGGCACGCAGCCCGACGCCGGCAATTGCGGACCCGCAGATTACCCGACGCTGCCCTCAAGGCTGATACCGATCAGCTTCTGTGCCTCGACGGCAAACTCCATTGGCAACTCCTGGATCACTTCCTTGACGAAGCCATTGACGATCAACGCGATCGCTTCTTCCTCGGGAATGCCGCGGGCCAGACAGTAGAAGAGTTGATCCTCGGAGATTTTCGAGGTCGTGGCCTCGTGCTCGAACTGCGCGGTCGAGTTCTTGGCCTCGATATAAGGCACCGTGTGCGCGCCGCACTGGTTGCCGATCAGCAGACTGTCACACTGGGTGAAGTTTCGGGCATTCTCCGCCTTGCGGTGCGCCGAAACCTGACCGCGATAGGTGTTGTTGGAATTGCCTGCCGAAATGCCCTTGGAGATGATCCGGCTCGAGGTGTTCTTGCCCAGATGGATCATCTTGGTGCCAGAATCGATCTGCTGATAGCCGTTCGACACCGCGATCGAATAGAACTCGCCGCGCGAATTGTCGCCACGCAGGATGCAGGACGGATATTTCCAGGTGATCGCCGAACCGGTCTCGACCTGGGTCCAGGAGATCTTGGAGTTCTTGCCGCGGCAATCGCCGCGCTTGGTGACGAAATTGTAGATCCCGCCCTTGCCGTCCTTGTCGCCCGGATACCAGTTCTGTACCGTCGAATACTTGATTTCGGCGTCGTCAAGCGTGATCAGCTCGACCACCGCCGCATGAAGCTGGTTTTCGTCGCGCTGCGGCGCGGTGCAACCCTCGAGATAGGAGACGTAAGCCCCCTCCTCGGCGATGATCAGCGTGCGTTCGAACTGGCCGGTGTTCTTTTCGTTGATGCGGAAATAGGTCGACAGCTCCATCGGGCAGCGCACGCCCTTTGGCACGAACACGAAAGACCCGTCGGTAAACACCGCGGAGTTGAGCGTGGCGTAATAATTGTCGGTCACCGGCACCACGGTGCCCAGATACTTCTTCACCAGTTCGGGATGCTCGCGCATCGCCTCGGAGATCGACATGAAGATCACGCCAGCCTTGGCCAGTTCTTCCTTGAAGGTGGTGACGACAGATACCGAATCGAACACCGCATCGACGGCGATCTTCGACTGCTGGACGCCGGCCAGAATTTCCTGCTCGCGCAACGGAATACCGAGCTTCTCGTAAACCCTGAGCAGTTCCGGATCGACATCGTCGATCGACTTGGGACCCGCGGTGCCCTTCGGTGCGGAGTAATAGTGGATATCCTGAAAGTCGATCTTCGGGTAATCGACGCGCGCCCAGCTGGGCTCTTCCATGGTCAGCCAGCGCTTGAACGCGTCCAGACGCCACTCCAGCATCCACTCTGGCTCATTCTTCTTGGCCGAGATCATCCGGATGGTGTCTTCGTTCAGGCCCTTGGGCGCGGTGTCGCTTTCGATAACGGTTTCAAAGCCGTATTTGTACTGGTCAACGTCGATTTGACGGACCTGATCAATGGTCTCCTGCACGGCAGGCATGGCGCTCTCCAATCTCGCCGGGTCAAGGCCGGCAGCTTGTTAACGTCGTGTAATGCAACCCCACTTGAGGCTGATCACTATGTAGGGCGGGACCGGGGTCCGCGCCATGTGGTTTGCGAAGAATCTTGCCTTTGCAAACCGAATTTCTTGCCGCTGCTTCAGGCAGCGTTCTGGGCACCCTGGCGGCTCAGCCGACGGTCGTTGATGCGTGCAAATACTTGCATGAATGCATCAATCTCCGCCGCCGTGACGGTCGCGCCCACGCTGACCCGGATCGCGCCCAGCGCCGCATCCGCGCCCATTGCCTCAAGTACATGGCTTTCGCCGATCTTGCCCGACGAGCAGGCCGAGCCGGCCGACACCGCAACATTCTCCATATCGAATGCGATCTGTGCGGTCTCCGCCTTAAGCCCCGGCAGCGAAAAGAAGCTGGTGTTGCACAGCCGCTTCGCGCCGCTTCCGTGAAGGATGACATCGGGGGCAGCCTCGCGCATCCCGGCTTCCATCCGGTCGCGAAGCGCCTCAACCGAGGCCACGGCCCCAAGCGCCGAAAGCGCTTCGGTGGCGGCAGCGCCGAAGCCGGCAATGCCTGTCAGATTTTCCGTGCCGCCGCGATGCCCCTTTTCCTGACCGCCACCGGTCACAAGCGGCACAGGCATCAAGACTTCGCCAGCGCTGATGATCGCGCCAACACCCTTGGCGGCTCCCATCTTGTGGCCCGACAGCACCATGAAATCCGCGCCCAGCACTTCAAGCTTAAGCGGCAAGCGGCCCGCACCCTGTGCCGCGTCCACCACCATTAGCCCGTGATGCGCCTTGACAATCTCCGACGCTGCACGCACCGGCTGAATAACACCAGTTTCGTTGTTCGCCAGTTGCAGCGCCAGCATCGCCTGGCCGGTCGCCTGATCATGGACGGCAAGCGTATCGGCAAGCGCATCGAGATCGACCCGCCCCTGTTCGTCGACCGGCAACACGGTCACCTGATCGGGCGCAAATCGGCCCCCGGCAAGCACTGCCGGATGCTCAACCGCCGACACCAGCAGTCGCGACACCCGCACCGGTGCCCGGCCCATCCGGTAATTCGGTGTCAGGAGGTGATTGGCCGCCTCCGTGGCGCCCGAGGTGAATACCACTTGCGCCGGCGGGACATCGGTCAAAGCTGCCACGGCGGACCTTGCCCGGGTAACCGCGGCTCTGGCGGCGCGGCCCTCGGCGTGCACCGATGACGGGTTTCCAGCAAGCTCCAGCGCATCGATCATCGCCGTCCGCGCCGCCGGCAAAAGCGGTGCGGTTGCGTTGTAATCGAAATAGAGCCGGTCGCTCGCCATGGTTCCCTTCGCTCTGTCCGCGCCCCGATTTCGGCCGAGGGCGCATTTTTCTTGAATTTTCCGTGCGCGATGCCGTAAGACACTCACACTTTCAGCGCACTGCTGCAGTTTCGAATGATTCTAAACTAGGTTCTAGGGAGCCACCCCGCCGCCGTCAAGAGCGCGGCCGCGATATCCAACCGCCTGCAGGTCATGCGGGATGGACCGCGGGCGGCGCGACCACGATCCGATTCATGGAGTATGAATGCCCGAAGTCATTTTCAACGGACCCGCCGGACGGCTCGAGGGCCGCTATCAACCCGGCAAGGAAAAGAACGCACCGATTGCCATCGTGCTGCATCCGCATCCGCAGTTTGGCGGCACCATGAACAACCAGATTGTCTATCAGTTGTTCTATATGTTCCAGCAACGCGGCTTCACAACGCTGAGGTTCAATTTCCGCTCGATTGGCCGCAGCCAGGGTGAATTCGACCATGGTGCAGGCGAACTCTCCGATGCAGCCGGTGCGCTCGACTGGGTGCAGAGCCTGCATCCCGATTCCAAGAGCTGCTGGGTGGCGGGTTACTCCTTCGGCGCCTGGATCGGCATGCAGCTCCTCATGCGCCGGCCCGAAATCGAGGGCTTCTTCTCGATCGCCCCGCAACCCAACACCTATGATTTTTCGTTCCTGGCACCCTGCCCCTCCTCCGGGCTGATCATCCACGGCGATGCCGACCGCGTCGCCCCGGAAAAGGATGTCATCGGTCTGGTGGAGAAGCTCAAGCAGCAAAAGGGCATTCTCATCACCCAGAAAACCATTCCGGGCGCCAACCATTTCTTCGCCGGCAAGACCGATGAGCTGATGGCGGAGTGCGAAGATTATCTCGACCGTCGGCTGGCCGGCGAACTGGTCCCCGCGGTCGCGGCCAAACGGCTTCGCTGACCAATCGGTCCCAGCGGAAGAGCGCCGACACTATCGCCGCGGATTGATATGATCCGCGGCGTTTTTATTAGAAGCGGAGCAAGCCGGAACGCGATGCAGCAACACCCATGCAGTTATACGATTGCCCGCTGCGCGGCGAGGCCTTGTTAGCCCGTTTCAGATCTCGACGACCTTGCCGTCCTGCAACGTGACGCGGCGGCTCATCAGGCTCGCCAGATCATGGTTGTGGGTGGCGATCATCGCCGACAGCCCCGACTGGCGCACCAGCGCATCGAGCGCTTCGAACACATAGCCCGCCGTTTCCGGATCGAGATTGCCGGTGGGTTCGTCCGCCAAAAGCAACAGCGGTGCATTGGCCACCGCGCGGGCGATCGCCACCCGCTGCTGCTCCCCGCCCGACAATTCCGACGGGCGGTGGTCGCCACGATGACCGATGCGCATGTAATCGAGCAATTGCTCGGCCCGGGCCTGGGCTTCGGCTTTGGTTAGGCCCGAAATCAATTGCGGCATCATGATGTTTTCAAGCGCGGTGAACTCAGGCAGCAGATGATGAAACTGGTAGACAAAGCCGATCTCGGACCGCCGGATCGCGGTTCGGCGGTCATCCGAAAGCCGCCCGCAAGCCTCGCCATCGACTACCACTTCGCCATCGTCAGGCAGCTCGAGCAGACCCGCCAGATGCAAAAGCGTCGATTTCCCGGTGCCCGACGGCGCAACCAGCGCCACTGTTTCGCCAGGTTGCAGCACGAAATTCGCGCCATCCAGAATCGAAAGCTCATTGTCGCCTTGCGTGAAATGACGCCCGACCTCGATCAGTTCGAGAACCGGATGGCCGGATCTGCGCACGCCCTCACTCATAGCGCAGCGCCTGTACCGGATCGAGCCGGGACGCACGCCACGACGGGATCAGGGTTGCAATGAAGGACAACGCCAGCGCAACGATCAAGATCAGCAATGTCTCGCCCGAATCCATGTCAGCGGGGAGTTGGCTCAAGAAATAGAGCTCCGGATTGAACAGCGTCGTTCCTGAAAGCCAGGAGAAAAACTGGCGGATGCGCTCGACATTCAGGCACACCACGACACCCAGCGCGAAGCCGGCGATGGTGCCGGTGACGCCGATTGCAGCCCCGGTCATGAAGAAAATCCGCATCACCGCGCCCGAGCTCGCACCCATGGTGCGCAAGATCGCTATGTCGCGGCCCTTGTCCTTGACCAGCATGATAAGCCCGGAAACGATGTTGAGCGCCGCTACCAAAATGATCATCGTCAGGATCATGAACATCACATTGCGCTCAACCTGCAAGGCCGAAAAGAAGGTCTGGTTGCGCTGCCGCCAGTCGGTGATGAAGATCTGCCGCTCCGCCGCCGCTTCGATCAATGGCCGCATGGCGTCGATGTCATCGGGGTCGTCGACGAACACCTCGATCGATTGCACCACGCCCTCGGCGTTGAAATAGAGCTGCGCCTCCTCAAGCGGCATGTAGATGATCGAAGAATCATACTCCGACATGCCAACCTCGAAGATCGCCGTCACCGGATAGGCCTTGACCCTTGGCGTCATCCCAAATGGCGTGACATCGCCTTCGGGTGCGACAAGGGTGATCAGGTCGCCGGCGCTGAGTCCGAGCGATTGCGCCATGCGCGAGCCGATCGCCACGCCCTCGCCCGCCACAAACCCCACAAGATCGCCGCTACGGATGTTTTCGGAGACGATTTCCATGGATTGAAAATCTTCGGCGCTGACGCCGCGCACCAGCGCTCCGGTGCCCGCTCCGCCAACTCCCGAAGCCAGTGTCTGCCCCTCCACCAGCGGAATGGCGTTGACCACGCCATCGACCAGCTTGAAGCGCTCGGCCAGCCCGACATAATCATCGAGCGGCCGATCAATCGGCTGCACCACCATATGGCCGTTGATCCCGAGAATTCGGGTGATCAACTCGCCGCGAAAACCGTTCATCACCGCCATCACGATAATCAGCGTCGCAACCCCGAGCGTGATTCCGGCAAAGGAAAACCCGGCAATCACAGAAATGAAGGCCTCCTTGCGCCGGGAGCGCAGATAGCGCCAGGCCACCATCCGCTCGAATGCGGAAAATGGTTTGGCCGAAGCGGCTGGCATCGGGGCGCTGACGTCCTGATCGCTCATGTCGTGGGTTCCTTTGAGCGCACTGTGGCCTACCGGGCTTGCGTGAGGCGGTTGATGGCGTCATCAATCGCCAGGGTTTCACGCTCGCCCGTGGCGCGGATCTTGATTTCCACATTGCCCTCGGCCACAGCGCGCGGCCCGGCAATCACCTGCACCGGCAGGCCGATGAGATCGGCAGTGGCGAATTTCGCACCCGCACGCTCGTCGGTGTCATCGTAAAGCACCTCAAGGCCGGCGGCTTCCAGTGCGGTCTCAAGCTTCTCGCAAGCCGCGTCGCAAGCCGCATCACCCGGCTTCATGTTGATCAGCCCGGCATCGAACGGCGCCACGCCTTTGGGCCAGATGATGCCGTTTTCGTCATGCGAAGCCTCGACGATGGCCGCGACCACGCGAGTCGGACCAATGCCGTAGGAGCCCATATGCACCGGATGCTCGCGCCCGTCCGGCCCCATCACCATGCCTTTCATCGGCTCGGAGTATTTTGTGCCGAAATAGAAGATGTGCCCGACCTCGATGCCGCGCGCCGACAGCTTCTCTCCCTCGGCAACCGCATCCCAGGCGGCTTCATCGTGCATTTCCGAGGTCGCCGCGTAGCGCGAGGTCCATTTGTCGACAATTGCCTGCAATCCGGCCTTGTCATCGAAATCGGTGACGTCGGCGGGAATCGGGAAATCCAGATAATCCTTGTGGCAGAACACCTCGGATTCGCCGGTGTCGGCCAGAATGATGAACTCGTGGCTCAGATCGCCGCCGATCGGGCCCGTGTCGGCCCGCATCGGAATCGCCTTCAGGCCCATCCTGTCGAAAGTGCGAAGATAGGCGGTAAACATGCGGTTATAGGCATGCACGGCACCTTCCTTGTCGATGTCGAAGGAATAGGCATCTTTCATCAGGAATTCGCGCGACCGCATGGTGCCAAACCGCGGCCGCCGTTCGTCGCGAAATTTGGTCTGGATATGGTAGAGATTGAGCGGCAGGCTCTTGTAGGACCGCACATAGGACCGGAAAATATCTGTCACCATCTCTTCATTGGTCGGCCCGTAAAGCATCGGCCGCTCGTGCCGGTCCTCGATCCGCAGCATCTCCTGACCGTAGTCATCATAGCGGCCGCTCTCCTGCCAGAGCTCGGCTGACTGGATTGTCGGCATCAGGATCTCGATTGCGCCGGAGCGGTTCTGCTCTTCGCGGATGATGGTGTTGACCTTGTCGAGAACCCGCTTGCCCAGCGGCAGCCACGAATAGATGCCTGCCGATTGCTGTTTGATCATGCCCGCCCGCGCCATCAACCGGTGGGAGACGATTTCCGCATCCTTCGGGTTTTCCTTGAGGATCGGAAGAAAATACTTGGACAGGCGCATGGGATAATCCGGTTTGGCTTTCGGCAATCACCGCCAGCAATGGCCGCGGAATCGGGCGAAAAAGGGGTTGATCTGCTGAGCGTTCTATCCGCTTCGCCAGGCAATGGAAAGCCGTCATGATCATGGGCAAGCAACACCCTGCAACGCCACAGCCAAGCGCTTGTCTTGCGAGGAATTCGGCTGTCATAAAATGCGTGACAAGCATGGATGATTGGGTTACATAACGCGTACAAATGAGGCACTCCTTAAGGGGAACTGCCCAATTCGCGGTCAAAGTCTTGGGAGGATAGGATCTCAGGCGCGCTTTGTTCGCAGCCCCCGGGCAACCGGGAAACAGATCACGCGACACCTGAACAACAAGGCTTCATGCCTTGTTTTTTTTTGCTTCTTGTTAGGCGCGCGATGCACTCCTGCAAAGATCAGCCCGAACTGCGGTTGCCCTTGCCCAGTTCACGCCCGGCGCGGATGTCCTTGGCCGTCACGGATCGATTGGTGTTCCGCTCCAACGGCGACAAACCACCAAGTTTCCAGTTTCCGATGCAGGAACCACCGGTCTCCCGCGCTTGAACCGGATCGGTCAATCAGCCGAAGGTTTGAAGTCCGGAGACAAGGCCACCAGATCGTCGAGCGTGAAGCCGCCAATCACGGTGACCACGACATAGACCGCGAAAACCACAGCCGAAATCATCGTGGTGCGCCAGAAGATCGGCGCAAAGCGGAAATTGGCCGGCGCACTGTGGGTTGTGCCGAGCGTAATCTCGCCCTCGTCGGCCTGGCTGCGGGCCCAGAACGGCAGCACTGTGAACAGCACCACCCACCAGATGATGAAATAGATCGCAAATCCGGTGCCAAATCCCATATCGGTGATCCTCAGGCCTGTTCGAGTTCAATCAGCGTGCCGTTGAAGTCCTTCGGGTGGAGGAACAGCACCGGCTTGTCATGCGCGCCGATCTTCGGCTCGCCGTCGCCCAGCACCCGCGCACCTTCACGCTTGAGATGGTCGCGGGCGGTCAGAATGTCATCCACCTCGTAGCAGACATGGTGCATGCCGCCCGAAGGATTCTTGGCCAGAAACGCCGCAATCGGCGAGCCTTCACCCAAGGGCTCGAGCAGTTCGATCTTGGTGTTGGGCAGTTTGATGAACACCACCGTCACCCCGTGCTCGGGCAATGCCTGCGGTTCAGTCACTTCCGCGCCCAGAATGGTCTGGTATTGCGCGCGCGCAGCCGCCAGATCCGGCACCGCAATGGCGACATGGTTCAAACGTCCCAGCATGATCGACCTCTCACACCCGGTTGACGAACACCGTCACCACCGGCTTTTTGCCCCATACCTCGTTTGCCGCGGCGCGAACAGAGCGGCGAATTGCCTCGCGCACCCCGTCGGTGTCCTTGCGCCGGCCGCGCGGAATGCTCTCGACCGCGCCGAGCACCGAATCATAGAGAATATCCTCCATGTCATCGCCCTCCACATCGAAGGCCGGCAGGCCGATCGCCGAGACCACCGGATCGCGCTGAAACTCGAAGCGGTGATCGAGCACCACGTTGACTGCCACATGACCGGCAAAGGAGAGTTTGCGGCGCTCCGAGATACCCATCTCGTCATAGTCGCCGATCAATTGCCCGTCCTTGTAGACCCGGCCGTGCGGCGCTTCGCCAATCACGTCGGGCGCTCCGGGAGCAAGTCTGAGGATCGAGCCATTGCGCACCCGCGGCGTGAGCGCAATGCCGGAGGCCTGCGCCAGCTCCGACTGCGCGGTCAGATGTGCCGCCTCGCCATGAACCGGCACCAGAATCTTGGGCTTGACCCACTCATACATCTGCACCAGTTCGCTGCGCCGCGGATGGCCCGACACATGCACCAGCGCATCATCATCGGAGATCACCTTGATGCCCCGATCAATCAGCGCGTTCTTGATCTCGAGAATGCCCTTCTCGTTGCCGGGAATGGTGCGCGAGGAAAACACCACCGTGTCGCCCGAGGCCAGCGCAACATGGCGCATTTCGTCACGCGAAAGCTTGGCGAGCGCCGCGCGCGGCTCCCCCTGGCTGCCGGTGAGGATCACCACCACCTTGTTGCGCGGGATGAAACCGTATTCGTCTTCTTCCAGAAATCCGGGCAACCCTTCCATCATGCCAAGCTCGGTGGCGACATTGACCACCCGCTTGATCGAACTGCCCATCAGCAGAACCTCGCGGCCGGCGTCCCGCGCAGCTTCTGCAATGGAGCGAATGCGCCCGACATTGGAGGAGAATGTGGTGATCGCCACCCGGCCCTCCGCCGCTTCAATGACCTCGCGCAGACCCTGGCTGACTTCCTGCTCCGAGGGCGAGATGCCATCGCGCATGGCGTTGGTGGAATCACACATCATGGCGAGGATCCCCTCCTCGCCCAATTGCCGGAAACGGTTCTCGTCGGTCAGCGGTCCCAGCGACGGCGTGGCGTCAATCTTCCAGTCACCGGTGTGGATGAGTTTGCCCAGCGGCGTGTGGATGGCCAGCGAGAACGGCTCCGGAATCGAGTGATTGACCGGCACCGGCTCGATTTCAAACGGCCCGACGGTGAAGCGCTCGCCCGCCTTGAACAGGGTGACCGGCACTTCCGCGCGGGTGCGCTCATAGGCGCGCTTGGCCTCCAGCATGCCGGCTGTAAAGGCCGAGGCGTGGACCGGGACCTTGAGCTGCGGCCAGAGCTGCGCGAGCCCGCCATAATGGTCTTCGTGGGCATGGGTGATGATGATTGCCTTGAGCCGCCCGCCCAATTTCTTGACATACTCGATGTCGGGCAGAACCAGATCCACGCCCGGCAGCTCCGGCCCGGGAAAGGTCACGCCGCAATCGACGATGATCCAGTCGCGGTTCTTGGGCTGGCCGTAGCCATACAGCGCCAGATTCATGCCGATTTCACCGACACCGCCCAGCGGTATGAATACGAGATCGTTGTCCTTGGTCATCAATTATCCTGTCTGAATTGGTCCTTAAACGGGGAAGAACACATCGCCCGAAGCGATCATCTGCTGTTTCCCGTCAGGCGTCTCAAGCACCAGCCTGCCCGCGCCGTCAATTGCTTTGAAGAGACCATGGATTTGCCGGTCTGGCAAATTCACAGTCACCGGTTTGCCGATGCCCTCGGCGCGTTCGATCCAGGCATCGCGAATGCTGGCGACTCCCCGCCCCTGATCCCACAGCGCGAGCGTCCGGTCCATCGAAACCACCAGCCGCGCAAACAAATCCTGTGGCGTAGCAGAGCTGCCGTGCTCACCGAGACAAGTGGTCTTGTAAAGCCCCGCATCGGGCCGGTGCGCGACATTGATACCGCAACCGATCACCACCGCCTTGCGTCCGTCGGCAAAGGGCTCCGCCTCGATCAGGATCCCGCAGGTCTTGCCGCCCTCGATCAAAAGATCGTTGGGCCACTTGATCGTCAGCCCCTTTGCCTCCGCCGGAAGCACCGACGCCACCGCCTCATAGACCGCCAGTGTGACAGCCAGCGGCAGGCTCGCCATCGCTTCCCAGGGTGCGGGATCGATCAACAGTAACGAGGCATAGAGATTGCCCGGTTCCGACGCCCAGCCGCGGCCCCGCCTACCCCGTCCGCCGGTCTGCCGCGTTGCCGTGACCCACACATTGCCCGGGTCGCCGTTGCGCGCCAGCTCCATACATTCGGCATTTGTGGAGGCGACATCGCCCAGTTCGATGTGGCGGAACTCCGGACCCTTCATGCGGGCAGCCGCGCCATCTTAAAAGAAGGTCTTGGCGGCGACGTCGGCTGCAAGGCCCAGCGGGTTGGACACAACCACGTAAAACAGCACGAACAGGCCCGAGACACCGAACACCAGCTTGAGCTCGCCCGCCACTGGCGCGAACTCTCCGGCCGGCTGATCGAACCACATGATCTTGATGATCCTCAGATAGTAGTACGCTCCCACCACCGAGGCCAACACCCCGATGATCGCCAGGGCATAGAGCTTGGCTTCGATCGCTGCGACAAAGACGAAGTATTTGCCGAAGAACCCGGCAAGCGGCGGAATGCCGGCGAGCGAGAACATCAGGATCGTCAGCATCAGCGCCATGAACGGATTGGTCGACGACAGCCCGGCCAGATCGTCGATCTGCTCGACATTGCCCTCTTCCTTACGCCGCATCGCCAGAATGCAGGCAAAGGCGCCCAGCGTCATCACCATGTAGATGAGCATGTACAAAATGACGCCACGAACGCCGGCCTGGCTGCCGGCCGCAAGACCGACCAGCGCAAAGCCCATATGCGCAATCGACGAATAGGCCATCAGCCGCTTGATGTTCTTCTGCCCGATCGCAGCAAACGCGCCGAGCACCATCGAGGCGATGGAGATGAAGACCACGATCTGCTGCCAGTCGAGGGTGACCGGCTCGAAAGCTTCGATGACAATCCGCACGAACACCGCCATGGCGGCAATCTTGGGGGCTGCTGCGAAGAACGCTGTTACCGGGGTCGGTGCACCCTCATAGACATCAGGCGTCCACATGTGGAAGGGCACCGCGGAGATCTTGAATGCGATGCCCGCGAGCAGGAACACCAGGCCGAAGATCAGGCCCAGCGAGCGCTCGCCCCCGCCAATCGCTGCAGCGATCTCGTCAAAGCCGGTGTGACCGGTATAGCCATAGACCAGCGACGCGCCGTAAAGCAGCATGCCCGAGGACAAGGCGCCCAGCACGAAATATTTGAGACCCGCCTCGGTCGACCGGGTGCTGTCGCGGTTGATCGCGGCAACCACATAAAGAGACAGCGACTGCAGCTCCAGCCCCATGTAAAGCGCAATCAGGTCATTGGCCGAGATCATCAAAAGCATGCCGAGCGTGGCCAGCACGATCAGCACCGGAAACTCGAACTTATCGATCCGCTCGGCCTTGGCGTGGCCGACGGTCATCACCATTGCTGTAATCGAGCCGATCAGCGCCAGCACCTTCATGAAGCGGGCAAAGGGATCGGACAGGAACGCGCCGTTGTAGGCTTCGCCGTCACCGGTCACCAGCACCAGAACCAGGCCCGCGGCGATCAGCAGCGCCACCGCCAGGCCGTTGACCATGGTCACCGACTTCTCGCCGGAGAACACACCGACCATCAGCAGCACCATCGCGCCACCGGCCAGCATGAGCTCGGGTACGGAAAGCTGAAGGCTCGAATAGAGAATTTCTGGCGTCATGGTCCCGCAGTCTCCGTGGCTCTACTGGGTCGACAGCGCGAGATCGCGCGCCGCCTGCAGCGAAGCCGTGTAGTTGTTGATCAGCGCGTCGACCGAAGCCGCCGTCGCGTCAAAGATCGGCGCCGGATAGACGCCAAAGAAGATGACCAGCACGATCAGCGGATACAGGATCGCCTTCTCGCGACCCGACAAATCGAGCATGGCCTTTAAGCTTTCCTTCTCCAGCGCGCCAAAGACGACGCGGCGGTAAAGCCACAGCGCGTAAGCCGCCGACAGGATCACGCCGAGGGCAGCAAACATCGCCACCCAGGTGTTGACCTGGAACACGCCGATCATGGTCAGGAATTCACCGACGAAGCCTGAGGTGCCGGGCAGCCCGACATTGGCCATGGTGAAGATCATGAACGCCACCGCGTATTTGGGCATGTTGTTGACCAGCCCGCCATAGGCGGAGATCTCGCGGGTGTGCATCCGGTCATAGACCACGCCCACGCACAGGAACAACGCCCCCGAAATCAGCCCGTGGCTGAGCATCTGGAAAATCGCGCCCTGCACGCCCTGCTGGTTGGCGGCAAAGATGCCCATGGTCACAAAGCCCATATGCGCCACCGATGAATAGGCAATGAGCTTCTTGATGTCGTCCTGCATCAGCGCCACCAGCGAGGTGTAGATGATGGCAATGACCGACAGTGTGAAGATGAACGGTGCGAAATCGGCCGAGGCGAGCGGGAACATCGGCAACGAGAACCGGAGGAACCCGTAACCTCCGAGCTTGAGCAAAACTCCGGCAAGGATCACCGATCCCGCCGTCGGCGCCTCGACGTGGGCGTCGGGCAGCCAGGTGTGCACCGGCCACATCGGCATCTTCACCGCAAATGACGCGAAGAAGGCTAGCCATAGCCAGGTCTGCATCTCGGCCGGGAAATTGTGCGCAAGCAGCGCGCGGATATCGGTGGTGCCGGCGTCCCAGAACATCGCCATGATGGCCAGCAGCATCAGCACCGAACCGGCGAGCGTGTAGAGGAAGAACTTGAAGCTCGCATAGACCCGGCGCTTGCCGCCCCACACGCCGATGATGATGAACATCGGAATGAGCCCGGCCTCGAAGAAGATGTAAAACAGCACGATGTCGAGGGCGCAAAACACGCCGATCATCATGGTTTCCAGCACCAGGAAGGCGATCATGTATTCGCGCACCCGGGTCTCGACCGAATTCCAGCTCGCCAGAATGCACAACGGCATCAGGAAGGTGGTCAGGATCACGAACAGCATCGAAATGCCGTCGACGCCCATCGCATAGGAGAAGCCCGATCCCGCAAGCTCGATGCTTTCCACCATCTGGAAGCCAGGGTCGCTGGTGTCGAAATTTGCCCAGATCAGCAGCGACATAATGAAGGTCGCAGTGGTGCCCAACAGCGCCACCTGGCGGATGTTGCGCCGCCCGATCTCCGTGTCGTCCTTGATCGGCAGCAAAAACAGCACGCAGATCAGCGGTATGAAGGTGACGACGGACAGAAGAGGCCAATCGGTCATCTAAATGCACTCCCGAGCATCATCCATGTGACAAGCGCTGCAATTCCGATCAGCATCACGAAGGCGTAGTGGTAGAGGTAACCGGTCTGCAGTCTCACGACCCGGCCGGTGATGTCCTGAACCCGCGCGGCAATGCCGTTCGGGCCGTAGCCGTCGATCACGCGGCCATCGCCCTGCTTCCACAGGAACGAGCCGAGCCATTTGGCGGGGCGGACAAAGATAAAGTCGTAGACCTCGTCGAAATACCATTTGTTGAGCAGGAACCGGTAGAGCAGACCGTGATCCTCGGCCAGCCGCTTGGGCGTTTCGGGCGAGCGGATGTAAAAGAACCACGCGGTCACCAGGCCGATCAGCATGGCCATGAACGGGCTCAGCTTGACCCACAGCGGCACGTGGTGGAATTCCTCGACGATCTTGTTATCGGGCAGCGTAAACAGCGCCGCACCCCAGAACTCGTCGTAATGGTGGCCGAAGAAATACTCCTTGAAGAGCAGGCCAGCAAATAGCGCCCCGACCGCCAGGATAAACAGTGGCACCAGCATCACCGGCGGTGATTCATGAGCGTGATGCATGACGTCGGCGGACGCCCGCGGCTTGCCGTGGAAAGTCATGAAGATCAGCCGCCAGGAATAAAAGCTGGTAAAAAGTGCCGCGACCACCAGCAGCCCGAACGCGTATCCGGCTGCAGGATTGTGGGCGACAAAGGCCGATTCAATGATCGCATCCTTGGAGAAGAAGCCGGCGGTGCCGATCACCGTACCGGGAATGCCCACGCCGGTCAGCGCGACCGTTCCGATGATCATCATCCAGTATGTCAGCGGGATCTTCTTCCTGAGCCCGCCCATGCGGCGCATGTCCTGTTCGTCGGAAACCGCATGGATCACCGATCCGGCGCCAAGGAACAACAGCGCCTTGAAGAACGCGTGGGTAAACAGGTGGAAGATCGCCGCGCCATAGGCGCCGATGCCGAGTGCGACAAACATGTACCCGAGCTGCGAACAGGTTGAATAGGCGATCACCCGCTTGATGTCGTTTTGCACAAGACCAACGGTGGCGGCGAAAAACGCAGTGATGGCGCCGATGATCACCACGACTGTAAGAGCATCCTGCGACAGTTCGAACAGCGGCGACATCCGCGCCACCAGGAACACACCGGCGGTCACCATGGTAGCCGCATGGATGAGTGCGGACACCGGCGTCGGGCCTTCCATGGCGTCGGGCAGCCAGGTGTGGAGCAGGAACTGCGCCGATTTGCCCATCGCGCCCATAAACAACAGCAGACAAACGGCCGTCAGCGCATGCGCCTTGTCGAGCTCCATGCCGAAAAGCGAGATGATCGCCTCGCCGGCTTCAGCGCCCTCGACCGGCACGAAATCGGCAGCGCCCGCGAAAATCGCATCGAACGAGATCGAGCCGAACAGCATGAACACGCCGAACATGCCGAGCAGGAAGCCGAAATCACCCACCCGGTTGACGATAAAGGCCTTCATCGCCGCGGCGTTGGCCGATGGTTTTTTGTACCAGAATCCGATCAGCAGATAGGAGGCGACACCGACGCCTTCCCAACCAAAGAACATCTGCAGGAGATTGTCGGACGTCACCAGCATCAGCATGGCGAAGGTGAAGAACGACAGATAGGCAAAGAACCGCGGCCGGTGCGGATCATGATGCATGTAGCCGATGGAATAAAGATGAACCAGCGACGAAACGGTGTTGACCACCACCAGCATGACTGCAGTCAGCGTGTCGATCCTCAGCGACCAGTCGACGCTCAGCGAGCCGGAATCGATCCAGCGCATCACCGGCACGCGGACAATTTCGGTTTCGCCCATGGCGACGGTGAAAAACGCCACCCAGGACAACAGCGCGGCCACGATCATGAACAGCGTGGTCACATATTCCGACGCCTTTGCGCCGATGGCGCGTCCGCCAAGACCCGCGATGAGCGCACCGATAAGCGGCAGGAAGACGATAGCGTGGTACATGGCTCTCTCAGCCCTTCATCATGTTGACGTCTTCCACGGCGATCGAACCGCGGTTTCGGTAGAAGACGACGAGGATGGCAAGCCCGATCGCCGCCTCGGCGGCGGCCACCGTCAGGATCAGCAGGGCGAACACCTGCCCGACGATGTCATTGAGGTGCATCGAAAACGCCACCATGTTCAGGTTGACCGCAAGCAGGATCAGCTCCACCGACATCAGGATCACGATCACGTTCTTGCGGTTCAAAAAGATCCCGAAAATGCCGAGCGTGAACAGGATCGCGCTGACGGTCAGGTAATGGGAGAGTCCGATTTCCATGCGATTGTTCCTTAACGTCCCCGCGTTCAGATGCCCTGTCCGGGCTTGACCTTGACCACTTCGATAGCGGTTTCAGGCGTGCGCGCGACCTGCTCATTGATATCCTGGCGCTTGATGTGCTCGCGATGCCGAAGCGTCAGCACGATGGCGCCGATCATCGCCACCAGCAGCACCAACCCGGCGATCTGGAAGAAGAAGATGTAGTCGGTGTAAAGCACATCGCCGAGCGCTTCGGTGTTTGTGCGCTCGCTCACCGGCGGGATCGGGCTCGCGCCGCTTCCCGCCGCGGCGGGCAAAAAGGCATTGCCAGCAAGCACGATGATCAGCTCGGCGGCCAGGATCACGCCGACCAGCGCACCGATCGGCGCATATTCCAGCGCCCCGGCTTTCATCTCGGCAAAATCAACATCCAGCATCATGACGACGAACAGGAACAAAACCGCCACCGCGCCGACATAAACCACCAAGAGGATCATCGCCAGGAACTCGGCGCCGGTGAGCAGAAACAGCCCCGCGGCATTGAAAAAGGTGAGAATGAGGAACAACACCGAATGCACGGGATTGCGCGCCGCAATCACCATGAATGCCGAAGCCACCGCCACGAAGGCGAACAAATAGAAAAACAGAGCCTGAAGACCCATGATCGGCGCCTTTTCGTCTTTCCCCAAGTGACAGCGGCCGCATGGCCCCCGCCCCGAATGAAACAGGATCCGGCTTCGCCGTCCCTGCTCCGTCATTATCGTGGAAGCCGGCGCATCCCCTGATGCGTGACGGCCTCCGGCTGTTACCTGTAGGGCGAATCGAGCGCGATGTTGCGCGCGATTTCCCGCTCCCAGCGATCGCCATTGGCGAGTAGCCGGTCCTTGTCATAATAGAGCTCTTCGCGAGTCTCGGTCGCGAATTCGAAATTCGGCCCCTCGACGATGGCATCCACCGGGCAGGCTTCCTGGCAGAAGCCGCAATAGATGCATTTGACCATGTCGATGTCGTAACGCACCGTGCGCCGGGTGCCGTCATTGCGGCGCGGACCGGCCTCGATGGTGATCGCCTGCGCCGGACAAATGGCCTCGCACAGCTTGCAGGCGATGCAGCGCTCTTCACCGTTGGGATAGCGCCTGAGCGCATGTTCACCCCTAAAGCGCGGGCTCACCGGACCCTTTTCATACGGATAGTTCACGGTCGCCTTGGGCTTGAAGAAATAGCGCATCGACAGGAAGAACGCGCCGACAAATTCCTTCAGGAACAGCGATTTTGCGGCTTGAGCTAACATGGTCAGTCTCCGCTTTTGCCCGGCGCAAGCCGCCGGTGGGTTATCTGAAACCTGGCGATCACGGCGCGGTACCCGTCAGTTTGAGCACAAAGGCCACGATCACCAGCATGCCGAGCGAGATCGGCAAAAATACTTTCCACCCCAGACGCATCAACTGGTCGTAACGGTAGCGCGGCACGAACGCCTTCACCATGGAGAACATGAAGAACACCATGCAGACCTTGAGCACGAACCAGACGATCCCCGGCACCCAGTTCAGGAACCACACATCCACCGGCGGCAGCCAGCCACCCAGAAACAGGATCGTGGTCAGCGCACACATCAGCACGATGGCTGCGTATTCACCGAGCATGAACATCATGTACGGCGTCGAGCCGTATTCGACCATGAAGCCCGCCACCAGTTCCGATTCGGCCTCGGGAAGGTCAAACGGCGGACGGTTGGTTTCGGCCAGAGCCGAGATGAAGAAGATCACGAACAGTGGGAACAGCGCGAACCAGTGCCAGTCAAACAGCGAATTGGGCAGCCCCATGCGCGTGCCGACGCCATTGGATTGCGCCATGACGATTTCGGTCAGGTTGAGCGATCCAACGCACAACAGCACCGCCACGATAACGAAGCCTATGGAGACTTCGTAAGACACCATCTGTGCCGCCGAACGCAGCGCGCCCAGGAACGGATATTTCGAGTTCGAGGCCCAGCCGCCCATGATGATGCCATAGACCTCGAGCGAGGAAATGGCGAAGACGAACAGGATGCCCACATTGATGTCGGCAATCACCCAGCCGGCATTGACAGGGATCACCGCCCAGGCCGCCAACGCCAGCGTCACCGCCACCAGCGGCGCCAGCAGGAACACGCCCTTGTTGGCGCCCGCCGGGATCACCGGCTCCTTGAAGACGAATTTCAAAAGGTCGGCGAACGACTGGAACAGCCCCCAGGGTCCCACCACATTGGGGCCGCGGCGCAGTTGCACGGCCGCCCAGATCTTGCGGTCGGCGTAAAGAATGTAGGCGATGAACAGGAGCAGCGCGACCAGCAGCAACAGCGATTGCGCCAGGATGATGACCCCGGGCCAGACATAGGTTGTGATGAAACCGTCCATGGTGTTTTCCGCCCCTATTCCGCCGCAACCGCCTTGGCGGTCTTCGCCAAGGCCGAGCATTCAGCCATCACCGCCGATGCGCGTGCGATCGGGTTGGTCAAATAGAAGTCTTTGACCGGCGACGCAAACGCCGATTTGTTCATCCGGGCCGCTTTCTTCGCAATTGCGGCAATTGCGCCGCCATCGGCTGTTGAAATCATGTCGATTTCCGCAAAATGCGGGTAATCGGCATAAAGTGCGGCGCGCAGGCCGGTGAGCGAATCATAGGGCAGTTTCTTGCCCAGAACATCCGACAGCGCCCTGAGCACCGCCCAATCCTCACGCGCCTCGCCTGGTGCGAAGGCGGCCCGGCTGGCCATCTGCACCCGGCCCTCGGTGTTGACATAGGTGCCGGATTTTTCGGTGTAGGTCGCGGCCGGCAGGATCACATCGGCATGATGAGCGCCATTGTCGCCATGGGTGCCGATATAGACCGTGAAGCCGACGGTCTTTTTGGTGAAATCCAGCTCGTCAGCGCCAAGCAGGAACAGCACATCGGTCCCGCCAAGCATCTCGGCCGCCGTGAGGCCGCCTTCGCCGGGAACCAGTCCCAGATCGAGCCCGCCGACCCGCGCGGCCGCCGTATGCAGCACCGCAAAGCCGTTCCATTCGCCCTTCACCGCGCCAACCGCTTCGGCCAGTTTGGCCGCATTGGCCAGCACGCCCGCGCCGTCGCCGCGCGACAGGGCCCCCTGCCCGATGAGGATCATCGGCTTCTTGGCGCGCTTGAGCTTGGCTGTGAATTTGCTGGAGCCGTCGACCAGCTCCTTCAATGTTTCGGGACCGGCACCCAGATACTCATAGGCATAGCGCAGATCAGTCTGTTCGCCGATCAGGCCAATCGGCAGATCTCCCATGCGCCAGCGCTTGCGGATCCGGGCATTGATGATCGCCGCCTCACGGCGCGGATTGGAACCGACGATCAGGATCGCATCGGCATCTTCGATGCCTTCAATGGTCGGGTTGAAGATGTAGCCTGCCCGGCCCAGCGACGGGTCGAGGGCGGCGCCATCCTGCCGGCAGTCGATATTGACGGAGCCCAGCGAAGCCATCAGGCTCTTGAGGGCAAACATCTCCTCGACACTGGCTAGATCACCGGCAACAGCGCCAATGCGCTCCGGTTTGGCAGCCTTTACCGCCTTTGCGATCGTCGCAAATGCCTCACCCCAGGATGCGGCTTCAAGCTTGCCGTTGCGGCGCACATAGGGCCGGTCGAGCCGCTGGGTGCGCAACCCGTCCCAAATGAAGCGGGTCTTGTCGGAAATCCACTCCTCGTTGATCGCCTCGTTGACGCGCGGCATCACCCGCATCACTTCGCGGCCGCGGGTGTCAACCCGGATTGCCGAGCCGACCGCGTCCATCACATCAATGGATTCGGTTTTGTTGAGCTCCCACGGCCGGGCCTGGAAGGCGTAAGGCCGCGAGGTCAGCGCTCCCACCGGACACAGGTCGATCACATTGCCCTGCAGTTCCGAACTCATGGCATGTTCGAGATAGGTTGTGATCTCGGCGTCCTCGCCGCGGCCGATCAGGCCAAGCTCGGAAATGCCCGCCACCTCGGTGGTGAACCGCACACACCGCGTGCAGTGAATGCAGCGGTTCATGATGGTCTTGACCAGCGGGCCGATATATTTGTCCTCGACGGCGCGCTTGCTTTCCTCATAGCGCGAATTGTCCATGCCGAAGGCCATCGCCTGGTCCTGCAGGTCGCACTCGCCGCCCTGGTCGCAGATCGGGCAGTCGAGCGGATGGTTGATGAGCAGGAATTCCATCACCCCTTCGCGCGCCTTCTTGACCATCGGAGTGTTGGTGAACACTTCGGGCGTTTCGCCATTGGGGCCGGGACGCAGATCGCGCACGCCCATGGCGCAGGACGCCGCCGGCTTGGGCGGTCCGCCCTTCACCTCGACAAGGCACATGCGGCAATTGCCGGCGATCGACAGCCGTTCGTGAAAACAGAACCGCGGCACCTCGGCGCCGGCGTCCTCACACGCCTGCAAAAGCGTGTAGTGATCCGGCACCTCGATCTCGTTTCCGTCAACCTTGATCTTGGCCATGCAAGCAGTCCTGTCGTTGCGGGCGGCCCCGTGGCCGCGCACCATCCCTTGCCGGGACCCGTTTCATGTTTGACCGGGCGGCGCCAAGGCCGCCCGGCTTGGTTGTCATGTCAGGCGGTTATGCCGCCCTTTGCCAGCGCCCGCGCCTGCGAAATCCAGTCGTCGCGGTCGATCCGGCCTTTGAATTGCAGGTAATCGTCGACCCAGGCGATCTCTTCGGCCTTCCAGTCAGCGATCTGCGCGAATGTCCACACGCCAAGCCCGTTGAGCACCTGCTCAAGCTTCGGACCGACCCCGGAAATCAGTTTGAGATCGTCCGGCGTGCCGGGTTTTTCGATCTCCGAGGGACGGCGATAGTCCTCGGGTTCGAGCGCCGCTGCCGGCTTGGCCTGTTTCACCGCAACCGTCGATGCAGCCTCGGTGGCTACTGCCGCTGCCGTTTCGGCGTCGGACTTGAGTTTCTCTACCGCTGCGACCGCGCTGCCCTTGGCAGCTTCGGCAGGCTTTGGCGTCTTGGCGGCTTTCGCGCCGGTTTCGGATGCCGGAGCCTTGGAAGCCTTTGCTTCCGCCTTTGGCGTGGCAGGCTTTGCCGTCGATGACCTCGCGGTCGACTTGGGCTTTGCCGCAGCTGTCTTGGCAACAGCCGGTGTCTTGTCAGCGGCCTTGGCTGAAGGCTTTTCAACAATGGCTGCTTCCGCAGCCTTGGCTGCAGGCTTCAGTTCAACAATGTCTGCGGTTTTTGCCGCGGGCTTCCTGGCCGCTGGCGTCTTGGCCTTGGCGGCCTTGGGCTTGCTCTCAGCCACCGGGGCCTCATCCAGTTCTTCCGGAGCCAGATCCTCGGCCAGCGTCGGCACCAGCCAGCTCAGATCGGGCTTGGCGCCAAGCGCCGAGGTCTGGCTTTGCATCGCGGCCTGCATCGCGCCCATCATCAGTCCGGTCATCTGCCCGGCCATGCCGAAACCGACCGCGGTCGCCGCCGCAGCCGCACCCAACGGATAGACCATCAGCGGCGCGACCTGCATGTCTGCCGCCTTGGACAAGTCCGTCATGGCTGTCATCGGTTTCATCATCTCGTTCATGTTCATGTCTGCGGGAAAAGAAAACATCGACATAAGTTTCTCCTTTGTCGTGTGCTGGCTCTCATCCCTCGTGACGTTTCCTGTTCATGCGGGTCCGGTTATAGCGAACCTCTTATTCCGCCGCTTCCAGCCGCACATTGCGGCTTTGAACAGCGTTTCGTGTGTATTGATCGATCCGCGCTTCCATCTCGGGACGGAAATGCCGGATCAGGCCCTGGATCGGCCAGGCCGCGGCGTCGCCCAGAGCGCAGATGGTGTGACCCTCAATCTGCTTGGTGACATCGAACAGCATGTCGATCTCGCGCTTCTGCGCATTGCCTTTGACCATGCGGTCCATCACCCTCATCATCCAGCCGGTGCCCTCGCGGCAGGGCGTGCACTGGCCGCAGCTCTCGTGCTTGTAGAAGGCCGAAAGCCGCCAGATCGCTTTGACGATGTCGGTGGATTTGTCCATCACGATCACCGCGGCCGTTCCCAGGCCGGACTTGAGATCGCGCAAGCTGTCGAAATCCATCGGCGTGTCGATGATATCGGCGCCAGGCACACAAGGCACCGAGGAGCCGCCCGGGATCACCGCCAGCAGATTGTCCCAGCCGCCGCGAATGCCGCCGCAATGGGTATCGATCAATTCGCGGAACGGGATCGACATCGCTTCTTCCACGGTGCACGGCGTGTTGACGTGACCGGAGACGCAAAACAGCTTGGTGCCGGTGTTGTTGGGCCGACCGAAGCCAGCAAACCAGGCCCCGCCCCGGCGCAAGATGGTCGGCGCCACGGCAATCGATTCGACATTGTTGACCGTCGTCGGACAGCCATAGAGCCCGACATTGGCCGGGAACGGCGGTTTAAGCCGCGGCTGCCCCTTTTTGCCCTCAAGGCTTTCGAGCAGTGCGGTCTCCTCACCGCAGATATAGGCGCCCGCGCCATGGTGTACGTAGACATCCATGTCGTAGCCGAGCTTGGAGTTCTTGCCCAGAAGGCCGGCATCATAGCACTCGTCGATCGCTGCCTGCAGCGCCTCGCGCTCGCGCATATATTCGCCGCGCACATAGATGTAGGTCGCATGCGCGCCCATGGCGAAGCCGGCGATCACGCAGCCTTCGATCAGCGTATGCGGATCGTGGCGCATGATGTCGCGGTCCTTGCAGGTGCCCGGTTCGGACTCATCAGCGTTGATGACCAGATAATGCGGCCGGCCATCGCTCTCCTTGGGCATGAACGACCATTTCAGCCCGGTCGGGAATCCGGCGCCGCCGCGGCCCCTCAGACCCGATGCTTTCATCTCGCTGATGATCCAGTCGCGGCCCTTTTCCAGGATTTGCTTGGTGCCGTCCCAATGCCCGCGCGCCATCGCGCCCTTCAACGACTTGTCATAGACGCCGTAGATATTGGTAAAGATCCGGTTCTCGTCAGCTAACATCATTCACCTCTATCGCGGCTTCTTGCCGAAGACCTTGATGTACTCGGCCTCGCCACCCTTGGCCAGCGCCTTGGCCTGTTTGACCCAGTCCTCACGCTCGATACGGCCTTTGAACTTAAGATAGCCGTCGATCCACTCACGCTCCGCCTTCTTCCATTTGGCGACCTGATCGAAGGTGTAGATGCCCAGCGAATGCAAAATGCCCTCGATTTTCGGACCGACGCCGGAAATCATCTTGAGATCATCCGGTTGCGCGGGCTTGGCGATGCCTGCCGGCCGGTTCTTGTCTTCAAGCGAGGCAACCGCGGCCGCCGGCGCCGCCTTGGCGGTGGATTTGGCCGCAGGTGCGGTTTTGGCTGTTGTGGTTTTGGCAGCCGTGGCCTTGGCCGGAGACTTGGCTTTGCCCGATGTCACCGAGGCCGCTTTCTTCGCATCCGAACCGGCCTTCGCGGCTGGCTTGGCGGCAACCGTCGCCTTGGCCGGGGCAGACTTGGCCGCCGCAGGCGATGCAGCCCTGGCTTTCGAAGTCTTTGCCGCCCCGTTCTTCGCGGGCTTGATCTCCTCGGCCAGGCTGGTGAGCCCGCTTTCCGGTGCGGAAAAGATCCGGTTGATCTGCGGCCCGGTATTGATCTCCTCGGGACGCCCGGCATCGAACCGGTCGATGATATAGGCCAGCCGCTCGGCTGATAGATCCTCATAGGCGTCCTTGAAAATCATCACCATCGGCGCGTTCACACAGGCACCCTGGCACTCGACCTCTTCCCACGACAGCGTCCCGCTTTCATTGGTATGAAACGGCTCGGGGTGGATCTTCTTGCGGCAGACATCCATCAGCTCTTCGGAGCCGCGCAGCATGCAGGGCGTGGTCCCGCAGACCTGGATATGGGCGCGCGTGCCAACCGGCTTGAGCTGGAACTGGGTGTAGAAGGTCGCCACTTCCAAAGCGCGGATATAGGGCATGCCGAGCATGTCGGCGACGGTTTCAATCGCCCGCTTGGTCACCCAGCCGTCCTGCTCCTGGGCCAGCATCAACAGCGGAATCACCGCCGATTGCGCACGCTCCTTGGGATATTTCTTGATCCATGTCTTGGCCTGCGCGGAAAACTCGCGGTTGAACGCGAAATCCGCGGGCTGGACATTCTCTTCGGCTAGTCGACGAACGGACATGGTGAACTCTTCTGTCTTTCTTCCGGCCTATTTGAACACGCCAAGCGGCGAATTGGTCGTATATGCGCCGCAATGGCAATTCTTGGCAGAGTGAAGCCCGGTCACCGGTCTACCTCCCCGAACACGATGTCGAGCGAACCCAACGCTGCCGAGACATCGGCCAACTGGTGGCCGCGGCAGATGAAATCCATCGCCTGCAGATGCGCATAGCCCGGCGCCCGGATCTTGCAGCGATAGGGCTTGTTGGATCCGTCGGAGACCACATAGACGCCGAATTCGCCCTTGGGCGCTTCCACCGCCGCATAGACCTCGCCTTCCGGCACCCGGAAACCTTCCGTATAAAGCTTGAAATGATGGATCAGCGCTTCCATCGACCGCTTCATCTCACCGCGCTTGGGCGGCACGATCTTGCCGTCGGTCGCCGACACCGGCCCGACCCGGTCGGGACCCAGCAGCAGCTCTACGCATTGCTTCATGATCTTCACCGATTCGCGCATTTCCTGCATGCGGATCAGGTAACGGTCATAGCAGTCGCCGTTCTTGCCGATCGGGATGTCGAAATCGAGCTCCGAATAGCATTCATAGGGCTGCGAGCGGCGCAGGTCCCAGGCAGCGCCCGAGCCGCGCACCATCACGCCTGAAAAGCCCCAGGCCCAGGCATCATCAAGGCTGACCACGGCGATGTCGACATTGCGTTGCTTGAAGATCCGGTTGTCGGTCAACAGCCCTTCAATGTCGTCACAGGTCTGCAGGAACGGGTCGCACCATTTGCCGATGTCCTCGACCAATTCATCAGGCAGGTCCTGATGCACGCCGCCGGGCCGGAAATAGGCGGCATGAAGCCGCGCGCCGCAGGCCCGTTCGTAAAACACCATCAGCTTTTCGCGCTCTTCGAAGCCCCACAGCGGCGGTGTCAGCGCGCCTACGTCAAGAGCCTGGGTGGTGATGTTGAGCAAATGCGACAGGATGCGGCCGATTTCGGAGTAGAGCACCCGGATCAACTGACCGCGCCGCGGCACCTCGACGCCGGCAAGCTTTTCCACGGCCAGCGCGAAGGCATGTTCCTGGTTCATCGGTGCGACATAGTCGAGCCGGTCGAAATAGGGCACCGCCTGCAGATAGGTCTTGGCCTCGATCAGCTTCTCGGTGCCGCGGTGCAGCAATCCGATATGCGGGTCGACGCGCTCGACGATTTCACCGTCGAGTTCGAGCACCAGACGAAGCACGCCGTGGGCGGCCGGGTGCTGCGGGCCGAAATTGATGTTGAAGTTGCGGACGTTGTGTTCGTTCATGGCTTACGTCCTCACCCCTTGGCTTTCTCATCGCCCGGCAGCACGTAGTCCGTGCCTTCCCAGGGAGAGAGGAAATCGAAATCGCGGAATTCCTGCTTGAGCACCACCGGCTCATAGACCACGCGCTTGACCTCGTCGTCATAACGCACTTCGACAAAGCCCGTCAGCGGGAAATCTTTTCTGAGCGGGTGCCCTTCGAAACCGTAGTCGGTCAGAATGCGGCGCAGATCCGGGTGGCCGGTAAACAGGATGCCGTAAAGGTCATAGGCCTCGCGCTCGAACCAGTCGGCGCCGGGATAGACCTGGGTGATCGATGGCACCGGCGCATCTTCGCTGGTCGCTACCTTTATGCGGATTCGCATGTTCTGGCGCGGCGAAAGCAGATGGTAGACCACGTCGAAACGCTCGGCGCGGCCCGGCCAGTCGACACCGCAACAATCGATGAAATTGACGAACTGGCACTGCGCGTCATCGCGCAGGAATGTCAAAAGCTCGATCAGATTGCCCGGCTGTGCGGTCAGCGTAAGTTCGTCAAAGGCAATCTCGGCGCTTTCGATCAGGTTGCCCCTGGTCTCGCCGAGATAATCCGAAAGGTCCTTGAGGGCTTCGCTCATATCTGTTTCCTAGCGCTCGATCGTGCCGGTGCGACGCATCTTCTTCTGCAAGAGCAGGACGCCATAAAGCAGGGCTTCCGCCGTCGGCGGGCAACCCGGAACATAGATGTCGACCGGCACCACCCGGTCGCAGCCGCGCACCACCGAATAGGAGTAGTGATAATAACCGCCGCCATTGGCGCACGAGCCCATCGAGATCACATAGCGCGGCTCGGGCATCTGGTCGTAGACCTTCCTGAGCGCCGGCGCCATCTTGTTGGTCAGCGTGCCGGCCACGATCATCACATCGGACTGGCGCGGGCTGGCGCGCGGCGCGAAACCGAACCGCTCGGCGTCGTAGCGCGGCATCGACATCTGCATCATCTCGACCGCGCAGCAGGCGAGACCAAACGTCATCCACATCAAAGATCCGGTGCGCGACCAGTTGATCAGCTCATCGGTGGAGGTGACGAGGAAACCCTTGTCGGCGAGTTCATTGTTGACCTCGCCAAAGAACACATCGTCCTGGCCCACCGGCTTGCCGGTATTGGGATCAATGATGCCCTTGGCCGCAGGCGCCACCAGCGTCTGGTTGCTTACTCCCATTCGAGCGCTCCCTTCTTCCATTCATAGATGAAGCCGACTGTCAGCACGCCCAGGAATACCATCATCGACCAGAATCCCATCCAGCCAATATCGCCGAACGATACCGCCCAGGGAAACAGGAACGCCACTTCGAGATCAAAGATGATGAACAGGATCGACACCAGATAGAACCGCACGTCGAACTTCATGCGCGCATCGTCAAAAGCGTTGAAGCCGCATTCGTATGCGGAAAGCTTTTCGGGATCGGGATTCTTGTAGGCGATGGCAAAGGGCGCAATCAGCAAAGCCAGCCCGATGACCAGGGCTACACCGATGAAGATCGCGATTGGCAAATAGGCGCCCAAGAGTTCCGTCATGACGTCCGTTCCTGTGTCCGCTGCGGTTAAAGCCCCGGCCCTGCCTCAAGGTCTGGAGCCGGCCTCAGGCCCGCGCGACTGATCATGTTGCAACGCGGCGTGGTTAGCGCAGCCTGCCTATGTGTGCAAGAGCGCACGCAGGTAATTGCACAGCCATGCCAATCGCCTCTACGAACAGTTACTGCAAAGTCGGGTGGGATTGAAGGGACTCTTTTTGCTAAGGACGGCAATTCAGCCCCCAAGGCGCCTTGGGGAATCGCAGGCGAGCGGTCGTCGCGCGCCGTTCAACGTGGGCGTTTGAAGCCAGTCCGCATGGGATTGGACCGATTGCCAAATATATATGAAGCGGCCTGACGCTGCCCTCCCCCTGGCTGGCAGGGCTGCGGCGTCAACGCGGAGCTGCGGCGAGAGAATCAATCGATGCGGCTTATGGCCGCGAGCCCGCTCGCGACCGGATTCGGGCCCGTCCCGTCTAGGCCGCGATCTCCGAGGCAGCCGGCGCAGAGGCCGACCGTTGGACCGAGGCGTTGATGCGAAACCTTGCAATCAGTTCGAACAGCTTTTGCGCCTCTTGCGCCACTTCGGACGTTGCAGCGGTGGTTTCTTCCACCATCGCGGCATTCTGCTGCGTTCCCTCGTCCAGCACATTGACCGCCGTATTGATCTCCTTGATGCCGGCCGCCTGCTCTTGCGACGACTTGACGATCGCAGCCACGTTATCGTCAATGTCGTGAACCTGCTTGGCGATTACGCGCAACGCCTTCCCGGTCTGCTCGACCAGATCGACACCGCGGGACACGTGGGAGCCTGAATTGGTGATCAGGCCCTTGATTTCCCTGGCGGCGGTGGCGGAACGCTGCGCCAGTTCACGCACTTCCTGGGCGACCACGGCAAATCCCTTGCCGGCCTCACCCGCCCGGGCCGCTTCCACACCTGCGTTCAGCGCAAGCAGGTTGGTCTGGAAAGCGATTTCGTCGATGACGCCGATAATGTTGGAGATTTCACGGGAGGAACTCTCGATTTCGCCCATGGCAGCCGTTGCGGTCTCCACCAGATTGCCAGAGCGTTCGGCATTGGTGCGTGTATCTTCGACCAGTTGACCTGCTTCCTGAGCACGTTTGCTCGAATCGTTGACCGTGGTGGTAATTTCTTCCAGCGCCGCGGCCGTTTCCTCGAGCGAGGCGGCCTGGGTTTCGGTTCGTCTCGACAGATCGACAGCAGCCTTTGAGATTTCACCCGAACTGGCGTTGATCGCATCGGCATTGCCGCTGACCATGCGAACGACCTCCGCAAGGCTGGCAACCGAACTGTTGAAATCAAGCCGCACGCGCTCGAAGGCCGGGATAAAAGGGGCGTCAATTGACAGGGTCAAATCGCCCTCGGCGAGCTTTGACAGATTGGACGCCAGCTCCTCAACATTCTCAACACGCTCAGTCACATCGGTGGCGTATTTGACGACCTTGATCACATTGCCGAGCGTATCGATGATCGGATTGTAGGACGCCTGGATATTGATGCGTTTGCCGCCCTTGCCGAAGCGCGTGTACTCGTCGGAAAAGAATTCTCCGTCTCCAAGCCGCTTCCAGAAGTGCTTGTAATCCTCACCTTTGACGTATTCGGCGTCGCAGAAAATCGAATGGTGCTTGCCGCGAATCTCATTGATTGTGTAACCCACAGCGGAAAGAAAGTTCTCATTGGCGTCAAGAATTATGCCGTCCGGCTGAAACTCGATCGTTGCCTGCGATCTCGAGATCGCCGCAATCTTGCCGGAGTGGTCGAGCGACTTTAGAACCTGCTCGGTCACATCACTGGCAAACTTGACGCATTTGTAGGGTTTGCCGTTACGAAACACCGGATTATAGGATGCTTCAATCCAGATGTCGGAGCCATCCTTGCGAATGCGACGGAAGCGCTTGCTCTGAAACTTGCCTGCGGCCAGGTCCTTCCAGAACGTCGTATATTCCTTTGAAGCAGCCTCTTCCGGATCCACGAAAATCCGGTGGTGCTGATTTTTGATTTCTTCGAGCGAATAGCCGAGCGCCTGACAAAAGTTCTCGTTGGCGGTTAGGATTTTGCCCTTCATATCGAACTCGATAATCGCCATTGAACGGCCCAGAGCTTCCAAAATTGCGTTGTTTTCGGCACCACGCCCATGAAACATTGATAACATCGCGCGCTTCCCCCTTTTGCGTCGACAGCATACAAATCGTTGGAAAAGCTCGTCATGAACCCATACCCGGGCATGATCACGCCGGGAAGATTCTGTGGCCGTTTGCTTGCCCGATCAAAGCATCTCGGTAACAGTCTCATGCATAAAATTGCACTGAATGGCTTATGTTTGGTTAACTATTGCGATTGAATAAATATCGCCGCGCAACCTGAGCAATTTATGTGAAATAGTTTACAGCAGGTCTTTGAAAAATTGGTAATTTTTCTGCAGGCGAGACGCATGGAAATACAGCGGCAAGCGGTCAGAAATCCTAAGGGATATGGAAAATCGGGCCGGATTCAGCGAAAAGATCGAAGGTCTTCGGCAAATCATGGAAAAATGGCGCGAGTGACGGGGCTCGAACCCGCGACCTCCGGCGTGACAGGCCGGCACTCTAACCAACTGAGCTACACCCGCGCATTTTTCATACGGGACAGCGGCTGACCGGCGTCCCGTGAGCGGCTGATTACGGCGTTCGCCGGGAGGTGTCAAGCGCTCAATGCGAAGGAAAAACGACAAATATCAATCTTGTCCCGGGGCGCTGGCCGGAGGAAACCGAAATCGGTCTCCGCCGCCGGTCAGGCAGCCACAAAAACTGTCGCTTCGAGGGGCCGCTCGCGTGATTTTTTCTTGCGGAACCGCCGCCGAGGCCCTAAAGCAGGCGCCATCGCACTGGGGGCGATTAGCTCAGTTGGTAGAGCGCCTCGTTTACACCGAGGATGTCGGGAGTTCGAGTCTCTCATCGCCCACCATTTTCCAGATCGACATGATTGAAACCGACGACGCACGTACCTGACACAGGCGCATCGGGCGGCACGCGCTCTGCTGGCGTGCACATCGCAACACCCACGTCCTCTCGGTCGGAAGCGGCCCTAACCTCTCAACGGGCCCGGCCGCCTCGTACAAACGTAGCGCTTTCAGAGGCGAATGCGGAGTTCACCCGCTTCCTCAGTTAGCGCTGTCAGGTCCACGTCCTACCCGGCTACGGGTCCGGCCTTCGCTATCGCTTGCGCCAGGCCTGGGTGGTGCCGAGAATGCGACGTGAGGCGAACAGATGCACAAGCCGCGCTGTGGCGTTGGTGTAGAAGATCATCATGCCCATCGCCGCCGCTGGTGCGATGTCCCCCGCATCGTCCATGTTCAACACCGCCACCGAGGCCAGCGCCGTATGGGTGGAATACAAGAACACTACCGCCGACACTGTCGTCATCGCGTTGACGAACATGTAAATCGAGATGTCGAGCACTGCCGGGAGGCACACAGGCACCGTCACCCGGGTGAACAGCCGGTAGAACGGTTGCCTGAGCGAGCTTGCGACCGGCTCAAACTCGGCGTCGATCTGCTTGAGTGCGGTCAGCGCCGTCAGGTGTCCCACCGTGTAAAAGTGGGTGACCGTCGAGACCACCAGGATGGTCATGGTGCCGTAGATCACATTGAGCGGATTGTCGGGATTGTTGAAGAAGAAGATGTAGGCCAGGCCCAGCACCATCCCCGGCACCGCCATCGGCAGCATGGCCAGGAACTGGAACAGGCTGCGGCCGGTCCTAAAGCCGTCAATCTTTTCCACCATATAAGCGCCGGTGAAGACGATCACCGTGCCGACCACCGCAGTCAGTCCCGCAAGCTTGATCGAGTTCCAGTAGGCCGACCAGCCTCCGCCATCCATCTTGTCGAAGGCGTAATTGTTCAGACTCAAGCTCAGATCATAAGGCCAGAACTTGATCAGTGCCGCGTATTGGCACACCCCGATGATGCCGACGATGAACACCGTCATCAGACCGCACCAGGCCAGGCACAGTGCCTCGAAACGGCGATTTGGCTTGGGCTGATAGGGAACCGAACGCGCCGACAGCAGCGACACCTGTTTCTTCTGCACCTGCCGGTCGACATAAAAGGCCAGCACGGCCGGGATCAGCAGGATCACCGACACCACCGCGCCCATTTCGAAATTCTGCTGGCCGATCACCTGCTTGTAGATGTCGATCGCCAGCACATTGTATTGCCCGCCAATCACCTTGGGCAGGCCGAAATCGGTGATCACCAGCGTGAAGGTGACGAATGCTGCCGAGATCAACCCGTAGCGCGCGCCGGGAATCGTCACCGTCCAGAAAGTTCGCCATCGGCTGGCGCGCAGGCTTTCGGCTGCTTCATACTGCCGCTGATCAGCGATCGACAGCGCTGTGGTGATGATGATCAGCGCATGCGGAAAGGTAAAAAACACCGAGCCGATGACGATGCCGAGCGGCCCGTAGATGCTCTGGCCCATCAGTATGGATTTGAGCATGCCCTGATTGCCGAACAGATAGATCAGCGCAATGCCGGGAAGCAGCGACGGCACCAGAATGGGCATCATCGCCACCAGCTTGAAGACGCCCTTGAACGGCATGCAGCTGCGGTTGATCGCATAGGCAAAACCGAACGCAAAAAACACCGTCAGAACCGTGCTCACACTGGCGATGAACAGCGAGTTCTCGATTGACGAAAACAACGCCGGATTGGAGAAATACTCGATGTAGTTCTGCGGCCCGACCGACTGCACCGGGCGCAGATTGATGCGGCGGAAAGTGTTGGAATCATACTCCTGCCACTCGGTCGAATTCTGCAGGTCTAGGCCGACCAGATACGGCGCGTCAGGCGTCGTGCCGCGGATCCGGTATTTGACAGGGCTTCGGAAGCTGAAATCCGAGAAGAACACGGTTACCGACAGCCGCCCGTCGGAACTCGATCTCAGATCGGCGTCACCAACCACGCCCAGTTGCTCGTTGAGCGCGGCCGCGGTGACCGGCTCACCGAACACCCCGGCATCGTCGCTGACCTGAAACTCGTAGCGATCCAGGTCAAATCCGTAGGTTACAAAGCTCTTGGACAGCATCGCATAGAGCGGCAGAGCCAGCGCCACGACCAGATACAATCCGATCATGACCATAAACAGCCGTTTGATCGCGCCGTCGCGATCGAGCTTCAGCTTGATCGGCTTTCCCGCAGGCAGGCTCAGATCGGTCATCCTCACGCCCCTCCCGGAAACACGAGAACGCGTTCGGCCGGCAGTTCGACCGCCATGTCCATTCCCGTCTCAAGCCCCAGCCGACGCACCGCGTTGACCGAGAAATTCGCCACAAACGGCGTGTCCCCCAACACCGGACTGCGCAAATGGCAACGCCAGAACGAGCCCAGAAACTCCATGTCTGAAATGCTGGCCGGCAGCAGATTGACGAGCCCCGTGGCCGCGTCCTCGACCCGGTGCGGCACCACGTCTTCGGGACGCACGGCAACGTTCACATCCGTACCATCGGCGATCCCCTCGACATCCGTCGACAGCGCAAAATCGCCAATGCTGACCTTGCCGCTGCGATAGACAGACGGCACCTTGTTGGTCTCGCCGATGAAATCGGCAACGAACAGCGAAGCGGGATGGCGGTAGATCTCGGTGGGCGTGCCCACCTGTTCCACCGTGCCGTGGTTCATGACCACGATCCGGTCAGCCATCGCCAGCGCCTCTTCCTGGTCATGGGTCACCATGATGGTGGTAACTCCAAGTTTGCGCTGCAATTCCTTGATTTCGTGACGCAAATGAACACGCACCTTCGCATCCAGCGCCGACAGGGGCTCATCAAGCAGCAACAGGCCGGGATTGATCGCAATAGCGCGGGCCAGCGCGATGCGCTGCTGCTGACCGCCGGAAAGCTGTGCGGGGTACTTGTCGGCCTGCTCGGGAAGCCCGACGAGCTCCAGCAGTTCCTTGACGCGAGCTTCGATCTCAGGCTTGGGCCGGCCGGTGTTCTCAAGCCCGAAGGCGATGTTGCGGGCCACAGTCAGATTGGGAAACAGCGCATAGGACTGAAACACGATGCCATAGTCGCGACCCGACGGCGGCAGCGAGGAAATGTGGGCGCCGCCCTGGTGAATCTCGCCCCGGGTCTGCGGATCGAGCCCGGCGATGGCGCGCAGCAGGGTGGTCTTGCCGCAGCCCGACGGCCCGAGAAAGCAGATGAACTCGCCCGCTGCAATTTCCAGGTCAATGTCCTTGAGCGCCAGAAACTCGCCGAAGGCCTTCCATAGGCCCTTGATCTGCAGATACGAGGTTGCGTCGGCCGGAGCGCTGGACGCCCCGCCAGAGTGTGCTGAAGTCATCATCATGTTCCGGGTGGGTGTCGGGAAAGGGAACGCCGCGCAATGGCGGCGTTCCCGGAGGTCGGGCGCTTGGCAGTTAGCCCTTTGGCTCGGACTTGGTGTCGTACCGCTTGGTCCATTCCTCCAGAATAGCCGAACGGTTGTTTGCAGCCCACTCGAAATCATTGTCGATCATCGCGTCGGTGATGCCTTCGGGGAAATGCTCCACGGGCTTGGCAATGCCCGGGATCGCGACAACGGCGTAACCGGTGTTGTACATTTCCATGGCCTTGGACGTGATCGACCAGTCGAGAAGCGTCTTGGCCGCCTCTTCATTGGCAGTACCCGCCATGATTGCCGAGGCTTCCATGTCCCAGCCGATGCCTTCAGTCGGCACCACGATCTCCAGCGGAGCTCCGGCGGCCTTGGACTTGGCGCCGCGGAACGCGAAGGAAACGCCGATCACCGTCTCGCCGGACGCGGCCATCTTGCAGGGCTTGGAGCCGGAGTGGGTATAGGCCGCGATGTTCTCATGCAGCGCATCCATGTACTCCCAGCCTTTTTCCTCACCGAAGATCTGCAGCCAGGACGAGACGTCGAGAAAGCCGGTGCCTGACGAGGCCGGGTTCGGCATCACCACATGACCGGCATATTCGGGCTTGGTCAGGTCCATCCAGCTTGCCGGTGCGGTCAGGCCGAGCTTGTCGCCTTCCACCGTGTTGTAGCACACCGAGGCCACCCAGGCGTCCATACCCACCCAGGATGGCGGGGTGTCGCTGTCGCGGAACTTGGGATCGAGCTTGTCGAGGCCAGAGGGCTCATAAGGCTCGAGCATGCCTTCGGTCTTGAGCACCAGAAGCGATGTTGCAGCCAGGCCCCAAACCACATCGGCCTGCGGATTGTTCTTTTCAGCCAGAAGCTTGGCGGTGATCACTCCAGTGGAATCGCGCACCCAGTTGATCTTGATGTCCGGATGATCCTGATTGAAGGTTTCCGCGTAACGCGCCAGGTCCTCGGCCTCGACGGCGGTGTAAACGGTCAGTTCGGTCTCGGCCAGCGCCATGGTGGTGCAAAACGCGGAGATTGCGACCCCGAGATAAAGGCTTTTCAATTTTGTCATGTGGTTCCCCTTTAGAACATGCAGGCGATTTGATTTCCGGAGTCTTTTACACCCGGCCTGGTCAGGCGGCTCCCCGTCTGTGTGGCGGCCGGATTGTGAAGCTCTTTTGACAACATTGACATCAATCCAGAGGCCGCAGTGGTTGAGAGTTTGGGAAGGCTCAAACAATAAGTAAAATCTATTTATTTTATGATTGCAACGATTTCTCTCGTATTTTGATCAACCCGAAAGCGCAAGCGTCACAACACCGCCAGCCACGATTGCGGCCGCCACCAAACGCCCCAGCCAAGGCCGCTCGCCAAAGAACACCAACCCGATCAGCGCGGCGATAACCACACTTGATTCACGCACGGCTGACACCGCTCCCAAAGGGGCGATGGTCTTGACGTAAAGCACCAGCCCGTAAGCCGTTACCGCCGCCAGCCCACCCAGCGCGCCGAGTACCAAGGCGCGGGATTCAAATCGTCCCCTGTCCCTCCGGCGCTTGAGAACAATCGCCAGCGGCACCGGCGCCTCGAGCAGGAACAGCCAGCCCATATAGCCCGTCAGCGTGCCGGCGCTGCGCACCCCGATACCATCGGCCACCGAATAGGTTCCGATGCAAAGCCCCAGAAGCAGCGCCACCATGATGGTCTGGCCAGAGGCCTGGATCGGCCCGCGCTGCATGGCAAGGATGCAAATTCCCAGACTGATGGTTGCCAGCCCAGCCCAGCCCAGCGGCCCCAGGCTCTCGCCCAAGAGCACAAAAGCCGACAACGCCACCAGCGCCGGCGCGAGCCCTCGCGAAATCGGATAGACCTGACTCAAATCACCGTAGCGGTAAGCCCTAAACAACAAGAGATAGTAGGCGTAATGGACGACCGTGGAAATGAACAAGGCCGGCCAGCTTGCCGCCGCCGGGATCGGTGAAACGCTGATCAGCGCCACGCCCGCCAGCGCGGTGATCGCAGCCACCGCGCCAAGCACCGCGGCACGGTCGGTGACTGACTTGAGCATCGCATTCCAGCCGGCGTGCAAAAACGCCGAAAACAACACGATGCTCAGGGCAAACAGGCTCAAGGCAGAAATCCGCGCAGAAATCCGCTCGGGGCGGCCGTTGCCGAGGCCACTGGCCTTGCGAAGCCGCATTGGAGGTTGGGCTGAAATGGAGCCAAACGCAGTTCAAGTGTTCTCAGGTAATCGCATGTGCCGCACGGCAGGCACGGCTTCGCCCGGGCGTTGCGCGTTCGCAGCAGGTTTCGGTTACGCAAAGATCACTCCGTTCTTCTGGGCTCTCAATCGCGGGTCGTGGGATTTGACCAGCGTTGGCCGGCCCGACAGCATCTCCGCGCATCGCTCCAGCGTCTCAAGCTCCAGGCGGTGCATGGCTTCGTGGGTGTAGAAGGTCAGATGCGGCGTGATGATCACCTGATCGAGATCGAACAGGCGGCTCATCGGGTGCCCGCTGCGGGCAAGCGGCTCGTTCGAAAACACATCCAACCCGGCGCCGGCGATCCATCCCTCCTCGAGCGCCCGCACAAGAGCGTCCTGATCCACCAGCGCGCCGCGAGATGTGTTGATCAGGAGCGCGGACGGCTTCATGGCTTGAAGCTCCGCCTCGCCGATCATCCCGTAGGTGCTTTCATTCAATGTGCAGTGCAGCGACACGAAATCGCTTTCGGCAAGCAACTGGTGAAGATCATCGCGCTTGGTGGCCCCGGCCGCGGCAATTTCAGCGTCCGATTTGCCCGGATTGTAAGCAATCACATTGGCCCTGAAGCCCGCACCCGCCATTCGCGCCACGCTCTGGCCGATTTTGCCAAACCCGACAATACCGAGAGTTTTGCCTGAAATGTCGGAACCCAGCCACTGCCGCTCCGGCCACACCCAGCCATCCTTCTGCATGGCCCGGCTCAAGGGCTGCAACTTCTTGGCAAGCGCGATCAAAAGCGCAAAAGCGCCCTCAGCCACGGTCTCCTCGGCATATTCGGGAATGTTGACGACCGGGATGCCGCGCTCGATCGCTGCCAGGATGTCAATCGCATCGATACCAACCCCGTATTTGACGATGCCCTTCAAACGGCTCGCCGCTTCCAGCACCGGCCTGGTGATCGGCGTGTAGCACATCAAAAGAAGATCGGCGTCGCGCACCGCCTCCGTCAATTGTGCCTCCGGCACCCCGTCAGGCAAGAGCACAAGCTCATGGCCCTGCTCGCGCAATCTGGCGTCGACGACGGGTGTTTGCAGTTCGCAATCGGTTCGTACGATCTTCATGTTTAGCGTGCCTCCGCGATGATAGCGCCTGTGACGATGTCGAGCGCCCGGTCGAGCTCCTCGCGGCTGATGGTCAGTGGTGGCGACAATGTGAGCACGCAACCGGCACTGATCTTGAAACTCAGCCCGGCTTCGAGACAGCGGTAGTAGATCCGCTCGGCGCGCTCGCGTCCCTCCTGTTTGCTGTCCCGGTCCTCGACAATCTCGACCCCGAATATCAGCCCCCTGCCCCTCACGTCTCCGACATGCGCACTTTTCGGCGCGAACTCGCGCAGACGGTCCATAGCGTGGGCACCGAGTGCGGCAGATCGTTCCACCAGGCCTTCATCCTCGATGATTTCCAGCGTGGTCAGCGCCGCGCGCGCGGTCACCGGGTTTTTCTCGTGGGTGTAATGGCCGATGGCGAACTCCCCGCACACGTCGAGATCATGCCGCGCCACCACCGCCGCGATCGGCAGAATGCCGCCGCCCAGCGATTTGCCCAGCGTGACGATATCGGGAACCACGTCGTCGTGCTCGAAGGCGAACATGCGGCCGGTCTTGCCCAGACCGGTCGGGATTTCGTCCATGATCAGCAGCGCGCCATGGCGGTTGCAGGCCTCGCGCACCGCCTTCCAGAAACCCGGCGGCGGCACGGTGGGCACCGCCCGCATCGGTTCGGCGATCACTGCAGCCACGTCGCCTTCCCGGCCCAGCACGTAGTCGACCATATTGGCGCAGGCGAGCCCGCAGACATCGGGGCCGGAATGATTATAGGGGCAACGGTAGCAGGCAAAGGGCGCCACATGCTCAGTGCCGGGAATCAGAGGCCCCGCAATATGCGAGCGGAAAGTCGCTTCCCCGCCAACGCTCGCCGAACCCAGCCCCGCCCCGTGAAAGGCGTCCCAGAACGACACCGTCTTGAACCGCCCGGTGGCGGCGCGGGCGATCTTCAGCGCCACCTCGTTGGCGTCGGAGCCACCGGTGGTAAACAGCACCTTGTCGAGATCGCCGGGCGCAATCCGGCCCAGCTTTTCAGCCAACGCCACGGCGGGCTCGTTGGTGAAGCGGCGCGGCGCGAAGGGCAATTGATCCAGTTGATCCTTGATGGCGGCCACCAGCCGTGGATGGCCGTAGCCGATGTGGTGGACCGAATTGCCGTGAAAATCCATGTAACGCCGGCCAGCGGTGTCCTCGATCCAGATGCCCTCGGCCTTGGCGATGGTGGAAACGCAAGGGCTCGACAGGCTTTGGTGCAAAAAGGCGTCGGCGTCGCGCTTGAGCAGGTCTCGTGTCGCCGCATCGGGATGTTTGGCGGCCCAGGCCTGACGGGCGGCCGAAGTGTTGGATTCGCCTTCGGTGTGGGTGATTTTCATCTCGCGCCCCTTGCTCCGGACCCCGGCATGCCAAGCTTCAACGGAAAAAGGCGCGGCCACGGGGCCGCGCCAGAACGTTTGTCAATCGGCCGCCTCAGCGCGGCCACGGCAGCGAATAGGTCTTGACGTTGGTGAAGAACTTCATCGCCTCCAGCACCCCTTCCTTGACCGCATTACCGCTGTCCTTAATGCCGCCAAAGGGCGACATCTCGATGCGGTAGCCGGGCTGTTCCCAGATGTTGCAGGTGCCCACGTCGAGCCCGTTGACGAAGGCTATCGCCCGGTTGAGATCATTGGTGCACACACCAGACGACAGTCCGAACTCGGTCGAATTGGATATCGCCATCACCTCGGCGTCATCGTCGGGCACCCGCACGATGGGCACGATGGGGCCAAATGTCTCTTCCATCACCAGTTCCGAGCCGTGCGGCACGTGGTCGACCACGATCGGCGGCAGCAGCGCGCCCTGGCGGCCGGGATGATAGAGGATCTTGGCGCCCTGGGCCTCCGCGTCGTGAACCCGGCGCTCGAATGTTTCGGCTGCTTGCGCATGCACCACGCAACCAAGCTGGGTTTCGGGATCCATCGGATCACCGAATTTGAGCTTCTTGGCTTTCTCGAGCACCAGCGGGACGAACCGGTCGGCCACGCTCTCCTGCACCAGTATGCGCTTGACCGCCGTGCAGCGCTGGCCGGAATTGCCGGTCGCGCCTGCCACCGCTATGGTCGCAGCCTTGTCGAGATCGGCGTCGGACAGATCGTTGAGAATGATCAGCGGATCATTGCCGCCAAGCTCCAGCGCGCAGCGCTTGTAGCCGGCCTTCGAGGCGATCATCTTGCCGACCGGAACTCCGCCGGTAAAGGTGATGATATCGATGTCGGGATTGGTGATCATCTCGTCACCGATATCCTTGGGCCAGCCGGTCACCACCTGGAACATCTCATGGGGCAAACCCGCCTCGTAGAGGATGTCGGCCAGCGCAATCGCCGTCAGCGGCGTCAGTTCAGTCGGCTTGCACACCACGCAATTGTTGGTGGCGATCGCCGGCGCGATCTTGTGGCTGACCATGTTGAGCGGATGATTGAACGGGGTGATCGCCGAAATTGCCCGCACCGGTTCACGCAAGGTGAAGATCTTGCGTTCCTTGCCCTGAGGCGTCAGATCGCAGGAAAAAATCTGGCCGTCGTCGAGAATCGCCATCTGCCCGGCAAGCGTGAACACATCATAGGCGCGGCCGGTCTCATAGAGCGCATGCTGCCAGCAGATGCCGAGTTCCAGCACCAGCCAGTAGGCCAGTTCCTCGCGCTTTTCCCGGATCAGCTCACCTGCGCGAAACAGGATCTGCTGCCGCTCATAGCGCGAGAGCTTCGGCTTGTAGGCGGCGGCGATTGCGAAGGCGCGACGCGCATGTTCGGCCTTGCCGGCGGGAACCGTGCCGATCACCTCGTCGGTGTAGGGGTAATGCACCTCCACCACCTCATCGGTGAATACGGCCTCGCCGCCGATCCGCATGCCTTCGTGGCGGATTTCGCGGCTGCGGCTTCGCGGATCGAAATTCGGGGGGCTGGCGTTCATGACAATGTCCTTTCAGAGCGCCGCCGCGGTGGTGGCATAGAAGAAGGCGTCGAAATTGCGCAGCTCGGGTTGGCCAGGCAGATCCAGAACGCGATTGACGATAAACGGTACTTCCTGTTCGGTCAGCCCGCCATGGCTACGCAGGGGCTCATTGAGTGCGGCAAGATCATGCCGGTGTTCAGATGTGCCGATGGTGACATTTTCACCCGAGACCAGAACAAGATCGCCAATCCGGTCGCCCGGAAGCTCGAACCGCTCAATCGCCTCGGCCTTGGTCAGCACATGGGTAATGCCGTCGACGGCCATAAGCCTGGCAGCAATGTCGGCCTGATCAGCGCCCTTGGGAAGATAGGCGGTGGCAAACGACCCGAGCGCTCCATGGTGAACCACGTAAGGGTCGGTGATCGGCAGGATCAGCCGCGCCGCAGCCTCGCCCAGCCATTCATCAAGCATATCCTGCACATAAACAACCGAAGGAGAGCCGTCGGCTAGATGTTTGGGCTTCATGCCGTGATCGGCGGTCACCACGATCGCCGCGCCCATGGCATCGAGTTGGGTGAGATATTTGTCGAACATCTCGTAAAAACTCTGGGCTTCGGGCTGGTCCGGTGCATATTTATGCTGAACATAGTCGGTTGTGGTCAGATACATCACATCCGGCTTCCATTCCTTAAGAAGCTTGACGCCGGCGGCAAACACAAACTCCGACAGTTCCGCCGAATACACGTCCGGCTGCGCCATGCCCAGCCATTTGGACGCTGCATCCTGACCGTGTTCGGCGGCGGTGGAGCTGTCCGATTTTTCGGCCGAAAAACACTTGGCGCGATCCTCGTCGAATTTCAGCCCGGCGCCCAGGAGAGCGCGCAGCTTGTCCTTGGCGGTGACGATCGCCACCCGCGCGCCGGCTTCATAGAATTTGGAGAACAGCGTCGGCGCGCGCAGGAAGCGCACGTCGTTCATCATCACCTCTTCGCCGGTGTCGGGATCGTAGAGATAATTGCCGCAGATCCCGTGCACGATCGGCGGGCGTCCGGTGGCGATCGACAGATTGTTGGGATTGGTAAAGCTCGGGATCACCGAATGCGCCAACCGGTCGGTGCCGTTCTCGCGGATCCGCTCGAGCGTCGGCATCAACCCTGCCTCGATCGCCTTTGTCAGATATTCCGGCTCACAGCCGTCCAGGCAGATCGCAATCGCCGGAACCTTGGGCCAGGGATAGCTGCGGTCGTTCGCCGAGACGGGGGCGTGGGAGGAAGTTGTCATCTCGTGTCCTTTTGTTGGGGAATGCATGCCGCCTCAGGCGGCGAGTTTTGCGCGTTCGGCAATGGCTTCGGCGGGAGGGGCCGCGGTGTCGACGTCCATTTCCTCAAGGCATTCGCCAGCGGCCTCAACCACGCGGCGCATGATGTGCTCATCCATCCGGCCGATGCAGCCGACGCGGAAACTTTCAACCACGGTCAGCTTGCCTGGATAAATGATGAAGCCCTTGGCCTTCATCAGCTCATAGAAGGTCGAAAACACGAAATTGCGATGCGCAGGGCAGAAAAACGTCACTATGATCGGCGACAGCCAGCGGTCCTTGAGCAGGGTTTCAAAACCCAATTCGCGCATGCCCGCCACCATCACATCGCGGTTGCGGGTGTAGCGCGCGCCCCGCGCCTCGACGCCGCCCTCCCGGGCATGCATGCGCAATGCCTCGATGAAGGCTGCGACCACATGGGTCGGCGGCGTGTAGCGCCACTGTCCGGTCTTGACCAGATTGGCCCATTGCGCATGGATATCAAGGCTCAGCGAATGGCTGTTGCCCTTGCAGGATTCCAGTTCGGATTTTCGCGCGATGACGAAACCGAAGCCCGGCACGCCTTCGATGCATTTGTTGGCAGAAGAGACCATTGCCTCATAGCGGGTCTTTTCCACATCCAGTTCGATGGCGCCAAAGGCGCTCATGCTGTCGACCAGCAATTTGCGGCCGCGGGCATAGGTAACTTGCGAGATTTCGTCGATTGGATTGAGGATGCCCGAGGAGGTTTCGCAGTGAATTGCAATGACGTGCGTGATGGCCGGATCAGCATCCAGCGCCGCAGCCACCTCGTCGCCCCGAGGCGGCATGTAGTCGCCCTTGTCGATCAGCGTGAACGCCCGGCCAAGATAGCGCATGGTCTCCGCCGCCCGCAGCCCGTAAGCGCCGTTGGCCAGCACCAGCACCTTGCCGTCGCGCGGCACGAAGGTTCCCAAAAGCGCTTCCACGCAGTAGCTTCCCGATCCCTGCATCGGCACGCAGACGAATTCGCTCCTAGTGTCACCGGCCATGACAACCAGTTGATCGCACATGGATTTCGTCATGGCGCGGAAATCGCCGTCCCAGGAGCCCCAGTCGCGCAGCATCGCCTGTTTGACGCTGAAAGCAGTGGTCAAAGGGCCCGGCGTGAGCAGAAAGGGTTCCCCCATTTCCGGGTCGGCGAAACTGTCTGTTTGAACCATCGACATCGAATTTCCCTGCGTTCGGATCATCGGCTTCGCATTGGTTTTTCCATCGATCCAGATATATGTAAAATCGTTATTTTGTATCCGTGTATCGATTTTGCTTTCAATTTTCGTCGATCAGTCAAGTTGCGCCAGACGGCTGCGCAACAGCTGGCCGCTTTCGGTCAAAATCGGATAGGCGACGGTGACCAGCAGCGAGTTGATCTCCTTGAAGGCGCGCACGGTTTCAAGATGAATATCGCTGGTTTCAATGCTGTCGGCATGGCCTTCGCGCAGCCGCTCGAGATGCCGGTCGTTGCTGTCGCGGGCCAGTTGTCGCATGGCTTCCTTTTCACCCACCAACTGCCGCGCGCTCTCGATGTCGCCTGAGATCAGCACGTTGAGCGCCAATTGCATGTTGGTCTCCACCCGGGCGTGCAGATTGCACATCTCGGCCCACCCTTCCGGCGAAAACCGCAGCTTCTTGCGGGCACGCTCGGCAGCCAGCGCCAGCAGGTTCTTGGCGATGATGTCGCCGATATGTTCGAGATTGATCGAAAACTCGGTCAGATCCATGCCCTCGCGGATCTCGTCCTCCGACAGCTTGCCGCGATTGACCTCGGCAATGAACAGCTTGATGTCAGTGTGCTTGCGGTTGACCTGCTCGTCGATCTTGCGCACCCGCGCGATCTGCTCGAGATTACCGCCATCCATCATTTCCATTACCGGCCGGTACATCGCAGCCACCGTTTCGCCCATGCGCAAGAGCTCACGCTTGGCGCTTGCGAGCGCCACATTCGGTCGGTCGGTGGAACCGCGATCAAGTGTGCTGACTTCCAGCGGATCGGCCCCGATCGGATCGGGAGCACTTGCCGGGATGGGCAGCAGCACAGCGGTCAGCCGCTCCATCGGGCGCACCAGGGGAATGGTCAGCACCACCAAAACGAGATTGAAAGCCAGGTGAAAATTCACCAGCTGCACCGCCTCGCCCTGCCCCAGGTAATGGATCGGAACATCGAAAAACTGCAGCGCCGTCAATCCCGCGATGGCGCCGGTCCCACGAAAAATCAGGTTTCCCAGAGGGATGCGCCGCGCCTCGATCTCCATCCCGCGGGTAAGCCAGACCGCGATCAGCCCGCCGCCGACATTGGCGCCGAGTACCATCGGCAGCGCCACTTCGAGCGGCAGCAGGTCGCGGGCCGCGAAGGTGACAAACAACAAAACCGTCGCCACGGAGGAATGCACCAGCCAGGCAATCGCCGCCGCCACAAGAAAGGCGGTCAGCGGATCATCTTTCAGGTAGCCGATCAGCCCCGGCAGTATCGCGCTGTCACGCAGCGGCTCGGTGGCTTCGCCCACCATCTTGAGCGACAGCAGAATAAAGGCGATGCCAAGCACGATGCGGCCGGTCTGGCGCACGGTGCGGGCCTCGAATTTCAAAAACAGCGCCGCTCCCACCAGAAGCAGCAGCGGAATGAAGCCGCTGAGATCGAATGACAGGATCTTGACCACCAGCGCCGAACCGAGATCGGCGCCCAGCAGCGCCGCGATTCCCGCATTGACGGTCAAAATCCCGCTGGTGGCGAATCCCGCCGCCAGAACACCGACTGCGGTTGAGCTCTGCAGCACCACCGCCAGCACCGTGCCCGCCACCGCCATCTGGGCATTGCCGCCGCGGGCATCGCGAAGAGCGGACTTCAACCGCGTTCCATGAGCCCGTTCCACACCGGTTCGCACCATTCGCACCGCCCACAGCAACAGCATGATGGCTCCGGCGAGATGGATAAAGAATGCAACTGGCAACATGCGCTTCCCCGGCGTGGCGATTCGGACTCAAACGACCATTGAGCACTCTTGCCTTCTATAAATCCAATCGTTAGTTTCGATGCACATATCAATTTCACAAACCATCAAGGCCCACTGATGCGCTATGTTCAATTGCGTGCTTTCCACTACGTCGCGGTCAGCGGAGGTTTTTCGCGCGCCGCCGAGGAACTGTTTCTCACCCAGCCGGCGATCTCCGACCAGGTCCGAAAGCTGGAGGAAGAATACGATATTCTGCTGTTCAACCGGCACAAAAAACAGGTTACGCTGACGCCGGCCGGCGAACGTCTGCTGGAGATCACCCGGCGTTTTTTCGACTATGAAAACCAGGCGCGCGAGCTCTTGTCCGAAAGCCGGGTGTTGCGCGCAGGCACCCTTCGCATCGTCGCCGACAGCGCCCTGCATGTGCTCAAGATCCTGGCCCGGTTTCAGGAAAAGTACCCCGGCGTCGGCGTCACCATCAGCGGCGGCAATTCTGAAAGCGTGATCGAAAACCTGTTCAGCTATGAAGCCGATATCGGGGTGCTTGGCGAAATCCCGCAGGGACGCGAGTTCGAAACCATCCTGCTCAACGCCACCCCGATTGCGGCCTTCGTCGCCGCCGGCCATCCGATTGCCAGCCGCGGCCGCCTTACCTTCAACGATCTCAAGGAGCTGCCGCTGGTCATGCGTGAGCGCGGCTCCAAGACCCGCACAAAATTCGAGGAAGCGGCCAGCGCCGCAGGCCATGAGTTTTCACCGGCCATCGTCGCCGAGGGGCGTGAGGCGGTACGCGAAATCGTCGCCTCCGGCATTGGCGTCGGCTTCGTGTCGACGGCCGAATTCGGAGAGGATCCGCGACTGGTGCGGATCCCGCTTGAGGGCGAGGAAAACATGATGATGCAGGAGACGCTGATCTGTCTGCGCGAACGCCGCGGCGGCAAGCTGGTCAACGCCTTTCTGGAGATTGCGCGCAGCCAAACCGCCGCCAACTGACGCCCGCGGTTAGACCGCGGGCTTGAGATGCAGCGTGGCAGCATGGATCTCGCCCGCCAGATCAACCGAGAAGCTGCCTTCGGTGAGATAGGCGCGGTCAATCACCCGCTCCGGCTCCTCGATCCGGCACAGCGCCACCGGGCGATCCAGCGTGTGCCCGTGGGCGGCCGACATCACCTTGCCCACCGGCGCGCCATCGCGCATCAGCAATTCACCGCCCCACAATTGCGGCTCAGGATCGTCAAGACTGATCTGCACGATTCGCTGATGCAGCCCGCCGCGGGCGCGGGCCTCCTCCAACGCCTCCTTGCCGATGAAGCCGCCGGGCTTGGTGAAGTCGACAGCGAAACCCAAACCCGCCTCCAATGGCGTGATGTCAGGCGTCAGCTCCCGCCCCCAGGCGCGGAAGCCCTTTTCAATGCGCAAGCCTTCAAGCGCATAATAACCGGCGTCGATCAGAGACGGATCTACAGCGTGCAACGCCTCGTAAACGCCGACCGTGAACTCCACTGGCACGAACAGCTCCCAGCCCAGCTCACCGACATAGCTCATACGGTTGGCAAGCACCGTGGCGTAGCCAATGTCGATCTCCCTGATTGTGGCAAAGGCGAATCCCTCTTCCGAAAGGTCGGCGCGGGTCAGTTTTTGCAGCAAATCCCGAGAATTCGGCCCCATCACCGCCAGCACTGACCACGCATTGGTGACGTCATGGACAAAGACATGGGCGTCGTCAGGCGTGTTCTTGCGGATCCAGTCAGCATCATGCACCGCCTGCGCAGAGCCGGTAACCACCATAAAACGCTCGGCGCCGAGCCGGAACACAGTCAGATCGCTTTCATAACCGCCGCGCGCGTTCAACAGTCCGGTATAAACCGAGGAGCCGATCGGACGATCGAGATTTGCCGCGCAGATCCGGTTAAGCACGGCAAGCGCATCACGGCCCTCAACCATCAGCTTGGAAAACGAGCTGAGGTCGAACATGGCGACATTGTTGCGCGTTGCATGATGCTCGGCCGCAACCGCCTCATGCCAGTTCTGGCGGCCAAACGAGTAATCGATCCTGGCTTCCTGACCCTGGGGCGCAAAATAATTGACCCGCTCCCAGCCCATCTTGGAGCCCCAGACAGCGCCCTTGGCATCAAAAGTCGAGTATAGCGCCGAGCGCCGGAACGGCCGCGCAGAATCAAGTTCCAGATTGGGCCACGGCATGGCGTAGTGCAGACCCAGCACCTCCTTGATGCGGTCGTGCAGCCAGGTCGGATTGTTGTTGAAGCCCGCAAAACGCCGGATGTCGACCGGCCAAAGATCCATGGTCGGCGCGCCATTGACGATCCATTCCGCCAACGCCTTGCCGGCCCCGCCGGCGCTGGCGATGCCCATCGAGTTGAACCCCGCCCCGACATAGAAGTTCTTCAACTCGGGCGCTTCGCCGAGCAGGAAATTGTTGTCCGGCGTAAAGCTTTCGGGGCCGTTGTAGAACTTCCTGACCTCTGCATTCGCCAGCTCCGGCACCCGGATCAACGCGTTCTCCATCAGGATTTCGAACTGGTCCCAGTCATCTTCAAGAAGCTGGAACGCGAAATCATCCGGAATGCCGTCCATGCCCCAGGGCTTGGCCGAAGGCTCGAACCCGCCCATCGCCAGGCCGCCAACCTCTTCCTTGAAATAGATGTAGCCGTCGGGATCGCGCATCACCGGCAAATCGGGATCGACGCCGTCGACCTTCCCCGTGACGATGTACATATGCTCCGCAGAGTGCATCGGCACGGACACGCCGCACATTTGCCCGATCTTGCGCGCCCATTGTCCCGCGCAGTTGACGACGATCTCGGCGGAGATCGCGCCCCTGTCGGTCTCGATCCCTGTCACCCGCCCGTCCTGCGTGGCAATGCCTGTGACGCGAACACCCTCGATCACCCGCGCGCCACCCATTCGTGCGCCCTTGGCCAGCGACTGTGTGAGATCCGTGGGATTGGCTTTGCCGTCGCCCGGCAACCAGATCGCGCCCTTGAGGTCGCCGGTTTCCATCGGCGGCCACACCGCGCCCGCCTCCTCCGGGCTCAGCAGTTCAACCTCCACGCCTTGTGAACGCGCCGAGGCGACTGTGCGCTTGAGCAGCGTCATCCGCTCATCGGTGCGTGCCACCGACAGCGACCCGCACTGCTTCCAGCCGGTTTCAAGTCCGGTTTCGGCAGCCAAGTCCTGGTAGAGTCGGGTCGAGTACTGAATGAGCGAGGTCATCACCGAGTGGCTGCGCAATTGCCCCACCAGCCCGGCCGCATGCCAGGTGGTGCCCGATGACAATTGTCCCTGTTCGATGAGCACCACATCTGTGACGCCAAGCTTGGTCAAATGATAAGCCACCGATGCGCCGATAACGCCGCCCCCGATGATAACGACATGGGCATGTTGTGGAAGGTCTGGAATTGTCATGATGATTTCAAGCTCCTCAATTCACAGTGAGCCTATTTGGATTTGGCATTTCTTGGAAAATATTTTATTTTATTGGCATATCAGTTTTTCTGTCGCCCGTGACGATCCGCGCCGGGGCGTCGATCTCACTGCCACCCGTCCGGCCTTTCGGCTAAGGATTGGCAACAGACTCGCCCAATGGCGGTCAAGAGGAGCAACCATGGCCGAACTTCCTGTCCGGCGGCACGCGCTGATTCTTGCGCATCTCGAGCACCATTCGGGCGCCCGCACCACCGAGCTCGCAGCCCTTTTCGATGTAACGAGGGAGACCATTCGCAACGATCTGGCGCACCTGGCCAACCGCAAACTGCTGCGGCTGGTACGCGGCGGTGCGGTAGCGATCGGCATCAAGGAACCCGAATTGGCCGAGCGGCTGACCGCCAACCCCGAAGGCAAGGCGCTGATTGCCGAACGAGCGCTGGATCTGGTGCCCGACGGCGCACGGGTGATCCTCGATTCAGGCTCGACCACGCTGGAGCTGGCGCGGCAATTGCGCATCCGAACCGGTCTCAAGGTGTGGACCAACGACATCGCCATTGCGCTGGAACTGACCCCGGTCGCACAGGTGACGCTGCTCGGAGGCAAACTCGACCCTACGGAACGCACGCTCGGCGGACCCGACGCTATCGACATGATGAACGGCCATACCGCCGATCTGGCCTTTGTCAGCCTGGGTGGCCTGAGCGCGGCTCATGGCCTGACCGACTTCAGCGGTTCGGGCCTGGCGTTGCGCCGTGCCATGATCGCCGCCTCGATGGACGCCTATTTCCTGGCCGACCAAACCAAATTCGGCCGCAGCGCGCCACTGCGCTGGAAACCCATGGCGAAAGCCCGCGGCGTTATCTGCGACGCCAAGCCCGATCCGCAGATTGTCGAGCGCCTCGAGGCGCTCGGATTGTCACTCATGTTGCCGCAGGCCGAGGCCTCTTGATCCCTCGGGATCACGCAGTCTTGCGATCAGCAGCGCGCGCCAGGGCGCCGCCGCTCACCGGCCTATCGACCCCGGTGGTTCCCGGATAGGTCAGCGCCAGGCCCCTCAGCGATCGGACCGCCAGCCAGCCCCAGGCTTCGGCTTCCATGGAATCGCCGTTCAGCTCCGCCTGTTCAGCGATGATGACTTCGCCAGTGTGCCGGGTCGCCACTGTCAGATCCTCGACAATGATGCGGTTGTGGCGGCCGCCGCCGGTCAGGATCCACAATTTCGGCTTTTCCGGCAGATGCGCCTGCGCCTTCTCGATCGACGCCGCGGTGACGAATGCCAGTGTCCGCGCACCATCTTCCAGACCCGCCGCGTCGTCTTCCGGCGGCTTGAAATCCAGCCGGTCGAGCGAAATGCGTTCCTTGGCGGTAAAAAACGGCGAGGTCAGATAACGCTCCGCCAGCGTTGAAATCACCCTTCCTTCCGAGGCGATCGCCCCGCCCGAATCGAACGGAATGCCCGCATGCCTCGCCACCCATTGATCAATCAGCGCATTGCCCGGCCCGCTGTCAAAGGCCAACAACGTTCCGTCGTGGCCGATATAGGTAATGTTGGAGATCCCGCCGATATTGACCAACGCCACCGGCAGCTTGCCGGCCCATTGCTTTGGCAGACCCGCCGCCAGCGCCCGGTGGTAAGCCGGCGCCAGCGGCGCCCCCTGCCCGCCATGGACCATGTCGTTGGCGCGCAAATCGTACACCACATCGATGCCGAGCCTCTCGGCCAGCCGCGCGCCACCGCCCAGTTGAACCGTAAGCGCTTGCCGCGGCCGGTGCAAAACTGTGTGGCCGTGAAAACCGACCACATCGATGTCAGACGCCGCAAGTCCCTCGCGCGCCAGGAATGCCTCGACCGCCTCTGCATGGCGGTCGGTCAGTTCCTGTTCGAGCCCGGCCAGGTCGCCCGGCCGTTCGGAGCGTTCGCTGATTTGCTTGGCATCCTCCAGCCCCGCCTCCAGGCGCTTTCGGAACCTTGCCTCGAAGGGCGTAAGCGAAGACGCGATCCGCCGAACCACGGCATCGCCATCAGTCTCCAATAGCGCCAGATCGACGCCATCCATCGAGGTGCCGCTCATCAATCCGATTGCCCGCATGACCCGGCCCGTCCCGCTCATCGCTTGTTCCCGCTCATCAAAAGTGTCCTCGTCATGGGCTTGGAGATACCGCGCCAGTCCGCCTCAGGGAATCAGCCCAGGTTGACGCTTACAGCCTATATCGCTCCCGGTCGCGCGTCAGCATCCGCACCGGTAAACCAGCCGCCGCCGCCGCGTTGCCCGGCGTTCCGGTTGAACCGGTCGCGCGCCGGTGGTAAAGGCGCGGCCGGGCGCCGCATTTTGTGATCGGCGCCCTCGTTTTTGCCGGTGCTCCGGCTGCAAAATCAAGGACAATGACATGTCAGCGTTCAAATCCGATTTCCTGCGCACCCTCGACGAGCGCGGCTTCATTCACCAGAACTCCGACGCCGAGGGGCTGGATGCATTGTTCCGGAGCGAGACTGTCACCGCCTATATCGGCTTCGATCCGACCGCTTCGAGCCTTCACGCCGGCGGCCTGCTGCAGATTATGCTGCTTTACTGGATGCAGCAGACCGGTCACCGGCCGATCGCGCTGATGGGCGGCGGCACCGGCATGGTCGGCGACCCCTCGTTCAAGGACGAGGCCCGCAAGCTGATGACGCCCGAAACCATCACCAGCAACATCGCCGGCATCAAGAGCGTGTTTTCCAACTATCTCCAATTCGGTGATGGCCCGACCGACGCTATGATGGTCAACAATGCCGACTGGTTGATGGACATCAACTACGTCGAGTTCCTGCGCGATGTCGGCCGCCATTTCTCCGTCAATCGCATGCTGGCCTTCGATTCGGTCAAGCTCAGGCTCGAGCGCGAGCAATCGCTGTCGTTCCTCGAGTTCAACTACATGATCCTGCAGGCCTATGATTTCGTGGAACTCAACAAGCGCTATGGCTGCCGGCTGCAGATGGGCGGGTCAGACCAGTGGGGCAACATCATCAATGGCATCGACCTCGGCCACCGGATGGGCTGTCCGCAGCTCTACGCACTGACCTCACCGCTGCTGACCACCTCCTCGGGCGCCAAAATGGGCAAAACCGCCAGCGGCGCGGTCTGGCTCAACGCCGATCTGTTGAGCGCTTACGAGTTCTGGCAGTACTGGCGCAACACCGAGGATGCGGACGTCACGCGCTTTCTCAAGCTCTACACCACACTGCCGATGGACGAGATCGCCCGGCTGTCAGCCCTTGGCGGCGCCGAGATCAATGAAGCCAAGAAGGTGCTGGCGACCGAGATCACCGCGCTGCTGCATGGCCGCGCCGCCGCCGATGAAGCCGCCGACACCGCGCGCAAGACCTTCGAGGAGGGTGCGGCCGCGGACAATCTGCCGAGCATTGCGGTTCCCGCCGCCGAACTTGAGGGCGGCATCGGCCTGCTCGCCCTGTTCGTTCGCGCCGGTCTGGCCGCATCCAACGGGGAAGCCCGCCGCCACATCAAAGGCGGGGCCATCAAGCTCAACGATGTGGCAATCAGCGACGATATGACCATGGTCGACGCTGGCCATCTTGACGGCAACGGCGTCATCAAACTGTCGCTGGGCAAAAAGAAGCATGTGCTGGTGCGCCCTAACTAAGGCCACACACTGCCAGTGAGCGTCGCGCCCGGGCTTGCCGAGTGCCTGTCGAACGTCTCGCAGCAACGCCGCAAGCCAACAGGCTTGGCGGCGTTGTTCGCCTTAAGGCCGAAACTCGAAGATCGACCGGAACACCCCGGGTGCGACCACCGACAGCGGATTGACCTCCAGAAGCGGTGACTCGGTCTTGCCGCCAAGCCGGAAGGTGATGCCGATCAGCCCGCGGTCGCGGCCATTGCCCAACAGCGCGCCGATCAGCGGCAATTCGCCAAACAGCCGGTTGACTCCATAGGCCGGCATGAACGTGCCCGCCAGGTCGATCCGGCCCTGCTTGTCATGAACCTTGCCACGGAACGAGGCCCCGATCTGCGGACCGCGCAACACGCCATCCTCGATCAGCAATTCGCCATTGCCCGAAACCACCCGCGCATTGGCCACCTCGAAACGGGCTTGTGAAACATCGATGTCGGCCCTGACCGCTTCATTCAGGCTGCGGCCGTCTTCCTTGCTCGGCGTCGAAACCAGCGAAGTCAGCCTTGGCTCCCCCACCACCATGAAGTTTCGCAGATCGATGGCGCCGCGCCTGAGCGGGCCTCCCTCCCGCACCAGCCGTACATTCAACAGCCCACCCTGTATGCGCGAATAGATCCCCATGAAACGCGCAAAAGCGCCCGCGTCGCCGCTGGTCACCTCCACCGTATCTCCATTTCCCGCCCCCTTGACCGAAAGCACGACCGCCTGGCCGCTGCGGGTCACCGCCTTGAAATCGAGCCGGTCGATGCGGTCGCCTTGCCCCGCAAACCCGATCACCCCGGATCTGAGCCGCTCGTCGGAATAGCCGTGAACATTGTCGACGCTGCCCGATACTTCTATGCGGCCCAGCCTGTCATCGTTGCTGCTTTTGCCGGAGACCGTGTTTTTCGCCCGCGCAATGATCGGCCGGGCGTCAATCGCCTTGCCACCGATCTCGATCTTGTAGCCGCTGCCGTTGCGCCGGATGCTTGCGCGGTAGTCGTCGCGCGGCGACAGCGAGACGGTCGTAAAATCCGCCGATGCCAGTTGTCCGTCCTTGAGCGTCATGTCGCCGCTGGCCTTGAAGCCCTTGCCCGACAGCTCCAGTTCCGACAGCCGTGTCGAGCCGTCTTCGTTGGCCATCGTGAAGCTCAAACCGGCAGCCACGCCCTTGCCTTTGGTCCACCCCAGACCGGGAACTGTCAGCGTCGCCGGCTTCAGATCAAGCGTGATTGCGGAGCGCGCCTTGTCAATGGTTTCAAATGTGAACCCGACCGGGCCGGAAATCAGCACGCCGCTGCCTGGCGCAATTGCCTCACGCTCCTCCGGACTGAGGGTGCCGGACAGGATCCGCTTGTTCTCGACACCTGAATTCCCCACCGGTTGGACGACATCAAGCGTCATCCGCGCGCCGTTAACATCGGCTTCTGTCTTGAGCTCGGCCCGCTCCGGCGTCACATAGAGACTGCCGTCCATATTGGTCAGCGACCGGCCCTCAACCGGCTTGGCGATGTCGACTTCGCGCATCTCAAGCTGCACGGTCCAGTCGGGCGGCGGCGGTTTTTGCTGTCGAATGAGCCCGAAGCGCGCGGTTACATCGGACTCGATCGATCCGCTCAGGTCCTCCGGCACGAGCCCGATCCGGTCGAGTGCCGCGATCGGGTGATAGGTGATCAGTTCCGCCACCGCGTCGGCATCGCCACTCACCGACATCGCCAATTCCGCCATCAGGGGCCGTTGATCGGCGGCGGGAATGGAAAACCGCGCGTCACTGACTTCGACCTTGCGCCCGGTGGGGAAAAACGCCGTGCCCGAGGCGATCGTCACATCGATCTTCGGTCCGCGCAGCCGCATATGCCCGATCGTGTCACGCAACGGCGGGATATCGCCCGCCACATTCATGCGTGCGCGTTCAATGTCGAAATCAATCTGCAGATGCTCCGCTGTAAAACGGGCGGGCGCATCGCGCGGAAAATGGCCGGCGGGCACCGAAAGCGCAATGCGGCCGTTGGTGACCACACCGCCATAAAGATTGTTCAGCACCCATTGCCGCGCGCGCTTGCCGATCCAGTAAGGCCACAATTGCTTAACCGCGGCCGTGGACATGCGCTGCGACGTCGCCACCAAATTCATCTCGGGCGACATGCCCTCCACAAACCGCCAGGAAGCGGACCCGAACAGCCCGCCGCGCGGCGAAGCCAAGGTCAGTTCTTCGGCCACCAGCAAACGGTTTTCGGCATCGAACCAGCCAAGCGCCTTCCCATCAAAGGAAATCGGCGCTTCGCTGGAATCGCCCGGCGCCGCACGGCCTTCGCGGATCACCAGATCAAAGGCCAGGCCCTTTCCATCGAGGCTGTCGACGCGGTCGGCGTCGATCAGCCCGCCGGTAAACGGCATCACCGTTTCACCGATGCGGATCAGCGAGGGCGTCAGCTCGATCTTGTTCATCTCCGGCATATAGACAAGATTGATGCGGGCCTCGTTGAGCTCTGCCTCGACGCCGCCCATGGTCAGCGCGCCCCGGGACGCTGTAATCCCGGCTTTCATGTCGGCTTGCCGTCCCTCGCCGCTGCGCGTCGCTTCGAAATCGACAGTGAGATCGGTCCGCAGCGCGTTGCGGCGAGCGGCCAGACCCTTGCTCTCAACGTCGACGCTCAAGCCGTTAATGTCGCCGCTGATCGTCGTCAGCCCGGACCCTTCGTCCTGGGCGCTTGCCATACCGCGGACCGACAACCGGCTGCCGTCGCGCTGAATATGGGCTTCGATGGCGTAGCTGAGCGCATCAATCTTCTCAATCGAGGCGGTCTCGATGACGAGCGGCGTGCCGGACCCCGAAATCGTGATGTCGCTGAACCGGAACACGCCCGCATCCACCTTCTCCACCCTGTCGGCGATCGCGTTGAGCGCCACGAACATACCTTCAATCCGCGCCCCGATCCCGTCCACGCGAAGTCCGGCCAGATCCGACAAATTAAAGCCGCCGCGTTCCGGCGCCACCAGGCCGACGCCCTCGACATCGACTGAGCGAACTGAAATCCGGCCCGACAGCAGCGCCATTGTATCCAGCGAAATCAGCACCCGTTCAACGCGGTTGGGCGAAGCATCGGCGCCGCCAGCGACCGGTTCGACCACCACGTCGCGTGCCTCCAATGCAAGCTGGCCACGCTCTGTCAGCCGCACCGCCGCCGAAGTCAGGTCGGCACGGTTGGCGGGCCCCATTGCCTGGGCCAGCGCCACCCGCGCCCGGTCCCGGATATAACTGTCGGCAAAGCCCGCTTCCAGCGCCGCCGCCAGCGCCGCGCCGATCAGCGCCACCACCAGAATCAGCCCAACACTCCAGCCGAGCAGCAAGCGCCCGGTTCGCCGCCGGGCCGGAGCCCGCAGGACCACCCGGTCATCGGCGGTGGATGACGGCATTTCATGCAGCGCAGCGATATCGCGCTTTTTGAACCGAACTTTGGAGACGGGGTGGTCGGGCATCGCTGATTGAGAGCTTCTTTTCCGGTTTCTGCTGATTCTGCTGGACGGGCGCGCCTTCGGTTATATATCGCCATGAAGCAGGGTCACCTGCAAAACACCCCGGTAAGTCAGTGAAGGACACCCAAATGAGCGAAGTTTTGGAAGGCAGCGCAGCCCCGTTGTTTGATCTGCCACGCGATGGCGGCGGAAACGTGTCGCTGGCGGATATGGCAGGCAAGAAAGTGGTGCTGTATTTCTACCCCAAGGACGACACCAGCGGTTGCACGGCCGAGGCCATCGATTTCACGGCGCTGGCCGATGAGTTTGCCCAAGCCGGCACAGTGGTGATCGGCATGTCCCCGGACCCGGTCAAGAAGCATGACAAATTCATCGCAAAGCACGATCTCGGCGTCATTCTGGCTTCCGATGAGGAAAAGTCGGTGCTCGAAGCCTATGACGTGTGGAAGGAAAAGAGCATGTATGGCCGCAAATACATGGGCGTCGAACGCTCCACCTTCCTTATCGATGGCGAGGGCCGCATCGCCAGGATCTGGCGCAAGGTCAAGGTGCCCGGCCACGCCCAGGCAGTTCTCGACGCCGCAAAGCAGTTGTAGGCGCTGGCCGCGATCGAGAATTTGCAATGAACGCTCCGCTCTCAATCAAATCGCTGCGTGACGGCGCATCGCAGGCTATCCGCGCAACCGATCTTGATGAGAAGACGGCGCTCACCCGAAGTGCCGAGGAGCTTTGGCGGGATCGCCGTATCTCGCTGCGCGGGCCGCTCGACACCCACCCGCCCGACCGGCCCGGCAGGCCCGACAAGCCCGAACTGGTCCCGCCCACCCAGGTGACGCGGCGCTCGCTTCACTCGCGGCGCGGCCGCATCGCGCTGCTGCATGCCATCGCCCATATCGAACTCAACGCCATCGACCTGGCGCTCGACATCGTTGCCCGCTTCGCCGCCACCCGGATGCCGCAGAGCTTCTTTGATGGCTGGATGCGGGTCGCGTCCGAAGAAGCCAAACATTTCAATATGGTGCGTCAACGTCTTCACACCCTGGACGCCGACTATGGCGACATGCCCGCCCATGACGGGCTCTGGCAGGCGGCGCATGACACCCGCAACGACCTGACCGCGCGTCTCGCCGTGGTACCGCTGATTCTCGAAGCCCGCGGCCTTGACGTTACCCCGTCGCTGCGCGCCAAGATGCGCGAAGCCGGCGATGAGGACAGCGCCGCCGTGCTCGACGTGATTTACGAGGACGAGAAAACCCACGTCGCCGTCGGCGCCAAATGGTTCCGGTTCCTGTGCGCCCGTCAGGGCAAGGACCCCGCGGAAACCTTCAGGCACCTGGTGCGCGCCAATTTCCGCGGCGGGCTCAAACCGCCCTTCAACGACATCGCCCGCGCCGCCGCGGGCCTGACGCCAACCTTCTACCGCTCGCTCTCCAGCCAGAACCGGTCCTGACCGCCTTGCCGGTCCTGCCCCTTGAATGACAGGGGAAAGATCCACGCTTCAAACGTTTATTAACCTTAACAGGGTGTAATCGCCTCTGAACCACAACGGCAACCGGTTCTGACAAGGATTATTGCGTGTCGCAGAGGCAGGACAGCCGGGTATTCGGCAAGCGTCGGAAACAATCCCACACGATCATATTCGCCAGCGGCGAAACCATCCGTCATGTAACGGTCCGGCCCTGGGTGGCCGGTCTTTGCATGTCGCTAATCGGGGTAATGGCAATCGGTTATCTGGCCGCAACCACCTATCTGGTGCTGCGCGATGATCTCATCGGCGCTTCGATGGCGCGTCAGGCGCGCATACAGCACGCCTACGAGGACCGCATCGCCGCGTTGCGCTCTCAAGTTGACCGGGTCACCAGCCGGCAGCTTCTCGATCAGCAATTGATGGAAGACAAGGTCACAGAGCTGATCGCCCGCCAGAACGCGCTGACCAACCGCCACGGCAAACTCGGTCCGCTGCTCAATCGCGCCGGCGTAAAACCCCAGCATGTCCCCACCCCTGTCGCCAATCCCAGGAAACAGGCCGCCCTCCCAGCCCCAAGCCTAAGCTCACCACGTCTGGCGAACATGGCGGGACAGCCCGACATCGTCGCCGATCCCGCCACAACCCGGGCAAATCCGCTGGCCTATGCCGCCACCGCCCGGAGCACCCGTCAAGGACGAGCCGTAGGCGCTGAATCCGTGGCTGACCGCGCCGACCGCATTTTCTCCACAGTCACGCTGTCGCTCAAATCGATCGAGCGCGAACAGATCGAAAAGATGCAAAGCCTGGCGATCGACGCCTATGAGACGGCCTCGGAAATCGGCGAGATCATTAAGGCCGCCGGCCTGCCGGTCCCCGCTGCGGCCGACAACGCGATCGGCGGCCCCTTCATCCGTGCATCCGATCCCAACGCCTTTGAGGCCACTCTCGAGGATCTCGACGAAGCGCTGGGACGGCTCGACACCATGCGCTATCACGCCCGCAAATTGCCGATCGGCGTTCCCGCTCCCGGCGCCGACGTGACGTCACGTTTTGGCAATCGCCGCGATCCGTTTCTGGGCCGTATGGCCTTTCATGGCGGTATTGATTTCCGCACCCCCACCGGCACCCCGATCAACAGCGCCGGCGCCGGTGTTGTCGTCCATGCCAGCCGCAAGGGCGGTTACGGCAAGATGGTCGAGATCGATCATGGCGGCGGCATCGTGACCCGCTACGCGCATTTGTCGAAGGTTCTGGTGCGCAAGGGACAGACGGTGACCATGAACGCACTTATCGGCAAGGCCGGGTCCACCGGCAGGTCGACCGGCCCGCATTTGCACTATGAAGTGCGCCGCAACGGCAAGCCCGTCGATCCGATGCGTTTCTTGAGAACCGCCACGAAGCTGGCGCCCCTGCTGGTGTCGAAATAGCCTTCGGCCGTGGCAGCCATCTGCAGCGACCTTGCTAAGACAAACCAACGAAAAACGGGGCCGCACATGCGACCCCGTTTCCGGTTTTCAGGTCAAACACCCTTTGACGGCAGGTCTTACAGCACGCCTTCAGGCACCAGCACCTTGTCGATCACATGGATCACGCCATTGCTGGCGTCGACATCCGCGCTGACCACATTGGCATCGTTGACCATCGGGCCATTGTCGAGATCAATGGTGACGGTCCCGCCCTGAACGGTCTCGGGCGTCGAATCATCCACCAGATCACCCGACATCACTTCACCGGCGATGACATGGTAGGTCAGCACCGCGGTAAGCTTGTCCTTGTTTTCGGGTTTGAGCAGCTCTTCAACCGTGGCGCCGAGCGCGGTGAACGCCTCGTCGGTCGGCGCAAACACCGTAAACGGTCCCTCGCCCTTGAGGGTTTCCACGAGACCGGCGGCCTGAACGGCGGCCACCAGCGTGTTGAAGCTTCCGGCTTCCACGGCGGTGTCGACAATATCCTTGCCCGAATGCGATCCGGCAAACGCCGCGCCGCCGGCAAGTCCAAAGGCCAGCATGGCTGCGGTGAGTGTCTTGGTCAGTTTCATTGGTAAACTCCCTTGTGAGCATAAGCGCCCCCACGTCATCTTTCACGCAGGCCGGACCTGAACGGTTCACCTGATCGACGCCATTGAAGGGGTGAAAATCCGCCTCCGTTTTCGGCGGTCGCCTGACCTTGAAAAATCGACAGACCGCCTATGCGGTAAATGCCGTCAATTCCCGGCATTCGGGGGGCATTTCTTGACTTTGCGGGACACAGCGACTAAGCGGAGGCCCAAAGGCAGGCGCGTGGATTTACGCGCTTGCGCGCATTGTCGCACTCTCCGAAATGGAAACAGCTCCCAATTGACCACTTTTGATGACCTTGGCTTGAGCCAAAAAGTACTGTCCGCCGTCACCGATGCCGGCTACACCATCCCCACGCCGATCCAGGAAGGGGCCATTCCCCCAGCACTGGAACGACGCGATATTCTCGGCATCGCCCAGACCGGAACCGGTAAAACCGCTTCCTTCGTCCTGCCGATGCTGACCATGCTTGAGCGCGGCCGTGCCCGGGCGCGCATGCCGCGCACGCTGATCCTCGAGCCGACCCGCGAACTGGCGGCACAGGTGCACGAGAATTTCGAAAAATACGGCAAGAATCACCGCCTCAACATCGTGCTGCTGATCGGCGGCGTCTCCTTTGACGAACAGGATCGCAAGCTCGAACGCGGCGCCGATGTGCTGATCGCCACTCCCGGCCGGCTGCTCGATCACACCGAGCGCGGTAAATTGCTGATGACCGGTGTTGAACTGCTGGTGATTGATGAAGCCGACCGGATGCTCGATATGGGCTTCATTCCCGACATCGAACGCATTGTCAAACTGATCCCCTTCACCCGCCAAACCCTGTTTTTCTCGGCCACAATGCCGCCGGAAATCCAGAAACTGGCCGACAAGTTCCTGCAAAATCCGGCTCGCATCGAAGTAGCGCCGCCCTCTTCTACCGCCGCCACCGTGACCCAACGGCTGGTCGCCTGCGGCAGCAAGGATTTCGAAAAGCGCGAGACGCTGCGCGAGCTGATCCGTTCCCAGACCGATTTGAAGAACGCGATCATCTTCTGCAACCGCAAGCGCGATGTGGCCGATCTCTTTAAATCCCTCGACAAGCACGGTTTTTCCGTCGGCGCCCTGCATGGCGACATGGACCAGCGCTCGCGCACCAACATGCTCCAGGGTTTCAAGGACAATGAAATCACGCTGCTGGTGGCCTCCGATGTGGCGGCCCGAGGTCTCGATATCCCCGATGTGAGCCACGTCTTTAACTTCGATGTGCCAATCCATGCCGAAGACTATGTCCACCGTATCGGCCGCACCGGGCGCGCCGGACGCGAAGGCGCAGCTTTCACCCTGGTCGCCCGTCGCGACGGCAAATATGTCGAGGCGATCACCAAGCTGATCACCCGCGACATTGAATGGCTCAATGGCGAGGCCGTGGCTGATACCGGCGACGATGACACCGAAAGCAAACCACGCCGCGGACGCCGCTCGGATGCAAAATCGTCATCCCCGCGCCGCTCCGGCCGGGACAACAAGCGCGGCAAGGCGGACAGCGACGAGCAAGCACCCGCACAGCTCGTAGACGAGAAAATGGATGCGGCTGTAGCCGCACCAACCGATGTCGCAAACATCGCCGAGCGGGCATCGGAAAATGCCGCCCCCGAACCGGAGCAGGCAAAGGCCGCCCGGGCGAAACCCGCGCGACAGGATCGCAGCAAGCGCCCCGAACCGCAGGAGACGCCGCAACCCGCCAATGATGATCGCAATCGCGGCCGGCGCGGGCGCAACAACGAGGATCGCGACCCGACCCCGGTCGGCTTCGGCGATGAAATCCCCGCTTTCATGATGATCGGCGCCGGTCAGTAACCGCGCGGACCGAATCCGTTGATCAAAAGCCGCCCGCTTCACCGCCGGCGGCTTTTTTGTATGCTTCAGGACCGCATTGGCTCCGGTCGAACAGTTACTTCTTGGCCCTGAGCGCTGCATCCCAGGCCAGGCGAACCCATTTCGCCATCTCATCGGGATCGTCGAGCGCCGCGTCGGGGATCGACCAGTAAGGCATTGCCACAGGCTTGGACTTGCCCTCATAAACCCATTGGCTGGCGCCGGCATCGGCGAATTGCGCCGCGCTTTGCGCATCGGCCTTAAGCAGGATCTCGCCATCCACTTCCAGCGCCAGAATATGCCCCTGATGGTAGATCCCCTTACCGCCAAACATGCGCTTGATCGTCACCGCGCCCAGGCTGTCGAACAGTTCGTGGATGCGTTCATTGTCCATGGTTGGTCAATCCGTTCGATGAGGTCACGAGGCTTCAATATCGCCGTGATTGTCCCCCGATCAAACCCGCCGCGCAAGCTTTGCCTGCCAGCCAATGCGCACCATGTTTTCCCATCGCCAAGCACATCGCCAATTCCGAACCGCCGCAAAAACCCTGTGCCTGTTGCGGAAGACCTATCGCGTGGCGACGGAAATGGTCCAGGGACTGGGAGGCTGTGAAGTACCGCTTCCGGCGTTGCCGCACCCGATCCAGACGCGTCCCGCCCGCCGAAACCAGGACCGGTTCCAAAGCCTGATCACAAGCTGGTTCTTCTTCGGCGCACCTTGGATGATGCCCCCAGATCGACATTCCGGTGCTTAACCGGTTGCCTATATCGTTCAGCAGTCGCCGGGTCTGACTACGATGTCAGCCGCTGCGTTCGGTTGTCCCGCCAGCCTGGCGGACTGCCTCGGCTGTGTCGACATCGAGCCGTGCCGCCGGTCCGATGTCGACATCGCGCACCGGCCAGGCGCCGCTTTCCACGAGCGTCCGTGCGCCGACATCGCCTGACAGCGCCATCGCATCATCGAATGCTGCGCGCGGCAGGATCACCGGATTGCCCCGGATCCCGCCATCGCAAGCACGCACGATGGCTTCACCGCCGGCCGCGGCAAAAGCCTCAATCAGCCTGTCGAGATGGTCACTGGTCAGCGCCGGCATATCGCCAAGCAGCACCAGCGCGCCAGCGATCTCGCCATCGAGCGCCCGCAGCCCCGCCTGCAGCGACGAGGCCATGCCGGAGCCATAGGCCGGATTGTCGACAAGATCGATATCCAGACCTGCAAGCGCTGCCGCAATATCGCCGGCCCGGTGGCCGGTCACCACCACCGTCTGCGCGGTCTTTGAGGCCAGCGCAGTGCGCGCCATCTTGCGCACCAGCGGCTCGCCATCGAATTCGGCCATCAGCTTGTGCCCGGCCGCCTCCCCCATGCGGCTGGCCCGGCCCGCCGCAAGAAGCACCGTTCCCACTTTGAATCCCGTCTCCTCCTTACCCCGCGCACTCTGACGCGGCTGCGGACGGTTGGGGATTTCTTTGAGCAGACCACCGACACCCATCCGCGATATGTCGCGCGCCGACGGCGTTTCGCCCGCCAGCATCCGCGCAAGCACCCAGTCGAAGCCGTTTTCCTTGGGGCTGCGGGCGCAACCCGGTGCGCCGATCACCCCGGCCTGCCCGACTGAGCCCAGAACCAGCAGATTGCCGGGATCGACTGGCATCCCGACCTGTTCAACCGCGCCACCGGCTGCGTCGATGGCAGCCGGAATAACATCTTCCGCATCGGTGACCGCCGAGGCCCCGAATATGATGACCATGTCGCATTTGTCCGCCAGGCGAGTGATTTCAGCGGCCACGGCTTCGACCGAATGCGGAACCCTGACCTCCTCCATCAGGCGCGACCCGGATCGCGCCAGCCGCTGCGCCAGCAGATCGCGGGTCTTGTCCATCACGCTTTGCTTGAGCTGCGGCAGTTCCGTGGCGATCAACCCTGCGCGCACCGGCCTGAACACCGCTATCCGCGCAAGCCCCGGCGTGGCGATGGTCGTCTTGGCCTGTTTGAGCGCTACGGCCGAAACGGCCAGCGGAATGATCTTGATGGTCGCCACCATGTCGCCCGCATCAACCTGGGTCCGGTCCGCCAGGCAGGCAAATGTGATCGCCGGGTCAATCCCGTTGAGATCGTCGACCGCCAGCCGGTCGGCGCGCAACAGTCCCGCCCTTGTCGCAAACAGATTGACCCTGCCGGTGGCTGCAGGGCCGGCACGGATATGCGAGCCGGCAAAAGCCTCCGCCAGGGCCTGCGCTGCTTCATCCTCACCGATATCGCCGGGATCAAGCCGCGCCACGATCAGGGTCTCGACCCCGCCTTGCGCAAGCAGCATCAGATCAGTGGCGGTAAGCAGGTGGCCTTTCTTCAGCCTGAGGGTACCCTCTGACAGGGAATGCGCCAGGATCGCGCCTTCCGCCTGATCGAGAGGAACCCGGCCAAACCGCACCGCTCAGCCCCCGCCAGAGGGGTCGGCTTGCCTGAGCGCCGAGATTGCCTGGGCCAGGATCGCCACGGCGATTTCAGCAGGGCTCTGCGCCCCGATTGCCAGCCCGATGGGTGCTGCGATCCGGGCCAGGTCAGCGTCGGATACCCCTTCGGCCTGAAGCCGCTCCACCCGCCTGGCGTGGGTCTTGCGCGACCCCAGCGCGCCCACATAGAACGCCCCGGTGTTCAGCGCCGAAATCAGCGGCCAATCGTCGATCTTCGGATCATGGGTGACGGCCACCAGTGCCGTAAACGCATCGATTGGCCGGTCCTTGAGGGCGTCTTCCGGCCAATCGGCCACCAGATCTATGCCCTCAAAACGTTCGTCGGACGCGAAAGCCGTCCGCGGATCAATCACCCGCACGTCAAATCCGGCGGTCGCCGCCATCGGCGCTAGCGCCTGCGAGATATGCACTGCGCCAATGATCACCATGCGCGGCGACGGCACATGCACGTTGAGGAAAAACCGCCGCCCTTCCGCCTCCACAGAGCCGGATTTGCCGGTCGCAAAGGCTTTCAGGATCGCCGCGCCGAGATCGCCGGCCACCGTGTCGTCTATCATCGCAAGCCGGTCGCGGCCATCTTCCAGATCCGTCACCAGCACCACCGCCTGGCGCGCGCGCCGCGCCGCGTTGAGCTTCTTGAGCAGATGCGGATCCATCAGCCGACCCGCTCGAGATAGACTTCGATCTTGCCGCCGCAAGACAAGCCCACCCGCCAGGCGGTTTCATCGGCCACCCCGAACTCAAGCATTTTCGGCTTGCCCGTGGCGATCACGTCGGCGGCCTCGGAAATCACCGCGCCTTCCACGCACCCGCCGGAGACCGAACCTTCGAAATTCCCTGTCTCGTCGATCACCAGATGGCTGCCCACGGGCCTTGGCGCCGACCCCCAGGTCGAAATCACTGTCGCCAGCGCGACCTCGCGGCCGTCAAGCATCCAGCGCTCGGCGATCATCAGCGGATCGGTCGGCATTTCAGCGCTTGTCTGGGTCATAGCGGCCTCCACTTCTGCCGGTGCGAGTATGACCGCCCGGGGCGGTCAAGTTCAAGGGCGCGAATGCGCTTATCAGAGATATCGCCGCGGATCGGACCGCGCCGCGTCTCTGTCGCCCAGCGCCGTCACCAGATCAGCCATTGCCTCGATGTTGTGAACGGCGCGAAACTCGTCGACATGGCCGAGCATGGTGCGCACCCCGCGGGCGCGGGCCTCGAACCCATCAAACCGCAGCAGAGGGTTCAGCCAGATCAGCCGGCGGCAGGACCGGTGCAGCCGGTCGATCTCCGCGTCAAGCTCTTCGATCGAATCGCGTTCCAGCCCGTCAGTGATCAGAATGACAATCGCCCCCTGCCCCAGCACCCGCCGCGACCACAGCCGGTTGAAGACCCGCAACGCCTCGCCAATGCGGGTGCCGCCCGACCAGTCTTTCACCGCGCCCGCACATTGGTCGACCGCCTCATCAGGGTCCTTGTTGCGCATCTGCCTGGTGATGTTGGTCAGCCGGGTGCCAAACAGGAATGTGTGCACACCGCGGCGCTTTTCGCTGATAACATGCATGAAATGTAGAAAAATCCGCGTGTACTGGCTCATCGAGCCGGAGATGTCGGCAATGATCACCAGCGGTGGATGCACCTTCCGCTTCTTGCGGAAGCGCGGCAGGATGAGATCGCCGCCAGTGCGCATCGCGGCGCGCATGGTGGCGCGCGGATCGATCCGCCGCGGCGCCGATGACGGCCGGTATCGCCGTGTCTCAACCTGATCGAAAGGCAGCGTCAGTTCCGCTATGGCGCGCTTGGCCTGGGCGAGCTCCAGCGCAGTCATTTGCGCGAAGTCCTGCTGCCGAAGCACTTCGTTGCCCGAACTGGTCTGGCGCGCATCGATGTCGATGATCGGCTTTTCCTCGGGCGGGCGACTCTTTTCGTGCCCTTCGAACAGCGCCTGGCTGACCCGGGTTTCGCCGGCCTTGAGCTTTTCCTTGCGCTGGGTTTCCATCGCCACCGGCGAGAACATGGCGATCATCTTCTCAACCAGATCGCGGGTGCGCCAGAACAGTTTGAACGCCTGATCGAAGACTTCACGATCCTCCCGGCGTTTGACGAAGACCGAATGCAGCACCCAGTAGAATTCCTCGCGGCTGCCCACACCGGCGATCCGCACCGCTTCCACCGCATCGCGCACCGCCGCCGGGCCGACCTTCATCCCAGCCTTGCGCAACACCCGCGCGAAGTAAACGATGTTGTCAACAATCCGGCCGCCCCCGTCGCCGGCGGAGGAAGCATTTCCGGCTTGGGCCATGCCCTCACCGGCCATCACACCGCCGCGGCCAGATCGGCCTTCACTTCGGCCAGCAGCTCGCGGCCGGCGCTGCCTTCGATGCGGGCGATGTCATCTTGATATTTGAGCAGCGTGCCGAGCGTATCGGACACGGTTTCAGGATCAAGCGCCAGCCGGTCGAGTTCCGTCAGCGCCGTCGCCCAGTCAATGGTCTCGGCCACGCCCGGGCTCTTGAACAGATCCATCTGCCTGAGTTTTTGCACATAGGCCACCACCTGCCGCGACAGGTCCTCATGGCAACCTGGCGCCTTGCGGCGGACGATCTCCAGCTCCACCTCGGCGCTAGGATAGTCCACCCAGTGATACAGGCAGCGCCGTTTCAGCGCGTCATGAATTTCGCGCGTGCGGTTGGTGGTGATGATGACGATCGGCGGCTCCTCGGCCTTGATGGTGCCGAGTTCCGGGATCGTCACCTGGTAATCCGACAGGATTTCCAGCAAAAACGCCTCGAAGGCCTCGTCGGTCCGGTCCAGCTCGTCAATCAGGAACACCGGCGCGCGCCCGCCTGCGCCTTCCAGCGCCTGCAGCACCGGACGGCGGATCAGGTGCTTTTCTGAAAAGATGGTGCGCTCGATCGCCGAACGGTCATCTTCGCCGGTGGCTTCTGCCAAACGGATTTCGAGCATCTGGGCGGGGTAATTCCACTCATAGACCGCCGAGGAGACATCCAGCCCCTCATAGCATTGCAGCCGGATCAGCGGCCGGTCGAGCCCCTTGGCCAGCACCTTGGCGATTTCGGTCTTGCCGACACCGGCCTCGCCTTCCAGAAACAAGGGCCGCTGCATCTTCAGGCTCAAAAACAGCACCGTGGCCAGCGCCCGGCCCGCGACATAGTCCCCCTCGCCAAGCAGATCCAGCGTTTCGTCGATCGAGGCAGGCAGGGAACGTGAAGCGGACATCATAACTCCAACAATGGCTTGGAAGGCGAGGCTAAAGCGATCTGTAGCCCCGGTCCAGATACAAAAGCGCTGGCTCGGGATCGCCGGTGCGCAATCCCACCACCTCACCAATGATGATGGTATGGGTCGCCACCGGCTTGGCCTCGATCAACCGGCAGTCAAACACCGCCGCCGCATCCACCAGCGCCGGCGCGCCCGTTGCGATCGTATCCCACTTTGCGAGCCCGAAACGGGCTTCGACCTCGAGATGATCCAGCCCCGAAAACGCCACCGCCAAGGGCTCTTGCCTAGCATTCAAGGTGTTGAGCGCAAACACGCCCGCATCCAGGAAGATCCCGTTAAGCGGATTGGAATGGTTGAGGCAGACAAGCACCGTGCCCGGATTGTCCGACACTGAACAGGCGGCGGTGACCGTCACTCCGCGTCTGACGCCCTCATGGGCGGTCGTGACGATCTGCACGTGACCGGCATAGCGCGCCATCGCGTCGCGGTACTCCCGGGAATCTATGGTCTGCCGTTTCAACACGCCTTGGCCTCTGCATCGCTTGATACCGGCCTCATACATAAAGGCCGGGCGGCAATTTGAAACCCGCGGCCAGGACTTTTTCTCCCCGCTGGGCCCGCTCGGGGCTTCGAAGTGACGGTTTTTGCTTGGAGTTGTCTTCTGGCGGGGTCTAAATACGCAGCATGACGCGACATGGTCTCCTTTCCTGCCTTGCCCTGGTCCTGCTGCTGGCCACCGGACCCGCGCGCGCGGAATCTTTGCGCGTCGGTCTGATTGTGCCGCAATCGGGCCAGTTCGCCTTGCTCGGCGATCATGTTCGCGAGGCGTTTGCACTGTGGGATGAGGCCAATCCCGGCGTCTTCGCCGATCTCGTCGAGGGCGATGATGGTTGCACCGTCGAATCGGGTATCGACGCCGCAGCCGCCATGAGCGAGGCCGGGGTGGATATCGTGGTCGGGTTCCTGTGCGCCGAGAGCCTGGCGCGGGCATTGCCGTTGCTGACGGCCGAAGGCATCCCGGTCATGACTTTGACCGTGCGCGCCGACATTATCGGCGAGGAAGCCGGGCGGCTGGGCTGGCGCTTCTTCCGGCTGGCGCCCCGCGCCGGTTCGGAGGCCGGGTTCGCCGCCGACGCAATTTTCCGGCTTTGGGCGGACCGGCCATTCGCGCTCATCGAGGACGGCGCCATTGCCGGCCGTGAACTGGTGCAGTCGATCCGCACGACGCTTGAAGAGCGCGGTCTCAAACCTGCCTTTGTCGACAATTACCGCCCCGGACAGGCGACCCAGCCCAGCCTGCTGCGCCGTCTCAAATCGGCAGGCGTATCCCGTGTCTTTGTCGGTGGTGATCGCGCCGACCTGGCGGTTATCGCCCGTGAAGCCGAGCTTCAGGGCGTGGCGCTGGGCTTCATGGGCGGCGATGCGCTGCACGCGCCGGTGGGCGAGGTCCCGCTGCCGGAAGGAACCATGGCGATCTTGTCCGACAGCGCCATCCCCGGCCCCGAAGCCCAGGCCGCCGCGAACGCGTTTCAGGCCCGTGAGCTACCGCTCGAAGGCCTGCGCCTCCCCGCCTATGCGGCAGCGGAGATTCTGGGCGCTGTGGCGACACGGCTTACCTATGGCGAGACTGCGTTTGAGGACCTGCTTCGGCAATCAAGCTTTACCACCGCGCTGGGACAGGTCAGCTTCGCAGCCAGCGGCGAACGCGAGCAGCCGGGCTTCGTGCTTACAGTTTTGCGCAACGGCGCATTTGAACGGCTGAGCGTGGAAGACGCCGCAAGCCTCATGGACCAGAGCCAGTGATGAAGACCGGACCGCGCAATCTGATCACCGATGTCGAAGGCCTGTATGTCGGCAATGCCAATGACCAAAAAATCAACTCCGGTGTCACCGCAATCCTGTGCGATCCCCCGGCGAGCGCCGCCGTGCAGGTGCTGGGCGGAGCGCCAGGCACCCGCGAAACTGATCTGCTCGAACCGCACAACACCGTCGACACCGTCAACGGTCTGGTTCTGTCGGGAGGCTCCGCGTTCGGGCTTGACGCGGCCAGCGGCGCGCAAGCCTTCTTGCGCGAACAGGGCAAGGGCTTCGAGGTCGGTCCACACCGCATTCCTATCCTGCCGGCGGCCATCCTGTTCGACCTGATCAATGGCGGCGACAAGGATTGGGGGCGCTACCCGCCCTATCGCGAGCTCGGCTATCAGGCCGCAGCTGTCGCGGCACCGGATTTCGCCATCGGTTCTCACGGTGCGGGGCTCGGCGCACTCACCGCCACCGTCAAGGGCGGGCTTGGCTCGGCGTCAAGCGTCACCGCCGACGGGCACATCGTTGGCGCGCTGGTTGCCGCCAATCCGCTGGGAACGGCCACCATCGGCGGCACCCGACATTTCTGGGCGGCGCCCTTCGAAATCGGATCCGAATTCGGCGGTCTCGGCCTGCCATCCCCGATGCCCGGCGACGCCAGCGATCTGCGCATCAAATTCCGCGAACTCGCGCGCGGCGCGGCCAACACCACCATCGCCGTCATCGCAACCGACGCGGTGCTGACAAAGGCCGAGGCCAAGCGGCTGGCGATCGCCGCACATGCCGGATTTGCCCGCGCCATCTGGCCAAGCCACACGCCGCTTGACGGCGATCTGGTGTTCGCACTCGCCACCGGCGCCTCGCAACGCAAGCCCTCGCCCGATGCCTTTATCGATCTCGGTGCAGCGGCGGCTTCGACCATGAGCCGGGCGATTGCACGGGGCATCCATGCCGCCCGGCCCGATCCGCGTGATCTGATGCCGGCCTGGTCGACGCTCCAAGATTGAGCCATCGCGACGGTTGCCCCGTAACGGCCGCAATGATACCCGGAGGGCGAACAAACTGCGGGGAGGCAACCATGTTGATTTTGCGATACGCGCTGGCCACCCTGTTCGCTGTGTTGGCCGCCACCGGCTCACTTCAGGCCGGAACCTTCGCCGAGTTCCGCCCGCTTGGATTTTCCGCCGACGGCAAGGTTTTCGCCTTTGAGGAATTCGGCATTCAGGATGGCTCCGGCTTCCCCTTCGCCAACCGCTTTTTCATCGACACGGCCAACGACAGTTTTCTGCCCGGCGCGACTATCCGCGTTGTCATCGAGGATGAAACCGCTGGCCTCGCCGCGGCGCGGAGCCAGGCAGCCGAGCAATCCGCGGCATTGGAAGATCAATATGATTTTTCCGGCAATCCCGGCATCATCGCGGCCTTCAATCCGCTGTCGGAACGCGATGCCGCGGCGCATTTGTTGCGGTACGAGCCGTTCTCGATGGTGCCGCAGCCGCTCGGCCCCACCACCGCGCGTCTCATTGAAAAGCCGCTCGCGCCATCAGACCTGTGCGCAGCCGTCACGCCGGAAGCGGTCGGCTTCAGGCTCGATCTGAGCGAGCACAATGGCCAATCGGTCTCGATCCAGCTTCACGACGACAAATCGGTGCCCAAGAGCCGCGGCTGCCCGACCGCCTACCGGCTGGGAGGCGCGGTCACCCACTATGCAGACGGTGTATGGACCCATGTGATCCTGGTGCTGATCCGCTCCTTCGGCTTTGAGGGCGAAGACGGTCGCTGGATCGCGGTGACACGCCGGTTTGAGTGACGGATGGAATGAAAACGCCGCTCAAAAAGCATAAAGGTCCGAAACCCCGGCCCGCCAATGACAATTCGAACCTGCGCGACCGGCTGGGCGCGGCACGGATTGGCTGGCGCGAAAGCCTGACGGGCGCGCTTGGCTGGGGGGCTGCGATGGCGCTGTCCGCGCAAGCCTCGCTGTGGCTCTCCAATGCGGCAATCACCACCCATTACTGGAGCCTCACGGCGCTCATCTTCGCCGGTGCAGCTCTGGCTTGGCCGCCGAGCCTGGCCGCCTTCCGCTTTCTCAGCTTCGGCCGCCCCCGTCAGACAGCTTTCGCCGCCGCGTTCCTGTGCCTCACCGTGTTGACGATCGGCATCACCGCAACGCTGTTTGCTTTCATTTTCCGCCAGTTCTACGCCCAATGGCATGGCGACCCGTTTACAAAATTGTGGGTCATCCAACTTGTTTTCACCGTCGCATCCGCGCTCTACCAGTTCGCGGTGATGGGGTTGCGGCTCTATCTGCCGCTGGGGATCGGCTTCCTGTTGATAGCTTCCCTGCTTCTGGCGCGTCAGCATGATCCACAAAAGCCGGCAAAAACACCGTTTCTTCCCTGATCCGGCCAGATCCGGCGACGGCGGGCGTTTGCTTTGCAGGCATGATGGTCTAGACACGCGGCAACGCCAACCCACTGACGGACCTGCCATGATCCCCCGCTACTCCCGCCCGGCAATGGTCGACATCTGGTCGCCCGAATCCAAGTTTCGCATCTGGTTCGAGATCGAGGCCCACGCCTGCGACGCCCTGGCCGAACTCGGGGTGATCCCGGCGGAAGCGGCCAGGACCATCTGGGAGCGTGGCGGCGCGGCCACCTTCGATGTTGATCGCATTGACGAGATCGAACGCGAAACCAAGCATGACGTCATTGCTTTCCTCACCCATCTGGCGGAAATCGTCGGCGAGGACGCCCGCTTCGTGCATCAGGGCATGACCTCCTCAGATGTGCTCGACACCTGCTTCAATGTGCAACTGGTCAAGGCCACCGATCTGCTGCTTGCCGGTATGGACAAGCTTCTCGCCGCCATCAAGCGCCGCGCCTATGAGCACAAGAACACAATCTGCATCGGCCGCTCGCACGGCATCCATGCGGAACCTGTGACCTTCGGGCTGAAAATGGCCCAGGCGTATGCCGAGTTCGACCGCTGCCGCGCCCGGCTGGTCGATGCCCGGGCCGAAATTGCCACTTGCGCCATCTCCGGCGCGGTCGGCACTTTCGCCAATATCGACCCGCACGTCGAAGAGCATGTCGCCAAGGCCATGGGCCTGACCGCGGAGCCAGTCTCCACCCAGGTGATCCCGCGCGACCGGCACGCGATGTATTTCGCCACGCTTGGCGTTATCGCCTCCTCGATCGAGCGCTTGGCCACCGAAATCCGCCACCTGCAGCGCACCGAGGTATTGGAAGCCGAGGAGTTTTTCTCCAAGGGCCAGAAGGGCTCGTCGGCAATGCCGCACAAGCGCAATCCGGTGCTCACCGAAAATCTCACCGGCCTCGCCCGGCTGGTGCGCATGGCGGTTACCCCGGCTATGGAAAACGTGGCCCTTTGGCACGAACGCGACATTTCGCACTCCTCGGTCGAGCGAATGATCGGCCCTGACACCACCGTCACGCTGGATTTCGCGATTGCGCGGCTGACCGGTGTGATCGACAAGCTGCTGGTCTATCCCGAACGCATGATCGGCAACATGGATCGGCTGGGCGGACTGGTGCATTCGCAACGCATCCTGCTGGCGCTGACCCAGGCAGGCTCATCGCGCGAAGACGCCTACCGGCTGGTGCAGCGCAACGCCATGAAGGTCTGGAACAGCTATCAGGTCTCGGGCGATTCCGGCGTTGACTTCCTCGATGAGCTGCTCGCCGACGAGGATGTGCGCAACTATCTGTCCGAAGCGGAAATCCGCGACCGTTTCGACCTCGGCTACCACACCAAACATGTCGACACGATTTTCGCCCGGGTGTTTGCCGAAAACCAAGCTTAAATCGGGGTCAGCCGGGAGCCTGTGACTGCGCAACCGGCAGAGGCGCCTTCCACCATTGCGCACCAAATGCAATGGCAAGATTGATGTCAATCTGTCACCGCATGTGAACAACCTGCCCCGGTCTTGCCAATTTGCCGCCGCCATCCTGCCGCTGTTTTGCGCCATAAAGACGTCCAAACCGTCATCATGGAGAAAGCAATGGCAGACCTGCCGGATTACACAACAAACCAGAGCCGCCGGCGGCGCGAAAACGGATATGAACCGCCCGACATCTCGGAGACCGGAGCCACTTTGTGGATCGCCGCTGCGGTGATTCTTCTCATCGTCGCGGGGTTGTCGCTGTTTGGTCATAACGAGGTCCGCAACGGCGGTGCGCCTTTCGTTATTACCCCGTCCAGCGACCTGACGGCCGCCCCCAATGGCGGGCTGTAGGCGCCAAGTACGCGTAAACTCAGCGCGTATGCGCACCGCCGCCTGAAAGAGCGTCCAAAGAACTCATGGAAGACATCCATGCGAGGCGGCAGGTATGACGAGACAACCACGGAGCCGGAAGCCCATATGACTGGCACCGCATACCAAGAGCCAATGCCGTCGACGCACGGTTGACATTTGCGCCGCTCTTGCCCAACTCCGGCGCTATGAAAGTCTCCGAAGCTGATATTCTCATTGTGCCGGGCTACACCAATTCCGGTCCCGATCACTGGCAGTCCCGCTGGCAGCAAAAACTGTCGACCGCGCGCCGGGTCGAGCAGGACGCCTGGTCCAAGCCCGTGCGCGAGGACTGGACCGAGCGCTTCGCCCAATGTGTCAACGAGGCCGAAAGGCCTGTTGTTATCATCGCCCATTCGCTCGGCGTTGCCACCGCGATCCAGGCGCTGCCGCAATGCCGAAAGCCGATCGCCGGCGCGTTTCTGGTGGCTCCGCCGGAAGTGGCGAACCCGGCCATCCGGCCACGACATTTGATGACCTTCGGCCCCTATCCGCGCGATCCGCTGCCGTTTCCCTCGATTGTGGTGGCGAGCCGCAACGATCCATTCGGCGCCTTTGAGCACGCCGGCGACATTGCAAATGCCTGGGGCGCTATGTTCATCGACGCCGGCGAGGCCGGACACCTCAATCCCGAATCGGGTCACGGCCCCTGGCCGGAGGGCACCATGGTGTTCGCCCGCTTCCTGTCGCGGCTGCCGGCCTGAGGCCGGTGATGAAGTAATCAGGCGCGACGTACGGCTCAGCCTCGCGCCTGGCCGAGCATCAATTCCGCGCCGGCGCGAATCGCGCCGGGATCAGTATTGAGCGCGCAAAGCCGGTAGCCCATTTTTGCAAACAGCGGCGTCGCTGCCGGATCGACCGCAAAAATTGCGGCGAACTTGCCTGCCGCACGCGCCCGCCTGGCCATTTCGGCAAGTGCATCCTGCATGTCGGCGCGATCGGGATCCACACCTTCGCCCTTCGACCAGGAAATCGACAGGTCCGACGGACCCACGAAAATCCCGTCAATGCCATCAACCGCCAGAATACCGTCGAGCGCCTTGAACGCGGTGCGGGTCTCGATCATGGCGATCGACAGCGTTTGCCGGTTGGCCTCGCGGAAATAGCTTTCCGCGGTATGCTCGCTATGCATATCCAAGGCCCTGAGCGGCCCCCAGGACCGGCTTCCAAGCGGCGGATATTTCATCGCCTGGGCAAAATCGCGCGCCTGCTCGCTCGAATCGATCATCGGCGCGATCACCGCCTCAAATCCCATGTCCAGCGCCCGGCTGGCGAGGTCATTGCGGCCGACCGGGATGCGCAGCAACGCCGGTTTGCCTTTTGCGTGGACAGCTCTTGCGGACGCAAAGGCGGAGGCCTCGTCATGTGCGCCATGCTGCATATCCACCGTCACCGCATCGAAGCTGCAATCAGCAAGCGCGCCCGCCATATCCGCCGATGGTGACGTTGACCAGGCGGTGATCAGCGCGGCGTCCCGATCCAGATTGTCTCTCAGTCGCATCCGCTCATCCTTCCGGCCTCACCCGTTGCTGCCCATGTCCATTCACCAAAAAACCGCCCGCAGCATGCCACGGACGGTCGGAAATCCAAGAGAACCGGAGCGCGCTGGTTGACCGCCAAACGCATTAGCGCCGCCAGTCCTTCCGTCGCTCTTGTCCGGCTTAGCTGTTCTGGATCTGCTCGACGGCGACGGAGAGCAGCTCGTCCATCTTGCGGCGCAACTGGTGATCGGACTGCTCGACGCCGCCAGCGTCGAAATCGCCGCGTACCTTGCGGAACACATCATCGTCGCCGGCTTCCTCGAAATCAGCAAGCACGACGGTCTTGGCGTAAGCTTCGGCGTCGTCGCCGGATTTTCCGAGCAACTCAGCTGCCCACAGACCCAGGAGCTTGTTACGGCGCGCCTCAGCCTTGAATTTCAGCTCCTCGTCATGGGCAAACTTGTTCTCAAATGCGTTTTCGCGGTCTTTCATGCTGCTCATGGGCTCGCTCCCGAAGGTGAATCGATAATCCCTATATGGGGGTCTGCTCCATAAACCAAAAGCCCACCTAAAGTGCAATGTAAACCGGAGCCTTGCGGGTGCAATTTCGGGGACACCGCCATCAACGGCGTTGTGAAACGCCGGGCAATCGGATAAGCACGGCTCAAATCCGACTTCAAGCCGAAGCGTCGCGGCCTCAGCCGGCGCAATTAGACAGAGATACCCGATGAATCGTCGCCGCCGTATTTACGAAGGCAAGGCCAAGATCCTCTACGAAGGCCCCGAGCCCGGCACGCTGATCCAGTTCTTCAAGGACGATGCCACCGCCTTCAACAAAAAGAAGCATGACGTGGTTGATGGCAAGGGCGTGCTCAACAACCGCATTTCCGAGTTCATATTCTCGCATTTGAACAGGATCGGCATTCCCACGCATTTCATCCGGCGGGTCAACATGCGCGAACAGTTGATCAAGGAAGTCGAAATCATCCCGCTCGAAGTGGTGGTGCGCAATGTCGCCGCCGGCTCGCTATCCAAGCGCCTGGGCATCGAGGAAGGCACGGTGCTGCCCCGCTCGATCATTGAGTTCTACTACAAGGCCGATGCGCTCGACGATCCGATGGTCTCCGAAGAGCATGTCACGGCATTCGGCTGGGCCAGCCCTCAGGAAATCGACGACATCATGGCGCTTGCCATCCGCGTCAATGATTTCCTATCCGGCCTGTTTTTGGGTGTTGGCATCCAGCTCGTCGATTTCAAGATCGAATGCGGCCGCCTGTTCGAGGGCGACATGATGCGCATCATCGTCGCCGACGAGATCTCACCCGATTCCTGCCGCCTGTGGGATGTCAACACCAATGAGAAGTTCGACAAGGACGTGTTCCGCCGCGATCTTGGCAATCTGGTCGAAGCCTATCAGGAAGTAGCGCGCCGCCTCGGCATCATGAATGAGAACGAGCCGACCCGCCCCACCGGGCCGGTTCTGGTCAAGTAAACCCGCGGGAAATTGTAAGCAGATGATCAAGGCACGCGTAACCGTCACGTTGAAAAACGGCGTTCTCGATCCGCAGGGCAAGGCGATCGGCCATGCGCTTGATGGTTTGGGGTTTTCCGGCGTCGGGCTGGTGCGTCAAGGCAAGGTGTTCGACATCGAACTCGAAACCTCGGACCGCGCCGCCGCGGAAGCGGAACTCAAGGCGATGAGCGAAAAGCTGCTGGCCAACACGGTGATCGAGGACTTTTCGGTCGAGGTGATTTAAGCCATGAAAGCCGCCGTCATCCTGCTTCCCGGGCTCAATCGTGACCGCGACATGATCGCCGCACTGACTGCGGTTTGCGGAACACCGCCCCTCACCGTCTGGCAGACTGAAACCTCGATCCCCGACGACATCGATCTGATCGTCGTTCCCGGCGGCTTTTCCTATGGCGATTATCTGCGCTGCGGGGCGATTGCGGCCCGCATGCCGGTGATGCAGGCGGTGCGCGCCAAAGCCGAAAAGGGCGTGCGCGTCATCGGCGTCTGCAACGGTTTCCAGATCCTGCTCGAATGCGGGCTTTTGCCCGGCGCGCTGATGCGCAACGCCTCATTGAAATTCGTCTGCCGCGAGGTGCTGCTTGAAGTGACCAACGCGCAGACCGCGTTTACGCGTAGCTATAGCCAGGGCCAGATCATCCGCTGCCCGGTCGCCCATCATGATGGCAACTATTTCGCCGACCCGCAGACACTGGCCGCACTTGAGAACAACGATCAGGTTGCCTTTCGTTACGCCAGGGGAACCAATCCGAATGGCTCGATCAATGACATCGCCGGCATCGTTAACAAACAAGGCAATGTGCTCGGGATGATGCCGCATCCCGAAAACCTGATCGAAGCGGCCCATGGCGGCGTCGACGGACGAGGATTGTTTGAAAGCGCACTTGGTGTGGTGTCGGCTTGAACAACCGCCTGAGCCAGGATGGCCGGTGGGTACTTGGTAGCCGGGGGGAAATGATGATGTGGAATTGTGTTGGTCCGGTCCGGTTGCCGCTATTTCGATATGTCGTCGAGTACGCCATCAAGGCCGGAAATATCCGGTCGGTGATCATCCGCTGGGTGTTGGCCCTGCTGCTTGCCGGCACCCTGCCGCTCGCCGCGCAAGCCGCCTCCAAGAAGCCCGGCAAGAGCGAGCCGGTCACGCAGGTCTATCTCATACGCGGATTCATGGGGATTTTCTCCACCGGCCTCGACCGCATGGCCAAGGACCTCGCAAAGATCCGCATCAAGGCGGAAGTACACGGCCATCTCAATGGCTCCGGCATTCGCGCCAAAATCCTGCGCCAGCGCACACAGTCGACGCGTAAGCGGCCGAAACTGGTGCTGGTCGGCCATTCTTTCGGGGGCAATGCAGCGCTTGCGATCGCCAAACAGCTCCGCGCTCAAGACATCAAGGTCGATCTGATCGTCACCGTTGATCCGACCCGCTCCGGTCCGGTCTCCGACAATGTCCGACGGTATGTAAACTACTATTTCCCGGGCAATGGTCTTGGCGCTAAGCTCAACGTAAATGGCGCACTCAACAAACGCATCAAAAACATCGACATGCGCAAGCATGTCGATGTCGCCAGCGCAGGCGATGACCACTGGACAGTGACCCACAATGCCGCCGTTCAGCGCGAGATACTCTCCGCCGTCAAGACCGCACTGCGCTAGCTTCCCAGGCGCTTCAACCGGTGGATCTGCGCAATTCACCGCGGACCTTGCCGCAATACTCATGCATATCGATCTGGATGGCGTGACGGTGGCTCGACTTGTAGCGCCGGGCGTCGCGTTTGAGATCGCGTTCGACCCGCGCAGCCATGTCGTCCGGACGCCGCCAGGTGCCTGCCACTTCGGCTGCGGCCAGCCTAGCTTGCAGATCCGCGGCCACCCAGATGCAGCCGACCGGCTGGACCAAACCGATAAAATACAGCCCCCGCTGGCCAGGCGGGATCATGCGCAGATAGAGCGGCACCTGTGTCGCCTCGCCCCAATCGGGCAGCACATCCTTCAAGAACGGCACCTCGATCCGGAAGCCCGTGGCCCAGATGATGGTGTCGAACTCCCCTTCCGTGCCATCTTTGAAGCCGACAATATTGCCTGCGGCTTTAGAGATACCAACCCGCGGCGTAACCTTGCCATGCCTGAGCTGCTCAAGGATCATGGTGTTGAGCGTCGGGTGGCGGCTTAGGACGGGATATCTGGGTTGCTGCAGCCCGTAACGGGCATAGGGACCGACCACGATCGGCAGCAACAATTTCAGAATCTGGTCGCGGGCCCAGCGAAAATAGGGTCTGTGCAGCTTGGCGAACTGCACGTCGAGCGGCCGCCCCATGACCAGTTTCGGCGTAATCACCTGCGGGCTGCGGATGCTCAGGCTGACGTGATCGGCAACATCTCCCAGCGCAGCCGCGATGTCGCAAGCCGAGTTGCCGCCCCCCACTACCAGCACACGTTTCCCCTTGAAATCCCGGGGGCTCTTGTAGCGGGCCGAATGGATTTGCTCTCCGCAGAATGTTCCGGGCAGATCCGGGATTGAAGGGCTGCGATGATGACCCGAACAGATCACCAGAACATCGGCGGTGTGCTCCAGGCGCACGCCATCGCGGATCACGACAATCCGCCATCGCCCGCTCGCTTCGCGGGTCACCGTCTCAACCCGCGAATTGAAGCGGATATAGCCCGAAAGCTCAAAATGCGCCTCATAGGCACGCATATAGGCAAGGATCTGGCGGTTCGAGGGATAGTCCGGATAGACGTCCGGCATCGGAAAGTCGGGAAACTGCGACAAACGTTTGGAGCTGATCGTATGGGCGTGCTCATAGACGCTGGGCCGCTCCGGATCAGAGCTATAGACCCAGATGCCTCCGCTTTCGGCCTGCGCCTCGTGGCAGACCATGTCGGTAATCCCCGCTTCGGCGAAATTCTTGAGCGTTGTCAGTCCGGTGGGCCCGGCCCCGATCACACAAACACGGAAATGGTCTACACTCACGCCTACGCCCACATCTTGCCACCCAACACCTCGGCAGCAGCAATAGCACCTAACCCGTTCTCGTCAACCGCGCCTGCCCCGTCCGGCCACGCTGCGCACCGGGCGGGAATCGTGCTATCGCCTACCCAAAGGCTATTCACACCGATCATCGCCCCGCTTTGCACCGAGCCGTTCCGGAGACTGCGCATGCTAACTTTTCAACGCTTGTTGGTTTTTGGCGCGGTCATTGGCCTCGCCGGCTGCGCGGCGCCCGCGCCGCAATCGGGTGCAGGCGCCCATGCCCGGGCCGTAGCCACGCTGCAACGGGTCAACGCCCGGGCGCATACCTGCTGGCTCAAGGATTCCGATTTCCGGGACTACGGCCTGGTGCCCGAACTCGACACCACCAGCACGCCACGGCTGCTGGTGGTTCCGCGCGGCAAACCGCAGGCATTGCCGAAGGCCGTCATCGTCGCCTCCGCGGACAGCGCCCAGTTTTACGGACCGCTCGCAGCCTCGCCGCTGAGCACCCGCATCCAGGATGACATCTCGCGCTGGGCCGGGGGCGCGTCGGGATGCTGACGCCGGCATCCCGCGCCGTGTTGTCGTTGAACCGCTCGCGGCGGCAGGAACATCCACACAATTAGTATGGATCGAGCCCCCTCACCGCAGATTAAAGGTGCCATCGGCGCCGCCATTGCACTATAAGCTGGCCACTCCCGGAAAAGACGAGGGCGAAGCGCGCCATGACCATTCCCAACACCATTCCCATCACCGATGAGCTGATTGCCGCCCATGGGCTCAAGCCCGAGGAATATGAGCGCATTCTCGAACTGATCGGGCGTGAACCGAGCTTCACCGAACTGGGCATCTTTTCGGCCATGTGGAACGAGCACTGTTCCTACAAATCCTCCAAGAAATGGTTGCGCACCCTGCCCACCGAAGGCCCCCGGGTGCTGCAGGGTCCGGGCGAAAATGCCGGTGTTGTCGATATCGGGGACGGCGATTGCGTGGTCTTCAAGATGGAGAGCCACAATCACCCGTCCTACATCGAGCCCTATCAGGGTGCCGCGACCGGGGTCGGCGGCATTCTCCGGGACGTCTTTACCATGGGGGCGCGGCCGATAGCCGCCATGAACGCGCTGCGCTTTGGCGAACCCGACCACCCGAAAACCCGCCATCTGGTATCGGGCGTGGTGGCCGGCGTCGGCGGTTACGGCAACTGCTTCGGCGTGCCGACCGTGGGCGGAGAGGTCGAATTCGATCCGCGCTACAATGGCAATTGCCTGGTCAATGCCTTTGCCGCCGGGCTCGCCAAGACCGACGCGATCTTCCTGTCCGAGGCCAAGGGTGTGGGGCTTCCCGTGGTCTATCTCGGCGCCAAGACCGGGCGAGACGGCGTCGGCGGCGCCACCATGGCGTCCGCCGAATTCGACGAGGACATCGAGGAAAAGCGTCCCACCGTGCAGGTCGGCGATCCGTTCACCGAGAAATGCCTGCTCGAGGCCTGCCTGGAACTGATGCAGACCGGTGCCGTCATCGCCATTCAGGACATGGGGGCTGCGGGCCTCACCTGCTCGGCCGTCGAAATGGGCGCCAAGGGCGATCTCGGCATTGAACTCGATCTCGATCAGGTGCCGGTGCGCGAAGAAAACATGAGCGCCTATGAGATGATGCTTTCAGAAAGCCAGGAGCGTATGCTCATGGTTCTGGAGCCCGAAAAGGAAGCCGAGGCCAAGGCCATCTTTGTCAAATGGGGCCTCGATTTCGCCATTGTCGGACGCACCACCGATGATCTGCGCTTCCGCATCCTGCACAAGGGTGAAGAGGTCGCCAATCTTCCGATCAAGGACCTTGGCGACGAGGCCCCCGAATATGACCGCCCTTGGCGTGAAATCGGCAAATTCTCGCCCTTGTTGGCTGCCGATGTCGAGGAGCCGGAAGATTACGGCAAGTCGCTGCTTGATCTTCTGGGCGCGCCCAACAACGCCTCCCGACGCTGGGTCTGGGAGCAGTATGACACCTTGATTCAGGGCAACTCGCTGCAGATCCCGGGCGGCGACGCTGGCGTGGTCCGGGTCGAAGGTCACGCCTCCAAGGCGCTTGCCTTTTCCTCCGACGTCACCCCGCGCTACGTCGAGGCCGACCCTTATGAGGGCGGCAAACAGGCGGTCGCCGAATGCTGGCGCAATTTGAGCGCCGTGGGCGCCGAACCGCTGGCCGCCACCGACAATCTCAATTTCGGCAATCCCGAACGGCCCGAGATCATGGGCCAGCTGGTGATGGCCATCGAGGGCATCGGCGAAGCCTGCCGGGCACTCGACTTCCCGATCGTCTCAGGCAATGTCTCGCTTTACAACGAAACCAATGGCGAGGCGATTTTGCCGACCCCCACCATCGGCGGCGTCGGCCTGATTCCGGACTGGAACCAGATGGCGCGGATCGGCGGCGCCAGCCCCGGCGATGTTGTCATCCTGATCGGCGGTGACGGAACCCATCTCGGCCAGACCGCCTGGCTCAGGGATTGCCTGGGACGGGCCGACGGCGCCCCCCCGCCCGTCGACCTGATGGTCGAGCGCCGCAATGGCGATTTCATCCGTGCCGCCATCCGCAACGCCCTGGTCACCTCCTGCCACGATATTTCTTCGGGCGGATTGGCGCTGGCGCTGGCCGAAATGGCGCTCGCGTCGGGCCACGGAATGGAGATCGATCCAAGCGGCAGCCATGGTCCCGCCCATGCGCTGCTGTTCGGCGAGGATCAGGCGCGCTATGTTGTCACCGTGACCTCCGATCTGGCAAACTACATAATGGCCAGCGCCGAGGGCGCAGGCGTCCCCTTCCGCCGTCTCGGCGTGATGGCGGGAACCAGTTTGAGCATCGAAGGGCTGATGTCCGTGCCGCTGAGCGCATTGCGCGACGCCCATGAATCATGGTTCCCTGCCTTCATGGACAGCCCCGCCGCAATGGCTGCGGAATAGCAATCAGGAGTTCCCCGAATGCCGATGAATTCAGGCGACATTGAAAGACTTATCAAGGAGGCGCTGCCCGACGCTCAGGTCACCATTCGTGATCTGGCCGGCGACGGTGATCATTATGCCGCCGAGGTGGTGTCTGAAAGCTTCCGCGGCAAGAGCCGGGTGCAGCAGCACAAGATGGTCTATGAGGCGCTGCAGGGCAAAATGGGCGGCGTGCTGCACGCGCTGGCGCTGCAGACCAGCGTGCCCGAGTGAACTGAAGCATGGCGGGTTTTCTCGAGGGCTTGCTCCAGGACGTCATCGATGGCGTGATGGAAGGCGCGGCTCAGGGCGCGCGGACCAAAACCCGTCGCCGTCGCACCAGAATAACCCGCCGCAGACGCCGCGCCACCGCCCGCCGCAGATCCGCGACCCGGCGCAGGCGCAAGCCCGCGCCCTCAACCATCGAGAAGATCCTGCTCGAGGCGTTGACCGGCAAGAAGCCGACCCGATCCCGCGCCAAATCGCGCCGCAAGACAAGCCGCACCACCCGGCGCAGGACCACCTCGCGCAAACGCCGCAGCTAGTCCGCTTTCGTACCGTTCAACTCCTGTACTTTGGCCTCACCGGCCGCCCGTGCCTTGTCGAGACCTGCCAGCGTCAGGCCATAGATCGACAGCGCCACCACGGCGAAGGCCAACACCTGATAAAGCGCGATTTGATCGCCCAGAACGACGGCCGCCAGCACCATGGTAAAGGCCGGCCAGGGCGTGGTGATGGAACTGGCCAGCGAGACATCGATATGCCGCACGGCGTAAAACCAGACAATCAGCTCCGTGTAATAGACCAGCCCCATGATCACCGCGAAGATCAGAAGTTCCGACCGCATCACCCCAGCGGAAAAGCCTTCCGGTTCCACAATCGCCAGCGCAACGGCCAGAAACAGCGTCGAGATCGTCACCCGGAAGAATGTCACCTGTGCCGGCGTGATCGGTGTGCGGCCGAACTCTTCCTTGATCACCACATGGGCGATGCTCCACAGAAACGGCACGCCGAGCGACACCAGAAACCAGATTGAAACACCGTCGACCCTCAGCGTGCCGCCGGTGCCCAAATAGTAGAGCGCGCCGATCAAAACCGCTGTCAGACCCAGCTCTACCGGGGTCTTTCGGCGTTTGAGAAACAGCGTTTCCCACAGGATCGCAAACAGCGGATAGGACTGTATAGCGACCGCGGCGCTGACCGCGCCAGCCTTTTCCACACCCAGTACATAGAGATAGGTCGACAGGCCGAACATCGCGCCCGTCGCCAGTGCCACCGCCAGGCTGCGGACAACACCGCGACGGTCGAGCCCGGCCGCAAAAACGCCGCGCTCGCCGCGCCGCCATTCCCAAAACAGCAGCGGAACTGCAAACATACTTTGCCACAGCGACAGGTGGAACGCGAAGCTCAGAGCTCCGAACCCCTCCGGCCGGCTGTTCGAAATAACCGGCATCACCGCCAGAATGCTCAGACAGACAAGTGCCAGCGTGATCCCGCTGGCAGCATTGGGCTTGATCACCATCCCGCTCCTGCTTGCAAATTGCATCGATTGCCGGGAAAATGGCGTTGATAATTGCATCTATCAAGGAAATCATTGCACTGATGGCAATATGGGTTCCGGAGCTTGGCGGCCGACGCGGTCCGAAATATCTGCAGATCGTCGAGGCTCTGACGGAGAGCATCACCGCGGGCGCCCTGCGTCCGGGCGACCGGCTGCCGCCGCACCGCGAGTTGGCCTATCAACTGGGATTATCGCCCAACACCACCAGCCGCGCCTATGGAGAGGCCGTCAACCGCGCGCTGATCCGCGGCGAGATCGGCCGGGGCACATTCGTTCGCGGCCCATCTTCGCCGCCGGTCTGGAAAGACAGGGCGGATCTCAGGCGCGTCGCGGACGGCCCGATCGACCTGTCGCGCAACCTGCCGCTGCCCGGCCTCGCCGGCGCCGCACTGACGAGAAGCTGCGCAGCCATGGGGGCTTCGGGCGGGCTCGAGGCGCTGGCCGATTACCAGACCGACGCCGATCTGGAACGCCATCAGGCAGCCGCGCGCACCTGGATTGCGCACCACGGCCTGGAAACGTGCGAGGAGGTGATGACCACCAACGGCGCCCAGCACGGCATCTTCTGCGCATTGACAGCGCTGACCGAGCCGAGCGGACTGCTGCTCGTCCAACCGCTGTGCTATCAACCGGTCATCGCCATGGCCAGGAATCTGGGCCTCAAGCTGGCGACGCTTGCCTGCGACGCCGATGGCCCCTGCCCGCAAGATCTTGACCGCCTCTGCCGCGAACGCATGGTCAGTGCGATCTATCTCACGCCGACACTGGACACTCCCACCGGACGCACCATGTCCGCAGCGCGGCGCGCCGACCTCGCGGAGGTGATACGCGCTCACGGGGCATGTCTGATCGAAGACGATGTCTTCGCGCTTTACCAGCCCGAGCGCCCCGCGCCCATCGCCACACTGGTGCCCGAGCAGACCATCTATGTCACCAGCGTGTCGAAATGCCTGGCGCCGGGCTTGCGGGTGGGGTTTGTCCACGCGCCGCAAGCAGTGGCCGCCAGACTTCGCGCCGCCATAAACCTGACAGTGTGGATGACGCCGCCGATCACCGCGGACATCGTATCGCGCTGGATGCGCGATGGAACCGCCAGTCAACTGGCCGACGCACAGATCTCCGCTTCCGTTGAACGGCAAGCGCTGGCAAAGCGCATCTTGAAAGACTACCTGCCGGCAACGCCCGCTGCGGGCCTGCATTTGTGGCTCACCCTGCCCGAAGGTTGGACGGCGGACCTGATGTGCATGCGCGCCGCCCGGCGTGGAGTTCTCCTCGCCAATGGCACGGCGTTCGCCGTTCCGGCGCCCGCAGGTTCGGGCACCCCCGCCAGCGGCACGAATGCGGTTCGCATATCTCTCGGCCATGAAGCCGATACGGCCAGGGTCGAAAGCGGACTCACTATCCTGAAAAGCCTGCTCGACGCCGGCCCGGAGTATACCGAGCCTTGGTTGTAGACGATCTCTCTTAAGCTGGCGGGCCGTCCCGCCGCTCAAACACGGCCACAATCGGCCCGGCAGGGTCGTCCGAATCAATCTCCATCCGGTCTCCGAAAGCCAGGCTCGATACCGCGCCTTCAACCATCGAGAAGTTCCTGCTTAATACGCCGACCGGCTCGAAGCCGACACGAACCTGCGCCAAATCTCGCCGCAAGACTAGCTGTAACAGCCGGCGCAGGACGAAGAGACTCATGCGTAAGTATTGGCTGCACGGGATTGCAAACTTGCAAGACAGCACTGAGGACACCATATGATTCTCGAACATAATACGAGACATCAGGTAATGTGAAACATGTCAGATACGGTTATAGAATTTGTAACCTGTGTTTTGCGGTATGTTTTTTGCGAATTGTTTTTTCAAGCCCTCGTCAAGGTTTTTAGGCTTTTTCGAAAACTAATTACATTGATAATAATTGCAACTTACGATCACCTGTTTGCACCACGTCAACAGCGAAGCAAACACAGGAGTGAAATGGGTAGAGCCGGATATGTGCTGGGCATTCAGCATCCCAAAAAGCGCTGATCCCAAACAGACCTTCATTGCCAAACTTCAGTCCACAGCCTTCTCTAACACGGCCACAATCGGCCCGGCAGGATCGCCCGAATCGATCTCCATCCGGTCTCCAAAAGCAAGGCTCGACACCGCGCCATCGAAAAACAACGCATCCGGACAGTCCGCCGCGTCGCGAAACAGCCGTGCGAATGCCCCGAGACTGACCGGATCGCGGGTGATCGCCAGCACGATCTGTCCATCGGCACGCACGCCCACCCCGTTACGGATGTGTTTTGAGGTCCCATCTGGTAAAAAACGTGGATGAATGTCGCCGCCGATCACCAACATCGGGCCCGATTGGGTGGCGAAGGCGGGGGCGATTCCGGCGGCCTGATAGGCCATCGTTTCCATCACGCCCGCGCGTCCGTCGCCTCCGATGAAGAACACTCCGTTGGGCTTGAGAAAGAAATTGCCGAAGCCCTCCTCGGTGGTCAGAGGCGCGATCTCGACACTGTCCTCGACATATAGCCCCACCGGCGTCAGATCGGCGTGATACATGCCCGCATTCATCGCCAAAGCAAGGCTGCCATTGGTCTGCCGGTCCTCTGCCAACGCCTTTGCAGCACGGGTCACCGAGCCGAACGGCGCACCCGCAGCGTCGCGATAGGCAAGCCGCACCGCATGGGTCGCGGGTTGGATGACGCAGAGAACGGCGCGTACGCCTTCAAACACGATATCCCGGCATATATCGGGCCTGTCCGTCCCGTCGCTCGCCATCTTCTCCCCCGCTTTGGATGCGCCCGCTTCGTTCGGTGCGGTCGCCACCGGTCCAGCAGGCGCCGCCACTGGTATTTCGGCGCCCGGGCCGGGCTCACCCTGCATCCACAATAGGGCAACAAAGCCGGCTGCGGCCAACAAACCCATCAGTGATCCGGCGCGCCATCTCTTCATGGCCAGACTTATAGTGCGGCCCAGCTTGTCTTGTCATGCCCGGTGCATTATCTCAGGGTCAAGAAAGCCCCGAATTCACACCCTGTGAAAGGATCCCGAGATGTCCGGCATCAATGATTTCATCGACAATGAAGTAAAGACCAATGATGTGGTGCTGTTCATGAAAGGCACCCCGCAGTTCCCGCAATGCGGGTTTTCCGGTCAGGTTGTGCAGATTCTTGATTATCTCGGCGTGCCCTACAAGGGCATCAATGTGCTAGCTGATGATTCGCTGCGCAACGGCATCAAGGATTATTCCAACTGGCCGACCATCCCGCAGCTTTACGTCAAGGGCGAGTTCATTGGCGGATGCGATATCATCCGCGAGATGTTCCAGTCGAGCGAATTGCAGCAGCACTTCACCGAAGCCGGCGTTCCGGTCAAGGCTGCCTGATTCTGCATTTCCCGTGAGTGGTCGCGACCTGATCGCGTTGCCTAAGGCAATTGCTGCCGCCTTCAAGCGGCAGCAAGAGGCCTGCCGCGCCATGGGCTCACCCTTTACCGCCCTGATCTGCGGCGCGGTGGCCGAAGACGGGCTGCCGCGCGGCCGGGTTTACGACCGGATCTCGTGCTGGCCCGGGCTCGCAAACAACCGCGGGGACGCACTTCCGCTCCGTCTCACCGGCGCGCTGCACCGGCTGGTTCTTGACCACGCCGACCCCGATCTTGCCTCCGTCTATCCGCCGCACCGGCCGGATCGCAAAAAGCTGCTCGATGCGGTCCGTGCCGCAATCATCCGGCACGCCGGTTTCATCGACACCTATCTGGATCAGCCGCCGCAAACCAACGAGGTCGGGCGTGCGGCGCTGCTCTGGCCGGCGCTGCTTTGGCTGGCGGCCCGCCATCCCGCACGCTTCGAGCTGCTCGAACTCGGCGCCAGCGCAGGGCTCAACCAGAATCTCGCCCGTTACCACGCCGACTATGGTGTCTGGCAGGCAGGCGATCCCGCCTCGCCCGTGCGGATCGCTTGTGAATGGCGCAGCAGCTGCCCGCCGCGCGAGCGCGACGCGGCGTTCACAGTCACCGCCACATCCGGATGTGACATCGATCCGGTTTCGATTTTAACCAGCGAAGACCGCAAACGGCTCAAATCCTATCTCTGGCCCGACCAACCGGCGCGGTTGCAACGGCTCGATGCAGCCCTTGCCGTGGCTGCTTCCCATCCGCCCAAGGTCGAGCGCTGCGGCGCGGCAGACTGGCTGGCCGCCCGGCTTCCCGGGACTTCCGCGAGCGCCCATCGCGTCATCTTTCACACCGTCATGTGGCAATATATGCCGGACATCGAAAAAGCCCGCGCCGAAGCCTTGATCCGCCGTCACGGGCGCAGCGCCTCTGCCGGGTCGCCACTCTCCTGGTTGCGGTTTGAGGCCGATGACGCGATGCCGGGTGGCGGCATCCATGTGACCACCTGGTCCGGTGGTGCGGACGACGGCATCAGCACCTGCCTCGGCCGCGGCGATTTTCACGGCCGCTGGATCGACTGGTGCGGCTGATCGCACCGCATCCAGGCCGTTTGCACCCCCGGCCGCTTATGCCATAAACTCGCGCGGACGTGTCATCGCGCGCGCCCGCCACCGCCCCCAATATGGAGAACACCCCATGACCTGGACCATCTATCTTTCCGGCGAAATCCACACTGACTGGCGCGAGCAGGTGGAAACCGGCGCCCGGGATGCAGGCCTGCCGGTCGCATTCACCGCACCTGTCACCCATCATGAAGCCTCCGATGATGTCGGTGTCTCGATCCTGGGGGCTGAACCCGACAAATTCTGGCACGATCACAGAGGCGCCCAGATCAACGCCATCCGCACCCGAACGCTGATCGGCAAGGCTGACGTCGTGGTGGTCCGATTTGGCGAGAAGTACAAGCAATGGAACGCCGCGTTCGATGCGGGCTACGCCACAGCACTTTCCAAGCCGTTGATCGTGCTGCATCCCGATGAGCACGCCCATGCGCTGAAAGAAGTCGATGCCGCAGCGCTAGCCGTCGCCAAAACCCCCGAACAGGTGGTGGCCATCCTGCGCTATGTCATCGAGGGCGAGCTTTCAGGCTACACCGACGCCCGTGACGCCGCTCAATGACGCAGAGCCGCTATCAGGGCTTTGGCGACAAGGCGCTGCCCTTCCTCAAGGCGCTTGGGTTTCATCAGAGCCGCGAGTGGTTTCATGAAAACAAGGCGATCTTCGAGGAACACCTCAACGAGCCGCGCGGCCGCCTGATCGACGATCTGGCCGAGCGTCTGGCCCAAGAGCAAATTCCGCTCACCTGCGCGCGCAAGACCTCCACCTTCCGCATCAATCGCGATGTGCGCTTCACCAAGGAAAAGCACCCCTACAACACCCATTTGAGCGCGGTCGTCACCCGCACCGGAACCAAGAAGGACCAGGGGCTTCTTTACTTCCATGTGTCGCCCGATGACAGCTATCTGGCGGTGGGTTTCTACGCCATGGAAACCGACGAACTGCGCGCGTTCCGCGAGGCCATCGTCAATCGCAAGCCCGAATATGACGCAGCAATCGCCCCGCTGCTGGCGGCTGGCTATGTGTTTGACACCGACAACAGCCTCAAGCGCACGCCGCGCGGCTTCGAGCACGTCACCGACCCGGATCTGCTAAGCCTGATCAAGCTGCGGCATCTCACCCTGTCACGCCGCTTTGGCCCGGAGCGGCTCGACGGCGTAAAGTTGCTCGACGACTTGGTCGAATTGGCCCGGACCGCTCTGCCGTTTCTGAATTTCGGATGGCGGGTGATCGATCCGGTTCGCGCCGCCGGTGACGACGCCACGGCCTGAAACGGAAGACACCATGCCCATCCCCTTCTCCCGATCGCCCGCTGCCTTCACCTTGATCGCGGCGCTGACGGCCGGCCTCTTCCCAGGCCCATTGCACGCCGAAGACGCCCACGACATCGATCTGCGCCTGTTCGGCGAGAATGTCATTCAGGGTTGGAAAGGCTGCCGGACAGGACTGTGGCAGGCCAATCGCGATCCCGCAGAAGACCGCTTCGCTTATGTGTTTTACGCACCTATTCCCGATGGCGAGGAATTGCCGGCCTGGGTCAAACTCGGCGATGATGTGCGTGAGATCAGCCGTATGGACATTGGCTCCGCCGACACCGGCATGCTCGAACCGTTCCGGCTTTACCGCAGTGGCGATGGCGAGCTGACCGTGATGATGGAAATCCTGGCGCAGCAACGGTCCGGCGACGGCATCGATATCGGTGATGCCAGGCTGACCTTTTTGATGGACGACAAATTCCCCTTCACCGTTCGGGTGAAGGGATTTCGGGGCTGCCCCGGCACCCAGGCCGAATCAGCTCAACCCAGCCCTTCCGGTTGGCATAGCGGACTCTCGCTTGGCGATACGGTCGATATCGACAGTCTCGATCAGGTCCCGGCACCGGTGATGCGGGCGATTGCCGCCGATGCGCCCGAATGCGAGCCTGAAAACACCGCGGGTTTGTCATCAGCTTACGCCATCAATGACGAGATGACGCTTTGGCAGGTCCCTTGCGTTCTCTATGCCAGGAACGCATCGAGCGTGTTTGCGGTCAGTTGGACCTATTCTCCCGATCATGCATCGGTACTGCTGTTTCCTGCCACGCCAGGGTCTGATCCGGCCGAACATCCTGACCTTCTGAACGCGACTGTCGATCCCGCCACTGCGACAGTCACTTCCGTTTCGCTCGACAGCCGCGGTGATTGCGGCGTCTATGAGAAATTCGAACTCCGGGACGCGGAAGGCGAAACCGTTGAGTTTGCGCTGCGGGAGATTCGCGAGAAAGAGACCTGTGACGGTATTGAAACCGATCCCGCTTCCTATCCGCTGGTCTTTGACAATCGCTAGCGACGCGATCCTCCGGACACACCCCGGCGAACGATCGCTCCTTTAAGCCCAAATGCCGGCCCACTTACAAACCTTCATGCAAGATTGTGCGGGTTGCCCGACCGGTAAGCCGGGTCTATGAACGAACCGGCCCCGGCCAAAATGGCCGCGCCTTCTGATCCCCGGACATGACCGTCCATGCATTGCAACTCGTGACAGGAGTTCCTTGCCGGTTCAGCTTCGCCACTCAATGGATGCGCCCGCTCTCCGTTGCCGACAGGATGACAGTTTGATGCATGGACAACAGGCCGCCGCCGCACCTCAGCCCGCCCGCATTGGCGGCATCGGACGCGTCCAGTTCATCGCCATCGTCGCCTCGATGATGGCGCTTAATGCGCTGGCGATTGATGTCATGCTGCCCGCCTTCCCCAACATCGCCTCAAGCCTGGGCGTCGACGACGCCAACCGTGTTCAATTCGTGCTTCTGTCCTACATTATCGGGTTTGGCGGCGCGCAACTGTTTTTCGGGCCGGTGTCCGACAGGTTCGGCCGTCGCGCACCGCTGTTTTTCGGCATCGTGCTTTACGCCGCCTGCGCCATCGCCGGCGCTTTTGCACCAAGTTTCGAATTCCTGCTGGCCGCCCGCCTCCTGCAAGGCGTCGGCGCCGCCGGCACCCGGGTCATCGCCCTGTCGGTGGTGCGCGACACCCATTCCGGTCGCGCCATGGCGGCCACCATGTCGCTTGTCATGATGGTGTTCATGGTGGTGCCGGTGTTTGCGCCGATGATCGGGCAGATCATCATTTTGGGTGGCGACTGGCACTGGATCTTCGTGTTCATGGCGGTGATCGCGCTCACCGTCGGTGTATGGGCGATGCTGCGGCTACCGGAAACCCTGAAACCTGAACACCGACGGCCGCTGACACTCGCCAGCATCGCTCAGGCATTCGCAATCATTCTGACCAACCGCATCGCGCTGTTTTACACGCTGGCGACCAGTTTCTATTTCGGCTCGCTGTTCGGCTTTCTCAATGTCGCGCAACCGATCTATGTCGGCATTTACGATCTCGGCAGCTATTTCCCCGTAGCCTTTGCCGCCGTCGCGGTGGTGATGGCCGGATCATCCTTTCTAAACGCGCGGCTGGTCGGCCGTTTCGGTCAACGGCGTTTGTCCCACACAGCACTCCTCGCCTATCTCGGCTTTTCCCTCTTGCTGGCTTTGCTGGCAGCACTCGGGCCGGTTCCGTTCTGGCTGTTCTTCGCGATCTCGATGCTGATGATGCCGCTGTTCGGTTTTGTCGGCTCCAACTTCAATTCGATCGCCATGGAGCCGCTCGGCGCCATTGCCGGCACCGCCTCCTCCACCTTGGGCTTTGCCCAGACCGTGGGCGGCGGGCTGGTCGGCGCGGCCATCGGCCAGGCCTATGACGGCACCATCCTGCCGCTGGCCGCAGGTTATGCCCTGGTTTCGGCCATCGCTGTCATCATGGTGCTGATCGCCGAGAAAGGCCGGCTGTTCGGCGTTGGCGAACCTGACGCAAAATAGGCCGCAATCGGCCGGTCACGCCTGGCATTAGGCGCGAAACAGCGCTTCGCGCAGCATGTGCCAACTATCTGGATCGGTCGTCGACAGCAGCCCGCCATCGACATGCGCGGGCTGATAGACGCTGCCATCGAGACGACGCGCATAACCGCCCGCTTCATTGAGGATCAGCGACCCGGCCAGATGATCCCAGGGCATCAGATTGTGATAGAGTGTGAAATGGATGTGGCCGCCGGCCAGCAACCGATACTCCTGCGCCGCACAGCGGTAGGCAACGCTGCCCAGACACAGCGCCTGGTTGCGCGCCACCCGGCTACGCTCGGGTTCGGGCATATACTGCCAGGATGCCGAGCCGATCATCTGACCGACCGAGCCCGCCGGGCTCCCGACATGAAGCGGATTTTCGCTGCCATCGGGCCGCCGCAACACCGCGCCGCCGCCCTGCTCGGCCATGATCCAGTCGCCGCCAACCGGATCGTGGATGATCCCGGCGATGGTTTCGCCATCCTTGACCACCGCCAGCATTACCCCGAAAGAGGCAACACCGCTGGCGAAATTGAAGGTGCCGTCGATCGGATCGATCACAAAGGCAAGCCCATCGCCGCTGCTCCAGCCATCAAGCAATCGCGGCGTGTCCGACACCGCTTCCTCGCCGATCACCACCGCATCCGAAAACCGTGAAAGCAGCGCCTCGGTGATTGCCCTTTCAGCCTTCACATCGGCCTCCGTCACCAGATCGGCAGCCGAGGTTTTCTGCGCGATCGCATCGTCGCCCAGATTGCGGAACCGGGGCATGATTTCCGCTGCCGCCACCTCCTTGAGCAAATTGGCGAGCCAATCGACGTCGGCGGATGTAAGACTGGTCATGGCTGGGCCTTTTCGGAATCGGGGGAAAGACTGGCGAAATCAAACAGCGACCGGTCAAGCAGATGCGACGGCCGGGCATGGCCGAGCGCCCGGATCATCGAATCCTTGCGGCCAGGCATCCGCCGCTCGATCTCGCCGATCATCGCCTTCATGGCATTGCGCTGTAGCCCGTCCTGCGAACCGCACAGATCACACGGGATGATGGGAAACTTCATCGCCTCGGCAAACCGCGCCAGGTCCTCCTCGGCGCAAAGAGCGAGCGGCCGGAACACCATCACATCGCCCTCGTCATTGAGAAGCTTGGGCGGCATCGCCGCCAGCCTGCCGCCATGGAAGAAGTTGAGAAAAAACGTCTCCAGAATATCATCGCGGTGATGGCCGAGCACCAGCGCCTCGCAGCCCTCTTCCCGCGCGATGCGGTAGAGATGCCCGCGCCGCAGCCGCGAGCACAGCGCACAATAGGTTCCCCCTTCCGGCACCTTGTCGGTGACCACCGAATAGGTGTCACGATACTCGATCCGGTGCGCGACCCCGAGCGTCGAGAGGTAGTCGGGCAGCACATGTTTGGGAAAGTTCGGCTGGCCCTGATCGAGATTGCAAGCGATCAGCTCGACCGGCAGCATGCCGCGCCATTGCAGATCCATCAGCAGCGCCAGCAGTCCGTAAGAGTCCTTGCCGCCCGACAAAGCCACCAGCCAGCGGCGCGGTTTGCCAGCGTGAAGCCCGTTTGGCGCCAGCATCGAGAAATCCTCGATCGCCTGGCGTGTGTTGCGGATCAGCCGTTTCCTGAGTTTGTTGAACGACACCGACGATGGCGCATCCGCATAGATCGAGGGGCCGCGTTCAGCGGTGTCAAACGATGCATCGGCGCTCAGCTTGTTTACGCTAGAACTAGCCTCGGTATCGGGGCTGCGCTGCTCTGGCGTCGCGATGGATTCGGTCAGGTCGCTCATGGCATCGGGGATGATGGCTTTGCCGGCCCGCGTCAAGACCCGAACACCGACCAGCCCATCCGCCGGGTCAGATGCTCAAGCGCTGTACTGCCAAGTTTGGAGTTTCCGGCAGCATCCAGCCCCGGCGACCAGGCGGCGATCGACGCTTTGCCGGGCGCGATCGCCAGGATCCCGCCACCGACGCCGCTCTTGCCCGGAAGGCCAACCCTGTAGGCGAATTCGCCGGAGCCGTCATAGTGGCCGCACATCAGCATGATGGCGTTGATACGGCGGGCGCGCTGCGAGGTAATCACCTGGGCGCCGGAGGCCGGATCACGGCCCTCGCCGGCCAGATAAAGCCCGGCGCGCGCCAGTTGCCGGCAACTCATGGCGATGGCGCATTGATGGAAATAGACGCCGAGCACGTGGTCGACCGGGTGATCGATACAGCCGAAGGACTTCATGAAATGCGCCAGCGACGCGTTGCGGTCGCCGTGGGCGGTCTCGGAACGCGCCACCCGTTCGTCAATCGTGATACTGCCATCATCGGCCAGATCGCGGATGAAGCGCAGGATCTCGCCGATCGCCTCGCGCGGCTGATGACCCGACAAAATGAGATCTGCAACCGCAATCGCACCGGCATTGATAAACGGATTACGCGGCCGTCCCTGCTCCTGCTCAAGCTGAACGATCGAGTTGAACGGATTGCCCGACGGCTCTCGCCCCACGCGCGACCACATGTTGTCGCCGTGTTTGCCGAGCGCCATCGTCAGTGTGAACACTTTTGACACGCTCTGGATTGAAAACGCCATCTGCGCGTCGCCGGCACAATGCACCTGGCCATCAGGCAGCGCCACCGCGATGCCGAACCGGCCGGGATCGACCTTGGCGAGCTCGGGAATATAGTTTGCGACAGCCCCGCGGTCTGTTGCCTCGATCGCTTCGCGCGCCACATCGTCAAGCACGCTTTGCAGATCAGCCATGTCGAGCCTCCATCACCTTGCCTCGCGATCAAGCCTAGGTCGCCCTGCCCGTCCCATCCAGCATGCATCATTGATCCGGATATGAAAAAGGCCGCCCCGAAGGACGGCCTCGAACTGTAACGATCCGGTCAGGATCAGCGCGAATAGAATTCGACCACCAGGTTCGGCTCCATCTGCACGGCGTAAGGAACGTCCGACAGGTTGGGCACGCGGGTGTAGGTCGCAGTCATCTTGTTGTGATCGGCCTCGACATATTCGGGTACGTCACGCTCGGCCAGGCCAACCGATTCCAGCACGATAACGAGCTGTTTCGACTTTTCCTTGACCTCAACCACATCGCCCGGCTTGCAACGGAAAGAGCCGATATTGACCCGGCGGCCGTTGACCTGGACATGGCCGTGGTTGACGAACTGGCGTGCGGCAAAGATCGTCGGCACGAATTTGGCGCGGTAGACGATCGCATCGAGACGCGATTCCAGCAGGCCGATCAGGTTTTCGGGCGTATCGCCCTTCATCCGGTTGGCTTCGTCGTAAATCTTGCGGAACTGCTTTTCCGAGATATCGCCGTAATAGCCCTTCAGCTTCTGCTTGGCGCGCAGCTGCACGCCGAAGTCGGACAGCTTGCCTTTGCGGCGCTGACCATGCTGACCGGGTCCGTATTCGCGGCGGTTGACCGGCGATTTCGGACGGCCCCAGATGTTTTCGCCCATACGGCGATCGAGTTTGTATTTTGCGGATTCGCGCTTGCTCATCGCATTTCCTTTCAAAAGGTTGATCCGGTTCGCTGCCAAACCGGATGAAGGAAACGCGCCCTCCTCTGGCCCCCGTTTTCGAGACCTGACAGGACGGTTCACGCACGCTTTGTGACAAACCGTCCACGGGACACGTAAGAAACGCGGGAAACCATGTCTCCCGCGCGTGTCGGGTCTCTAAGCGGGAAATCGCTGGAAGTCAACAGGTTTGGCGGTCCATCAGCGATGGCTGTTCAGCATCAACAATATGTAGCGGCTCTCATCCGTCTCGCTCTCAATCCCGCGGGGCGGTTGCCATTGCCGAATATGCCCCATTCCCGTGCGGACGGCAGACCGCTATAGAAATCGCAGCCCAAGACGAGGAATCACCCCCATGACCGACACCGTTCTCGACCGCCTTTTGCGTTATGTCGTGATCGACACGCAATCAGATCCCGCATCGTCAGCCCAGCCATCGACCGAAAAGCAGAAAGATCTGGGTTGCGTATTGGTCGCGGAACTGCTGGCTTTGGGTCTGTCCGACGCCCACATGGATGAGCATGGCAATGTCTATGCGACACTTCCCGCCAACACCGCCAAAGCTGTGCCGGTTATCTGCTTCTGCTCGCATATGGACACCGCGCCCGATTTCACCGGTACCGGTGTCAAACCCAATGTTGTGCGCAACTACCAGGGCGGCGACATCCGGCTCACCGGTGATATGAACCAGGTTATCCGGGTGAGCGAGCATCCGGACCTTGCCAATCAGATCGGCCACGACATCGTCACCACAGATGGCACAACCTTGCTCGGCGCCGACGACAAGGCGGGTATCGCCGAAATCATGGCCGCGATCCAGCATCTGGTCGAGACCCCGGACATCCCCCACGGAGATGTGAAAGTATTGTTCACCACCGACGAGGAAATCGGCCGCGGCGCGGACAAGGTCGACCTCGACAAGCTCGGCGCAGCCTTTGGCTACACGCTCGACGGCAGCACCATCGGTGAGATCGAAAACGAAACCTTCTCCGCCGACGCCGTCAAGATCGACATCACCGGTGTCGCCATGCATCCCGGCACCGCCAAAGGTGTGATGGAGAACGCGATCAAGATCGCGGGCGAGATCATCGCCCGCCTGCCCCGGGATCTGGCGCCGGAAACCACCGACGGCCGCCAGGGCTTCATCCATCCAACCCAGATCAGGGGGTCGATGGACGCAGCCAATCTCGAATTCATCATCCGAGATTTCGACAATGATGGACTTGTCGAGAAAGAAGTGCTGCTCAAAGGCATCGCGGATGACGTGATGACCGGCTACCCCGGCTCCACCATGACCTTCGAAATCATGGAACAATATCGCAACATGAAGGAAGTGCTTGACCGTCATCCGGATGTGGTCGGCAACCTTGAGGAGGCCGTTCGCCGGGTCGGCCTCACACCGGTCACGGCAGCAATCCGTGGCGGTACCGATGGTTCACGCCTGTCCTTCATGGGGCTGCCCTGCCCCAACATCTACACCGGCGGCCACGCCTACCATTCGCCGCTGGAATGGATCAGTGTTCAGGACATGGAGAAATCGGTCGAAACCATCGTCGAACTGATCAAGGTCTGGGAGAAGCGGGCCTGAGATCGGCCCGAACCGGCTGAGCTTCCGGCAGACCATGGACTGGCCGCTCGCATCTCGGGAAACGCACTACGGCTCAAGCGCCTGTCTGAGCGCCCGCCGGTAGCTGCGGCCCACCGGCAGCTCGAGCCCGTCATGGAGGACCACGACGGGCATGCCTGCACGGTACCGAAAGCCGCGGATGGCATGTCGCGCCACCCACCAGGATCGATGCACCCGGACCCCGTAATCGCCCAGATCCCTTGCTGCATCCTGCAGCGTGGTCCGGATCAGCGTTTCGCCGCGGTCCGTCCTGGCCCTGACATAATGGTCCTGCGCCTGAAGCAGGATCAGCTCCCGCCCCAAATGCGCGGGCAACTCATCGAGCCAGGCGCTGTCGGGTGCCGCCCCGGCCAGCTTGGCCTTGGTCAAAGTCGCCGGATGCGCGCCGGAGTTGGCCAGGCCCTCCGACAGCGCCGCCAGTGTGAGCGTGATGATCGCCACATAGGGCAAAAGCCGTTTCGCATCCGCCCAGAAAGGGACATCGAGCACCAGCATGTGCAGGCCCGCCAACCCGGCCGTCACCGGCAGCGCTGCGACCAGGGCGCCGATCGCCAGGCTCAGGCGCGGATCCATGCCGCGATCTTCGGCAAGCGATGCGACCGCGAAGGACACCAGATACCCAAGCCAGTAGGTCAGGCAGACGACCGCCAGCCAATAGCCGATACGCACCACCACCGGCAGCGTGTCATAGGTGCCAAAAGGTCCGGTCAGGCCGATCACCAGGCCGGCGGTTACAAGTGTCAGCCAGAATCGTCTCTGACCAGCCAACTCACGGGCTTCCGACAGGACTTCACTGACAATGCTGTTGTTCGCGACTTTTGCCATGTCGTTGACGCCAAACCCGTTTCTCAAGCTCCGCCTGAATGCTAGCGATGCAGCGTCGAACCCGCAACGAAGCTGGCGCCGGAAGACCACGTGAGCGCTGCCGCCTTATCACCCACACAGGAGACCATTATTTTGCCGACACACTACTTCTACCTCATCGCCTCCGTCATCACTGAGGCCGTAGGGTATTCCGCACTCAATGCCAGCGCGCAAATGACCCGGCTGTGGCCCTCATTGCTGGTGGTGGCAGGCTTTGCGAGTTCGTTCTATTTCCTCGCCCTTGCGCTCAAACACATGCCGATGGGCATAACCTATGCGCTGGCTTCAGGGCTTGGCATCATCGTCGTCGTGCTGGCGGGCCTCCTCTTCTTCGGGCAGCGGCTTGACCTCGCAGCCATTGTCGGACTGGCGCTGATTACCGCCGGGATCATTGTGATCAATTCAATGTCCGATTTCGCCGTGCACTAAGCACCAAGGTATTGAAATTTCGGGCGCCGGCGGATTTTTCCGCGTGGCCTCCCATCCTGGAGACCGAAAATCCCGGGCGCCGGAACGCTTGTGAAGCCACATGGCGTCGGAGTTTCCGCTCAGCAGAATGCCGACCCGGAAACGGTCCGCAACCGCGTCGCCCAAAAACAAACCGAACTGGATGCGGATAAACCGTCCGATTGAGCTGTGAGATCACGGTTTCAGCCGTTGCATCGCCGGTCGCTTTGGGTCAAGGATGATCCCGTTCTCAGGGCGGGGCGAAATTCCCCACCGGCGGTAAGCGGTGTGAATCGCAAGCCCGCGAGCGCCTTGCTCCGGCAAGGGTCCAGCAGATCAGGTGAAACTCCTGAGCCGACGGTTAAAGTCCGGATGAAAGAGAACGTGCAGCCGATCCGCCTCACAGCGGATCGCTTTGCATGTGATCGCCTTGGGTGACGTGTCGTTGCGAAAGGAGATCATCATGACACCCACCCGATATGCTTTCATCAAGGCAAACTGGCATTCAGACATTGTCAGCCAGGCCTTGGTCGGCTTTCAGCACACCATACCGGCAGACCGGATCGACGTCTTCGACGCGCCCGGTGCCTTCGAATTGCCGCTGATGGCGCGCAACCTGGCAAAATCCGGGCGCTATCTCGCCGTCGCGGCCGCGGCTCTGGTGGTCGACGGCGGCATCTACCGCCATGATTTCGTTGCCCAGGCGGTCGTCAACGGCCTGATGCAGGCAGGCCTGGAAACCAACGTGCCGGTGCTTTCCATCTCGCTGACACCGCATCACTATCAGGAGACCGAGCACCACATTGCAATCTACCGGGATCATTTTGTCCTCAAGGGCCGCGAGGCCGCGGAAGCCGCACTGATGCTGACCAATGCGCGAACCGGCATTGCCGCGTAACATCCTGCCGGGCGGCATTCCGATGCCGCCCGCTTTTGCCATCGGGGATCCCGGCGAGGTCGCTTGGCCCTGCTTTCAACGCCGCGGAAGATCGCGGCCCCGCGGCGTCCGTGAGCGCGCTGGTTGCGAGGAGCGGCGAGCGAACAGCCGCCAAACCAACAGGGCGAGCACCGGAACCGACACCAACATCACCACATGAAACGGTGATCCGGCGATGTGGACGAGCATGCCGCCGAGATCATGAGCGCCGTGTTCACCGGGATGGGCCAGCGCCGTGGCCGGGGTCAGCAAGGCAAGCGGGGTCGAGAGCGTGACAAGATTGAGTTTCATCGATGGTCCTTTCAGGGTCATGTTCGGGTTTTCAGGATGTCGACAAGGTCTATGTCCGCCCGTTCGCTGAGCGAGACATAGGTAAAGGTCATGGTTTCGCGCTCGCTCACCATGTTGCCGGGATAGGCCATGTAAGACAGCTCGCGCGAACCGAACGCCGGCGAAGCGGTGCCGATCTGCCAGTTCGAGACGATGATGGCGTCGACCAGATGCATCCTCAGCCCATCACTGCCGGTGCGCTGAAACGGGATGTTCGCCAGCCGCAGGTAGCTGTTCTTGTCCTGCGCGGCGCGGAATCCCTCGACAAAGGCGGTCGCCAGAACCTTGATCTCCTGCGATCGCTCATAGGCGCTGTCGCCATGCAGATGTGAATGCAGGTGATCATGGCCGTGAGCATGATTGTGTCCGGGTCCATGCGCGTGATCATGATCATGGTCATGATGCGTATGGTCCCGGGCGTGATCATCGCTGTGGCGATCAGGCGTCATGGGTTCGTCCCCCATCCCTGACCGTCGACATCCGGCCCGGCGGGGATCGAGACCGGCTTATCGATGATGTGCTTGTGGGCGCCCATCTTGCCGTGGCTCACCAGCGTGCCAAGCACATCGACAATGACCCGGGTGGCCAGCAATGCGGTGATCTCCGACTGATCATAGGGCGGCGACACCTCAACCACTTCCAGTCCGCAAATCCCTTCCTTGGCGACCAGTGACACCAGCTCCAGCGCTTCGCGCGGCAGGAACCCGCCGGGCTCCGGCCATCCGGTCCCGGGCACGAAGCCGCAATCCACACTGTCGATGTCAAATGAAATATAGACGGCGTCCGCATCCTTCCAGGCCAGTTCGAGCGCCCGGGCGGCGGTCTCGGCAAGCCCAAGTTCCTCGATGTCGCGCATGGTGAAGATGTTGGTGTTGCGTTGCCGGGCGATTTCCACACCCTCGCGCGGCACCTGCCAGCCGCCGATGCCGACCTGGACCAGATTGACCGCCGGCACATTGACGAGATCGGTCGCGTGAAACCACGGCGTGGTGTGCATGCGTTCGTCGAGATCCTTTTCCTGGATGTCGATGTGACGGTCGAAATGGACGATGCCGATACGTTTGGATGTGCAATTGGCAATCCCGCGCACGCAAGGAAAGCCGATCGAGTGATCGCCGCCGATCATGATCGGCAAGGCGCCCGAAGACACCACATGGCTGACCGCCCGCGTGATCTGGTCGAAGGTCTTTTCGATATTGGCCGGGATGGTGAACACATCGCCGACATCGCAGAGCGTCATCTGCTCGCGCAGATCGACGCCCATCTCGTAATTATAGGGCGTGTAGAGCGCCGAAATCTTGCGCACCCCCTGGGGGCCGAACCGGGTGCCTGGCCGGTAGGTCGTCCCGCCATCAAACGGGATGCCGATGATCGCGGCATCATAGGCCCCGACCTTTGTCACATCCTCGATGTAAGGCGCCTTGAGGAAGGTGTTTATGCCTGCATAATGGGGCAGTTCGCCGCGCGCGAACGTCGGGATCGACTTGTCGGTCAGCGACTGGGAACCGGTCAAGCCCATGCGCAAGGCCCATTGCTTTTCCTTCTGCCACGCGGCCGAAGGAAGTTCGGCCTCTTTCTCAGCGGCCTTCCAGCCGCGCATGTTCAGCTTGTCGAAATCGGGGTGATGGCGCCGGACGGGCGCCGCGCGGTCGACGGACCCCGCCTTTCGCGAGGCGCGCGCGGGACCGGTTGGCAGAAGATCTTTCATGGTCTTGTTCCTTTGTGGAGAGGCTGTTTGGGATTGGCAAAGAGTTCGGAGACCGGAGGCGCCCGCCCCTTTGCTCCGGCATTGAGCGGAAGGTCATAGGTGATGGTGGCGCCGTAGCGATCCGGCGCATGCGGATCATGGCGGGTCTTGTCGAACACCAGCATGCGGGTGCCGAGTTTGAAGGCTTCGTTGATGTCGTGGGTCACCATGAAAACCGTCATGCCAAGCTCTTTCCACAACTGGTCGAGAAGCTCATGCATGTCAGCGCGAATGCCGGGATCGAGCGCGCCGAACGGTTCGTCGAGCAGCAGGATCTTCGGTTTCTTGAGTAGCGCCTGGGCGATGGCCAGGCGTTGCTGCATGCCGCCCGAGAGCTGTGATGGGTAGCGCTTGCGCGCCGGCGCAAGCCCGATTTTCTCCAGCGTCTCTTCAATTTCCTGCATCGCGGTCCGGCGGGCGGCGCCAAACAGCCTGCCGATTGCGGGAGAAGCTTCGAATTCGGCCGCCAGCAGCAGATTGTCCTCGACCGTGAGATGGGAGAACACCGAGTAACGCTGAAACACAATGCCGCGATCCGGCGTCGGTTCGCGCGGCAATGGCTCGCCATCGACCAGGATGCTGCCACGGGTCGGCGCTTCCTGCGACAACAGCATGCGCAGGAATGTCGACTTGCCGCAGCCCGACGCGCCGACGATGGTGCAAAAACTGTTGGGCGCGATCTCAAGGTTCACGCGCTCGAGCACCAGGGTATCGCCGTAGGACTTGCCAAGGTTGCGCACCACCACCTGCGGCGGAACCTGGGGATCGGGCGCGCTCACAGGCTCTCCCCATTAAGATGGAACCACGGGAAGGCGCGGCGCGAGATCACCAGCAGCAGCCGGTCGAGGATGAAGGCCAGGAGCGTAATCCAGATCACGTAAGGTAGGATCACATCCATCGCCAGATAGCGGCGGACCAGAAAGATCCTGTAGCCGAGCCCGGTGGTAGACGCGATCGCCTCCGCCGAAATCAGGAAAATCCAGGCCGGCACCAGCGCCAGCCGGATCGAGTTGATCAATCCCGGCAACGTCTGCGGCAACACCAGGCGCGTCAACATTTGCCAGACGCTGGCGCCGAGGGTTTCCGCCTTGATGATCATCTCACGCGGGATGGTCATCACCGCCTGCGCGGTCGAGCGGATCATTACCGGCGCAGTCCCGGCCACGATCAACGCGACCTTGGCCGCCTCACCAAGCCCGAACACGATGAACAGGATCGGCAAGATGGTGATCGGCGGAATTAGCGAAAATGTCGCCACGAAAGGTGCAAGCGCCGAGCGGACATGCGGAATGAAACCGATCAGCAGCCCGATTACAAGCGCCAGAGCGGTGGCGATCGCCATGCCGATGCCGAGCCGCCAGAGGCTGTCCAGCGTGTCCAGCCACAACAGATAGTCGCCCGAGCGCCTGTCCGGCTCGAAAGCCATGCGCCAAAACGCCGATCCCATGCTTTGAAACGAAGGCAGCAACTTGTCCGCCGGATTTTCGGCAAGCCGCTGCCTGCTGGCGATCATGTAGACGACGACCACGGCGATGAAGGGGATCGCGGCGAGAAAGAAGCCGGAAAACCTCGAGGGTCTGCGATTGATGATGCGCATGAGCACGACGCCTGTATTGGGGCTGAACCTGCCGGGCCGTTTACCCGGCAGGTGTCAGGGGATGGCCGAAAATGGGCTAGAGCGCGCCGTCGGCAGCCATCTGCATGTAGGTGGCGTCAAACCGCAGCTTCACATTTTGGGCGTCGCCGTAAATCGAGCCATCTGGAAACGCCACACCGACAAATTCGGGGCTCGGCGCGCCCTCGCCCAAAATGCCCTTGTCGAACAGGAACTCGGCCACGAATTTGGTGGTGAGCGGCAGTTGCGCATCCTGGGTGAAAGCCACCGCGTCCGCCGGCGTGTAGAACATCTTGGTGGTCGCCAGCTGCGCCTTGAAGCCGGCCACATCGGTGCCCGATGCCGTTGCCATGGCCTCCAGCGCGGTCGCGTCTTCGGCTGCCAGCAATCCCATCACCTCATACCAGGCCCCGGTGAGCGCCTTTCCGAAATCCGGATTGTCCGCCAGGGTCTCGGTGTTGACCATCATCACGTCGATGATTTCGCCCGGGATCTTCGAGGAGTCGAAAACCTTGGTGGATCCAGGCATTGCCTCGATCTCAGACAAAAGCGGATTCCATGTCACCACGGATGTGACATCCGGCGTCGAATAGGCGGCAACCATGTCGGCGTCAGATGTATTGACCACCGTTACGTCGCGTTCGGACATGCCCGCGCCTTCAAGCGCGCGCGCCAGGAGGTAATGCGACACCGAGAGCTCGACCAGATTGACATTCTGGCCTTTGATGTCGGCCAGCGCGGCCTTGTCCTTGAGCACGATCCCGTCATTGCCGTTGGAGAAGTCGCCGACAATCAGCGCCGTGGTGTCGACGCCGCCGCCAGCCGGAATCGACAGCGCATCCATATTGGTCATCGAGCAGCCGTCATAGCCGCCCGCGGTGTACTGGTTGATGGATTCCACATAGTCGTTGATCTGAACGATATCGACGCTGATGTCGTATTTGTCGGCCCATTTCTTCATGATGCCGCTGTCCTGCAGATAGCCCCATGGCATCCAGCCGACATAGATTGACCAGCAAACCTTGAACTCGCTTTTGGTCTCGGCCGCGGCAGTCGACATTTGTGCGGCCGGCAGCGCCATCATGGCGGCCAGACCCATCGCTTTGAGGGATTTGAGGAACATGTGCATACGCCTTTCCTGTTGTTTGGGCGCCGGTTCGGCCCCGTTGCACCGTCGTCAAGAACGGTTTTCAACCTTGGAATGCGCACACCGGGAGGAGGTCTGCGTGCGCAAACCTGTGCAGTGTTCTCCCGGGATTTTGGCCCGCCGTGTCACCACCCGAAAGTGGCTTGCGCCTCTCGGACCAGCGTTTCAAAGATGAAACCGGAACCCTAGGCGCGCTGCACCCCAACAACCAAGCAAGGGCCGTGCCAGCCTTCCACAAAGGCTCGTCTTGCTGATTTCGCCTCAGTTTTTCGCCAGCGATAGCCATTCATCCGCCGCAAACAGCCCGAAATTTTGGCAGCCCACACAATCTGCCCACCATGTAGGCAGCAAATAGGTCGTGAAACGCTGTCGCGGACGCACCAATGGCCGGTGCTAGTCGTCCACGACAGGCTCTCCCCCGTCCACACCTGCCATCCCGGTCGCAATTGATCGGTGGCCGACCATCACCAATCCGCGAAAGCGTTGTCACAGGTTGCCGAACTCCTGAAAATCAGGTTTTGGAGGCTTGAAAAGAACGCCACACTCCGCGCCCTTGGTTCGACCGATTTCAACCGGTGCTGGCCTACAACGGATGGATTTACATCGGAACAATCAGACCGATGGAAGTCCCGCCGTCGCGTTCGCCGAGAAGCTCCAGCCGGTAGCCATGCTGTCTTGCAAGGTCGATCACGATCGCAAGCCCAAAACCATGGCTAGCATCGGTTGTCTGCGCCGAGGGGAGCCGCTCCCCTCGCCCGCAGGCCTTCTGAAATTCCTCCATGGTCAGACCGGGGCCGCTGTCATGTATTTCAATGCGCACGGCATCGCCACGCCGGCGAACCCCCAGCAAAATCCTGCCCGATGGTGTATATTTGATCGCATTGGACACTAGGTTCGAGACAATGCGCATCATCACAAGCGGTTCCACCGGCACAGCAACGCTGGTTGGCACATAGGTGAACATCAGCCCCTTCGCCTTGGCATCGGGCACAAACATCTCGTGAATGCTGCCAAGTATCTCGCCCAATCTGATATCCGACAAATCGCCTTGCGCATCGCTGGATCGAGAACCTTCAGGGTTGAGGAAATCGCCAAACAGCCCCTCGAGGTAATCGAAGCTTTCGTTGATTTCCCGATAGTGCTTGTCGGTACCGGAACTGGCGTCGCTTACGCTGCCTTGCACCACCAATCGGAGCGCATGAAGCGGCTGACGGATGTCATGGATGGCATTTTCCATGTGCTCACGGTGCCGGTTTGTGGTCTGCAGCGCCAGTTCATAGCGGGTTTCGAGATTGCGGAGGCGCGTGCTCATTTCAAGATTGCGCTGCGCCTGTTTCAAGGAGAGCCGCAGCGCCTTCTGCCGGCTTTCACGCACCTGATTGAAGCGGTCGATGATGGCAAGCCCGAGCATGAAGGCATCGAAGATCATCACCGCGCGCTGGGTGTCGTGCTGAAACTGTTCCGACACATCAAGCCCGAACCAGTGACGCAGCGTCATGAGAAGGCCTGAACCAACCGCCACCAGCCACGCGGCCAGGTAAAAGCGGACAGGCTTGAAGCGGTTGCGTGCGGCCAGCAGCGCGGCGAGCGTGTAAAGAAGCATCGCGCACAGCACAGCCAGCAACATGTATTTCTTGATGATCCGCTGATCGCCCACCTGCGCGGCGATCATCAAGCCCACAAACACAACAATCATTCCAACAAGCAATTTGTCGATGATCGGGTGATGTTTGGCTGTGCTGAGAAATATGCGGCAGAATATCACTCCGAACAGGCCGTAGAAACCTCCGGCGAGCGTCGCGACATGCCAGTTCAATACGGGCAGATTCGGCCACAGATACTGAAATGCGAAGCCATCGACATGCATGATGTAAATCAGCGTGGCCGACGCGTAGCCGATATAGGCGGCCAGGACGGGATGCCGCAGCACGAGCCCGGCAACAACCGCAAATCCGATCATGATGATCATCATGCCATAGAAGATTGACTGCTTGGCCGCATTCGCGATCGATATGGCTGTGAAACTCTCGACTGTCTCGATGCTCAGCGGCAGCCTGGTCAAGGCCTCGGTCCAGAAACGAACATATACGGTGGCTCGGTCTCCCGGTCCCAACGCCAACGGCACGACAATTTGGGGATATGAGATCGGGCGCGCGGAAAACGGTGAATCAGCATTCTGCGCCATCGGATGGCTGACAATTCCAGCCGCATCCACGACATAAACATGAAAGACCTGTTTGAAATTTTCCTGAAAATGGAGACGCCAGTCGACGGCTTCGCTACCTGCGTTTTCCAGATTGAGCCTGAGCCAAACCATCGCGTCCGTGTACCCGACGTCCACGACACGGCCGGTGATCGGCGAAAACCCCGACGCATGGTCCCCCATTACATCGGGCAATTCCATTGTTCGGGCGGGATCAAGCATAAGGTCGATGTGCCGGCCCACTGTTTCCACGTCCACCGGACCTTTCAGGATCAGGGTCCGATCAAAGCCTGTGTCCTGCGCCAACGCGATGGACGTCTGGAAAATGAAAATGAGACATGCAAGGGTTACCCGGGCCGCCCGCCGTTTTCGATTGCGGACATCCGCCCAGGAGGGAAAATGCCGATCCGAATGGTGATCGCCGATGATCACGCCCTGACCGTCGATGGCACCCGTTCGGTTGTCGAATCCCTGAATGGGTTCGATGTTGTCGGCGTCGCCACAAACGGCATAGACGCCATCGCCATGATCAAGCGGCTTTCGCCCGACTGCGCGGTGCTTGATCTCGTCATGCCCGGCGCATCCGGACTTGAAGTTCTCATCGAGGCGCGCCGCTGGAGTCCGGACACCAAAATCGCCATCGTGACCGGAAGCCCCAAGGCAAAGGCGCTTCAGCAACTGATTGACGCGGGCGCGGACGGCATTTTCCTCAAGACCGGAACCATCGCCGAATTCAGCGACGGCTTGCGTGAGATTTGCGCCGGAAGGAAGCATATTAGCCCGCCTGCCAAACGCTATCTGGAGCAGGAGACTGCCGGCGACAATCTCACGCAACGCGAGATAGAAGTCCTCAATTCGATTGCGCGCGGAATGTCCAACAACATGATCGCAGAGCATCTGGGCATAAGCCCGAAGACAGTCGACAATCACCGGACAAATCTGATGCGCAAACTTAAGGTACATTCGACTGCCACTCTTCTGGTTCGCGCTATTCGCGACAGAATTGTCGATGTTTAGCCTATAGCATGAGCCCTTGGATTTTGAAGGCGGGCCTCTGCCCTGACGATCCTGGTTTGTTTGCCGCATTCAGCCATGACCGGATGAAGTGCCCCGGAAGAATGTTCCGGGGCAAGGGTCAAACCAGCTTCAGTCGTTCATCGTGACCCGGCCAAAGGGTCCGTTCCAAACGAAACTGCGGCGGGAGGTGACGGTGATGGTGTATCGACCGGACCGGTATGTGTTGCCACTGGCATAACGATAGGAATTCGAGAAATTCCGTCCGGTTTTTGAATCCACCCGGATCACTTTACCGGCGCGGGCAACGAATGCCCTGATCCTTTTTCCCGAACTGTCCCTGCCATTGTAAAATGACTGCGACTGCAATTCCACGCTGGGGCCCGAAGGCGCCGGTTGGGGCGCCGGCTGGGGTTGCGGTTGGGGCTGCGGTTGCGGCTGGGGCTGTGGACCCGGCCCTGGGCCCGGCTGGATGATGGGCTGCGGGTATCCCCCGTTTTCCGGCACGGTGACTGTGCATCCGGCAAGCGCAAATGATCCGAGTAGCACGCAAATGCTCAGGCGATTGATCTGTTTTGTATGCATGTTTCTGGTCCTCAGTAATTGATGACCAGACAATGCCGCGCCCTTCTCCGCCCTAACATGGGGCGAATCCCTCATTTGCAGGCCGAGGCCGACAAGCCCTCACCGGAGCGCCTCGCGTGAAAACGGGCAAAAGATGTCGAACCGGTAAGAATCTGGCAGTCCCTCCGCCTCATTCGGCGGCTTGCGCACCGCCGGCAGCCTTGTCCGGCGCATCGGCAGCACCCGGGGCGGTTTCGGCCTGCAGCTCGGGAATGCCGACAATGCGCTTGCCTGCCGGATCCGCATGCACGATCAAGAGCCCCTGCTCTTCCAGATAATCAAGCAGCCGTCGCGCCCGTCGTGCGGAATGGGTGCCATAGGCCCGTGCAATGCGTGCGTCCGACGGGCAAGGCTCCTGCTTGATTGCGGCCTTGGCAAGCATCAGGAACACACCGGCGAGATCTTCCGACACCCGGTCAGCCAGCGACAGCGCCGCCGCCCAGGCTTCGCCCTGCGCGGTTTCAGGATCAACACCTGCCCGCGCCACCGCCACCCGCCGGCGAAACTCGGGAAGGCTCATAGGCGCCCCCGAGAGCCGCGCCATACGCAAGCGCACCAGAAAATCCTGGTAGAGCGCCGCATCGGTTCGGTAGCCTGACTCCGGATCTGCCAGAATCGCGGCCATGACACCGGCAATCCTTTGCTCACGCTGTTCAGCGGTTTCTTCTGACCCGGCAGTTGCGGAACTCGCGCTCGCCGCAGCTTCGGCCAGCGGCGTGGCGGTCGACAGCTCGGCCAGAATATCGGACGTCGGACGCGGCGAAGGCCGCGCGCGCCGCGTCACCGGTCTAGTCAGCTCCTCGATGTCGGGCGTGAAGATCAGATCCTCGACATCGTCAACAGCTTCAGGCATCGGCATCAGCTTTGGGCTTGAGGAGCGCGCCTTGGTTTCGACATCGCCAATCGTGATCGGTGTTGGCCGTCGCGAAAGCGCCGGACCGAGACCCACGAAATGGCCGCGCTGAAGATCGCGAAACATTTCCGCCTGCCGCCGGTCCATCCCCAAAAGATCGGCGGCACGGGCCATATCGATGTCGAGAAAGGTCCGTCCCATCAAAAAATTGGAGGCTTCGGCGGCCACGTTCTTGGCGAGTTTGGCAAGCCGCTGCGTGGCGATCACCCCGGCCAGCCCGCGCTTGCGCCCGCGGCACATCAGATTGGTCATAGCGCCAAGCGACATTTTGCGTGCGTCCTCGGCCACCTCGCCGCCGGCTGATGGCGCAAACATTTGCGCTTCATCGACCACCACCAGCACCGGGTACCAGTATTCGTGGTCGGCCTCGAACATGGCATTGAGGAAGATTGCCGCGGCCCGCATCTGGTCGTCGACCTCGAGCCCGTCGAGTGACAATACGCACGACACCCGGTGCCGCCTGATCCGGCCGGCAATGCCCGCAAGCTCCGCCTCGCTGCGTTCGCCATCGACCACCAAATGCCCGTATTTGTCGGCCAGCGTGACGAAATCGCCCTCGGGATCAATGATCACCTGCTGCACCCATTCGGCCGATTGTTCCAGGAGTCGCCTGAGCAGATGCGATTTGCCGGAGCCGGAATTTCCCTGCACCAGCAACCGGGTGGCAAGCAGTTCCTCGATATCGAGCATAGCCGGCTGACCGCCGGCCAAATTCCCCATGTTGATGCCGACCTTCACGCGCAACTGTCCTCGTAACCAACACACAATCCGAACCGATTCCCGCCCGGCTCCGGCCCGCGCCCGGTCTAGCAAAGTTTTGTGCGCGGTAGTTTTGTGCAGTCAGACAATTCACAGCTTATCGGGCCGCCTCCGGATCCGGGGATGGATCCCGCGTTGCTCGACCATGTCTGACGTGCCCCGTCAGAACCAGCGGCTTGCCTCGCGTCGGGCCTGCCATCTGCTGACGCCGATATCACTGAGTATGTGGTCTTCCAGCGCTGCCAGATGTCCGCGTTGCCTGCGGCGTTCGAACCAGTCGGCCAAAGCCCGGAAGCACGTCGCGACAGACGCCAACAGCGGGCGCGAACGGATGTCACTGTCCGGATTGGAAACAATAGCGAATTCAGTCGAGTTGGGCTCCAGGGGCATATTGGTCATTGCGGTCTCTCCTTGTGAACACTCAGACGTTGCCCTCAATTCCCAATAGGATGTTTCGGCCGTCGCCGAAGCGTTGTCTGATGACGCCGCCGTGGCGCGGCGCTACACTTGCCCGATGAGCACCGTGGCAAACGCAAACACCATTTCGTCCCTTGCATCCCTGATCGGCGATCCGGCGCGGGCCAACATCCTGTTAGCGCTGATGGGCGGCAAGGCGCTGACGGCGGGCGAGCTTGCCTTCTGCGCATCGGTCCGCCCGCAAACCGCCAGCGGCCATCTCGCAAAACTGATCGACGGGCAATTGATTGCCGTCGAACGACAGGGCCGGCACCGCTACTACCGCCTGGCATCGCCGGCCGTCGCCGAGGCCTTTGAAAATCTTTCCAGTCTGGCCGCTGCAGGCCCCGGTCGCCACCGGCCGACGGGGCCAAAAGACGCAAGCATGCGCCACGCCCGCACCTGCTACGATCACATGGCTGGTCGCATGGCGGTGGCGATCACCGATGTACTGGTTGAGCGCCGGTTTCTGGTCGTCGAGGAGCGGTCGGGGTTGATTACCGAAGAAGGCAAACACTTCTTGGCCGGGATCGGCATCGATCCTGATGCAGGTGCTGCTTCCAGGCGCCCGCTGTGCCGGACCTGCATGGACTGGAGCGAACGGCGCATGCATCTGGCGGGGCGGCTCGGCGCTTCGCTGCTTTTAGGATTCATGGATCGCAACTGGGTGCGCCGCACCCGTCACGACCACCGGACACTGGTCATCACCCCCGCCGGTGAAACAGGCTTTCGCGAGCTCTTCGGCATCTCACCGCATCTGCTTGAGCCGTAATCCCGCCCCCTAGGCCACTGTCAGGCCGAACCCATGCATCAGGCGCTGGAGGGCATATTCCGGCGCGCCGGAGGTGAACACCACCTGATCCCTGGCGTCGGGCAGCGCCTCGCCGCCCTCCAGCGTTTCAGCGATGGCCAGCGCACGCCGGGCGATCGCCTCCGCCGGGTCGATCCAGTCCACCGGCCAGGGCGCCATCTTGCGCATGCGGTTGACCAAAAACGGGAAATGCGTGCAGGCGAGAACCACGATGTCAGTCTGCTGCCCCTCGTGATCGACAAAACACGGCGCGATTTCCGCCGCCACTGCCGCCTCGTCGACAAAACCGCGGCGCATATAGGTCTCGGCAAGCCCGGCCAGGTTCTCGCTGCCCACCAGTCGCACATGCACCTTGTCGGCATAGTCACGGATCAGGTCGCGGGTGTATTGCCGCTTCACCGTGCCCGGCGTGGCCAGCACCGAGACCAGGCCTGAGCGGGTGCGCTCGGCAGCCGGCTTGATCGCCGGAACCGTGCCCACAAAGGGCATCGCGGGATAGGCCGCACGCAGCGCCGACAACACGATGGTCGAGGCGGTGTTGCAGGCAATCAGCGTCATCGCCGGGTCATGCCGCGCAATCAGATCGGAAAACACCGCCACGATCCGCGCGCTCAATTTCCCCTCCTCCCAGGCGCCATAGGGAAAGCCGGCATCATCGGCGACATAGACAAAACGCCGCCCGGGCATGATCACCCGGGCCTCGCGCAGCACGCTTAACCCGCCAATACCGCTGTCAAACACCAGGACAGGTCTATCGCTCATTCATCGTCTCCCGGGTCATGCCGCGCATCCGGCACATCTTTGCCGGACTCGCGCCGGCCGCCGCGATCAAACCGGTCGAATGAGGCGAAAAGACCGCGCAGCACGTTGATTTCCGCAGTCGTGAACGCAGGCCGCGTCAACACCGCACGCAAATTGTCAATGGCTTTCAGCCGCTTGTCTTCCGAACGGAAATAGCCCCGCGCATCAAGCCCCGCCTCGATCTGCGCGAACAGGCCGTGAAGGTCTGATTTGGGCGCCGGCGAAAACTCCGGCGCCTCGAACGCCGTCTGCCGGTGGTCCTCGAGCCCGGATTTCATCCACTCGTAGGACATCAGCAGCACGGCCTGTGCAATGTTGAGCGAGGCATAGGCAGGATTGACCGGAAATGTGACGATCTCATCGGCAAGACCGACTTCGGCGTTCCTGAGGCCGATGCGCTCGCGGCCGAACAGTATACCGGTCTTCTCGCCCGCATCTTCACGCGCGCGCAAGCTTTCACCCGCTTCCACCGGCCCCTTTACCGGCTTGTGGCCGTCGCGCGGCCGGGCCGTGGTCGCATAGACGAAACTCAAATCGGCCAGCGCCGCTTCCAGCGTCTCGTACACCGTTGCGCTGTCGATTACATGGTCGGCGCGCGAGGCGGCGCTGATCGCCTTTTCGTTGGGCCAGCCATCACGCGGATTGACGATGCGCAGATTGGACAGGCCGAAATTGGCCATGGCACGCGCCACCATGCCGATATTCTCACCCAGTTGCGGCTCCATCAGAATGATCGCCGGCCCGCCGGTGATGTTCTCGCGTTGTCTGTCCGTGCCCGCCATGTCCGCCATTCCATCCGCAATCCCGCCTCAATTGCATATCGCGCGATGCATGAAAAGCCGCTTGCCGGACAGCCTTCAACCTTCGTCGTGAACCGGCTGTCGCGGCGTTTGCGCATGTTGTGCGCCAGCCGTGCTTTTGTTAAGAGATGCGCCAACTGAACGGGAGGCCGCTGGCCGCCCTCCGGCAACCCTTCACAAAAGGTCGAACAGAATGGCAAAGATCAAGGTCGCGAACCCCGTGGTGGAGCTTGATGGCGACGAGATGACACGCATCATCTGGAAGTTCATCAAGGACAAGCTGATCCACCCTTATCTTGACATTGATCTGCACTATTACGACCTCGGCATGGAGTACCGCGACGAGACCGACGATCAGGTCACCGTGGATGCGGCCAACGCCATCAAGGAACATGGCGTCGGCGTCAAATGCGCCACCATTACCCCCGATGAGGCCCGTGTCGAAGAATTCGGCCTCAAGAAAATGTGGCGCTCGCCCAACGGCACCATCCGCAACATTCTGGGCGGCGTGATCTTCCGCGAGCCGATCATCTGCAAGAACGTGCCACGGCTGGTGCCGGGCTGGACCAAGCCGGTGATCGTCGGCCGTCACGCCTTTGGCGATCAGTACCGCGCCACCGATTTCAAGTTTCCCGGCAAGGGCAAGCTGTTCATGAAGTTCGTCGGTGAGGACGGCAAGGAGCAGGAATACGAAATCTACGACGCGCCGTCTGCTGGCATCGCCATGGGCATGTACAATCTCGACAAGTCGATCGAGGATTTCGCGCGCGCTTCGCTCAATTACGGCCTGCAGCGCGGCGTGCCGGTGTATCTGTCGACCAAGAACACCATCATGAAAGTCTATGACGGCCGCTTCAAGGACATCTTCCAGGAGGTCTACGAGGCCGAGTTCGAAGACAAGTTCAAGGAAGCCAAGATCTGGTACGAGCACCGGCTGATCGACGACATGGTCGCCTCCAACCTGAAATGGTCGGGCGGCTACGTCTGGGCCTGCAAGAACTACGATGGTGACGTCCAGTCCGACACCGTGGCGCAGGGCTTCGGTTCGCTTGGTCTGATGACCTCGGTGCTGATGACGCCCGATGGCCAGACCGTGGAAGCCGAGGCCGCCCACGGCACCGTGACCCGCCACTATCGCCAGCACCAGAAGGGCGAGGAAACCTCGACCAACTCCATCGCTTCCATCTTTGCCTGGACCCGTGGCCTGGCGCACCGCGCCAAACTCGATGACAACACCGAGCTTGCCAATTTTGCCGACACGCTCGAAAAGGTCTGCGTCCAGACCGTCGAATCCGGTTTTATGACCAAGGATCTGGCGCTGCTGATCGGCCCCGACCAGCCCTGGCTGTCGACCACCGGCTTCCTCGACAAGATCGACGAGAACCTGCAAAAAGCCATGGGCTGAGACCCATGAGCAAGGGCGCTGCCGGGTCTGCCGCAGCGCTCCGGTGACCCTAGCGGAGCCATCGACGGTTCGCCTCGGTTTTCGCAATTCACTGTCTTGCCGGCGCTGGTGGTCACCACCGGGGCAGGTATTTTATCTGTTGACCAAAAACACCCGAACGGGCCGGACCGCAGCCTCGACCCCTTCATTGAGCGTGATAAACCCAACCTTAACCGGCCGCTGTCATCTTGATTGAAATCAAGCGCAACGGGTTGGACCTGTGAAAACCTATCCACGGTACAAACGCTACGATCTGGGCAAGCAGCAGGCGGGAACGGTGATCGAGATCGTGCTGTCCTGCGTCAACAATGTGCGCCTAATGGATCACGCCAATTTCACCCGCTACGCCGAAGCCAAATCCTACAAGTTCATTGGCGGGCGGATCGAGAAATCGCCCACCCGTCTCACCATTCCGATGTCCGGAAACTGGCATGTGGTGGTCGACAAGATTGGCTTTCAGACGCTCGCCAACTCCAATGTGCGCGCCCTTGTGCCCAACGGCGCCCGTGCTGCGAACGCCGCCGCCCAAACCGGCGCAATCTCCGGCGCCGTTCAGGGCGTCACAGTTGATGAGTCCGGTGCCCGGCCCGATTCGGAAGCCCATGTGGTCACCCGTATCCTGAACGAGTTGAACACATACAAGCAGATCGCCAACACCGACGTGCTGACTGGTCTCGCCAATCGCCGGGCTTTCGACGCCCGCATGTCCGGGATATTCAGTGATCCGCAGACCCGCGCGGCCACTGCGCTGATCATCACCGACATCGACCATTTCAAATCCTTCAACGACACCTATGGCCACGCCGTGGGTGATGCCGTGCTCAAGATCGTCGCCACCACCGTGCAGCAGTCGCTGCCGGATAACGCCTTTTCCGCCCGCACCGGCGGCGAGGAATTCGCGGTCATTGTCGAAAGCGTCAGCGTCGCCGAAGCCCGCGATCTGGCGGAGACAGTGCGCCGCGCCGTCGAAACAGCCGCCTTTGTCGACGAGGCCACCGGAACCGATTGCGGACAGGTGACGTTGTCGCTCGGCGTTTGTATGGCAGCCCTGGCCCGCGACCCGGGCGATCTTTACGCCAAGGCCGACGCAGCGCTCTACGACTCCAAAAACGCCGGCCGCAACCGCACCACAGTGGTTACCGAAGCGTCCGATGAGCGCCCCGCCGAAACATCTGTGGAACCCGTGATTTACTCGGTCACCGGTTAGCGCCGCCCGGCACGGAACCGGACCGTTCCAAGGTTCACCCGGCTGACGTCCCCAGGCGAATTTGAATGATACCGATGAACATCTTCGTGCGGTACGAAGGCTTGGGCACCAACAGCTCCTGCCCCGCATCCTTGGCTGACTGGTTGACCCGCATCATCGCAATCTAGCCGCCGCACCACCGGCCGAAAACGCAAATCCGCCGTGTCCTAAGGCAATAGCGCCAAGGCCTGCCGCATGGCGGATCCGCTACTTTGGCGGATGCCGGCTGGAACCGGCGGAACTATTCGGGCAGGATTGCAGTCCCGTAGCAGACGGGATGGATCGGAGAATGGGATGGCGGACCAGCTCACATTGATCGGCGCCGATTACAGCGTCTATACCCGCATCGCGCGTTCGGCGCTTAATCTCAAGGGCTTGGCCTACCGGTTTGAAACGCTCGACATCTTTGCCGCCGATGGGCCGGCCCGTGCACGCCAGGCCGGACACCCGTTCGCCAGGATTCCGGTTCTGCGCCATGGCCTGCATACAATTTACGAAACCCTGGCGATCACCCGCTACATCGATGAGGCTTTCGACGGCCCGCCGCTCTGCCCCGCCAGTCCCATAGACCGCGCCCGCATGAACCAGATCATCTCGATCATCGACACCCAGGCTTATCCGGTGCTTGTGTGGGGTCTGCACGTGCCGCACTCGAAGGGAAACACTCCCGACCCCGCCATGCTCGAGCGCGGCCGATTGGTGCTTGCCGAACTTGAACGGATGGCGCAAAAGCCTTGGCTTTGCGGGGGTGAAGCCAGCCTGGCCGATCTCTATCTCGCACCGTGCTACGACTACGCCCGTGACAGCGCCATCGCACCTGAAATTGATGAAAACTATCCCCGCCTGAAGGCCTGGCGGGACAGGGCCGCAACTGTTGCGCCCGCACATTGAGATTGGCTTCCAAAGCCCTTCTTCGGGATGTGCGGGCGCACACTGGACGGCGCTTTACTCGATGCGCATATGGATATCGGTCAAGAGATCCGTGGGCGCTGTGTCCATTGGCGAGTTGAAATAAAATTCCACTGCCGGAGTGGCCGCGGGGGTTTCGCCGCTTTCGGCAAGCCAGGCTCCGTAAAACCAGTGATAGGCCTTGGACAGCTCGGCATAGGGGCCCTTGTGGGTGAGGATGGCATATCGCCCCGCAGGCATTTCGAAAACCTCGCAGCCCGCCGGCGCGGCCATCCCCGCCCGCAGCACGATCCCGGCAAGCGAGCGCAACTGGTTGGCCGGCTTGCTGTCGGGATCGTCGAAACAGACCGCTGCCATACCCGCCGATTTGCCCCAGGCGTTTTGGCGGCTGATCTCGGCGCTCAGCCGCTCGAAAGCGGCGCCCACTTCCATATAGGGGCCAATATACTCCAACCCGGCAATGATTGCGGGTCCGGTCTTGTCAATTCGCACGTCATACATAATGTCGGTCTCCTGCCATGAGAGAGTGTCATAGCGCCGGTGACCGCCCTCGGCGCGGTAGCGGATCGGTGGCAGACCGTAGTCATTTTTGAAAGCCTGGGAGAAGGCGCGGGCGTTACTGTACCCTGAACGCGCGGCGATGTCCTCGATCGGATCGGTACTGTAGACCAGTTCACCGGCCGCCCTGTGCAATCTCAAACGCTTGACCGTCTGCCACACGGTTTCACCGGTCAGGCCGCGATAGGTGCGGTGCCAGTGAAAGCGGGACAAACAGGCGATGTCGGCCAGATCGTCAAGATTGAGCGGCCCGTCGAGATTGGCGCGGATATGCGCCAGCACCCGTTCGAGCCGTGCTCTGTAATCCCGTAATCCAGCTTTCATCGCCATGCCCGTCCCTCCGTCGGTCGAGACGAAACAAGCACCCATCGACCACAGAAATCTTGCTGACTTGCAGCCTGGAAACAGATTTGTGCGATGGCCGCGACGCTTTCTCTGCACGGCGAGCCGGGACGGGATTTCACGACCACAAGATCGACGTTTTACAGGCCTAGCCGAGCGCAGCCGCCACGGCCTCGACCGCCTTATCGGCACTGCCGCCATCCGGACCGCCAGCCTGCGCCATATCCGGGCGGCCTCCGCCGCCCTTGCCGCCGAGCGTGTCAGACGCCACGCGGACCAGATCCACGGCCGACAGCCGCGCGGTCAGATCCTCTGTTACCCCGACCACCACGCTGGCCTTGCCATCCTCGCCCACAGCAATAAAAGCCGCGACGCCCGAACCCAGCGCGCTTTTGGCGGCGTCGACCAGACCCTTGAGATCCTTGGCGGGCACCCCGGTGACGACCTTGCCCAAATATTTGACGCCGCCGATGTCGCGGGTCTCATCGCCGCCCGTGCCGCTGCCGCCACCCAGAGCCAGTTTTTTGCGGGTTTCAGACAATTCGCGCTCGAGCTTGCGCCGCTCGTCGATCAGCGCCTCAATGCGCGCAACCACATCTGATGGCTGCGCCTTGAGCGCGCCTGCGGCCTGTTTGAGGGTCTCATCCTGTTCGGCCAGATGCCGCCGCGCCGCCTCCCCGGTCAGCGCCTCGATCCGCCGCACGCCGGCGCTTACCGCGCTATCGGAAAGCACCCGCACCAGGCCGATCTCGCCGGTGGCGCCAACATGGGTGCCCCCGCACAGCTCCACCGAATAGGGCCGGTTGGCCTTGGCGCCGCGCAGCGCGGTCCCCATCGAGACCACCCTCACTTCGTCGCCATACTTTTCACCAAACAAAGCCATGGCGCCCTCGGCAATGGCATCGTCGACCGCCATCAGCCGAGTGGTCACCGGGCTGTTTTGCAAGATGATTTCATTGGCGATGGTCTCGACCTCGTCCAGTTCTCCCGCCGACATCGGCTTGGGATGGGAGATGTCGAAGCGCAGCCGGTCAGGCGCCACCAGCGAGCCCTTCTGCGCAACATGGGTGCCCAGCACTTCACGCAGCGCCTCATGCAGCAGATGCGTGGCCGAGTGATTGGCGCGGATTTTCGCGCGGCGGCCATGATCGACCGCCAATTGCGCCACCGCACCCTCGCTCACCGAACCTTCCGCCACCCGCGCCCGGTGGACGAACAGGCCCTCGCCCCGCTTCTGTGTGTCAGTTACTTCCAGCCGGAAACCCTCGCCTTCGATCACGCCCTGATCGCCGATCTGGCCGCCCGATTCGCCGTAAAACGGGGTCTGGTTGACAACGATATCGACCATATCGCCGGGCTCGGCGCTTACAACAGAGGCGCCGTCACGCACGATCGCCAGGATCACGCCCTCGGCGTTCTCGGTGTCATAGCCGAGAAAATCGGTGGCGCCGACCTTGTCCTTGATCCCGTACCAGATCAATTCCGTCCCGGCGTCGCCCGAGCCCGACCAATGCGCCCGCGCCTCGGCCTTTTGCCGCTCCATTGCCGCGTTGAATCCGTCGGTATCGACATCGACGCCGCGCTGTCTGAGCGCGTCCTGGGTCAGATCCAGCGGAAAGCCGTAGGTGTCATAGAGCTTGAACGCCGTCTCGCCGGCCAGCCGGTCGCCCTCGGCAAGTCCGGCGCTGGCCTCATCAAGCAAGCTCAGCCCGCGCTCCAGCGTCTTGCCGAAGCGGGTTTCTTCCAGTTTCAAAGTCTCGGAAATCAGCGCTTCGGCTCGATTGAGCTCGGGATAGGCGCGGCCCATCTCAGACACCAGCGTCGGAAGCAACCGGTACATCAACGGCTCGCGCGCCCCCAGCAATTGCGCATGGCGCATGGCCCGGCGCATGATACGGCGCAGCACATAGCCGCGCCCCTCATTGGAGGGCAGCACACCATCAGCGATCAGGAACGCCGATGAGCGCAAATGGTCGGCAATCACCCGGTGGCTGGCGCGGTGGTCACCCTCCGCAGCTACGCCCGTAAACTCCTCAGAGGCGGTGATCAGACGGCGGAACAGGTCAATGTCGTAATTGTCATGCTGGCCCTGTAGCAACGCGGCGATGCGCTCAAGCCCCATGCCGGTGTCAATCGACGGCCGCGGCAGATCCACCCGCTCATCGGCGGTGAGCTGCTCAAACTGCATGAACACCAGGTTCCAGATCTCGATGAAGCGGTCGCCATCTTCTTCGGCCGATCCAGGAGGCCCACCCCAGATGTGGTCGCCATGATCATAGAATATCTCGGAACACGGCCCGCAGGGTCCGGTGTCGCCCATGGCCCAGAAATTGTCATGCGTGGCGATGCGGATGATGCGGCTTTCGGGCAGGCCTGCGATCTTGCGCCACAAATCGAAGGCATCGTCATCGGTGTGGTAGACGGTGACCAGCAGCCTCTCCTTGTTGATCCCGAAATCGCGGGTCAGCAGGTTCCAGGCAAGCTCGATGGCGCGTTCCTTGAAATAGTCTCCAAAGGAAAAATTGCCCAGCATCTCGAAGAAAGTGTGGTGGCGCGCGGTGTAACCGACATTGTCGAGATCATTGTGCTTGCCGCCGGCGCGAACGCATTTTTGCGAGGTTGCGGCCGTTGTGTAGGGCCGGTGCTCAAGCCCGGTGAACACATTCTTGAACTGCACCATGCCCGCATTGGTAAACATCAGCGTCGGGTCGTTGCGCGGCACCAGCGGGCTCGAGGCCACGACCTCATGTCCATTGCTCTTGAAATAGTCGAGAAACGCCGACCGGATTTCGTTCACGCCGCTCATGCTTAGCCCTTTGTCCGATAAGCCGGGCCGGAAACGGCGCCGGTCTGAAATCCGCCGCCTGTACGCGGCCGGATCGCCGCTTTTATCGCCCGTCTCCGCCCCTGTCCAGACGCCAGATGGTTGCGCCGTCCGGCAACGCAAATCCGGCCGTCATCCGATGGGATGACGGCCGGTCAAAGTCTTTTCACCTGTCTTGTGAGTTTGCCCGCGGTCATGACACCGCGCGCAGCGCCGGGCTCAGCCTTCAGCGGCGTCGTCGTCGTCCTCAACGGTGCTGCGATCTTCCTCCAGGAACTTCTCCGCGATCAGTCCGGCATTCTGCCTCAGCGCCAGTTCAATCTCGTCGGCGAGCTGCGGATTGTCGCGCAGGAACTGCTTGGCGTTCTCACGCCCCTGCCCGAGACGCTGGCTGTTGTAGGAGAACCAGGCGCCGGATTTCTCGACAATGCCGGCCTTGACGCCCAGATCGATGAGCTCCCCCATCTTGGACACGCCCTCGCCATACATGATGTCGAACTCGACCTGTTTGAAGGGCGGCGCCATCTTGTTCTTGACCACCTTCACCCGGGTCTGGTTGCCGGTCACCTCGTCGCGCTCCTTGACCGAACCGATGCGGCGGATATCGAGACGCACCGAGGCGTAGAATTTGAGCGCATTGCCGCCGGTCGTGGTTTCGGGCGAGCCGAACATCACGCCGATCTTCATGCGGATCTGGTTGATGAACACCACCATGCAGTTCGACCGCGAGATCGAGGCGGTGAGCTTTCTGAGCGCCTGGCTCATCAGCCGTGCCTGCAGGCCCGGCAGACTGTCGCCCATCTCGCCTTCGATTTCCGCGCGCGGCGTCAACGCCGCCACCGAATCGATCACCAGCACATCAAGCGCGCCCGAACGAACCAGCGTATCGGTGATCTCCAGCGCCTGCTCGCCGGTGTCGGGCTGCGAAATCAGCAGATTTTCCAGATCGACGCCCAGCTTGCGGGCATAGACGGGGTCAAGCGCGTGTTCAGCGTCGATAAAGCCGCAAATGCCGCCCTTCTTCTGCGCTTCGGCAATGGTCTGCAGCGCCAATGTGGTCTTGCCTGAACTTTCCGGACCGTAAATTTCGATAACCCTGCCCTTGGGCAGCCCACCGACACCGAGCGCGATATCGAGTCCCAGCGATCCGGTCGGAATCGTCTCGATTTCAACCACGCTTTCGTTGGCGCCGAGCTTCATGATGGAGCCCTTGCCGAACGAGCGTTCGATCTGGGAAAGTGCGGCGTCGAGCGCCTTGCTTTTGTCCACGGATTTATCCTCTACAAGCCGCAAAGAGTTCTGTGCCATTCCATCCACCTTTAGGTTATCGTGCCGCCGCAAGCAATGAATGCCGAGCTGAACTATTTGTACCCTATTTGTTCTCTTAGTGCAAGGCCCCGTCAAGCGATTGAATAAGCGAAGGAAAATGGAGCATGTTCGGTTTTTGTTTTGATTCACCTTTGATTGAGATTCCGAAACTCGCGCACACTTTCTGCGGCAATTCGCCGATGGTTGCGATTCGCCGTCACGGCCTGCGCTAGGAGCTTTAAAGATGCCCCGGATCCTTGCCGTTGGCGGCGCCCATATCGACCACAAGGGCTGGCTTGACGCGCCCCACCGGCCCGGCGCCTCAAATCCCGGCCACTGGCGCTCCGAGCCCGGCGGCGGGGCCTTCAACGCGGCGCGCAATCTCGCCCGGCTCGGCCATCAGGTCACGCTGGTGGCGCCGCGCGGCGGCGATGCGCTGGCCGGTCAGGTGGCGGATGCAGCACGCGAAGCCGGCATCGAGGATTGCCCTTTGACCTTCCTCGATCGCGCGACGCCGAGCTACACGGCAATCCTCGAGCCCGATGGCAATCTGGTCACCGCACTGGCTGACATGGCGCTCTATGATTTTGTTCCGGCGCGACGGCTGATGACCGCGCGCTTCAGGGAGCGGCTTGAGGCGGCCGATTTGCTGCTTGCCGACGCCAATCTGCCCGGCGATGCGCTTGAGGCGCTCACGAAAGCCGCGCATCAGCGCGCGATCCCCGTTGCCGCGATTGCCGTTTCGCCGGCCAAGGTGGTGCGCTGGAAGGCCTCCCTGCCCCGGCTGACCTTGCTCGCCATGAATATGGCCGAGGCGGTCGCCCTGACGGCCCCAACGCCGGGCGAAGCCGATAGCAATGTCCCGGCAGAAGCGATGACCCAGGCACCTTTGCAGGCCCTCATGCAGCTCGGGCTCACCGGCGGCCTTGTCAGCGATGGCGGCGGTTCCGTGCAGGCGTTTCAGGCCGGCGCTCAGCTTACGCTCGCGCCGCCGCCGCTTGCACAGCTCACCGATGTCACCGGCGCGGGCGACGCGCTGGCCTCCGGTTTTATCGACGGGCTGCTCAACGGTGGATCGCTCGAGGAAAATCTCGCCCGCGGCATCGCGCTGGCGCGGCTCACACTCGAAGTTACCGGCCCGGTGCGCCACGATTTGTCCTCCGCCCTGCTTGCGCAAACTCGTTCCGCCATGCCAATGCCACCCCAGGCTAGCCCTCTCTAACCCTCTTTTTCTCCCGCTTAACGGAGCACTGCTCATGTCCGCGACACCCAAGATCGAAACCACAGACGAAGTCGCGGATGCGTTGGCCCGGGGCCGCCCTGTTGTGGCGCTCGAATCCACCATCATCACCCACGGCATGCCCTGGCCGGGCAATCGCGATATGGCGCTCGAGGTCGAGGCCGCCATCCGCTCCGAAGGCGCCGTACCCGCCACCATCGCCATCATCGAAGGGCGATTGCACGCCGGGCTCGATGAAACGGCGATCACCGCGCTGGCTCAGACCAAGGATGTGATGAAACTATCGCGCGCCGATTTCGCCTTTGCCATTTCCGAACGCCGCACAGGCGCCACCACCGTGGCCGCCACCATGATGGCCGCGCATCTGGCCGGCATCTCCGTCTTCGCCACCGGCGGCATCGGCGGGGTGCACCGCGGCGCCGAATCCAGTTTCGATATCTCCGCCGATCTCGACGAGCTTGGCCGCACATCGGTGATCGTCGTCTCGGCCGGGGCCAAGGCCATTCTCGATATTCCCAAGACCCTTGAGGCGCTGGAAACCCGCGGCGTGCCGGTGGTGGCCTTTGGTCAGGACGCCATGCCCGCCTTCTGGTCGCGCGATGCCGGTTTGGCCGCACCGCTCAGGCTCGACAGCCCTGCCGAAATCGCCGCTTTTGAAGCCACCCGCCGGCAGTTGGGCGGGCATGGCGGCATGCTGATCGCCAATCCGGTGCCCGAAGCCGATGAGATTTCGGCGGATGTCATGGCTGTCCACATTCAGACCGCACTCGCCCGCGCCGCCGAGCGCGGGGTCGAAGGCAAGGCGGTCACTCCGTTCCTGCTGGGCGAGATCCTCGAACTGACCGGCGGCGAAAGCCTCAAAACCAACATCGCGCTGGTGCTCAACAATGCCCGTCTTGCCGCCCGCATAGCGGTGGCGCTGGCGGCCCGCTGACCAACCGGGCATTTGCCTGCGGGCGCACTCCAGCGCCGATGGTTGCCAGCTTATCAAGGCGACAACCGGCCACTAGCGCTCAGGCCATATTGGTGGCGGATCGCCCCCTGATTGCCGCGGTGATACCGGCAGCCAAGGCGATGGCCGCAAAAGCCGCGGCGATAATCTCGAACACGGACACAAATCCAAAGGCAGCGATTGCCGGAACGCTGGCAAAGGGCGAGGCGAATTGCCCCAGCGCCATCGCAGTCATCATCAGCCCGCCAGCAAATCCGCGCCGATGGGCGGGCGCCAGGTGCAGCGCCAGAGCGGTGAAGATCGGGGTCACGACCGCATAGCCCGCGCCGATCATCAAACTTGCCGCCGGCAGCCATATCGGCTGCTCCCCCATCGACAGCGCCAGAAACCCTGCCGCCATCAAGGCGTAACCCAGTGCATAGGCGCCGCCATAGCCCAGCCGGGCCTTGACGCGGCCAAACATCAACGCCACGCAGCCCCCTGAAAACGTCAGCGCGCCAAGATAAAGCCCGGTGGTCGCCGCACTGTCGTAGCCCAGATGATCGAAAAAGAACGGGGTCTGTGTCGGGTTGAGAAAAAACAGCATCGCCGTCACCGCTTGCAGCCCTGCAATCGTGATGACCGCACCGAGCCATGATTGTCGCGGCTCGACGCTTGCGGCCTTGATTGGCGCGGCCCTGTCAGCGGCTTTCGGCCCGGCATCACGGATCGTCAGCCACACCAGCGGCAGGAAAAACAGCGCGAGACCATAAAGCGCAAAAGGCGCGCGTGGCGACAGCGCTGCAATCACCCCAGCCAGCGCCACACAGATCATGCCGCCAAAATTGCGCGCCGAGATCTGCAGTCCCACCATGCCGGAGCGGCGGTCACCCTGAAAATAATCCCCGATCAGCGCGGTCTGCGCGCTCATGATCATCGCCACCGCAACGCCCAGCACCAGCCGGCTTGCAAAAATCGTGGCCAGGTCCGGCAGATAGAGCCCGGCCGGTCCGCTGATGACAAACAGCAGCAATCCTGAAATCAGCAGCCTGCGCCGGCCCCACCGGTCAACCGCCAGCCCCGCCAGCGGTGCGGCAAGCACGACCGCAATCGATGGCGCGGGCACCAGCAATCCGGTCCAGAGCCGCGCGTCCGGGTCGGAGGCAAACATCGCCTCAAGCCCGGGAAGCGCCGGGCTGATGGTGACATTGGCCATGATCACCAGCACCGCTGCCAGAGCAAGCGTCAGCGCCCGGGGGTCGCGCCAGAGCGGAGTTGAAACCGCATTCTCATGTAAATTCATCGGAGTGCCTCTTGCGTCCGGTTGCGGATCGCGGCACTCTACGAATTCAAGTCAACTTGAGGTCAAGCATGAAGTTGCTGGATATTGCAGAAGTCGTCTCGGCCACGGGCGTGCGCCCCTCGACCTTGCGTTACTACGAACAAATCGGACTGATTGCGTCCGTGGCCAGACACGGGCTCAGACGCCAGTATGAACCGCAAACGCTGGTGCAATTGCAGCTCATCAATTTGGGAAAGACCGCTGGATTCGCGCTTACCGACATTGCCGCAATGTTCGGCGCCGATGGTCAGCCCAACCTGTCGCGATCGGCGTTGCATGCGCGCGCCGACCAGATCGAGCGCCAGATTGGGGAACTCACGTCGCTTAAGAACGCCATCCGCCACGTGGCCGAGTGCCCCGCCCCCACACATATGGAGTGTCCAAGCTTTCAACGGCTCTTGCGCCTGTCGGCAAAGAGCGGGCAGAAGCGGCGACCATCAAGGTCGTCGCCCGCTTCCAGACTTCCCGGCGCTCTAGGACCCGGACGCCGCGCCTGACAGGCCGCAACACCGGAACCCGCGTAACCGCCCAATCCGGTAGCAAAGCGCCCGGGCACTCGCTACGGAGATCAGGGCATCCGGAAGGTCAAGAGAGCACAAAAAGACCCGGCAACTGGCGTTGCCGGGTCCCTCGTCGCCTCAGACGAACAGGTTTGCCGCGCTTGATCAGCTCAGCGGCGAAATCTGGATTTCCACACGGCGGTTGGCGGCACGGCCTGCGTCGGTGCCATTGTCGGCAACCGGGCGGCTTTCGCCGAAGCCCTGCGTGTAGAAGCGGCGTGCGTCGTTGCCCTGCGAAACCAGATAGCTCGCGACAGACTGCGCACGCTGCTGCGACAGCGTCAGATTGTACTGGTCGGACCCGGTGGAATCGGTGTGCCCGGAGACATCGACCAGCGACCGGTTGAACTTCTGCAACACCAGCGCCACCGAATTGAGCGTGCCATAAAACTCCGGCTTGACCGCCGACTGGTCGGAATCAAACGTGATGTTGGACGGCATATTAAGCACGATGTTGTCGCCCACGCGGGTCACCGACACGCCGGTGCCCTGCAACTGGGCGCGCAATTGTGCTTCCTGCTGGTCCATATAGCCGCCGATCGCGCCACCGGCCAGCGCGCCGACACCTGCGCCGATCAGCGCGTTCTTGCGGTCGTCGCCGCCCGCCAGCGTGCCCAGAGCCGCCCCGCCCAACGCGCCAAGTGCGGCACCGCCCGCCAGGTTGGAAACCTTCTGCTGCCCCGTATAGGGATCGGTAGTGCAAGCGGAAACGAAGACGGCGGCAAACACCGCGGCCAGAATCTTGGTTTTCATGTTAGCCCCTCTCGGCAATAAACAGTTGCGCAGACTCTAGCGGAAAATGCGGCAGGATGATGAACAATTCGTCACCGCAAAAGTAACCATGTGCCGCGCGAGCCTTGCCCGCACCTGCCTGCGCCGCTCCCCTTCCTCTCGTCATCCTCGGCCTCCGAGCCGAGGATCCATTCGGTGTTCCATCTACGTGCCGCATTGTGCGGAGAGATCATGGCATGGACCCCGGGAGGCAACGACGTCGCTGCGCTTGCGCTGTGGCCGAACTGCCCAACCCTGTGAGGTAGGCATTGCAGAAGTCGCCACATGGCGTATCGCTCCAGGGATCGAGGTTTGTCCAGTCGATGAGAGTGTCCGTGCCGCGATAGGAGATGACGGTTTGGCCGTTCCACTGATAGGCGACCGCGTAGAAGCCGGCGGCAACTTCAGGTGAAGTATCCAATGAGCTCGATGCTCTAACAATTCTTGCGTTCCCTATCGAGGTTTCATTGTCATCGGATAGGTCTGCAATTCCAGCGCTATAACCGCGATTGTAGGAATCCATCGATAAGATAGAGAGGAAAAGGTCTTTCGACATATTTGTCATTGGCATTCTCCAGTTCGGAAATGGCTACCACCGATGTTACGCGCAAACTCATTCTCCGCTTTTTCAGCATACCGATCGACAAAGTACTTGGACCTGTAATCACACCACCACCCCAAAACCGCCTCCACCTTGCCCTTGGTCACCTTCTCGTCGGTGATGGCAAGCGTGATCGAGGAAAGCGCGTAGCCCTCGCCGAAACTGGCGGCGAGATCATCGGGATCGACGCGTTGGACGCTCGCCGGATCGGTGATGTCGGCGAAGGTGACCATGAGCGGGTACCTTGCGGCGGGCAAGGCGAGGCTTGTCCGCATGTCCGCAAGCCTCGGCGCGGTCTCGACCGGTGGTTCATCCGGAAAGAACACGTTTGTGGCATAGGGCAATCCCTTTAGCAGCGCGAAGAGGTATCGTCCGGGCGCCAGCTCCAGCACCACCGCCTCGCCGGTCAGCTCATAGCTTGCCCCGCGCGCCTGTGGCAGCGTCATCCATTCATAGCCCTTGGTGTCTCGCATGGTCACAGAGACGACGCTGGCAGCAGTCCTGGCACCCTCTGGTGTTTCAACCGTGACCATCAGCTTCTGGCGCCAGGAATTCGAATTGCTGCAGGCAGCAAGCAGGACCGCCGCCATCACGAGCAAAAACGGTGCGATCCCCCGCACCACCCGCCTTGGCCTATCGGGCGCAAGCAGCGGCGCATTCACCGGCGGGCGCGTGCCCGGGTGCGACATCTGTCGGTCCGAGCGGGTCATATGAGGGCCTCAACAGAGCACGACACGGTTCCGCTTGCATTTGAGGCGTCTTCCCGGACCTCCGTAAGCGGGCAATATGATCTGATATGCAGTGTGCTCCTAAAGATCACCGGAACGCCCTCAATTCAGCGCCTGCGGCGGCGTGGGCGATCCGCCACCCAGGGAATGGCCGGTCAGCTCAATGGCACCGCTAGGAGGTGCTCCGTTCGCAGGGGTCGCGACCGATTGATAGAATTTTGCCGCAAGCTCAAGCTGAGGTTCGTCATAATCACCCGACCAGATTGGCAAATCCACGAAAGGAAGTTCATGCCAAAGTACATCCGTGCCGCGATAGGAGATAACAACGTCGCCGTCGCTCAGTCCGTCCACCCCGGCGTCTGTGATTTTGTAGGCGATGGCATAGAAGCCCGCGGCCTCTGCTTCCCCTGCACTCAAGAGCTGCTCAGCATCTTTCGTGATTGTAGCCGCACCAATTCGAGCACCCTCGCCACCAAGGCCGGTTATCCCAGCATCGTAACCGCGATTGTAACTATCCATTGAAAGAATAGCGAGAAACAGATCGTTGGATATAGTCATCGTCTACTCTCCTATTGGCCTTTTCAGACCTAAAATTGCGGTTTGTGCCAACGAGGGCAAACTGCTCCAAACCGGGTTCTTCAAGACCTCGTCAGAGTTGATCCACACCAACACCGCCTCCACGCGGCCCTTCGTCACCCACTCGTCGGTGATGGCAAGCGCGATCGAGGAGAGCGCGTAGCCCTCGCCGAAGCTGGCTGCGAGATCATCGGGATCGACGCGGGCAACGCTCGCTGGGTCATTGATGTCGGCGAAGGTGACCAGCAGGGGCCGGTGGATTGGCGGCACTTCGCTGCTCTCGCCGCGGCTGGCCGCTGTGGTTTTGACCAGCGGCAACAAGGAGTTGGTGAACCGTGGCAGTTCGGCCTGGCCGCCAAATACCGCAAGCCCGCGCCGCTCGGCGCCCTTGATAAGCGCGAACAGATATTTGCCGTTGCCGAGATCCACCACAGTGGCCTCGCCGCGCACCTCATATTTGAGATGAGGCGCATCGGCCAACAGGTCCGGACCGTCCTTCCAGCTGACTTGCACCACAGCACTGCCGCTGCGTTCTCCCTCGGGTGTCATCACCGTCACGACCGTTTTCTGGCCCCAGCTATAGGTGGGGTAATAGAAATTCCAGATGGCGATCGGCAGGCCGATCACGACGAGCACTGCCAGCGCAACAGCCCGGCCCAGCCGCCTGGGCGTATCGGGCGCAAGCGGCGGCGCATTCACCGGGGGGCGCGTGCCCGGGCGTGGATGGTCCATATGATCCTGCATCTCCTGCCGACTCGTCGATGTTCCGGTTGCCACAACCTGAACACGAACACTGAATGCAGCCGCGTGCAACCCCGAAACCGGAGAGAGATGTCCATGTGGTTGATGGCCGGTTAGCGCCGAAGCCGGGCGGTTTCGCAGATGAGCGGGGCAGTCCGCCTGTCTCGCAAGGACAGCGACCGGTCAGCAGCGCTTTTGCTGGCATCGGCACTTGCACTGGCACTGGCACTGGCAGAAGGCCAAGCCGATCAGTCGAAACCGTTGCTCCGCTTGCGAGGCCCGCGTTTATTCGTCCAGCATTTCGCGCACTGCGGTCGCCAGTTGTTTGAGCGAAAACGGTTTGGCCAGGAAGCCGAATTTGGCGTCGGCCGGCAGGTTCTTGGCGAATGCATCCTCGGCATAGCCGGACACGAAAATGAACTTCATGTCGGGATAGTCCTTGCGCAACTCGGTCAGCAGCGTCGGTCCGTCCATCTCAGGCATCACCACGTCGGAGACGACAATATCGACCTTGCCGTCGAGTTCCTGCAGCACCTCGAGTGCCTCAACACCGGTGCCCGCCTCGTGCACCTCGTAGCCGCGCGCCTCGAGCATCCGCTTGCCGCCGCGCCGCACCGCTTCCTCGTCTTCGACCAGAAGCACCACCGACGACCCCCCGGTCAGATCTTCCGGGCCATCCGAAGCGGGCTTCGGCCGCGTGTCCGGTTGCGCGCCGTCCTGGGCCTCCGGGCTGGCGGCGGCTTCCGCCGCGGCGGCCGCCTTTTCGGCCTCGTCCTCGACATGGCGCGGCAGATAGATCCGGAACGTGGTCCCCTGGCCCAGTTCGGATTCGGGATAGATGTACCCACCCGACTGCTTGACGATGCCATAGACCATCGACAGCCCCAGCCCGGTGCCCTTGCCGACATCCTTGGTGGTGAAGAACGGCTCGAATATCTTTTCCATCACCTCGGGCGCAATACCGGTGCCCTCGTCGGCGATCTCGATGAGCACGTAATCGCCGGTTTCCATGCCGCGATGATTGAGCCCCTGGGTTTCCTCGGCCTCGACATTGCGGGTGCGCACGGTGATCGTACCGCCCTCGGGCATGGCGTCGCGGGCATTGACCGCCAGATTGATCAGCACCTGCTCGAATTGCCCCAGATCGGTTTTTACCGGCCACAGATCGCGGCCGAATTCGAGATCCAGCTTGACATTTGTGCCCGTGAGCCGGTCGACCAGCATGCGCAAATCCCCGATCACATCGGTCATCGACAACACCGTCGGCCGCATCGTCTGCTTGCGCGAAAACGCCAGCAACTGCCTGACCAGCACTGCCGCGCGGTTGGCGTTGCGCTTGATTTCGATGAGATCGGCGAAGCTCGAATCCGATGGCCTGAGCGACATCAGCAGATGATCGGCCGACAGCAGGATCGCGGTCAGCACATTGTTGAAATCATGCGCAATACCGCCGGCCAGCGTCCCCACCGCGTTCATTTTCTGCGTCTGCGCCATCTGCGCCTCGAGTGCCTTCTGCTCGGTGGTCTCGACCGCGTAGATGATCGCGGTCTCTTCAGGCGCTTCCTCGGTATGCTCGATCACCGCGTTGACGTAAAAACGGAAATGCCGCTCCTCGTCGTCCGCATGGGCGCTGTCAATGGGTGTGATTTCGCCCTGCTTGTCCGCCGCCTGGCCAAGCGCCTGCTGAAAGTCGGCGCGGTTGTCGGTGCGCAAGACCTTTTCAAACAGCGCCCCGCGCTCCATGTCGTCATGGCTCACAAGACCGCTGAACATCCGCAAGAACGGACCGTTGGTGCGCAGTATCTTGCCCTTGTCATCAACCGAGGCGATTGCCATCGGGGTATTGTTGAAAAAGCGCGTGAAGCGCATTTCCGCATTGGCCGCGTCATGGGCGCCAAGTTCGCCATCCTCGCGGCTGATGACGATGGTGCGGCTTTCGCCGGGCGAGCCGTCGCGGGTGGCGCTGACCCGGTGCACCAGCCGCACCGGCAGGCTCTGGCCATTGGCCTTGAGCAGATCAAGATCGAGCTGGGCGGTGCGGTTGAGCCCCGGTTCGGCCTGCACCGATTCCACCAGCGCCATGCCCGCACCCGCCACCAGATCGCGCAGCATGATGCGGCCGGGCTGGAAGGCGGTCAGATCGATGCCCAGCCAATCGGCCAGGGTGGCGTTGAGATAGACGATGGCCCCGTCCCGGCCGGCCGAGAAAAAGCCCACCGGCGCGTGGTCGAGATAGTTGATGGCGTTCTGCAACTCCTTGAACACCATTTCCTGTTCGGTGCGCTCATGGCTGATGTCGGAGAGTTGCCAGGCCATCAGCTTGGCTGCACCGTCGGCTGCGGCCACCGGCCGGCCGCGCAGCCGGTACCAGTAAGCCCCGCCCCCGCCGTCCTGGCCTTCAGTCAGCGGCTGCGACATGCGGAATTCTTCCTGGCCGCCCCGGCCCTCGCGCATGGCGTTGGTCAACCGGTAGACAGCTTCGGAGGATTCACGATGACGCGACAGCAACGCCTCGATCGATTGCACATCCGCAGCCTTTGTCGAGCCGGTAAGCGCGCCATAGGCCTGATTGGCGTAGATCACCCGGTCCTTCTCATCCGTGACCAGCGTTCCTTCGGGATGGGTGTCGATAAAGGCGCGCGCCAGCGGATCGGTGGTGGTCTTGGGCATGATCGTGACAAAGCCGATCACGGTGGAGACCAGGAAGAAAATGCCAACCACCGCCAGCACCCCGAGGATGCCGAGCATCACGTCGCTATTCAGCTTGTCCTTGAACAGGAAAAACACCACCGAGGCGCCGATCATCACCAGTGCGAGGAATATCAGCCTCGAAACCGATCGCGGTTTTGCGCTTCGGTCCACAAGCGGCGCCGGATGCCCGGCCGCAGGTGTCGTCTCTGTCATGAATCGCTCTTTCGTCCCGCCACGGATCGTCCGGTTTGAATCACATTCCGCACGGGATGGAAAGCCCAAACCCCTCATCGTCGGCCAATGCCCCCGGCTTTGCCCGTTAAAATGGCCGTATTGCGAAACAAATGCCTGCGCAGCGGCGCTCGTGCGGCTGTGTTCGGGGTAAAAAGCACAGCCATGGCTTGTGAAGGCAGGCGAAACCACGTCAAATACAGACTGGAGTGAAATCGATCCGCGTGGGCGCGGCCGCGATGGCCGGCCACGACCGGTGGAGTGGGAGGCATTGATGCCCAACGATATTCTGGGCGGCCAGGGCGGAACGCTTTTGTCTGCGATCGTGATTGTGGCGGTCGCGCTGCTGGCGCTTTTCGCCGTGGTCTGGCTGTATCGCAGGAGATCGCCTTCGACCTTCGTGCGCGGCGGCCGCGCCAGGCAGCCGCGGCTGGCGGTGCTCGATGCAGCAGCGGTCGACACCAGACGGCGGATCGTGCTGATCAGGCGCGATGATGTCGAGCATCTGGTGATGATCGGCGGCCCCACGGATGTGGTGATCGAAAGCCGCATCATCACCGCCGACGAGGCAGCCGAAACGCCCGCTGCCGAAGCGCGCGCTCCGGCCCAGCAAAGCCAGGCACGGCGCGAACCCGCGCCCCAGACCTCGCCCGTCGCTGATCCGACGCGAGGCGAACCGGTTCCGCAGGACCGGATCCCCCACAACATGGCTCAAACCACTGCCCACGAGCCGCCGCGCGAAGCTGCCCGCCCGCAGCCCGTTCCGCCAGCGCCGGTGGCCGCCACGCCGTCCCCTGCTCCCAGGACCGCTGCTCCTGCTAGATCAGCACCCCGGCCTCGTGCCGCCCGGGCAACCGCCGCCGAACCGGCCGCAGCCGCCTCCGTTGCCCCGATGGTCGCCTCAGCCGGTGGCGCCGCTGCCGGCGCTGCCACAACCCTGGAGGACGAGGCCGCCGATATTCTCGATTCCGCCCGCGCCAGGGTCTTCCAGGACCAGACGGCTGCCACCCCGGAGCAACCCTCCGGTCAAGCAGTACAGGAGACCAGAACGGAGCCCGGCGGAGATCCGCATCCCGGAACCGGTCGCGACAGCTTAGAAGCGCCGCCAATCCAACAACAGTCCGCCCCGCCGCTTGGCTATGGCGAGGTGATGTCCGACGCGGAGCCGGACGGAGAACCCGGTGAGGATCTGGACATTTCACCACGTCGGGTACCGGGCGCAGATGCGCCAGTCGGCCACCCTGCGCCCGCGGAGCCGAGGCCGGATGCGCCCGCAGAACCATCGATCCCCAATTTCGAAGAGGTTCTGGCGGCAGAACTCTCCGGGGACCTCGCGCTTGAAGATTTTGGTGATCCCCAGCCCGAGACATCCGAACTCGGCCCTGACACGACGACGGTCGACGCCGAGCCGTCAATCACGTCGCCAACCGGAGCCCCTGAGGTTCAGCCCGATACTCCGCCCTCGCGGGATTCGCTGGAAGATGAAATGGCACGGCTGCTGGGCGACCTCACCCGCAAGTCCTGACGGCCATCTGCGACCGGATCGAGAGGCGTCCTAAAACTCAATACCCCCGCCACGAAGTGACGGGGGTATCGAAATCCTCGGTATGCCCGATGCCTGTTTTAAGCACACCTGTTTTGAGCGCGCATTCACGGCGCTCGGCGCACGGCCCTGGCGCTACTCGTCGCGATAGACCTTTTCCCGGCGCTCATGGCGCTCCTGGGCCTCGATCGACAGGGTGGCGATCGGCCGCGCATCGAGCCGTTTCAGGCTGATCGGCTCGCCGGTCTCCTCACAATAGCCGTAGGTTCCCTCATCGATCCGCGACAAGGCCGCGTCAATCTTGCCAATCAGCTTGCGCTGCCGGTCGCGCGCGCGCAATTCGATCGCCCGGTCGGTTTCCGACGATGCCCGGTCGGCAATATCAGGATGGTTGGCGCTTTCCTCCGCGAGATGGTCAAGCGTCTCGCGAGCCTCCTTGAGGATGTCATTGCGCCAGGCGGTCAGCTTGGCCCGGAAATAGGCGCGCTGCTTGGCGTTCATGAAATCCTCCTCTTCGGAGGGCACATAGGAGGAAAAATCGAAGTCTTCACTCATGACGATTCTCCCGGCTAAGCCATTCCGGGGGCTGTATAGCCACACGGTCGCCGCCGTACAAGCACGAAAGTAAACCGTCACGGGATTTCATCATTTCGGCAAAATCCTGCAAATCAGCCGGGAATCACCAGCTTTGGCGGGTCTTGGCAGCGTTTCGTTCGCATTCAGCCGCCGGTCGGGCCGCACCCTGCCTTCAAACGCCGCGAATTGATGCATCGCACCAATTTTGCTGCGGCGCACATTTATCTTTCGGTGAATTGAAGCATGCGCCGGAATGCTTAAGTTCAACTCATGACCCAACCGCCCCCACCCACCCGGCGTGTTTTTCTCGTCCGCCATGCCAATGCCGGATGGGCACTTCCCGGCACGCGTGATTTCGACCGCGGCCTCGATGCCGCAGGCCGGGATGAAGCAGCGCAGCTCGCAGCCACCATGGCGATCAACGGCTTCAGGCCCGATCGTGTTTATTGCTCGCCGGCCCGCCGCTGTGTGGAAACGCTCGAGGTCTTAAGCTCCAGGCTCGGGCCCTTCCCGGCCGTCGACCATCGCGAGGCGCTCTATCTGGAAAGCCATCAGGCCTATCTCGATCTGATCGCTAATGACCACGCCGAAGCAGGTTCGATCATGATCATCGGCCACAATCCGATGCTTGAAGACACGGCGCTTGTGCTGCTGTCAGGCGACCCGGCCTCTTCCGAGGAAGCGCTTGGCATGGGCTTTCCCACCGCCGGCCTGATGATTGCCGATTGCGCACCAGGCGCCGATCCCGGCGAGCCCGGCAACGCGACTTTCATCGCGCTGATGTCGCCGGTCGACGCCTGATTGGAACCGCGGCGGAACGCGTTAGAGACGTCCTCAGCTTTCAATCGCCGCGCCCTTCACCTATATCGGCACAAGCGCAATCTTTCAGGAAGGCCCGCGTGTCGAGCTCCATTACCAGTCTTGCCGACGAGGCGCTGATCGCCTTCGACACCCTGACCGACCGGGCCAGCAATCTGGTTCAGCCAACGCTGCGGCTCGGCGTGACCGGTCTCTCGCGAGCCGGCAAGACCGTGTTCATCACCGCGCTGGTGCACAATTTAATGCATGGCGGCCGCCTGCCGATGTTCGAGGCCGCCCATTCAGGCCGCCTCGCCGGCGCTCGGCTCGAACCGCAACCTGATGACGCCGTCCCGCGCTTTCAGTACGAGGATCACGCGGCGCGGCTGATCGGCGAACGGCTGTGGCCCGATTCCACCCGGGCGATTTCCGAATTGCGGCTGGTGATCGAGTATGAATCGGCCAGCGGCTGGAACCGCTTCTTCTCGGGCGGCAGATTGAGCCTCGATATCGTCGATTATCCCGGCGAATGGTTGCTCGACCTGCCGCTGCTGGGCCAGGACTTTCAGGCCTTCTCCCTGAACGCCGCCATGCTGGCCCGCACCGGGGTGCGCGCCGATCTCGCAGCAGAATGGCTTGAAAAAGCCGGCGCCATCGATCCGCACAAACCTGCAGACGAGGCCGTCGCGCGTGAGCTCGCGCGGCTCTACACCGATTATCTGCGGGCCTGTAAACGCGACGAACGCGCGCTGTCCACGCTTCCGCCGGGGCGCTTTTTGATGCCCGGCGACCTCGAAGGCTCGCCCGCGCTCACATTTTCGCCGCTTCCAAACCTGCCCGACACCGAGGCTCCCAAGGGCTCTTTGGCGGCTATGATGGAGCGCCGCTTCGAAAGCTACAAATCTGTCGTCGTCAAACCGTTTTTCCGCGAACACGTAGCCCGGCTCGACCGCCAGATCGTGCTGATCGACGCCATGCAGGCCATGAATGCCGGCCGCGAAGCGGTGATTGATCTTGAGCGCGCGCTTTCGGATGTGCTGTCCTGCTTTCGCCCCGGACGCTCCAATCTGATCAGCAGCCTGCTCTCGCGGCGGATCGACAAGGTTCTGATCGCCGCCACCAAGGCCGATCACCTTCACCATGAAAGTCACGACAGGTTGGAAGCCATTGCCCGCCGCATTGTCGACCGCGCCTCGTCCAACATCGGCTCGTCGGGCGCCGATATCGAGGTCATGGCGCTGGCCGCGGTCCGCGCCACCCGGGAGGCTACCGCCCGCCAGGATGGCGAGGACCTGCCGGTGATCGTCGGAACCCCGCTGGAAGGCGAGACGATCGGCAATGAGAGCTTCGACGGCAAACGCAAAACCGCCATATTTCCCGGAGACTTGCCAAAGAGTCCGGATTCATTCTTTGAAGCGGTTGATTCAGGTTCTCGAGCCATGCCGCCAGACATCAACATCGTCCGTTTCCGCCCGCCGCTGATCGAGGAGAGCGACGCCGGCGTCAAGCTGTCCCTGCCGCATATCCGGCTCGACCGGGCGCTGGACTATCTTCTGGGAGACCGGCTCGCATGAGTGATTCCGACGACACCGGACGCAACCGTAAGCCGCGTGCTTTCGCCATCGACGAGCCGCAGCGGCGCAAGCCCAAATCCGCCGCGGCCGAAGCGCCGCGAGACAAGCCGCGCAAGCCCTCGGCCCTGCCCGTGACCGTTGAAATGACGCGGCCTGAGGATGATCCGTTCCTGCCGCCCGAGGCCGATCTCGAGGCGCTGACCCCGCCTCCGGCAACGCCGCGGCCGCGGCGGCTGACCGCCGGCAAGGTGCTGATCTCGGCGCTCGGGTTCCTCGCAGCGCTCGCTATCGGCATCTGGACAGACACCCTGATCCGCGAGCTGTTCGACCGCCTGCCGGCACTCGGGTGGGTCGCCGTTGCAACGACGGCATTGGCGCTTGTCGCCCTGCTGGTCATCATTATCCGCGAAATGATCGGCCTGCGCCGGCTTGCCAAGGTCACCGGCCTGCGCGAGGAAATCGCCAAAAAAGCCGAAACCGCCAACGCCAAGCAGGCGCGCGCGCTGGTAGCACGGGTTGTCGGCCTGGTCTCGGCCAATCCGTTGTCGGCGCGCGGCCGCAAAACCCTCAAGACCCTCGATGACGAAATCATCGACGGTCCGCAATATCTCGCCTTCGCCGAACGCGAATTGCTGTCCGAACTCGACCGCCAGGCCCGCCGCCTCACCCTCAACGCGGCTCGGCGGGTGTCCGTGGTCACCGCGGTAAGCCCCCGCGCCATAGTCGATCTCGCCTTTGTCGTGTTCGAGGCGGTGCGGCTGGTGCGCGCCATGGCCGAACTCTATGGCGGCCGGCCCGGCGCCATCGGCATGGTCCGGCTGTTTCGCGATGTCATTGCTCATCTTGCTGTCACCGGTGCGGTGGCTGCTGGCGACAGCTTGATCCAGCAGGTGGTTGGCCACGGGCTGGCCGCAAAACTCTCTGCCCGGCTAGGTGAAGGCGTCATCAACGGCTTGATGACCGCAAGGATCGGCATTTCGGCCATGGACCTGTGCCGCCCGATGCCGTTTAGCGCGGTCAAACGCCCCGGCATCGGCGACTTCATGGCCGATGTTGCCCGCTTTTCGGGCAATGACGCCGAGCCGGAAAAGCGCGATGATCCGGCCTGAGGGAGAATCCGCATCCGGCAATTCCTGCCGCTGATTACTGTCCATTAACCATTCCCGATCAATTCTGTGGGTCATCCTCAGCCGCAACAGGTGTGACCATGTTCCTTAAGTCTCGCATCCTTCCGCTTTGTCTTGCGGCCGCCACGCTGGCCATCGCGTCGCCGTCCATGGCCCGCGACGCCGACAGCGCTTTCTTTGATTCAGTCGCAGGCGTGTGGAAAGGGCCAGGCGAAATCGTCGCCGGCAAATACAAGGGCACCAAATTCGTTTGCAACCTGGTGGGCGATCCGGCGCGCGGCAACGCAAGCGGCATCACCATGGATGGCTCCTGCCGGGTCGGCGTGTTCAACCAGAAAATGTCGGCCGTCATCTCCCGCAAGGGCAAGAGCTACACCGGCCGTTTTCTCGACGGCTCGGCCGGCAAGGGGCTTGACATCGTCTCGGGCAAGGTCGCTGGCGACCGCGCCGTCATGGGCATCAACCGCAAGACGCTTAACGGCGCTATGATTGCCCGGTTGCACGATCCCGAGACCATGAACGTAACGATTTCAGTGAAAGTCGGCGACCAGATGGTCCCGGTTATCGGCGTCACCCTCAAGCGCAGTCTCGCCAACATCAAGACCGGCGCGCTGCGCTAGGCCGGAGCACAAGCATCCGGCGATATCGGTTCGCTCCCGCCGTAGCGCCCTGATATGCTGACCACTTGAGCGCGGCTTTCTCTTCAAGACCCGCCCGCCATTATCGATTGCGAGAGCCTGCAACGGTCCTTATCCTCCGACGCCTGACATGCGCAGGTTTGAATGGCACGAACACGCAACACCAGATCGATCGCCGCTGGCCAATGCCAAGACGACGATAAAGACGATCGCAATCCCGGAGACCAGGCCGTGATCGAACCCGCAGGCTTTTTGGGACTGAGCCGGCAACTGCCTGATGGTCGAAGACCGCGCATCGTCCTGTTCGGCGCGCCCCATGGAAGCAGCTACCCAGACGCCGATGCCGAAAGCCATGCGCAGGCCGCCAAGGCGATCCGTGCCGCGAGCGCGGAAGATGCCGGCCTGATCGACAATTGGGACTTCGATCTTGACGGGCCGCTGTTTGCTGATCAGCCGGTAAGTTGCGTGGATATCGGCGACCTCCCCACGTCAAGCGGCGCCAACGCTCAAAACCGGTCCCTGATCGAGAAGACGACGCGTGACGTGCTTGCGGGCGAGGCCGTACCGATCATGATTGGCGGCGATGATTCCACGCCGATCCCCTTCATCAGCGGCTTTTCCGGCAGCGGGCCAATCTGGATCCTGCAGATTGATGCGCATATCGACTGGCTGGAGGAAAGGCAGGGCGAGCGTTTCGGATATTCGAGCCCGATGCGACGCGCCAGCGAAATGGCGCATGTCGAAGGCATCGTTCAGGTCGGCATTCGCGCCGTTGGCAGCGCCCGGTCGAGCGATCTGCAGGCCGCCGAGCGCAATGGCGCGAAGCTTGTTACGGCTCGGCATTTCCATGCCCATGGTGCAGAAGATGCTGTGCAACACATTCCCGAAGGCGCAAGGATCCTCATCACGCTGGATTGCGATGGTCTCGATCCCGGCATCATGCCAGGTGTGGCAGCGCGCACCCCCGGCGGCCTGAGTTACTTTCAAACTGTCGAACTGATCGAGGCTGCCGGCCGGCGCGGCCGTATCGCGGGCTTTGATCTGGTGGAGCTCTATCCCCCGGCCGATGTCGACGGCATATCGGCTCTCACCGCCTCGCGAATTCTCGTCAACGTTATCGGCAGGATCGTCCGACAGCCCTGGACCTGAGCCGAGCCGTATTTCGCGTCAAGCCGGGGTTTCAGCCGCCGCCGGCGCCACCTCGTCCCGCCACCAGTTGCCGTCGCGGCTCAGCGCCTCGATGCCTTCCGAATCCACGTCGCTCGCCCAGTCGGCGATGCTTTGCAGATTGACCACCGCCCGCGGCGCGATATCGGCCAGCGGTACCATCACGAAGGCCCGTTCGGTCATCCGCGGATGCGGCACCGTCAGATCCGCGTGATCGGACAGGAAATCACCATGCAGCAACACATCAAGATCGATGGTGCGCGGTCCCCAGCGGTCCGAGCGCACCCGGTCGAGCTTGAGTTCGATATCCAGGCACAACCTGAGCAGTTCATGGGGATCGAGCCTGGTCTCCACCAGCGCGCAGGCATTGTGAAACCATTCCTGATCGGTCTTGCCCCAGGGCGGCGTGCGAAACAGCCGCGATACGGTGCGAATATCAACGTCATTGCTGGCGTCGAGCATGCCGAGCGCCCGCGCCATGGTTTTCGGCGGATCGCCGAGATTGCCGCCAAGCCCGATCGCCGCGATGACGGTTGCGGCCCGGGTTGCGGATCCGGCTCTGGCGGGCGCTTCAGGCACGATGTTCCACCACCACTTCAACATGATCGAGCACGCCGGGCACCGGCGCATTGGGTTTGCGCACCGTAATCCGCGCCATCCGAATCTGGGCAAACCGGGCGGTCAGCGCCTTGGCCACCTCAAGCGCCAGCGCCTCGATCAGAAACCGCCGCTTGCCGGTGATGATCTCCTCGATCACCTTGAATGCGATGCCGTAATCCACCGTGCCCTCGATTGAATCGGTGTCAAGCGCGGCGCCCGGTTCCACCGTCAACTCGGCATCAACAAAAAAGCGTTGTCCGAGGAATTCTTCCTCGTCGTGAACGCCATGCCGGGCGAAGAAAGCGCAATTGACAAGGCGAATGGTGTAGCTGTCAGCCATGGCCCGGCTCCTTTTTGCGGCTGATTTGGACCATCGCATCGGCGACCGCAAGGCCATCTCGGTTAAAACCCACATTGTGAACCCGGAATATCGCGGCACCCGCGAGCCGCAGCGCCACACTGGTGGCCGTAGTCCCGACGTCGCGATCGGCGGCATCGCGACCGGTCAGCGCCCCGATGAAGCGTTTGCGCGAGGTTCCCGCAAGCAATGGCAGTCCCAGATCGTGCAACTCGGCAAACCGTACCATCAATTCCATGTTGAGATCGGCATTCTTGGCAAAGCCGAAACCCGGATCGAGAAGGATCCGGCCGGTCTCGATGCCCGCCCCCTGTGCGATATCGAGCGAGGCATTGAACCAGGCAATCTGGTCACGAACCGGGTCGGGATCAACATCCCGCTCACGGCCCGTGTGCATGATGGCAACCCCTGCGCCATGGCGCGCGGCAACATTGGCAATCTTCGGTTCACGTTGCAGCCCCCATACATCGTTGACCATATGCGCCCCTGCCCTCAACGCCAGATCAGCAGTTTCTGCACGCCAGGTATCGACCGAAATCAACAGTCCCGGCGCGCCCGCTAGCGCCTCGATGACCGGCAGAATACGCCGCTGTTCTTCCCGCGCGCTGACCGGTTCGGCTCCGGGACGTGTGGATTCGCCGCCGATATCGATAATGTCCGCGCCCTCGGCGGTCATGGACTTTGCCGCCGCTATCGCGTCCCCGGCAGCCGCATGCAGACCGCCATCGGAGAAGGAATCCGGCGTCGCATTGACGATCCCCATGATCCGGGCCCGCGGTCCAAGTTCGATGCTTGCGCCTCTGGCCAGCTGCAGCGTTCTGCTTTCAAAGACCGTGAAAGGTGGTGACTGCATGTTTGACGGTTTCCCTGCTGATGCGGCAATTAGGCCACGGCGTGCTGTTGCATGAGCGGGCCGCATCGCGCAAGTATCGCGCTGATCGGGCGCGAAGAATACGCTCAGAGGCCGTCTGCCGCCATTGCGCTGAAGGCAAGAGCGACCGGCACATCGCCGAACCCGGGTTTTGACCGGTAGCTGGTCAGCGCAACATGCCCCGCCACCTGGCAATCGGCCGCGGTTTAGGGGATTGGAGACTTTAATGCACGCCTTTCGCCGCGCTTTACTTGTGTTCACCCTGTGCCTGGTCACCCAGCCCGGCGGAGCCGACCCGATCATCACGAAGACCTATTCCTACTTCACCATCGGCGGTCGAACCGGGGCGGAACTCGAGCGTGAATTGTCGCGCCGTGGCCCGCAACTTTCTGAGACCGGCATGCGTCATCCCGGCGCAACCCGCATCACCCTGGGCGGCTCTGTCCAGTATGAAGACACAGGACGCCGATGCAGGGTCAAGAATGCGGTCGTCAAGCTCGAAACCAGGCTGACGCTGCCGCGCTGGAAAAACCGCAAGCGCGCCGACGTCAAGACCGCGCTGGTTTGGGACACATTGTCGTCCGACATCAAGCGCCACGAGGAACGTCACGCCGAAATCGCCCGTCAATGGGCACGCACCCTGGAGCGTGAACTCGAAGCTCTGCGGCCGCAATCCGACTGTGACCGGATGAAAGTCAAGGTCGACGCCAAAACCCAATCCATCATCACCAAACATGCCGCCGATCAGGACCGGTTTGACCGCGTCGAGGCCGCCAGTTTCGAGCGGCGGATGAGCCGCATGTTGAAATTCAGAGCCGAAAAACTCAACAGTGGCGGCTGATCAAGAATACTTCTTCAAGCCTGCTCAAGTATATCGACCATCTCAGCGTGTATTGTTCCGACCCCCAATTTCCACCGGGAATTCCTCACAATATTCGCGCAAGCTTGGCGTGTTTAAGTCTGGATTAAGGGACAGACATCGTGATTCGGCAAAGTTTTCCGGCGCAAGGAAGTCGCCTGATGCTCCTCCCTCATCTGGCTTGATCGCCGATGCGCCCAATTCGCCTCGCCCTCCCTGCCCGGGATGGCGGGGCTTTTTTTGTTCCGACCCCTTAAGCGACTGCGTTTACTTGACGCCGAGCTTCTTCTGCAGGCTGGTTGAGGATGTGGTGTATTGAAACACCAGCTTCTGGTCGGGATGGGCGATGCGCTTGACCGCCTGGGTCATCAACGCCGCCTCGTGGAAACCCGACAGGATCAGCTTGAGTTTGCCGGGATACCAGTTGATGTCGCCGATGGCGAACACGCCGGGAATGCTGGTCTCGAATTTCTCGGTGTCGACCGAAACCAGGTTCTCATGCAGGTTCAGCCCCCAGTCGGCGATCGGTCCAAGTTTCATGGTCAGACCGAAAAACGGCAGCATCCGGTCGCAGGCAATGTCGATCTCGCCATCCGGCCCCTTGACCATGGCAGCGCTCAATTGCCCGTTCTCGCCCTTAAGTCCGGTCACCTGGCCGACCTCGAATCTCACCTTGCCCTCATCACGCATGGCAAACATCTTGTTGACGCTGTCGGGTGCTGCCCGGAATTCCGGGCGGCGGTGCACCAGCGTTACCGATTTGGCCACCGGCTGCAGATTGAGGGTCCAGTCGAGCGCCGAATCTCCGCCGCCGACAATCAGCAGGTCGCGGTCGCGGAACTCTTCCACCCGCCGCACCGAGTAAAACACGCTGGTGCCTTCATAGGCATCGATGCCTGGCACAGGCGGGCGTTTGGGCTGGAATGACCCGCCGCCGGCCGCGATTACCACCGCATGGGCGTGAAACAGCTCGCCCTCGTCGGTTTCGACCTCGAAGCGACCATTGTCGAGCTTGCGGAAGCCCGCAACCATCCGGTTGAAATGGAACTCCGGCGAAAACGGCGCGATCTGTTCCATAAGCCGGTCGACCAGCGCCTGCCCGGAGATTTCCGGCCAGGCCGGAATGTCATAGATCGGTTTTTCCGGATAGAGCTCGGCACACTGCCCGCCCGGACGGTCGAGAATATCGATCAGGTGGCATTTGAGGTCGTACAGACCCAGTTCAAAGACGGCGAACAGGCCGACCGGGCCGGCGCCAATGATGACGACATCGGTTTCTATCGGGGTGGACATGTTTCGGTTCCGGGAATTCGAGTAAAATCAGGCCTGCCGCTCGGGCACGTGAACGACCAGCCCGTCAAGCTCATCGCGCACCTTTATCTGGCACGACAGCCGCGAGGTCGGCCGTACGTCGAACGCGAAGTCGAGCATGTCCTCCTCCATCGGCTCGGGCGAGCCGACCTTTTCGCTCCAGGCGTCGTCGACATAGACATGGCAAGTCGCACAGGCGCAGGCGCCGCCGCACTCGGCCTCAATTCCCGGCACGGAGTTACGGATCGCGTTTTCCATCACGGTCGAGCCGTTCTCGGCGTCAACGTCAAAACGCGTGCTGTCAAAAGCGACTATGGAAATCTTGGTCATTGCGGCCTCTGTAGTGGTCACGGACAATCGAGGCTTTCATACACGCTCAGTGACGTGTGGCAAGAATGAAAACCACGCTGCGACAGCGCTTCGCAGCATGGTTTTTCATTTTCGTATGATTTTGACGGCTTGCGTGGAAAAACTACCGCATCAGCCCGACGATGAAGCTGTCGGCGTCGACCACGGCCTTGGTGAAGGCGGTGATCGCGGCGGGGCTGGAGGGTTTGGTTTCCAGCGCCTCGGCGCGCCGCGCCACTTCGAAAGCACCCACCCCCTTGGCAGCACCGGCAAGCTTGTGCGCCAATTCGGCACGCGCCTTGTTCGTATGATTTTGACGGCTTGCGTGGAAAAACTACCGCATCAGCCCGACGATGAAGCTGTCGGCGTCGACCACGGCCTTGGTGAAGGCGGTTATCGCAGCGGGACTGGCGGGTTTGGTTTCCAGCGCCTCGGCGCGCCGCGCCACTTCGAAAGCGCCCACCCCCTTGGCAGCACCGGCAAGCTTGTGCGCCAATTCGGCACGCGCCTTGGTTCCAAGTTCGCCCAATTGTGCCACCGCCTGCCGCGCCTGGCGCGCAAACAGCGCCAGCACCTCGGCTTCCAGCGACTTGTCGCCACCGGTCTGGCGCGCCAGATGGACCAGATCCACCGGCCGGCCGCCCGAGGGGCGCGGCTGCTGTCCGGTTTCCGGGGCTTCGAAAGCGATGTTGAGCGCCGCCATGGCGGATATCCTTTGCTTGAACATGGTCATGCCAAGTCTGCCCATGACTTCGTCACGAACTGGTAAAATTTCGGACGTGGTGAATGAAAAAACCCGGCGGCATGGTTAACGCGCGGTAAATGTGGCGTTTCGTTGACGATTTGCGTGCCATGCGTGCCACTCGGACGGCAAAAACCGGTGGACTCGTCGCCACCACCCTTGCTTTTATTTGTTAATCCAGCCGGTCTGTGGCACTAGATTGTAGGTTTGAGGACCGGGTAACGGCCATTGTCGGCCTTGGCGCACCAGAAAGTATAGTGCACCGATACAATCGGCAATGGCGCAGCGGCACTGGCGGGCCGCGCGATGTCCGGCCTCTTACGCGTAACGAGGCTTGAGTTGTATGAGTAAGAAACCAGCGGACAAAAGCATTGACGAGCAAACCTTCGAGGCGCTCGAGGATGCTCTAAAGATCGACCTTGGCGACGACGCCGCGGGCGCACTCGACGACATCTCGCTTGATGAGCTGGAAGACAAGGTGTCCAGCGCCGCGCGGGAACTGAAGAACGCGCAAACCTCCGAGCCCGGCGTTGCGCCGGCCAATGCCGCGCCGGGGGAAAACACCGCTCCGCGCACGCCGCCGCCACCGTTTACGCCGGCCGGCCCGATGGCACCCGCCAATGACGACAGCCGCAAGACCACCGCCGGCCTGCTGCGCGCGCTCGAAATCCGCTCGAGCCGCGGCGCCATCCGCAACGCCACCATCATCTCGATCTTGTGGGCAATCGGCGTTCTCGGCCTCGCCAATCTTCTTTATGCACCCGAGATCTGGCAGATCCGCTCGGTCGAGGGCATGCTCGCCATGCCCGCCGCGATCGGTTTCGCCGTGGCCATCATCGTGCCGGTGCTGATCTTCTTCGCCTTCTCGATCATGATGGCGCGCGCCCGTGAAATGCGCTCCGCTGCCCGCTCGATGGCCGAAGTCGCGCTACGCCTGGCGGAGCCTGAAAACATTGCCGGCGACCGCATCGTCACCGTGGGCCAGGCAGTGCGCCGCGAAGTCTCGGCCATGAACGAAGGCATCGAGCGCACCATCGCCCGCGCGTCCGAACTCGAAACCCTGGTCCATTCCGAAGTCAATGCGCTCGAGCGCAGCTACAGTGACAATGAAATCCGGGTGCGCAGCCTGGTTCAGGAACTTGGCTCGGAACGCGACGCCATCGTCAGCCACGCCGAGCGCGTCCGCGCCTCCATCGCCGGCGCCCATGAACAGTTGAAGGACGAGCTGACCAACGCCAGCGAGGAGATCTCCAACCGTATCTCCACCTCCGGCGAGGCCGTAGCGCAACTGATGGACACCCGCGCTGCCAATTTGCAGGAGCGCACCGCCGAGACCAGCCGCGACATCGAGGAACTGCTCAACGGCCGCACCGAGGCACTGATCACCGCGCTCAAAACCTCCGGCGGCGAACTGTCGGAAGAGTTCGACACCCGGCTGGAAATGCTCAACGTCCAGCTCAACCAGCGCGGCAAGGCGCTGCTCTCTGAGTTCGAAACCCGCGCCTCGACACTCGACGCCAACACGGACAAGCTCAACGCAGCGCTTGGCGAGCGCGCCCGTCAGCTCAACGAAACGCTGATCGCCCGCACCCGCGAAATCTCCGAAAGCCTCGGCGTCGGCCAGCAGGCGATCTCGGCTGGGCTCGAAGAAACCCTGTCGACGCTCAACGCGTCGCTGGATGAAAAGGGCGCGTCCTTCCGCCAGGCGTTAAAGGCCAGCGCCGACGATGCCGTGATGGACCTCGATCTGCGCTCCGGCTTCTTCGAGGAAAAACTGCAAAGCTCCATCGGCCAACTGACCGGGGCATTCGATGAGCGCGTGGCAGAGTTCACCTCCGCTTTCGACAGCCGCGCCGGCAGTCTGGATGGCAAGCTCACCGACAGCCTGTCGCGCATCAACGAAAGCTTAAGCGGCGGCGCCAGCGCCATGGACGGCATCCTCGCCGCCAGCCTCGAGCGCATCGGCGCCACCCTGTCCGATCGCAACCAGGCACTCGAAACCAGCCTTGCGGCGGGCGCCGGGCGCATCGAAGCCACAGCTACCTCGACTGCCGAACGCATCGAGACAGCACTCGGCTCGGGCGCCGAACGTCTGGAAGGCTCCGCGTCAGCGGTCGCTGGCCGCATCGAGGCCACCCTTTCCGAACGCACCGAGGCCATCGACAAGGCTCTCACCCTGGGCGCCGAGCGCATTGACGCCAGCCTCACCGAAAAATCCTCTGCGCTGGTTTCCGGCATCGCCGGCAAGGTCACCGATCTTGAAACCGCACTGACCGCCGGCGCCGAGCGCATCGATTCAAGCCTGGCGGAAAAATCCTCCGACCTGGTGTCTGGTCTGGCCAACAAGGTCAGCGATCTCGAATCCGCGCTGAACTCCGGTGCTGAACGCATCGACGCCAGCCTCAGCGAACGCTCCCAGGCACTGTTCGGGGGCTTAAGCGAACGCGCCGACGCACTGGAAGCCGGATTGACCCAGGCTTCCGACAGGCTGTCGGCAACGCTGGATGTCGAGGGCCGCCGGTTCTCCGAGATGACCCAGGTCGCGGTCAACCAGGTCGATGAGACATTTGTCAAGGGCGCCGGCCGCATCGATGAGCGGCTGTCGACCATGGACAACATGCTCGGCAAGGGTCTGGATTCAGTCTCCCGGACCATCGAAGGTCAAGCGACTGGTCTGGCTGCCAAGTTGCGCGAAGCCGTCACCAACGCCGCCACCGAACTTGATGCCGAAGCGCTCAAGGCAGGCGAAACGCTGAGCGCCGTGGGCTCAGGGTTTGCCGGCCGGATGGACGAGCAGGCACGTGAATTCGCCCGCCGTCTCGACGATCATATCGAGGAGCGCACCGCGACGCTCGCCGCCCACGCCGAAGGCATTGCCGGCCGCATCTCCGCCGGTGCTGTCGATCTGCGCGACGAGGCAGGTCGCATTAGCGATCTGGTGGAGCGGGTCGGCGACACCGTCGGCAAGCAGGCCAACGCTATTTCCGGGGCGCTGGATGCAAGCGAAGCCCGCTTTGCCGAGCAGGCTGCGGCTCTCGCCGCCCGGCTTGAAGCCGAAACCGGCGCCATCTCCAACCGCATCGGCGATACCGCCGAATCGCTGGTTTCGCGTCTCGACGACAAGACTCAGGACATCGCCGGGCGCATCAACCAGACCACCGACACCCTGCTGACTTCTCTCGACACCAAGGCCAACGCCATCAACACCCGCCTTGCCGAAACCGGCGAAACGCTGGTCACCCGTACAGGCGCCGTCGGCGAGGCGCTCGACGAGAAGGCCAGCGCCATCGTGCAACGGCTGGCGGAGGCCGAACAGGCCATGGACGTGCGCGCCACCAAGGTTCACTCGACCCTTGACGAGCGCACCCGCGATCTCAACTCGATGCTGGCCAGCCGGTCGGCGGAACTGTCGCGCGTCATCGACGAGCAGGCCCGTCCGCTGGTCGATCAATATGCCGCCAGCGGTGAGGAGTTCGCCAACCGCTTGACCGAGGTCACGCAGAATTCCACAGACCGGCTGCGGGCGGAAAACGCGGCGCTGATCAACGCCATCACCAACCGCACCAGCGAAACGCTCTCGGCGCTCGAAACCGTCAATCAAAGCTTGAGCGGCAATGTCGGCGAGTTGCTGGAACGGCTTGGCGTCTCCAACCAGGAGATTTCCAAGGTCATCGACAAGGCCGCCTCAACGCTTGGCGCAGCCAATTCGCGGCTTGAGGAAACCACCGGTGAGTTTTCATCCTCCACCGAGAAAGCGGCCGAACTGCTGTCCGGATCGGCCCGTCTGCTCGACGGCAAGGTGGAGCGCCTTACCGATATCTCCAGCCGCACCCTCAACCAGGTCGGCGCGATCGCCGGGCGTTTCGACGACCATTCCAAGGTGCTCGCCTCGGCTTCCGATCTGCTGGGCGCAGCACAGTCCAATCTCGCCTCCACGCTTGATGAGCGCCGCGAAGCGCTGCAATCGCTTTCGGTGGGGCTGGTCAGCCGCTCCGAGCAGATCGAGGAGACCATGCGCTCGCTCGAGGGGATCGTTGAAACGGCGTTCACCGGCGCCGAAGAGCTGTCTCAGCGCGCTGCCAGCCGTCTGGAAGGCAGCCTGCGTTCGGCCACTGAAAACGCCGGGAAGCTGATGTCGGACACCGAAAACCGGGCTCAGGCCGCCGCGGGCACCATGCGCGAAAGCGTGCGTGAGGCCATTGAAGACGCCATCAATCGGTTCTCCGGCGCCACCGACGAAATCCGCCAATCGGCGACAAGCATTCGTCGCGAGCTCGAAGAGACCCGTGGCGAGCTCAAGCGCGGCGCCTTCGATCTGCCGGAAGAAACCCGCGAAAGTGCGGCTGCCATGCGCCGCGCGGTTGCCGATCAGATCAAGGCCCTGCAGGAGCTTTCGCAGATCGTCGGCCAGTCCAGCCATCGCACGGAGGTCAGCGAACCCCGGCGTGAACCCGCCCGGGCCGCAGTCGCAGCGCGTCCTGCACCTGCTCAGCCTCGCCGTGAGCCGGCGCCCGCCCAGCAACCGCGCGCAGAAGCGCCTGTTGCGCGCGCGTCCTTGCGCGGCGGCCATGACGCCGCCGCACCGGCCGCAAAAAGCCAGGGTTGGGTGAGCGATCTGCTGCGCGCAGCCTCGCGTGATGAGGAGGAAGCCCCTCCCCGCCCAGCCAGCCCGCGCGCGCCCGAGCGCAATCCGCGTCATGTGGTGGAATCGCTCAACTCGCTGTCGGTCGACATCGCCCGCGCCATCGACCATGACGCCTCGGTGGATCTGTGGCGGCGCTATCAGCGCGGCGAGCGCGATGTCTTCACCCGCAGGCTCTACACGCTCAAGGGTCAGAAGACCTTTGACGAGATCCGCGACAAATACGGCCGCGAGCCGGAGTTCCGCTCGGCTGTCGATCGCTACATCGCCGATTTCGAAAAGCTACTCAGCGATGTCGCCCGCAATGACCGCGACAACATGATGACCCAGACGTATCTCACGTCCGACACCGGCAAGGTCTACACCATGCTGGCCCATGCCAGCGGCCGCTTCGGCCGGACATAGGGCGCACCGCAGCTAAGACTGCCAATCAAAACCCCGCTTTCGAGCGGGGTTTTCTGTTTCAGGGCAAGCGAAGCTGCAATCTCGTGTTTGGTTCATCCGCGTTGGCCAAGGAGAACCCTGAAATACCGGCAGACTTCGCGGCGCTGCGCGGCCAGGGAAATGCGCGAAGGCCGTGGCCAATTCAAAGTGAAACGGACCCATTTGGCTTTGGGTTTGATCCGCACTGCGCCTCAGGCTTTGCCTGATCACGCGGATTTCCGGCTTTCCGCAGACGCGACATCGATCCTTGTAGTCGCAAGCCGTGCTTCCAACTACACTGTGCCGAGTTCATCCGGATGAAGGCACACCAATGTCAAATGGCCCAAGCAACTTCCCAGCCGAACCCGGACACAGCGAGGATCCCTATCCCCGAAATTATGCTCCGGGCGTAAGGCTGGTGCAGCGGCAGCGGTTCAAACTGGACCTTGAGAAGCGCACGACGCCGGAAGACATCGAGGCCTGGCTGTTGGGTGCAGCCAGCAAGACCACAAGCGCCCACGCGCTTGTTGCGGAGTTTGCCGCCCAGCTCTCGCAAAGCGGTTTCGGCGTTGACAGGTTCTCGGTGATCGTCGGCACCCTTCACCCGCAGGTCCGCCGCTACGGGTGGAGCTGGAACACGAAGGACGAGATTTGCGACGAGATCCAGGTCAGCGAAGAAACCCTGTCTTCACCGGAGTACCGGGACAATCCGATGTACAGGGTTATCGAGTACGGCGAAACCGTACGCATTAACCTGTCCGGAAACACCACTGACACACTCAGCCCGCTGATGCAGGAACTCGCTGCGGCCGGATTCTCGGAATACGTTGCCCTTCCGCTGTCTGCTCAAGACGAAAAGTACAATGCCGTTACCTTCGCCACCACAACCCCGGGAGGGTTCGATCGGGGGCAATGGAATACGCTCAAGCGGCTGTTCGACATTTTCGGACTGCACGTCGAGCGGCACATTGCCAGCCGGATCGCTGAGAACATTTCGCTTACCTATCTTGGCCGCGCGGCAGGCCAAAGAGTGATCAGCGGCACCATCAGACGGGGCGATGGCATGCCCATTCAGGCAATCGTTTGGAGTTCGGATCTACGCGATTTTTCCGGCCTTTCGGAAAGAACTGAAAACCAGACCGTCGTCGAGGTCCTCAACCGATACTTCTCGGTGCTGGCCGATTCCGTGATTCACAATGGCGGTGATGTGCTGAAATTCATCGGCGACGGAATGCTCGCCATGTTTCCGCTGTCGGACTATCAAACCCCGAAACTGGCAGCACAAGCCGCGGCTTCAGCGGCGATGCAGGCCGTTGAAAATCTCAATGCACTCAATGAGATGATGGCTGAAGATGAAGCATGGCGACCATTGCGAACCGGTATCGGGTTGCACTGCGGAGAGGTCTTCTTCGGCAATATAGGCTCGACCAGACGTCTGGATTTCACGATGATCGGCGAAGCCGTGAACATCGCCAGCCGGGTGGAGGGACTGTGCAAACCACTCAAGCAGACCATCCTGATGTCTGACCCTGTGGCGAAACTGCTGGGCAAAGAGACTGTCGCGCTCGGACCGCAGACTTTGAAAGGGATTGAGAAACCCGAACCGGTTTTTGCCCTGCCGCTTCAAAGTGCCTGATTTTCTCGCGGCTCCGGCTGGAAGCTTCACCGGATGAAGCAAGTCCGGACGCTCCTGATTGATCAAACATTCGGGCAAAGCGCTTGCGCGGACACAACTCAAGTCGTTTCCGGGGACCAGCGCACTGGTCCCCGGGAGAGTTTCAACTGTAGGTCAATCCACGGCGGGAGGAGGCGTGGTTGGCTCAACCACTACCGGCGGATTGGCCTGGGACTCGGTGATCGAGCCGGTCTGCTCGACATCCCCGGCGCTGCCTTGCGGTGTCGCGTTGTCCTCGCAACCCGCCAGCGCGACAAGCGCTATGGCAAACACGCTGGCCGTCAGCAGCCTGGTGTTGCGGTGAAGTAACATGCCGGTCACCTACTGCCCGGCAACTGCGGCGTATTCTTCCGCAGACAAATCACCGCTACCGTCGACATCGGCGGCCCTGAAGGCGTCTTCCGAGGTGTCGGGAAGCGCGGTTACCACTTCCTCCCAGCTCAGCGCGCCGCTCTGATCTGAATCGACAGCCGAGAAATCTGCAGCCTGTGCGAACGCGGGAGCGGTAAAGCCGACGATCGCCACTGTGACAAGAATGCTCTTCATTGTGTCTCTCCTGTTAGCTGGCCCAATGCCAGTTGTTGTGGGGCGCCGATCTTCGTTTGGGGACGATGACCGGCACGGGAAGCTAGGCCGCCAATGAAGGCATCAATTGGCTTTCCTCATGTCAAAAATCTGACAAACGCCAACACATGGTAAACTCGTATGAATTATTGAAATATATTTCAGTATATTATCACGATATAATAATCATAGTACGCAGAGTTGATCGCTGCTCATGGCGGCATACGAAAACTTACACATCAACACAAACCGTGAAATCACCGAAAACGGAAACTGTGCTTCCGTGAAACGGAATGGAGATAGGTCGAACAAACGGCAATGAAGGATGGCTGCCGCTTGGGCGCATTTGTCAAAAACACTGTACGGGCGGGGAAGCGGCGCATTGGCCACGTAGCGATCATCGGGCGGTTCGAGCCCGACAGTTTCAATATGTCTGGCTGTGGAGCCCGTCGGATCAGGTACGGGCCTTAGATCCGGGCCAGTGTCCAGGCCACCATCTCGGTGACCACCTGTTCAAACGCCCGGTCGAGCGATTGCACATATGCCGCATTGCCGGAGCCGGTCACTGCGGCAGTGGCGCGGAAGATACGGGTTGCCGAAACCTCGCCATTGCGGTCGTTGAGCACCTTGGCGGAAATCTCCACCAGCGCCTGCTCGCCCGCGTCAGCCTTGATTTCGAATGCACGGATCGCGGTGATAATCTTGAAATCGATCGCCAGACCATCGCCAGGCCTTCCGACACCGCCGACGCGGCCAGAATTCTCGAAAGCCTGGACCAGCTTGTCCTGTACGATCTTCGGCAGACGGTCAGACCATTGCGAATCCGCCAGATACTGGATCGCCGACGGCGAAGGCCGGATCACGATCTGCTCGCTGTCGAGCGCCTTGAGAGCGCTTGGCTCGGCGATCAGGATCTGGCGATTGCTGGCGCGCTGGCCGCTCACCGCCGGCGCCGCGGAAAGCCCATAGGTATCGGGCGGCGTCGATCCGCCAAGCCCGCCGGCGCAACCCGCGAATATCGGCAGCAGCGCCATTGCAACAATCCGCCAGCCCGGTTTCACGCCTACTCTCCTATACGCCACGCTTGCCGACCTCGACGACACCATAATCTTGTCTTGCGACGCCCATAGTCAAGAGTCAACGCCGGGTACGGCCATCATACTGTTTGATGGTTTCGCCGCCAAACAGCAGCCGCTGCGGATCTCTCTCAATGCTGGAAATCGACTGTTCGATCCGCTGGATCGAGCGCCGCGCATCATTGACCAACGCTTCGACGTCGCGCAATCCGGAGCCCGAAAAGCGCTGCAGATTGTCTGCGATCGGCCCGATCCGCGCGTTGAGCGAATTGGCCACGTCACGGAACGACTTCAACGTCTGCTCGGCGTCGGCGATCAGCGAGGAGGCGTCGCCCTCCCCTAAGAAGCCGTCGAGTTTGGCCAGCACGCCGTCGACACGCTCGGAAGCATCATTGAGCCGGCCGGCCATCTGCTGCACGTCGGTGATGATCTGGTCGAAGTCCTGGTTGCGCCCGCTGAATGTCTCGGCCACGCCGCGCGCATCGGCGAGCGTCTTGCGCGCATCAGCGCTGGCTGCGGCGATGTCGTCGACCGCCTGTCCGACCGTGCCCGGTTCAATCTCCGCAAGCACCTTGTCGACCCGGTCGATCGATTGCCCTGCTGTGGCCACGAAACTCTCGAGTTTTTCCGCAGCGCCGCGGAAACTATCGAGCGTTTGGGTGATGTCATCCGAAGCGTCGGCCACCTCGCGGGCCACCTTGTCGACTGAGGTTACGATGCTGCGCACTCGTTCCGGGTCGACCGAAGTGATCAGCCGGTCGACAGATCCGAGCGTGCTTTCGAGCTTGGTCGACAGCGACTGGATCGTGCCCGACAGCGATGACACACTTTTCAAAAACTCATCGATGCCGTCGGCATTGTCGCGCAGCGCGGCGGAGAACGCTTCCGCATTTCGCAGCGTTTCGGTGAGCGGCGACCGCGCATCCTTGATGAAGCCTTCGATTTCGCCAACCACCCGGTTGGCGCGGGTGAGAATCTCATCGGCCGTCGCAAGCAAGTTGGTCACACCCGACGGGTCCGCCGTGATCTCGGCCACGGTTTCGGTGGCGATCGCTTGATTGATGATGTTTTCGTTGGTCGGGGTGCCGCCCTGCAATTCAATATAGGCCGAGCCGGTCAGGCCCTGGATTTCAAGGGCTGCGCGGGTGTCGGTGTAAATCGGCACGTTGGAGCGCACCTCGGTGTCGGCAATGACGAAATTGGGGCTCGCCGGATCGACTTCGAGCGACCGCACAACGCCATATTGAATGCCATTGAACCGCACTGGCGAGCCGACCGTTAGACCATTGGCCGAGCCCGGAATCCGCACCACCAGCGACACCGTTTCGCCTGTGGTGCCGTAACGCGCCATCCAGTAGACGAAACCGAAGGCCGAAAGCATCACCGCCAGGGTAAAGATGCCGACCAGGGCGTAGTTCGCGCGTGTTTCCATCAGCTTGTTTCACTTCTCAAGACGCGGGCCGGCTTACTGCCAGTCGGGTCTGCGCCGTTGTCCGCAGCGGCGAAATTGGTTTTGCGGTTTCGATCCGGGATCATCCGTGCCCGCTTGCCTTGGAAATAGGCCTGCACCCATGGATCGTCAAACGCAAGCATGTCGTCGATGCTTCCCTGCACTAACACCCGCTTCTGTCCCAACACCGCAATCCGGTCGCAGACCGAAAACAGGCTGTCGAGATCATGGGTCACCATGTAGACCGTCAGGCCCATCGTGTCACGCAGTTGCGCAATCAACTCGTCGAACTCCGCGGCGCCGATCGGATCGAGTCCGGATGTGGGCTCATCGAGAAAAACCAGATCGGGATCGAGCGCCAGCGCCCGGGCCAGCGCCGCGCGTTTGATCATCCCGCCAGACAGTTCCGAGGGGTATTTGTCCGCCGAATCCGGCGCCAGCCCGACCATGGCGATCTTCAATTCCGCCAGTTCATCCATCAGCGACTTCGGCAGATCGAGATATTCGCGCATCGGCACCTGGATGTTTTCCCGCACCGTCAACGAGGAAAACAGCGCCCCATGCTGAAACAGGACGCCCAGGCGCATGTCGAGCGCGATCCTGGTGTCTTCATCGACGGAATCGTAGTCCTCGCCAAGAATGCGGATGACGCCCTTCTGACGCGGCATCAGCCGAAGAATCGAGCGCATCAGCACCGATTTGCCGGTGCCCGATCCGCCGACGAACCCGAGGATCTCGCCGCGATAGACATCCAGGTCGAGATGGTCGAGCACCACATTGTCGCCAAACGCCACGCAGATATCGCGCACCGACAGCACAGTGTCGTGCGTTTTCTCGGTTCCGGCAGTGGTGGAATTGCGCATCTTGGTCGGCCTCAAAAATCAATCGCGGCATAAAACATCGCAAACAGCCCGTCGACCAGGATCACCACGAAAATCGACTTGACCACCGAGGCGGTCACCCGCCGTCCCAGCGATTCCGCACTGCCGCCCACCTTCATGCCTTCAACGGCTGCAACAATTCCGATGATCAGCGCCATGAACGGTGCCTTGATCATGCCAGAAGTCACAGTCGAGAGGTCGATTGCCTCGCGCAACCGGGTGATGAACACATCCGGCGTTATGCCCGAATAGCTCCACGCCACGGAAGCCGCGCCGACCAGTGCCGCGAAATTTGCTACCACCGTGAGTAGCGGCAGCACCACCGTCAACGCCACCAGCCTGGGAAACACCAGCACGCCGATCGGGTTGAGGCCCATCACCTTGAGCGCATCGACCTCCTCGCGCATTTTCATCGAACCGATTTCGGCGGTGATCGCGCTGCCCGAGCGGCCGGCAATCATGATCGCCGTCAGGAGAACGCCGATTTCACGCAATTGCAAAATGCCCACAAGGTCGACGACGAACACCTCGGCGCCAAAATAGCGCAGTTGAAACGCGCCCTGCTGGGCGATAATCGCGCCGATAAGAAAGCTCATCAGCATGATGATCGGCACCGCCCGAACGCCCATGTGATCCATCTGGGTGACGATCGCCGCCGGCGATATGCCCGCCGAACGATTGAGTTTGAGCTGCGCGCCGCGCACCGCCGAGCCGAGAATATACATCGAGGCGATGAAATCGTTGTAGAGCTCGTAGAGCGCCACTCCGATCGGCGTAAATGTCCGGATATAGAGTGAAGACCGCGGCGCCGCAGCCGCTTCGCGCTTGCGGCCCGGATCCGGAATGGCCGCAACAAGCTCCGCCGCCGCCGCGTCCGCTCCGGAAATCTCGACTGACGCACCTTGCGCCTCGGCCGCCGCCATGGCCTTGCGCACCAGCCAGGCGCCTGCGGTGTCGAGATTGCTCAACTGTGACAGATCGATGATCAGCGGCTCACCGCCCAGAGCATTCACGGCCTCAAGAAACTCACCATAAATCCCGGCGATCGCCGCATGCCGCCAGTCACCCGACAGCGTCAGACGCTGGCTTTGAGAGGCCTGCTCCAGCGCAACCCGCGGGCGCGCATTTTCATCGTCCCCGGGCGCGACATCGGCACTTGTATCTTTTGACGGTTCGGTCAACATAATCAACACATAGCGGCTTGCACCGGCACTGTCACCGCACAGCGTCGTGTTGGACACGCTTTGCCAGCCTCATTCATGGACCCACCCAAAATGCCAAGACAGTTAAGCGCCACCATCGACAGCTTTCCCCTAACCCGTGCCTTCAACATCTCCCGTGGCGCCAAAACCACGGCCGATGTGGTGACCTGCACAATCCTCGAAAACGGCGTTGCAGGCCGTGGTGAATGCGTACCTTACAAGCGCTATGGCGAGACCGTCGAGGGCGTGTTGGCGGCAGTCGAAGCCTATGCCGGGGCGGTGGCTGAAGGGGCGACGCGTGAAAACCTACAGACGGCGATGCCGCCGGGGGCAGCGCGCAACGCGATTGATTGCGCGCTATGGGATCTCGAATCCAAACTGAGCGGCAACCGCGCCGCAATCACCGCATGCCGCATCCTGCCGCGGCCGGTACCCACGGCGGTGACAGTTTCGCTCGGTGACCCCGGAGATATGGCAGACGAGGCGCGCGCCCATTCGGCGCAGAAGCTGCTCAAGGTCAAAGTCGGCACCTCCGACGACCGCGCCCGTATGCATGCGGTTGTCAGTGCAGCGCGCGGCGCCGAAATCATCCTCGACGCCAACGAGGGCTGGGATGAAAGCAACATTCGCGAGCACCTGCTGCTCGCGGCAGAGCTGCATATCTCGCTGATCGAACAACCGCTGCCCGCGGGCAAAGATGAGCTCCTGGCCCGCATCCCCCATCCGGTGCCCATCTGCGCCGATGAAAGCGTTCACACGATCGAAGATCTCGACAGCCTTTCAGACCGCTACGACGCCATCAACATCAAGCTCGACAAAACCGGCGGGCTGACAGAAGCGCTGAGGATGCGAGACCGGGCCCGCGAACTCGGCTTTGGCGTGATGGTCGGCTGCATGGTCGGCAGTTCGCTCGCCATGGCGCCGGCGGTGCTCTTGGCCCAGGACGCAGACTGGGTCGATCTCGACGGCCCGCTGCTGCTTGCCCGCGACCGCTCTCCGGCACTGTCCTATTCTGGATCTCTGGTCTCCCCACCCTCCTCGGCGCTGTGGGGCTGAGGTTTTTGTGATCCTGCAAGGACAAATACTTATGCCAAATTTCCGCGCCACAGGAATTCCCTGACGCTGCGGCATGGGCTAGAAGGAAGGTCTCCGGGGCCGTGACCCCCGGTTACATCACGCCGTAGGGGGACAATCTGCATGAAACTCGTTCGCATCGGGCCAAAGGGCGCGGAAAAGCCGGCATTGGCGACTGAAACCGGCTTTGCCGATCTGTCCTCGATCGTGTCCGACATCACTCCGGAAACGCTGGGCGATTTGCCGGCCAAACTCAAAGATGTCGACCCCGCCGGCCTGCCGCAACTCGAGGCTGGCCGTTTCGGGTCTCCGATCGCCCGCACCGGCCATTTCATCGCCATCGGGCTCAACTATGCCGACCATGCGGAAGAGAGCGGCATGCCGATCCCGGCAGAGCCGGTGGTGTTTTCCAAGGCGCCGAGCAGCCTTTGCGGCCCCAATGACGATGTGTTGCTGCCGCCCGGCTCGGAAAAAAGCGATTGGGAAGTCGAACTCGCCGTGGTCATCGGCCGCCAGGCCGATCATGTCAGCCAGGCCGAGGCGCTCGACCATGTGTTCGGCTACATGATCTGCAATGATGTGTCCGAACGCGCCTGGCAGCTCGAGGGCACCGGGCAATGGATCAAAGGCAAGAGCGCGCCGACCTTCGGCCCGGTTGGCCCTTATCTGGTGACGGCCGACGAACTGGGCGACCCTCAAACGCTCGACATGTTTCTCGACGTCAACGGCAAGCGTTGCCAGACCGGCAACACTCGCACCATGATTTTCGCGGTCGACGAGATCATCGCCTATCTCTCCCGCCACATGGTGCTGATGCCCGGCGATGTCATCACCACCGGCACGCCACCCGGTGTCGGCATGGGCATGAAGCCGCAGACTTTCCTAAAGGACGGCGACGAAATGCGCCTGGGCATTTCGGGTCTGGGTGAACAGACCCAGAGGGTGGTCCGGCGCAAGCCGGGTTAAAGATGGCAGTTCCTTCGTGGTTTGGGATACGATGACGCATCCAGCCACGGTTTCCCTGCCCTTAACGAAAAGACCCCGTCCATGACCTCCAAAGACCACAAACGCGGCAAAGATCCCAAGCCCTCAAGCGGCGAACTGGATGAGAACGCGCTGTTTTACCACCGTTATCCGCGGCCGGGAAAACTCGAGATCCAGGCGACCAAGCCCCTGGGCAACCAGCGTGATCTGGCGCTGGCCTATTCGCCCGGCGTCGCCGCCCCCTGCCTGGCGATCCGCGACAACCCCGATGCGGCTGCTGCCTACACGTCGCGCGCCAATCTGGTGGCGGTTGTTTCCAACGGCACAGCGGTTTTGGGGTTGGGCAATATCGGCCCGCTGGCCTCCAAGCCGGTGATGGAAGGCAAGGCGGTTCTGTTCAAGAAATTCGCGGGTATCGATGTTTTTGACATCGAGATCGACGCGCCCGAAGTCGAGCGCATGGTCAGCGTGATTTCGGCGCTCGAACCGACTTTCGGCGGCATTAATCTTGAGGACATCAAGGCGCCGGAGTGTTTCGAGGTCGAACGCCAATTGCGCGCGCAAATGGACATTCCGGTGTTTCACGACGACCAGCACGGCACCGCCATCATTGTCGCAGCCGGCATCCTCAACGGGCTTGAACTGGCCGGAAAGTCGATCGAGGACGCCAAGATCGTCACCTCCGGCGCGGGCGCGGCAGCGCTTGCCTGCCTCAACCTGCTGGTCGCGCTCGGCGCCAGACGTGAAAACATCTGGGTCCACGACATCGAAGGCCTCGTCTATGAGGGGCGCGAAGTGCTGATGGACGAGTGGAAATCCATCTACGCCCAGGCCAGTGACAACCGCGTGCTAAGCGACTCGATCGGAGGCGCCGATGTGTTCCTGGGCCTTTCGGCGGCGGGCGTGCTCAAACCCGAGATGCTCGCTACCATGGCCGAGCGGCCGCTGATCATGGCGCTCGCCAATCCGTCGCCCGAAATCATGCCGGACGAAGCCCGCGCCGCCCGGCCCGACGCTATGATCTGCACCGGTCGCTCGGATTTCCCCAACCAGGTCAACAATGTCCTGTGCTTTCCCTACATTTTCCGTGGCGCGCTCGATTGCGGCGCGCGCACCATCAATGAAGAGATGAAAATGGCGGCCGTGCGCGCCATTGCCGAACTGGCGCGCGAGGAACCCTCGGACATCGCCGCCCGCGCCTATTCGGGCGAAACGCCGGTTTTCGGGCCCGATTACCTGATCCCCTCGCCCTTCGACCAGCGGCTGATCCTGCGCATCGCGCCGGCCGTCGCGCGGGCCGCCGCGGACTCCGGCGTGGCCCGCCGCCCAATCGCCGACATGGAAGCCTATGTCGATCAGCTCAACCGCTTCGTGTTCCGCTCGGGACTGATCATGAAGCCGTTGTTCACCGCCGCCAAGGCGGCCACCAAAAAGCGTGTCGTGTTTGCCGAGGGCGAGGACGAACGCGTGCTGCGCGCCGCCCAGGTGCTGCTTGAGGAAGGCATCGCCGAGCCGATCCTGATCGGACGGCCCAACATCATCGAAGCCCGGCTGCAGCGCTTCGGCCTCAGGATCCGGCCGGAGGTGGATTTCGCGGTCACCAATCCCGAGGACGATCCAAGATTCCGCGATTATGTTGATGAGTATTTCGCCCTTGTCGGCCGCCTCGGGGTGATCCCGGAAGCCGCGCGCACCATCATTCGCACCAATTCCACAGTAATCGGCGCGCTGGCGCTCAGGCGCGGCGAGGCCGATGCGCTGGTTTGCGGCCTTGAAGGCCGTTATGCCCGTCATCTGCGCGACATTTCCCAGATCATCGGCAAGCGCGAAGGCGTGGTCGATTACTCCGCGCTCAGCCTATTGATCTCCCAGCGCGGCGCCACCTTCTTCACCGACACCTATGTCTCGCTCGACCCGAGCCCCAAGGAGATCGCCGAAACCACGGTGATGGCGGCCCATGAAATCCGCCGGTTCGGCATCAACCCGAAGGCGGCGCTGGTCTCGCATTCAAATTTCGGAAGCCGAGATTCCTCCAGTTCCCACAAGATGCGCGAGGCGCTGCGGATCATCCGCGAGGCAGCGCCGGACCTCGAGGTCGACGGCGAGATGCACGGCGATTCCGCCATTTCCGAAGCGCTGCGGAAACGGGTGATGCCCGACAGCACGCTCACCGGTGAAGCCAATCTTTTGGTATTCCCCAATCTCGACGCGGCCAACATCGCACTCGGCGTGGTCAAGACCGTCACCGATTCATTGCATGTCGGGCCGATCCTGCTCGGCCCTGCCCGGCCCGCCCATGTCCTGTCGCCCTCGGTGACTTCGCGCGGCGTCGTCAACATGGCGACCCTGGCCGTGGTCGAGGCGTCCTTTCCCGAATGATTGTGGCGGTGCCCGCGACGCGATTAAGGTAAACAAAAGGTTGTGATTGGCCAGCACGGCCCCCGGCGCTACTATGAAAACAGTGGCGTCGACCGGAAAGTCTTCCAGGCGGCGCACTTCGTATCGAGTATGTGTTGGAGTTGCCCATGCGCCGGGTCTGGTTTCACAGCGCCTTGCTGACCGTTGCGTTTATGTTTGCCGGCGTCAACGCCGCGGACGCGTCTGCGGTCTGCAAACGGCTCAAGACCCAACTGGTCAACGTCTCCGCCGGTGGGGGATCATCGGCAAAGTTTCGCCGCTACGCCGACGCGGTCGTCCAGCAGACCCAGCAACTACGCAAGGTGCGCGCCGATCTGAGCCGTTATGGCTGCACATCCGGCAGCTTCATCGTGCGTGGCGGCCAGAACGCCAATGCCTGCGCCAAGCTGACATCGGCGCGGACCAAGATGCGCGCCAATCTCGCAAAGCTTGAGCGTAAGCGCGATTCCTTCGCCAAAACCGACAACAAACAGGCCAAGCGCCGCATTCAGGCGGCCCTCAAGGCCAATGATTGCGACGGCAAGCGCGCCGCAATCCGCGCCGCGGAACTGAAGGGAAAACAGGACGCCAAGCGCATCAAACGCAAGAAGAGCCCTGGCCTTGTCGCGGTGCTCGGCGGCAGCGGCGGCACCAAGGTGCGCTCCAGCACCCGAGTTCAGCCCAAGTCCCGCGCCCGCATCACTGTTGAGCCGCGGGCCGCCCGCAATGGCAACTATCAGACCATGTGCGTGCGCAGTTGCGACGGTTTCTTCTTTCCGATTTCGTCCTCCGCTTCGCCATCCGACTTCGGCCGCGACGAGCGCACCTGTCAGATGATGTGTCCCGGCACAAAGATCGCGCTTTACGTTCACCAGGCCTACAGCCAGGAGAGCGAAGACATGGTGTCGGCGCGCACCCGCGAGCCCTACAGCGACATGCCCAACGCCTTTGCCTATCGCAACACCAATGCGCCAATGAGCAAGGCCTGCGGCTGCAACATGGGCGCCTTCCACAAGGAAATGGCCCGTCGTGAGGCGTTACTCAATGGCGGGAGCGCCGACGCAGGGCCCGAGACAACCTGGGTGCGCCCGTTCAACCGGCCCGATCCCGGTGAAGATCCCGAATCCGCCCTCAATGCCGAGCTGCGGTTGACCTCGGAGGACGTCGCAGCCGTACTCGCCGCCTCAAAGATCGAGCGTCCATTGCCCGAGCACCGCCGGCACGTGCGCAAGGTCGGTCCGGCCTTCTTGCCCGATCAATCGGGAGTTCTCGATCTTGAGGCAGCCAGCACCAGCACTGATCCGCTCGAACGGCTGCTGGACGAATGGGCGCGTTTCGCCGCAGGACGCTCATAAGCGTCCTTGAGCCTCACCCCGGCTCCGCGCGCGTTCCATGGGCTGCCGCACGCTTGAGCGCCTTGCGGCTAACGAGCGTCATCAATCCGAGCATGATCACGCAGTAGAAGCCCATCGCGGTGATCTGCTGGGGGTAGGATACGCCGCGGTCAATCAGCGCCCCGGTCAGCCCCGGCCCCATGGCGGTGGCAAACACCATGAAGGCGACAATCAGAGAGCGAATGCCGCCCAGATGCTTGACGCCGTAAAGTTCGGGCCAGAGCGCGCCGAACAGCGTTGAGGAAAATCCGTAGGAAATCCCCATCAATGCCATGAAGGCATAGGCGCCCCACGCGGCATCGGTGGACGCCAGCACGAAACAGGACAGCGCCAGCGGCGCCAGAAACGACGGCAGAATGCGGATCGCCGAAAAACGGTCGATCAACTGGCCGGCCACCAGCGCGAATATGATGGTCATCGCCGACATGATGGCGAAGGAGGCGGCAAAGACGCTGGCGTCCCAGCCGCGCAATTCCGACAGATAGACCTGATGGAAAAACACCGTGGTGCCGATAAAGGCCGGCGCCAGCACGCCCAGGCAGGCTGTCCAGAACAGCGGATCACGCAACACCTCGGCCCGGGTCCAGTCCCGCGCCGCCGGTGAATTCGGATCCTGGGCCACCGATTGCGGTGTCCGCTCCACTTTCATCAACTGATAGATAAGCGGCAGCGCCACCGCGAGCAGAATACCTGCGGCCAGCAACCAGGCGCCGCGCCAGCCCAGGAAGGCCGCGACCGTCACGAAGCTGATCGGAAAGGCCGCCTCGCCGAAATTGACGCCGATGGCGCTCAGCGACACCGCCCGGCCGCGCTGAGCGGCAAACCAGCGACCCATGGCGGTCATGGCGATATGGGTGAACATGCCCTGCCCGAACAGCCTGAGCAGATAGATCGACAGCACCAGGAGCGCAAGCGAGTGCGACCATGCCATGATCACGCAGGCCAGCGCCAGCACCGGCGCGCTCAGCGCCACGGTGGCCGAAACGCTGGTCCGGTCAATGATCTTGCCCACCAGCGGCAACGAGGCGGCGCTGGCAAGCGTGGCCAGCATGTAAACCGCGCCGAAATCGCCATGGCTGAGCCCGTACTCGGCGCGGATCTCGCCCGCCGACAGCGAAATAAAATAGGTCTGACCGAACGACGAGAAAAACGTCAGCAAAAAGCCGCCGGCGATCCAGCGCAGATTGTTGACCATGAAGCTGACGATCGGCATCGTGGTATCTCGATTACGCGAAGGGGCGGCATCGGGTGACGCGGCCTAAAACGGGTGGCGGTTCATCGCCGCCGTAAAATACAATGCTGCTTGAACACAAACATACCGCCGAGGCAATCCGCGCGCGGCTGGCAAAGGGCGCAAAACCCAATTACCTGCGCGATTGGGTCTATGGCGGTATTGATGGCGCAGTCACCACCTTCGCCATCGTTGCCGGTGTGGTCGGCGCATCGCTTTCGGCCAATATCGTCATCATTCTGGGGCTGGCCAACCTGCTTGCCGACGGCATCTCCATGGCGGCGGGCAATTATTCGGCGACCAAGACCGAGGTCGATGATCTCGAACGCCTGCGGGCAATGGAAAAGCGCCATATCGCCGCCGACCCCGAAGGCGAACGCGAGGAAATCCGCCAGATACTCGCTCTTAAGGGTCTGGAGGGCGACACTCTCGAAGCCGCCGTGAGCGCGATAACCTCGGACCGCGATCGCTGGATTGCCATGATGCTGGCCGAGGAGCACGGCCAGAGCACAACCATCCGCGACCCGAAAACGGCCGCACTGTCGACCTTCGGAGCCTTCGTGGTCTGCGGGTCGGTGCCGCTCGCGCCCTACATTCTGTTAAGCGCCGACGTCGCCATGCCGGTGGCGCTTGTGATGACCAGCATAGTATTTTTTACGATCGGCTCGATGAAAAGCCGCTGGTCGCTGGCCCGCTGGTGGTCCTCGGGGCTGGAGACCGCCGTGATCGGCCTTGGCGCGGCACTGGTCGCTTTCACCATTGGCTATTTGCTCAAGGGCCTCGCCGGCACGGCGGCCTGACGCCTACCGGCCTTCAGCCCTCCAATATCGTCAATCCCGGTCACGGAACCGGTTGGTGATCGGATAACGCCGGTCGCGGCCGAAATTCTTGCGGGTGATCTTGACGCCCGGCGCTGACTGGCGGCGCTTGTATTCGGCGATGTACAAAAGATGCTCGATGCGATGCACGGTCGCCAGATCATGCCCTCGCGCAACGATGTCCTCGACGGCCATCTCATGCTCGACCAGGCATTCGAGAATGTCATCAAGCGCCTCGTAGGGTGGCAGCGAATCCTGATCGGTCTGGTCTGGCCTGAGTTCAGCCGAGGGCGCCTTGTCGATGATGTTGACCGGGATCACCTCACCCGAAGGCCCCAGCGCACCGGGCGGAACATGGGCGTTGCGCCACCGTGCCAGCGCATAGACCTGCAGCTTGTAAAGATCCTTGATCGGATTGAAGCCGCCATTCATGTCGCCATAGAGCGTGGCGTAGCCCACCGACATTTCGCTCTTGTTGCCGGTGGTGACCACCATTGAGCCGAACTTGTTGGAAATCGCCATCAGGATGACGCCACGCGCCCGGCTCTGCAGATTTTCCTCGGTGATACCCTCGTCCGTGCCCTCGAACATATCGCCGAGCGTGGAAAGAAATCCCTGAACCGGGTCCTCGATCGCCACCGTATCGTAGCGGCAGCCGAGTGCCCGGGCGCAGGCCTCCGCATCGGTGATCGAGCTTTCCGAGGTATAGCGATAAGGCAGCATCACTGCACGCAGCCGCTCTTCGCCCAGCGCATCGACGGCGAGCGCCGCGCAGATCGCCGAATCGATGCCGCCGGAAAGCCCCAGCACCACGTTTCGGAAGCCGTTCTTGTTGACGTAATCGCGCAGGCCCAGCATGCAGGCGCGGTAATCGGCCTCCTCGCGCTCGGGAATGACCGACATCGGCCCGTTGGCGCACACCCATCCGCCATCGGCGCCACGTTTCCAGGTGCTGACGCTGACCTGGTCCTCGAACTGGCTCATCTGAAACGCCAGGCTCTTGTCGGCGTTCATGGCGAAGCTCGCGCCATCGAACACCAGCTCATCCTGACCGCCCATCTGGTTGGCAAAAATCATCGGCAGACCACTTTCGATCACCTGCCTGAGCACCACCTGCTGGCGAATATCGACCTTGCCGCGATAGTAAGGCGAGCCGTTGGGCACCAGCAGGATTTCCGCGCCGCTCTCCGCCAGGGTCTCACAGACGCCCAGATCGCCCCAGATGTCCTCGCAGACCGGAATGCCCAGCCGCACCCCGCGCAGCGCCACCGGCCCCGGCATCTCGCCGATGTCGAACACCCGCTTCTCATCGAATTCGCCGTAATTGGGCAGATCCACCTTGTCGCGCGTGGCGATGATCTTGCCGCCATCAAGCACGGCCACGGAATTATAGCGCTTCTCAGCCTCGATGCGCGGATAACCGATAATCACCGCCGGCCCGCCATCGGCGGTGTCGGCGGCAAGCGCTTCGACCGCCCGCGCGCAAGCCTTCAGAAAGGCCGGTTTGAGCACCAGATCCTCGGGCGGATAGCCGGCGATGAACAACTCGGTGAGCAGTACGATCTCTGCGCCATGGCGACGCGCATCTTCGCGCGCCTCGCGCGCCTTGGCGAGATTGCCGGCCACATCGCCAACTGTTGGATTGAGCTGCGCCACCGCGATGCGCAGCGTGTCGGGCGGATTTGCGGAAGTCGATGTTGTCATAACCCGGTCTTACCCCGGAATTTCGATTATGGAAATCATCGAATTCCGATCTCCGCAATCTTCCCGGGGATCTGCTTGCAAGCAAGAAATGTTCTTGTTATGTTCTGCATCTTCACAATGATGGAACCGTAAGCCGGGAGAAACGAAATGAGCGGATACGCAACGCTTGGGGCCGTGGATGTTACCGCATCGAAGGCGTTTTACGACGAAGTGATGGCGGCAATTGGCTGGGCCGCCCATCTCGATTTTCCCGAATGGCGCGCCTATTCCCATGCCGGTTCGGGAACCGGATTTGCTTTGTGGGTCGGGATTCCGTTCAACCGGCACGAGGCGACATCAGGCAATGGTGCGATGGTCGGCTTTTTCGTGGACACGCATGCCCAGGTCGACGCCTTTCATGCCGCGATCATCCGCCTCGGCGGCGCCAATGAGGGCGATCCTGGTTCAAGACCCGGCTATGGTCCGGACTGGTACGCAGCCTATGGCCGCGATCCGGTTGGCAACAAGATCGCCGCCGTCTGCAACAAACCCGTGTAAGGGCTGGAGCAATTCGGGTTCAGTAGGAATCGACTGAACCTGAATGCATGAACGAGATCAATGGATTAAATCGTTGTCCGGTTTCTGACAAAACGTGAAACCATCTAGTCGTCGTCGCGCCCGACGCCGGTAATCGCCCCGGCTGCCGTGCCAGTCGCCTTGCCAGTCAGTTTGACAGCGCCAACGGCGGTACCGGCGACCAATGAACCCGCGCCGGTCATGGTCTTGGCAACCATATAGGTGCCGCACCCCGTAAGCGGGAGCGCCACTGCAAGCGATATCAGAACAGGTGACAAGCGGCGGATCAAAGCAATCATGGCCGCGGTTGTAGCAGGCCGGATGTGAAGGCGGTGTTAAGCTGCCGGGACGGCGACATTGGCCGCATCGAACCGCCACATGCTCATCGCCAGCACCCCGAAATCTGCGCTGTCATGCATCAGCCCGGTGCATGCCGTTTGGCCTGCCGCACCCAGCGCCACATAAAGCGGCAGCAGATGCTCATCGGTGGGATGGTTTTCGACCGCATAGGGCGCACGCGCACGGTAGTCGAGCAACGCCTCGAGATCGCCCTCGGCGAGACGGTCTTTCATCCAGCCAGTGAAGGCCGACACCCAGTCCGGCGTATCGGCCAACCGCGCGCCGCGCTGCATTGCCCGGAAAGCCTCGCCGAGATTGTGGGTGAAGGAGCCTGAACCGATCACCAGCACCTTATCCTCCAGCAAACCCGACAGCACCTGGCCGAGCCGGTAGTGATAGGCAGGCCCCTCGCCCGGATCGATCGACAGCGACACCACCGGAATATCGGCCTCGGGATAGATCAGCTTCAGCGGCGCCCAGACGCCATGGTCGAAGCCGCGATCGTTCTGAAGGCGGGTGGTGAACCCCGCTGCCTGCAGAGCGGTGGCAATATGCCGGGCCAATTCCGGCTCCCCCGGCGCTGGATATTGCATCGTGAAGAGTTCGGGCGCGAAGCCGCCAAAATCATGGATGGTTTGAGGTTGCGGATCGGCCGAGACCGCCACCGCGCCACGGACCTCGAAATGGGCACTGGCCACCACGATGGCGCGCGGCAACGGAAAATCTTCCGCTGCGCGACGCATCCAGGCCGCAGCCTCGGTATCGGCAATCACCGTGTCGGGGGATCCGTGGGACAGGAACAAGGCAGGCATTGGGGGCAGATCGGTCATGGCAACACTCCTTGACCTCCAATCTATGGACTCATGCTCGTTCAGGCCAGATACGAAAACGATCACTCAGCGTTCATCAATGCTGCACAATGACCCCGATCTTTTAACACCAGGCAAATTCCGCCTGTCCTGGGGCAGCGCCGGGCTGCTGCTCGCACTGAGATCCGGAACCCTGAGCGGGGAGCCCGGCAGGTCTACTCCTCGGCCACCAGCAAATCCGGCGAACCCTTGTCATACTGCGGCAACCCGTCGGCGATCTCGTAGAAATCACCCTTGTCGGCGCAGAAGATATGTTTGGTCATTTTCAACCCCGAAGGTTTGTCGAAGCTTCCGGCCAGCACCGAGATGAAGGCGTCGTCGCGGTGTTTCCAGAACAACGCCGAGCCGCAAATCTTGCAAAACCCGCGCCTTGCCGCGTCGGAGGCCTGATACCAGGTGATGTTGTCCCCGCCCTCAATCTCGATACGGTCATCAGCCACATTGGTCGCGGCGAAGTAGAGCCCGGACTGCCGCCGGCATTGCGAACAATGGCAGGCGACGACCTCGCGGACCGGCCCTTGGGTACGGAACTGCACCGCCCCGCAATTGCACTGTCCGGTGCGGGATTGATTGTCTGACATCGGGATCTCCAAAAGGTGTGGTTCTCGGGTTCGACGCAATACAATCACGGACCCGTCCCGCCATGCCACTGACATTTGCGACGTTAAAAGACGTCGTTGCACACTTTGTGATCCGGTTTCCGGCATCGGCGAACAATGGGTTGGCAACACCCAAAGACTTCACTCCCAACACAAAAACGCCGGAGTTTCCCCCGGCGTTTTCGCAATCATGTCAGTCGACTGGAGCTGCGGCGTTACCCGTTGACGACAGCCTTCTCCTCGTCGCGACCGCCCTTCATGCGTTCGGCCACCAGGAAGGCCAGTTCGAGCGCTTGGTCGGCATTGAGGCGCGGGTCGCAATGGGTATGGTAGCGGTCCTGCAAATCCTCACCGGTCAAGGCGCGAGCGCCGCCAGTGCATTCAGTGACGTTCTTGCCGGTCATCTCGACATGGATGCCGCCGGGATGGGTGCCCTCTGCACGGTGGATCTGGAAGAAGGAATCCACCTCTGACAGGATCCGCTCGAACGGCCGGGTCTTGTAGGAGTTGAGCGTGATCGTGTTGCCATGCATCGGATCGCACGACCATACCACCTTGCGGCCTTCACGCTCGACGGCGCGGATCAGTTTGGGCAGATGATCGGCAACCTTGTCATGACCGAAACGGGCAATCAGCGTCAGACGGCCGGCCTCGTTGGCGGGATTGAGAATGTCGATCAGCGCGAGCAGCTCGTCGGGATCGAGCGACGGGCCGCATTTAAGGCCGATCGGATTCTTGATGCCGCGGGCGAACTCGACATGGGCGTGATCGGGCTGCCGGGTCCGGTCGCCGATCCAGATCATATGGCCCGACGTGGTGTAGAAATCGCCCGAGGTGGAATCGTTGCGGGTCAACGCTTCCTCATAACCCAGAAGCAGCGCTTCGTGGCTGGTGAAGAAATCGGTCTCGCGCAGGTTGGGATGGCTCTCGGCGGTAATACCGATGGCCTTCATGAAGTCCATGGTTTCGGAAATCCGGTCGGCCAGCTTGCGGTAACGCTCGGCCTGCGGGCTGTCATGGACAAAGCCCAGCATCCACTGATGCACATTATCCAGATTGGCGTAACCGCCCTGGGCAAAGGCGCGCAGCAGATTAAGCGTCGCCGCCGACTGCCGGTAGGCCATCACCTGGCGCTGAGGATCGGGAACGCGCGCGGCTTCCGAAAAGTCGGTGCCGTTGACGATATCGCCGCGGTAGCTCGGCCATGAGGTGTCGCCCTTGGTTTCCATCGGCGCCGAGCGCGGTTTGGCGAACTGGCCGGCAATACGGCCAACCTTGACCACCGGCTGCTGTGCGCCGAAGGTCAGCACTACGGCCATTTGCAGGAACACGCGGAAGAAATCGCGAATATTGTCGGCCTCATGCTCGGCGAAGGCCTCGGCGCAATCGCCGCCCTGCAGCAGGAATCCGCGGCCTTCGGCCACTTCAGCCAGCGAGGCTTTCAGCCGCCGGGCTTCACCTGCAAAAACCAGCGGCGGAAACTTGGCCAGTCGCGCCTCGGTTGCCTTGAGTTCTTCCGCATTCGGATACTCGGGCACCTGCTGGATCGGTTTGTTGCGCCAGCTTGAAGGGGTCCAGTTCTGTGCCATGTCGTTCACCGGTGTTTGGCGGGCCGAGGCCCATGGATAATCGGATAAGCCCGGGCTTATAGCGAAGGTTTCGCGCGCTGCAAACCCGCCCGCGCGAATCAGGCTCGTGCAAGGCGGTTGGAATGGCTTTTCGCTGCGCCCTAACGGGCCGGTCCGGGCAGGACAGCATCAAACAATTCCGCCTCCCCCGATTGCAGATCCACCGAACGGCTGTAGACCGGCGCATGGCGATCTTCGTGGATGGGGGTGTGAAACGCCTCGGTCTCGGCCACGAACCGGCGCAACCCGGCCTCACCAAACTCACGCAGGAACCCTTGCATCACCGCATCGAGATAGGAGCGCAAAATCGGCGCCGGTCCGTCAACCGGCGGCAGTTCAACCCGCGCCTCGTAGACATGAACCCGCATGTCGATTTGCGGGACTTCAGCCAAAAACTCGAAATCCGACAAGCAGACGTCACGCCGGTGATAGCGGAACTCGCGGGCATCGAGATCTCCAAGCCGGTCAGCCCCATCGACAACCAGCAAACCGTCGATGGCCCGGTCCGGGGCACGGTGCGCGGTCAACAGCGACGGGGAAAGCGGCAGAACCGTTTCTCCCTCCATCCGCGGCCGCGGCCGCCAGGTCCGCTTCCAGCCATTCAGGCGTGCGGGAAACGCGGCAACAACAGAGCTTGAAAGCGTGGCCCGGTTGACGAGAGACCCGTACCCGAAATAGCCGATCAGCGGACTTTGCATGGCCAGAAACTCGGTTTGCCGGATGGAACCATGGTGTTCAATTGACGTTCCCTTATATAACTAGACATTGGCTGTCGACAGGCAGAATTATGAAGATACAGCCTCGACGCCATTAACGCATCAACCAGAGGTCTTTCTCGATGACCGCCACGTCGGAAATGCTCGCCGGCCTCCGCGAAGCCTTCGCGGTGCAAAGGACACGCCCCTATGAATGGCGGCGCAACCAGTTGCTGCGGCTCAAATCCATGATCGATGAGAATGAACCCGCTCTGCTGGAAGCACTTCACGCCGATCTGGCCAAATCCGGTTTCGAAGGCCGGATGACCGAAACCGGTCCGGTGCTGACGGAACTCGCGCATGCACTCGCGCATCTGAAGAAATGGATGCGGCCGCGCAAGGTCTCGACACCTTTGGTCAATCAGCCCGGACACAGTCGCATTGTCGCAGAACCGCTCGGTGTCGTGCTGATCATCGCGCCGTGGAACTATCCCTTCAATCTCCTGATCACGCCGCTGATCGGCGCCATTTCCGCGGGGAATTGCGCGGTTCTCAAACCTTCGGAACTGTCGCCCGCGACCTCCGCGGTGCTGGCGCGGCTGATCCCCTCCTATCTCGACACGGACGCCTTCCGTGTGGTCGAAGGCGGGGTCGAAACCGCAATCGATCTGCTCGACCATCGTTTCGACCATATCTTCTTCACCGGAAGCGAAGGCGTCGGCAAGAGCGTCATGACGGCTGCCGCCAGGCATCTCACTCCGGTGACCTTGGAGCTTGGCGGGAAGAGCCCCTGTATCGTCGATGGCACTTGCGATCTCGATGTCGCCGCCCGCCGGATCACCTGGGCCAAATTTCTCAACGCCGGCCAGACCTGTATCGCGCCCGACTATATTTTGGTGGACGAGACCATCACGGAGGATCTCGTTGCCCGGATGAAGACCTCGATCCGCGCCTTCTTCGGAGAAGACCCGCGTATGAGCGACGATTATCCCAGGATGATCAATGCCAGGCATTTCGACCGCGTGCGCGGCCTGATGCGTGATGGAACCATCGCCACCGGCGGCTCGGTCGATGAGGCCAGCCGCTATATCGCGCCCACGATCCTGACCGATGTCGATCCGCGTTCCGAGATCATGAACCAGGAGATATTCGGACCTCTGCTGCCGGTCTTGACCTGGAAATCGATCGACGAGGCGGTTGCATTCGTCAACGCCCGGCCCAAGCCGCTGGCGCTGTATTTGTTTTCCAACTCCCGGGACGTGCGCGACACGGTGCTGGGGCAAACGAGTTCCGGAAGCGCCTGCGTCAATGATGCGGTCATGCAGATTTCCATCCCGGACCTGCCATTTGGCGGCGTCGGCACCAGCGGTATGGGCGCCTATCACGGCCGGGCCAGTTTCGACACGTTCAGCCATGCCAAGAGCATCCTGACCAAAACGGAATGGCCGGATCCGCCCCTGCGTTACCCGCCTTTCACCAAGGCCAAACTGCGCATCCTCAAATGGTTTCAGTAGCCCCCGGGTCAAGGCCCGAATGTGATATCGGCCAGGTGGGCGAGATCCAGACTCACCCGTATTGGCGCCGTCAAATCCACCTCCAGCGCTACCACGTTTGCCGACACCCTGGATGCCACCCGGACCAAGGTCCATAGAGTGAAGAATCTGTCGAATTGCCCGGCAAGAAGACTTGAATCAACTCTTCAACGGCCCGAATCGAATTCTCAGGAGCCCCGCCCAATCCTTTGAATTGATAGGATTTCCCGACTGAACCAGACGAGCTACCCTAGCTTGGCCAGTCGATATCCACTTCTGGGGGGCCGAAGGCGCGATCCGCGCCCGCCGCTCGCAATGCCGCCTCGAAGACTTCGCAATTGCGGGCGATCTCGTCGCCGATCAACCCCGCGTCACCATTGACGATGTCGCGAGCCGCGGCATAGTCGAAACCCGCATCGGAGCAGAAATCATCAAGCTTGCAGGATCGGAACCAACCCTCGATCATGCCGGCGAAGGCCACATGCGCCGAGACCACCGGATCGAGAATAAGGTCATAGTTTTCGGACAAGCCGATGCTGACGCCAAAGCGGTCGCTGAGCCGCGTTTCCGCCGCAATATAATTGCGCCTGTGGGTGAGCTGGATATCGCCGCCGCCGAGCGGCCGCCGGCCGGTCTCGTCACGTTCCCAATAGGGCTGCCGGACCCATTTGAGGCGGCCCGCCTCCCAGGCGGCCTGCAGGCGCTGCGCCGCGGTCTCGCGATCAGGCGCAAACGCCTCCAGCACCGGCTCCATGCGGCCGCCAGTCTCCCGGTAGATCTGGCCAAGTGCGGCGGCGAGATAGCTGACCGGATGAGCGTGAGCATACCACCGTGCCCAGACATCGAGCTTCAATGACAGGCCGGCGCGCTGCGCCGCCGTCATTCCATCCCGAAACAGCACCGGATCGGTCACGGTCAAATGCGCGAAAAAGGCGGCGCGATCCATGTCCGATCCCGGCCTGCGCTGTCAGACCCGCTCGCCGCCCTTTAACCGGTAGCTCGGCTGATACATGGTCACCAATTCTTCCGACGCGGTCGGGTGAACCGCCATGGTGCGGTCGAAATCATCCTTGGTGCATCCCGCCTTGAGCGCAATCCCGAGAATCTGCGCCATTTCGCCGGCGTCATGGCCGAGAATATGGGCGCCGATCACCTTGCGGTCTTCGGCGTTGACGATGAGTTTCATGATGGTCTTTTCCTGCCGGCCCGACAGCGTCGCCTTCATCGGGCGGAACTCGGCGCGGTAGATCTCGAGCTCGTCATAGGCTTTCGCGGCAGCATCTTCCGACAGTCCCACGGTGCCGATCTCGGGTTGCGAGAACACAGCCGTGGCGATGAGGTCGTGATCGGGCGAGGTCGGATTGTCCTTGTAGAGCGTTTCAATCAGGCACATGGCCTCGTGAATCGCTACCGGCGTCAGTTCCACCCGATTGGTGACGTCACCGACGGCGTAGATGCTTTCGACATTGGTGCGGGAATACTCGTCCACCAGGATTTCGCCCTTCTGGCCGGTCTTCACGCCGGCCGCCTCGAGCCCCAGACCGGCGGTGTTGGGATTACGGCCAAGCGCCAGCATAACCTGATCGGCCACCAGCGCCTTTCCTGTCGAGGTATGAGCCAGAAGCCGACCATCGGCGCCGCGCTCGATCTTGGCGAACACCTCATGGCACAGGATGCGGATGCCTTTCTGCTCCATTGCCTGGTGCAGCCCGCGGCGCATGTCGATATCGAAGCGCGACAGGATTTCCTGGCCGCGATAGATCAGCGTGGTGTCCACGCCCATGCCATGGAAGATGTTGGCGAACTCGACCGCGATGTAACCGCCGCCGGCGATCACCACCGCCTTGGGCAAAGCCTCGAGATGGAAGGCCTCGTTGGAACTGATGCACAGCTCATGACCAGGCAGCGAGGCATGCGGATTGGGCTTGCCGCCAACGGCGATCAGAATCCGCTCGGCGGTAACCACCCGGCCGGTCGATTTGATGCGTACCGAATTAGGCCCGGTGAGTTCGGCCCGCGAGGCGATGATTTCCGCGCCTGCATTTTCCAGCCCGTGCTGGTAAAGGCCCTCAAGCCGCTCGATCTCCCGGTCCTTGTTGGCAATCAGCGCCGGCCAGTCGAACCGGCTTTCGCCCACCGTCCAGCCGTAGCCGCCGGCATCCTCGAAATGCTCGGAGAACTGCGAGGCGTACACGAACAGTTTCTTGGGCACGCAGCCGCGAATGACACATGTGCCGCCAAACCGGTATTCCTCGGCGATCGCCACCTTTTTGCCCAGACCCGCCGCGAGCCGCGCGGCACGAACGCCGCCCGAACCGCCGCCGATAACAAACAGGTCGTAATCATATTCGCTCATCGAAGGCTTTCCTTTGCAATTCCGCTTGGTTCCCGGGATTGCGCCCAGGATCTGGCAACGCCCGCAGGCATCCGCGCAGCGCCTCGCCGCAAACCGGACACCCGCACCTGCCATCCGTCGCCGGTGGCGCGGCGCATCTGAGGCCTTTGTAGAGATGCGCTGTCAAAATAAAAGCCCGGGCGGGCGCCCGGGCTTTATATTTGTCGCCTGCACACGGCAATGTGACCATTGCCGGGCAAGGTTCAATCCAAGATGATCAGTTTTCCTGCGGAGCGCCAACTTTAGGTCGCGCACCGATGGTTTCCTGCAGCGACACATTGACGTTTTGGGAAAGATCGCGGGCAATGCCGGCCGACCAGATTTCCGCGGATTTGAGCAATTCGCGGGTCACCAGAGGACCGTTTTCGATCAGCTTCTTTCCAGGCTCGGAATTGTAGAAGTCGGTGATCGCGGTGAGCTCTTCCATGGTGAAGGATTTGGCGTAGATCTCCGCCGCTTCCCTCTCAAGATCGGCGCGTCGCGGAACGATCTTCAGCGCTTCCTCATCCACGGTTGCACTGATGATTTCCTGGAGATCGCCATTGGCGCGGATCAGCGAGACCTTCAGCCGTTCTGCGGCGGCGGGAATGATGGAATCGAACTGGTCGGTCGCCTTGAGCGCCGCAAGCGCCGAGCGCGCCGCAGTCAGATGATCCTGCGCGATCTCCTGGGCCAAGGCGGAACCGCCTGCAAAAACCAGGCTGGAGGCCACGATCAATCCCGCGCCGAAGCGCCTGAGACCGGTGTGAATAGTCATGTTCGGTTTCACTCCTGTTTAATCCTGTGTGCGCAACGTCCGCGCGCCCTGTTCAGAGGCGATGATCGCGGCGTCCGCCATGTTGAGAAACAACCCGTGTTCGACGACACCTGCAATCGCGGCGAGTCCGGTTGCGAGGGCTTCTGCATCCGGAATGCGGCCAAATGATGCGTCGAGAATATAATGATCCCCGTCAGTAAGATAGGGCCCGTCCTTTTCCACACGCTGGTCAATCGCGCCGGACAGCCCCAACCGGGAAGCCAGCCGCTCGACCGCGATGCGGGTTGCGGCCATGCCGAATTGCGCCACTTCGATGGGCAGCGGAAATTGGCCCAGCGTGTCCACCAGCTTGGATTCGTCGGCGATCACGATCATTCGAGAGGAGGCCGAGGCAACGATTTTCTCGCGCAACAACGCGCCGCCGCCGCCCTTGATCAGCCCCAGCCGACCGTCGATTTCATCGGCGCCGTCGATGGCAAGATCGAGTTCGGGCATATCATCGAGCGAGTAGAGCGGCACACCCAGTTCAACACACAGCCGTGCAGTGCGCTCCGAGGTCGGCACGCCGCGAACATTGAAGCCTTCCGACACTTTCTCGGCAAGCAGTCTGACGAATTCATCCGCCGTCGATCCAGTGCCGATTCCAAGCCGCATTCCGTCCTCGACATGGTCGAGTGCGGCCTGCGCCGCCTGGATTTTGAGTTGCCGGGCGTCCATGCCAGCCTGCCATTGTTGTTGCTACCGGGTCGCCTGTTAGCATGTAAGCCGCATCAGGCAAAGCCCGCGATCACGCGCCCGGACACGGGCAATCAGACCAAGCCCGGACCTGGATCGCACCACGGCGACAATTGCCCGTAAGCAGCCCGGCTGCTATGGCTCGCCGCGTCACACCCTGCCCTTCAGTCATCCCGGAATGTAAGCCATGACCTCCTCGCCCGCGCCTGCGCCCCTGGTGATCTTCGATCTCGACGGCACGCTGATCGACACCGCGCCGGATCTGTTGGCGAGCCTCAACCATGTGCTGGCGCTGACCGGCCATGCACCAGTGGCGTTTGAGGACATGACCTGGCTGGTGGGCCAGGGCGCCAAGGCGATGATCGAACGCGCCTGGGCGCTGCACGGCCATCCCGCCTCCCCCGAACAGCTCGAAACCGCATTCGAGGCGTTTCTTGTCCATTACGCAGCCGACATGCCCGGGCGGTCGAAACCCTACCCCGGACTGCTGGCGGCGCTGGACCGGCTGCAGTCCGATGGAATGAGGCTGGCGGTGTGCACCAACAAGACCGAAAGCCTGGCCCGCCGTCTGCTGGAAGGGCTGGAACTGACCGAGCGGTTTGATGCAATCACCGGCGGCGACACATTTGCGGTCAAGAAACCCCACGGCGATCATGTTCTCGGCACCATCGAGAAGGCCGGCGCCGTTGTGTCCAGCGCGGTGATGATCGGCGACAGCGTCAACGACATCCGCGCCGCGCAAAACGCCAGCGTGCCGGTCATCGCCGTTCCCTTCGGCTACTCCGACAAGCCGGTGGAGACATTCGCGCCCGATCTGATCATCGAACATTTCGACCAGCTGGACGCCGCCATGGTTCGCCGCTTGACCGGCGCAGTGTGAGTTGAATCGCCCTCCAATGGGGAAGCAGCGCGTTGTTCCGGACAAAAACAGCTTAGGCCCCAACTGGCGCTTGACGCCGCCGGGCCGCACCGCTTATACCGCCGACCAACCGTTGACCCCTCATTGCGAGGGACGGAGACGGGCGCGTAGCTCAGCGGGAGAGCACTGCCTTCACACGGCAGGGGTCACAGGTTCAATCCCTGTCGCGCCCACCATCCAATTTTCCAAATATCCGATTGGTTTGCCCCTCGGTTTTGACGCCCAACGGGCTGGGCTGCGTGGTTCATTCGCTGCCCGAACCGTCCACGGTGCGAAAGGCCGCAGGTCGACAATCAAAGCGGCAAATCGCACGCCGCTTTTCACCTTTCCTTAAATCCAAGGCCTTAGACTTATGCTGGCGAGCGTCCTGTTTGGGGACCGCATGATGCAGGCTCGTACCCGCCGGTCCGATCAATCCGATCCCGGCATGCAAATCCAATCTCATTCAGGCGGCGCGCGCCGGCATTCCAACCATCCGCGAATCTGCGGATCCGCGCAGCGCCGGTCGACACTGACGCCTTGGTTGGTTTTCGCGTAAGGAGTTCGTTGTGGCAGGCCAGAAATCAGACAAGGGCAAGACGCCCAAAAAGAAATCCGGCGGCATGATGGGCCTGGTCTCGAAGATCGTGGCCGTGCTGGCGATTGCGCTGGCCGCCTTGTTCTTCGCCGCGGTGTTCGATGTCGGGCATATTGGTCTGCATTACAATCTCAAGGACCTGGCGATCGCGCTGGTGCCGCTTTACGCGCTGCTGGCCATAGCCGCCTTGTTCATCACGCCCAAATCAGGCGGCGACAACGAGACCCAGGTTGCCCAGATCGCCGCGCTCAATGATTTCCAGTCCAGGGCGACCTCGCAGATCCTTGCCCTGCAGAACCAGCTCGATTCGCTGGGCGGCCAGGACAATGAATCACTCAAGACCCGGGTCCAGGAACTCGAGGCCGAACTCGATGCCATCCACCAGGCCGAGCGCGACAAGGTCGAGGGCGAGATCGAGGCGCTGCGCCAGCGCAACGAGGAGCTTGAAGAGCAGATCAAGAAATGGGCTTTCGAGGCGGTCGGCAAATCCGTCAATGGCGAGCAGGTCGAAGCCATGGAGGCTGCCTGACCGAAAGCAACCGGAATTAACAGTTCCAAGGTGTCTTCAGCACCACAACCGCCTCCAGCCGCCCGCAAGGTTGCCGGAGGCGGTTTCATTTTGGTCTACTGCCCAAGCGTGACCGGCGCGCCGGTCTCCAGCGACCGGGCCGCGGCGTCGGCGATCATCTGCGCGGCGAGGCCATCGCGAATGGTGGGTGAAGGCGCCTTGCCACTGGTGAGACACTCGACAAAATGCGCCATTTCCGCGACATAGGCGCCTGCATAGCGTTCAAGGAAGAAATGCTGCGCTGGTGCTGAACGGAAGCCCGCGGCGGTGGCGAGTTCAACATTGGTCTCGCGCAAATTCTCGGCCCGCAGCATCCCGCCAGCCCCATGCACCTCGACGCGCTGGTCGTAGCCATATGTTGCGCGGCGGGAGTTGGAAATCTGGCAGATCCGGCCCGAAGCCGTGGTCAGCACCGCCACCGCGGTGTCGACATCGCCAGCCTCGCCGATCGCGGGATCGACCAGCGCCGAGCCGGTGGCATAGACCTGAACCACCTCCTCACCGGTGAGAAACCGCGCCATATCGAAATCGTGGATCATCATGTCGCGGAACAAACCGCCGGAGCTTTCGATGTAGGAGACCGGCGGCGGCGCGGGATCGCGGGACAGGATGGTCACCAGTTCGATCGCACCGATTTCGCCATCGGCGATGCGCGCCCGGATACTGGCAAAACCCGGATCAAAGCGGCGATTGAAGCCAGTGAGGAAGGGCACGCCCGCCGCCTCCACCGTTTCGATGCACTCACGGATCCGGTCGGCCGACATATCCACCGGCTTTTCGCAAAAGATCGCCTTGCCGGCCTTGGCGCTTGCCTGGATCAGATCGAAATGGGTGTCGGTCGGTGTGCCGATCACGACAGCGTCGATCTGCGGACTGGCGATGATGTCTTCAGCCGTCATCACCGCTGCACCGGTCCTGGTTGCCAGCGCTTCGGCGGCTTCAGGGAACGCGTCGGCGACGGCGGTCACCCGCGCGCCCTCGACCATCGCCGCACTGCCAGCGTGGACCTGGCCGATACGGCCGCAGCCGAGAATTGCGAGCTTGATCATGATGTCTGGTTCCTATTGCGCCGGTCCCAGCGCGCGGATCACCTGCCGCGCCGCTGCCATCACCGGGTCGTGGGTTTCCTTCAGGATCGTCACCCGGTCGAACCGGTCCGGATTGCGGTTGACCGCCTCGCGCAGCGCAGCGCCGAACGCCATGCGCAGTTCGGTGCCGATGTTGAACTTGCAGATCCGCGAACCCCGCGCCAGCGCCGTGCGCTCAGCCACCGGCACGCCTGAGCCACCATGGATTACCAGCGGAACATCGCATGCAGCTTCGATGGCGCGAATCCGCGGCTCGTCGAGCCCGCCTTCGTGATCTTGCTGAAGATGCACATTGCCGACCGAGATCGCCATCGCGTCGACGCCGGTCTCGCGGGCAAACCGCGCGGCTTCCTCGGGATCGGTGCCTGCCGATTGTTCGCCGCCCGAATAGCCGACAAAACCGATTTCGCCCTCGCAGGAGATACCCGCCGCATGGGCCATATCTGCAATCCGCGCGGTTTCCTCGATATTCTGATCCAGCGGTTTGCGCGAGCCATCGAACATCAGCGAGGTGAAGCCCGATTCGAGCGCTTCCTTGCACTCATCGAACGTGTAGCCATGATCGAGATGGGCCACGACCGGAACGCTGGCGTTTTCTCCCAGATGACGGAACATCTTGCCCAACACCGGCAGCGGCGTATGCGCCCGGCAGGATGGTCCCGCCTGCAGGATCACCGGCAGATTTTCGGCCTCCGCGGCGGTCACATAGGCGCGCATATCCTCCCAGCCGAGCGTCACCAGCCCGGCCACGGCGTAATTGCTTGTCAGCGCGGGCCTGAGCACATCCGCAAGCGTGGCAATGCTCATTTGAACTTGGCCACCATATCCTTGATGCCGGGAATGGTTTCGATCTGATAGGCGTGCGTGGGCTGAAAATACTGCACCAGCGAGCGCTGGCTGAGCCCGCCTAAGATGGTGAAGTAATACATCTCGTAGCCCGGCAGCACGCAGCAGGGATGGTAGCCCTTGTCGAGGCAGATCGTTGAGCCGTCGACGATGTGATAGGCGTCACCGGGCTTGTTGTCTTCACGCTGCAGCATCTGCACGCCGGAACCGTAGTTCGGGCGGAAGCGGAAATTGTAGGTCTCGTCGTGCCGCGTCTCGTCGGGCAGCCGGTCGGTGTCGTGTTTGTGGCTGGGGAAGCCGGACCAGCCGCCCTGCCCCACCGTAAACAGCTCGCTCACCAGCAGCCGGCCGACCATGCCGTGATGCTTCTGACCCAGAATATGCTTGATCTTGCGGTGGGTCTTGGTGTCGTCCGATCCGTACTGGACAAGATCGAGCCCATCGGCGCGCACGTCGAACGGCTCGAACACCTGATCGAATTTCGCCCCGGCGACGAAGGTTTCGGTCTCGTCGGACACGCAAACGATAAGCACCTTTGCGCCGACCGGCACATAGACGCCTTCTGGCTCGCCGTCCCACACATCGATGCGGCGGTTGCCCAGCGCATTGAATGCCACGCCTTCCACTTCGACATCGATGGTGCCGGTGGCAGGCACGATGCAGGTCTCATAGCCGGGCACCTGATACTCGAACGCCTGGCCCTTCTTGAGCTTGACGATGTTGAAGTAATTGAGCGGAACACAGGCGTCATCGATATCCACGATTGCCTTGTTGTTGTTGTCATAGGGCGCGATATGCATGGGCGTGATCCTTTCGGGCGCGGTGTTTCAGACAGCCGTCGGGCCGGGATGAGAATTGAGAAACGCGTCTAGCTCGGCGGCCGTCGGCATAGCCGGCGCACAGCCGGGCTGGGAGACCACGATTGAGGCGCAGGCCGAGCCGCGCAACACCGCCTCGGTGATTTCACGGCCCTCCGAAAGGCTGGCGAGCAGCCCGGCCATGAAACTGTCGCCGGCGCCGGTGGGCTTGAGCGCGGTCACCGGATAGATGCCGGTGCGCACCTCCTGATCGCCCATGAAGGTGACGGCGCCATCGGGGCCCATCTTGTAGACCACGATGGAGGCGCCAGAGCGGGCGAGATCGCGGGCCTTGTCGAGGCCCCTGTCGATGCCGCCGGCCATGAACCCGAATTCCTCGTCATTGCCGACAATGAGATCGCTGAGACTGCCAGCGTGTGACAACACCTCTTCAGCGACCTGCGGCGACGGCCAGGAATAGGGCCGATAATCGACATCAAATATGATTGGCAAACCGGCCGCCCGCGCCAGCTCGAAGGCGCGGAAGGTGGCCGAGCGCGAGGGTTCTGCGGCAAACACGGTGCCTGCGGTAATCAGCGCGCCATAGCGGCTGTAATCGACCGCCTCGACATCGGCCATATCCAATTGAAAATCCGCCGCATTGTTGCGGTAGATCACGCTCTGATGCTCTTCGATGCGTGTCTCGTAAATTGCCAGCGAGGTGCGGCACTCGCCCTTGATGGCATCAACATGGCTGCGGTCGACCCCGTAACGGTCGAGCTGGTCGAGGCAATACCAACCCACCGCATCGTCGGAAACCTTTGTGACCAGCGCCGCCTTGCAGCCGAACTTGACCAGTCCCGCCGCAATGTTGGCGCTGGAGCCGCCCATCGCCACCATCATCGTTTTTGCGTCGCGGGTGCGTTGGCCCGCGGGATCGGGCGACAGATCCATGCCGACGCGGCCGATCACCAGAAAATCGCGTTTCTTGATGCCCTCGATCGCACTCATGCCCGGCCCGCCCAATTGCCGGAGCCATCGTTTGCCGGAGCGGAAACAACCGGGCGCATCTCAAACCCCCTTGCGCTGTCTGGAGCGGGAGGATTCCCAGTCCTCATGCGCTGCCTGAACCTTGGCATTGTCTGTGACATGCGGTGTGCCAACCTCCCACCAAGTGTGGCCTTCCGTAGTCCAGCCCTCATAGGCGTCGACCTTCATGCAGATCACATGGGTGCGCTCGGAGGCTTTGGCGCGTTTGAAGGCCTCGGCAAGTTCCGCCTGATTTTCCACGGTCTCGGCGATGGCGCCCATTGAGGCCGCATGGGCCTCGAAATCCACAGCAAACGGCGCATCCACTGTCGGGCAATCGGCGATCAGATTGTTGAAGCTCTCATTGCCGGTGTTGTTTTGCAGCTTGTTGATGACAGCAAAGCCGCCATTGTCGAGCATCAGGATGATCAGTTTCCTGTTGCTGAGCACCGAGGAATAGATGTCGGAGTTCATCAGCAGATAGGAACCGTCACCGACAAACACGATGGTGTCCTTGTCAGGTTCACGCTCGGCCTGGGCGATGCGCGCGCCCCAGCCGCCGGCAATCTCGTAGCCCATGCAGGAAAACCCGAACTCGACATCGACGGTGCCGACATCGAGCGTGCGCCAGTTGGCGGTGACTTCGGCCGGAAGTCCGCCCGCCGCAGTGACGACACGGTCGCGCTTGTCGCACAGCGCGTTGACCACACCGATCGCCTGGGCATAGGAGTTGGGCCCGTTGCCGGGAGCCACGTTTTCCGCCACGTAGCGATCCCAGTCGCGGCGCTGATCGCGCGAAAACCCGGTCCACAACTCAGGCGCCTTATAACCCTCAAGTGCTGATCCGAGCGCCTCGAGCCCGAGCTTGGCGTCACCCACCACCGGCAGCGACAGATGCTTGGCGGCATCATGCCGTGCGGCGTTGAGCGAGACGATCTTCGCGGACTTGTCGAACGCGGTCCAGGAACCCGTTGTGAAATCCTGCAGCCTTGTTCCGACGGCGAGAATGACATCGGCCTTCTCGGCCACCGCATTGGCGCTGTCAGATCCGGTGACACCGATCGGCCCGGTGTTGAGCGGGTGATCATTGAGCAGATTGGCCCGGCCGGCGATGGTTTCGACTACCGGGATCCGATGTGTTTCGGCAAAGGCGGTCAGTTCATTGACCGCACGCGAATACTGAACACCGCCGCCAGCGATGATGATCGGCCGCTCGGCCGACTTCAGCAGCGCCGCCGCATCGGCGACCTCGCCAGCATCCGGGGCCTGCCGGCGAATGCGATGAACCTTCTTGGCAAACAGCTCCACCGGGTAGTCATAGGCCCAGCCCTGCACATCCTGCGGCAGGCCGAGGAATGCCGGGCCACAATCAGCGGGATCGAGCATGGTGGCGATGGCCGCGGGCAGCGACTGGATGATCTGGGCCGGATGGGTAATCCGGTCCCAATAGCGCGTCACCGCCTTGAAGGCGTCGTTGACCCCGAGAGCCGGATTGCCGAAATGCTCAAGCTGCTGGAGCACCGGATCGGGCAGCCGGGTGATGAAGATGTCGCCGCACAGCATCAGCATCGGCAACCGGTTGGCATGTGCCAGCGCCGCAGACGTGAGCAGATTGGCGGTGCCCGGCCCGGCGGACGCGGTGCAGAACATGAACCGCTGCCTGAGCCATTGCTTGGAATAGGCAGCCGCCGCAAAACCCATGCTCTGCTCGTTCTGGCCGCGATAAAGCGGCAATTCCGCACGCGCATCGTAAAGCGCTTCGCCCAGGCAGGTAACATTGCCATGACCGAAAATCCCGAAACCGCCGCCGCACAACCGCCACTCCTGGCCATCGATCTCGATGAACTGGTTGGCGAGATAGCGGATGATGGCCTGGGCCGTCGTCAGCCGGATTGTCTCGTCGCTCATGGCGCACGCTCCTCCCTCAAATCCAAGGCGGCGTCCCCGTTTGGGTTTCCGCACAGCCCTGGACCTATACATTTGCACCGTGCCGGTCGGCATCGCCATGCCAGGCTGAAACCGGCAGTCGCAGCCTTCATTCCGCCCCGGTTTTCCGGTTTTCAAAATGCCGCTTGCGTAACTTCGATTCCAAGGATACAAAATTTGCAACCGGTTGCAAACTGAATTTCAAAACGGGCCCGAATATGACGGAAATCGGCGTTGGCATTATCGGCGGCGGCTATATGGGCAAGGCCCATGCGGTGGCGTTCGCCGCCGTAGGCGCGGTGTTCGGCACCGGGCTCCGACCGCGGCTTGAAATGGTGGCTGCAAGCACGCCCGAATCCGCCGAACGCTACCGCAAGGATTTCGGCTTCGCCCGCGCAGCCAACGACTGGCGGGATCTCGTCGAAGACTCTAGGGTCGAGGCGGTGGTCATCGCCTCCCCGCAGACCACCCACCGTGAAATCGCCGAAGCCGCCTTCGCGCTCAAAAAGCCGGTCCTGTGCGAAAAACCGCTCGGCGCCTCCGTCGAGGACAGCCTGGCGATGGTCGAGGCGGCCGAAACATCCGGCGTCGCCAACATGGTCGGGTTCAACTATATCCGCACCCCCGCCAGCCAGTTTGCCAGAAAGCTGATCGCCGAGGGCGCGATCGGCGACGTGACCTGGTTTCGCGGCGAGCACACCGAAGATTTCTACGCCGACCCGGACACGCCCGCGAGCTGGCGCACATCGGGCATGCCGAACGGCACCATGGGCGACTTAGCCCCTCACATGATCAATGCGGCGCTGGCGCTGATCGGCCCGATTGCGTCGCTGATTGCCGAAGTCGAAACCGTTCACAAGACGCGGCCCGGCGGCGCGGTCGACAATGACGATCAGGCGCAGATGATGTGCCGGTTTGAGAACGGCGCCATGGGGCACCTGTTTTTCAGCCGCATCGCCTCGGGCCGCAAGATGGGCTACGCCTATGAGGTCACCGGCACCAAGGGAGCGATCCGCTTCGACCAGGAAGACCAGAACGCGCTGTGGCTTTACACCATGGACGAGCCGGAGGCGACGCGCGGATTCCGCAAGATCCTCACCGGCCCGGCCCATCCCGACTATCTGCCGTTCTGCCAGGGTCCCGGTCACGGCACCGGCTATCAGGACCAGATCATAATCGAAGCGCGGGATTTTCTCCGCGCCATCGAAACCGGCGAGCCGGTCTGGCCGACGTTCCGCGACGGGCTCGACGTCAACCGGATCGTGGCGGCGGCGCTCACCTCTTCACAGAGCAAGAGTTGGCAAACCATATACATCAACGCGCAAGTTTAAGGGCGCTCACCATGACTATTCAAATCGGCAACGCGCCCTGCTCCTGGGGCGTCGAATTCGCAAATGATCCCCGCAATCCGGCCTGGCAAACGGTGCTCAGCCAATGCGCCGAGGCCGGCTACACCGGCATCGAGCTCGGCCCTGTCGGCTTCATGCCAGAAGACCCCGCCGTTCTTGCCGAAGCGCTGGACCAAAACGGTCTCGAACTGATCGGTGGCGTGGTCTTTCGCGCCTTTCACGATCCCGCGCAGTGGGACGACGTGATGGATGGTGCGGTGCGCACCTGCAAGGCGCTAAGCGCCCATGGCGCCAAGCATCTGGTGCTGATCGATTCGATCTCGCCGCGCCGCGCGCCGACCGCCGGCCGTGCCGATGAGGCCGAGCAGATGGACAAGGCCGAATGGACAGCGTACCGCGATCGCATCGCCACCGTTGCGAAGATGGGTGCCGAAGACTATGGGCTGACAGTCGGCATGCACGCCCATGCGGCCGGCTTCATCGATTTCGAACCGGAACTCGAGCGGCTGCTCGATGAGGTGGATGAAAAAATCCTGAAAATCTGTTTTGATACCGGCCATCACTCCTATGCGGGATTTGACCCGGTGGCCTTCATGAAGCGCCACATAGATCGTATTTCCTACATGCATTTCAAGGACATCGATCCCGAAATTAAAGCCCGTGTGATCGCCAACCGCACTGGTTTCTACGATGCCTGCGGCCAGGGCATCTTCTGTAATCTCGGCGATGGCGACGTCGATTTCCCCGCCGTTCGGCAGGTGCTGCTTGATGCGGGGTTTGACGGCTGGTGCACGGTGGAACAGGATTGCGATCCAACACTCGACCCCGACCCGGTGGGCGACGCCAGGGCCAACCGCGCCTATCTGCAATCCATCGGTTTCTGAGCGGGATGACGACCATGACAAAACTCAAATGGGGCATGATCGGCGGCGGCGAAGGCAGCCAGATCGGACCGGCGCACCGGCTTGGCGCCGGCCTCGATGGCGAGTTCGAATTTGTCGCCGGAGCGCTCGACCACCGCCCCGAGGCCGGCCGCGATTACGGCCAGCGGCTGGGACTTGCCAGGGATCGCGCCTATGGTGATTGGCGTGAGATGCTGGACGGCGAGAAAAACCGTGACGACCGCGTCGATCTGGTCACCGTCGCCACCCCCAATGCCACCCATTACGAAATCACCAAAGCCTATCTCGAGGCGGGCTTTCACGTGCTGTGTGAAAAGCCGATGACCATGACGGTGGCCGAGGGTGAGGACATCGTCCGCACCGCCCGTGCCACCGGCAAGATCTGTGCCGTCAACTACGGCTATTCCGGCTATTCGCTGGTGCGCCACATGAAGGCCATGGTGGCGCGGGGCGATCTGGGCGCCATCCGGCTGGTCAAGGCCGAATTCGCACATGGCCACCATGCCGACGCGACCGACGCTGACAATCCGCGAGTGCGCTGGCGCTACGACCCGGCGCAAGCCGGCGTCTCGGCGCAATTTGCCGATTGCGGCATCCACGCGCTGCACATGGCGAGTTTCGTCACCGGTCAGGAGGTGGAGCGCCTGTCCGCCGACACCGTTTCGTGCATTGCAAGTCGCGAACTCGAAGATGACGCCATGGTCAATTTCCGCATGGATGGCGGAACCGTCGGCCGGCTTTGGACCTCGTCCATTGCGATTGGCCGCCAGCACGGGTTGACGCTGCAGGTGTTCGGCGAAAAGGGCGGACTTCGCTGGGCCCAGGAGCAGCCTAACCAGCTGTTCTGGATGCCGCTCGGCGAACGGCTTCAGACCATTGAACGCGGCGAAGCCGGACTTTCGCCAGAAGCCGACCGCACCACCCGCGTCACGATTGGCCACGCCGAGGGCATGCCGCTGGCATTCGCCAACATCTACAAGGATCTGGCCGAAGCGATCCGCGCGGAAAAGCAAGGCCGGGCGATGGATGCCGCCGCCGACCTCTACCCCCGCGCCGAGGACGGCCTGCGCTCCATGGCGGCGGTGTTCGCAGTGGCAGAATCGGGCAAGGCGGACGGTCAGTGGGTTGACGCCCGGCCACCGATGTTCCGCTAGGTCGCAACCACCATTGAAGCAGACGGCCCGTCCAGGTCAGGAGGCCGGACGGGCAAGCGCTGGCACGCCATGGCGTGCGGCCCAGTCGCGCGGTGAGCAGCCTTCGATCCGCAGAAATTCGCGATTGAAGTTGGATTTGGTGTTGAAGCCGCTCTCATACATCGCAGCGGTAATCGCCGCCCCCTCGGCGATCCGGGCCCTTGCATGGGCGATACGGAAGCGGTTGACGTAGCGCGAGACATTTTCGCCCGCCACCCTGTTGATCGCCGCAGAGAGCTGTTTGGCCGGACTGCGCATCCGCCGCGCCAGCCGTCCGAGCGTCAGATCAGCATCCAGATAGAGCCGTTCGGTGCGCAGCAAATGCTCCAGCCGGTCGATGATTTGCTGATCCGCCTCATCAATCGGCGCCGGGTCGGTTGATGGCGCAATTCGCTCCTCCCCGCGCGCATCGATCTCGCGCGACAGGCTGAGCAACCCCAACGCCAGCAATGTGAGCGATGAAAACACCGAGACGATCCACGGCCGCCATTGCCCGCCGCTGAGCGCCTGATCAAGCAAGATCACCGCATCCGTCGCCGCCGACAAAAGCAGCGCAATAGCGATCGCCCGCCAGATCAGCAGCGGCATGCCGTCCGCGTCAAGCCGTGCCAGCACCAGCACATCCCGTCCCAACGACATCTGCCACAGCATGGCCGCGCCATAGACGATGAAGACCGAAGCCACCACCGGATCCAGCGTCGCCGGTGCGAAGGCCACGCAAAACGCCACAAAGGCCGGGGCGATGGCGTGCAGCAGATCCTGCGTGGGTCTGAGCGGCAGCAGCGCCGAGCTTCGAAACGCCAGATAGGCCAGCGGCGGCACAAGCGACGCGGTGACCGGCTGCACCGGATGAAACAGGCTCAGCCCGTAATGCTGGTTCAGCGTAATGACGATGCTTTGAACCATACAGGCCGCCAGCAGCGCCTGAAACAGCCAGGGTCGGTCACCGATGATCAGCGACCGGATCAGCAAGAAACCCAGCACCACGGCAACAAAGAGCGGAATCGGAACGACGGGCATGAAACGGCCTGGCAAGTGAGGATCAAGGGCCGCCGCAGGATTAGTGCAAAAACCGGTTTCAGGCGACCTCGATCCGGATTGAGGACGTTTTTTTCCCGCTTTCCCGGCATCGTCAGGCGAGTTTCACCGAACCCGAAGGACCGCTTTATGAAACACGCACTCGCCACATCGCTGATCGCCTTGAGCCTGGTTTTCGGCTCTGACACCGCCGCCTTCGCTGAAACAATGCTGCCGGGCTATGACAAGATGCGGATTGAAGCGCCGCACCGCGGCCAGTCGATCGATGCCTCGATCTGGTACCCGGCCGGACGCAAGACCTATAAGGGCCTGGTGGGAGACAATCCCGTGTTTCGGGGCACCGAGGCTTTGATCGGCGGCGCACCGGCCGATGGCAGATACCCGCTCATCTTGCTGTCGCACGGGTCAGGCGGCAACATGGACACCATCGGCTGGCTGTCCGCCGGGCTTGTTAAGGCGGGATTCATGGTGCTGGCCGTCAATCACCCCGGCAGCACGTCGGGCGACAGTTCGCCGCGCCGCTCGATCCGGCTGTGGGAGCGCGCACCCGATCTCACCGCTGCGCTGGACGCCTTTCTGGCCGGCGATCCGCTCGCCAGGCTTGTCGACACCGACCGCATCATCGCCACCGGCTTTTCGCTTGGCGGTGTCACGGCGTTGCATCTCGGCGGGCTCAGAACCGACAAGCAGGCCTATGCCGGTTATTGCGACATGCATGGCAACGCCGCGCAGGACTGTCTGTTTTTCGCCAAGGGCGGTGTCGATATCGCCGCCCTGCCCCGGGACAAGTTCAATGCTGACCTCACCGATCCGCGCATCAGCGCCGTCGTCGCCATCGAGCCGGGCATGAGCTACGCCTTCGATCAGGAAAGTATGGCGGCCAACCGACTGCCGGTGCTGCTGATCAATTTCGGTGAGCGCGCAACCCGCTGGCCAACCGCCGACATGAGCCCGCTCGGCAGTGATTTCGCAGCCCGTCTGACGGGAGCGGATTATGTCGAAATCGCCCCGGGCAGCCATTACACCTTCCTGGCTGAATGCAAACCGGGTGCGCGGCAGCTCCTTGAGCAAGAGGGCGAGGACCCGATCTGCGACGACCCCGAGGGCACCGATCGCGCCGATGTGCACAAGCACGTGATCGCGGCGATCGCGAATTTTCTCGAGTAATCTCGATGGAGCAATACGGCGGGATAAGCGCTACGCGGCCGCACTGCCCGTTTCCACGGGAAAACCAAAAGGATCGTACAGGTGCTTGCCGGTCTGCGCTCAGCAGATCGGCAATGCGCATTGGGGGCGGGCCGCACGGGAGCGTGGCACAAAGGCACGCTTCGCGGTTGGCACCAACCACCTTTTATCGTATTTTTCAGCGCGCCAAGGTTGGGTCGGCAAACTCCCGTTCACCCATCGCCGATCGCCTCGGCGCCGACGCATGCGTGCTTCGCGCACTCCAGCTCAAGCGTCGCATGACCGATGCGAAAGCGGGTCTTGAGCATGTCCTTGACTTCAGCCTTGATCGCATCGGCCTCGGTCCAGCGCCCGGTCTCGATGACCAGATGCGCGCCACCCGCCACCGGGTCGACATGATGATGGTGGTGATGGCCGGCCATGGCAAAGTCCTGCGAACGCGTTTCCGATCGCCCGTTGTAATCTCTCACGCAGCCAGAGCTTCAAGTTCATTTTTTGATCAATGAAACGCCGGTACTTGGTCGAAGATAGGACAACGCGGACAACAATACGCCGTGGCCGAACGCCGCTCCTTAGCGCAATTCCACTTCAGCTTGAATCAGTAGCGTGTCAGAAAATGCGGGCGAGCATCGCGAGCGGCAGCAATTTCTGACCCAACTTCGAGTGGAAATGCGCTAGTTGCGCCGGTTGTACGCAGGTGTTGGTGTTCAACGGGGATGAAACCAGTCATCCGGAGGAATGTTGTCAGGACTTATGATCTGAATGTGGGAAGCGCAGGTTCCCATCGCTCCAGACATCAGTTTGTGGTGACATAGAAATGCGCGAAAAACGTTGTGCACGTCTTCCTTGAGATCATGATGCAGAATGAAAGTCAGTCGGCCCGCGGCAATCAACGCCCGGTTTTCCCGATCGAGATCATGCGCGATGTAGAGATGAGGCCGCAGCCCGTGGGCGTCGAGCGCTTCGAGAATGGAGCGGTTGCCTCCGCCCATGGAATAGACGCAACGCAACCCGCCCAATCGGCCGATCACCTGATCCATCAACCGCGATGTCTGGTGATGCACACCGCTGCCGCCGCTCATATGAACAATGCGCAGATTGGGGCGGGTTGCAGCAAGAGCTTCGACGAAGGCGGTTTCGCGTTCTTCCTCGCCGGCAAACCGGTCATTGCTGCGCGTCGCCAGAACCGACCCCGGAGCATCGCCGAGCATTTGTGAGGCAAGGTAGGCGGCCGTCCGGCCCGCACTCCGGTTGTCCAGTCCGACATAGCCGATGCGGCCGGGCGTTTTGACATCAGTGACCAGCGTGACGACCGGGATGCCCGACGCCGACAGGGCGTCGACCGCCCGGCGAACCGACGGCAGATCCCGCACCTTGAGACAAATCCCGTGGCTGCCGCGTTTGCCGACCCGGGCCAGAGCCTGCAGAACTTCGGCTTCAGTCATGATCTCCTGGGTAAGAAATCGCGGGCGGCAGACCGCCGCACCGATCTCAGGCAACACCTGCTGCGTTGCCTCACGCACCTCGCGGCTGAAGCGGTTGGGCGCCTCGATGATGAAGTCGAAAAACATCCGTCGCCCGCGCGCCGCAAGCTGCGCCTCCTGCCCGGCAAGCTCCTGGATCGCCGCTTCAACCCGCGCCCGTGTTTGCGGGCTGACATGGGCGCGATTGTTGATCGCCCGGTCCACGGTCGCCGAGCCAAGCCCCGCCTGTCTTGCAATCTCTTTGATCGGAAACCGGTGTGTCATTTGATGTATTCTTGATGCGAATGATCTGCCTTCGCAAGGCCGTTCGGTGCTATTTCCTGGTTCATGAGGATCGGAGGATCACCATGACCCGTGAACACCACCACCCGAACGGCTATTTCGCGCCCGAGGCCTGCGACATAGACGAATTCAGGACCATCATCGACCAAACAACACTTGAGCGCACAGTCCCGAATGCCTGTGATGTACAATCCAAAGTGCCGCTCTACGACATGCGAGATCTTCGCGACCCGCTGGAGGATCCCACCAGGCGAAGGCAGATCATGGCCGAATGGGCAAAGGTCCTAAGAGAAGGCGCCGGCATTGTGGTCCTGAAGGGCGCCTATCAGGAAACCCAGGTGATTGATGAGGCGACCTCCGCCTATGAGGCGATCATCAAGACGGAGAAGGACGGCAACGCCGGTGCGGGAGACCATTTTGCAGCGTCGGGCGCCAATGACAGGATCTGGAACTCGCTCGAAAAACTCTGCGACCGGGCGCCGGAGGTGTTCCTGCGCTACTTCGCCAACACGCCAATCGCCGCGGTCTGCGAAGCCTGGCTGGGGCCGAACTATCAGATGACCGCGCAGGTCAATCTGGTTCATCCGGGCGGAGCCGCGCAACTCGCCCACCGGGATTATCATCTCGGTTTTCAGACCGCCGATATCAGCGCCGCCTACCCGGCGCATGTCCACGATCTTTCGCCGGTGCTGACCCTTCAGGGGGCGGTCGCGCATTGCAATATGCCTGTGGAAAGCGGCCCGACCAAGCTGTTACCGTTTTCACAGACCTACCGACCCGGCTACACGGCCTGGCGGCGAGACGATTTTCGGGCCCTGTTCGAAGAGCGGCAAATCCAGTTGCCGTTGTCGAAGGGCGACGCCCTGTTCTTCAATCCGGCGACTTTTCACGCCGCCGGCGCGAACACTAGCGCGGACATTCACCGCATGGCCAATCTCCTACAGGTGTCCTCGGCCTTCGGACGCACCATGGAGACGATCGACCGCACGCAGATGTGCAAGGCTCTCTATCCGCATGCGCTCAAGGCCCGGCAGAGCGGTGCGCTGAACCGGTCCGAACTGGCTGCCGCCATTGCGGCCACGGCAGAGGGTTATTCGTTTCCCACCAATCTGGACCGCGATCCGCCAGTGGGCGGATTGGCGCCCGAAACCCAGCAGGCCTATTTCCTCCGCGCGCTGTCGGAGAATGTCGGTGTTGCGGAATTCGGCGCGCAACTTGACCTCATGGACGTCAAGCGCCTGAGCTGCTGAGCCTGTGCCCCACCAAGAGGCCGTCCGGTGGGGCGCGACGCACCCTTGCGAGTGAACGGAACTGTCGCCCCGCCTTAAAAGACAATCGCCGGGCATCGGCCGACAGGCCCGCCTGCCGCTTGCCGCCTCCGGTCTCCGCGCTATTTGCAGTGATCACTCAACCCGCAGGGCGTACCTATCGCATGGACACCATACTGACGCTGGTGAAGGACTACGGAACCGCGGTCTACCTGCTTGTGTTCGCCTATTGCGCACTCAAGAGCGGATCGCTGCCGCTATTTGCTGGTTATGCGGCGCAGACCGGCGCACTCGACGTCTCGGTTGTTGCCGCCGCTACCTTTGCCGGCGGCTATCTCGGCGATGAAGCGCGGTTCGCACTAACCCGCCGTTACGGTCAGCGAATTGCCAGGAACCGGCCGCGGATCCAGCGGTTGGTTGACACCGGCAGGCGCCTGCTGGATCGCTACGGCACAGCCTATATCTTTCTCTACCGCTATCCCAAGGGCATGCGCACCATCGGCGCTCTCCCGGTGGGCCTGACAGACATGAAATGGTCCCGGTTCACGCTGCTCAACGGCGCATCGGCCGCCGTGTGGACCATGCTTCTGGTCGGCGCCGGCTATCTGTTCGGACAGGGTTTGGAGCAGGCCGTGGCCTCCAACTGGGCGGCGGGCAGCGTGGCGCTGCTGGCAGCGTTTGCGGCGGTGACGGCGCTCGCTTGGTGGCGGATCGGCGCCCTGACACCAGCCGCCACGGGCAACATCAAATAGCCGGCCTGAGCGTACCGCGCTCGACCACCTGACAAGGAAACAACCGCGCTTCCGGGTAGCGGTCGGGATTTTCCAGCATCGACGCGATCAGCTCGATCGAGGAATGGATAATCTGCCGGATCGGCTGGCGGATGGTGGTCAGGTTGATGTTTTCCCAGCCCGCCATTTCCATGTCGTTGAGCCCGATCAGGCCAATGTCGCCGGGCACTTTGAGACCGCTGTCGGTCACAGCGCTCAGCGCCCCGATCGACAGCACATCATCCCCGCAGAAATAGGCCTGGGCCGGATCCTCCTTGAGCCGCGCCAGCATCTCCTTGCGGCCGGCATTGAAGGAATAGGCGTCGGCAAAGGTGTGGCGCACCCTAATTTGAGCCTGCGGCGCCAATTCGTCCATGAAGCCCTGGAAACGGTCCTGGGTGGAGGTGGCGCTTTGCGGTCCACCCAAAAACGCCACATCGGTGTAGCCGCGCCGGATCAGCTCGCGCGCCGCCATCCGCCCGCATTCGACGTTGTCGATACCGACCACATGCACCTGCGGCGAACTGGCATATCGGCCGAAACTGTGAACGACCGGCACCCCGGCGTCACGGAACGCCTTGGCGAAGCCAGGCGGCAGCGTCGAGGAGGCCACCACGACGCCATCCACCGAGTATTGCCTCAGCATCCGAACCGAATTGGCGGGATCGGTTTCATCGGACAGATTGACCAGCAGCGGCCTCAGCCCGCGGTCCTGCAAACCGCGGGTGAACAGGTCGAACACTTCCAGAAAGATCGGGTTGTGGAAGTTGTTGGACACCAGCCCGATCAGCTTGGTGCGGCCCGTCGTCAGGCTCGAGGCCAGCGCATTGGGACTGTAACCGAGCTCGGCCGCGGCTTTTTCCACCTTTTTGCGCATTTTGACCGACACCGACGCACCATGGGTAAAGGTGCGCGACACCGCGGCGCGCGACACGCCGGCGCGTTCAGCGACATCCTTGAGTGTTGGCGGCATCGGTCTCTCTTCTCGTTCCGGCCCTGCGATGAACCGGCATTACTGCGCAGAATCCGGCGCAAAAGCAAGAAAATCAGATTCAGATTTGCAACCGGTTGCAAAAAATTGTGATTCGTGGTTTTCTCATCATCGAGAGACGGAGGGAGACCGTTCTGTCCGTTGTCTTCGACGCGAAAACACTCTGGGAGGAGATCATGATGTCATTGACCAAGAAGCTCGCTTTGGCGGTTGCGTTTCTCGCAGCCCCCGTCCTGAGCGCCACCACCGCCTCGGCCGAGGGCGAGAAATATGTCCTCGTCAGCCATGCGCCCGACAGTGACAGCTGGTGGAACACCATCAAGAACGGCATCGCGCTGGCCGGCGAGCAGATGGGCGTCGAGGTCGAGTACCGCAACCCGCCGACCGGCGACCTTGCGGACATGGCCCGCATCATCGAGCAGGCCGCAGCGGCCGGCCCCAACGGCATCATCACCACGCTGTCCGACTATGACGTGCTGTCCGGCCCGATCAAGGCCGCCGTGGACGCCGGCATCGACGTGATCATTATGAACTCGGGCACACCCGACCAGGCTCGCGAAGTGGGCGCGCTGATGTATGTCGGCCAGCCCGAATATGACGCCGGCTACGCCGCAGGCCTCCGCGCCAAGGGTGATGGCGTCGGTAGCTTCCTTTGTGTCAACCACTACATCTCCTCGCCATCCTCGACCGAGCGCTGCACCGGTTTTGCCGACGGTCTCGGCGTCGAACTGGGCAATCAGATGATCGATTCGGGTCAGGACCCGGCCGAAATCAAGAACCGCGTTCTGGCCTATCTCAACGCCAACCCGGACACCGATGCAGTGCTCACCCTCGGCCCGACAAGCGCCGACCCGACGCTGCTGGCGCTCAACGAGAACGGCATGGCCGGCGAAATCTATTTCGGCACCTTCGATCTCGGCGCCAACATCGTCGAAGGCATCAAGGCCGGCACCATCAACTGGGGCATCGACCAGCAGCCGTTCCTGCAGGCCTATCTGCCGGTGGTGGTTCTGACCAACTATCATCGCTACGGCGTTCTGCCGGGCAACAACATCAACTCAGGCCCCGGCTTCGTAACCGCCGACGCGCTTGAATTGGTCGAAAAGTACGCCGGCGAATATCGCTAAGGCCAACTTGTTGCAGGCAGAGGCGCACCACCGGCGCCCCTGCCCCTTTTTTTCCTGACAAAAACTTTTTTGGTCCAACCGGCCAAGTCTGTGAGGTCTCATGTCCAATACGGCTGAAGCCCCCGCCTCCGATGAGCGGATCAAAGAAACATCGGCTTTGCGCAAGGCGCTGATCCGGCCCGAACTGGGCGGCATCTGCGGCACAGTAATCGTCTTCGTGCTGTTTGCTATTTTCGCCGGCGACAGCGGCATGTTCAATTCTCAGGGCGTTCTCAACTGGTCGGTAGTTTCCGCCCAGTTCATGATCATTGCGGTGGGCGCTTGCCTGCTGATGATCGCCGGAGAGTTCGATCTCTCCGTGGGTTCGATGATCGGCTTTGCCGGCATGATGATCGCGATCTTCACGATCACGCTGGGCTGGCCGGTCTGGCAGGCAATCCTGGTCACCTTCGTCCTGTGCGTGGCCATTGGCGGGCTTAACGGCTTCATCGTGGTGCGCACCGGATTGCCGAGCTTCATCGTGACGCTGGCATTCCTGTTTATCCTGCGCGGCTTTACCATTTATCTGCCGCAGCTTATCGAGCGCAAGACCATCATCGGCGGCATCGACAAGGCCGCTGAGGGCGACTGGCTTGCAGCTCTGTTCGGCGGCAAGATCCTCGGTGGCCTGTTCACCTGGCTTGGAGATGCAGGCATCATCGCAGTGTTTGAACGGGGCAACCGTGCCGGCCAACCGGTGGTGGATGGCATCCCGATGTTGATCGTCTGGGCGTTGTTACTGGTGGCACTCGGTCATATCCTGCTTACCCGAACCCAGTTCGGCAACTGGATCTTTGCGTCCGGCGGCGATGCGGAATCGGCGCGCAATTCCGGCGTACCGGTGAACCGGGTCAAGATCTCCATGTTCATGCTGACGGCATTCTGCGCCACCGTATTCGCCACCTGTCAGGTGATGGAGTTCGGTTCCGCGGGCGCCGACCGCGGCCTGCTCAAGGAATTCGAGGCGATCATCGCCGTGGTGATCGGCGGCGCGTTGCTGACCGGCGGCTATGGCTCGGTGATAGGCGCGGCGCTTGGCGCGTTGATCTTCGGCGTGGTGCAGCAAGGCCTGTTCTTCGCCAATGTCGAAAGCTCGCTGTTCAGGGTGTTCCTGGGCGTTATCCTGCTGTTCGCCGTGGTGCTCAACACCTATATCCGGCGAATGATCACGGGGGAGAGATGACATGAATCCGGAACATGCTCCCATCATTGAAATGAAGAACATCGAGAAACATTTCGGCTCGGTGATCGCGCTCGCCGGTGTATCGGTCGATGTGTTTCCCGGCGAATGCCATTGCCTGCTTGGCGACAATGGCGCCGGCAAATCGACCTTTATCAAAACCATGTCCGGCGTCCATAAACCCACCCATGGCGAGATTTTCTTCGACGGTCAGCCAATGCATTTCGCAGATCCGCGCGATGCCATCTCCGCCGGCATCGCCACCGTGCACCAGCATCTGGCGATGATCCCGCTGATGTCGGTCAGCCGCAATTTCTTCATGGGCAATGAGCCGATCAAGAAGGTCGGACCGCTCAAATTCTTCGACCATGATTTCGCAAACCGCGTCACCATGGAAGAAATGAAGAAGATGGGCATCAACCTGCGTGGCCCCGATCAGGCCGTGGGCACACTGTCGGGCGGCGAACGCCAGACCGTGGCGATCGCCCGGGCGGTTTATTTCGGCGCCAAGGTGCTGATCCTCGATGAACCCACCTCCGCGCTTGGCGTGCGCCAGACCGCCAATGTGCTGGCCACCATCGACAAGGTTCGCAAGCAGGGAATCGGCGTGGTCTTCATCACCCACAATGTCCGCCACGCGCTGGCGGTCGGCGACCGCTTCACTGTGCTCAACCGCGGCAAGACGCTGGGCACCGCCCAGCGCGGTCAGATCACGCCTGACGAATTGCAGGATCTGATGGCCGGCGGCCAGGAACTGGTGGCGCTCGAAGGCAGTCTTGGCGGCACGGTGTAGGACCATCGCTCGATCGACAAACGCTGATGCGGCGCGCGGAACACCCGCGCGCCGCTTTCGTTTGCAGGCCTGAGTCCCCTTAAACGAGTGCGGTTTTCCGCCGCAGACACTCGCCCCTGCAACCGCGCGACGCAACGTCAGAAGGCTGCACGCCTGTCAGTTCAAACACATGAGCTTTCATAATCACTTGCCATTTGACGCCGGACCCAGAATAGTCGGAGCGGGAAAAACGAAAACGACTTCTGGGAGGAAGATCATGAACCTGAAATCCATTCTCTTGAGCACCATTGCCGGCGTCGCCCTGTCGATTGCGGCGCCGCTTGCCGCCTCCGCCGAAGAGTGCCCGCGCGGCACCCTGGACGAGCGCTATTGCGACGCCGATGGCGACCTGATCGCAGATATTCCGACCGATCCTGCCGACCAGATCGATCCCGACACGCTGATTTTCGCCTACACACCGGTCGAGGACCCGGCGGTCTACAAGGAAGCCTGGTCGGACTTTCTGACCCATCTCGACAAGATAACAGGCAAGAAGTCGGTGTTCTTCCCGGTGCAGTCCAACGCCGCCCAGATCGAGGCCATGCGCTCGGGCCGGCTGCACATTTCCGGCTTCAACACCGGCTCCAACCCGCTTGCAGTCAATTGCGCGGGCTTCAGGCCTTTCACCATTATGGCGTCGCTGGATGGCGGCTTCGGCTACGAGATGGAAATCATCACCTATCCCGACTCGGGCATCGAGAAAGTCGAGGACATCAAGGGCGGAGATCTGGCGTTCACCTCGGAAACCTCGAACTCCGGCTTCAAGGCGCCCTCGGCAATCCTGAAGGCCGATTACGGCATGGCGGCCGGCACCGATTTCAACCCGGTGTTTTCCGGCAAGCATGACAACTCGATCCTCGGCGTGGCCAACAAGGACTACCCCGCCGCAGCCATCGCCAACTCGGTGATGAGCCGCATGATCGAACGCGAGGTGATCACCCCCGATCAGGTCAAGTCGATCTACAAATCCCAGACCTTCCCGACCACCGGTTTCGGCGTCGCCCATAATCTGAAGCCGGAACTGCAGGAGAAGATCAAGGAAGCCTTCTTCACCTTCCCCTGGGAAGGATCTTCGCTCAAGAAAGAGTTCGAAAAGTCCAATGAAGGCCAGTTCCTTGAGATGAACTATAAGGAATTCTGGGATGTGATCCGCAAGATCGATGCCGCCAATGGTGTCCAATACACCTGCGGTTAAGCCCTGCCCTCAAGGCGTCGCGCGACTATGCGCGGCGCCACCTCCATGTTGATCGCGAGTGTCCATGCTCGAACTTCAGAAACTCACCAAGACCTATCGCACCGGCGACAAGGCGCTGCAGAATGTCGACCTGGTCATCCCCAAGGGACAGGTACTGGCGCTGATCGGCCCGTCAGGAGCGGGCAAATCAACGCTGATCCGCTGCATCAACCGGCTGGTTGAACCAAGCTCGGGCAAGGTGCTGCTCGATGGCACGGAGCTTACCGCGCTCAGTTCCGGCGGCTTGCGCAAGATGCGCCGCAAGATGGGTATGATCTTTCAGGAATACGCGCTGGTCGAACGGCTGACGGTGATGGAGAACGTACTGTCGGGCCGTCTCGGCTATGTCGGCTTTTGGCGCTCCTTCCTGCGCAAATATCCGCAGTCGGATATCGATGAGGCATTCCGGCTGCTCGACCGTGTCGGCCTGCTGGCGATGGCCGACAAGCGCGCCGACGAGTTGTCGGGCGGTCAGCGCCAGCGCGTCGGCATCGCCCGGGCGCTGATCCAGGACCCGCGGCTGTTGCTGGTTGACGAACCGACGGCCTCGCTCGACCCAAAGACCTCGCGCCAGATCATGCGGCTGATCTGCGAATTGTGCGCTGAGCGCGATCTGGCCGCGGTCATCAACATTCATGACGTGGCGCTGGCGCAGATGTTCGTTGAACGCATTGTCGGGCTGAAAGCCGGAGAACTGGCTTTTGATGGCAAGCCATCCGACATGTCGGATGCGGTGCTGACCAGTATTTACGGCGAAGAAGACTGGCACGCCACCATCCGCCAGGTCGATGAAGACGAAGCCGAAACCCCGGAACCCGCGCAATGAGCACGGTCACACTTGATGACCGGCTGGGTACGGGCTGGAGGAAACCGCATTTCATCACCAATCCGACATTGCGCTGGGGCCTGATGCTCGGCGCGGCGGTCTATCTGGTGCTGGCGATCGGCTCCATCGAAGTCAACTGGAGCCGGGTTGCCGAAGGCATGAGCCGTGGCTGGGCTTTTGTGACGTCCTTTTTCAATCCCGATTTCGTCTCGCGTGGGGGCGATATCTGGGACGGCATTCTCGAAAGCGTCATCATCACCATTACCTCCACCGTGGTCGGCATTCTGATCTCGATCCCGATCGGGCTGGGCGCCGCGCGCAACATCGCGCCGCTGCCCGTCTATCTGGTCTGCCGGGGCATCGTGGCGCTGTCGCGTGCGTTAAACGAGATCATCGTCGCCATCCTGCTGGTGGCGATTTTCGGCTTTGGTCCGCTGGCAGGCTTCCTCACCCTTTCCTTCGCCACCATCGGGTTCCTGTCCAAACTGCTCGCCGAGGACATTGAGGAAATGGACCGGGTGCAGGCAGAAGCCATTCGCGCCACGGGATCGACCTGGCTGCAATGGGTCAATTACGGCGTGCAGCCGCAGGTGATGCCGCGGCTGATTGGATTGTCGATGTATCGCCTCGACATCAATTTCCGCGAATCCGCAGTGCTTGGCCTGGTCGGCGCCGGCGGTATCGGCGCAACGCTCAACACTGCCTTTGATCGCTATGAATTCGACACCGCCGCGGCGATCCTGCTGATCATCATCGTTACCGTGATGGTGCTGGAATACCTCTCCGGCATCATCCGCGCAAAGGTGCAATAATGCCGGTCACGCAAACCGCCAAGGGCGTCAAAATCTGGCAATTGCGCGACCGCAACCAGACGCTTATCCGCTGGGCCGGATATCTCGCAGTCGTCGCCGTGTTCATGTGGTGCTGGAAACGGATTTCCGACGCCACCACCTGGTTCTTCGTCTGGGACGCGCCACGCATCGCCGCCGACATCGGCGGCCGCGCGGTGCCGCCGCGCTGGTCCTATATGGACAAGCTCTGGGGCCCGTTGTGGGACACGCTCAACATGGCGACGCTGGGCACCCTGCTGGCCCTGGTGATGGCGGTGCCGGTGGCGTTTCTGGCCGCCCGCAACACAACGCCAAGCGCGATCTTCATACGCCCGGTGGCGCTGTTCATCATCGTCGCCACCCGCTCCATCAACTCGCTGATCTGGGCGCTGCTGCTTGTTGCTATTATCGGCCCCGGCGTGTTCGCCGGCCTGCTTGCCATTGCCTTCCGCTCAATCGGTTTTTGCGCCAAGCTGCTTTATGAGGCGATCGAGGAGATCGACCAGACCCAGGTCGAGGCGATCACCGCCACCGGCGCGTCGCGCTGGCAAGTAATGGCCTACGGCATCGTGCCGCAGATCATGCCGGCCTTTGCGGGCATCAGCGTGTTCCGCTGGGACATCAACATCCGCGAATCCACCGTGCTCGGCCTGGTTGGCGCGGGCGGCATCGGTTTGCAATTGCAATCCTCGCTCAACACGCTGGCCTGGCCGCAGGTGACGCTGATCCTGATCGTCATCCTGTTTGCCGTGGTGGTCGGCGAATGGATTTCCGCCAAGGTGCGCGGCGCCATCATCTAGCGCAATTCCACTTCAGCTTGAATCAGTAGCGTGTCAGAAAATGCGGGCGAGCATCGCGAGCGGCAGCAATTTCTGACCCAACTTCGAGTGGAAATGCGCTAGGCGCGGCATCATCCAAACCTTGGTGCGGAAAGCAGCTCATCCGCCTGCATTTCAATCGATTGGCAATGGTTTTGATCCTCGTCAACGCGAGTCCCGTGACGCATGCCTATGGTGGGTCCCGATCTCACCTGTTGCATCAAACCCGGGAGCCCCGCATGTCCGCAGCCGCAAAGAATGTCATCTGGTTCGAACAGCTTTCCCGCGGCGACGTCGGCCTGGTCGGCGGCAAGAACTCGTCACTGGGCGAAATGGTGCAGCAACTGGGAAGCAGGGGCATCGACGTGCCGCCGGGTTTCGCCACCACGTCCGACGCCTTCCGGGCCTTCATCAAGGCCAACCATCTCAACGAGGTGATCGCTGACGCCATGGTCAAGCTCGATTCGGGCAAGCGCACCCTGGCCGAGACCGGCGCTGCCGTGCGCGCGGCAATCGTCGCGGGCGACTGGCCCGAGGACATTCGCACCGATATCGTTGCCGCCTATCGCGAGCTTGGCGAACGCACCGGCCACACCGAATTGTCAGTCGCCGTGCGCTCCTCGGCCACCGCCGAGGACCTGCCCGATGCGAGCTTCGCAGGCCAGCAGGAGACCTATCTCAATGTGCGGGGCGAGGCAGCACTGCTGTCGACCTGCCGGCGTTGTTATGCGTCGCTGTTCACCGACCGGGCGATTACCTACCGCAAGCTCAAGGGCTTCGATCACAACCAGGTGGCGTTGTCGATCGGCGTGCAATTGATGGTGCGCTCCGATATTGGCGGTTCGGGCGTGATGTTTTCGATCGACACTGAATCCGGCTTCGACAAGGTGGTACTAATCAACGCCGCCTGGGGCCTGGGCGAAAACGTCGTGCAGGGTGCTGTGACCCCGGATGAATATGAGGTCTACAAGCCGTTGCTCGACAAGCCCGGCCTCAAGCCGATCGTTGAGAAAACCTGCGGCGCCAAGGAGATCAAGATGATCTATGCCGGTGCGGAGGGTGGCGAGACCAAGAATGTTCCCACCTCCAAGGCCGAGCGGCAGGCCCATGTTCTCTCCGACGACGAGATCCTCGAACTGGCGCGACAGGCGGCCACCATCGAAAAGCACTACGGCCAGCCGATGGACATGGAATGGGCAAAGGACGGCGACACCGGCCGTCTCTACATCGTGCAGGCGCGGCCCGAAACCGTGCAGTCGCGCGCCGATGTGACCGCCCTCAAATCCTACACGATCAAGAAGACCGGCAAGACCCTGATCACCGGGCTGAGCGTCGGTGCGGCGGTCAAGGCCGGCCGGGTCTGCCTGATCGAAAACGTCAAGGATATCGACAAATTCGTCGACGGCTCGATCCTGGTGACCTCGACCACCGACCCGGACTGGGTACCGATCATGAAGCGCGCAGCCGCCATCGTTACCGATCATGGCGGGCGCACCTCGCATGCAGCCATTGTTAGCCGCGAACTGGGCCTGCCGGCAATCGTCGGCACCGGCGATGCCACCCATGTTCTCCACGACCAGCAGGAAGTCACAATCTCCTGCGCCGGCGGCGAAGAAGGCGCTGTTTATGAGGGCATCGCCGAGTATGAGGTCGAGGATGTGCGGCTTGATCACGTGCCCGACACCAACACCCGGATCATGCTCAACCTCGCCGATCCTTCGGCGGCGTTTCGCTGGTGGCGGCTGCCCGCCGACGGCGTCGGCCTGGCGCGGATGGAATTCGTGGTCAATTCGGCGGTCCAGATCCACCCCATGGCGTTGGTCCATTTCGATCAACTGCAGGATCTCGAGGCCAAGGAGAAGATCGCCCAGCTGACCCGGCGCTATGACAACAAGAGCGACTATTTTGTCGAAACGCTGGCGCGTGGCCTCTCGCGCATCGCCGCCGTCGCCTATCCCAAGCCGGTGATCATCCGGATGAGCGATTTCAAGACCAATGAATATGCCGAATTGCTGGGCGGCCACGCTTTCGAGCCCAAGGAAGAGAACCCGATGATCGGCTTCCGCGGCGCCTCGCGCTACTATTCCGACCGCTACCGCGAAGGCTTTGCGCTTGAGTGCAAAGCAATCAAGATGCTGCGCGAGGAAATGGGCTTTGACAACGTCGTGGTCATGATCCCGTTCTGCCGCTCGCCCGACGAGGCCGACAAGGTGCTTGGCGTGATGGCCGACAACGGGCTCAAGCGTGGTGAAAACGGCCTCCAAGTCTATGTGATGGGCGAAATCCCGGCCAATGTGATCCTTGCCGCAGATTTCGCCGAACGTTTCGACGGATTTTCCATCGGCTCCAACGATTTGACCCAGCTTACGCTCGGCGTCGACCGCGATTCGGAGGAACTGGCGGGCATTTTTAGCGAATCCAATCCCGCGGTGATCTGGATGATCGAGACCCTGGTAGCCCGCGCCCACGAGGCCGGCGCCAAGGTTGGACTCTGCGGCCAGGCGCCGTCCAACGATCCCGCCTTCGCCAAGCTTCTGGTGCAAGCCGGCATCGACACCATCTCGGTGACGCCCGACAGCTTTGTCGCGGTCAAAGAAAATGTGGCGGAGGCAGAAAAAACCGGGCAATAATCGGAGCGCGCCGCGCTTCCTTTCGCGCTTTCCCGACAGCACGCACCGAGCCCGCCCTGCCCCATGTCCGAAATCCTCACCGTCACCCTCAACCCGGCCTTTGACGTCTCGACATCGGTCGGCGCGGTGACACCGGGGCCAAAGCTGCGCTGCAGCGAACCGCGGCACGATCCCGGCGGCGGCGGCGTCAACGTATCGCGCGCGGCCATGCGGCTTGGCGGCAACTCGACTGCCTTCGTCGCACTTGGCGGGCAGACGGGCACGCTGTTCCGCCTGCTGCTGGAAGCCGAAGGCATTGACGTCATCAACTATCAGGTGGCCGGCAACACGCGGCAATCGATCGCGGTTCTGGAAACCAGCACCACCAAACAATACCGATTTCAATTGCCAGGCCCTGTGTGGTCTCAAACCCAGACCGAGGCAATGCTGGAACAGCTTGCCCCGCATTTGACCAAAAACCGCATCGTGGTGATGTCTGGCAGCCTTCCGCCCGGCGTGCCCGCCGATATTGCCGGCACCATCAACCGGCTGGCGGTCGACAATGGCGCCGAGCTCATCCTCGACACCTCAGGCCCGGCGCTCACGGCAGCCGCAACCAATCGCGACACCCCCTTCGCCATGCTCAGGATGGATGGCGCCGAAGCCACCGAAGTCTCCGGACAGGTGTTTGCCTCGCCGGCCGAACTCGCCGACTACGGCCGGCAACTGGTCGACGAAGGTGTCGCCCGAAGGCTGGTGATGTCGATGGGCGCAAAAGGCACCGTCGGCGTTTCTGCCAGCGAGCGCATATTCTGCCAGCCGCCTGCGATCGAGCCCTTGAGCGCGGTGGGCGCCGGCGACAGCATGGTGGCGGCCATAGCCCTCGAACTCTCGGACGGCGGCAGCTTCCGCGATGCGATCCGCAAGGGTGTTGCCGCGGCCGGTTCGGCGGTACTCACCCCGGCCACCGAACTGTGCTCCAAGGCGACGGCGGATGAAATTTTGGAAAAAGTGTCAACCGCAGAGCTTTGAGCGCCCGGCGGCTGCGCCTCAAAACCGCAGTTTCGACGTATACTCCGCGATAACCTCGGCGCTTCCTTTCAACGCAGCGCGTTCGCCCACGTCGAGTTCGGGCATCAAATTGGCGATGATGCCGTCGCGGCCGACGATGCGCGGAAGTGACAGCGCCACATCGCTGATGCCCTCGATGTCGGCGCTGACCTGGCTGACACTGAAAACCGCGCGCTCATCATCGATGATTGCTTGCACCACCCGTGCCAGCCCCGCGCCAATACCGTACCACGTCGCACCCTTGCCTTCGATGATGGTGTAGGCGGCGCCGCGCACCTGATCGGCGATTGCCGCACGCGCCGCATCATCGAGCGGCCGGCCGATCTGTTCGGCAAACGAGACAATCGGCACACTGCCGGCCATGGCGCTCGACCACACCGGCACTTCGCTGTCGCCATGCTCTCCGAGCACATAGGCATGCACTGAAGTGGGCGCGATTGCCAGATGTCCGCCAAGCAGGCTGCGGAACCGGGCAGTGTCGAGGATGGTGCCCGAACCGATCACCCGCTCGGTCGCCAGGCCCGACAGGCGCTGGGCGGCAAAGGTCATCACATCCACCGGGTTGGTGGCGATCAGCAGGATGGCGCCGGGTGCTGCGTCCATTACACCGGAAATGACCGAGCGAAACACCTCGACATTGCGCTCGAGCAGCGCCAGCCGGCTTTCGCCCGGTTTCTGGTTGACGCCGGCTGCGATGATCACCACCGCAGCGCCTTCGAGATCGCCGTATTCGCCTGCGTGTATGGCCACGGTTGCCGCAAACGGTGTGGCGTGCGCGATGTCCTGCGCCTGGGCGCGGGCCAGAGCCGGATTGGCGTCAACCAGCACGATACGGGTACCGACACCCAAAAGCGCCATCGCATAGGCGCTGGCGCTGCCGACCATGCCGGTTCCGACAATTCCGATTTTCATGGGCAAAGATTCTCCGAAGCTTCCTTCAACGCCGAGCTGGCATTACTCGATACTACTAGGAAACTTCAGCAGGCGGCAACGTGACCGAAGTCAATTCCGCCTCGAGCCGCCGCAGCGACTAAGCGGCCGTAATCAGGCCGCCTGGCGGTCGAACTGCTCAAGCCAGACGGCAAGCGCCGCGGCCTCAGCCGGGATTTCCTCTGCCAGATCTCCGGCGAAGTCTTGGAAGGCCTCGAAATTGAGTGCGTTCACGCCGATTAGCACCGGGATGCCACGGGCCATCGCCCCGGCGATCAGCGGCCGGAATCCCCTGCCCTCAGCCTCGTGCTTGCCAAACTTGTTGATGATCAACAGGTCCGGCGCCGGATCGAGCGAGATCTCCACAAGCGCCACAGCCTCTTCCAGCGCGGCCGGATTGAGCCGGCAGCCGCGGGCTTCCTCGCCCAGCACCTGGTTGATGCGGATTTTCGGACCGTCCGGCAAAACCCGCACATCCATGTCGCAATGATGCGAGGCGATGGCGCCGGGACGTTCGGAATTGGTCTGCACCACACCCGAAAGCCGCAAGCCCCGCGCCTGCATCTCATCGGCGAATTGCCACAGCAAGCAGTCGGTCTGTCCGCGTTCGGTGGTGCGAATGAAAGCCAACGGCATGGCTCGGTCCCTTCAGTTTCCCGGTGCAGCCGCGCTTGCCGCGAATGCCCCGGGTGAGATATCACTTGGAGCGGCTCTTGCGGCTAGGCCGCCCGCAGCAAGATTCCCGTCACCTCGGCCTCGGCCGCCAGACGTTCGACAAGATCGCGGCTTGCACGCGCCCATTCAGCCTTTTCCAGCGCCGCCCTGAGCCCCGGCGCAACCGATTCGAACGGCAGCACCGCGCCCTCAGCCTTCGCATCGAGCCGGATGATGTGGAAACCGTAACGGCTCTCCACAGGCTCGCTGGCGATGTGCCCCTCGTCGAGCCGGTCCAGCGCGGCCTCGAATTCGGCCACCGTGTCACCAGCCGAAATCTGGCCAAGACGGCCGCCATTGCCCTTGGAACTACATGCCGAGTGATCCCGCGCCAGCGCATCGAACGATTTCGGTTCAGCCAGAACCTTGTCCAGCACGGCAACCGCCCGGTCGCGTACGATCTTGCGAGCGACCACATCATCGGGGGCTGCCGCAAACAGGATATGCGCAGCTTCATAGAGCGCTGGTGACCGGAATCGCTCGGGATCGGCATCATAGGCCGCACGAACAGACTGCTCGGTCGGCGAAGCCGGCGCCACTACTTCGTCGAGAAGCTGGCGCATCAACGCCTCGTCTTCGGTTTCCCATTGTCCCGGCGCAATTTCGATCGGTGACGGCACGATACCGCGACGCCGCGCCTCCTGAAGCAACATGACCTTGATCGCCAGTGCCCGCGCCGCCGCCATCCAGGCCATGCCCGGCTTGCCCTTCGGCGCAGGATGGTTCTGCGCTTCAGTGGCGATCAGTTCCGGCGGGATGAGCTCGCCGTTGACACTGATATTGGTGAACGTCTGTTTCATGGCCGTTGCTCCATCCCGGCTTCGCGCTTGCGGGTGCGCACGATCTGGTAGCCAGGCCGGAACACATAGCGCACCGGCACCGAAAGCATGTGCACCAGCCGTGTGAACGGAAACAGGATGAAGATCACCAGCCCCAGGAAGATGTGCAGCTTGTAGATCCAGTGCACGTCAGCGACGATGTGCCAGGCATCAGCCCTGAAGGTGAAAATCGCACGTGCCCAATCCATGAACTTGACCATCTCGCCGCCGTCCAGATGCTGGATGGAGACCAGGATGGTGCCCATGCCAATGATGATCTGGGCAAACAGCAGCACCAGGATCCCGGTATCGGCAAAGGAGGAATTGGCCCGCACCCGTGGGTCAAACAACCGCCGGTGCAGCAGCATGGCGCCACCGACGATTGCCATCACACCTGCGATGCCGCCAACCACGATGGCCATCAACTGCTTGAATCCATAGCTGATGCCAAGCGCGTGAAACAACTCCACCGGCGTCAGCATGCCGATCAGGTGGCCAAAGAACACGATCAGAATTCCGACATGGAACAGGATCGAGCCCCACACCAGTTGCTTGCGGCGCAAGAGCTGGCTGGAGGATGATTTCCAGGTGAAAGGGTCGCGCTCGTATCGGGCGATGGATCCGACGACCAGAACCGTCAGCGCAAGATAAGGCAGAACCCCGAAGATAAAATAGGTCATGACGAATGTCCTTTCGCGTCAGGCATTGGCGGGACGCAACGGCGCGTCCATGCGGGCGAGAATGTCGCGGCTGACCGGGCAGCCGGCGTTGGGATCGGGGCCGAAGGTGACCATCGCCTCCTCATAGACAGCATCCAGCGCTTCAAGATCCTCGGGATCGTCGTCCTTTTCTAACAACAGCGCCTGTGCCTGCTCGGTTTCGGTCGAGGCCTGCGCAATCTGGGAAAGTGCAATCAGCACCGTCGCATAGGGCGTTTCCCGGCGCGTCAGGCGTTCCGCCAGCGCGGCGATGATATGGCCCGCATCGGCAAGGATGTCCCGCGCCTCATTCGGCTCAAGCGTCGAGGCGAACTCCAGCAGCACCGGCAAATGGTCGGGCAGTTCTGTCCCCACCAGGTCGAAACCATGGGCGCGATAGGTCTCGAGCAGATCGACCATCGCACCGCCGCGATCGCGCCCCTCCCCGTGAATATGCTCGAACAGATTGAGCGACAGGGTCCGCGAGCGATCAAACAGCAGCACATAGCGCTCCTGCAGATCGTAGATGTCGCTGGTCTCGATCTCGTCGAGCAGCGGGCCAAGCGCCGCGACCTCGCCGGCCAGCAGGATGTCCTCGGTTCTGAACGCCTCGCGGATCGCAGGGATTGCACCCTGCAGCTCCGTCGAGGGATAGCTCAGAAGCGCCGAAAGGGCTTTGAATGTCCGGGTCATGCGATGAACTCCGTAGGTGAGCGGAATGTTTTTCCGCCGCCAAACAGCTTGGATTTGGAGGTTCCCGTCGAGCAACCATTGCCATCGGTGAAGCCACAGCCGCCTTTCAAGTCATAGGCATCCTCGACCAGTTCGCGGTGCGTGGTCGGAATGACGAAGCGGTCCTCATAATTGGCGATCGCCATCAGCTGGTACATGTCGTCGATCTGCGCCGGCGTCAGCCCGACCCGGTTGGCGACGCCGAGATTGACCACGCCGTCGACGGTCTTCGACCGCATATAGGCACGCATCCCCATCATCCGCTCAAGAGCGGTGACGACCGGAGCTTCGTCGCCCGCAGTCAGCATGTTGGCGAGGTACCGAACCGGGATCCTCAGCGACTTGACGTCCGGCATGTTGTCGGTGGTGGCGATGGCGCCGCCTTCCGCCGCATTCTGGATCGGCGAGAGTGGCGGCACATACCAGACCATCGGCAGCGTGCGGTATTCCGGATGCAGCGGGAAAGCGATCTTCCATTCCATCGCCATTTTCCAGATCGGCGAATTCTGCGCACCCTTGATCCAGTCTTCGGGAATGCCAACCGCGCGGGCCTCAGCAATCACTTCCGGATCGTTGGGATCGAGAAACACGCCGAGCTGGGCGTCATAGAGATCCATTTCACTTTCGGTGGATGCAGCCTCGGCGATCTTGTCGGCGTCATAAAGCATCACCCCGAGATAGCGGATGCGTCCGACGCAGGTTTCCGAGCACACTGTCGGCTGGCCTGATTCCAGACGCGGATAGCACAGGGTGCATTTCTCGGATTTGCCGCTTTCCCAGTTGTAGTAGATCTTCTTGTAGGGACAGCCCGACACGCACATGCGCCAGCCGCGGCATTTTTCCTGGTCGATCAGCACAACCCCGTCATCTTCGCGCTTGTAGATCGCGCCTGACGGACAGGAGGCGACGCAAGCCGGGTTGAGGCAGTGTTCGCACAACCTCGGCAGATACATCATGAAGGTGTTTTCGTACTCGCCGTAGATCTCTTTCTGGATGCCTTCAAAGTTGTAGTCCTGGCTGCGCTTGGCAAACTCACCACCAAGGATCTCTTCCCAGTTCGGACCCCATTCGATCTTTTCCATCCGTTCACCGGTGATCTTCGAACGCGGTCGTGCCGTTGGAAACGCCTGCATTTCCGGGGCCGACTTGAGGTGGTCGTAGTCGAAGTCGAACGGCTCGTAGAAATCATCGATTTCCGGCAGGTCCGGGTTGGCGAAGATATTGGCGAGGATCCGCCATTTGCCGCCCTGCTTGGGCTGCAGCTTACCGGATTTCGACCGGGTCCAGCCACCATTCCAGCGTTTCTGGTTCTCCCAATCCTTGGGATAGCCGATGCCGGGTTTGGTTTCGACATTGTTGAACCAGGCGTATTCGACCCCTTCACGGCTGGTCCAGACGTTCTTGCAGGTGACGGAACATGTGTGACAGCCGATGCACTTGTCGAGATTGAGCACCATGCCGATTTGCGCGCGGATTTTCATTCTGCTGCCTCCACGGTAGCGGCCGGGCGATCCAGCCAGTCGACCTTTGTCATTTTGCGGACGATGACGAACTCATCGCGGTTGGAGCCCACGGTTCCGTAGTAGTTGAAGCCGTAGGAGAGTTGCGCGTAGCCGCCGATCATGTGGGTCGGCTTGAGCGTGGCGCGGGTCACCGAATTGTGGATGCCGCCGCGATGGCCGGTGATCTGCGATCCCGGCGTATTCACGATCTTTTCCTGTGCGTGGTACATGAACAATGTACCTTCCTTCATGCGCTGGCTGACCACCGCACGCGCCGTGAGAACGCCGTTCGAGTTGTAGACCTCGACCCAGTCATTATCGACCAGACCCGCCTTGCGGGCGTCCACTTCGGAGATCCACACCACCGGGCCGCCGCGGTTGAGCGTCAGCATCATCAAATTGTCCGAATAGGTGGAGTGAATGCCCCACTTCTGGTGCGGTGTGATGAAGTTGAGCACCACATGCGGCTCGTTATCGCGCTCGGAGATATTGATATCCGCGCCGACGGTCTTCAGGTCCACCGGTGGCCGCCAGGTGACGAAGAACTCGCCAAAGGCCTGCATCCATTTGTGATCCTGATAGAGCTGCTGGCGGCCCGAAACCGTACGCCAGGGGATCAGCTCATGCACGTTGGTCCAGCCCGCGTTGTAGCAGACTTCCTCGCTCTCGATCCCCGACCAGGTCGGCGACGAGATGATCTTGCGCGGTTGGGCCGCAATGTCGCGGAAACGGATCTTCTCGTCTTGCTTGACTTCGGCCAGGTGCTTGTGATCGATGCCAGTATTCTTGCCCAGCGCATCCCAGGCCTTGACGGCAACCTCGCCATTGGTTTCCGGCGCCAGCATCAGGATCACCTCGCAGGCGTCGATTGCTGTTTCGATCTTGGCCAGCCCCTGGGTCGGGCCTTCCTCCGCAACGGTGCCGTTGAGCGCCTTGAGATGATGGACTTCGGTCTTGGTGTCCCAGGTGATCCCCTTGCCGCCATTGCCGACCTTGTCCATGAGCGGACCAAGCGAAGTGAAGCGCTTGTAGACATTGGGATAATCCCGCTCCACCGCGATGTAGGCCGGTGCGGTCTTGCCCGGAACCAAATCGCATTCGTCCTGTTTCCAATCAAGCACCTGTGGCTGTGCCAGTTCCGATGGCGTGTCGTGATGCAGCGCCAGTTGCACCACATCGGTCTCGACGCCCAGGATTTCCGGCGACACTTCGGAAAACTTCTTGGCGATCGCCTTGAAGATCTCCCAGTCCGTCTTGCTCTCGTAGGCCGGGTCCACCGCCGCCTGCAGCGGATGGATGAACGGGTGCATGTCGGACGTGTTCATGTCGTCCTTTTCGTACCAACTGGCCGTTGGCAGAACGATGTCGGCGTAGACGGCAGTGGTCGACATGCGGAAGTCGATTGTCACCAGCAGGTCGAGTTTGCCTTCCGGCGCTTCGTCATGCCATTTGGCCTCGACAGGTTTCTGCCGGCCTTCCTCACCCAGATCCTTGCCCTGAACCCCGTGATCGGTTCCCAGCAGGTGCTTGAGGAAATACTCATGCCCCTTGCCAGAGGAGCCGAGCAGGTTGGAACGCCAGACGAACAGGTTGCGTGGCCAGTTTTCCGGTGCATCCGGGTCTTCGCACGACATTTCCAGATCACCGGATTTGAGCTGTTCGGCGACATAGGCGGGAACATCCTTGCCCGACGCCTTGGCCGCTTTACCCACCTCCAGCGGATTGGTCTTGAGCTGCGGTGCCGATGGCAGCCAGCCCATCCGTTCAGCCCGGATGTTGTAGTCGATCAACGAAAGCGACTTCCAGTCGCCTTCCGGCGCGGTGGGCGACAGAATTTCAGCCGAACTCACTGTTTCGTAACGCCACTGGTCGGTGTGCGCATACCAGGCCGATGTCGAGTTCATGTGCCGCGGCGGACGTGCCCAGTCGAGCGCGAAGGCGAGCGGCGCCCAACCGGTCTGCGGACGAAGCTTCTCCTGGCCGACATAATGCGCCCAGCCGCCGCCCGATTGGCCCACGCAACCGCACATCACCAGCATGTTGATGGCGGCGCGGTAGTTCATGTCCATGTGGTACCAGTGGTTCATCGCCGCCCCGATGATGATCATCGATTTGCCATTGGTCTTTTCGGCATTGTCGGCGAATTCTCGCGCCACCTGGATGATCTTGTCGCGGCGCACACCAGTGATCTTTTCAGCCCAGGCAGGTGTAAATGGAACATCGTCATCATAGGACGTGGCCACATTCGCTCCGCCCAAGCCCCGATCGAGGCTGTAATTGGCGCAGAACAGGTCAAACACTGTGGCAACCATTGCGGTTTTGCCATTGGCCAGTTTGATCTTCTTCACCGGCACATTGCGGGTCAGCACCTCGGGGTGGTTGCAGACCTCGAACCCGTTGGTCGCAGCACCGCCGAAATAGGGAAACTCAACGCCCACAACCGCGTCGTGGTCGCTGTCGAGGATCTGGCTCATCCTGAGCTTGACAGCTTCGCCCCCAGCCTTTTCCTCGAGATTCCACTCGCCATCTTCGCCCCAGCGAAACCCGATCGAACCGTTGGGCACGACCACGTCGCCGGTCGTCTCATCAATACCGACGGTTTTCCATTCCGGATTGTTGTCGTGACCAAGCTTCTTGGCGAAGTCGGAGGCGCGCAATTGCTTGCCGGGGATGTAGGACCCGCCGCGTTTGTCGAGCTGAACCAGCATCGGCATGTCGGAGTATTTGCGGCAGTAATCCTCGAAATATTCGGCCTGACGGTCGAGATGGAACTCCCGCAGGATGACATGTCCGAAGGCCATGCCGAGCGCCGCATCGGTGCCCTGTTTGGCGTTGAGCCAGACATCGGAAAATTTCGAGGCTTCCGAATAGTCAGGGCAGATAACCGCAGACTTGGTGCCGCGGTAGCGCGCCTCGGTGTAAAAATGCGCATCCGGCGTGCGCGTCTGCGGCACGTTCGAGCCCCATAAGATGAGGAAGCCGGCATTGTACCAGTCAGCGGATTCGGGCACATCGGTCTGCTCGCCCCAGGTCTGAGGAGAGGCTGGGGGCAGATCGCAATACCAGTCGTAAAACGACATGCAGGTGCCGCCGAGCAGGCTCAGATAGCGCGATCCGGCCGCATAGGAGACCATCGACATCGCAGGGATCGGAGAAAAGCCGAACACCCGGTCAGGACCGTATTTCTTGGCTGTGTAGGCATTGGCGGCGGCGGTGATTTCGGTCGCCTCCTCCCAGGTGGCGCGCACGAAACCGCCCTTGCCGCGCCGCGTGACATATTCCGCGCGCAACGCCGGATCTGACTGGATCGTCGTCCAGGCTTCAATTGCGGTCTGGGTCTTGCGCAACTCGCGCCAGATCTTCATCAGCCGGGCTCGCACCAGTGGCGTTTTCACCCGGTTGGCGGAATAGAGATACCAACTGTAGCTGGCGCCGCGGGCACAACCACGCGGCTCGTGGTTGGGCAATTCGGGCCGGGTACGCGGGTAATCGGTCTGCTGGGTCTCCCAGGTGACGATCCCGGACTTGACATAGATTTTCCAGGAGCACGAGCCGGTGCAGTTCACCCCGTGGGTGGAACGAACGATTTTGTCATGACGCCAGCGATTGCGGTATGTGTCCTCCCAATCGCGGCTCTCGTTCGTGGTTTCGCCATGGCCATCGGAGAAAGTGTCGACGCGCTTGCTGGCAAAGAAATTCAGTCTGTCGAGCAGGTGGCTCATATCTCTTGCTCCCTAAGGGTTAAGCCGTGCGGCCCGCCCGGAGTGGATCTCCGGGCAGGCGAAGATCTGGTTACGGGTTCTTCACGTAAGCGCCGGGGCGCAGGTAGAACCACCAGTTGATGGCGATGCAGACCCCGTAGAAGATCGCGAAACCGTAGAGCGCGTATTCCGGTGTTCCCGCCTTCATCTGTTCACCAAAGATCTGCGGGATCAGGAAGGCGCCGTAGGCGGCCACCGCCGAGGTCCAGCCCAGAACCGGGCCGGCCTGTTCCTTGTTGAACGCAACCGCGATGGTGCGGAAGGTCGAGCCGTTGCCGATTCCGGTGGCGGCAAACAGGATCAGGAAGATGCCCAGGAACGGCAGGAACAGGGTTTCAGGCGTGGCCGACGCATAGGCTTGCTGGAGAATCCAGGCCAGCGCCACGGCGCAGATCACCATTACGACAGAGATAATCTGCGTTACCTTGGCGCCACCGGCCTTGTCGGCCCAGATGCCGCCAAGAGGTCGGATCAGCGCGCCGATAAACGGCCCCATCCAGGCATACATCAACGCCGATGGCCCATTCGGGTTGGCTGTGTCATGGGTCAAGACGCCATCGACCATAAGATGTTGGAAGCCGAACACGACCTTGATGGTCAGACCCATTGCCGCCGAATAACCGATGAAACTGCCAAAGGTCATGGTGTAGATGACGGTCATCGCCCAGGTGTGCTTGTTGCCGAAGATCTTGTACTGGCGGCTCAGGTTTTGGCCGATCTGGCCGGGGATGATCCGAAGCAGCCCGACCGTCAGGGCGATGACAATCGGCAGGACAAACCATTTGGAGACGCCAAACCCTGATCCGCCGACAGTTTCGGGCAGCATCAGCCAAAGCCCGAACAATGCGGCAACCAGGCCGATGCCATACATGAAGGTGATTATGCTGAACGCGCCAAACGGGTTGGGGATATTGGGGCTGACATGCTCGTCGCGGATGTTGTTCATTCCAAACCAGCCCAGAAACGCCAGCGGAACCAGCAGAAGCAGCCAGACCAGGCCTGCATTCTGGATATAGGTCTCGGTGCCAGCCGGAATCTTGCCGATCAGCGTGCCCGAGGTGTTGACCAGCGTCCGGCTTGCTCCGCTGAACAGGCCGAAAGTCATGACCAGCGGAATGACAATCTGCATGGTCGTAACGCCGAAGTTGCCGAGACCCGCATTCATGCCCAGCGAGTAACCCTGGATCTTCTTGGGAAAGAAGAACGAGATGTTGGACATCGAGGCGGCAAAGTTGCCGCCACCGATACCCGACAGCAGCGCCAGAACCTGATACTGCCACAGCGGAGTATCAGGGTTTTGCAGCGCCATGCCCGTTCCCAAAGCCGGGATCATCAACAGCGCAGTGGTGAAGAAGATGGTGTTGCGCCCGCCGGCGATGCGGATGAAGAACGTCGCCGGGATCCGCAATGTCGCGCCCGACAAGCCGGCGATGGCAGTCAGGGTGAACAGTTGCGAGGTTTCGAACGGATAACCCAGATTGATCATCTGGACCGTTATGATGCCCCAGTAGAGCCACACCGCGAAGCCGCACAGCAGCGACGGTATCGAAATCCAGAGATTGCGGTTCGCAATCGCCTTGCCGGTCGAGGCCCAATAGGTCTCGTCGTCCGGTGTGTAGTTTCTCAGATCTTGTCCCACGATTTTCTCCTTAAGAGGTGGTGTTGCGTGGATTGCGACAGCGCGGGCCGCCCCTGCGGCCCGCCGGTTGGTTGAATTACTCGGCCGGCGCCTTGCCGCCGCCCGTGCCAAGACGGGCCAGCGCCGCGCGCAGATCGTCCATGTCCTTGAACCGGGCGGTGACCGTCAGACCGGTTCCGCGATCGGCCAGTCCGACCCGTTCGCTGCCCGCGAAGATGGTCTCCAGCTCGGCTTCGGTCTGTTTGCGCATCCTCGCTTCGTCGGCGATCGCCTGGTCGACCGACGAGATCACATATTCGTCGCCGAACCCGCCCTGCGGCTCCTTGAGCAGCACCAGACACGCAACCCAGCTCAAGAACGCACCGCCGGCGATGATGAAGAAGAACTGCGACGGCGTCACATACATGAAGATGAACAGGTAGAAGACTGCCCCCACATTGCCGTAGGCGCCCGCCATGCCGGCGATCTGACCCGTCACCCGGCGCTTGATCGAAGGAATGATGCCAAAAGTCGCGCCTTCCGCGCCCTGGACAAAGAACGAGCAGCCGATGGTGATCGCGATCGCGATGATCAGCGGCCAGCTGGAATCCAGTAGCCCCATCAGCGCGAAGCCGATTGCAATGCCCAGCATGTAAGACAACATCACGAAGCGACGGTTGCCCATCCGGTCAGACACCAGCCCGCCCATCGGCCGCGCAAACAGGTTCACGAAGGCAAAGGACGAGGCGATAATGCCGGCCGTCACCGGGGTCAGCCCCCAGGTATCCTGGAAGAACAGCGGCAGCATCGAGACGACCGCCAGCTCCGCACCGAAATTGGCGAAATAGGTGGTGTTGAGCGCCGCGACGGAGGAGAACGGATAACGGTCGTCCTCCGGCACGCCCTTTTTCAGGATCGGCAGATTGACCCTGAGCGCCTGCCAGACCTGGTAGACCACCACGACAACAATGGCTGCATAGCAGAAACCAGCTGTCAGCCCGTCGATATAGCCGAGATTTTGCACCCGCCAGACCAGGATCGACAGGATGCCCACCAATGGCACGGTAAACAGCACCAGCATCACCAGATCGCGATAGGTCGAGACTTCCAGAGCCGCCGCCTTGCGTGGTTTTTTGTGGGTGTCCTTTGTCGGCCCGTCGGTGATGGCGAACCAATAGAAGATGCCATACGCCGCCATGATGATACCCGAAGTCGCCACCGCGTAACGCCAGCCGTCGGGGCCGCCATAGACCGACAGGGCCACGGTGGGGATGGTCAGCGCAGCGGCTGCCGAGCCGAAATTGCCCCAGCCGGCGTAAAACCCCTCGGCGAAACCGATGTCGCGCGGCTTGAACCACAGAGCGGTCATGTGAATGCCGACCACAAAAGATGCGCCGACGGAGGACATGATCAGCCGGGCGAAGAACAACTGTTCGCGTGTATCGCCGAAAGCGAAGAACAGCGTCGGCACGGCCATGGTGACCATCAACACCGAAAACACCCGGCGCGGGCCCCATTTGTCGAGTGCCATGCCGACGATGATGCGCGCCGGGATCGTCAGCGCCACATTGGCGATTGCGAACAGCCGCAGATCGTCCTTGGTCAGCCAGTCGGCGGATTTGAGGATCGACGACGCCAGCGGCGCCATGTTGAACCACACATAGAAGGTGATGAAGAAGGCGATCCAGGTCAGGTGGAGCGCCCGTATTTCGCGGTTCTTGAACCGGAAAACATCTGAGACTTTCATAATCGAACCTCGGTCAGACGAGAATGTCACGGCGCGACAATGCGCCGTCGCGGAAACGGACGGGCGGGATCATTCGGCGCCGGTCGGTATGATGAGAAGCGGGCACTGCACCCGGCGCGCCAGGAAGGCCGACACCGACCCGAAGGTCATGTGATCGAACTCCTCGACCAGCGCGTCGATGCGGCGTGTGATGAAGTTGCCGTCGGGCTTGTGGCTGTGGCGCGCCATCACCAGCAGATCCGGTTTGCGCTCGTCGGTGGCGCGAAGGATCATCTTGCGGGCGTCGCCTTCCGCGATCAGCACCTGAGTGGCAAAGCCCATGGCGGTCATTTCTGCAGCCGCCGCTTCGACGCCGGCTTTCTGAGCGGCGAACTGCTCGTTGAACATCTCGTCGGCGCCTGAGGTGGCGCTGCCGACTTCCTCGATCACAGAGATCAGGGTGATATCCGGATGCGACGCGGAGAACATCTCCTTGACCACCTCAAGCGTGATCCGCGCATTGCGGGAATGGTCATAGGCAATCATGAGGTGCATGGGCTGTCTCCGTCATCTCGAGCGCGCGTCTGCGGCTTTCTTGAAGGAGAAAATCCATGCCTTCCGGAGAGCAAACTTGATACAGATCAAACAGCGCGCTCTCGCGTTGCACAATCGAACCGGAATTGCTTTCCGTCCGGATTCAGGGGAAAAAAGGTCAATTCGCCAGGTGACATTTATCACCTGGCATGGGAGCAATTGCCGGCGCTTGATCCGATGTTGATCGGACTGCGACCGGGGGAGAAATGCCCATGCGGGACCATGAGAAGCCCGAGATTCGCAAACTGCCGCTGTTTCGCGACATGCAGACGGAGAATTTCGAACGGCTGATGCAGGCGGCCTATGCCCAGGCCTTTCCGGCCCAACTCGATCTCATTCATCAGGGCGAACCGGCCGACTTCCTGCACATCGTCATGGAAGGCGCCGTCGAGCTCTACGCAAAATGGCGCTCGAACGAGACCACCATGGCTGTGGTGCGGCCCGTATCAACCTTCATTCTGGCGGCTTGCATCAAGGATGCGCCCTATCTGATGTCGGCGCGGACCGTGGAGAAATCGCGGATCATCATGATTCCGGCGGAGGATTTGCGCGCCACTTTCCGGATCGATCCGGATTTCGCGGTTTCGACGATCTCCGAACTGGCCAGTTGCTACCGCTCGGTGGTGCGCCATGCCAAGGAGCTGAAACTGCGCAATTCGCGCGAGCGCGTCGCCGCCTATATCCAGCGCCAATCCAGAAGGGCGGGTGATGCGGCAAGCTTCATCCTGCCCGCCGAAAAAAAGCTGCTCGCCTCCTATCTCGGCATGACGCCGGAAAATTTCTCCCGCGCAGTCAAATCGCTGCAGCCCTTCGGCGTGGTCATGGACGGTCCGCGGATCATCATCACCGACCGCGGCGCGCTGGACCAGGTCGCCGGCACCAACCCGCTCATTGACGGCCCCGATCCGAGCGCGGAATCTCCGCGGCTCGAAACCGACGGACCATCAAACATCCCGGGACATCTCAAGGTAATCTAGGGCGCGTCCATTACTTGCTGGATTGTATCCGCATGCGGCGAAGTCGTTTCACAGGATCAGCTTATCCAGCGTCAGGTCCGACACAGCCCTACGAAGACGCTCATTCGCTTTCTGAAGCCGCTTCAGTTCCTTAAGTTGTTCTGTGCCCATTCCGCCATACTATGTTCTTCCAGCGATAGTGGGTTTGTTCAGTCACGCCGATCTGTCTGATCGCATCTATCCGGGACATCCCTTGCCCGCTCAGAACTTCAATCTGCCAAGGCCAATGCCGATGGTGCGACGCTGGACCGCCTGGCGGGTCATCAACGGCTGGACGACCTTCCACAACACCAAGTGGCCCCATCAGGTGCTTGAATGACGAACACCGGATGGGCTCGTATCGGGCGGGCTTGGAAGAGCAAAATGCAGCATAAAACTGAACCCGGTGCATCTATCAAAAGATGCAAAACTGTCTGAAGAACCGGCGACACTTCACTTCAATGCCGGTCGCGGATCGACAGCAGTTTAGGCGGCCAGAAACGCCTTCACAATGGCATTGAATTTTTGAGAGTTCTGCCAGAACATGAAATGGCTGCCTCCTTCGTCCGCTCCGAAGACTTCGACCTGCGCATCCGGGATGTGCTCTGAAATCCACCTTTGTGAAGCGGCAGAGAAGATGCTCGCCTCGCCTCCGATCACGAGCGTCGGGTTGCTGATCGCCTCGATTTCAGTCCGCCAATCGAGAACACAATGATCATGCAGAAGATGCGCCGCCCTGTCCCTCGGCAGTTTGATGTTTTCCGCAGCGATCCAGTCCAGATCTGCCTCGTCGACATCTTCCGTGAACATCCCTCTGATAATTTCCTTGGTTGCATCCGCAGTTGTCGAGGCGATGACGCCATCCATGAACCCAGCCAAAGCTTCCATGTCAGGAAGCAAGCATCCAGCATTTGATTTTGTGTCCTCATCCCAGCCTGGCTGAGCAACAACCGCTGGCGCCTGATCGACAAGAATAAGTCGCCCCAAGGGTTTTTCGGCGCCGAACATGGAATTGTATGACCAGATAATCGAACAGCCCATCGAGTGCCCGAGAACGTCTGGCTGCTCCAAACCCTTGGCACAGATCACGTCAAACAGATCCTTTGCGAGACGCTGTATGCGGTATCCCGTCTTCGGTTTATCACTGTTTCCATGACCGCGCATATCCAATGCGATAACCGTTCTGACATCTGATAAGGATGCAATCTGATGTTTGAATCCGTTTGCCGATTGTGACCATCCTGGCACCATGATCAACGGTGGCCCGCTTCCTTCGACAATCGCGTTCAGCTTTGTTCCGTCTGTCAGGGTAATCGTCTCGCTTGGCATTTTTCCTACTCCCGTGTTTTTCAGGTGGATCTTTGAGCAAGCGGTCACCTCTGTCATTGGCGCAAGGCGCAAGCACTGGCATTGGGCGCAAAATCTTGTGAAATAGGTGTGCTCGTCCTAACCTCGCACGATGGAATTTACCCGCTGGAATACATCGACGGTCGCACCGGCACAGCAGTTTGAACTCTATCGCTCAGGACTGTGTGCGAGCTTTGCACATTTGACGCCGAGGGTCGAAACCCCGACACAGGCGTTTTCAGCAAGGTTGGAGACCTGGGCCGATGGCCACCAATCGCTAACGGGCATGTCGGCACAAAGCCATGTTGTCGAACGCACGCGCAATGACCTGAAACGTGTGGAAGATGATCATCTTTATCTGAATTATGTCGTACGCGGGCAAATGTCGGTGTCTCAGGGCAGGACTGCAAAACGCTTACGCGCCGGGGACATGATCTTTATCGACAATGCACGGCCATTCCGCGCGGAGATACACGCGACATCAGGGTACAAGCATTATGCGCTTGGTTTTCCACGTGGGAGTGTTTCTCAAATTATCCAGAATGACGCCAGTACCCTGAACCGACATCCGGCCAGCCACCTTCTACGCAAATCCCTGGCCTTGTTTGCCGGCGCACCGGCGACGTTGCGCGGTAGCTTGGTAATTCCTACGTTGGTCTCCGTCAGCGCAATTCTGAGCTACTTTTCCGAGCTTCCCGAGCCGAGACCGCTCCAACAACCTGTTTGGCGAACAAAGGATGCGCTGGAAAATCTGATTGCCGAGCGTTACTCTGATCCAGGTTTTTCACTTGAGACTGCATCTCTTGAACTAGAGGTTCCAATACGCACACTCCAGCATCATCTGGCCTTGACCGGTACATCGTTCTCGGAGCTGCTACGAGATTTCCGACTTACACGCGCGCTGGAAACCATCAAAGGGCGGGCCGCGAACAAAAGCGGTCGCAGGAGCATTGACGACATTGCACACCGTACTGGGTTTTCGGACATCTCGACGTTCTATCGTGCCTTCAAGAGAAAGTTCGGTGTTGCTCCTGGACAGATGTTTCAGGGATGATGGCATTATCGTCATGTAAGGGAGGATCAGCCCTTGAGGTCTGTGCAATCGTTTGGCCACGTCGGCTAACTGCGGTTCTTACCTACTAACTGACTAGCACCCGGCCAGAGCGAGAAGACCGAACGGTTATGTTTGTCTAGCGCAATTCCACATCAGCTTGAATCAGTAGCGTGTCAGAAAATGCGGGCGAGCATCGCGAGCGGCAGCAATTTCTGACCCAACTTCGAGTGGTAATGCGCTAGCTGTGAGCTATCAGCAGGTCGTCCATTCGGAGCAGGCTTAGGAGACTGGAGTTGCCGGACAACAGTTTTCCAGGGTCGCTCCGAATGGACAATCTGTTAAGGTTCCACAGCTAGCACTCCGCGCCACGCCCGCTCTGAAAGCACGTGCGGGTGCACAGGGCGGCCAACTGAGGGCATACAGGTTCGGACGGAATCGGCTAAACCTGAATGCACAAACGAAATCAACGGATTAAATCTTTATCCCGTTTCTGACAAAACGTGAAACGATCTAGGAGGCACGCGCCTTGGCGGTCGCGTCGATCGCCTTGCGCAGATAGGCATCGCGGCCATAGACATCGCCGTAATACTCGATAGTGCCCGATGCATCCGGCCAGGCTGTGAAATAGGATACATGCACCGGGATCTCACCGGGGACCGGAACCGGCTTGTTGCGGCCTGGCGCAATATGTTTGCCGATTTCCTCGACCGTCGTACCGAGAACCTTGGCAGCCATTCCGCGCGGGTCGTGCAGCCTGATGCAGCCATGGCTGAAGGCGCGCGTGTCGCGCTCGAACAGGGATTTTGACGGCGTGTCATGCATGTAGATTGCGTGGCTGTTGGGAAACAGGATCTTGAGCTCCCCCAGCGCATTGGCATTGCTGGGCGGCTGGCGAACGCCGATGCCGCTGCCACGGCCCACCGCCGACCAGTTGACATTGCGCGAGGACACTCTCTTGCCCCGTGCCGTCACCTCATAGCCCAGCCGGTCGAGATAAGACGGGTCGCGCCTGAGCTTGGGCAGCATCTCGTTGATGATGATCGACTGCGGCACACCCCAATAGGGATTGAACTCCACCGTTTCGATGACATCGTCAAAGAAATAGGTCTGGTTCGACTTCTTGCCCACCACCACGCGCATCGACAATTCCGGCTTGCCGGCATTGTAATAGGTCGCGGAATAGGCAGGCTGGTTGATGAACACACGGCGCGCGGCCAGAACGCCCGGCAGCCAGCGGGCGCGCTCCATGGCGAGCCGCACCTTCTCGATCTTGTCGGCATTGGATATGCCCACCAGTGCCCGCCGCGTCGCCGGGCCGACAACGCCGTCGGGCTTGAGGCCGGCTTCCTTCTGGAAGCCTTTGACCAGATCGGCGATCTCGGAATCATATTCGGGTTTACCGGCATAGCTCGCCAGCACCAGCGCATGGTCCACCTTGAGCGCATCACTGCCCTTCTTGGCGATCGCCGCAATCACATTGGCGAGTTCCGGATCGGATTGCCCCGGTCTGAGCATGATTTTGGGCGAAATCTCGATCCGGTCAACTTCGTCGAGCTGCTTGAGGCGCTGAAGCTCGGCGATCAGCGCTTCGAAATGCGCGCCTTGCGGATTCTGCGCCAGAAGCGCTTCTGCGGGATCGTCCGCCTTGGAGATCGCCGCCAGGCGCGCGGCCAGATCGGGGGTCTTGCGCTTGAAATCGTGATATCCTGATATCCGGTTGGGATCTATCCGGCCCCGCGTGGCGTCGAGGATGTAGTTGGCGACAGCGGTCGACAGCCTCATCTCGAAGGCCATCAATTGACGCTGGCGATCGGTGCCGCGGGTGACATCGAAGCTGTCCGCGGGCACTTCTACCCGGTAATGCTGCGCCGACAACCCGACCGCGTCGGCGGCCTCAAGCACGGCGATCATCGCACGGGCCCGATCGGTGACCGCGGTACCGGCCACCCAGAGATAGGCAGGCTGTTCGGAATAATGGGCGACCACGGCCTCGGCCGCTTCGGGGAGCGCCTTGACGTCCAGCTCATCGAGTGCGGGAAAGCCCTCGGCAAAAGGATCGATACCCAGCGGCGACAGCGCGATGTCGCCGATCGCCCCGGTGACAACCGGATCGGCGATCTTGTCGAACGCCACGCTGACATAACGGTCGGGCTTGTAGGTCCTGTAGCTTGGACCGCTGATTCGAACCGGCTTGGCTTTTTTGGTAGGCTGGGCAGCCGCTTGCCTCGCACGCTCGCGGGCAAGTTTCTCGCGCTTGCGCTGAGCCGGGCTTTTGAAAAGGGCCTCCAGCAGACCTTGTGCGTGCGCCGGCGGCGCCGGAACAACAACGCCTGTCAAACCCACCGCTGCGGCGAGTACCGCCGCGCCCGCACTCATCCTGAATGTCATATTCTGCCCAAATCCCTGTTCCGGGCTGTGACCGCCCGCGCACCCAAATCAGTTGCCCAATGTGCGGCGACCCTAACAAATCACGGGAACGAAAGAAAGAATGGCATTTTATCAATCGGCTCCGGACCGCCCGGAAGACACCAGGCGGAAGAACGCCAACGCCGCCACGGCGCCCGCGAACTGGGCGGCGATGAAACCGGGCACATCCGGCGGCGCGATTCCGGAAAAGGTTCCCGTCAGCGATCTGGCAATGGTCACCGCCGGATTGGCAAACGAGGTCGAGGCGGTAAACCAGTAGGCCGAGGTGATGTAGAGCCCGACCAGCACCGCGACATTGGCCTTGGCGCGCAGGCCGAACAGGATGGTCATGATCAGCCCGAATGTGGCGACGGTTTCCGAAAGCCATTGCCCGGGACCGGTGCGCGCATGCACCGACACCTGCGCCCAGGCCTGGTCGAACATCAGATGCGCGATCCACACGCCGACGATGCCCGAGACGATCTGAACCGCCACATAGGCGGCCGCGACGCCGGTTCCGATCTCGCCGCGCAACCGGAACACCAGTGTCACCGCAGGATTGAAATGCGCGCCCGAGATCGGCCCGAATGCAGCGATCAGCACCACCAGGATGGCCCCGGTGGCAAGGGTATTGGCCAGAAGCGCAATGGCCACATTACCGCCGGCCAAAGTCTCGCCCATGATCCCGGATCCAACCACCGCCGCCAGCAGGAAGCCGGTGCCTGCCGCTTCGGCGAGAAGCCGCTTTGTCATGGTTTCCCCGCTCATGACGATCTCTCCTGCGTCGCGCCGCTGTGGGCCAGATCAGTAGCGCCGGACAGAGCTCCGATCGCATCAAGCTTTGCCTGGAACTGCGCACGCGGCAGGGTTTCGAACGGCAGCGCCATCAGCGCTTGAAAACGCAGGCTGAGTAGGTCCCAGGCCGTTTCGAAAGCGGCTTCGGTTTCGGCAGGCGACCGGCTGTCGCCGGCGGGGTCGGCAATGCCCCAATGGGCTTTCAACGGTGCGCCTGGCCACAGCGGGCAACTCTCTCCAGCTGCATTGTCGCAAACCGTAATGACGAGATCCATCACCGGAGCGCCGGGTTCGGAAAACTCGTCCCAGCTTTTCGATCTGAGCGTCGATGCATCGAGCCCCTTGCGCGCGATCAGCGCCAGCGCCGCCGGATTTGGCTCCCCGCGCGGATGCGAGCCGGCCGAATAGGCGCGCACGCGTGACCCGCCCAAATGCGCAGCCAGCGCTTCCGACAGAATCGACCGAGCCGAATTGGCCGTACACAAAATGAGGATATTCAGAGGCTTGGAGCTCATTTCTGATTCGATCTCGCAATCACCTGATTCATTTTCTGACCCCGCTTCCAACCAGCCGGCCATGAAAGCGCGAGAGGTCCGAAGGATTTTGAGTGGCCCGGCCCGAGGCTGACCGCACCACCGCTTTGCTGCCTCATTTATTTCTGGAAATCAAGATATTTTGATATAAATCCGCAATCCGGCGCCCGCTCGCTGCCAAGGTCGCAATTGCAATCGCCGCCCCTTCACCTTAAGACCCGGAACCATATATCAGCTAGCAGCAGGCGACCCGAAAGGCTTCCCGTGGCAAACGATCTCTTCCCCCTCGGCCCCGATACCACCCCCTGGCGCAAACTGACCGACCGGCATGTCGGCGTCGAAAGTTTTCGCGGTCAGGAGATCCTCACGGTCGAACCGGAAGGCCTGCGGCTGTTGTCGGAAACCGCTTTCGGCGACATCAACCACCTGCTCCGGCCCGGTCACCTCAAGCAACTGGCCTCGATCCTGGACGATCCCGAAGCCACCGAAAACGACCGCTTTGTCGCCGTTGATCTTTTGAAGAACGCCAACATCGCCGCTGGCGGCGTGCTGCCGATGTGCCAGGACACCGGCACCGCCATCATCATGGCCAAGAAGGGCCGGCGCGTATGGACCGAGGGCGGCGACTATGAAGCCCTGGCAGGCGGCGTGCTCGATGCCTATGAGCGCAAGAACCTGCGCTATTCGCAACTGGCGCCGCTGGCGATGTTTGAGGAAAAGAACACCCGCACCAACCTGCCCGCCCAGATCGACATCTATGAGGAGGGGACCGACAGCTACGATTTTCTGTTCATCGCCAAGGGCGGCGGCTCGGCAAACAAGACGTTCCTGTATCAGGGAACGCCCTCGCTCTTGACCCATGACCGGATGATCGAGTTCCTCCGCGAAAAAATCTTGACGCTGGGCACCGCGGCCTGCCCGCCCTATCACCTGTCGATCGTCATCGGCGGCACCTCCGCTGAGATGAACCTGAAAACCGTCAAGCTCGCCTCCACGCGCTACCTCGACGAATTGCCGACAGAGGGCTCCGAAGCCGGCCACGCCTTCCGTGACCTCGAGATGGAAGCCGAAGTTCACAAGCTCACCCAGCAGATGGGCGTCGGCGCGCAATTCGGCGGCAAGTATTTCTGCCATGACGTTCGCGTGATCCGCCTGCCCCGTCATGGCGCGTCGCTGCCCATCGGCCTCGGCGTCTCCTGTTCGGCCGACCGCCAGGCCAAGGGCCGGATCACCAAAGACGGCATCTTTATCGAACAGCTTGAAAACGATCCGTCGCAATATCTGCCCGAAATCGACGAGGACAAGCTCTCGGCCCACGTGGTTCCGATCGATCTCAACCAGCCGATGAGCGACATCCTGGCCGAGCTCTCCAAGCATCCCATCAAGACGCAGCTGTCGCTGACCGGATCGATCATCGTCGCCCGCGATCTGGCCCACGCCAAGATCCGCGCACGGCTGGAAGCGGGCGAGGACATGCCCGACTACTTCAAAAACCATCCAGTCTACTATGCCGGCCCGGCCAAGACCCCGGAAGGTTACGCATCGGGTTCCTTCGGCCCGACCACCGCGGGACGGATGGATTCCTATGTCGATCAATTCCAGTCTTTCGGCGGATCTATGGTGATGCTCGCCAAAGGCAACCGCTCACGCTCGGTGCGCGAAGCCTGCGCCCGTCATGGCGGCTTCTATCTCGGCTCCATCGGCGGCCCCGCCGCGCGCCTGGCCCAGGATTGCATCAAGAAAGTCGAGGTCGTCGAATATGAAGAGCTCGGCATGGAGGCGATCTGGCGGATCGAGGTGGAAAATTTCCCCGCCTTCATCGTCATCGACGACAAGGGCAATGATTTCTTCAAGGAACTCAATCTGGGCTAACCCAGCTTTGATGCCCTGCCCGATCCTGTTCACGGCGGCAGGCGGGCGGTCGAGCAGGCCTGTTCTGAAAAAACGCTTGCCATCGTAACCGGGCTATTAACAATTCACCAACAATTGTCCCGTATATTGTCCCAATAGCGCTATATTGCCATGCTTGGGGACGTGAGATGCCGGCAGCGACTGCGAAAAAGGTCCAGAATCTGGACACAGCTACAATGGTGCTCGCAACTATGCGCCGGCGCGGGATTTCCGGCTTGCCTCGCAATTACGAGCTTGTTTACGAAGCACTCAACGCTTCCAACGCCGGTCTGGCGCGCGAATTCGAGGCGCTTGGACGCGACCCCAACCAGATCGAACTCGACGCCCTGGGTAAGAAACACTTTCCGCACCACCATCGCGGTGGCGTGGTCGAAGGCGCCCATGACAAGATTTCCGGCGAACTGGAAGGCATGCTCCGGCTGCTCAAGCAGGAGCAATCCTCGCTGGAAAGCTACTCCAAGCTGTTGGGCGAGACCTACAATCGCATTTCCTCCAAAAGCGCTTCCAGCGCCGATATCCTGTCAAGCGTCATAAGCGTTTTGAGCAACGCCACCGGCGACACCATGGAAAAAGGCAAGGTCGTCGTTGAACATATGGTCGAGCGCGCCCGCGAAATGGAGCAGGTCAAGCTTGAACTCGACGAATACAAGCGCATTGCCAACACCGATCCGCTGACGCGCCTGGCCAACCGCCGCGCCTTCGACGAGATTCTGTCCAACCTCTACAACGATGCGCGCGGGGCGATGTATGACGCGCTCATCGTCGCCGACATCGACCATTTCAAGAAATTCAACGACACCTATGGCCACCCGGTGGGTGACCGGGTGCTCGGCGTCGTTGCCGCGGTGATGAAAAGCACCTTGCGCAAGGATGTGTTCGTGGCCCGCACCGGGGGTGAGGAGTTCGCCGTCGTCCTGCAAGGCACCAGCCTCGACGTCTCGATGGAAATTGCAGAGCGAATCCGCCGCGCGGTGGAAGCCACCCCGCTTAAAAACCAGAAGACCGGCACCGACTACGGTCCGATCACGCTGTCGCTGGGGATCTGCATGGCCAGCGACGCCGACAGCGCCGAAGAGCTCTACAACAAGGCCGACGTCGCGCTTTACGCGGCCAAGAACACCGGCCGCAACCGCTTCCAGGTCTACAAGCCCGAGCTTAATCAGGAATTTGAGAAAAACTGGATGCTCTACAAGAACTAAGCACAGCATTGCGTGCCTAGAGATCCCTACGCCTTTCAATCTTTACTTGCATATTCCGCTGCTTGCCGCCACATTCCCGCCATAAAGCTGGACAGGCGGTCGCGAAGCAGTTACCGATTGTCGCCAATGGTCGCGTGGGTGGTCACACAACCGATTGCGGCCTGATCGGATATCAACGACAGAACCGGAATCCCATCATGACCCGCCTGATCTCTTTCGCATTTCTCGCTTTGTGCCTGATGGCGCCGGCGACCGTGCACGCTCAGCCCGCCGGCCAGTCGGCGACCGAAAGCAAATCGCTGCTTCAAATCCTGTTTCCGCCATCGAAGAACTATAATAAATATCGCCGCTCGGACAAATCGCCGATCAAGCGCAAGGTGATTTCCTTCAAGGAAAACCACGCCGTCGGCACCATCATCATCGATACCTCCGACCGCAGGCTTTACCACGTGGTCAAGCCTGGCAAGGCAATGGCCTACGGCATCGGCGTCGGCCGCCAGGGTTTCACCTGGCAGGGCAAGAACCGCATCACCCGCAAGGCCGAGTGGCCGGGCTGGACGCCGCCGCAGGTCATGCGTGATCGCGTCAAGCGCCAGGAAGGCCGCGTGCTGCCAGCCTATATGCCAGGCGGCCCGGACAACCCGCTCGGCGCGCGGGCGCTCTACATCGGATCGACCATCTACCGGATTCACGGCACCAACCAGCCCTGGACCATCGGCAAGGCAATGTCGTCAGGCTGCATCCGCATGGCCAACGAGGATGTCGAGCACCTCTATGAGAAGGTCAAGGTCGGCACCCGGGTCGTCGTCCGCAACTGACCGGAAACCGATCCTTCAGGAAAACAAAAACCGGCCATCACTGGCCGGTTTTTGTTTGTGCGGATTAGAGCTGAGGTTAGCGTAAGGGCGCCGCGAACCGCGCCTGTCACCACAAACTGGCCTTGGCCCGCTCCGGCCATTGCGCATCATAGCTTTCCCCATCGAAATCGCGCTTGAGCTCCTGCATCAAGTCTCCGGGGCTGGGCAAGGTGGCGAGATCGGGCCAGGAGCCGGGATCCCAAAGGCTGGCACGCATCAGGGCGCGGGCACACTGGAAATAGACCTCACCAATGGTGATCACAATGGCCGTGCGCGGCGGTTTGCCGTCCATCGCCAAGCGTGAAAGCAACTCCGGCTCGATCGATACAACCGCCCTGCCATTGATCCTCAGAGTGCTGTTGGACCCCGGGATGAAAAACAGCAGCGCCACGCGATCATCGCGCACAATGTTGCGCAGCGAATCGATCCGGTTGTTGCCGCGCCGGTCTGGCAGGATCAGCGTCTTGTCATCCTCGATGACCATCACCTGGCCAGGGTCGCCGCGCGGCGAGCAATCGAGCCCCTCGGGTCCCACTGTGGCAAGCGTAGCAATCGGTGACGCCTCGATCAGCCGGCGATACCCTGCCGTCAGATGGTTGGCGACCTTGATGGTCGATGCTTCCGATACGGCGCCGTAGATAACGTCCAGTTCCGCGATCGATGTGATCCGGCTCATGCAGGCCTCCGGGATCTCCTGTCTTCATTGGCCGCCATCTTATTGCTTTGTCGCTTGCAGGGAACCCGTAGATCAACAATTTCAGCGCCATTGTGCGAAGGCTCCAGAAACGCCGTAACAGCGCCCGCAACCGGTGGCGCCGACACGATACGGCGATGGCCGAATCCGTCAGCACGCATCAGCCGCACATGCTTTCCCAGTCCGGAAAGCGCTTCAGCGTTGGAAAAGGCCACTTCCTTGTCGTCGGGGGCATGGATGACCAGCATCGGAACCGCCAGACCATGCATCAGGCGGGGGGCGCTGAACTCCGACAGCGGCCGGCCGGCAAAGCGCAGAACCTGACGCTCGAAGGCCGATTGCGCCGCGGGTGCAAGCCCCAAAAGCTTGCCGGCCCATTTGAACACATCTCCCATATTGGATGGGGCGGCGATGGTCACGATCCGCTCGGGCTTGCGTTGCGGAACATGCAGGATGGCGCCCGCCGCGGCGGCCATCACCGACGGCCCGCCGAAAGAGTGGCCGACAAAGGCATCGAACCGCCCGTGCTGACGCCAGGCCGCATCGATTGCTTCCACCGCCTTGCCCAGGTGCAAGACCTTGCCGCTCGACGCACCATGCCCCGGCAGATCCAGACAGACCACGATATGCCCTGCGGCCACCAGCGAATCGGCCAGCGCGATCATGTGATCGCTGCGCGAGCGGTAGCCATGAACGATCAGCACCTGCGAGCCGTTGGCCGCCTCCGGCTGCGGCCGGAACACATGGGTGGCCACCATGGCGCCGGGAATCAACAACCGCACCGTTTCAGCCTCGTCCATGCGCGCCCTCGCCCGGGCTATGGCCAGCCGCTCCTTTTCGCTCTGTGGCTTGGCAGAACGGGTGCGCGTGAACAGGCGAAATGCGAGTTCGCCTGCCTTTTCAGGTGATTGCGCGGCAACCAGGCGCAATCCGGCACGGGTGATTTTTTCTATAAGAGATGCCATAGTGGAACTCCTAATTGGTTCAACTATGAACAGAATTGTACAACGATGAACAAAAAGCAAGCCCTTCCCTGGGACAATCCGCGATTTCGCAATTGGGTGGCTGTGGCTCGCGCCTGCCATGTGATGGGGCAGACACTGGCAAGACAACTGCAGCCGCTTGATATCAAGCCGCCGCATCTCGACATTTTGATCAACCTGTACCGGACGCCGGGCATTTCCCAGCAGGACCTGGCCGACAAGTTGCTGGTGGGCCGATCAAACCTGTCGATGCTGCTGCCGCAAATGGAAAAGCGCGGCTTGCTCATCCGGCGCGGCGACCCGCAGGATCGCCGTGTGTTAAGGCTTGAACTGACTGAGGAAGGCGTCAGCCTCACTGAAGAGGCCATCGCCATTCAATCCGCGCTGATCGACCGGACCATGAAAACCGCAACCGTTGAAGAATGCAATCTGGTGGGCGGCGTGATGACCCGGATGATTCGAGAGCTGACTTCGTCAGGTGATGTCACGCCGGTCGCCGAACAAGGTGAGAACCTCGAAGATCAAGACCGATGACGATCAGAGAATTCAAATCCGCCGACGCTCATGCCTGCCGCGACATGCCCTTGTCCGCAAGCTCGGCGGTGTATTCCGCCCATGCGTCCTGTTTGCGGGTGCCCAGTTCCGACAGGAAACTCCAGGTGAAGATACCCGTGTCATGGCCGTCGTTAAAGGCCAGCCGCACGGCGTAGTTGCCCACGGGCAGCACCTTGGCGATGGTCACATCCGCCTTGCCGCCAACCGTGACGCGCTGTTCGGGCGAATGACCCTGCACTTCTGCCGATGGCGAACGCACCCTGAGCAACTCCGCCTCGATCTCGAAGCTCCGCCCGTCGGTAAACTTCACCGTCAGCAGTTTGCGGTCGGGTGAGACCCGCAATTCGCTCGGCCAAGCCGTTTCGTGTTCGCTCATCGCTGCGCCCTCAAGACTGTCATTGCGACCGATTTATGGAGTTACACGGGCCCGAACAACCCATCCGTGACGAAATGTCTGATTTGGTCGCAATCGCGTGACTTGACGCGGGCCCGGCGGACCACGACATTGGGTGTGATAGCCAAAGGACAGGTATCGATGAACACCACTACGCATTCGACTCCGCCGATGATCGACCCGTTCGGACGTACGGTCAATTATCTGCGGGTGTCGGTAACAGATCGCTGCGATTTCCGCTGCACCTATTGCATGGCGGAAAACATGACCTTCCTTCCCAAGAAGGACCTGCTTACGCTCGAAGAGCTCGAACGGCTGTGCGCTGTGTTTGTGGACAAGGGTGTGCGCAAGATCCGGCTCACCGGCGGCGAGCCACTGGTGCGCAAGAACATCATGCAACTGATCCGCCAGCTCGGCCGCCATGTCGAAGCCGGCCGCATGGACGAATTGACGCTGACCACCAACGGCTCGCAGCTCACACGCTTTGCCTCCGAGCTGTTTGATTGCGGCGTCCGCCGCATCAACGTCTCGATAGACACTCTCGACCCCGACAAGTTCCGCGCCATCACCCGTTGGGGCGACCTTGCCAAGGTGCTTGAAGGCGTCAAGGCGGCGCAGGCAGCCGGGCTGAGCATCAAGATCAACGCCGTGGCGCTCAAGGACTTCAACGGCGCAGAAATCCCCGAGATGCTGAAATGGGCCCACGGTCAAGGCATGGACATGACGGTGATCGAAACCATGCCGATGGGCGAGATCGACGAGGACCGCACCGACCAGTATTTGCCGCTGTCGCAGCTCCGCTCCGAACTCGAACAGCGCTTCACGCTCGAGGATATCCCGTTCCGCACCGGCGGCCCGGCGCGCTATGTGACAGTCTCCGAGACCGGCGGCAAGCTCGGTTTCATTACCCCGCTGACCCACAATTTCTGCGAAAGCTGCAACCGTGTGCGGCTCACCTGCACCGGCACACTCTATATGTGCCTCGGCCAGAACGACGCCGCCGATTTGCGCGCCCCGCTTCGCGCATCCGAAGGCAACGAACTGCTCGCGCAGGCCATTGATGAGGCCATCACCCGCAAGCCCAAGGGCCACGATTTCATCATCGACCGCACCACCCGGCAACCAGCCGTGGCCCGGCACATGAGTGTCACCGGCGGGTAACTCTCAGCGGTTCACCCCGGCACACAATCGCCGGGATGCCAGCCGACCGGAAAAACCATCGTCGGTTACCGGCCGATGCGGCGACCACAATGATTTTCGAGGAAGTGATCGCGGCAATGTCGATCATGGCACCTATGCCGGCAAATGGCGGGCGAACTGCGATTGCCGCGCCGCCGCCACCGCGGCATTGATCAACAATGGTGATCGATCGCCGCTCAGATCTGGCTGTTTTGGACTGCCTGGAGGTGGTACGGGTATAGCTCAGTCCGGCATTCCGCACGAACTGTCTCCCGGATCTTTCGATGGCTTTGTCTCCCAACCTTCGTGGCGCGCTGTTCATGTCCCTGTCGATGGCCGGGTTCACGTTCAACGATTCGATCGTCAAGCTGCTGACAGGTGAACTGTCCGTGGCCCAGGTGATGTTTCTGCGCGGCGTCATCGCCACACTGCTGATCTATTTGCTTGCCCGCCACCGCAGCGCGTTAAGGCCACTGCGCAATTTGCGCAATCCATGGGTGGCGCTGCGGATCGGCGGCGAGGTGGGAGGGACGCTGACCTTCCTGATCGGGCTTGCCAATGTGCCGCTGGCCAACGCCTCGGCGATTCTGCAGGCGTTGCCGTTGGCGGTGACCATGGGTGCGGCGTTGTTTCTGGCCGAACCGGTCGGTTGGCGGCGCTGGCTGGCAATTCTGGCGGGATTTATCGGCGTTTTGATCATCATTCGGCCCGGGCTTGAAGGGTTCTCCCCCTATGCGTTGATGATCGTTGGAACGGTGATCTTCGCCTCGGCCCGCGACATCGCGACCCGCAAGGTCGATCCCGCCATTCCCTCATTGTTTCTATCCACGGTTACCGCCGCAAGCGTCGCGGTCGCCGGCCTGCTGCTGATCCCTGCAATGGGTGGCTGGCGACCCGTCAATGCGCTGCAATTGGGCCAGATTGCCGTCGCCGCTTGCCTGCTGCTGGTGGGCTATCAGTTCATCATCATGGCCATGCGCGAGGGCGAGATTTCATTCATCGCACCGTTTCGCTACACCAGCTTTTTGTGGGCTGTGCTTCTGGGGTTCCTGCTGTTTGGCGAAATCCCCGATCTGTTCATGATTATCGGTGGCGCCATCGTCATTGCTTCGGGGATTTACACACTCTACCGCGAGCGCATCAAAAGCAGCCAGAAACCGGCAAGCCGCGCCCCGCCCCGGCATTCACCCTGATTTTTGCGACACACGATCAGCGGGTGGGCGGGGTTTCCCCGTCAGGTTTTTTCACAGACTGGTCGGAAGCGCTGGCCGCATCGTCCGCGCGCCAGCCGGTGGTCTCCGGCGCCGCTTCATATTTCAGCGCAACCGCCTCCCATTCCTCAAGCCACAACGCATGAGCGCAACCACCCCAAGGCGCATTGCAGAACGGACACATATCGCCAGTCTTACCTTTCGACACCGGATGGCCTCCCCACATGATGCACTGCTCGGAAATATAGTATCCCTCAATTTTTGGGGTGAAACAAATAAATAATCGTATTCTTCATGGTACAAAGCCGGGTAATGACTATATCCGGCCGCGCGAGAGTTCAAAAAACCACAGCGCGAACTTCGCGTTCAGGCGCGGAAAACATTTGCATCGCGAGCCGCCTCGGCACAAAACAGACGCGATGACCCGCACCGCATTTCTCAACCGCTCAGCGCCACCGCATATCGTCACCCTGGTGACGATCTCGGGCCTTAGCGCCTTGAACATGAACCTGTTTCTGCCGTCGCTGCCCGGCATCGCCGCTTTTTACCAGGCGGACTACGCATTGGTTCAGCTCGCCGTGTCGGGCTATCTCGCCTTCACCGGTCTCCTGCAACTGGTCATCGGGCCGCTTTCGGACCGTTACGGCCGCCGCCCGGTGATGCTGGCGAGCCTGGCAATCTTCCTGGTTGCCACCGCACTGGCCCCCTTGGCGCCGACGGTCGAAAGTTTTCTGATAATCCGCATGGTTCAGGCCAGTGTCGTGTCGGGCATGGTGCTGTCGCGCGCTATCGTCCGCGACATGGTCGACACCGATCAGGCCGCCTCGATGATCGGCTATGTCACCATGGGCATGACACTTGCGCCGATGATCGGTCCGGCGCTGGGCGGCGTAATGGACGAGGTCTTCGGCTGGCAATCGACCTTCGTTTTGCTGTTTGTCTTCGGACTTGGGACCTTTTGTCTCGCCTGGGCCGATCTGGGCGAAACCAACCACAACCGCTCAGCCAGCATGCTGGCCCAGTTCGGCGCCTATCCGGAACTGGTTCGCTCGCGAAGATTCTGGGGCTACACGCTGACCGCCACCTTCGCCTCGGGAGCCTTCTTTTCCTTTCTCGGCGGCGGCCCCTTCGTGGCCACCGAGATGCTGGGCATGAAACCCAGCGAGCTCGGGTTCTATTTCGTCTTCATAGCCCTTGGCTACATGGCCGGAAATTATCTGTCAGGCCGCTTCGCCAGGCAGATCGGTGTCAACCGCATGATGATCACCGGCTGCATCATTGCCACACTCGGAATGACGCTCACACTTGCGTTGTTTTTGGCAGGGCTGTGGCACCCGCTGTCCTTCTTTGGGCCGATCTTCTTTGTAGGCTTGGGCAACGGCGTCACCCTGCCCAGCGCCAATGCCGGCATTGTCAGTGTACGCCCGCACCTGGCGGGCTCCGCCTCGGGCCTCGGCGGAGCGATGATGATCGGCGGCGGTGCGGCCCTGTCGGCACTGGCCGGCGCCATCCTGTCGCACGACACCGGCCCCTATCCGCTGATCGCAGTCATGCTTGCTTCCTGCTGCCTGGGCATACTGGCCACGCTCTATGTCATCAAGGTCGAACGCAGCCTTGCGAACCCGGCGCCGACCGAAACCGGGCAAGCCTGATGCGGATCCTCGGCGGCATTCTTGCCGGCGGGCGCGGCCGCCGCATGCCCGGCCTCGACAAACCGCTGGCGCCGTTGGCGGGCAGGCCGCTGATCGCCCATGTGATCGCCCGCCTCGCTCCGCAGGTCGACGATGTTGTCATCAACGCCAATGGCGCACCGGAGCGATTTTCGGAGTTTGGTCTAGAAGTGATAGCCGACCGGATCAGCGGCCAGCAAGGCCCGCTGGCCGGCATCCATGCGCTGATGCACCTGGCGCAGGAACGCGATGCAAGCCACGTACTGGTCGCACCCGCCGACACACCCTTCTTGCCTCTTGACCTCAAGGACCGGCTGGTGAGGCGCGATCCCGATCTCGGCATAACGCGTGTCGCGGTGTCTCTTGGCCGGCGTCACCCGGTGGTTGGCCTTTGGCCCGCGAGGCTGGCGGACGACCTGGCCGATCATCTGTCGCGCAGCGAAGATCTGAGCATGGCCGCCTGCCTCAGGCGAATGGGCGCGCAAGACGTGGACTTCCCCCTCATCAACGGCGTCGATCCGTTTTTGAACGTCAATTCACCCGAGGATCTCGACCGCGCCGAGCGTCTGCTGGCTGGGACGTAAGGTCCGCCGGAACCGGCGCTTGCGCTTACCTGCATGGGATTTGCGTCAACTCAGATTTTTGGTTGCAATCCTCGTCAAAACAGTGGGAGTATCGCCGCCAGCGCGGTGGACGCCACCCGCGACAGCAAGGAATGCGGCGGCAACAAGCCGCAATCCCGCCAACAGAGAGGACACCTATGCGTATTTCCAAGCGTATCACCCTGGCCGTATCGGCTTTTGCACTGGCCGTTTCCATGGGCGCGGCTCATGCCGACAGCCATGGCGGCATGAAAAAAGTCATGATCGGCACAGAAGGCGCCTACCCGCCCTTCAATAATCTCGAATCCGATGGCAGCCTGGTCGGCTTCGACATCGATATCGCCAAGGCGTTGTGCACCGAGATGAAGGTCGAATGCGAGTTCGTCACCCAGGATTGGGACGGTATCATCCCTGCGCTGATCGCAGGCAAGTTTGACGCCATCATCGCGTCGATGTCGATCACCGACGAGCGCAAGGAGAAGGTCGACTTTTCCAACAAGTACTACAACACCCCGCCGGCGATTGCCGTGCCGAAGGACAGCGACATCGCGGAAGCGACCGACGCCGCTCTGGCCGGAAAAGCGCTGGGGGCACAATCGTCGACCACCCACTCCAACTATGCCGAGGAAAAGCTTGGTTCGGCTGAGCTGAAGCTTTACCCGACTCCGGACGAGTACAAGCTCGACATCGCCAACGGCCGCATCGACGCGGTGATCGACGACGTGATCGTGCTTGGCGAATGGCTCGAAACCGAAGACGGCGCGTGCTGCAAGATCCTCGGTACGTTGACGCCTGATCCGGTGATCAACGGCGAAGGCGCCGGCATCGCCATCCGTAAAGGCGAAACCGAGCTGCGCGACATGTTCAACGACGCCATCGTCGCCATCCGCGCAAACGGCACCTACAAGGAGATCAACGACAAGTATTTTGACGTTGATGTCTATGGCGAATAAGTTCGCCATGAACCGGTAGAGCCAAAGAGCGGCGGGCGAGGTTTCGCCCGCCGTTTTTTACACCAAGACCGTGATCAACACGGCTGGATACAGGGGAATGCATGGAACCGACCGCATCGCTGGGAGGGCAGCTCTATACGCTGATATCCTTATTCGATCCGTTTTGCGGCCCGGTGGGTTTCCTCAACCTGTTGCCGGAGAATTCGCTGCTTTCATGTGGCGACACCGGTTGGGGCGACGAGGTGGCACGCGGATTCTTCGTCACCATCACGCTGGCGCTGTGCAGCCTGCCGATCGGGCTGACCATCGGGCTGTTTCTGGCCCTGGCACAGCAAAGCGAGGTTCGCTCACTCAGGGCCTCGGCCAATATCTACACCACCATCTTTCGCGGCCTGCCCGAACTGCTGACCATCTTCATGATCTATTTCGGACTTCAGATCGCAGTCCGGGAAATCGCCCTGGCGCTGGGGTTCGAGAGCGGTTTCGATATCAATTCCTTTGTTGCGGGCACGATCGCGCTTTCGCTGGTGTTTTCATCCTATGCGTCGGAGGTGCTGTCGTCAGCCTTCAAGGCCATTCCGGCCGGTCAGTATGAGGCCGGCCACGCGCTCGGCCTCAGGCCCGGCAAGACCATGCGGCTGATTATCCTGCCGCAGCTTGTGCGCATCGCCCTGCCCGGCCTTGGCAATCTGTGGATGATCCTGATCAAGGACACAGCGCTGATTTCGGTGATCGGGTTGGGCGACACGCTGCGCCAGACCGGGATTGCGGCCAAGGTCACGAAGGAAGCCTTCTACTTCTATGGCATCGCCTGTCTGTTGTTCCTGGCGCTGGCCATGGCGTCATCGATCGTCTTTTCCAAAATCGAAACCCGCGTCCGTCGCTCGGGAGTGAGCCGATGAGTGCTGTAGCCGAGCTGATCCCGCCGCAACCCGCCCCGCCGGAAGCGCTGCGGAGATGGACCAAGACGCGAGTAACGGGCGCCATACTTCTGAGCCTGTGGATCATCGGCGGCGTAGCCCTGGTGCTGTGGTTGTTTGCCGCCTGGAGCCCGGACAAGGTCGCCACATATGCGCCGAAGTATCTCTCCGGGCTTATGACGACACTGACGCTGGTGGGGATTTCGATCACCCTGGGCGCCGTGCTGTCGGTGCCCATCGCTTTCGGCCGGATGTCGTCCAACAGGCTTTTGTCGTCGCTGGCCTATGGCTATGTCTATTTCTTCCGCGGTACGCCGCTGATCGCCCAACTGTTCCTGATCTATTATGGCTTCGGCGGCTTCCGCGAGGAGCTCCAGGCAATCGGGCTCTGGGTGTTTTTTCGCGACGCCTGGAATTGCGCGCTGTTCGCATTCACTCTCAACACCGCAGCCTATCAGGCCGAAATCCTGCGTGGCGCAATCGAGAGTGTGGCGCGCGGTCAGCATGAGGGCGCGGCGGCTCTGGGCCTCACCCGGCTTCAGGCATTTTACAAGATCATCCTGCCCCAGGCGATGATCGTCGCGCTGAGGCCCTACGGCAACGAGATCATCCTGATGATCAAGGGGTCGGCCATCGTCGCCATTGTCACCGTGTTCGATCTGATGGGCGAGACCCGCCGCGCCTATTCCCGCACCTTCGACTTCCAGACCTATATCTGGGCGGCGGTGTTCTATCTCATCATTGTCGAGACACTCAGAAACGTCTGGCAATGGCTCGAACACCGGCTGACCCGTCACCTCAAACGCTGACCCTCCCCGACCAGGCATGAGACGCCAATCCGGGCTTGCGCCTGGGCCCGCTTTGGCCGATACCGGCGCAAGTTCACCCGAAACGGAGGCCGGTATGGCCAAGACTGAAGACGACGCCCTGGCGGAGGCTTACAACCGCGCGCTCAAGCTCGAAAAATCCGGCGATCACGACGCCGCGGCAAAGGCCTATGCCGAAGTGCTGGTGCTCGATCCCGACGATCATGGCGGCGCCGCAGTGCGGCTTGCCTCGATCAAGCGCGGCGCGGTGCCGGAGCGCGCGCCCGAAGCCTATGTCGCCACCCTGTTCGACCAGCATGCCGATGTGTTCGACAAGGTGCTGGTCGAGGATCTGGGCTATCATGTGCCGATGTTGCTCAGGCAGCGGTTGATCGAACTCGGCCATACCAGCTTCGACCGGTTGCTCGATCTGGGCTGCGGAACCGGCCTCACCGGCAGCGCGCTGGAAGACATGGCCGATGACGCCACCGGCATAGATCTGGCCGAAAACATGGTCGAAATCGCCCATGAGAAGGGTCTCTACGACACGCTCTATGTGGCTGACGCAATCGATTATCTCGACGACAATGACGACGAGGCCTTCGACCTGATCGCCGCCACCGACGTGCTGCCCTATCTGGGCGCGCTCGAGCCATTGTTTACCGGTGCAGCCAGAAATGCCAGCCCGGGCGCATTGTTCTGCTTTTCAAGCGAAACCCTGCCGGAGACCGAGTTCGCAGGCAAACCCTACACCGTCGGCGCCTATCAGCGTTTCGCGCATCGGCAAGCCTATGTGCGCGAGACGCTGACTGCCTGCGGCTTCGAAACTCTGGAAGCCGGCGACATCACCGTACGCCACGAACAGGGCGCGCCAATCCCCGGGCATTTGTTCATCGCCCGACTTCGGTAACGCCGCATCGCGGATGCGGCGCACGCCTTCCTTGCTGGCTATTCCGGGCTCAGGGTCCACACGCCCGTCGTGGTCTCCGGACCGGTGGAAGGAATGGTGATTGATTTCACATCGGCCCACATCTGCGCGAAATCATTGTACTGGCCGGAAAACACATTGCCCGACTGGCCAGTGGTGTGGATGTAGGTGGAGGCATCGAGATCGCTCAGATCAAAGATGCCGCGATAGCTCGACGCGTTGGTGTTGGCGAACGGATCGTCATCCTTGCGCAGTTGAGACAGGCCACGATCGAGCGTGAACGGCCCGCCGCCGCTTTCCACTTCGACGTTGAAGAACCGCTTGAGCGCGTCGACTTCGCCAAACGGCCGGTGCGCACCCTTGGCGTAGTGCGCCTGCCCCCAGCGCCAGGCCGATTGATCCTCGCCATAGCGGCTGGAAAGATCGGTGACGGCTTCCGAGAACGCACCGGTGATGATCTCACCGCAGGTTTCGGTCTCCGGGGTGGCCTTGTCATCGCACCAGTTGCGCGACGCCTCGCCATCGAGCAGCCGCTCCATCGCCTTGCCGCGCGCCCGGAACCAGGGCTCGAACATCATCCCCAGATCGTCTTTGAAAATCGCAATCATGGCCTGGCGCATCCAGGCCATGAAGAGCAGCGGCTCGGCCCTGTCGCGCGCCATCACGTGGTCCCAATCGGCCAGTTGCGCAGCCAGCGCCTGGTTCTCGGCGCTCAAGCTGCCGCTGTCCAGAACGGCGAGCATACGCGGCGCCAGATTGGCAGAGGCGGGTGAGAAGATATCCGCCTGCACCTGGCGCGAGGCGGCGGGCGTGTGCGGCGCGTTGGCTGTGCGGAACAGCTCCTCGATGCGCTGCTGCCGGTAGGCTTCCTCCCAGTCAAAGGTCAGATGCACTGGAAAATCAGGCCCGACGATCTTGGTGTTGGCGGTGGCGATCAGCCCGCTTTCGGGATTGGTCTCACGGGGCGCTGACGCATAGGGCGCATAGCCGCGCCAATCATAGATCGCGTTCCAGCCCGGCGCGGGCGCCCGTCCCATCAACCGGTTGGCGGGATCGCGCTGCGGTACCCGGCCGGCGGCCACAAAGCCGATATTGCCCGAACGGTCGGCAACCACCATGGACTGCATCGGCGTCAGGAAGGCGTCAAAACCGGCCTGAAAGTCCTCGACACGGCGCATATTGTAGAGCCGCGGCCCGACCATGGCCGTGGTGTCATCATGGGCGAGCGCCACCCATTGCAGCGCCGCCACGGTGTTATCGGGCAGGAGCTTGTCGAAATCCTTGTAGCTTGCGGGAAACACCGGTCCATGCCGGGTCCAGCGCCGGGTGAAGGCGACATCCGCGCCACCCTTGACCCGGATGGTTTCATCCTTTCTGCCAAACTCGGCCCAGCCAGTGGGCGTGAGATACTGGTCGGGATTATTCGGGTTGAGGCGTTCGACAAACACATCCTGGGCATCGGTGGCGGTGTTGGTGAAACCCCAGGCGATGTCATTGCCCCGGCCCAGCAGCACGAAGGGCGTGCCGGGCAACGACACGCCGATCAGCCGGCGCGGCTCATCGAACTCGGCCGCAACCTCGAGATGGGCAAGATACCAGATCGACGGCGCCGTCAGCGCCAGATGCGGATCATTGGCGAGCACCGGCTGGCCCGACGCGGTGCGCGCACCAGAAACCACCCAGTTGTTCGATGCCCCGGTCGACAGCATCGCGTCGATCGCCTCGAAACCGGTTAGCGCCGCCGCGGTGGTGACATCGGCATCGATTTCGCCCTCCTCGAGCCCCAGCAACTGCCGCAAATCCGGCATCGGCGGCGGACTGTCGGCCTCTACGTAGGGAAGCAGATCGAGCATCTCGGCCTCGCTGAAGCCCATCCGGTAAAACCCGAGCCGCAGCGCTTCCTCGTCGAGATTGGCCGCCAGCGAAACCGACATCATCTTGACCGCTGTCAACGTGTGCGCCGGCGTCCAGGGTTCGGGCTCATAGCCCAGGATCAGATACTCCGGCGGCAGCCGTGAGGAAAACGCCCGGGGCTCGCGCGTCATCCAGGCGTTGACCCCGCGTGCATAGCCCTCAAGCATCGCCATGGCGTCGGCATCCATGACGCTGAGCGAGGCTTCGGCCGCCTCGAAAATCCCCATGGTGCGCAACCAGATATCAGTCTTGATCGTGGCCTCGCCGAACATCTCCGACAGCCGCCCCTGCCCGGCCATACGGCTGACCTCCATCTGCCACAACCGGTCCTGGGCATGCGCATAGCCAAGACCGGCGGCGACATCCCCGCGCGTCGCGGCCTTGATGTGCGGCACGCCATTTTCATCACGCGCGATGGTAACTTCTGCGCCAAGCCCGGCAATGGTCGCTTGGCCCTCATGCGGCACCTGCGAGCGCGACAGCCACAGCATGCCCGCGCCCACCGCAATCACAACCAGCGGCGTCACGACGAAAATCAGCTTGATAAGCCCTTTGAGCATGCGCATCATTGGCCTAAGTCCCTCCCGAAAAGCTGGACCTTACGTAACGCGGCAGAAGGTCAGCCGTAAAGCGCATATGTGACAAAAGGATACGCGAAATGGCAACTGTAGCATTCATCGGTCTTGGCGTGATGGGGTACCACATGGCGGGGCACCTCAAGACCAAGGGCGGCCACGAGGTCAGGGTCTATAACCGCACCGCGGCCAAGGCCGAGACATGGGCCGAGGAGTTCGGCGGGACCGCCTGTGAGTTGCCATCCGATGCTGCCATGGGCGCCGATTTCGTCTTCACCTGCGTGGGCAATGACGACGATCTGCGCGCCGTCGCCCTGGCATCGGGCGGCGCGCTGCACGCCATGAAGCAGGGCGCAATCCTGATCGATAACACCACCGCCTCGGCCGAGGTGGCCCGGCAACTTGCCGATGCCTGCGCCGACAAGGGATGCGGCTTTCTTGACGCGCCGGTCTCGGGCGGTCAGGCAGGGGCTGAAAACGGTGTGCTGACGGTCATGGTGGGCGGCGACCAGGAGACCTTCGACAAGGCCCGGCCGGTGATCGACACCTATGCCCGCATGGTCGGCCTGATGGGCCCGGTTGGCAGCGGCCAGTTGACCAAGATGGTCAACCAGATCTGCATTGCCGGGCTGGTCCAGGGCCTGTCAGAGGCAATCCACTTCGGCAAGAAGGCCGACCTCGATATGGCCGCGGTGATCGATGTGATCTCCAAGGGCGCGGCGGGATCCTGGCAGATGGAAAACCGCCACAAGACCATGATCGGCGGCGAATACGACCACGGTTTTGCCGTCGACTGGATGCGCAAGGATCTCGATATCGTGCTCAACGAGGCCAAGCGCAATGGCGCCACGCTGCCGGTGACGGCGCTGGTCGACCAGTTCTATGCTGATATCCAGGCCATGGGCGGCAACCGCTGGGACACCTCTTCGCTGCTCAAGCGCCTCGAAAAAGACTAGCCCGGAGCCACAATGAGCAACAAACGGTCACCACCGGCCAACGCCGGTTACACGCTTCACGATATCCTGGCCTGGCTTGAGGCTCACGCCTCAGCCGAAAACCGTGCCGGCATGGCGCGGTTCGGCATCGACACCGACAAGGCGTTCGGTGTGGGCAACGGCGTGCTCCGCCCCTTCGCCAAGACCCTTGGCCGCGACCACGACCGGGCCATGGCGCTATGGGACAGCGGCTGGCGTGAGGCGCGGCTTCTGGCGCTGTTTACCGATGAAGCCGCCAGGCTCGGCCCGGATCAGGCGCGCGCCATGGCCGCTGATTTCAAAAGCTGGGAAATTGTTGATCATGCCGCCGATCTGTTTGTAGATGCAGGGCATCTCGATAGGCTGGTGGACGAATTCGCAGCAGATGATCGCGAGTTCGTGCGCCGCACGGCTTTTGCAATGATCGCGTGGGGCGCGGTCCATCTCAAAAAGCGCGATGACGCGGATTTTCTCGCCTTCCTGCCGTTGATTGAGCGGCACGCCGCAGACCCGCGGAACTTCGTCAAGAAGGCAGTCAATTGGGCACTCAGGCAAATCGGCAAGCGCAGCCTCACTTGCCATGGCCCTGCCCTGGCGCTGGCCGAAAAACTGGCCGCCTCACCCGACAAGACCGCGCGCTGGATCGGCAAGGATGCCGTCAGGGAACTGTCAGATCCCGACCGCATCGCCATGATCGCCAGGAAGAAAACCCCGGCCAACAAGAAGCGGGTTCTGGGCGAGGGCTAACTCACTACCAGGGCCGAGCGCTTCCCACTCCAGCCCTCACAATCCGTCAGCGGCCTCGCCGATGATTTCGGTCAGCAGCGTGTTGACGGCATCGCGCGCGCCGCCTTCGGGCAGCGACCGGAAGCCAACCACCACGGTTCCCGGCTTGACCTCCGCCTCATAGACGAACACCACATAGGGGCAATAGGCGATGTCGCCGATTTCCGCTTCCATCACCTGGCGCGACACAACCGCCGAGCAGAACGTGAAAAACTCGGCGTCCTTGTAGAGCGCTTTCTGAGCATCAACATCACCGGCGGTGCGTTTGAGCATATCGCCGATAAAGCCATGATAATCGATCGTGTAGCCGCGATTGACGATCGCGTTTTCAACTCCGGAGGAGACATCGGCAAAGGCCGCGTCGGTTTCCACCGTCATCACATCGTCCCCCGCAGCACTCGCCGCACCGGTGGCGAGGCAGGTGGCGGCAACAGCGGCGGCAATCAGCATTCTCATGGTCGATCCTCCTATATATGATTTTTACTATACATGGAAAATCGCCCGGGACTATCCCCAACTGCCCGCTCTTTCGTTGAAACTGGTCCGGTTAGCCGTTTTCCTTGGCGAGCGGCATATAGTCGAGCGGCAATTCGGTGGTGTATTTGATCTGTTCCATGGCAAAGGACGATGACACGTCGCGGATTTCGATCTTTGCGATCAGCCGCTTGTAGAAGGCGTCATAGGCGGCGATGTCTGGCACCACCACGCGCAGCAGATAGTCGATGTCACCGCTCATCCGGTAAAACTCGACCACTTCGGGAAACTCGCTGATCACTTCGGAAAACCGCTTCAACCATTCATTGGAATGGGAATTGGTGCGGATCGACACAAACACCGTCACCTTGGCGTTCACCGACGCGGGATTGAGCAGCGCCACCCGTCGCTTGATAACCCCATCCTCCTCCAGCTTCTGGATCCTGCGCCAGCAGGGCGTGGTCGACAGCCCCACCTTCTTGGCAATCTCCGCCACCGCCAGCGTAGCGTCTTCCTGCAGCAAGCGAAGAATTTTCCGGTCGAGACGGTCCATGGTGATCTCCGATCTTTGGAATTTCACCCCTGATATCGCGCAACGCGACCCATCACAAAGAAAATTCTTCTCATAAACACCAAATATGAGGCATCACATTTCAGATGATTCAGGAAGCAACGCCGCCACCCGCCGCTGCAGCTCCGGCAGCAACTCGGTTTCGAACCAGGGATTCTTTCTGATCCAGGCATTGTTGCGCCAGGAGGGATGTGGCAGCGGCAGAACCGCGAAATCGCCTTCGCCGGACTGCAAGATCCTTCGCCAGTCGCGCACGGTTTCAGTCAACGTCTTTTGCCTCAGCGGACCCAGATGCCAGGCCTGCGCATAGGTGCCGATGGTCAGCACCAGCCTGATTTGCGGCATTGCCGCCATCACTTTGGCGCGCCATGCAGGTGCGCATTCGCGCCGCGGCGGCAGATCGCCGCCCTTGGCGTCGAGCCCCGGAAAGCAGAAGCCCATGGGAACAATGGCGAAATTGCTTGAATCATAGAATTGCGCTTCATCGACGCCCAGCCAGTCACGCAGCCGGTTGCCGGAGGGATCGGTGAATGGCTTGCCGCTTGCGTGTACGCGCGTGCCCGGCGCCTGGCCGGCAATCAGGATCGGCGCCCGCGCGGATGCGACGCAAACCGGGCGCGGTTCATGCGGCAGCGGCTTTGCCGCACGGCCCACCGGCGTGTCGCGACAAATCCGGCAAGCCGATATCGCAGCCAGCAGATCGGCGAGATCTCCGCCCTCACCCATTCCTCGCCACTCCCGCGCCCAAAATCATGCCTCGGCGCTCGGCCGGGCTTTGACGGCCTGATACCAGCGCATCACATGGGCAAGATGCTCGGGACGTTCGATCCGCGCCGGTTTCGTGAAATCCATCCCGATCATAGCGGTGATGTCGGCGATGGTGAACCGGTCACCGGCAATGAACTCGCTGTCCGCAAGCTCCTTGTCGAGCATTTCAAGAAAAGCGGCAGCCTTGGGACGGTTGGCCTCGCCCCACTCGGGAAACTGCGGCACTTCCCACTCTTTCATAGCCGGATGGGTGTGACGGAAGGCAGCAGCTACGGACGCCAGAAAATGCATCTCCACCCGCCGGTTCCACATCTCCACGATGGCCCGGTCGCGCGCATCCACACCCATAAGCGGCGGATCCGGGTGAAGCTCCTCAATGTAGCGGCAGATCGCCACCGATTCCGACAGCGCGGTACCATCGTCGAGCAACAGAACCGGCAGACGCTGCAACGGGTTGAGCGCACTCACCTCCGCCGATCTGTGGCCCAATTGTCCCATGTCGATCGGCACCAGATCAATCTCGACACCCTTCTCGGCCAGAAATACCCGCACCCGGCGCGGGTTCGGCGCCCGCCCGCCATCATAAAGCTTCATCGTTCTCTCCGTCTTCTCAGCCCAATCAGACACCAAACAGCCGTCTGAGCAAAGCCTTGATCGCGGACAGTCCGCCATGGAACTCCTCGTTGAGCCCGCCATGCACGGCGCGCCACTGCTTCGGGAGATCAAACTCACCAGCCCAGAGACCCAGGCGGCCGTTACGGGCCAATTCTTCCTCGGCCTGATAGTCGCCGAACGCCACGGCGTGGCCGGAACGCACCATCGCCTCGTTAAGCGCGACACCGTTTGCCTGACAGCGCACCAGATCGCGGCCATAGCGGTCGACCCCTTCGCCGAGACATTGCACTTGGCCGCCGCCGATCAGCCCGCGAAGATGCGACGCCGCTTCGGTTCCGCATCCATAGGCAAAACCATCGCGGCGGCAGCGCTGGTCGAGCTCGGGCGCATCAATGCCCTTGAGCCGCAATCTGCGCTCATCGATGACCAGGCTATCGCCATCCACCACCCGCGCCGGGCCGGCGATTTCCGGAGCGGCATAGCGCTCGAGCCGCGCGGCCACCACCGCGACCGCAGCCAGCACCGCCACGGCGGCGAAAAGATCGAGACCCCGGCGCCAAAGCGGACGCCGCCGCTTGGAGCTGCGCGATCGGAATACCATGAACCATGATGAGCTGACTCGCAGCCCCGCCTCAAGCCGGAACGGCCTTTGCCTGCCTGCAACCGCTTCTTAAGCATTGCGGTCTAGGCTTTGCGGGATCGAAAAAGCAGTCCGGACAGCCTGGTGCCACAACCGCAGACCATGACCGACAAGAACATTGTCGACCGCTCGCGCGACCACAAGAACGCGGCGGTGGTCAAAACCGTGCGCGCCACGCGCGATCGCCTGCAAAATGGCCGGCAAACGCCCCCTGCCTTCGATTTCGAAATGGTCCGCCTGCACATCAATTCGGTGCTGCAGGGGGCTGCGGCGGCGCCGATTCTGGTGATCCTGACGGCAGTCGGCGGGCTCTGGTTCGACGAGGCGGTCTGGCTCCTGGCCTGGGCGCTAATGACCATGATCGCCTATGCGGCGCTGGTGCTGATGGCGCGCCGCGCGGCGCGGACCCAGTCCGACGAGGAAATGGCCAGCCGCTGGCGTAAGCGATTCCTGGGCATTTATGCGCTCATCGGCCTGTGCTGGGCGTTGTTTGCCTATCAGGATTGCACCACCTGCCAGGGCGACACCTTCGTCTTTTACAAGTCTGCCGCCTTGCTGATTGCGCTTGCCGCAACGGCGATGGCGACCTTCGCCCTGCGCCACGCGATCTATTTCGCAGTCGTTCCCACAGTGCTGGCGCTGGCGCTGCGGGCCGGGCTGGAGCGTGACGCCGCCGATGTCTCCATGCTGGCGATGGTGCTGGCTGCCGCTCTGTTCTTCATTTTCATGTCGCAGCGGCTCTACCACACCAATCTCCGGATGCTCGGCTTTCAGACCCAGAAGGACGATCTGATTGCCGAACTGGAGGTCGCCAAATCGGTCTCCGACGAAGCCCGCCGCCGCGCGGAAGAGGCCAATCTCGCCAAATCGCGCTTCCTCGCCTCCATGAGCCATGAACTCAGGACGCCCTTGAACGCCATCCTCGGCTTCTCTGAAGTGATGTCGGGCGAGGTGCTGGGGCCGATCGCCAATGACAGCTACAAGGAGTATGTCGGCGACATTCACCGCTCGGGCCAGCATCTGCTCAATCTAATCAACGAGATCCTGGACCTGTCCCGCATCGAAGCCGGGCGCTATGAGCTCAGCGAAGGCGCGCTTGCAATGAGCGACATCGCCGAGGATTGCATCGCGCTGATCCAGCTGAAGGCCCGCAGCAAGAATATCCAGATCACCGAAGCCTTCGAGCCGGGCCTTCCGATGGTCTGGGCCGATGAGAAATCGATCCGTCAGGTAATCCTCAACCTGTTGTCCAACGCGGTCAAATTCACCCCCACGGGCGGTGAAATCCGCGTCAAGCTCGGCTGGACCGCCGGCGGCGGCCAGTACATCGCCATCAAGGACAATGGCCCCGGCATCGCCGAAGAGGAAATCCCGGTGGTGCTGTCGGCTTTCGGTCAGGGATCGATCGCCATCAAGAGCGCCGAACAGGGAACCGGGCTGGGCCTGCCGATCGTGCAGGCGATCCTCGCCAAACATGGCGGCGAATTCGTGCTGAAATCAAAACTGCGCGAAGGCACCGAGGGCATTGCCATTCTGCCGCGCGAGCGGGTGCTTGAAAGCATGGCTCCGGTCGAGGGCCTGCCCAGTGCTGCGGGCAAGAAAAAGCGCGCTTTCCGCTAGGAGCGCGTCGGTCCCTGCCCTGCGCCCATACCCCTGTGCTCAGTCCTTGCCGGCCACGCCGGCCTGCGCAAAGGTCGCCATCCCGGAATGGCAGGCAGCCGCCGATTTGACGATTCCGGCAGCCAGCGCCGCACCGGTGCCCTCGCCAAGCCGCATGCCGAGCGCCAGAAGCGGCGTCTTGCCGAGCTTTTCCACCGCCGCCATATGGCCCGGTTCCGCCGACACGTGACCGATCAGGCAATGATCGAGCGCGCTTGGATTGGCGGCATGCAGGATCGCCGCCGCGGCGGTCGCAACGTAGCCGTCGATCAGCACAGGAATGCGTTCCATCCGCGCCGCCAGGATCGCGCCTGCCATCGCCGCGATCTCGCGTCCGCCAAGCCGTCTCAGCAATTCCAGCGGATCGCCCAGATGCGGCTTATGCAAGGCGACGGCAGCCTCAACGGCGGCGATCTTGCGCGCCAGTACCTCGCCTTCCGATCCGGTGCCGGGTCCGACCCAATCCTCGGCTGCGCCGCCATAAAGCGCATAAAAGATCGCCGCGGCGATGGTGGTGTTGCCGATGCCCATCTCGCCGATGCACAACAGATCGGTGCCGCCGGCAATCGCCTCCATCCCGAATGCCATGGTGGCGGCACAGGTGCGCTCGTCCATCGCCGCTACCTCGGAAATGTCGCCGGTGGGCACTTCCAGCGCCAGATCGAAGATCTTCAATCCCAGATCATTGCTCACGCAGATCTGGTTGATCGCCGCACCGCCGGCAGCGAAATTCTCCACCATCTGCGCCGTCACCGAGGAGGGAAACGGGGTCACACCCTTGGCGGTGACGCCGTGATTGCCGGCGAAGATCGCCACCAGCGGACGGGTAACGGCCGGCGCACGGCCCGACCACGCGGCGAGCCAAAATGCGATTTCCTCAAGCCGGCCGAGCGCGCCAGCGGGCTTGGTAAGCTCTCCATCGCGCGCACGCGCCGCCGCCAAGGCAGCCGTGTCTGGACCAGGGAGGTCGCGCAACAATGCGCGAAAATCATCGAATGGCAAACCGCTGGCGCTCATCTTTTCACTCCTGGCTCTGCACGGCCGACTGTCCTGTGTTCCGCCGATCTTGCCGCATGACGCGCGGCCTCTGTCCGTGTAATTGTCGAATCGCAAAAGGACAATGGCATTCGCGGCACGCGGTGTCGCAACCTGTTTGAGAAGGCTGTTCCATGACTTTCGGCGACCATCTGGATGACCTTGCCCGCGCCACCGGATTCTTGAGCCGCCTGCCGGTTCCCGCACGCCATTTCGAAGGTCACGATGGCTCCCTCGCCCGCGCTGCCGGGATGTTTCCGCTTGCCGGACTGGCGATCGGGCTCGGCCCCGGCCTGGTGATCCTGGCTCTGTCCTGGACAGGAGCCAACCCAGCGCTGACCGCTCTTATTACCCTGATCACCCTGACCGGCCTCACCGGTGCACTGCATGAAGATGGCCTGGCCGATTCCGCCGATGCGCTTGGAGCGCGCGGCGGGCGCGAACACAGCCTCGAGATCATGAAGGACAGCCGCATCGGCACCTATGGCGTGCTTGCCTTGCTCAGCGCGTTCTCGCTCAAGGCTGTGGCGCTGACCATTGTCATCACCGTTACGGGCGGATGGACGGCGCTCCTGTTGATCTGCGCCACCGCAGCAATCTCGCGCACCACGATGATCTGGCACTGGACCCGATTGCCGCCCGCCCGCCCGGGCGGAGTGGCCTCCAGCGTCGGTGCCCCGGAAGAGGCCGCGGCAAAACTCGGCTATGCCCTTGGCGGGGCTTCGTTTCTGATCCTCGTGGCATTGTCATCGGGGCTCATTGCCGCCTTGGTTTCGTTTGTCCTGATCGCTGCGGCGATCCACAGGTGGACCGCGGTGGTGTGTGCGAGAATTGGCGGCCACACCGGCGACACCCTGGGCGCCACCCAGCAGATTGCCGAAACCGTGTGCCTGACCACCCTTGCCCTTTTGCTGTGAAGACCCGATATATTTGCAACGGCCCTGGGCCTGCCGGACCGCAAACAGACCGGATGTCCGGTCGCACGAAACTCACACGGTTCAATTCCCGGATCGGGCCTTGACCAAAACCGAGCGCGCAAAACCATCCATGAGCATTCAATCCCCCTGCATTCTGGTCTGCTCGATCGATCTTGCCACCGGCTATTGCTTCGGCTGCGGACGCACGGGCGACGAGATCGCCGGCTGGATCAACTATTCGGACGAAGAGCGGCGCACGGTGATGACACAACTGCCCGCCCGGATGGAAACCATCGAGCGCAAACCCCGCCGCGAGACCCGCCGGCAGCGCATGGCGCGCGAACGCCAGGAAGGCTAGGTGGTGAGCTCCTGAATGGCACTCATCCTCGCTCTGATCGGTGCGGCACTGACGGTTCTGATCTTCAATCACGACAGCGGCTTGAGCTTTGGCCTGCCCAATGACGATTTCGCAAGCCTGGTCTATCTCGGCGCACTAGGCGCGGTCATCGGCGCGGGCGTGGTCGGCGCCCACCGCAACATGGGCGAAATGCTGAAAAACCTGCTGATCTGGGTGGTCATCATTCTCGGGCTGGTGACCGGATGGCTCTACCAGGACGAGGCCAAGCAGATCGCGCTGCGGGTCGCCGGCGGCCTGGCTCCCGGCCAGCCGGTGATGATCACCGACAGCGCCGGCCCGGCGGTTTCGATCCGCAAATCACTGAACGGGCATTTCGACGCCGCTGGCACGGTCAATGGCCAGACGGTGAGTTTCCTGATCGACACCGGCGCCACCTCCGTCGTGCTCTCGCATGCCGACGCGTTGCGGGTAGGATACTCGGAAAACGATCTCGACTACCGCCTGATCATCAACACAGCCAATGGTCAGGCCCGGGCAGCGCCGATCAGGCTTGAGAATGTGACGATCGGATCGATCGAACGTCGCGGTCTTCGCGCCATGGTGGCCGAACCCGGCAAGCTGGACCAGAGCCTGCTCGGCATGAATTTCATCTCGTCACTGACCGCTTTCGAGCTGCGCCGCGACGAGGTGATCCTGCGCGATTGAGCGCCCGCTTGGTTCGGGCGATCAAACAAGGCTGTAGAAAAACCGGGCTGCGACAAACAGCATGAAAAGGCCGAAACCGATTTCGAGCTGGCGCTTGCCGAGCGCGTGGGCAAGCCGCACGCCGAGCGGCGCGACCATCAGCGTGATCGGAATGATCAGCGCCACAGCCACCCAGTTGACATAGCCCGTGGAAAAGGGCGGCAACCCGCCTGCCCCCCATCCGGCCCAGATATAGCCAAACAATCCCGGGATCGAGATCAGCACGCCGACGCCCGATGATGTCGCCACCGCCTGATGCACCGGCCTGCTAAACAGGGTCATGAACGTGTTGTTGAGCACCCCGCCGCCAATGCCCATCAACGCCGAAAGCATGCCGATCACCGCGCCGACTGCAGCGCGCAGCGGATTGGGCGGCAGTTCCGCGCCCAACCGCCAATGCGGCTTGTTCAGCAACATGCGCAACCCCACCAGAATGGCGATAACCGCGAATATCGCCCTGAGCCCGCCGCTCGACACCGAAGCCGCGATCAGCGAGGCAGCAATGACGCCCGCAGGCACGGCGAAGACCCAGCCCCTGAGCAATGTCATATCGACCGCGCCGCGCGCATGGTGCGAGGCGAAGGAACGCAGCGAGGTCGGCACAATGACCGCCAGCGAGGTGCCGACCGACAGATGCATGCGCACCGCTTCATCAATGCCGAGCAGCCCGAACACCTGGTAGAACACCGGCACCAGGATCGCCCCGCCGCCAATGCCGAACAGCCCGGCCAGCACGCCGGCAACCACGCCTGCGCCTGCCAGCGCTGCCGCAAACCAGATCAATTCTTCCAAGGGTGGCATGATGTTCGTTGTCCCCATTGACGCTTGCGCCCGGCAGAACCGGCGCGGGCCAGAAGCGGTTTTTGGCCCTCAGCCGCGCATATTGCCGATGCTGGCGGCAACCGTCATCAAACCGAGACATTTTTCAAGCATTGTTTTATCCGTGCCGCGATAAATCCCGGCATCGCCCCGTCCACCGGACCTTCCCCGCAAGTTCTCCGGGAACCAGGGGCGCAGTTCAGGCTTCGCACGACGCCCCATCCGCGACGGCCTGTTTGAAGGCCGGCTTGTCCGGCCTTTCTTTTGTCAGTCGCAGTGCCGGTAGCTGGTCTTGCGGGTTCTCAGATCGAAGTGGAAGTGATCCCGGTGGTGAACGTCGCTGCCCGGGCCGAGCACCGTGGTAAAATACTTGCAGCTGTCGGCGCGGATCGAATTCAGCAGGCTTTTCTCGCGAAACGAAAACAGTCCGGGCTTCCTGACCTTGATCGCCTGACCGTTGTTGAGCGTGATCTTTCCGATATCGATGGCATTGCCCTTGGAATGCTCGGACATCGGCGCGCCACGCTTGGAATTCATGGTGCGGCACGAATAGGCCGACATCTGGTGGATCGAGCGCACCCCGGAGACGTATCTGACACGGGCTGCGGGCGCGAGCTCCTTCTTCACCCATCGCGCAAACGCATCGGTGATCTGGCAGTTGAGCTTGGCTGCCGGCTTGATTTCGATCCCGCCTGATAGCTTCGTCACCTCGACCGGATAGGGAATGCCGCATTTCCGCCCGTTGCTGATCGGCGGCAGATCGCGATAGGTCACGCCCAGCCGCTTGAGACGCTTGCGGCAGGCCTTCTCCGAAGCCGGCATGCCGCCCGCCCATTTCGGTTTGGAAAGCGGATTGGAAAACCTCGGCAGCAATCCTGCAAGCAGTCGGGGCTTCTTTTCGACCACCTGCGGCTCTGGGCTTGCCTGAAGTGGCTGGCGCACGGGTTCAATGCGCACCGTGTCTGGCGTGCCCGCTGCTTCGAGTTCCTCAAAGCTTGGAACAGAGGCGAGCTGCGGTGTATCGGTGCCAATACCGGTGACCACCGGCTGATCAACCCGGCCCTCGGGCAGCGCCGAGGTCATCTGGGTCATATCAACGCCATCAGACACCGGATAGGCGAGAACGTTTTGTCCGGGCATGTCCGGAGCCGATGGCGCCAGCGCGATTTCGGTCGGGCCGCCAAGATCGGCGGGACCGACCAGATCGGCAGGACCGGCAAGATCGGTTGGAGCGGGAATAAACGGCGCTGAGGGCTCGACCAGCATGACCGGCGACACCTGCCCGACGGCCAGCACTTCGCCTGGCGGGACCAACCCGCCCTCGCCGGAACAGCCAGCGATAGCAAGCCCCGCCGACAGCGCCAGACAGGTGGACAAGAGCCGGGCGCGGAGCACCCCGGAAACGCAAGACATCATGGATTGCTCCGATAAACGCGAGACAGACCCGATCATCCCACACAAAGGGTAAAGGAAGCCTGACGCCCGGTGTTAACCTCCGCCACTGGCTGCCGGTAACCAGGTGCAACCGCCTCCCCCACCGCCAGCTCGCGCTGAACAGATGTGCCTGCTTCGCGCTCGCACAGAGCCGAAGCGCAGATACGGTTGCCGCCTTGCCCACCTGCCAGGCGGGCCAGACGATCCGCCTCCCGATAGGCGGCGTCGAAACTTACGCTGCCTAGGGCAAACACAAGTCCGGCGCTGATGGTGATGTCACGACGGCATCCACCGGGGCGGAAATCGAGATTTGCCACCGCGCGGCGCAGCCGGTCGGCGACATACTGCGCGTTGCTCTCGCTGATATGCGGGATGATCAGTCCGAATTCATCGCCCGACAGCCGTGCGGCGATGTCGTCATGGCGAAGCGATTGCCGCAAGCTCGCAGTCACTTCAGCCAGTGCCTGGTCTCCCGCCTGATGGCCCCATCGCTCGTTGATTTGCCGGAACCCGTCGACATTCATCAAAAGCAACGCCGCTGGTTTGCCATCCGCACGTCCCGCCGCGTCGTCCAATATGGTGGCCGCAGCTTCCGCGAAGGCGGTGCGGTTGAGAAGCCCCGTCATGGGATCGAGCAAGTGGAACTGCCCCTCGCGCCGCCTGGCGTGAACGGCCTGAAAACCCAGATAGCCAAACACCGCGACAGCGACGATGACCGCCAGCATGGCCGAAGCCAGATAGGCCATCTGCTTTGTCTCGACCGGCGCGCTGTGAAACACCACTGCGTCGATCGCAACCGCCGCCGTTAGTGTCAGCAACGAACCTGAACAGGCCCGCAAACAACAAGGCATGATGGAATCGGTGTCTGAAGGCGGCTCACCGGGCACAAAATCCGATGCCCGCTGCAAGGTGGGAACATGCTGTTTCATGCGGCCAGACAACACCACCAATCTGAAGAACGGGTTGCGATCCCTTGCGAATACTCGTCCCCAATTTCTGGGTACCCGTTTTTGGACCGTAACCTCTGGATCCCGAATTCCAGGTTTCCGATTTCTTGACGCCCACGTGCTTGCAAGACGCACCACCACGCCGGCTTCCCTTTGCGTCTGAAGCGCTCTACACAAACCGCAGGTCAGGTGTTGCGAAAAGGCCTCCCCCAGAGCGCCCGAAGCGAAAGACAGCACCGCGACCCGGGGGACGGGAATCGGTTTCCGGACCGTTGAACAGAGTTTGGACACAGGAGAAACGCATGAGCGAACCGGCGGGTGAATTGACACTGAGAACCCTTGCGATGCCCGGCGACGCCAATGCGGCCGGCGATATCTTTGGCGGCTGGGTGATGGCGCAGATGGATTTGGCCTGCGGCATCCGCGCCGCCGAACGCGCCAGGGGCCGTGTGGTGACCGCGGCTGTCAACGAGATGTCCTTCGCCATGCCGGTCAAGATCGGCGATACGCTGTGCATCTACACCGACATCATCAAGGTCGGCCGCACCTCGATGACCTTGCGGGTCGAGGCCTGGGCGCAGCGCTACCTCTCGCCGCAAATGGACAAGGTCACCAATGCGCTGTTCGTAATGGTGGCGCTTGACGCCGCAGGCAAGCCGAGCCCGCTGCCCGGCGCCTGAATGCGCTGTGCCGCAGACCGGCCATCCCGCCACGGTCAGGCCGCGGTCTTCAGATCCTCGAAATCAATCGCCGCAAAGGCCGCGGCGATCACCTCTGGTCCGGCATCGACCCGGGTGCTTTCGGTTGACAGAATCTGCCGGAACCGCCGCGCCCCGCGCACGCCCTGAAACAACCCGACCATATGCCGGGTGACATGGTTGAGCCGACCGCCCGCAGCGAGATGCGCTTCGGCATGCGCCATCATGGCGTCGCGCACCGCCGCCCAGTCGACGGGCCCCCGATCCTCGCCATAGATCAGCCTGTCGGCCTCGCCCAGCAATTGCGCATTGTGATAGGCGGCGCGGCCAAGCATCACGCCATCGACATGATTCAAATGCTCAAGCGCTTGACTCAGATTGGCAACTCCACCGTTTATCCCGATGAATACTTTGGGATATTGCTGCTTGAGCCGATAGACCTGATCATAATCGAGCGGCGGGATATCGCGGTTTTCCTTGGGCGACAGCCCCTCCAGCCATGCCTTGCGCGCATGCACCCAGATGGCGTCGGCGCCGGCCTCCAGCACCGCCCTGGCCAGCGCCGGCAACGCAATCCCCGGGTCCTGTTCATCAACCCCGATGCGGCATTTGACGGTGACCGGCGCATCGGAGACCGCCTTCATTGCCGCGACGCAACGCCCGACCAGATCAGGCTCGCGCATCAGGCAGGCGCCGAACGCGCCCGACTGAACACGGTCGGACGGACAGCCGACATTGAGGTTGATCTCGTCATAGCCGAAGCCATTGGCGACACGAACCGCCTCGGCAAGCTTGTCGGGCTCGGACCCGCCGAGCTGCAAGGCAACCGGATGCTCGGCCTGATCAAAAGCCATGAGACGCTCACGATCCCCAAAGATCGCGGCCTCAGCCACCACCATCTCCGTATAAAGCAGCGCCCGCCGCGTAAGCTGCCGATGCAAAAACCGGCAATGCCTGTCCGTCCAGTCCATCATGGGTGCGACGGCAAGTCTCGCGTTTTGAATGATCTGCATTGTCTAAGTCTTCAAACCGATGCTGGGCAAAGGGGATTGTTCATCTGCGGCTTGTTTCTCCTGTAACAGGACCGTCCACCGCTGGAAAGGCGCCCGCACCTTCGCAGTCTGCCGCCAACCGGTTTCAGGAAGCTCGGCCAGACAGTGCTTGGCGCACCGGCTTTCGGTTCTTGTAGAACAGGTCGACAAAGGCTCTGCCCTGCCCTCCGGCTTCGCCAGGTCATTGCGTGACTATGGACGGACCAGCAACCAGATCATCGCGCCGATGAAGGCGAAGGTGACCAGGTTCGAAGTTGTGTCAACCGCTTCACCGATCAGCATTTAGAACCTCCTGCCGCAACCCGCGAACCAGACAAACGCAAAGCAAGACGCAGACGAAGACAAACGGCAGCGCGCCGATCGCGATCAGCTTTTTGATGGCGTCGATGGATCCCGACAGGATCATGGCCGCGCCCAAAAGCCCGAGAAGCACGCCCCAGATCAGGCGGACACGGGGGCTTGGATCCGGATCCCCGCCAGTGGAAAACGTTCCCAGCACGAAGGCCGCACTGACGACGCTGGTAACAATGAAAAGGAACGCGGCGCAGATTGTCGCAACGGTGGTCACCATCGGGAAAGGCAGCCGCTCCAGCAGTGTAAATGTCACCCGCTGAACATTGTCGGCGGTCATGACCGACAGATCGCCATTGCCGCGCAAGGCATCAAACAGGCCAATGCCGCCAAATGCGCCAAACCAGATCACCGAAAACACCGTCGGTCCGATGAGAACGCCGAGCAGGAACTCGCGGATCGTCCGCCCCTTTGAAATCCGGGCGATAAAGACCCCGACAAATGGCCCCCACGCAATCCACCAGACCATATATGTCAACGTCCAGTCCTGGAACCACACGCCCAACTCATCGCCAAAGAATGTCAGCGTCTGAAACCCGCGCGGTATCGCAGAAAACGCATAGTCGCCAAAGCTGTTGACGATGGAGTTCAGTAAGAATTCGGTGGGGCCGAGAATGATCGTGTAACCGACCAGTCCGATCGCAATAATCATGGCTGTGTTGGACAGGCGCGCCATGCCGGCTCCCAGATCCACAAGCAAAGGCGGAAGATACGCCACAACCATCACCGCAAACACCAGGGCGACAAGCCACCCTGCCGCAGCACTGCCGCCCATCATGACATCGACGCCGTCGGCGACCTGAAAGACGCCCATCGCAATGGAACCGCCGACCCCTATGGCAATCGCCACAATGGCCATGAAATCTGACAGCCAGCCAACGACCTTCGACCAGGTCTCGTCGGGAAACAGGGTCTCAACCGGGCCGCTCACCAGCATCGGCGCGCCGCGCCGGAAGGTGAAATAGGCGATCGACAGCGCCGTTGCCCCGTAGATGGCCCAGGCATGAATACCCCAGTGAAAATTGGTCGCCAGAAGCGCTTGCTGTGCAGCAATCGGCGGCGCCATGAATTTCGACGCGAAGGCATAGTGGGTCAGCGGTTCCGCCACCGCCCAAAACAGCAAACCAACACCCATTCCCGCCGCAAAGAGCATGGCGATCCACGACGGCGTGGAAAACTCCGGCCGGTCCTCATCCGCGCCAAGACGGATGGAGCCATATTTCGAGAACGCCAGCCAGATGCACAAAAACAGCATCGCCGACACGGACAGCATTACAAACCAGCCGCGGCTTTCAAAGTAGCGATCCACAAGGACTGACGCGATCCGGACCAGGCCTTCGGCATCCGCAATACCCCAGATCCCCACGGCAGCGATGGTCGCAAGTGACGTCGCAAGAAGAAACTGGGAACGGCTCATTCAAAGGCTCACAAAGATCTGGATAATGACCGCATTTGCGAGGTCAACGAAAAAGGCCGACACCAGTGGCAGCACGATAAAGGCCAAAGGCGCTGGCCCATAGCGTTTGGCGACCGACGACATGTTCGCAATGGCTGTTGGCGTGGCACCCAGCGTAAAGCCCGCAAACCCCGCGCTTAGAACCGCTCCCTGGTATGTGCTGCCCATCAGCCGGAAGAAGACACCCAGGATGAAGGCAACCGTCATAACCACCTGGAGAACAAGTATGGCGAGAATGGGCCCGCCAAGGTCGGCGAGCGTCCATAGCTGGAGGCTCATCAATGACATCGCCAGGAAAACCGACAGGCAGTAATCAGAGATCACCGCGAGCGATTTCGTCCGTGCGGGCCAGGATATTTTCGGAAACACCAGGGGAATCGTGTTCGACATGACGATCCCAACAAGCAAGCAAGGCACAAACAGCGGGAGCTTGATCCCGGCCTCGCTGATCGCCAGATGCAGGATGAAGCCGATCAATATGGCGACGTGAACGGCGAGCATGCCGCGCATCAGGCTGACATGATTGATCAGGTCGTCAGGGTTTTCGGCATCATCAAATTCCAGACCCACGATCGGTTCTGCGGTTTGGTCGCTTTGCAGATTGTGGCGGTCGATCAGGCGTTTCGCGATTGGACCGCCCAGCAACGCAGCCAGGATCAGACCAAGCGTGGCCGAGGCCACTCCCATCTCCGAAGCCGCTGCGAAACCGGTGAGATCCTCGATCTGCGGCCCCCAGGCGATTGCGGTGCCATGACCACCGATCAACGATGCGGAGCCAACAAGAACGGACGTCGCCGACGGCAGGCCAAAAATGGTGACACCGACCAGACCCACGACGTTTTGCAGAGTCATGAACGCCAAGGTCAGCGCCAGAAGCAGCAGCAGCAAGCGCCCGCCGCGAAACAGGTCCGAGATCCGGGCATTCAGACCAATCGTGGCAAAGAAGGCGACGAGCAAATAGTCGCGCACAGCCAGATCAAAGGATACCTGCCGCCCTGTGAGCGCAAAAAGCACCCAGACCAGCAGCGCAACGGCCAGGCCGCCGGACACGGGCTCGGGGATATTGTAGTCGCTCAAAACGGCAACCTTGCGCGTCAGGAACGACCCAAGGAAGAACACAACGAACCCGAGCGTCACAGACACAAAGGCCGGAATAACGATCTCAGGCATCTTCCAGGTCCATTTCCGGTATAGCGCGTCTCACACCATTGCCGCTGGTTTCAAGGCTGGAAACTACAGATTGGCAAAAGCGATCCCGAACAACGAGATCACGCGATCGGGCAATCGCAGAGGGCGAAGTCATTTGCATCGGATCATCCCGACGTCCCTGCCGCTTCATCCTGCTTGACCCCGAAGAAGATGGTGTAGAGAGCGGGCACCACGATCAACGTCAAAATGGTAGCAAAACTCAGGCCGCAGATGATGACCACAGCCAGCGACTTGAAGAACGGATCCCACAGCAATGGAACAACGCCCAGAACCGTGGTCAACACACCCAGGGATACGGGCCGAACCCGGCTGACCGCGGCATCCACAACCGCGGCCATCCGGGCCTTGCCGTCCGCAATCTGGGTATCCGTCTCGTCAATCAGCACAATCGCGTTCTTGATAAGCATCCCGGTGAGCGAAAGGATGCCCAGGATCGCCATGAATTCCAAAGGCGTTTGCGTGGCCGCAAGGCCATAGATCACACCGATCAACGCCAGGGGCACGACCAGCCATATGATGATGGTCTGCCGCCAGGCATTGAACAAAAACAACACAACGATAAACATCGCGCCAAAACCGATCGGCATGGTCGATGCCAGCCCGGCATTGGCTTCCTGGCTGCTTCCGTATTCGCCTTTCCATTCCATGCTGTAGCCGGGCGGCAAATTGATCGCCTCAACCGGCCCTCGCACCGCTTCGAACAAATCACCGGACAGGACGCCTGGCGCATTGTCCGCCTGAGCGGTGATCGCAAGTTGACGGTCAATGCGGCGCAAATTGCCCGCCTCGAATACAATATCGAAACGATCCACCGCCTGGCTTATCGGGATGTAGCCGCCGATCGCCTGGGTATAGACTTGGATGTTGCGTAACTCGCTTATGTCATTGCGTGCCTCTTCGACCGGACGCATGACGATGTTCCGCAACTCATCGCGCTCTCGGTAAACACCCAGTGTGGTGCCTGTCAGATGGCTGTAGATCGCATTGGAAATCTCGCCCTGCGTCAAACCAAGGCGACGGGCATTTTCCGTGTTGATAACCGGCCTCACCACCTGGACCTGTTCGCGCCAGTCATCCTTGACCGCCACCGCCCCGGCTTCGGACATGATCGTTTTGGCCTCTCCGGCAAGCGCACGCAGCACCGCAGGATCAGAACCGAAGAACCGGGCCTCGACTTTTGAACCCCCGCCGGGGCCAAGCACGAATTTCCAGACCTTGGTGTTGGATTCCGGGTAGGCATCGTCAATGAAGGCCTGCAGCTTGATCCGAAGCCCGTCGATGACAGTGTAGTCTTCCACATCCACCAGAATCTGTCCGTAGGCCGAATTGCTGTTTTCGGATTCGTAGATCAGCATGAACCGCAAATGTCCGCCACCGATGACCGTATTTGTGCCGGTGACGCCTTCCAGGCCGCGGGCATAGTCCGCGATCTCGCGCAGATCAGCCTGGGTCCGGTTGATGTCGGCGCCTTGCGGGAGGAAGTAGTCGATCACGAATTGATCACGTGTCGACGGCGGAAAGAAGCCCGACGGCACCGCACTGAACAGCGCCACCGCTGAGGCAAACAGCGCCACAACAATGGTGATTGTCAGCCAGCGCGCGCGAATGGCAAGCCCAAGCAGATCACGATAGCCCCTGAGTATGGCGTTTTCCGTTTGCTGCGCATCCGCATTGCCCCGTTTAAGCAAGACGGTGCAAAAATAGGGCGTCAACCAGATGGCGACGAGCCACGAAAACAGCAGTGCAATGCCAATCGTCCAGAACAGGCTGCCCGCATATTCGCCGGTGTTGTCCGGGGAAAAGCCAATGGGAGAGAAGGCGAGGATGCCGACAATTGTGCCGCCCAAAAGCGGCCAGGCTGTTTGTTTGACGACCGCTCTGGAAGCCTCGGCTGCGTCTTCGCCGCGTTGCACCCGCACCAGCGTTCCTTCGACAACGACGATCGCGTTGTCGACCAGCATCCCCAGGGCAATGATCAGCGCACCCAGCGAAATCCGCTGCATGTCCAGCCCGTAAAGGTACATCCCGAAAAGTGTACCGGCAACGGTCACCAACAGGATGCCGCCCATTAAAATTCCGGATCGCAGCCCCATGAACACCAGCAATGTGCCGACCACGATGGCAAGCGCCACGACGACATTGACAACGAAATCATTGACCGAAACTTTCACGCTTGCGCCCTGATCGGAGATCGGCAGAACGTTTATGCCGATGGGCCGCTCGGCCACCAAGGCGTCAATGCGATCCTGAACGGCTTGCCCCATATTGACGACATTGCCGCCAAGCGTGTTGGAAATCCCCAAGCCGATTGCGAGCTCTCCGTTGCGAAAGAGCAAAGACGTCGGCGGCTCCTTGAGGCCGCGCGACACTTTAGCTATGTCGCCCAAACGGAATGACGCGCCGGTTTGCGGATCGGTAATCAATAGGCTTCGGATCGCCTCCAGCGAACCGACCGCCCCCTCCGGCCGGACGGACAGACGCGCCAGGCCCGCAACGATCGAACCCGCCGGCGTTACAAGGTTCTGACCTTCAAGCAGTTGCTGGATCTGCTGCGGCGCCAGGCCGAGATTTGTCAGCCTCGCGAGAGAATACTCGACATAAATAACCTCCTCCTGCACGCCGCTGAGAACAACCTTGGAAACCCCGTCGACGGTCACCAGCTCGCGCTGCAAGCTCTTGGCATACTCATAAAGGTCTGAAATCGTGAAGCCTTCGCCGGTTACCGCATAATACTGCGCATACACATCGCCAAAGTCATCATAGACTTGGGACGGCAGTGCATTGGGAGGCAGGCTGGATTGCGCATCCAAGATCTTGGCGCGCATTTTTGAAAACTTCTGGTCCAGTTCCGGATAACCGGGCGTCGATGCAATCGTGAACTCCACCGTTACCGTGCTGACGCCAGGCGACGAGACAGACCGCACCTCGTCAACGCCCTGCAATTGCTGCAAGGCGTTCTCGACGACTTCTGTGACTTCCTCGGCCACCTGTTCGGCCGATGCGCCGGGATAGGGCGTGATGATCTGGGCTTGCCGGATAACAAATTCCGGATCCTCAAACCGCGGCAATTCCGTATAGGCGAAATAGCCGGCAACCAGGATAAGGACCGTTGCGACGGCGGAAATCAGCCGCTTCTCAAGGGCAAACCGAGCCAGATCCATCTGCTTAGTTCCCCACTTGGGTGATTGGCCGGATCATCATCCCGTCAATAATCTCACTGACGCCTGCGGAGACGACGGTATCGCCGTCCGCAAGCCCCGATGTCACGACAACCTGTGAGCCACTTGCCTGGCCAAGCGTGACCGGTCTTTGGGAAACCATGCCGTCACCGTCAACCAGCCAAACCAGTGGCGCGCCATCGGCTGCGGCCCCGATTGCAGACAGCGGCGCCAGCAATTCGGGCGCGGCGCCCTGGGTTTTCGAGATAACACTCGCCGCCATGCCGGGCAGGATCACGGATCCTTCCGGCACCGTCACCGCGACACGTCCCCGATAGGTCTGTGTCGCACTGTCGGCCTGGACCGAGAACTCGACGATTTCAGCCTCGAACACCTGCCCAGGCAGCGCATCGAAGACGGCCGTGTTGGAGATCTGTTCCGGGCCGTTGCGGGTGAGTTCCGTCACATCCGGACTGGGAATGTCGAAGGCCAGATGCACCACGTCCAGCCCCTGCAGCAAGGCGATGCTTTGGCCTGCCGTGACGTTCGAAAAATTCTCGATGTCCCGCCGCGCGATGATCCCATCGAACGGCGCGGTCAGCGTGGCATCCGAGAGACTGTCACGTGCGACTTTGATCTGGGTTTCAATTCCGCGCATGGCCGCTTCGGCAGCAGAGATGTCCTCCGGCCGGCCGCCAACCTGGCCAATCCGCAGTTGTTCTTGCTGGGCGCGCAGATTGGCTTCGGCGACGCGGTACTCCGCCTGCGCCGCCTCCACTTGCGCCCGCGTCGAGACGCCACGCTCCAGTAATTGTTCGGAACGTTCCAGCGCATCGCGGGCTTGATCCAGTTGCGCCTGAGCCGACTGAACAGCCGCCTCGAGTGCGGCGATCTCCTCTTCTCGCGCCCCGGATCTCAAGGCATCGAGCTGGGCCGCGGATTGGTCGCGCTGACTTTGAAGCTGGGCGATCTGGTTTTCGAAATCCCGCGTATCGATCTGTGCGATGGTGTCTCCGCGCGAGATTTGTGTCGCGGCGCGAACGGGCAGCTCGATCACTTGACCCGAGACCTTGAAAGACAGCTCGATCTCCCGCGATGGCAGGACCTTTGCCGGATAGGTCCGTGACACGATCGACTCGGTTGCGGTCACGACTGCCACTTTTGCCGGGCGTGGCGCCGCATTCTGGCTCGCGTCCTGGGCTGCGTCCTGGGCCGCAAGGGATCCCGCAGACAACAGGGACACTGCAACAATGCACCCGAATTTGATGAACCGCGTCATAACAATTGCTCCAGCTCGGTGATTGTGCCTCTATCTAGTTGTTACAGAGATAGGGCCAAAAGCGGAAACACAAAATGGGCGCTTTCCAACAGATAGTCCTCGGAACGGGTCTGCTGACATTCAGTGCGGTCATCCACGTAACCGCGGTCGCCGTCAGCGTTCCGTTCTTTGGCAAGCTCTCCGCCCGCCTGTCCGGAGAGAAATGGCCACGGCTGCGGATCGTCGCATTTCTGGCAATGGCGGTGTTTGTCCTGGTTGCCGCCCATACATTGCAGGTGTGGACCTGGGCCGTGAGTTTTCTTGCGATCACGGACTTGCCGGATATCGCGACCAGCTTTTACTTCGCCACCGTCACCTATACGACATTGGGTTACGGAGACATTGTCCTGGGGCCGGATGCCAGAATCGTCGCCACCTTTTGCGCCATCACGGGTCTGCTGACCTTCGGAATCAGCACTGCCTTCCTGATCGGCGTGCTGGCCAGAATTCTTCCCAATGTGTTTCACGACGATCACGGAACCTGAAGCTTCCGGTCAAGATGCCCTGCCCTTCTTGCACCGTTTCGCCGTCCTGCTGCGCCGCACGGAAACCCCGTCCAATCCGAGCGCGGGTATGGACCTGCACGGGCGCTTCCACGCCGGGCGCAAAAGCCCTGTCGAAGGCGAGGCTGCGAAGAACGCGGATTCCGGAAGGTGTAATCCTTTACAAATGGAAATGTAATGCATTACATGATAGCATCAAAGGGTTGGAGGAGTTCCCATTGTCAAAGCCTGGCCAGGATATGGCGGCGCCGCGCTTCACCGGGCCGCATCGGGCACAATGGGCAGCCAGGCGGCATCCGCAGTCTCGGCCGGTCGAAGGCACATTTAACCTGGCTTCGCCGCTCATTACCAAGGACAATGCGCCCGCATTCTACTTTGAAGATTCGCCTTACTAGGGCGAATTAACTGCGGCGGGGCTTGCGATCGCATGGACCCCGCTGTTTCATGTCTTGTCGGAGAGGTTACATGGCTGCAAACATCAAGGGTCCCGCTATTTTCCTGGCTCAGTTCGCCGGGGACCAGGCGCCGTTCAACTCGTTGGAAGCCATCACCAAATGGGCGGCCCGTCTTGGCTACAAGGGGGTGCAGATCCCCACCTTCATCGGCTCCCTGTTCGATCTTGAGAAGGCAGCGGCTTCCGATACCTATTGCGATGAGGTCAAGGGGATTTGCGCCGATGCGGGCGTTGAAATCACTGAACTCTCCACCCATTTGCAGGGCCAGCTGGTGGCGGTTCACCCCGCCTATGACCTGCAATTTGACGCCTTTGCGCCCAGCCACGTGCATGGCGACCCCGCAAAGCGCCAGCAATGGGCTGTCGAACAGATGAAACTGGCGGCCATCGCCTCGCGCAAGCTGGGGCTCGATGCATCCGTGTCTTTCACCGGCGCGCTGGCCTTTCCCTACCTCTACCCGTGGCCACAAAGGCCTAGAGGTCTGATCGAGGAAACATTTACCGAACTGGCCCGGCGGTGGAAGCCGATCCTCGATGTCTATGAGGATCACGGCGTCGATGTCGGCTATGAGATCCATCCGGGCGAAGATGTGTTCGACGGGGCGACCTTCGAGATGTTTCTCGACGCGCTCGGCGGCCACAAGCGCTGCACCATCAATTACGATCCTTCGCACTTCCTGCTGCAGCAGCTCGACTATCTCGAATTCATCGACATCTATCACGAGCGCATTTCGGCGTTTCACGTCAAGGATGCCGAATTCAACCCGACGGGCCGTCAGGGCGTCTATTCGGGCTACCAGTCCTGGACCAACCGTGCCGGACGCTTCCGCTCGCTCGGCGACGGTCAGGTCGACTTCAAGGCGATCTTCTCCAAGCTCGCCCAATATGACTACAACAGCTGGGCCGTGCTGGAATGGGAATGCTGTCTCAAAAGCCCCGAACAGGGAGCCGCCGAGGGTGCGCCCTTCATCGCCGATCATATTATCGAGGTGACCGATAAGGCGTTTGACGATTTTGCGGGCGGCGAAACTGATCACGCACAGATCCGGTCGATGCTGGGGCTGGATCGATGAGCCGCGCAAGACCAATCCGGTTGGGCATGATCGGCGGCGGCGCGGGCGCGTTTATCGGCGCCGTGCACCGCTTTGCAAGCCGGCTTGACGGCCACTATCAATTGCTGGCCGGCGCGCTGTCATCGTCCCCGGAGCGGGCCCGTGAATCGGGCGCGGCGCTGGGATTGAGCGAAGGCCGCATCTACGACACCTATCAGGACATGGCCGTGGCCGAAGCCGCGCGCGCCGATGGCGTCGAGGCGGTGGCGATTGTCACGCCCAACCACATGCATTTCGCTCCCGCCAAGGCCTTCCTGCAGGCCGGCATTCATGTGATTTGCGACAAGCCGCTGACATCGACCATTGAGGACGCTGAAGCGCTGGCGAAGATCGCGGCCAAGGCCAATGCACTGTTCATCCTCACCCACAATTACACCGGCTATCCGATGGTCCGGCAGGCCCGCGAAATGGTACAGTCGAGTACGCTCGGCGCATTGCGGGTGATTCAGGCGGAATATGCCCAGGACTGGCTCACCGAAAGCATCGAGACGGAGGGCCAGAAACAGGCAGCCTGGCGCACCGACCCGGCCCGGTCAGGCGCAGGCGGTGCAATCGGCGATATCGGCACCCATGCCTTCAATCTACTGCGTTTCGTAACCGGATTGAGAGTTGGCGAACTCGCCGCCGACCTCTCATCCTTCGGCCCGGGCCGGGCGCTGGATGACAACGCCAATATCATGCTGCGGTTTGACAGCGGCGCACGCGGCCATCTGTGGGCCTCGCAGGTCGCACCTGGAAATGAAAACGGCCTGAGACTGCGGATCTATGGCGACAAGGGCGGGCTCGAATGGGCCCAGGAAGACCCGAACCGGCTCTGGTACACGCCGTTTGGCGAACCCAAGCGGCTGCTGACCCGAAACGGTGCGGGCGCGCTTGACGCGGCAACCCGGATCAGCCGCATTCCGCCAGGCCATCCCGAAGGCTATCTTGAGGGTTTCGCCAATCTCTACAGTGAAGCCGCAATCGCCATCCGCGCCTTTCAGACCGGTTCCGCGATCCCGCCGGAGGTTCATTTTCCCACCCTGGAGGATGGGCTTGAAGGCATGCGCTTCATCGAGGCGGCGGTCAAATCCTCATCAGCCAACGCCGGATGGGTGGCGCTGTAGCGGCAACCGCGCCACTCGGCTAACGGCGTCCGGCACACAATCCGTCAGATGCCTGCGCAGGCGAAGCAGGGCACAATGCCGCTTTGTGCGATGAACGGCGTCAGATCCCGGCCGGCGAACAGGCCATGGTCGCGTACCAGAACGGTGCGCAGACCAGCCGCACACCCCCCCAGAATATCGGTGTGCAGCGTGTCGCCAACCATCGCAATGCGCTCCGGCGGCACGCCCGCAATCCGAGACAGCACGTCAGAGAAGGCGTCGCCGTAGGGTTTGCCGAAAAAAACCGGCGCAAGATCGAGCCGGTCGGCCAACCCGTGGGCGTAAAAGCCCGGCTCCTTGCTCAGGCCGACCTCGCGTGGCGCGACAAGGTCGGGATTGGCCACCACAACCGGCCGGGGATCCGCGCGCAGACTGGCTTCGAGCGCGGCAAGGCGGTCATCGCTCAACCCCGCGCTTGAGAGCATCAAGAACCCGTCGCAGTCGCCGCCGTCCCAATGGCCAACATCGGCGGCGATGTCTTCAAAGCGGTCTTCATCCGCGGCGATCGCCCCCCAACGACCGCCCGGCAGCAACGCTTCGATCCGCGCGACGGCCACATCCCGGCTGGAGACGACCTCGTCGGCGCTGAAATCGAAGCCGAGCCGCGCATATTTCAAAAGCGCGGCCTCGCGTGTGTAGCTCGCCGCATTGGTCAAAACGATCAGCCGCTTGCCCATGGCGCGCAGACTGGCAAGGCAAGCCGCAGCCCCCGGGATCGCCGTTTCCCCGACATTGAGGACCCCGAAACTGTCGAGCACGAAGGCGTCGATCTGATCGGCGATCTCCACCAGCCCGCCGCATTCCATCGTAGTGTCGGGAAACCGCGCCGCGGGCAGCCGCGCGCGCACTTCCTCGTAGCGCGAGAACGCCGCATCGGTGGTCAGCATCCGGGCATCCGCCATCATATCAGCCCGTATTGCTCCGCCTTGCCGCGCAAAAACGGCAGGCCCCGGCCAATCACGGTTTCGGCATCCCTGGCCACAGGACGCCAGACTGACAGGCCATGGGCGATCTCGGGCGGCATGTTGATGAAGCTCTCCATGGCGAGCCCGCCGCGAAAATCGATCGCCGCAAGCGTGGCAAAGATCTCGTCCCAGTCGCAGGTGCCCTCGCCCGGCGTGCCGCGATCCGATTCCGAAAGATGGATGTAACGCAGATGCGCACGCGCTGCGATGATGCCGTTGCCCGCCCCCTTCTCCTCGATGTTCATGTGGTAGGTATCGAGATGTAAGAACATGTTCTCGGCCCCGATGCGCTCGATCATCGCCACGCTCTGGGCAGCGGTGTTGATAAGGTGGGTTTCATAACGGTTGACCGGTTCGATTCCGAAGGCGAGACCATGCTCCCGGGCAATCGCCGCGGCTCTGGTCAGCGCACGGGCGACATTGTCCAGCTCGGCCTGCGTGGGCGGCAGGCCGGTGCGCTCGCCGATGCCGCCATAGGTCACGCCTGTCAGCGCTTCGGCGCCCAGACCAGCGGCTTTCTCAATCGCAAGCTTCAGGAAATCCACCGCACCGTCGGGATTGACCGACGCCCACACAGAGTCTGGAAGCCCCAGCGAACAGACCGAAGGCAGACCGGCCTCGTCCAGCAGCCGCCGCCCCAGTACAGCGTCGGTCGAGGCCGGGTCGAGCAGCGCGATTTCGATGAAATCCATGCCCGATGCCTTGGCCGCGGCGATCGCGCGCGCGGCTCCTTCGGCATCCCAGGACATGGTCCACATGGATGTGTGTACGCCAAAGCCTTTCATACGCTCGAATATCCCCCTTCGATCATCATCAGCGCGCCATTGACGAGGTCGGACGTGGGCGAAGCCAGATAGAGCGCCATGTCGGCGATCTCCACCGGTTCGCCAAACCGGCCGAGCGGCGTCGCCGCGATCATCGGCCCGGATTTTTCGGGCGCGCTCCAGACCTTCTGGCCCATTTCGGTCATCACCACGGTCGGGCAGATCGCATTGACCTGTATATTGTGCGGCGCCAGTTCGCTCATCAGCGATTTGGTGAGCGCATTGAGCCCGCCCTTGGAGGCGGCGTAGGCGGCATGATCGGCAAGCGCAATCACACCGGTTTGCGACGAGATGTTGATGATCTTGCCCGCCCCGGCTTCAATCATCGCCGGCGCCAATCCCCGTGCGAGCAAAAACGGCGCGCGCAGATTGACCGCCATTGTCTGGTCCCAGTCCTCGACGCTGAATTCGACGGCCGGGCCAACCAGCGCCACCCCGGCGGAATTTACCAGAATGTCGATGCGACCGGCGCGCTCAAGCGCTTCCCGCGCCAGCGTCTCACACCCTGAAACCGTTGCGATGTCGGCGGCAATGGTGTCGCATCCGGTTTCAGCCGCAAGCGCGCTCAACCGGTCTTCGGCCCTGCCGCTGGCGATCACCCGCGCACCGGCCTGGCAGAACACCCGTACGATTTCCGCCCCGATGCCCGATGAGGCTCCGGTAACCAGCGCCCGCTTGCCGGCGATGGAAAAGCGATCTGTCCAGCTCATGCTCATTCGAGATTTGTGTGGTTGGCGCGCAGCGCATCCGGCGTAAGCTTGAGCGCGCCGCGCAGATCAAGGATCAGAATTTCGAAAAACAGAAACTGCGCCGCCTCAAACAGCGATCCCATCGGCAGGATCGAGGTCGCTCCGGTCTGATCATTGGCCATGGTCTGCGCCGGCAGATGAACCACGTAATCGCTTGCCGCCGGCACCGCGCCGCCCGGCTCGGCGGTCACGCACAGGGTTGCAGCGCCCGCGTTCCTGGCGACACCAATCAGCCCCATCACGGTCGAGAAATCACCCGGTCCGGCGCTGACGATCAGCAGATCGCCCGCCCCGATGGGTGGAGTTGTCATGTCGCCAACCACATGGGCGTCCAGACCGAGATGAAACAGCCGCATGGTGAGCGACTTCATCATCAGGCCTTCGCGGCCGACTCCGTAGAGCGCGATTCGTCTGGCAGTCAGGATCGGCGGCGCCATGGCCTTAAGCGCGCCCGGCAGAGCGTCCTGCAAAACTTCGCCGACTTCGGCCAGCGCTCTGGATGCCTGTTCCCCCGGTGTCATTCCGCAGCCCTCGTGGTGATTGGACACAGCCCGGGCAGCACAGCCGCAAAGGCCGCCCGCGTCAACCCGGTCTCATGCAGCAAATCGAGCACCGTGTAGCGGCTGCGGATGAAACCCGCGGCATTCATCGTGCGCATCAGATGATCCGGGGCCACGCCGATCTCATGTGCATGGGAGGGGGCGCCCGCCGCCGCCAGCATTTGGGCCATCTCACCGGCAGGCACCAGGTGCCGGGCCAGGCGGTCACGCAGGCCGGGCCAGGTTTCGGTCAGGCGTTCCAGTCGCTGCTGATGCACAGGCGGCGCGGCATGCTTGGCCGCAAGTTCGGCTTCCGCCTTCCCGGCCACCTGCGGATCGGAAATCACCATGCGCAATTGCCGTTTGCGCGCCTCCAGATCCGGCGCACCCGACACTGTTGCCGCCACATCGAGGCGGCTGAGGTCCTGCTTCAGTAACCACTCATAAAGCGCCAGCGTGGCGACACAGCCGACCGCCACCGCCGCGCCATGGCTGACCTTGCGGCCAGAGTGCGAATGGCCCTCCATCTCCCACATATGCGCAATCTGATGATCAGCGCCCGACGCGGGCCGGGAGGTTCCGTGAAACTCCATGGCGAAGCCCACCGCCGTCAACCCGATGAACAGCCCGGCAATCGATCCGCGGTCGGCCGAGGCGATGCCCGAGGGCGCATCGAGCCAGCCGCGCAGATGATCCTGCACCAGCGGCCAGGCAACATCGTCGAGCGGTTCGACACCCAGCGCATCGGCCAGCATCCAGTCGCCACCCGCCGGGATCTTGCCGGCGAGATCGCCATAGCCCCATCCGTTCATTTCGGCCGGCGCGTCGGCGAGAACGTCGAGATCGGCCAGCAGGGCAATCGGCGCGCGGGTAGGGATCGTGATCTTGAACCCGTCGCGGGCCAGCGGCGCGCCGGCACTGGTGTAGCCATCCATGGAGGCGGCGGTGGCGACCGAAAGATAGCGCCGATCGGTCACAAAGGCTGCATATTTGACCAGATCATTGATGACGCCGGAGCCGACCGAGACCGGAAACAGATCCGGATCCGCCGCCAGCGCGGCGCGGAACGGTTCGGCCTCCTGGGTCGAAGCCTTGGGCAATGGCTCGGCATTGAGCACAAGTGACTGAACGGCGAACCCCGCCGCTGACAGGGCGTCAACCACCGGGCGGCCGGCAGCAGCAAAACCGGCGGAGTCGGCCATCACAAGCGCCTTGCGTTGGGACGTCACCTGCGCGGCAAGAGCCCCCGCCTGTCCCAAAGTGCCGGCGCCGATCCGGACGGCATCGGTCGCCTTTGATCGGGCCAGTGCCGGCTCGATCAGATCGCTCAACTGTGCCTGCCAGTCAGCCATTTTCGCCTCCTAGCGCAGCGCCCGGCCATCGGGGGCGAAACGGTGCACCCGGTCTTCGGGAAGCACAAGCTCAAGGGTGTCACCCGCGGCATGGCTGTCTTCGCCATCGGTCTTGACCACAATCGCAGTGCCATCTTCGGCGACCGTATAGAGGTAACTTTCACCGCCCAGCTGCTCCTTGACCCGGATGGTCACCGACAAGCCGCGGCCATCCGACCCGCCCTCGCCTGCCATATTGCGGCCAACGCGGATATGTTCGGGGCGAATGCCGATCGTCGCCGCGGCATCTGTCGACCGCGCGGCCTGCCCTAGCGCGCTGGCGGCGGGCGACAGGTTCATCGCCGGCGACCCGATGAAGCCGGCAACAAACTCCGTCGCCGGGCGATGGTAGAGTTCCATCGGCGCCCCCACCTGCTCCACCCTGCCGCCATTGAGCACCACGATCTGATCCGCCATCGTCATCGCCTCGACCTGGTCGTGGGTGACGTAAATCATGGTTGCGCCCAATTGCTTGTGCAGCGCCTCCAGCTCGATGCGCATCTGAACCCGGAGCTTGGCGTCGAGATTGGACAGCGGCTCATCAAACAGGAACACCTTCGGATGCTTGACGATCGACCGGCCGATGGCCACGCGCTGGCGCTGACCGCCCGACAATTGCGAGGGCTTGCGATCAAGAAGCTCTGATAGTTGCAAAATGCGCGCGGCCTCCGTCACCCGTTCGGCACGTTCGGAAGCGCCGATGCCGTTGACTTTCATGCCGAACTCCATGTTCCCGCGCACAGTCATATGCGGATAAAGCGCATAGGACTGGAACACCATCGACAAGTCGCGTTCCGCCGGTTCGAGATGGGTGACTTCGCGCCCGTCGATGTCAATCGTGCCCGAGTTGACCGATTCAAGTCCGGCAATTGACCTGAGCAAAGTTGACTTGCCGCAGCCCGATGGGCCGACGAAAACCACGAAAGCGCCATCCTCGATATCCAGCGAGACATCGGTCAGGGCCTGGAGCGAGCCGTAAAACTTGTTGATTTTCTGAAGCTTGACCGTGGCCACGCACACAATCTCCCCTGGTTCGCGATCCCTTCACATGATGCAAATAGCACAATTGCATATTGACACATACAAAAGAATATTCATTTGTATGGCTCGGGAGGCAAAAGTTTGTCAACCGTTTCTGACAGGGAGGATGAAATGAAACTCAAGTCATTATTCGCGTCCACCGCAATCGCCGCGATGCTGGCCACGGGCGCATTGGCGGATAGCCACGGTTGGAGCCTGAAGAAGGCCGCCGAACCCTATGCCGGCACCACGGTGGATGTGGTGTTTCTGCTGCGCCCGGGCTACGAGGCGATCGAAGCCATGCTGCCGGCGTTCGAGGAAGAAACCGGCATCAAGATCAACATCATCAAGCACCCCTACGAGAATGCTCTGGGTGAACAGGTGCGCGATTTCGTCGCCGGCGGCGACCTCGACATTGCCCTGATCGACCTGGTCTGGATCGGCAATTTCGCCGAAAACGAATGGATCTTGCCACTCGCCGATGTCCAGGCCAAATTCCCCGATGCGGTCGATCCCGATCTCGACATCGATGATTTCTTCCCGCTGGTGCTCAACGCCTTCGGCGGCTGGAATGACACGATCTACGGCTTGCCCTTCGACAATTATTCGGGCCTGCTGTTTTACAATCGCTGCATGCTCGAAGAGGCGGGTCTCGACGGACCACCCAAGACCTGGGCTGACCTCAAGGATGTCTACGGCCCGGCTTTGACCAAGGACGGCAAATACGCCTTCGCACTCCAGTCCAAGCGCAACGAAACCCAGTCGGCTGACAGTTTCGCACGCATGCTCTGGCCGTTCGGCGGCTCGTTCCTCAATGCCGAGTTCAAGTCCAATCTGCTGAGCGAGGAGAGCCAGGCGGGCCTTAAGTTCCGTCAGGACCTGATGCAATACATGCCCGACGGCATCGTCGCCTATGACCATGCCGAAACCGTCAACGGTTTCGCCCAGGGCGATGTGGCGATGATCACCGAATGGTCGGCCTTCTATTCCACGGTCGTCTCGCCGGAAACATCGACGGTCGCCGATTGTGTTGAGATCGCGCCCGAGCCGATGGGTCCCGCGGGTCGCAAGCCTGCTCTCGGCGGCTTCTCGCTGGCCGTCGCCAGCCAGGCAGACGAAGCAGAACAGGCCGCGGCCTATCTGTTCATCCAGTGGGCGACCTCGAAGGCCAATGCGCGCGAATATCTCGAACGCGGCGGCGTTCCCGCCCGTCAATCGGTCTATCAGGAGGACGGTCTCGAAGAGTTCAAATTCGTGCCCGCGCTGGTCGAAAGCTGGCAGGACGGCGTCCCGGAATTCCGTCCGCGCTTTGCCGAATGGCCGGAAATCACCGAGATCGTTCAGGAGTGGGGCACCAAGATCATGCTTGGAGAGGTCACCACCGAGGGAGGGGCTGAGGAAATCGGAACCCGCATGGAAGCCGTGCTGGAAGCCGCCGGCTATTACTCGGGCGACAAGCCTCTGGCCCAGTAACCCCATCGCATGCCATAGGATTCGGGGGCGTGTGACCACGCCCCCGATGCCGCCTGGAGGATGCAGACAATGCGCGGACGCGTCTCACGCAAGACCATCTTCGGCTTCATCGGCCCGGCCGTGATCGGGCTGGCCGTGGTGGGCATTGCACCGTTGCTCTACGCGCTGTGGACCTCGCTGCATTTCTTCAACCTGACCAAGCTGCGGCAGGTCGAATTCATCGGGCTCAAGAACTACTTGACGGTACTGACCGATGAAGTCTTCTGGCAGGCCATGGGCCGCACCTTCCTGCTGTTGGGCACCGCGCTGCCCTTGCAACTGGCTTTCGGGCTGATCATCGCACTGGTCTTGCACCAACCTGGGCTGACCTTGCTCAAAACCTTGACCCGGCTAAGCCTGGTTCTGCCCATGGCCACCACCTATGCGGTGGTCGGACTGCTGGGCCAAGTCATGTTCAATCAGAAATTCGGGGTGGTGAACCAGTTGCTCGGTGGCGCCGACATCAACTGGATCGGCGATCCCGACAACGCGTTCCTGATGATCATTTTCTGGGACGTCTGGCAGTGGACGCCCTTCGTCGCGCTGGTGCTTCTGGCAGGGCTGAGCATGGTGCCCGGCGAGATCGAGGAGGCGGCGCGACTGGAAACGTCATCGCGCTGGACCGTTCTGCGCCATGTGCAACTGCCGTTTCTGCTGCCCGGCCTCGTCGCTGTGCTGATCCTGCGTACTGCCGACACGCTCAAGCTGTTCGACATGGTCTTCACCCTGACCCGCGGCGGCCCCGGCTCATCGACCGAATTCATATCCCTGCTGATCCAGAGGGTCGGCTTTCGCGCCTTTGACCAGGGGCTCGCCTCCGCACAGGCGGTCATATTGCTGATCATCACCATCATCCTGGCGCAGATCTACATCCGGGTCTTCTACAAGGAGGTGAACTGATGGCCGCGGCGCGCAGACAGGGACCTATGTGGGGCCAGTTCGCCCTTCTTCTCGTCATCATGCTGGTCTGTGTGTTTCCGTTCTACTGGATGGTCACCACGTCGCTGAAGACCCAGATTGTAGCGCTTGAAGCGCCACCGGTTTGGGTGTTCGAACCGACACTCGCCAATTACCGCGAAGCCCTGTTTGAAGACGGTGTTTTGCGCACCCTCATCAACTCGCTGGTCATCGCCATCTGCACAACCGGCCTGGCGCTGATCCTGGGTGTGCCCGCGGCCTTCGCGCTGGCCCGGTTCGAATTTCGCGGCAAGAAAGATCTGTGGTTCTGGTTCATCACCAACCGCATGGTTTCGCCGATCGTCCTGGCGTTGCCGTTCTTCCTGATCGCCCGCAATCTCGGGCTTCTCGACAAACACATCACCCTGATCCTGATCTATCTGACCTTCAACCTGCCGATTGTGATCTGGATCGTCACCGACCAGTTCCGCGGCATCCCCTACGATCTCGACGAGGCAGCAAGGCTTGAGGGCGCGTCGCAATTCACCATCATGCGCAAGATCTGCCTGCCGCTCGCAATGCCGGGTGTTGCGGTTTCAGCGATCTTTTCCTTTATCTTTTCGTGGAACGAACTGATGTTCGGCCTGATCCTCACCCGCACCGAAGCCAAAACCGCCCCCGCCATGGCGGTGAGCTTCATGGAAGGCTACAACTTGCCCTATGGCAAGATCATGGCTACTTCGACGCTGATTGTCATACCGGTCCTGATATTCGCCCTTCTTGCCTCCAAACAGCTGGTCCGGGGGCTGACCATGGGGGCCGTCAAGTAAGGAAGAGAAATGTCGCGGCGGCCGAAATCGGAAATCCTCGATGCCGAGGAACAGTTGCTGGTCAGGATTTCCTATGCCTGCGAGGTTCAGGGGCTGACACAGGCGCAAGCTGCCGAAGCCTTCGGGCTGACCCGTCTGCGGGTCAACAAGGCGCTTTCGGAGGCACGCGAACGCGGCATCGTGCGGGTGTCGATCAACTCGCCGCTCGGGCCCTGCGTTGCGCTGGAAACCGAACTGATTGCACGTTTCGGCCTCACCTCGGCCACCGTGGCGCCGGTGGCCGGCGACCACTTCAACCCGCACAATGTGCTGGGTGCAGCCTTGGGGCAGTTCCTCACCCGGTTCCTGTCGCGCAAGGATGTCCACCTGTTCGGCATGTCGTGGGGCAACACGCTCAACATGGCGACCCGCTTCATGGAGCCGCTCAACCGCCCCGATCTCGAAATCACCTCGGTGATGGGCGGGCTGGCAAAGGGGTCCGACGTCAACAGCTATGAAATCACCACCAGGCTGGCAGACCTGTGCAATGCCGAGCACAGCTACTTCACCGCCCCGGTTTACGCGGCAAGCGTCAAAAGCCGCAAGATCCTGCGCGAACAGAAGGAGTTTCGCGGCTCCATCGACAAGATACGCCGCGCCGACGGGCTGGCGCTGGCGGCCGGCGACATGGCGCATTCGCTGCTGCTTGCCGATGGGCTGCCCGACGATGTCACAGTCGACGAACTGGTGAGCGCCGGCGCCGTGGGCGACATCATGGGCTATTTCCTCGACAAGCATGGCGAGCCGATCGCCAATGACATCAATGACCGGGTGTTGGGCATCCGGCTGGAAGATCTCAACACGCTGCCCAATGTCATTGTCGCCGCTGGCGGGCTGCACAAGGCGCCGATCATTCTGGCGATTCTGCGCCGCGATTGCGTCGATCATCTGGTGACCGATGAACTCACGGCGCGCGCATTGCTCGAGGCTGCATGATGCTGTTTGCGGGCATCGATCTGGGCACCTCCGGCATCAAGATCGCGCTGGTCGATGAAAACGGCGCATGCTGCGCAACCGCCGCCCGCGCTTCGCCAGTCGACATCCCGCATCCGGGCTGGAGCCAGCAGGATCCGGATCAATGGTGGCATTTGACCGTCGAATGTTTCGATGAGCTGGCGGCCGACCACCCGGCATTGATGGCCCGCCTTAAGGCCATCTCGTTGTCCGGCCAGATGCTGGGACAGGTGCTGCTCGACAAGGCCGACCGCCCCACCACGCCTTGCATCCTGTGGAACGATCAGCGCGCCATCGCCGAATGCGCCGAACTGCTCGAGCGCGTGCCCGACATCGGCCTTCGCACCAATGGACAGCCCGACCCTGGCCTGACAGCCCCAAAACTTCTCTGGCTGACCAAACACGCACCCGCTGCTCTCGACACAGCCGATGTGCTGATGCTGCCCAAGGACTATGTCCGGCTCTGCCTGACCGGTGAACGGGCCACCGACATCACCGATGCGGCCGGCACCATGCTGATGGATTGCGCCAGCGGCGCCTGGGATGACGAACTGCTTGCCGCCGCCGGCTGGGACCGGGCCCGGCTGCCGCCGCTCATGCAATCCTGCGCACCGGCGGGGCAGTTGCGCACCGAGCTGTGCCGACGCTGGAACCTCCAGGATGCCGTGCTGGTGGCCACGGGAAGCGGTGACAATTATGCCGGCGCGATCGGCGTCGGCGCCTCCGTCCCGGGCCGCGCGGCACTGAGCATCGGAACCTCCGGCGTGCTCAGCGCGGTCGACGCAAGCTTTCATCCCGCCCCGGACAAGGCGATCCTGACCACCCCGCACGCCGCGGCGGGAACCTATCTTTCCATGGGCGTGGTGATGGCCGCAACCCAGTCGCTGGACTGGCTGGCGCGGCTGACATCCACCTCCGCCGCCGATCTTGCCAGTCTCGCGGAAGTCCGGGCCGCAGCGGGCATCGCCGCCTGCCCGGTCAGCCGCCCGTCGATCACCGGCGTGCGCTCGCCCGACAACCGGCCGGATGCGTCCGCTATCTTTTCAGGCATCATGGCCGGTCACGACAAGGCGGATCTGGCCTATGCGGTGCTCGAAGGCGTGGCGATGCAGTTTTACGCAGCCTACCAGGCGCAGCGCGCCTCCGGCGTGCCGGTCGACCACATCCAGGCAGTGGGCGGCGGCACCCGCTCTCCGTTCTGGGTGTCGCTGATCGCCTCGCTACTCGACACCGAAATTGCCATTCCCGCCCAGGGCGATATTTCAGCCTGCCTGGGCGCAGCGCGCATGGCCATGGCGGCTAGCGATCCGGAAAGAACGGTGGAGATCCTCGGCATGCAAAAGCCGCCACTGCTAACGGTAGAGCCCGTGGCCGGGCTGCGCGATCAGCTTTTGACGCGCTACGCCATGCATCGCCGGCTGGCCTTCACGCCGTGACCAGTCCGAAACCTGGTGCGATCAGCCGAGCGCTGCGATCACCGCATCTGTCCTGGTGACCAGCGAGACATTTTGCAGCGCATAATTGATCGACGCATTGTGCCAGTCGGCGTTCATCGTCGAGCAGCCATCCTCGGGGATAACCATCACATAGCCCTTGTCAGCGCCGGTGCGCGCCGTGTGCTCGATCGACATATTGGTCCAGGCTCCGGTTTCGATGATCATGTCACGGCCCTCGGATTTTAAAATGGTCTCCAGATTGGAGCCTTCCCAGGCCGACATGCGCATTTTCTCCACCACGAAATCGCCGTCCTGCGGTTCAAGTCCCGCCACCGGCGCACCGCCCCAAGTGCCGCGCACCAGCGCCGAATTGTCGATCACACCCTCAAACAAAGGCGCGTTCAGGGTCAATCCCTTGGCGCCCGGCGGCACTAGGAAATGCACATGGATGACCGGAATCCCCAGCGCCCGGCAGCGCTCGGCCAGCCGCGCGATATTGGCGATGGCGTTTTGCTGCCGGCAATGCTCGGGCGAACCTGACTCGGCGAATGCGCCACCCTCCATCACCACATCATTTTGCATGTCCTGGATAATCAGCGCGCAGCGCCGAGCTTCCAGTCGCAGCGGATCGGAGCCGTCCGACTGCGGCGACGTCTGCGCTGCGGTTGCGGCCGATGCCCGCGCCCGCATGAAGGGTTCATTGCGCGGGCCGATCTTGACATCCACCGCATAGACCGAGGTCGAGGCGCACACATAAAGCGTGCGCCAGTCCGGCCCGCCCCAATGCAAATTGGCCGGCAGTTCGGGGATCGACACCTTGCCCAAGAGCCGGCCCTTGGGCGAGTAGACCCAGACACCGCCCGGCGCGGTGCACCAGACATTGCCCTCCGCATCGCATTTCATTCCGTCGGGCACGCCCGGCAGCAGACTGTCGCGAATGCCGGAAGCAAACACCCGGCCGTTCCTGAGCGTGCCATCGGATTGCACGTCAAAGACCCGGATATTGGCCTGCTCGGTGTCGTTGATGTAGAGCAGGCTTTCGTCAGGCGAAAAGCACAGCCCGTTGGGCATTGAGAACATGTAGCGGTCGACCACAAGCTGCGGCTCGTCGCCGGGCCTGTGCCCCGGTGGCAGCCGGAACACGCCCTGCCAGCCAAGCTCGCGCGGCCGCTCGATGCCAAACACCGGCATACGACCGTACCAGGGATCGGTAAACCAGATCGAGCCGTCGGATTTGACGCAGATATCATTGGGCGAATTAAGTTCGCGGCCCTCGAAATGGCTGGTCAGCACCTCCCGTCGCCCATCGGGCCGGAAGCGCGCCACGCAGGATGTGGCGTGCTCACAGACCAGCAGATTGAGCTCGGCGTCATAGGTCATGCCGTTGCCCATGTTCGACGGGCGCATGATCTCGCGCACTCCGCCCTTGTCGAGCCGCCGGCGCACATCGCCCGGCATATCGGAGAACAGCAGATACTGCTCCACCGGGTGCCAGATCGGCCCTTCGGTGAAGGTAAACCCGCTGCCTGGCTGGCGCACCGGCGCGTGCTCGTCGACCAGTCGCCGGAAGTCTGGATCCACAGCCTGATGAGCCATCTTACCCTCCCCGCTAGACAGCGAACCAGTTGCGGCGCGGCACCGTCTGGCTGACCGGACCCGGGATCTGCATGTCGAGACGCCCGACCACCTGGCCATGCTCGATCAGTGCCGGTTTGTCGTGCACCGGCAGCAGGAATTTCGATGAGTTGAGCAGCTTCTTGATCGCCGCCTTCTCGGACCGTTTGGAACCGGCATGATTGCCGGTGACCTGCGGCTCGTGATCGCTGATCTGGTAGATCGGCTCGATGATCTGGTCGTTGAAATCATAGATAACATCGCCGCAGATCGTCGCCTGCCCCTCCGCGGTTTCGACATGCACATTCATCGATCCCTCGGTGTGGGCGTTGGCGGCCTCCATCACCACCCCGGGCATGATCTCCACCGGGCCGGATAGCTCGAGATCCTCAAGCCGCAGCGCGTCGCGGGTGTGCAACCGCTCGATCAGGTGCTGGATGTCAGGCTTGGGATATTGCGGATGCATCAGGCCCGACACCGAGCATTCGAGTTCCCGGCGGTTGATCACCACCGTGGTGTTCATCGGAAAATGGTCGTCCTTGCCGGCATGGTCGATGTGCAGATGCGTGTGCAGCACATAGCGCACATCTCCCGGCTTGACGCCGTGATTAGCAAGCTGCCGCTCGATCATGTTTTCATGAAACTGCAGCCCGCGCATCCCGAGCGTCTCCATGATCGCGTTGTCGCGATAGCCGGTGTCAACCACGATCGGATATTGACCGCCCAGGATCAGGAACCCGTAGACCGGCACCCGGCGAACCCGGCCGCAATCGCGGGCGAGCACCAGAAAGCTCGATTCCAACTCGATATCGCCATAATCGAGTATCTTGATTTCCAATGCCATTGGCGTGTCCTCCCATTAAATCCGGTAGATCCGGCTTGCCGTGCCGGAAAAGATGTCGGTTCGTTGCGTTTCGCTGAGCCCGGCGGTGGCTTGAAGATGCGCTTGCAGCAGCGCCGGGTAATCGGTCCAGAGTTTCTCAATGGGGAAATTCGACCCCCACAGGCACCGCTCCGCCCCAAACAGCGCCACTGTTTCCTCCACCAGCCAGGCCACATGGCCGGCGTCGTTTCGATGGATGAAGGTGCCGAACCCTGAAAGCTTGGCCGATACATTGGGCCGCGCGGCAAGTTCTGACAGGCTGGCGCGCCATTGCGCGCGTCCGTTTTCGCTCAGATCTTCGAGCATGCCCGCATGCTGCAACACGAAGCCGACTTCCGGGCAGGCATCGGCCAGTGTTGCGGCGGCCGCCATCTGCCCGGCAAACACCTGAAGATCGAAGCTGAAATCGTAATCGGCCAGATATCCGATGTTTCGCTGTACATGCAAGTCCAGGCACAAATCAGGCGTTGGCGCGAAACGGTAGAGCGGGTTTTCGTGCCAGTGAAACTGCTGGCGGATGCCCCGGACCAGCGAGAACCTCGCCAGGCTGTCAAGCGCCGGCCGCGCATCCTCGACCGTCATATCGGCATAGGCCACCACGGCCTGGGGCCAGCCGGTCTCGCACGCCACCTGTTGCAGCCAGGAAACCTCATCGCAGGCCTTGTCGACCGGCCAGTTGGCCTGCACATAAACCGCCTTTTCCACTCCGGTCCCGGCAGTGTCGCCCAAATATTCGGCCATCGGATAATCGCGGCGGATCGCCTCGTAAGGGCCGAAAATGCGCGGCTGCATCGGCCCCGACAGCCACGGCAGATCCGCCTGCCGCCAGACATGAAAATGCGAGTCGATGATCTTCATGCCCGCGCCCCCTTGGAAAAAGCCAGGATCTCGCGCGCCAGCGTTGCCGGACTGGAGCCGTCGCCGAGCCGATCGAGCATCGGCAGGATCGCCCGCATCGCTCCGGTTTCCGGCCGGTAGGCGGGATCGGCGGCCAGCGGCGACAGCCACAGCACCGACCAGGCCAGGCCATCAAGCCGGGCCATCGAAGCGGTCAGCGCATCCGGGCCGCCGCGCTCGAGCCCGTCCGAGACCACGATTACCAGCGCGCCGCGCGCGAATGAGGCGAACCGCGGCACCGACAAAAACACCGCCAGCGCTTCTCCAAGCCTCGTGCCGCCATCCCAGTCGGCCACCAGCCCGGACGCAAGCGTCAGCGCCTGCTCACGGTTGCGATGCTTCAACGCCCGGGTCACCCGCGTAAGCCGCGTGCCGAGCGTAAAGGCCTCGACGCGTTCGCCGGCCTGAACCAGCGCATGGCACAGCCGCAGGGCGCCATCGGTGCCCGCCTTCATCGATCCAGACACATCGACAAGCATGAGGATCCTGCGTTGCCGGCTCTTCCGGTACCGGGCGGGCAATCGGCTGATCTCGCCATCCCGGCGCAGCATGTCGCGAAATGCCCGCCGCGGATCGGCCAGGCGTCCCTTGCCGGGCGCAGTGCGGCGCGATCTGCGGCGGGGCAATGCGCCGGGCGCGGACCGCGCAAAACCGCGCAGCGCCGCATCATCGTCATCGGGCGCGAGCATGCGGGCAAACAGCCGCTCGGTGGTGGTCGCATCACCGCCCGACGGGTCTTCCTCAGGGCTTTCGGGCATCAGATCGAAATCACCGGCATCGAAGGCCTGGGGCATTTCCTCCGGTTCACCCATCGCGGGCGCCGCCAGCGCCCGTCCAAGAAAGATCGCGTCAAAAATCACGTCGAATTCGGCTCGCCTGTCTGGCCCGGGGCCAAACGCGGCATGTGCCGCCCGGCGGATGTCGCCAATCGAGCGCGGCCCCAGCAAGCCTACGCTCGCAATGAAGACCTGCGTTTGTTCCGGCGCCGCGGCGACCCCGGCGGCGCGCAGCGCGGTGGCCAACTCAAGAAATGGCGCAAGCGGCCTCGGAAGCTTCGCCGCCACCGGTCCAGTCAGATATGTGCCGCCGCCGTTCATGCCACGGCCTCCTCGATGAGCGCATCGAGCCGCGGCGCCATAAAAGTCAGATCATCCTGATCCTTGAGCGCCACCCCGATGGCGCGCGCGAAAGCCCGGGGCCAGGCCACCCCCTGGCTGTTGAGCAGCGTTGCGGCCTGGGCCCATTCCACGGTCTCGGCAACGCCCGGCGGCTTGGCCAGCGGCTCGGCACGCAATCCGCCGACGGCCGCCACCACCTTACGCGCGGTTTCCTGCGCCACCGTCGAGGCCCGCATCATCACGATCTGCGCCTCAAGCTCCGGCGACGGATAATCGATCCAGTGATAGACGCAGCGGCGGCGCAAGGCTTCATGCAATTCTCTGGTGCGATTCGACGTCAGGATCACCACCGGCGGCTCGGAAGCACGGATGGTACCGCGCTCGGGAATCGACACGGTGAAATCGGAGAGGAATTCGAGCAGAAATGCCTCGAATTCATGGTCGGCGCGGTCGATCTCGTCAATCAGCAGCACCCTCTGGCGCGGCGCCTCAAGCGCCTGCAGAACCGGTCGGGAGATCAGGAATTCATCGGCGTAGAGATTGATGTGACCGTCGCCGGCCTGACGGATCGCCAGCATCTGGCGCGGAAAATTCCACTCATACATGGCGGCGGCCGCATCAATGCCCTCATAGCATTGCAACCGGACCAGTTCGCGCCCCAGCACGGAAGACAGCGCCTTGGCGGCCTCGGTCTTGCCCACGCCGGGCGCGCCTTCGAGCAACAGCGGCTTGCCCAGCGCCAAAGCCAGATAGGCGGCGGTTGAAAGCCCTTCATCGGCGATATATTGCGCATCGCGCAGGCCCAGCGCCAGCGGCTCGGGGCCATCAAGGCCGAGTATGCTGGACCGGATCGCCATCAGAGCGCCTTGCGGGGTTTGGCCCCGCCATTTGCCTTGAGGCCGCGCAGAACCTTTTCCGGCGTGACCGGAAGATCGTCAACGCGCACGCCCACCGCGTCGTAAACCGCGTTGACCACAGCCGGCAGCACCGGATTGGCGCACATCTCGCCCGGGCCCTTGCCGCCATAGGGTCCATCCGGCGCAGGCCGTTCCAAAACCGAGATGTGATGGGGGGCTAAATCGCCCGGGCCGGGCATCACATAGGCGTTGAAATCCTCCGGTCCGTGGTCGCGTGACGGGTAATAGGGTTCGGTCGTCTCCCAGATGGCGTGGCTCATGCCCATCCAGGCGCCGCCGCGCAATTGCTGCTCGACAAGCTTTGGGTTGAGCGCCCGCCCGACCTCATAGGCCGATTGCATGTCCAGCACCGCCACCTCGCCGGTCTCGTCATCAACCTCGACCTCGACCAGCATCGCCGCATGGGCGAAGCACGACACCGGCGTCATCTCGCCGGTTTGGGGATCCACCTCCGACAGCGGAATCAGAAAGATGCCCCGCCCAGCAATGGTGCGGCCCTGTTTGAACTGCGCGGCCTGCGAGGCGGCCATGGTGGTGATCGACCGCGACGGCGCGCCCTTGACGTGAATGTTGCCGCGCCCGTCGGTAACGAGATCCGCAGCGTCGACTTCCAGTTCCTCCGCCGCCGCTTCCAGCATCACCGACCGCGCTTCCTGAGAGGCCTGAATGACGGCGTTGCCCATCCGGTGGGTACCGCGCGAGGCAAACGAGCCCATATCGTGCGGACCGGTGTCGCTGTCGGCGGTGTCGACATAGACATCCTCCACCGGCACGCCCAGGGTTTCGGCGGCAATCTGGCGGGTGACCGATTTCATCCCCTGCCCCAGATCGATGGCAGACAGCGCCACGGTGAATTTGCCGTCAGGATTGGAATGAACCAGCGCCTGGCTCGGATCGCCGCCAAGATTCATGCCGATGGGATAGTTGATCGCCGCAAAACCGCGGCCGCGATGAAGCGCCATTATCGCCTCCTGAAACCGGAAAGAGAGGAAAAACGCATCGCGCCGCTGCGCGACGCCGCTGGTTTCTGCGGGGGCGCCGGTTGTGCCGGCTGTGCGGCCGGGGTCGGCGGGATCGCTGGCTGATGCGAGGCCGGGGGCTGCACCGGACGCGACGTGGGCTGCTGACTTGCGGGCAGCGTACGCGGCGGCTGCGGCGCAGTGGCCGCGGCGGAGGCTTTTTGCGCATAGGAGCCGGTGTCGAAGCCTTCCACCCGGCCGTGCTCGTCAGTGGCGGTGAAGTTGGGAATTTGCGCCCGCTCACCCCCGCCACCGGTAAGCGACGTGGCAGCACGTGCGTCGGGCGAAAGTGTCACGCCGCCCTTCTCCGCCACCACCTGGCAGCATTCAACCAGCGCACAGTTCTTGGCCTCGCGCCGGTGCGCCTTCATGTCGCCATCGCGGTAGCTGTTGAGAATTCGAAGTTCGATCGGGTTCACCCCGACCGTTTCGGCCACCTTGTCCATGTGGTTCTCAATGGCGAAATCCACACCGGTAATACCGAAGCCGCGCATCGCCGTGGCCGGGGTGCGGTTGGTGTAAACGCAATAGACATCGGCATAGACATTGGGGATCGTATAAGGTCCCGGCAGGTGCCCCACGCCCTTGATGATAGCGTAGGAGGACAACCGCGTGTAGGCGCCGCTATCGAAATAGCCGATGAACTTGCGTGCGGTGATCCGCCCGTCTCTGGCCACCGCATCCTTGATGTACCAGCGCTCCGCCCCGCGCGGCGCGCCGACCTGCATTTCCTCGCCCCGGTCCCAGGCATATTTGCAGGGCCGCCCGGTGAGCATTGCTCCCAAAACAGCAAGCGGCTCATGGATCGAATCCACCTTGCCGCCAAATCCGCCTCCCACCGTGCCGCCGATGAAATGCAGCCGCGACGATGGCGTCTGCAGCACCTTGGCGGCGGTGCCAAGCGAGAAGAACAGCGCCTGGGTCGAGGTGTAGCAGACATAACGGTCGTTCTGCTCGGGCGCTGCGATGGCGCCGCAGGTCTCGATCGGCGCCTGCTCGATCGGCGACATCTGATAGCGCCCCTCGACGATATGATCGGCGCTCGCAAATGCCGCCTCGACATCGCCGAAGCGCAGCTTCTGATGATCATACTTGCCGTGATAGATGAACTTGTTGTCCGGATAGACCTCGCACACGGTGGGCGCACCGGGCTTGATCGCCTCCTCCACATCGAGCACATGCGGAAGCACCTCCCAATCGACCCGCACAGCCTTCACAGCCGCCCGCGCCTGGGCTTCGGTCGCGGCGATCACGGCTGCCACCGGTTCGCCGCGATAGGCAACTTTCGCGGTCGACAGGATCGGCTCGTCGTCGATGCCGAAATCGAGCAGGCTCAAGAGCGTATTGAGGTTGGTCGGAACATCCTTGCCGGTCAGCACCCTGACGACACCCGGCATCTTTTCCGCCTCGGCTGTGTCGACGCGCCGGATGCGGGCATGGTGGTGCGGGCTGCGCACGCAGCGCATATGCAACAGCCCGTCAAACAGATGATCGTCAAAAAAGGGCGACCGGCCGGTGACGTGGCCCAAAATATCCTGCCGCCGTGTTGGCTTGCCGACCTCGTTCAAATCGTCGTCGCGTTCGTCGGCAAAAAACTCCTTGCGGAACTCGATCATGCCTGCGCCCTCCCCTCGGCAACCGCGAGAATGGCGGAGATGATCGGCTCATAGCCCGTGCAGCGGCACAGATTGCCGGAAATGGCCTCCATAACCTCTTCGCGCGTCGGCTTCGGGTTCCGCTCCAGCAACGCCCGCGCCGAGACCAGCATGCCCGGTGTGCAGTATCCGCACTGGGCGGCAAAATGATCCATGAAGGCCACCTGCAGCGGGTCGAGCTGGTCACTCGCCAGGCCGGCAGCCGTCCGGATGGATTTGCCATCGATGGATTCGGCCAGCACCAGGCAAGACAGCTGGGTTTCACCGTCGATCATTACTGTGCAGGCGCCGCAGGTGCCCTGGCCGCAACCATATTTGGGCGACAGATCGCCCGCGCCGCGGCGCAGGAATTCGAGAAGGTTCTGGCCGTCATCTGCGAAGGCCGCACGCTCGACGCCATTGTGGCTGAAGTGAACCGGTTTCTTGGCCATCATCCGCGCTCCATCTGTTCGAGCAGCCGCTTGAGATGAACGCCCGCCACCTCGCGCCGGTACCAGTCGGTGGCGATCGCATCGGTGGGCGGAGACAGCCCTTCCGCCGCCGCCTGCACAACCCGGTCGATGGTGGCGGCGCTAAGCTCCTGGCCATCGAGCAACCGCTCAGCCGAAGCGCCGCGCATGGGCCCTGGTCCCATCGCCCCCCAGGCGACCCGCGGGCCGCGGATCCGCCCGCCTTCGCGCGGCAGCAGTGCCGCCACCGACAGCACAGATACGCCCTTCGGCTTGACGCGGCTGACCTTCAGGAACCCGAAGCTGCCGGCGCGCGGCCGCGGGCATTCGATGGCCGCGACCAGCGCCGGCGAACGTGATCGGTCGCGCATCAGATCATCGAGCGGACGGCCGCCGCTTTGGCCCGCCATGACGGCCCGGGCGCCAAGCGCCAGCAGCGCGACTGCGAAATCACCATAGGGATGAGGCGCGAACAGATTGCCGCCTACCGTGCCCATGTTGCGCACCTGCGGCCCCCCGATCATCCGGGCCGCCGGGTGTAAAAACTCAAGATCCCGATTGGCCAGCACCTGCGCCATGGTGACGCCCGCGCCAAGGACAACGCTGTCGCCGCTGATCCGGATGTCGTTCAGCGAAGGATCGATGGTGCGCACGATCCTGGGCGCAGCCTCACCGGCATTGACATCGCGCATGACGATCGTGCCGCCGGCCAGGAAGGTTGCGCCCTGCGCCACCGCCCGTGCCGCTTCGGCCATCGTCGATACGGTCTCCACCGTGCTGGTCATTGATCCTGTTCTCCCAAATGCGCGCGGATGGCATCAAACCCGCCCTGATAAATCGCCTCGCCCACCAATTGCCCCAGTTCCTCTTCGCGGCCCTCAGGCGTATCGAACCGCGATTCCCAGTGCCAGAAGGTGCGGTCGCCATCAGTCACTGGCAAAAGCCTGACATGGGCCACGTAGTTGAGCAGCGGCACGGGCGTATCGAGCAGGCAGTAGGAAAACGCCATTTCCGAATCCGACAGGGTCAGCAGCTTTTCCCGCAGCTCCGAGCCGTCCTCGAGGTGGAACCGGCGCACACAACCGATGCGGTCGGAGTCGCGACCGCGTTCGATCGCCGAATCCGCCACCGCCGGATGCCAACGGTCGTGACCGTTGAAGTCGCGCAGCACCTCCCACACGGTTTCCACCGGCACATCGAGGATCGTGCTCTTGACCACGTGAACCATGCGCCTATCCCGCCATCTGCCGTTTGAGCGCGTCAAAACCGGCCTGGAACACATCGTTGCCTATCCCGGTCACCAGGCCCTCGGCATCGTCAATCGCGCAGTCAAATTCCGCAGTCCATTCCGCGAAGGTACGGTCGCCGTCAGTCACCGGGGTCAGCCGCAGCGTGGCGACATAATCGGTCAGCGGCATCGGGCTTTCCAGGATCGAATAGGTGCAGAACATGTCGTAATCCGACAGGCCCAACAGCCGCTCGCGGATGCGGTCGCCATTTTGCAGGTGAAAGTCGCGCACACAGCCGACCCGGTCGGCGGGTTCCCCGTTTTCGATCCGGCTGTCACGGATCCGCGGGTGCCAGCGCGGCAGGCCGTTGAAATCCCTGAGCCGCTCCCAGACCCGCGCCGCCGGCGCTTCTATGACGGAGGAGATGTAAACGCGCGGCATCTACTTCTTCTCCTTGTCAACGGGTTTGGGGTCAGCAGGCTTAGTGTCGTCGCCCTTGGACGCCGTACCTTTTTTGGCTTCATTGGCGACACGCTGCATGTCACTGGCCTCGCGGATCAGCCCGCCCTGCTTGGACAAATTGGCGCCATCGATGCCAATGTCGTTCAAAAGGCTGTCGATCAGCGGCGCCTGCACGCGGTAACGAAGCGCCGAATTGATCACCTCGTCGGTGGGGCTGCCGCCGTCTCCGGACTTGCCGCCCCCGCCGCCGGTCACGCCATCGAGCTGCATGATCCGGATATCCTGGATCTTCTCGAGCGGCTTGACGCTGGCGGTAACGATGCCTTCGACATGCTCGAGCAGCTTGCGGCGGAACAGCGATGCGCGGGCCGGATCGGTGAGCACATTCTCGGCTTCGTTGATGAGCCGCTGCGCTTCCGCCTCCACGGCCATGCGCACCTTTTCTCCCTCGGCCACAGCCTTGGCTTCCGCGGCCGCCTTTTCGGCCATCAGCACATCGATCGACTTGCGACGGTTGGCAACTTCGGTCTCGCGCACCGTCTTGACCTTTTCCTCGGCCTCTGCGGCCTGGGCGCGAGCGGCCTCGGCCTTGGCGCGCGCGGCGCTTTCCTCAAGGCTTTTCTGCGACAGGGTGATGGCCTTGTCGATCTGGACCGACTCCACCTCCTTCTCGCGCTCGACCTCCAGCCGCCGCCGTTCGGTCTCGTGACTGATGCGGATTTCATCAAGGCCACGCTCGGACGCGATCCGTGCACGTTCGACATCCTCGCGGCTTTCGATCTCTGCTTCGCGCAGCGCCTGAACGCGCGCGATCTCGAGTTGTTCGAGCGACCGGCGGCGTTCCAGCCGGGCCGCCTCGAGTGCGCGTTCGCTCTCGACTTCCGCGGTCTCCACATCGCGTTTGGCAGCGATCTCGGCCTGCTGAACCGCAGCCTCGGCTGCTGCGCGCTCGGTCTTCTTGTCGGCCAGCGCAACAATCCGGGATTGATCCGCTTCCTCGACCGCGCGCTTGCGGTCGATCTCAATGACCTCCCGCTTTTGCTGGCTGGAGATGCGCTCTTTCTCGAGCGTCAGTTCGGTGGCCACCCGCTTCTTCTCAAGCACCTCGCGGCGATCGATCTCGGCGGACTCCAGTTCCTCATCCTTGACGATTTCACGGGCGCGAACCTCCTGCTCCGCGGCAATACGCTCGGCCTCCAGGGTGCGCTTTTGCGCGATGCGGGCCTGTTCGACCGCCTCGTCGGCGGCAACCCGCGCTTCATCGATGATGCGATTGCGGGCAATCTCGCGGTTCTTCGTGTCCTCGTCGGCGGAGATGCGGGTTGCGGCGATTTCCTTCTCGCGGGAAATCCGCGCCGCCTCGATGGCTTCCCCAGCGGCGATTTCGGCCGCCTCCACCGCCTGCTGCCGGGCGATTTCCAGCTCGCGGATCCGCCTGTCCTCGGCGATGCGCGCTTCGCTGACCTCCGCCGCCTGGAGGATGCGCAGCCGTTCGACCGCCTCGCGCGCAGCGATATCGGCCTCTTCCAAACCCTGTTCGCGCGCAATTTCGCGGCGGCGAATGTCCTCCTCGCCCTTGATCCGGGTCTGGGCGATGATCAGGTTTTGAGCCATCCGCGCCCGTTCCGTTTCCTCCTGGGCCTTGATCTCGGCCTGGTCGGTGGCCCGTTGCCGCTCGATCTCCAGCGCCTGGGTCTCCTTGTCCTTGGCGATGCGCGCTTCGGTCACCGCCCTTTCCTGGGCAATGCGGGCAGTTTCTGTGGATTCGCGGGCGGCGATTTCCGCTTCCTCGAGCTCCTTCTGACGAGCGATTTCGCGCGCCCTGGTGTCCTGTTCATTGGCGATCCGGGCCTCAGCCACAGCGCGTTCCTGCTGGATACGCGCTGTCTCGGTGGCTTCGCGCGCGGCGATCTCCTCGGCTTCATCGGCCGTGGAACGGGCAATCTCTCGCGCCCGGATTTCGCGCTCGGAGGCAATGCGGGCCTCGGCGATGCCGCGCTCATTGGCGATCCGCGCCTTCTCGATGGCTTCGCGTGCAGTGATCTGCGCCGATTCCGCTTCGGTGTCGCGTTCGGCGCGCTCCTTGGCCAATTGCGCACGCTGTTCGGCGCGGCGGAACTCGACTTCGCGTTCCTGATCGAGCCGGGCTTCCTCACTGGAACGTTCGATATCCAGCGCCTGCTTTTCAGCCTCCAGATTGCGGGCCCGGATCTGGATCATCGAATCCTGCTCGATGTCGTTGCGCAGCTTGCGCCTGGCCTCGATGTCCTTGATCAGGTCGGTCAGGCCTTCGGCGTCGAAGCGGTTGGACGGGTTGAAATATTCAAGCGGCGTCTGATCGACGTCGATGATGGCGACGCTTTCGAGTTCCAGCCCGTTCTTGGACAGATCTTCCTGGGCGACCTCGCTCAGCCGCGCCACATATGTCGAACGGTTCTCATGCATCTCGCCCATGGTCATCTCGGCGGCGATGGCGCGCATGGCGCTTTCGAACTTGCCCGACAACAGACCGTGCAGATTGCTGGCCTCAAGCGTGCGCCGACCGAGCGTCGACGCGGCCATCGAGACCGACGGCTTGGACGGGTTCACCCGGACATAGAACTCTGCCTCGACATCGACACGCATACGGTCCTTGGTGATCAGCGCCGTCTCGTTCCGTCGGGCCACCGCCAGCGGCAGCGTGTTCATATTGACCGGCGTGATTTCGTGGATGATCGGCCAGACGAACGCGCCGCCATCAATCACCACTTTTTCACCCAGGAAACCGGTGCGCACGAAGGCCACTTCCTTCGTCGAACGCCGGTAAAGCCACTGCATCACCCAGTAGATGATGGCAATCACCACCACCGCCACGATCAGCCACAAGATCAGTTGTCCGATGATCTGTCCGGTCATCTCTTCCTCCCCTGGCGCAATGCCAGTTACTTGCCCCCAATGCGCTTGAATGCGCGGGTCTGCTCGGTCAACGCCACTTCGGTCGGAAGCCGCTCCATCGAGGAAGCGCCATAAAACCCGTGGCAGGTTGATGTGGATTTCAAAACATAATCGGCGTCTTCGGGCATCGCGACGGGGCCGCCATGCACCAGAATGATCGCATCCTTGTTAACCCTCAGCGCGGCTTCCGCCCAGCGGTCAACGAGCGCCGGGCAGTCTTCGAGCTTGAGCGAAGTTTCCGCGCCGATCGCCCCGCCGGTGGTCAAACCCAGATGGCAGACGATCACGTCCGCACCCGCTTTGGCCATCGCCGCGGCGTCGTCCTCGTTAAAAACATAGGGCGTGGTCAGCATGTCCTTGGCCCGCGCCTTGGCGATCATATCCACCTCGAGCCCGTAGGACATCCCGGTCTCTTCGAGGTTGGCGCGAAACGAGCCGTCGATCAGCCCCACGGTCGGGAAATTCTGAACCCCGGCAAAGCCCACGCGCTTGAGATCGTCCAGGAACACATCCATCAGCCGGAACGGATCGGTGGCGCAGACGCCGGCCAGCACCGGCGTGTTCCTGACCACCGGCAAAACTTCACCGGCCATCTCCATGACAATCGCATTGGCGTCGCCATAGGGCATCAGCCCAGCCAGGCTGCCGCGCCCGGCCATCCGGTAGCGTCCCGAATTGTAGATCACGATCAGATCGATGCCGCCGGCTTCCTCGCATTTGGCGGACAGGCCGGTGCCCGCGCCGCCGCCGACAATCGGTTCGCCCGCGGTGATCATCGCGCGGAATTTCTCCAGGATGGCGTCTCTGGATATCATGATAGGGCCTCTCGTTTGCGTGCTGGTCGCCCCCCGCCATGCAGCGCCCGGAAGGCGGCAACGACGGCGGCGGCGAATTCGGGATCGTTGATGTGACTGGGAAGCCGGATGAGCTGGCGTCCCGAAGTCTGCCGCACGGTCGTCTCCAGCGCCTGAAAGAGCGCTGCGCGCGCCGCCTGGTTTTCAAACGGCTGACCGGGCGCATCGAGCGCTGATACCCCGCCCTCCGGCAGGAAGAACCGGACCTGGCCTTCCATCTGGTTGAGCCGCTCACCGATCCAGCGCCCCATTTCAGCGCATTCCTCAGCCGTCGTGCGCATCAAGGTGACTTGCGGATTGTGTTCGTAAAAGGTGCGGGAGCCGTACTTCTCCGGCACAGTGCCGGGTGCTCCAAAATTGACCATATCAAGCGCCCCGACCGAGCCGATATAGGGCATGCGGGAGCGGATGACGGCGCCGAACCGGTCCTCGGTGGCGGGAAACACCCCACCCATCAAGAGATCGCAGATCTCGGTGGTAGTCACATCGATCACCCCGGACACCTTGCCCGAATCGATCAGTTTTTCCATCGACTGGCCGCCGATGCCGGTGGCGTGGAAGACGAGACAGTCATAGCCATCTTCGAGTTTGGCGACGATCTGCTGGACGCATGGCGTGGTCACACCGAACATGGTCAGCCCGATGGCCGGTTTGCTCGAGGTAGCGGCCTTGGCCCCCCGCCGCGCCTTGACCATGCCGATCATCGCCTGGGCGGCGTTGCCGAGCACCTCCTGGGTGATGGTGTTGAGCCCCTGCACGTCGGCCACCGAATGCATCATGGTGATGTCGGCGGGACCGACATATTTGCTGACCTCGCCCGACGCCACGGTTGACACGATCAGTTTCGGCACCCCGATCGGCAGCGACCGCATGGCCGGCGCGACCATCGCAGTACCGCCGGAGCCGCCCGCTGAAATCATGCCGCCAATGCCCTGTTGACGTGCGATCCAGCGTTCGAACGCCAGCGTCATTCCGGCCACCGACTGGCCGCGATCGCCGGTAAAGACGCCCGCCGAGCCCCGCGGATGAAACGCCGCGATCTGATTGGCCGGAATTTCCGCGCCCGTGTGCCCGCTTGAGGTGGACAGATCCGCCAGCCGCACCGGAAGGCCGGCAGCGCGGATCTGATCACGAATGAAACGCAACTCTTCGCCCTTGGTGTCGAGCGTACCAGCCACGAGCACCACGCCTTCGCCCGGGCTCGCCAGCTGCCGGATTTCCGTCTGCTCCGCGCCCGCACGTCCCGGGCCGGTGGTCACGACACGCGCAATGCGTTCGAGCTGCGCCACCGGGACAGGATGTGACCACCGTGTCGGCGGGCTCGGATTGGACATGTAGATTTTCACCGACTGCGGCGATGACGGGCCCCCAGCCCCTTCCGTCTCCGCCGCAGCCGGCACCGCCGCCCCGGGTGTGTCCGGCGTATCATCATGGCTGTGACGGCCAACGCCGAGCAGCCGTTGTTGCAGATCGCGATCGGCGGCCAGTTCGCCCGCCGGCGCAATGCGATTGATGCGGCCATTGACCATGATCGCCACATGATCAGAGATACCGCAGGCCACGCCGATGTTCTGCTCGATCACCAGCACTTCCATGTCGCCTTCTTGGGCGAGCTGGACCAGCATGTCCTCGACCTGGGCGACAATCACCGGTGCCAACCCCTCGGTCGGCTCATCCATCACAAGAAGCTTCGGATTGGACAAAAGCGCCCGCGAGATCGCCAGCATCTGCTGTTCGCCGCCCGAGAGCTGCCCACCGCCATTGCTCTTGCGTTCAGCCAGCCGCGGGAACGTCGAATAGATCCGCTCCACACTCCAGGCGCCGCCCTTGGTGGCGACCATCTTGAGATGCTCGTCCACCGACAGCGAACGCCACAGCCGCCGCCCTTGCGGCACGTAACCGATACCGATGCGGGCGATTTCCGCCGGCGTCTTGCCCACCAGCGACTGTCCGGCAAACATTATGGAGCCCGACGCCACCGGCACCATGCCCATGATCGCCTTGCACAGCGTGGTCTTGCCCATGCCGTTGCGGCCGACCACCGACAGCACCCCGCCATCGAGTTTGAGATCGACGCCCTGCAGCGCGTGCGAAGCACCGTAAAACACGTTGAGGCCGGTAATTTCCAGCGCCGGGGCGCGGCCGCGTTCAGCCATGACCGTCCCCCAGATAGAGTTCCTGGACTTCGGGATCGTTCTCGATTTCCTCTGGCGTACCTTCCTTGAAGATCGCCCCGTTGTGCATCATGGTCACGCTCTCGGCGACGCGCAGCGCCACGTCCATATCGTGCTCGATGATGATGAAACCGATATGTGAGGGCAGCCCGGTGAGGATCGAGATCAGCTCCGCGCGCTCGGTCGGCGACAATCCCGCAGCCGGCTCGTCGAACAGAATGAACCTCGGCGCGCCGGCCAGCGCCAACGCGATTTCCAGCTGGCGCTGTTGACCATAGCTGAGTTCCGCCACCGGCGTGTCACCGGCAGCACTCATATGCACCGCCTCGATAAGCTCTTCCGTCCGTGCAAGCAGCGGATCGCCGCGCCGCGGGCGGATCAGCGAAAACCGGCCGCGCGACACCCCGCGGCAGGCGAGATAGACATTGTCCGATACCGTCAGCCCGCCAAACAGCAGGCTGATCTGATACGTCCGGCGCAGACCGCGCCTTATCCGCTCATAGGCCGGGAAATTGGTCACATCCTCACCAAACAGCCTGATGGTTCCCGAGGTGGGCAGGAAATCGCCGGTCACGCAGTTAAACAGCGTGGTCTTGCCCGCGCCATTGGACCCCAGCACCGCGCGCCGCTCGCCCGGCCGCACAGACAGCGTCACATCCTGGATCGCCGCCAGCGCGCCGAACATCTTGGTCACGCCACGCAGTTCCAGCGCGTTGCCCGAACTCACGGAGCCGAGCTTGTCAGCGGTATCGCGGGGCTCGAGCAGGGTCATTTGGGCTCCCCTGTCAGCGGATCGGAGTCGCGGTTCTTGCGGTTGCGCCAGCGCTCCCACAGGCCCAGCACGCCATCGGGCGAGAAGAACACCACGGCCAGGAACCCCAGACCGATCAGCAGCTTGAAGCGCTCGCCCGAGAGGCCGAATGTGGTCAGGATGTCAGACGAAAAGGTGCGCAGCACCGTGTAGATCAGCGCCCCGATGAACGGACCGACCGGCCGGCGCACGCCGCCAACCACGGCAATCACCAGAATGTCGATCACCGCAGGAATGCCCGCAGTCCCCGGCGAGATCTGGGCGTTTTGCCAGACCAACAGGATGCCGCCGACTGCCGCGATCACCGAGGCGAAGGTATAGGCCGCAATCCGGTGGGCTGTGACGTTGAAGCCGAGCGCGGCCATCCGCCGGGGATTGTCGCGCACGCCCTGCAGCGCCAGCCCGAACGGCGACCGGGAGACGTAGACCACGGCAAAGTAGGACAAGGCCGCACAGCCAAGCGCCAGATAGTAAAACGGAACCGGCTGCCGCCAGTCGACCCCGAACAACGGCGGCGGCACCACCAGGTTGAAGCCGGAATAGCCATTGAAAATGCCGTAATTCTGGCGCGCAAAATAGAAAAACGCCGAGGCGATCGCCAGCGTGATCATGATGGTGTAGATGCCCTCTGTGCGCACCGCCAGCGCACCCACCAGCGTGCCGAAGGCTGCAGCGATGATGATGGCGATGGGGATGTAGAGCCACCACGGCAGCTCCATGCTGATCGCCGCCACGCCCGATGTGCCGAAAATCGCCACCATGTAGCCGCCCATCGCGGCCACCGACATCTGGATCAGGCTGACCATTCCGCCATAGCCCGCCAGGAACATCAGGCTGAGCGCGATCATGCCCAGCACCAATGACCAGCCAAACACCTGAAACAGGATGAAATCATTGACGATGACCGGCATGATCAACAGGATCAGCGCGATCGCCCACCAGATGCCGGGCACCCGATCAATCCAGGTGGTCCCGGACGGGACCGTGCGTTCAACCAGCGCCATGATCCCCCCTCATCGCACAGACCCGAGCAGGCCCTGGGGCCGGAAGGCGAGCACCGCCGCCATGATCAGGAAGGTAAACACCACCGAATAGGTGGGTGCATAGACAAGGCCGATTTGTTCCGACAGGCCAATCACCAGCGCGCCAATCGCAGCCCCCGGGATCGAGCCCATGCCGCCGACAATCACCACCACGAGGCTTGCCAGAAGAAAGCGCGTGTCCTCGCCCGGAGACAGCGACTGAAAGGTGCCGCCGACAATCCCGGCCATGCCGGCAAGCCCGGCGCCGAAGGCAAAGACGGCCAAGAACACATACTGGATGCGCACACCGGAGGCCGCCAGCATTTCACGATCGTCGACGCCGGCGCGGATTAGCATTCCCAGACGGGATTTGTTGAGCACCAGCCACATGGCGATGCCGATGGCGATCGCCGCGACCAGGATGGCGATACGCACCGCGGGGTATCTGAGGTAGACCACTTCGCCGCTGGATTTGATCGAAGAGATGATCGGCAGCGTCGTCGGCCCGCTGAGCCAGTCGGGCGACAGAATGGTGTAGGACTGGCCGCCCCAGATCCACAGCATGATGTCGGCGATCACCACCGAAAGGCCGATGGTCACCATGGTCTGGCGCAGTTCTTCGCCTTCCATGCGCCGGAACACCTGGTTCTGTAACACCAGCCCCAGCGCCGCCACCACGACAAAGACCACCGGAAAGGCAAACAGCCAGGAGCCGGTCGCCTCAGACACTTCAAAGCCGATATAGCCGCCCAGCAGATAAAGCGAGCCATGGGCCAGATTGACGTTGCGCATCAGCCCGAAAATCAGTGTGAAACCCGACGCCACCAGGAAGTACAGCGCCCCCAGCGTCACACCCCCAAACACCGCATTGAGAAAGATCCGCTTGCGCCCGAGCGTATCGACAAGGCCGGGCGGCCAGGGCGCGAAAATCATCCACAGAACGATCGCCACCGCGATAGCGATGATCAGCGACCAGATCGGCCTGCGTCTGAAAAAATCCCTCATAGGATCAGCCCGTTGTTGCGGTCCGATAGTCGCGGACCCGAACCGAAACACTAGCCCGCCCTTGGCCTTACCCGTATACCCCACAGTCTTTTCGTTGCGCCCGTCGTCGGGAAAAGCATCATTGCGGCGGCGCGACGTGGATACTGCGGCGGTAGGCCGAAGGCGGCACCACGCCATTGGCGATGAAAAAGCGCGAAAAGCTTGCCTGGCTGGAAAAGCCCAGATCGAATCCGATATCGGAGACCGCTTCCTGGCTTACCGCCAGGCGTTCGATGGCGCGCTCCATGCGCAGCGCATTGAGATAGAGATTGGGGGTGAGACCGATCTGCTCGCGGAACAGTTTGTAAAAGTGCGGCCGGGACAGGCCGACCTCGCGCGCCACCGTATCAAGTTCCAGAGCCTCGCCTACACGCTGCTGCAGCACCCGCAGCGCATTGCGGATCCGGTAATCCCGTTTGGCGAAGGCCGGCCCCGTAAAGCTTTCGCCGCGGGTGGTCCATTGCCAGGACTGGTCGAACGCCAGTTGTGTGAGCGAGCACAGACGGTCCTCAATCAGCGGATCCTCTTTGTCCTGATCCATCATCGATTGCGTGGTGCCATAGACCAGCCGCGCCAGCCGGTCGGTCACCTCGATGCCGACGCGCCCGAAACTCAACGACGCCGTGGCCCGCCGGGAGGCCTCGAGAAACCACGCCGGACGGATGTAAAGCACCAGCCCCAGAGTGGGCGCATCATTGTGCACGGGCTGAAAATAATGGGATTGCCAGGGGCTTATTGCCACCGCCTGGCCAGGCGCCATCGGCCAGGCCCGGTCGTTGACAACGACCTGGGCGGGTGGACCCTGGACATGGAAAATCAGATGACCTTCACGATGGCCGTGGGGCACCATCCCCCGGTCCATCAAGTAGAGGCACACCCTGCCGAAAGCACCATGAAACACCGCCAATGCTGTGCTCATATTCCTCCCTCTTGCATTCTAATGATGCATCAACATCAAACGATAACGTAGAAATCGGTTACCGTAAACAAATGTGTTTTCGACTCTTTTTGCACCGCCGAATATTTGTGCATTGCAAAATAATTCTTTCGCCTCTTTGATCATCGGCCAAGAATTGCTGGCGCCGCTAATCTCTCTACACCCAAGCGTAACGGATTTTCTCAGCCTTCACGCAATGCTTGCAGGCCCTTTGGATATCTAACAAGCCTCCTCAAGCAGCTTGAAATAGTCCTCCGCCGTGGCATGGCGCGGATTGGTCTGGTTGGCCGGATCCGCAGCTGCGGCCTTGGCGGCCCGGCGCAGCGCCGCCCGGCCCAGCCCCAGGGAGCCGATGCGGTCAGGCAAACCCAGCCGTTCGCCGAGTTCAGCGATAACGGTGGCGACATCCGAACCGGCCGCAGCACCGATTGCATCACGCACCACCGGCAACCGATCGCTCACCGCCGGGGAGTTGAAGGCCAGCACATGCGGCAGCAGCGCCGCATTGAGCGAACCGTGACGGTCCCGAATGCCCGCTTCCGCCTCCAGCGCCTTGGCCGCCGCGTCGATGCCACCGAGCCCCTTGCGCGCGGCCAGCCCGGCATTGAGTGCGGCCGCCAGCATCTCGCGCCGCGCCTCCAGGTCCTGACCATCCTCCACCGCCCGCAAAAGATTGCGCATCGCCCGTCTTAGCCCTTCGAGCGCGATGCCATCCGCGGGCGGATTGAAGGCGGTGCCCAGATAGGCTTCCAGGCAATGGGTCAGCGTGTCCATCCCGGCGATCGCGGTCGCGTAGGCGCCGGTGGACACGGTCAGCGTGGCGTCACACAGCACCACGGAGGGATTGCGCGGATTAAACACCGGCGGCCGCGAAATGGCGCCGCCCACTGGCCCGAGGCCCACGCTTTCGGTTGTTGTCGGAATGGTCAGCAATTGCGCCGCCTGTTGGCCCGGGCGCCGCGTGTCGATGGCGCGCGCGAGATCGAGCGCCACCGCACCGCCAAAACCGATTACTGCATCACATGTCTTGCGGCGGAAGGTACTCGACGCTGCACGAAGCTGCGCGCCTTTCACCTGCGGGCGAAATCCGCCCAGATGGACCGGATCGCAATCGGCGGGCAGCGAATCCCACAACCGGTCAATGCAATCCTCGTGTTCACCGGCCTCATCGGTGATGATCAAAGGCCGCCGGATGCCAAGTTGTTCAAGCTCCTCCGGCAGCGCGTCTTCAAGCACGCGGTCGGCGAAATGAATGCGGGTTACGAAGGAAATCAGTGACATCAGCCCGAACCTTCACAAGAACCGGGCCACCAAAGGCGGCGCGGCGCGCGAAACCGCCGATGCCCGGTCCGCGCGATCGCGAACCGGGCATCGGAAGAGGCGTGGCGTTAGCCCTTGCCGCCGAGAGCTGCGCAGTCGGGTGTGTCGCGAGACGGCAGACCCATGGCGCGGAACTCGTCAGGCGTCATGCCGAGCGTCTGGTTGATGTCGTCCACGCGGGACTTGAGCTCGACCTTGAGGCCGCCCTCGCCATCTTCGACCACTTCGGTGATGAACACCGATCCCGAGGCCTGACGGTTTTCGTTGAGCGTCACCGTGCCCAACGGGGTTTCAAGCGGCTTGGTCGACAGCACTTCGCGGAGTTTCACCTGGCCGTCGCTGAGATCGCCTTCGACCTCGTTCAGGCCCTGGATTGCAGCGAGCGCGGCGACGTAATAGCCGACGCCGAACAGCGATGGCGCCGGGAACCGCTCATCCTCGGGGAACGCATCCTGATAGGCCTTGACGTAGTTCTGCCAGGCCGGGCTCGGATCGTCTGTCGCCAGCGGACCCGATGTCGGCGTGCCGATCAGCGCGTCCTTGGCACGACCCTTGGAGGTCAGCACCGTCTGGTCGGCCATGATGGTGCCGCCGATCAGGTTGGTTTCGGCGCCCGCCTGTTCGTACTGGTTGAGGAAGTTGATCGCATCAGTGCCGCCAACGCCAAGATAGATCGCGTCGATGTCATCGGGCATTGCTGCAATCACGCCGCCAAAGTCGGACGAGCCCAACGGCACCCAGAAGCGCTCGACAATCTCACCGCCAGAGCGGCAGAAATCCACCGCGAAACCCAGGAAGTTGGTGTAGCCGAACGAATAGTCAGCGGCCACGGTGGCCACCTTGTTCCAGCCTTTTTCCTCAACCACATAAGAGCCGAGACCGGCGCCCCATTGCGAGCCGTCCAGATTGAAGCGGAAGAAGTTCGGCGCGGGGTCGACCCATGTGGTTTCAAGAGCGCCGGAAATGCCGTTGATGATGGTCTTGTCGGGAACCGTCTTGGCATAATCGCGCATGGCGATGCCTTCCGAACCCGACAGTGGTCCCAGAATGATGTCGACGCCGTCCTGCTCGATGAGCTTGCGCGCCTGGCGCACCGCGGTGTCGGGTGTGGTGTCGCTGGGTGCGACCACGATTTCGATTTTCTTGCCGCCGGCCATGCCGCCGGCCTGTTCCACGGCCATTTCCACATTGCGTACGCCGTCAGCGCCGCCGGCCGCGAACACGCCTTCAAGCGCCACGAGAACCCCGATTTTAACGGTGTCTTCGGCCATGGCTCCCGCAGGCAGCAGGAAACAGGTCGCAACTGAGGCCAAAAGTGCCTTTTTCATGGTATTCCTCCCTAAGCAAGCGCAGGCCACCATTTCAAATGTCACCGTCCCGCCGCCTGCATGTTCTTCACGGCAACTTACCCAAGGTTAGCAGCAACAAGCCCGCTCGCGATGACCGCGAGTTGGTTGCCATACCCCAGCGTCTCTTTTTTCCACCGGACCGGTGGCAGTCTCGCCCCAACCGAAGCACCATAAGGTCAAGGCCGCACGCGGCGCACAGAAAGCGTCGCCGGGTCAAGGAGAGGAAACGGGGCATGAGCGAAACACAGTTCGAGAACATGACGGCGGTCATAACCGGTGGCGCCCAAGGCATCGGCGAGGCTGTGGCCCGGCGGCTATGCGAAGGCGGGGCCAGGATCGCCATCTGGGACATGGATGCCGATCTGGCCGCGCGCACCGCGCAATCGCTCAATCATGCCGTTGCGTTCGAAGTCGACGTCTCCGACTGGGACAGCGTGCAAGCCGCCGCCGCCAAAACCCAGGAAGCTTTTGGAAGCATCGACATCGCGGTCAATTCAGCCGGGATCGCCGGTTCCAATGCGCCAGTGGAAGATTACCCGGTCGATGAATTCGCCCGCATTGTGGCGATCAATCTCAACGGCACCTTCCACGTCAACCGCGCCGTGGTGCCCACCATGCGCGCCAACGGCTATGGCCGCATCGTCAACATCGCCTCGGTCGCGGGCAAGGAAGGCAATCCCAACGCGTCTGCCTATTCGGCATCCAAGGCCGGGGTAATAGGGTTCACCAAATCGCTCGGCAAGGAACTGGCGGGCCTCGATATTGCCGTCAACTGCGTCACGCCGGCCGCGGCCCGCACACGCATTTTCGACCAGATGGCCCAGACCCACATCGACTACATGCTCTCCAAGATCCCCCGCGCCCGCTTTCTCGAACTCGCGGAGGCCGCGGAGATGATTGCTTTCCTGTGTTCGCGGGAGAACAGCTTCACCACCGCCGGCGTGTTCGATCTTTCTGGCGGCCGCGCCACCTATTAGGCCCAACAGGACACTCGCACCTCTCATTTACATTTGTAAGAGGCATTCCCGTTTGATATGGCAAGCATGCTACCGGGCGGCCGCCGATGAAACGTCACATAGCGGCACATCCATCGCTAGCCCTTCATGAAACCGCGCCCACGGCTCCCGATACTCCCGGCGAACCCCGACGATTGCCGGGATCTGTGCGTCCAGAGCCCGCTCCAGCACGGTGGTCATCCCCCTGCCCTCCGCCTCGGCGCGGCCAAACCGGTTGATGATCAGGTAATCGGCGCCATGATCGAGCCGCTGCGTCAGCCGATCGGCCAGTCCGGTGAAAACCGACCAGTCCAGATGACATCCCCGCGCCAGCCGTCCCCGCCGCTCGGAGATCCGCACGCGTTCGCCGCTGCCCAAATTCATCAGATACATGTCCTGGTGACTGCCATTGGCCTGTTTGGCGCTGCCATCCTGAATAAAGCCCTCAAGCCTGCTGCCACGCGCCGCGAGCACCTTCACCAGCACCGAGAGCCGATCCCGCGTTTGCGCGGTGTCGCCGAGATCAAGGCCGTAGAGCCCGGCGCCGCCGGTTTCGATGAAATCCGCTGCGCTTTGCGGCCACGCCGCCATTGCCGCGCCCACCGACGGTTCAAATCCGGCTGTTTGCCAGGAGCTCGTCGCAATATCCGTTTGCAGCATCATTCCGCCATCCTGTATTCGCAGCGCGTTCGGCGTTATCGCTTTTCCACCGTCAGCTGCGGCGCCGGCACTTCAGAAGCGCCGATTGCCTGCAACAGCACGCTGATGGTCTTGGCCGGCGCGTCATCGGATTGAAGCGTGCTGATCACCTGATCGAAGAACCACGGCGAGCGATGGATCGCCACGCCCACCGTGTCGATGTAATCACTGGAAATCAGTGCCGCGCAGGCAGCCTCCCGCTCCTGTGCTTCGGGGCCTGAAAACATGAGGTCGAGAGCCGCATTGCGCACCGTCATCGACGGATCGACGACATAGGCGGCGCATTCCTGCGGGGTGGCGACCGCCCCCACCGCAATGGCCCGTACCACGGCGTCTTCATCGTCAAGGCAGGCACGAAGCTGGTCCCGCGCCTGACCGGCCGAAGCCAGTTGGCGCGCGCTCGTAGCGCGAACCTGCGAGCTGGAATGGGCAAGGCCGCCGTGGAAAATCTCCAAAGCGCCACCGTCTTCGACATGGTCTTCCATGCCGAATGCATCGCAGTGAGCGGCAAGCGCCTGATAGGCGGCGGCACTCAAGCCCGCGTCGTCAGAACCGGTTTGGCGCAGAATCGCCGAGCGAAACTCCAGCGCATCGATCCCGCCGCAAAGCCCCAACGACACCCGGGCAAGATCCTCGGCAATGTTCTCCGGGCCCTCGACCGAACGGCGTTTGCGACGCTTGGCGCTGCCTTCCTCCGGCGTGTCTTCGGCCATTTCCGGCGCATCGGGCATGGTGAACTGGATCGCAGCCAGCGTCGACAAACCCGCTGCCGGTTCCTCGCCGTCATGCTCGACGATCTCGCCATCCGGCGAAATCCGCACCGACGGCTTTGCGTCATCAAACCGCTGGGTGGCGGCGTCGGGACCATCTTCCGGCGGCAGCTCAATGTTCGCTTGGTCTTCATCCAGCAAGGTCATGTCGATGGCCGCGGCAAGCGCGGCGACAGCCTCGGCATCTCCCGTCCCGGCCCGCAACGCCAGATGCCGTGCCGCTACGGTGCGAACCTGTTGCGAGGCACTGTCGAGAAATCCGGTCAGCAAAGACGTAGTGTCAGGCCCATCAATGTCGGCCAGGCCATTGACCGCGGCCAATCGCACTTCAAGCGCACGCTCGGTGTCTTCAATCAGCTCAGGCAGCAATTCCAAAGCCTGTACCGCGTCAAACTCGCGCAGCCGTCTGGCAGAGACCGCCGCCAGCGCCGTCCCGGCGGACTTGATCCATACCGCCATATGCGGGGCCAGCGCCTCGTGCAAAGCTGCCGGCACAGGAACCGCAAGATGCTCGAGCGCCGTCGCCTGTACACTCTCGTCATCATCGGCAAGGCCAACTTGCGCGACGATCTGAAAATCCCCGGCGAATGCGGAGATCGCCGTGCAGCGCACCGCCGCGTCCGGATCGTTTTCCGCAATCTGCATCACGCGAGGGTCGGATGCCGCAAGCAGCGGAACCGCCAACATGCGAATTCCAGCGTCCTCGTCATCGAGCATCAGGTCCACATAGGCCGTCAGATTGGCCGCGTCGCCGGCCCTGAGCGCATCGAGCGCCCGCTTGCGCGCAAGCCCGGTCAGAGACTGGGCGCAGTCAAGCACATGCGCCGTTCCAGCGCCGCCAATCGACATCAGCGCGGCAAACACCTCGACATCGAGGTTCTGACCGAATTCATCGGTGCGGATGGCGATCAGATCATCAATCGCCTCGGCTGCACGCATCCCGGCCAGCGCGGCAATCGCCGCGCGCTGCACCTCGAGCCATTCGTCCCATCCGCCGATATCGTCTTCCCAGGCCACGGTGTCGTCCATCCGCGCCTTGGCAAGGCCGCGGATCAATGGCAGCGACGCGTTGTCTTTAAGCGCGGCGAGAATTGCGATGGCGGCAAGTTTGACCTCAAGCACCGGATCGCCTTCCAGCGACTGCCGGATCGTCGCGGCATCCTCGGGCCGGGCGCAGCCGGCCAGCGCCGTCATTGCATCGGTACGCACATCCGGGTCTTCGTCGAGCAAGGCTGCCACAAATGCCTGTCGGGAAATCTCGTCCTGCGGCGCAAGAGCCTGCAGAGCCCTGACCGAATGGGTGCGCAACACCTCGTTGCCGGTTTCCAGATGGGTCAGCACGGTGGGCAGGATCGCTGCACGGTTTCGATTGGCAGAGTGTGGCATATTGAGCATGATCGACCTGTTGAATTGTTTGGCGCCAAACCCGGGCGCTGCGGAGATCGCCGCCGGACGGATCCGGCGGCGATGATTGCTCAGGCGATGTCGCGGCGGGCAAACGACATGGAGCGGAACTGCGACTTGTAGGGGCTCTCACCCATCTTGCGCACTTTGCCGACGCCCATTTTGTAGTTGTAGTTGCCGCTGATCCAGTCGACGACCCGGCCCGACAGCGCGTTGGCAGGCTGTGAGGTGTGCAGGAAATCCATGTAACCAAGGTTTTCCTTGACCGCCGGAGTGACGATCGCCACTGCGGTGATCGACGCGTTGGTCAGCTCGATATGGCCGTTCTTGAGCAGCGAGTCGAAGTCGAAATCGCTTCCCTCGACACCCACGATCGTGTCCTTCTGAACCGGGATCCGGTCGGAATAGACCTGCACATAGTCTCCGCTTTCAATGCCCCGGGCTTCGGCGACACTGGGATGGATCTCGATCCAGTTTTCAGGCCAGCGCTGCACGATGTAGGGGCGGCGGCGGTCGTCGTAACCCGACTGCCAGCGCTCGTTGATCCGGCCCGACGAGATCCAGATCTCGTCCTCGCGGGGCTTGAGCCATTCCCAATAGGATGAGAACAGATCCCACGGCGCCTTCTGCAGGTTGCACTTGCCGGTCTGGCTGTTGAAATGGGTGAGCTTCTTGTTGAAGACATTGGCGCCCGCGGGTCCGGTCTCCGGCAGCACACGATTGACATCGTGCAGCCGCTTGGTGCCCTCGAGGCTTCCGTCTTCGAGCATCAGCACCGGGCCCTGAATGCCATTGGTGCCGAACTCGCCCATCTTCTCATGCAGCGTCTTGCCTTCGCGCCGTGCTGCGACCAGGACCATGTTGAAGTCCTTGCGCGAGCCGCGCGAATGCCGGGCGCCCTCTTCAAGCACATCGTTGGAGTTTTTCCAGTCGAAGCCCTCAAAGCCCATTTTCTTGGACAGTTCGGCGATGATCCACCAATCCGGCTTCGCCTCGCCCGGCGCATCGTAGAATTTGGGATAGAGCCTTAGCCGCCGCTCGCCATTGGCGCGGGTGAAAGTCTCCTCGCCCCAGCCCGACGCCGGGAAGACGATATCGGCATAGCGCGCGCCGATCGGATCGACCAGATAGATGTCCTGGTTCCACACCACCATGCCGCCACTGTCGACACGCCGCTTCAAGGTGTCGATGATGTCCTGCTTCTCAAAGCTGGTGACCTGGTGCGGGTTGCGCGTTGTCAACTCGTCGAACTTGGCCTGAAGCGACTGTGAGCCGCACATTGCCTGCACCCAGGTGGTGCCGATCACATGCGCGAGCCTTGTGTGGCCGCTCATCAGATACCGGTCGGTATCCATGGCGCGACGCCGCCGTCCGGGCAGCTTCTCGGGCGACTTGTTGCGCGGGTAACCGCCGCCGCGCAAACCTCCGCGCTGGTGCCCACCGGCGCGTCCGATCACCTGACCGGGACGGCCGCCGGCGCCAACCACGATGCCCAGCGCGGAGATTGCCTGTGTGTTGCCGGTGTTGTTGGACCAGTAAAACCCCTTTTCGATCATGATCGAGGTTTTCGGACGCGAGCCGTCTTCCTTGGGCTTGGCCATCCATTCCGCCGCGGTGTAGATCTTCTCCACATCGATCTGGGCGATCTCGGCGGCCTTGGCCGGCTCCGCATAATCCTGGGCGAGCAGCCATTCCTTCCAGTCGTCAAACCCGTTGGTCTGGAACTTGCCCCAGGTGGTACGCCATTGCCATGGCGTGTTGCGGGTGCCCTGGCCGAAGCCCGACGAGCTTTCCCACTTGTTGTTGACCCAGTTCTTGATCCACTCGTCGTCTTGCCAGCCGTTCTCGACGATCACCCGGGCAATCGCCAGCACCACCGGAAGATCGGTGCCCGGCTGGATGTCGAGCAGCAGCCCACCGTTTTTTTCGGCAAAGGCCACGCCGCCGGTGCGTCGCGGCAGCATGAAGATGGTCTTCTGGCCGTTCTGGATCGCCGGCATGATGAAGTCGGTGAACAGGATGGTCTTGGACTCGTAAGGGTCCGTGCCGCACATCATCAGCGTGTCGGCTTCCGCCCAATCGTCGTAGCTTGGGCCGAAATTGTCAAAGCCCGCATCCCGGAACCCCGGCGTCGAGGTCACGTCGGACGGCGTGTCGTGGAAGGTGAAATTGGCGGTACGCACATGGCGCAGCGCATATTTGGTGATGGCGTAGGTGTTTTCCATGTAGCCATAGGAGAAGGTCTTGACGCCATAGGCGTTGGTGCCGTGCTTTTCGAGCACGTAGTTGCCGACTTCAGCGGCGATCTCGAGCGCGAAATCCCAGGTCACCGGCATCAGCACGCCGAACATCCGCACCATCGGCGATTTCAGCCGGTCGCGGGTCGGCGTCTGCGGATTGTAGACCTTCTGGGCGATCGCTCCGCCGCGGATCGACGAGTTGCCCGAATAGTTGACATATTCGGTGTCCTTGTCGGGAATGATGACGACGTGATGCGGCTCGCCATTGTGCAGCACGATGTTGTGCTGGTTGGGCGCAACCCAGGCGCCCAGCGGCGCCACCGGGAAGTCTTCGCCAAAGGCGTTGTTGGCCGCTTCCGGACCGCCATTGCGGCCGCCGCGCACAGGCCACCGATAGACCTTGTATCCGCAGGCGACGATGCAATAGTCGCACGCCGTGGAAATCACATCCGCATCCGGCGGAGGCAGGGGAACGGACTGTTCTGGGACATAATATGGTGTGGACATGAGTGTGCTCCTCAACCCTGCAGATTGTCAAAACGGCCGTAGATCAGGCCGAACATGCCGACGGCGTAGATGTCGTCTCCCTCGACCTCCAGCAGCACTTGCGGAAGCGACTGGTAGGCCTGCCCGGAGATGAAGATGCCGTGGCGCGTCAGATCGAATGTGGTCAGGTGCAGCGGGCATGGCCCGAGCGCCTTGTCGGCGGCCTGATAGGTGCCCTGCAACGGCCCGCCCTGGTGGGTGCAGGTGTAGTTGAAGGCAACGATATCCTCTTCAGGGCCGATGCCGCCGCCGGCCTTCTTGCCCAGCTTGACCAGGATCGATTCAGCGTACTGGCCTTCATCGGGATATTCGAAATCAAGCGGCTCGTCGGTTTTCAGTTCCGACAATTTGCCGATCAGCTTGCGCGGATAGGTGGCGACCGCCGCGGGGGTTTGGGCTTGCGCAAGCCCGGGAATGCCGACCATGACCACGGTGGTGGCGATGCCGCCGGTCAGCAGAAACTGACGCCGGTTCATCAGGCATTTGCGGGTTCCCGCCTCGGCGGCCTCGCCGTTCTCGCCATTGATGGAGGCGACGATCTTGTCATTAAGTTCCGTCATCTTTCTCACTCCGGTCTAGTTCTGGACCGCCGCGGGAAGCGGCTGCATTTCGGGGATTTCCGGTGTCTCGATGAGCATCTCCTCACCACTGAGGCTCTCCAGAAACGCCACCAGGTCATCTTTCTCGTCATCCGACAGGCCGAGCGGCTGGATCAGGCTGGTCTTGTTGGCTGCGAACTCGTTTTCCCCGCCGCCGGCGTCGTAGAAATCAACCACGTCGCGCAGCGTCTCCAGCATGCCGTTGTGCATGTAGGGGAAGGTGTATTTGGTGTAGCGCAGGCTCGGCGTGCGGAACTTGCCCTTGTCCGACTTCTGCTTGGTGCGGAAATAGAGCCCCGGATCGTCCTTGGTGGTGCGGTACATCTCCTCGGTCGATCCCTTGGCGAAGAGCTCGAACCGGAAGGTGATCTGCGCCAACGGATCCTCTTCCCAGCCGTCATAGGGCGGAACACCGAGGTTGTAGTACTTCTCGTCCGACAGAAGCGGCCCGCTGTGACAGGTCACGCAACCGGCTTTTCCCGTAAACAGATCCAGGCCGCGCTTTGCCTCGGCCGAAAGTGCTGCGTCGTCGCCATTCATGTAATTGTCAAACGGCGTGTCGGTCTGAACCAGGGTGCGTTGATAGGCGGCGATTGCCATATAGGCATGGCGCACGCTCGGCCAATCATCGCCGAACACTGTCTTGAAGGCTTCCCGGTATTCCGGCACGAAGGCCAGCCGGGCTTCCATCATGTCGTCTTCGCCATTGCCGGCGACGCCGCCCCTGGCGGCGGAACGGGCCTGATGTTCCAGCGAGCCCGAGGCTCCGGCCCAAAACAGTTTGCCGTAATAGGCTGAGTTGATCACCGTCTGGCTGTTGCGCCAGTGGGTGGTGCCGGGATAGCCGAAGCTGATCTTGTCCTGGACCGCCCAGCCGGCTTCCGGCAGATGGCAGGCCGAGCACGGCATGGCGTTGTTGCCCGAAAGGATCGGGTCGAAAAACAGCTTCTTGCCCAGCTCCACCTTTTCCGGCGTCATTGGATTGTCGGCCGGGACCGGCACGGGACCAAGTGCCGAAAGCTCAGCGGGGCGGTCTGACTGGGCCAGAGCTGTCGTTGCGGCCAGCGAAGTCAGGCTGAAAGCGAGGATTGCTTTGTAGTTCATCGTTCTGACTCCTTAGTTGTCTGTGTTGCGCCAGTCTTCGATCAGCGCGTAGTCGTAGTCGTCTTCGCGCCAGACATATTCATCGACATCGAAGCTCTCGCCCGACAGGCTTTCAAGGAAGGCGATCAGGTCGGCTTTCTCGCTCGGCACCAGGCCAAGCGGCTTGAGCCGGTCGTCCTTGAGCGGATCGGCTCCGCCGCCGGCGTCGTAGAAATCGACCACCTCTTCAAGCGTCTGCATGGTGCCGTTGTGCATGTACGGCGCGGTCCATTTGAGCTCGCGGAGCGTCGGCGTGAGGAAGCTGCGCTTGGTGTCGGGCCGGTGGGTGCGGATATAGGCGCCCAGATCCTCACGCAGGTTCATGTAGTTCTCGATGCCCATGAACTTGGCGTAGGTGACGAAGGCCGAATGCCGCTCGGCGCTTTCCCAGATCTCCGGATTGCCGCCAACACCTGTGTTGTGCGGCTGGTCATCGGTGTAGCGCGGGCCGGAATGGCAGGCAGCACAACCGGCCTTGCTTTCAAAGATCGCCTTGCCGCGCTGGGCCGAGGCGGACAACTCGCCGCCGTCGATCGGCGCGCCGCGCGACACGATGGTCTTCATGAAATCCATCAGCGCGTTGCGTGCGCCGCCATTGGACGGCTCGGACATGCCGGCCGCCTTGAACATGTCGACATAGACCGGATCCTGCTTGAGCCGCTCCTGCATGATCCGCATGTCCATGTTCATCAGGTAGGTTTCGGTAATCATCTCCCGGGCGACGTCGTTTAAGTTGGTGCCCAAGCGGCCGTCATGCATCCAGGCGTCGCGGTAACCGACATTGGCCAGCGTCGGCGCGTTGCGAAAATGCCCGGCCCCGGTATAGGCGCTCGACAGCGCTTCACCGTCAGTGAACGCCTTGTCGGGCTGATGGCAGGTTGCGCAGGACAGACCGGTGTCGCCCGAAAGCCTGTTGTCGTAAAACAGCCGCTTGCCAAGTTCGGCGCGCTCGGCGCTGACATCCATCGGCTGGATCGGCGTCGCCTCCTGAGCGAGCGCTGACGAACTCAACAGCGCCGCAAACATCAAAGCCACTGGTTTGATCATGGGTTGCCTCCTTGGCTATCACGCCGGCAGGAGCGCGCGACCGGGGATCCGGCCCCGCGCGGTTTGAAAGAATGAGAATTTGAAAAGCCCGGTCGGCTCAAAGCCTGAACCTCACAGGGCGCACATCGTGCCGCTGCTCCCGCATGAACGCGAGCCGTGCAGTCATATGTGTTGCCTGTGCGCATACCGTCCCCGAACAGCGCCCGTATGCGGCAAGCCGTGGCACAATCGCCTGTGGCTCCCGATCCGCTAGGGCAAGGGAACACTACGATTTGTGTGGAATACGCATGTGACGGGGCGCGTAACGGGATGCGGTTTTTGGCCACGAAATGTGACGAAACGCTCCGTTTCGCAACCTGCGCCTTGTCTCGCTTCGCGGACTACCCAGATGCACCGCCCGCTTCATCGAGCAGCCGGCGAACCACATGGCCCAATTCGGCCGGGTCGACCGGTTTGGGCAGGATGTGCGGCTCGGCGCCCGAGACACTGATTCCCTTGTGGGTGAAGGCACTGCAGACAATTACCGGCAAGCCGGGCCTTTGTTCGCGCACCAGCCGGATCAGTTCCTCGCCATTGATCTTGGGCATCACCATGTCGGTGATCAGCAACTGATGCCGATCCGGCGTTGCGAGGAACTTTTCGAGCGCTGTTTCCGGCGACACATAAGCGTCGACGAAATAGCCAAGCCGCAACAGGATCCGCCGCAACGTGCCCGCCACCGCCGGCTGATCGTCAACCAGCAAAATGTGCTCATGGCCGCGCGGCGTCTCCACCACCGCCTGGGCCGGATCGGCCTGCTGCCGTCCGGTTGCCGGCAATAAAACGGTAAAGCTGGCGCCGGCGCCCGGCTCGCTTTCAAGATGGATCGACCCGCCGATGCCGTCGATCAGGCCCGAGACAACTGCCAGCCCCAGCCCTGACCCCTTGCCGATCGGCTTGGTGGTGAAAAACGGATCGAAGGCATGGGCGCGGGTGGAGGCCGACATGCCCGGGCCGTTGTCGCTGATCGTCATGCGCACCCAACCCCCCGCGCGCGGTTCGAGCCCCTGCCCCGGGTCCGAACCCGCAGGCTCGAGCCGCACCTCGACGATGCCGTCACGGGTGCCGATCGCCTCGGCGGCGTTGCGGCAAAGGTTCATCACGATCTGGTGCAGATGGGTTCGGTCCGCGAGAACCCAGACATCGTCTTTAACGTCGCGGATCGTCAGTTCGGCGCTGGCCGGGATCGACGCCCGCAGCAGCCGCACCACCTCGGTGACGATTTCCGACAGATTGGTGGGTTGCGGTTTTTGCGGCTGTCGGCGGGCAAAGGTCAGCAGCCCGCGCACCAGGCTCTGACCGCGGCGGGCGGCGATGTCGATTTGCTCGATTTCGCCGGCAAGATCACTGCCGGGTTTGGCATCAAGCTGCGCCAGATAGGTCGCGCCCAGGATGGTGGAAAGGATATTGTTGAAATCATGGGCAATACCGCCAGCCAGTTGCCCCACCACTTCGAGTTTCTGGGCACGCGCCACATGTTCCCGCGCCTGGCGCTTTTCGGTTACGTCCTCGCCGATGCCCATGAAGTTTTGCACGCTGCCGTCGGGCGCCATCAGTGGCATGATGGTGGTTTCGGCCCAATAGCTGCCGCCATCCTTGCGGCGGTTGCGAAACACGCCGCTCCAGCCTTCCCCGCGCTTGAGCCTGGTCTTGATGTCTTCATAGACATCGTCGGGGGTGTCGCCCGATTGCAGGAAATGCGGCGTCTCCCCCTCCACCTCGGCGCGGCTCCAGCCGGTCAGTTCCTCAAACCGGCGGTTTGCATAGAGAATGCGCGCGTCGGTATCGGTGATGAAGATGGTTGCCGGGCTTTGCTCCACCACTTCCGTCAGCCGCCGCTCGGATTGCTCGAGCTTGCGCCGGGCGGTCAGTTCGCTTGACAACTGAAGGATTGCCGCACCGAGATCACGCAACAGCAAAAACAGCACGAAACCCAAAGCCAGCGCCGCAAGCACCAGCGCTGCCAGCGAAGCAAAGCCGATCCAGATCAGTCGGTCGCCACGCTCCACCGCCGCCAGAATCCGTTGGGTGGAGATGTGGCGGTTGGTTTCCCAGATCGATTCAAGTGCTGCAAGCGCCGCCACCGCCTCGGTGTCGTCGATGCGCACCCGCTCATCAATCCTGGCGATCGGCAGACCCTCCCCGATCGCCCGGCGGGCCACCCCGAGGCCTGTCTCATATGCGCCGATTGTCGCAGCAATTGTCTCAAGCGCGTCGCGCTCGGCAGGCCCGATGTTTTCCTCAAGATAGCTGCCCACCACGGAGTTGAACTTGGCGATCTGGGAGGCGGCCTCCTCGAAATAGCCCTCGTCCTTGCGAAGCACGTAATTCTTGAAGTTGTGAATGATCCCGCCATAGCCGAGATAGCCGCGGATCGAGCTGATCCAGACACCGCGCTGCTCGACCCCGCCCGAATAGCCGGTCCAGCTCAGTTCGATCTCGCGAAACTGATCCCGGGTCTGCAGGCCGAGCGTCAGCCCCAGCATGACCGTGATCGCCAGGAGCAGCAGCGACACGGTGCCGATCCGGTAGGTCCGCGCCATCGTCGCCGGTTGGGCCGTAACCGCCGTCATCTCGAAGTCTCCTTGCGCAGTTGCGCTTTTTCTGCGAGTGACTCTGCACCTATTTCAGGGGGTGTAAATGCATGACCATATCCTCGTCGTGGATGACGATGGGCAACTGACCTCGTTCCTGAAGCGATTTCTGACCAAGCAAGGGTATGTCACCTCGATCGCGTCTTCCGCAGCCCAGGCGATCAGCACCCTGTCGCAGCACGAGTTCGACCTTATCGTTCTCGATCTCATTCTTCCCGATGTCGATGGCCTTGAAATCGCTCAGCAAATTCGACGCGATTCGAACACGCCCATCATCATGCTGACTGCCCGGGACGATGTGTTCGACCGTATCGTCGGACTGGAACTGGGTGCGGATGATTATCTCACCAAGCCCTATGAACCGCGTGAATTGCTGGCCCGGATCAAGGCGGTGCTCAGGCGTTATCAGAACCGCAATCAGCAGCCCGGCGCCACCCTGGAAACAAGCTCCTTCGGCGATTTCGAACTGAACTTCAAAACCCACCAGCTCCGCCGCATCTCCACCGCCGGGACCATTCCGCTTACCGGCGCAGAGTTTATTCTGCTTGGCGTTCTGGCCGAAAACGCCGGCAACCTGGTGCCCCGCGCGATCGTTCGCGACAGGCTTTACGGCAACAACGCCAATGTCACCGACCGCGCCATCGATGCGCACGTGGCGCGGCTGCGCAAGAAGATGGATAGCGCAGGGTCCGGTGCCTCCATCATCCGCACCGTCCACGGCAAGGGCTATGTGCTTTCAGGCGCCGGCGAGGCAGCAGGCGCCTGACGGCAACCGGCTCGCCGACAGAACCGTGGAGACCGGGGGGAGTTGTCAGTCTTCGGGTAGCGTGCGAAACACCGCCGTAACACACGTGGCATCCAGGGAGGGATCATGTCCGTCAGCTATACCACCGACCGCATGTTGCATTTTGGCGACTGCGACATCTCGGGCACCGCCTACTACCCGTCCTATCTCAACCTTTTGAACGGTGTGATCGAGGAGTTCTGGACGGCAATCGGTTATCCCTGGCACGAAATCATCTGGAAAGAGCGTTGGGGCACCCCCACCGTGCATCTGACCTGCGACTTTTCCAAGCCGTCGTTCTTTGGCGACAAGCTGACCTTCGAACTGACCGTGACCAAGGTTGGCAAATCCTCGATGACTGTCGAGCACAAGGTGCTGTGCGGCGACGAACATCGCTGGTCCGGCAATCAGGTGCTGGCCGCAAGCTGGCTCGACAAACACACCTCGATGCCCTGGCCCGACGACGTGCGCGCCAAGCTACTTTCGTTCCTGCCCGAGGGAACGGCTGGCTGATTGGCCGCCTGTCCCTTTGCGCTAATCGGATCTGATCTCGGGCGATTTTTCCGGGATCAGCCCGGAGCGGAACCGTTGCAGCACGAACTGCAGCAGCAGGCCGACAAACAGCATGCGGATATAGGATGAACGGGTGATCCACTCCGGCGGCAGCCGGTTGGTGAAGATCTCGGTCGCCGACCACAACAGCCAAATCGCCAGCGCGCCGATGATGGCGCCGCGGTTGTTGCCCGAGCCGCCGGCCATCAGCATCACCCACACCAGGAAAGTCACCAGCAGCGGTTCGGTCGCCGATGGCGACAGAAACTTGAAGTAGTGCGCCGACAGCCCGCCGGCGAGCCCCATGATGGCGCAGCCGATCACGAAGGTCTGCAGCCGGAACCAGTCAACATCCTTGCCCGCCGCACGCGCCGAATCCTCATTGTCGCGAATGGCCCTGAGCGTGCGTCCCCAGGGGCTCACATAAAGCCGCTGACACAGGATGTAGACGCACAAGACGCACAGCCAGACCATCGCCAGATACAGAAGATCAGCCTCGCGTCCGCGCACCATGTCGCCGAACGGCCGCGGAACTCCGGAGATGCCGAGACTACCGTTGGTCAGCCAGGACTCATTGACAATCACCAGCCGCAGGATTTCGGCGATGCCCACCGAGGCCATGGCGAGGTAATCGCTTTTCAGCCGCACGCAGATCTTGGCCACCGCCCAGCCGGTCACACCCGCCACCAGCATGGCCGCGGCAAGCCCGAACGGGATCGGCAGATCGAAACCGCCGAGATGGCGTTCGCTGACCGCCGTGGTCACAATCGCCGAAGCGTAGGCGCCCACGGCGAAGAAGCCTGCAATGCCCGCATTGAACAACCCACCCATGCCCCACTGCACATTGAGCGCCAGGCACAGGACCGCATAGATGCCGCCGGCAATCAGCACGCTGACAAGATAGAAGAAGAGACCGGTGAGTTCCATTACAGCAGCCTCCCCTTAAACAGACCCTGCGGCCTGAACAAAAGCAGCGCCACCATGATGAAGAACGCCACGGCGGATTTGTAGGACGGCGAAATCAGCGGCTCGTCGCTCAGCCAGGTGTAGGTGGCGGTCTCCTCGGCGATGCCGATGATCAGCCCGCCGGCGATCGCACCCATCGGTTTGCCGATGCCGCCCAAGACCGCGGCCGCGAACATGGCCAGTAGCAGATTCCAGCCCAGATTGGGGTGCATGCTGGTGTCCATGCCGGCAAACACGCCGGCTGTGGCGGCAAGTGCTGCGCCAATCACCCAGGTCCATCGAACAACCCTTTCGGTGTCCAGTCCGGCAACCGCCGCCAGTTCCGGCTCGTCCGAGACTGCCCGCATGGCGCGTCCGAGCTTGGAACGCGTAAGGAAGAAATGCAGCGCCACCGCGATGACGACCGTCAGGATGATCGCCTGGGCGTGCAGGGCGGAAATCCTGAACGTGTCGAACAGCACCAGCGGCGGGCGGACGCCGGGAATGAACACCTGGTTGCCCGAACTCCAGAACAGTTGCGCCAGCGACCGGAAGATCAGCGCCACGCCGAAGGAGGCGATCACCGTATAGATGGTCGGCAGCTTGCGCAGCGGCTTGTAGAAGAACTGATCCACCGCCAGCGCCGCAACGATCGCCAGCGCCATCCCGAATGGCAGCAGCAACAGCGGGTGCAACGGAATGAACCAGACCGCGGTGAGCACGCCATAGGCGCCTATGGTCATCAGGTCGCCATGGGCGAAATGGGCAAAGCGCAGGATCCCGAAAATCATCGAAATGCCGACCGCGCCGAGCGCGTAGACGCTGCCGATGGTCAGCCCCGGGACCAGATAGAGATTGATGAAATCGATCACGTCGCCGCACCCCCGAGAAACGAGCGCCGAACCGCATCATCGGCCAGCAGCGCTTCCCCTGTTCCTGAAACAAAATTCTTGCCGCTGACCAGAACGTGGCCGGTGTCGGCGATCCTCAGTGCCTGTTTGGCGTTCTGTTCGACCATCAGGATGGTCACCCCGCGCTTGCGGATGTCGAGCAGCAGATCGAAGATGATCTCCAGATAGGCAGGCGACAGCCCGGCGGTCGGCTCATCAAGCAACAACAGTTTCGGCTCGCTCATCAGAGCCCGCCCCATTGCCACCATCTGCCGCTGCCCGCCTGATAACTCACCCGCCGGTTGGTCAAGCTTGTCCTTGAGGTCCGGGAACAGCTCGAGCACGGTCTCGCGCACCGCCTGCTTGTCCCCAGGCGGCGCCGCATAGGTGCCGACATCAAGATTCTCGTCGACACTGAGCGTCGGAAACACATTGCGGCTTTGCGGCACCGCCGAGATGCCGAGCGGCACCAGTTGCGCGGTCTTGAGAGCAGTGATGTCCCGGTCGATGAACTTGACCGAACCGGAGATGCGGCTGGTCAACGCGAACACGGTTTTCAAAAGTGTCGATTTGCCCGCGCCGTTTGGCCCGATGATCACAGCGATTTCATGTTCGGCCACATCGAGGTCGATATCCTCGATGATCGGGACGCCGCCATAGCCGGCGGTCAGTCCTTGCACCGACAACAGCGCGCTCATGCCTGCGCCTCATACTTGCCGCCGCCGAAATAGGCCTCGATCACCCGGGCGTCCTGGCGCACCTCGTCGACCGAACCACGGGTCAACAGCTTGCCCTGCGCCATCACGATCACCCCGTCACAGAGCTTGGAAACATAATCGAGGTCGTGCTCGATCAGGCAGAAGGTCAGGCCCTGCTCCTTGTTGAGCAACAGGATCTTGTCGGAAATCTTGGCAAGCAGCGTGCGGTTGATCCCGGCGCCGATTTCATCAAGCAGGATGATTTTCGGCTTGCACATCAGCGCCCGGCCGAGTTCGAGCAGCTTTTTCTGCCCGCCCGACAGATTACCCGCCTTCTCGTCCTTGACCTGATCGATTTCGAGAAAGGCCACCATGTCGCGCGCCGCGCGGTAGGTTCTCTCTTCCTCCTCGGCAAAGCGGCCGCGCCGGAAGATCACGTTGAACACATTCTCGCCGATCGGGGTGGCGGCGGCGGCCATGAAATTCTCGATCACCGTCAGTTGCGCGAATTCATGCGGGATCTGAAAGGTGCGCGCCAGCCCGCGCGCCGCGCGCTGATGCGGTGCAAGCCCGGTGATATCATCGCCCTCAAGGCTGATCCGCCCGCCCGCCAGTTGCACATGGCCGGCGATGGCGTTGAACATTGTGGTCTTTCCCGCGCCGTTGGGGCCGATCAGTCCGGTAATGCGGCCGGCGGGAATATCGAAGCTGACATCGTCAACCACATTGGGGCCGCCATAACTCACCTTCACATTTTCGACTGAAATCATGTTCGCCCCTTGTGCGTGTCCCCTACGGGGCCGCTGGCGACGCCTTTCATCACCGGTTCAACCGGCGCGATGGGTCGCGCGTCTTATTGATCAATGGCCCCTTCCCGAACTCCGGAAAGGGGCCATGCAGTTTTTACAAGTCAGTCCGGATCACTCGAAGATTGCGATCTGCTTGTAGACATCGCCATCAACCACGAACTTGCCGATGAAACCGGCCACGTCGCCGTTCTCGTCGAAGTCGTAGGTGCCGCCGGCGCCGTCATAATCGATGTCCTTGCCTTCGGCGATCAGCGCCTTGGCCTTGGCCCATTCGCCCGGGCCGACTTTCTCGCCCGGAGCGGAAGCCACCGCCCGCAACGCTTCGGCCATCTTGGCGCGATCCGTCGATCCGGCCTGCTCTACGGCGAGCAGCGTCAGGAAGGTGGCGTCATAGGTCTGGTCGACAAACGGCTTGTCGGCCGGCTCGTTATATTCGGCCGTGTACGCCTCATGCAGCTTGGCCTGGTTGGGATTGTCCGCAGGCGAGGTCGGTGCGGAGAAGAACGAGCTCGCCAACGCCTCGGCGCCAATATCGGCGATCAGCGCCTCGTCCCGCAGTCCGTCGGTGCCGATGAACTTGGTGAACAATCCGCCTTCAATCGACTGCTTGACGATCTTCGAGCCCGAATCTCCGGCATAGGCCACGACCACAAGCGCGTCGCCTCCAGCTTTGGAAAGAGTCGCCAATTCAGAGCGGTAGGAGTTTTTCTTCTCTTCATGCTTGACCTCGGCCACGACTTCCCCGCCCGCAGCCTTGTAGGCCTCGACAAAGGTGGAGCCGATGCCCACGCCGTAGTCGTTGTTGACAAAGGTCACCGCCACTTTGTTGATGCCCTCATCGAGCACCATCTGGGCCAGCACCTTGCCCTGGTGATTGTCCGACGGGACAATGCGGTAGAGCAGGTCGTCGTCCTTGATGCCGGTCATCGCCGGCGATGTCGCGGTCGGCGAGATCTGAACCACGCCCGCCGGAATGGCAGCGGCTTCCGCCGCGGCGATGGTGGTCCCCGACATCAGCGCGCCCATGATGATCGGCACGTTCTCGACATTGATCAGCTTGCCGGCCGCATCGACTGCGCCTTGCGACGACCCGGTGGTGTCGCCGAAGACCGGGACGGCCTGACCGTCGAGCAGCCCGCCGCCGTCATTGGCGTGCTTGAACGCCAGATTGGCGGCGTTTTGAAGTGGCGGAATGAAGCTTGCAATCGGACCGGTGATGTCCATCAGAATGCCCACCTTGGTGTCGGCGGCAAGGGTGGTGGCCCCGGAGGCGAGCAGCGCCGCCACAGCCAGTGCATAGGTCGTTTTTTTCATCTTTATTGCTCCCGTTAATGTCAGTTGCCCTGTTGCAGATGAGCGCTTCGCGGGCCTTGTTGTCAAACGCTCAGATGGATTGCACCACTTCGGTCTCGAAGGGCCCTGGCAGGGTGACCTCCAGCAATTGCAGATCATCGCTCGGTTCACTGTAGCCCGTGGCCAAGCCCGGCGGAATGACAAAAGCATCGCCTTTTTCAAGGCGGTAGGGTTCCTTCCCTTCGCCTTCCAGCACCATTGCGCCCGACATGACGAAATTGAACAGGATGTCGCCCTGATGCCGCGTCCACACCGGAGCATGGTCGCCGGAGGGCCGCGCCACCATCACCGAAGCAACCCCCTTGGTGTTGTCATTGATGGTGGTGTCGCGCGCTTCAAATCCCGGAATCCGGAATGGCTTGAAGACGCCATCCTTGGCCAGACTATGGACGAATTTCTGTCCGTCCCATTCCCTGTCCGGGCGATCATGCGACGTCGGCAATTCCATGAGATGATCGATCTCGGTAACATGCTCGGCGGGCACCCCGATTTCAATCACTTCAATACCATCTGCGGCATGCAACACCCGATGGCGAATGGTCGGCGGCTGGATAAAACAGTCGCCGGCATGCAGCCGCCGTGGGCCGCCCTGATCCTCGTAAAGCACATCGACCCAGCCACTGATGCAGAAGATCAGCTGGAAGCCGACCTTGTGAAAATGCACCATGTCAGGCACTGGCCCGTCGGGCACCCGGATATGGGATGCAATCATCGCCCCGCCCAGACGCGAAGGCACCAGATCGCGGTACTCCATGCCGGCGCGGCCGATCACCCAGGGAGCCTGGTCGGCAAGCCGGCGAACCACGAACGCGTGCTTGGTTTCGGGCAATACGAGCGGCGGGTTGAGTTCGTCGATCTCGATGCGGGTGCCGTTCGGCGCCGTCAATTCGCGCGCGCCATCAGCAAACTGATCGGGATTTTCGGTCAGGATCCGCAAGGTGCCGGGCGCTTCGGGCGCGCCCTTCTCGATCCTGAGCCGAAGCCCGTGGCCCGAGACCACCGCAACCTCGGGGTCATCGGCGGGATAGATGATGTCCAGCCGCATTTTCAGCGTTTTGGTGTAAAACGGCAGATCGTCGCGAAGTTCCTGTGTCGGCAGTCTGATTTCCGCGCGTACTTCCACGCTGAGCTCTCCCAATCAAGCAGTTTCGCCATGATGAGGCCTCACGACCGGCCTGACAACCGCAGACGTAAACCCGTCACATTTAAGGGCAGCACCCTCTCTGCCCAGCGGCCCAATCGGCCCGGCGCGTAACCCCCGCTCACCCGGCATCCGGCTCTGGACGTCGCAACCAGATTATCGAGCCAGCGAGGTATTTCAAGGATGAAATATTCAATTGTTGAATTTATTGCCGCACGTGGGCCTTCATCATGCATCTGGTGTGGCCAGCCTCCGGGCAATCCGCCGCGCGCGAAACCCCGAATCCCGACTTTGACCGTCTACAGAACCGTGCGGACCCGCCACAATTCGGGGAAAAGCTCCACATCGAGCATGCGCCGCAGATAACTGGTGCCACCGGTTCCGCCGGTGCCGCGCTTGAGCCCGATCACCCGCTCCACCGTGGTGACATGGTTGAACCGCCAGCGCCGGAAGTAGTCCTCTAGATCCACCAGTTTTTCAGCCACTTCGTAAAGCGCCCAGTGCTCCTCGGGCGCCTCGTAGACCTGCTTCCACCCGTCGGTCACCGCATCGTGCAGCTCATGGGTGCGGCGCACGTCGCGGCTCAACACCGCATCGGGCATATCGATGCCGCGCCGTTTGGCCAGCCGCAACGCCTCGTCATAGAGGCTGGGCTGGTCGAGTTCCGCCTCGAGCTTGGCCAGGACGTCAGGCACATGGGCATGCGGGCGCATCATCGCGTGGTTGCGGTTGCCCAGCGCATATTCGATCATCCGGTACTGCCAGGATTGAAATCCGGAGGACTGCCCGAGCTTGCGGCGGAAATGGGTGTAATCGCTGGGAGTCATGGTTCTCAGCACATCCCAGGCAGAATTGAGCTGCTCAAAAATCCGCGACACCCGCGCCAGTGTTTTCATCGCCGGCTGCAATTGATCAAGCCGGATCGCCGTACGCGCGGCGGTGATTTCATGGATGGCCAGCTTCATCCACAATTCGGACGTCTGGTGCTGGATGATGAACAGCATCTCGTCATGGGCGTCGGTTCGCGGCTGCTGGGCGCCGAGCACGGCATCGAGGCACAGATAGTCGCCATAGGACATGCGCCCGTCGAAATCCATGGTCGCGCCTTCAGCGGACGGGTCGTAATCGCGATTGTCGCTCATGTGACCGCCTTTCGGGTCTTGAACTGCGGCTGGTCCCATTCCCCGGTGGCGATGATCTCGCACAGGGCTGCAGCGGCTTGGCTCACGTCATCGGCGGTGTTGTAAAGCGGGCAGAAACCGAACCGCATGATATCGGGCGCGCGGAAATCACCAATCACCCCGCGCGCGATCAGCGCCTGCATCGCCGCATAGCCTTCGCCAAAGCGGAACGACACCTGGCTGCCGCGGGCTTCCGGATCGCGCGGACTGGCAAGCTCGACATCGCTGCAACCGGCCTCGACTTCACGAATGAACTGCTCCGACAAGGCAATTGAGGCTGCCCGGATGTCGCTCATGTCCACTCCGTCAAACGCGTCGAGTGCTGCGTCGAGCACCGCCATCTGGATCACCGGCGGCGTGCCCACCCGCATCCGGCTGACGCCCTCGCCCGGCCGGTAGTCGAGATCGAAAGCAAACGGCGCTTCATGGCCCAGCCAGCCCGACAGGGCTGGACGCACCTGGTCAGCAAGATCGGGCCTGACATAGATGAAGGCCGGCGCGCCGGGGCCGCCATTGAGATATTTATAGGTGCAGCCAACCGCAAAATCGGCCTCGCAGCCCTCTAGATCGACCGGCAGCGCCCCGGCCGAATGCGCCAGATCCCAGATCATTAGAGCACCCGCGTCGTGCGCCTTGCGGGTGATTGCCTGCATGTCGTGCAGCCGTCCGGTGCGGTAATCGACCTGGGTCAGCATCACCACCGCGACGCTTGCGTCGATGGCATCCGAAACCGCTTCCGGATCGACAACCTTGAGCTCATACCCCTGATCGAGACTGTCGAGCAGCCCCTTGGCCATGTAGAGATCGGTGGGGAAATTGCCGTTGTCCGACAACACCACCTTGCGTCCGGGCCGCAGTTCCAGGGCCGAAGCCACCGCCTGATAAACCTTGATCGACAGCGTATCGCCCACCACGGTGCTGCCTGAGGGGGCGCCAATCAACCTTCCGATACGGTCGCCCAGCCGGCCCGGCAGGTTCATCCAGTCCGCCTTGTTCCAGCCCATGATCAGCATCTCGCCCCACTCGTCGGCCATGGTCTGGCGCGCTTGGTCGACTGCATCCTTGGGCATCGGCCCGAGCGAATTGCCGTCCAGATAGGTGATGCCGGACGGCAGGTGGAACATATCCCGGCGGGACTGGAACTGTGTCATGACCTCATGCTTCCTTGCCGGATTTGCCGATTTCTGCAGTTGCTTCGATTTCCACCAGCGCCTCGTCCTCGATTAGACCGGCAACCACGATCACCGACATCGAGGGAAAGTGCCTGCCGAGCACCCGGCGATAGGCCGCGCCGACATCCTTCTGACGCGCCAGATATTCGGTCTTGTCGATGATGAACCAGGTCAGCCGCACAATGTCGGTAACCTCGCCGCCGGCGGCTTTGACGATGGCTGCGATGTTGGCCAGTGTCTGCTCCAACTGGCCGACAAAATCGTGATGTTCGAACACCTGGTCCTTGTTCCAGCCAATCTGGCCGCCGGTGTACAAACGCTCGCCGTCGACCAGCATACCGTTTGCATAGCCCTTGGGCTTTTCCCAATCCGGCGGATTGACTGCTTCTATCATGATCTTGTGTCCTTTGATTGGAATGGGGCTGTCGAAAGAGGCTGGCTTCAGCCGCTCGTATCCGGCCGAAGCCGGAAGCGCTGGATTTTTCCGGTCTGGGTCTTGGGCAGCACCTCGGCAAAGACCACCGAGCGGGGATATTTATAAGGTGCGATCACCGCCTTGACGTGATCCTGCAGCCGCTTGGTGGTCAGCGCATCCGGCACGACATCGGGATTGAGAACCACATGCGCCTGTACGATCTGGCCGCGGGCTTCGTCGTGCACGCCGATCACCGCGCATTCCGCGACATCATCATGGGCCAGAAGTGCTGCCTCGACCTCCGGTCCGGCGATGTTGTAGCCGGCCGAAATGATCATGTCGTCGCTGCGTGCGGCAAAATGGAAGAAGCCGTCCTCGTCCTGCCAGAAGGAATCCCCGGTCAGGTTCCAGCCGTTGCGGACATATTTCCGCTGCTGCTCGGAATCGTCGAGATAGCGGCACCCGGTGGGTCCGCGCACCGCCAGCCGGCCCACTTCACCATGCGGCATTTCGTTCATGTCGGGATCAACGATGCGCCCTTCATAGCCCTTGACCGGCAGGCCGGTGCAGGACGGCCGCGAGGTCTCGAAGCGGTTGGAGATAAAGATATGCAGCATCTCGGTGGCCCCGATACCGTCAAGCATCGGCTTGCCGGTCTTTGCCATCCACTGCTCATAGACCGGCCCCGGAAGCGTCTCGCCAGCCGAAACCGCCGCCCTCAGCGATGAAAGGTCCGCCCCTTCTTCCATCGCCGCCAGCATGGCGCGGTATGCGGTCGGCGCGGTAAAGCACACGGTTGCCCGGTGGGCCTGAATGATCTCCACCATGTTGGCGGGTGTCGCCTGTTCGAGCAGCGCCGCGGCGGCGCCGAAGCGTAACGGAAACACCGCCAGACCACCGAGCCCGAAGGTAAAGGCCAGCGGCGGCGAGCCGATGAACACGTCATCCGGCGTCACACCGAGCACTTCTTTTGCATAGCCATCGGCGATCATCAGCATGTCGCGATGAAAATGCATCGTCGCCTTCGGCTTGCCGGTGGTGCCGGAGGTGAAGCCCAGAAGCGCCACGTCGTCGCGACCGGTTTTCACGGTCTCGAATCTGACCGGCTTGGACAGCGCCAGCCGGTCGAGTTCGGCGTCGTGATTGGCGGTGCCGTCAAAGCCGATCACCTTGTCGAGAAACCGGCTCTGCTTGGCGCAGGCAACCATCTCCTCCATCAGCCTTGTGTCGCACAGGGCGAGCGTGATCTCGGCCTTGTCGACGATCTTGCCGAGTTCGACAGCGCGCAGCATCGGCATGGTGTTGATCACCACCGCGCCCGCTTTGGTGGCCGCGAGCCAGACCGCGACCATCGCCGGATTGTTGGCCGAGCGCACCAGGATGCGGTTGCCCGGCCGGACACCGTAATCCTCGACCAGCACATGGGCGATCCGGTTGGTCCAGTCGGTCAGTTCCTTGTAGGTGCGGATGCGGCCATTGCCGATCAGCGCGGTGTGATCGCCAAAGCCTTTTTCGACCATGGCGTCGGTGAGTTCGTACCCGCAATTGAGCCATTCGGGATAGTCGAACCCGTCGAGCAGAAAATCGGGCCACTGCTCCGCCGGCGGCAGATTGTCCCGCGTGAACGTATCGGTATGGCCAGATGGTCCCAGCATGGCTCAGTCATTCGCCTCGGGCGGCAGGAATTCGACCTCGTGCTGCGCCGAAAGCTCGACCACACGCTCAACGTCCTGAAGATTGTCGAGCGCTTCGAACAGATCTTTCAACTTGCCCGCAGGCGACACCCAGAACAGCGCCCGCACCGGCTTGTCGGATTTGTTGAAATAGCCATGCGGAATGCCCGCCGGCATCCTCACCAGATCGCCTTCGCGCGCCTTGGTCCAGACGCCGTCGAGCTTCAGTTCCAGCTCGCCTTCCTGAACCAGGATGAATTCGTCCTGGGTGGGATGGACATGCACCGGCACATGTTGGCCCGGCTCGGAATTGGTCTCGAACGCGAATGTGGTTTCGCACACCGCCTTTGGATAGTAGGTCTGGCCCAGGATGTTCCAGACCACGCCATCAAATCCCGATCCGTTTTCGGTGATGCCTTTTTGCAGTTCCTTACCCATCGTGCTCTCCTCCCTGTTAACTGGCTATCCCGCCAGCACCTGCCGCGCGATGACGACTTTCTGAACGTCCGACGCGCCCTCATAGATTCTCAGCGCCCGTATCTCCCGGTACAGGCTCTCCACAATATGGCCCTTGCGCACGCCATCGCCGCCATGCAACTGCACAGCCTTGTCGATCACGTCCTGCGCATGGTCGGTCGAGTAAAGCTTGGCCATCGCCGCCTCGCGGCTGACCCGCGGCGCACCCTGATCCTTGAGCCAGGCCGCCCGGTAGACCAGCAGCGCCGAAGCATCGACATCGAGCGCCATGTCGGCGATATGGCCCTGCACCATTTGCAATTCGCTCATCGGAGCGCCAAACAGTTCGCGCTCGCGCACCCGTTTCACACTTTCATCCAGCGCCCGCCGGGCAAAACCGAGTGCTGCCGCAGCGACCGTGGAGCGAAACACATCAAGCACCGACATGGCGATGCGGAATCCCGCACCGGGATCGCCGATCATCGCCGAAGCGGGGATCCGGCAGCCGTCAAACTCCAGCCGCGCAAGCGGATGCGGCGCGACCACATCCAGCCGTTCGGCAACCTTGAGCCCCGGCGTGTCAGCCGGCACGATGAACGCCGAAAGACCCTTGGCGCCCGGCGCTTCGCCGGTACGGGCAAAGACCGTGTAGACATCGGCGATGCCGCCGTTTGAAATCCATGTCTTTTCGCCATCAAGCACATAATCACCGCCATCGCGGGTGGCCGTCATCGCCATATTGGCGACATCGGAGCCCGACGCAGGCTCGCTCAAGGCAAAGGCCGACAGCGCCTTGCCGGCACGCGTTTGGGTCAACCATTCACTCTTCTGCGCGGCCGTGCCGAACAGCGAAATCGCGCCGGTGCCAAGCCCCTGCATCGCAAAAGCGAAATCGGCAAGTCCATCATGCCGGGCCAGTGTCTCGCGCAACAGGCACAGGCTGCGCACATCAATGCGCGACCCTGCATTGGCCGGATCGACCGCCGTCAGACGCAGCCAGCCTGCGTCGCCCAAGGCCGAAACCAGGCCCTTGCAAGCTCCATCGAGATCGGAATGATCGACATCGGCCAGCGCCTTGGCCGCCCAGGAGTCGACTTCACTTGCGAGATCGCGGTGTCCGTCGTCGAAAAACGGCCATTGAAGAAAACTGCGGTCGGCCATCAATCGCCCTCGAAGACTGGTTTTTGCTTTGCGGCAAACGCCTCATAGGCGCGACGGAAATCCCGGGTCTGCATACAGATCGCCTGCGCCTGCGCCTCCGCTTCGATCGCCTGTTCGATGCCCATGTTCCATTCCTGGGCAAGCATCGTCTTGGTCATCATGTTGGCGAATGTCGGACCATCGGCAAGACGCCGGGCAAGCTTGCGCGCCTCCGCATCGATATCGCTTGCGGCCACAACACGATTGAAAAAGCCCCAGCGCTCGCCCTCTTCGGCGCTCATCGAGCGCCCGGTATAGAGCAGATCGGCGGCGCGGCCCTGCCCGATGATGCGCGGCAGGATGGCGCAAGCACCCATGTCGCAGCCGGCAAGGCCAACACGGTTGAACAAGAACGCCGTCTTGGCTTCGGGGGTGGCAATCCGGAGATCGCTCGACATGGCGATGATGGCGCCGGCGCCGGCGCACACCCCGTCCACCGCGGCGATCACCGGTTTGCCGCAACCAACGATGGCCTTGACCAGATCACCGGTCATGCGGGTGAATTCCAGAAGCCCCTTCATGTCCTTGTCGAGCAGCGGCCCGATAATCTCGAACACATCCCCGCCCGAACAGAAATTGCCGCCATTGGAGCCAAAGATCACCACATGCACATCGTCGCGATAGACAAGACCGCGAAACCAGTCGCGCAGCTCGGCATAGCTTTCGAAGGTCAGCGGGTTCTTGCGCTCGGGCCGGTCGAGCGAGATCTCGGCGACGCCGTCGGTGAGTGTGAGGCGGAAATGTTTGGGGCTGTCGGTCGGCATCGGGTCAGGTGTCTTTCTTGTTGCGTTTGCTGGCGATGCGCTCGAGTTGGTCGGACATCGCCTGGATTTCACTGGCGTCGACCGCGCCCAGCATCTCGTCGATCCAGGCTTCATGCTTGGCGGCCATGGCGGCGAACTGCTCCTTGCCCGCCCGCGTCAGGCGCACGGTCGTGGCGCGGCGGTCGTGATCGACGGGTACGCGTACCAGCACACCGTCATCGACCAGCCGGTCGACAATCCCGGTGACGTTGCCGTTGGAAACGCGCAGAACGCTCGACAGCTCACTCATCTTCAGGCCTGCCTCGACACGGTCGAGCGCCGCCATCACGTCAAATCGCGGCAGCGTGGTGTCGAAATCGGTGCGGAAACTCTCGCGCAGCTCGCCTTCCACGTGCTTGGTGGCCTTGAGCAGCTTGAGCCACAGCCGCAGCCGTGCCTTGGAGGCGGCGGGATCGCTCACCGCATCGAGTTGATCAGATTGGATGGCGCGGTGGTCGCTCATGTTTCCCCTCCCGACAGCGTGATCGCCTGACCGGTGATCGAGGCCGCGGCGTCGCTACAAAGCCAAATCGCCGTCTCGGCGATCTCGTCCGGCTGGATGAAGCGGCCTTGCGGATTGACATCGCGCAAGGATGCCTCAGCCTCCTGCCGGCTGCGCCCGGTCTTGGCGACAATATTGTCGATCGACTTGTGCAGCATCGGCGTGTCCGTGAACCCGGGACATATAGCATTGACGGTCACACCTGTCTTTGCCAGCTCCAGACCTAGACTGCGCACCAGCCCGATGACCCCGTGCTTGGCTGCGCAATAGGCGCTGACATAGCCGTAACCCTTGAGACCGGCAGTCGATGCAATCGCCAAAAGACGCCCGGGCAGCTTTTGATTCATCTTGGCAAGGCTTGCCTGGAATGTGTTGAAAACACCTATCAAATTCACATCCAGCATGGATTGGAGCAACTCCGGGCCGGTGCGCAGAAACGGTGCGCTTTCCGCCGAGCCGGCATTGGCGATAACAATTGTCGGCGCCCCGTTCTTTTCCACAGCGCGGGCGATGGCCGCTTCCATGCCCGTCGCATCCGTGACATCGGCGGAAACAGCGATGATCCGGTCATTGCGCACGGCCAGTGCCTCAAGCGGTTCGAGCCGGCGGCCGATCGCGGTCACCCGCGCGCTTTGTGATGCGAACGCCAGCGCGATCGCCTCCCCGGCGCCCGATCCGGCGCCGGTGACAATGACATGGTGCCCCATCATTTCCGTCATGATCACACCTTCCCCAGCGTGGTGTCTGCACGCTCGGCCAGACGCCAGAGCTGGTCGCGGCCCGGATGATAGGGATCCGGCCACTTCTCCACTTGATCGCCCAATGTGCTCGCCGCATGCAGCGTCCAATAGGGATTGGCCAGGTGCGGACGCGCCAGGCAGACGAGGTCCGCGCGGCCGGCCATCAGGATCGAATTGACGTGATCGGGCTCATAGATGTTGCCCACCGCCATGGTCGCCATATCCGCTTCGTTGCGGATCTGGTCGGCAAACGGCGTCTGGAACATGCGGCCATAGACAGGCTTGGCGTGCTTTGAGGTCTGCCCCGCGGACACGTCGCAAATGTCGACACCCGCAGCCTTGAGCATCAGCGCGATTTCCACCGCTTCCGACGGCGTGACGCCATCATCGCCGACCCAGTCATTGGCCGAAATGCGCACCGCCATCGGCTTGTGCTTTGGCCAGGCCTCGCGCATCGCATGGTAGATTTCGAGCGGATAGCGCATCCGGTTTTCCAGGCTGCCACCATATTCGTCGTCACGCCGATTGGTCAGCGGCGTGATGAAGGACGACAGCAGATAGCCATGCGCCATATGCACTTCGATCATGTCGAAACCGGCGCGCTCGGCCATTTCAGTGGCGGCGAGGAACTGGTCGCGCACCGTGTCCATATCCTTGCGGGTCATGGCCTTGGGCGTCTGGTTGTCTTTCGACCAGGCCACGTCGGACGCCGCCATGATTGGCCAGTTTTCGCCCTTGAGTGGCGCGTCCATGATCTCCCAGCCAAGCTGGGTCGAGCCTTTCGCACCGGAATGGCCGATCTGCGCGCACACCTTGGCGTCGCTTTCGCGATGAATGAAATCTACGATCCGCCGCCAGGCTTCCTCGTGTTCCGGTGCGTAGAAGCCGGGGCAGCCCGGCGTGATCCGGCCTTCCGGGGACACGCAGGTCATCTCGGTATAGACCAGACCGGCGCCGCCCTTGGCGCGTTCGCCGTAGTGGACGAGATGCCAATCGGTGGGACAGCCATCGACCGCCTTATATTGCGCCATTGGCGAAACCACGACGCGGTTCTTGAGCTCCATGTCGCGCATCTTGTAGGGCGCAAACATTGGCCGCCGCACTGACGCGTTGTCCGGAACTCCGGCCTGGGACTGGAACCAGCGCTCGGCGGTTTCCAGCCATTCCTGGTCGCGCAGCCTGAGATTTTCGTGACTGATACGCTGCGAGCGGGTCAGCAAGGAGTAGTTGAACTGCACCGGATCGAGATCGAGATAGCGTTCGACTTCCTCAAACCATTCCAGGCTGTTGCGTGCCGCCGATTGCAGACGCAGCACTTCGAGTCGGCGCTCTTCCTGATAGCGCTCGAAGGCGCCTTCCAGGGTCGGTTCCGAATGCAGGAAATCGGCAAGCGCGATGGCGCTGTCAAAGGCCAGCCGCGAACCCGAACCGATGGAAAAATGCCCGGTCGCCGCCGCATCGCCCATCAGCACCACATTTTCATGATACCACTTCTCGCAGATCACCCGCGGAAACTGCATCCACACCGCCGAGCCCCTGAGATGGGCGGCATTGGACATCAGGTCATGACCGCCCAGATGGCTTTCGAAAATCTTGCGGCAGGTCTCGACCGTTTCCTCCTTGGACATATCCTCAAAACCCCACCGGTCCCAGGTGTCGGGCAGGCACTCAACGATGAACGTCGCGGTGTTGTCGTCAAACTGGTAGACATGCGCCCAGACCCAGCCGTGCTCGGTCTTTTCGAAAATGAAGGTGAAGGCGTCATCAAAGCGCTGGTGGGTGCCCAGCCAGACAAACTTGCATTTGCGAACGTCGATATCGGGCTTGAACACATCTTCATATTCGCCGCGCACCAGCGAGTTGATGCCGTCGGCGCCAACCACCAGATCATATTCCTTGCGGTATTCCTCAGCCGCCTTGAACTCGGTCTCGAACCGCAAATCCACCCCCAGCTCACGGGCGCGCTCCTGAAGCAGGATCAGCATCTGCTTGCGGCCGATCCCGGCAAATCCGTGGCCACCCGAAACGGTGCGGCGGCCCTGGTGAACCACCGCGATGTCATCCCAGTAGGCAAAATGGCTACGGATCGCCTCGGTGCTCTTGGGATCGTTTTCCTGCATCTGGCTCAAGGCGTCGTCAGACAGCACAACGCCCCAGCCAAAGGTGTCATTGGCCTTGTTGCGCTCGATCACCACAACTTCGTGCGCGGGATCGCGCAGTTTCATCGAGATCGCGAAATACAGACCTGCAGGACCGCCACCCAAACATACGATTCTCATTTTCCGCGCCTCCGGTCTGATTTCCATGAAGAGGAGTTTAAGCGCGAAGTCAGATATTTCAAGCATAAAATGTTTATGCGACAAGAAACTTGCGCGCCATCCGGACAGTAGTCCACCGAGCAGCGGGATCCCGCGTCTGCGCAATGCCCTCCAACGCTCAGTCCACCGCTGACAGGCCGGTCAAAATCCCGGTCAGCCGGGCGATGCCATGCTCGGTGGTCATGAAGCCCGGCGAACACCGCAGAATCGGCCCGCGGGCATCGGCGAACACCGACTGGTTCCGCAACCGGGCAAGCAAATCCGTCGGATCGATCCGGTCGCCCAGCCGCAGCATCACACTGCCGCCCCGCGCCGCCTCGTCCCGCGGCGAGGCCAGCGCCAGGCCGGCCGCATCCGCGGCTTCGATGATCAGCGCACACTGCTCCCGGTTTTGAGCGAGCAGCGCCGGCCAATCCTGTTCGGCGTGCCATTCAAGTGCCGGCACACTGGCCACGCAGGCCATCACGGCCGGCGTGCCATTGTCGAAGCGGCGGATATCGGGCGCATAGGCAAAGGCGTTGATATCCCAGGAGAAAATGTCATCCTGGCTGAACCAGCCGCGCAAGGTCGGCTGGCAGCGCGCGATTACGTCGGGCATCACCTGCAAGATCCCGCCGCCGGGCGAACCGCACATCCATTTCAAACTGGTCGACACCGCAAAATCGGCGCCCACAGCCTGGCAATCATAGGGGATCAGGCCAGCGGCCTGGGTTATATCGACCCCGATCACCGAACCCTGCGCGCGGCCATGAGCCACCAGCGTTTTCAGATCGCAGCGATGCGAGGAAGTGGAACTGACCCAGGTCAGCAGCGCCAGCCCGACCTCCGGCCCCCAGGCAGACATGACATCCTCGTCCTCGACCCAGTCAGCTCCTTCCCGCAATGGAACGGTCCGCAAGGTGAAGCCGTAACGCTCGGACATGCCGGTCAACAGAAAATGCAGGCTCGGGAAACAGTCACCCGCCACCAGCACCACCCTGCCCTCGAGCCTGTCACGCGGCAACGCCATGATCAGTGCCGCCAGTGCGCTGGTGACGTTTTCGGTCGTCGTCAGAGAGGCTTCGGGTGCATTAAGCAGGCGGCTCCACAATTCAATGAAGCGCTGCCGCTGACCCAGCGCATAGCCCCATTGATCATCATTGGCCGCCCCCCAGCATTCAGCGAAGGATGCAAGCGCGCCCGCCATGGCGTCCGCCTTGCCGGGATACTGCCCAATCGAATGATAAAGCAGATAGCCCGAGCCATCGTCGATGTCCGGATTGGTTCTGGCTGCCATCGGTCTTCTCCCACTGTGATGCGCGCTTCCGTCGAATGGCAGCTCGGCCACCCGCTACCAGTTCGCCTGATTGGGATCGGGCAGCGGAATGGCGTCCATCAATTCACGCGTATAGGCCGATTGCGGCGCGGCGAACAGGCGATCGGTGTTGGCAAACTCGGCGATTTCGCCGCGATTGAGCACCATCACCCGGTCGCACAGCCGCCGGATCACGGAGAGATCGTGGCTGATGAAGGCCAGCGTCAATCCGAGCTCCTTGACCAGATTATCAAGCACATTGAGCACCTGCGCCTGCGACGACACATCCAGGCCGGAGACGATCTCGTCGGCGAGAATGAATTCCGGTTTGAGTGCGATCGCCCGGGCAATGCCCACCCGCTGGCGCTGGCCGCCGGAGAGTTCATGCGGATAGCGGCTTTTGAACCCGCGCGGCAGTCCGACATGATCGAGCGCATCATCGACCCGCGCATCGATGGCATCAAATTCATGCATCAGCAGCGGATCGGCGATGATCGCCCCCACCCGGCGGCGCGGATTAAGCGACGACATCGGGTCCTGGAAGATCATCTGCATGCGCCGGCGGATCGGCCGCAGCGCGTCTTCGTTGAGATGGGTAATGTCCTGACCGTCAAACCGGATGGTTCCGCCGGTGGGCTCCAGCAGTCGCAGCAATGCCCGGCCCAGCGTTGATTTGCCCGAGCCCGATCCGCCGACGATACCCAGCACCGAACCGCGGGTAATTTCGAGGTTGATGCCCTTGAGGATCTGGATCAGCGGCGCACGGCCGAACACCGGCTTGGCCGCCATATCCGGCAACGCCACCTCAAGGCCGGAAACTGAAAACAGGCTGTCCTCAAGCGCCATGACGCCACCCCTCATCCGCAGCCAGCACTTCGCCGGACACCTGCGCGATCACCGCCTCATCGACCGGCAGCAGCGACGCTTCAGGGTCGGTGTATTTCGGCGTCGCGGCCAGCAGCGCCCGCGAATAGGCGTGGCCCGGCCCGCCAAAGAATGCCGGCACATCCGAGCTCTCAACCACCATCCCGCCGTAGAGCACCGACAGCCGCTGGCAGACCTTGGAGACCACGCCAAGATCGTGGGTGACGAACACCATCGCGGTTTCATGCCGGGTCTGTAATTCACGGATCAGCCTGAGAATCTGCTTTTGAACGGTCACATCCAGCGCCGTGGTCGGCTCGTCGGCGACCACCAGCTTGGGATTGGCGGCAAAGGCCGAGGCGATCAGCACCCGCTGACGCATGCCGCCTGACAATTCGTGCGGATAGCTGCCCATCACCCGTTCCGGATTGTCGATATGCACTTCGTCCAGCAGTTCGAGAGCCCTGAGCCGCGCGTCCCGCTTGCTCCACCCCAAAATGTCGACCAGCCGGTTGGTGATCTGCGGCTCTATGCGCCGCGACGGATTGAGCGCGGTCAGCGGGTCTTGCGGGATCAGCGCCGCGGTCGCTCCGATCAACCGCCGGCGGTCAGCCTGTTTCATGGCCATGAGATTGTGTCCGTCGAGCTGGATCTCGCCTTCCACAACCTCCACCGCGGAGGGCAGTATCCCCAAAATGGCCTTGCCGATCATGCTCTTGCCGGCACCGCTTTCGCCCACCAGCCCCAGCACCTCGCCGGTGTCGATGGAAAAGGAAACCGACCGCAACACCCGTTGACGAATGTTGCCGCGGATCGATGCGGAGAGATTGTCGACGGTCAAAAACGCACTCATCGCAACACCGGATCGAAGCGGTCCTTGAGGCCTTCGCCGAACTGGCTGAAGGACAGGACGGTCAGAAACAAAACCCCGAGCGGGAACGCCAGCACCCACCAGGCCTGATAGATCGAGGTGCGGCCCTCGGCGATCATCCCGCCCCAGGTCGGCGCGTCGGAGGAGATCGACAGATTGACGAAGGACAAGATCGCCTCGACGATAACGGCGATGCCCATTTCCAGCGTTAGTAGCGCGACGATGGTGGGCAGCACATTGGGCAGGATCTCACGCCACAAGATGTCCATGCGCGGCCGCCCGGCGACCACTGCGCTGGAAACATAGTCCATCGCCGACTGGTTCATCGCCTCGGCCCGCACCACACGGCAAAACCGGGTCCAGTCGATCACCACGATGGCGATGATGATCGAGGTCAGCCCGGTGCCGAGCACCGCGATCAGAAGAATGGCGAACAGTACCGGCGGAAACGCCATCCAGATATCCACCAGCCGCGAGATCACCACATCCACCCAGCCGCGCATATAGCCCGCCAGCAATCCCAGCAGCGAACCGACCAGCGCGGTCGCAATGCCCGCAACAAGTGCTACTGAAAAGGCAATCCGCGCGCCATGGATGATCCGCGACAGCACATCCCGGCCCAGGCTATCGGTGCCCAACAGATAGGCCGGATCGGCGCCCTCGACCCAGAACGGCGGCAGCCGACCGGCAAACAGATCCTGCGTCAGCGGATCATGCGGACTGACCAGCGGCGCAAACAACGCCAGCAACGCCATGACCCCAAGCCAGATGCCCGACAGCCACAGCCTTGCGCCGGCGCGGCGTTTGAGAGTTCCGCGGCCATCAAGCATGACGCAGCCTCGGATTAAGCAGCGCATAGGTCATGTCGACAATCAGATTGATCACCGTAAACAGCAGCGCGAACACGATGACGATGCCCTGGATCAGCGGCAGATCGCGGTTGATGACCGCGTCGATCGCCATATTCCCGAGACCCTCATAGGAAAACAGCCGCTCGATGATCACCGTGCCGCCAATCAGGAAGGTAAACTGCACGCCGATCAAGGTAAGCGTCGGCAGCACCGCATTGGGCAGGGCTTCCGAAACGATCACATGGTTTTCGCCATAGCCCTTGGTGCGCGACAGCGTGACATAATCGAGATGCATGGTTTCTTTCAGCGACTGCTTGAGCAACTGGCTGATGATCGCCGCCAGCGGGATCGCCAGCGCCAACGCCGGCATGAACATGTGCTTGAGCAGATCCCACCACAGATCGAACCTGAGCCGCGCGATGCTTTCAAACACATAGAACTGCGTGACGAACGGCAGATCCAGCGACGGCGAAATGCGGCCGGAGATATGAAACACCGGCATCAGCACACCGAACAGCACGATCAGGATCAGCGCCCAGAGAAAATCTGGGATCGACAACCCCACGCCATTGGCGACATCGATGGCCGTTTCGGTGCGCGTCGCCCGGTAACGCACACCGGTCAGCGCCATCGCGCCACCGATCACCACGGCAATCACCAACGCGAAGATCGCCAGCTCCATCGTCGCCGGCAACCGTCCCAGGACCAGCGGCATCACCGGCTGGCGCAGCGAGATCGAGGTGCCGAAATCGCCCTGAAACACACCGCCCAGCCAGATGACGAATTGCTCGAAGATGGATTTGTCCAGGCCGTAATGGGCCGTCAGCCGGGCAATATCATCTTCCGACGCGCCGGGCGGCAGCATCATGGCGATGGGATTGCCGGGCACAATGCGGATAACGAAAAACACCACGACGGCGGCCCCGATCAGGGTCACGGACATGGTCGCCAGGCGAAGCAGGATCGCGCGCAACAGTTTCAAAACGGATTTTTCCTGAAAACCGGCCGCCGCCAGTAACGGCGGCGGCCGTGAATTTGCAATGGGTTAGGACGCGCGCTTCATCAGATGCGGAAGCAGCGCACCCGAAGCATGCGGCGTTACCGAAACGCCAGGTGCATGCAGGATCGGCTGCACATACTGCAGAAGCGGGATCACCAGCGCGTTCTCGGCGATGTATTTGTCCACTTCCTTCCAGCCCGCGATGCGCTTGTCCTCATCGGCCTCGCCCCACAGAGGCCCGATCTTGCCGACCAGATCCTCGCCGTCCCACACCGAATGCGGCGACGGGCCGAACATGGCAAAGCCGGTCGAAGTGGTCGGATCCCCCACCGAGTTGCCCCAGTTGTAGAAGGCTGCCGGCGCAAGCTGATCGGCTGCGCGCAGCTCGAAATGCTTGGCGATCTCGTAGACTTCGATCTCCGCTTCGATACCGACATTGCGCCACAGCCCGACGATCGCCTGGACGATCTCGTAGTCCTTGGGCTTGAATCCGCGCGTGGTCTGGATCTTGAACTTGACCGGATTTTCCGGCGAGAAGCCCGATTCCGCCAGCAGCGCCTTGGCCTTGTCCGGATCGTGCGGAACCGTGATCGCGGGATCATAGGCAATGTAGTCCGGCGTCTGCAGCGTGTCGATCGCCACACCATAGCCTGAAAGCAACCGGTCGATGATCAGCTTCTTGTCGATTGCCATGGCTGCGGCCATACGCACATTCGGGTCCAGCATCGCCTCGATATCGTTCAAGAAGATCATGCCGATGTCCGAAATCGGCGCATCGGTGCCCATGATGGCGTCGCCGCCCTTGAGCCGGTCGTACTCCTCGTAAGGCATCTCCAGCGTCACATGCGAATTGCCCGATTCGATCTCGGCGACACGCGAGGCCGCGTCGGTCACGAATTTGATTGTCACGGTCTCGAAGTCCGGCTTGCCGCCCCAGTAATTGGGGTTGGCTTTCAGGCGCACGAAGGCGTTGCGCTCGAATTTCTCCACCATATAGGGACCCGTGCCAATCGGCGCCGCCTCAAAACCTTCCGGCCCGACCTTCTCGTAATAGGCCTTGGGCAGAACGTAGCCGGTGAGGAAATACATCCACTTGAAGATGGTCGGCTCGAAGCGGGTGACGTCGGCCGTCACCATGTTGCCCTCGGCCTTGATGTTGCCCAGCGTCGACCAGATGAACTGGATCGGGTTGCCGGTGGTTTCGTCAGCGGCGCGGGTCAGCGACCAGGCGACGTCTTCTGCGGTGAACGGCGAACCGTCATGCCAGGTCACGCCTTCGCGGACCTTCATCATCACCTTGGTCTTGTCGTCATTCCAGCCCCATTCGGTCAAAAGTCCTGGTGCCGGCGACAGGTCGGGCTGTTGCAGAATGAACTGATCGAACACCGACTGGTAGATGCCCTGGATCGTCGGATTGACCGCCGACGGCCCAACGGTCGGATCCCAGGACGGCAGATTGACATTGTAGGCAATGACCAGCTCATCAATTCCCTGAGCGAGCGACGGACCGGCTAAGGCGGTAACCGCCAATGCGGCTGCCGAGCCCTTGAGCACCGTGCGACGTGATATCTGTTTCATGCTGTTCTCCCTGAGTTGACCTCTATTTTCCGCCCAGTTTCTGGGCGAGCATATAACCCGACCCCGCTCCGGTGCCCGCGCCGGGCCACACGCTGGCGCCGGTGAGATGCAAGCCGTCGACGGGGGTCTTTCCCGTGGCGTGGCCGAAAGCCGGCCGGAACAGGAAATTCTGCGACAAATGATGGCTGCCGGCAATCTGGTCGCCACCGACCAGATTTGGGTTGTCGGCCTGCAGATCCAGCGGCGAGACCACCGTGCGCGCCCGGATTTTCGCCTTTAGCCCAGGTGCATGGCGCTCGATCAGGTCAAGCGCCCGGTCCGCATAGGCCTCCTTGATTTCGGCCCAGTCGCGGCCTTCGATCTGACCCGCCGCATCTCCTGATATCTCGCCTGGAACCATCCGCACCTGGATCCATAACACATGCTTGCCATCCGGCGCGCGGCTGGGATCAATCGCGGTCGGCTGCCCCACCACCATGACCGGCTCATCGGGCAAAAGCCCGGCCTTGGCCTGTTGATAGGTCCGCGCCATCTGATCAAGCGACGGCGCCACATGCACATAGGCAAACTGCTTGAGCTCTTCGCCCGCCGACCAGTCCGGCAATCCATCCATCGCAAGATGGATCATCATGGTGCCCGGCGCATGCGCGAAATTGCGCATCTTGCCGTCAAATCCCGCGTCGCCGGAATCGTCCCCAAGCAGATCCATCAATCCGCCTGGCGCCAGGTTGGCGATGACCGCACGGCTGGCCGAAGCGGTTTCCCCATCCTCGAACCCGATTCCCGTCGCCTTGCCGCCATCACGGACGATGCGGGCAACCCGTCTGCCGCAATGCACCTCGCCACCGGCTGCCTCGATTTTCGACACCAGCGCCCGGGTCACCGTATCCGCCCCACCCTTGCCGATCACCATGCCGAAGTGCTGGTTGGCCATCGATTCGAGATAGGGAAACACCGCCCCGCCGGCCATGTCGGGCGCAAAATCAAGATGCATGCCCCAGGCCGCAAGTGTTGCCCGGACGTGATCGGATTCGAACGTCTCGCTCAAGAAAGCGCGCGGGGATGACAGCAGCAAACGCCCCAGATCCGCTGTCCACGCAAAGCCCTTGCGGTACAGCGCCTTGGCCAGCAGCCTGCCTTGTCTATGCATTTGCATGGGATTGCCCAGCAATGCGAATACATATTCCGCCTTTTCCCCGAACCCGCCGCACAAACGGTCCCAGGCCTCGGCATCCGCCTCGGAGAAGGCCGCGATCCGCGCCCTGGTTTCACCCGGTCCGGTGCTGACGCCGAACCATCTGCCATCCTCAAAGACGCTTGCGAAACACTTGGCAGCCGGCGCGAATTCCAACCCACGTGCAACCAGATCGTCGCCATGCTCCTTGAAAAATCCTGAACCGGCGAAAAGGCTTAGGTTCATCGCCGCCCAGTCGTGGCGGAAGCCGGGCTCGGTGAGTTCCAGCGTCTTGACCGCGCCGCCCGGCGTCGCTGCCTGCTCGAAAACGCCCACGCGCCAGCCCTTGGCGCTCAGATGTACGGCGCAAACCAGGCTGTTGACACCCGACCCGATTATGATTGCGTCATACTGCTGCGGCACCGAGACGCTCCTCTGTTTCAGATTTATAATTGCAAATGCATATTATTCTGTCTAGCATCTATTTGTGAGGATCATGCGAGGGGCCGCCGGCCCCGCCGCCATCGCCATGTTCAGGCCTGTCACGGGAGGACGATATATGAACGCCGCCGATACACTTGGAAATCTCGCTGGATTGCTGCTGGAAGGAAAGGTCGAAGTGGTCGATCTGTCCGGTCCGCTGGGTCCCGACACCCCGCTTTTGAAGCTACCGCCGGAACTGGCCATCGACACCCCGAAGATCGAAGTCCACAAGATTTCGGAATATGACAACAATGGTCCGTTCTGGGCCTGGAACTGGCTGAAGATCGGCGAGCATTCCGGCACCCATTTCGATGCGCCGCATCACTGGATCACCGGCAAGGACTACGCCGACGGCTACACAGACTCGATTCCGCCGCAGAATTTCGTGGCCCCGGTCAATGTCATCGATTGCTCTGCCGAAGTCGCCGAGAACCCGGACTTCCTGCTTGATGCAGCCGGTGTGAAAGCCTGGGAAGCCAAGCATGGCGACATCAATCCCGGCGAATGGGTGCTGATGCGCTCGGACTGGGATGCGCGCGCCGGTGACGAGGCCGCCTATCTCAACGCCGACGACACCGGCCCGCATTCGCCAGGGCCCACGGTCGACTGCATTCAGTATGTGTTGTCTAAGGGCGCCATCGGCTGGGGCACCCAGTGCATCGGCACCGACGCCGGCCAGGCCGGCGGCATGGAACCGCCCTTCCCTGCGCACAATCTGCTGCATGCGGCCAACAAATACGGTCTGGCTTCGCTCGCCAATCTGGGCAAGCTGCCGCCCAAGGGCGCGATCCTGATCGCAGCGCCCCTCAAGCTGGTCAAGGGGACCGGCAGCCCGATCCGCGCCATGGCGCTGGTCGCCAGCTCGTAAACCGCGAGCAGGACGGGAGCTGCCAGCCATGGCAAAGCACGATCACATCATCGTCGGCAGCGGCATCAATGCGCTTGTCGCTGCGGCGCTGCTGTCGGCCAAGGGCAAGTGTGTATTGGTGCTCGAGCGTGAGGCCCGCTTCGGCGGCTGCATGCGCACCGAGGAGATCACGCTGCCTGGTTTCCATCACGATGTGATGGCGGCCACCTTCGTGCTGTTCCTCACCTCTCCGGCCCATGAGGCGCTTGGCAAGGACCTGGCGCGGCATGGGCTGGAATTCTGCCACACGCCCAATCCCACTGCGGCGCTGAGACCGGATGGATCCTCGCTGGTGCTGACCACGGATCGCGCCGCCAACATCGCCGCCTTCAACGCCATTGCACCGGGAGACGGCGACCGCCACGGTGCCGACGTTGGCACTATCGAGGCCGACGCGCCGTTTTTGTTTGCGCTGCTTGGCGGCGAATTGTGGAGCTGGCCAACCGCCAAACTGATGGCCAAACAGGCCTGGAGCCGGGGTTTGCGCGGCCTGGCAGCCTGGATGGGCGAAGCATTGCGCCCGGCCCGCGCCTGGCTGGAGGCCGGTTATGCTTCGGAACGCATTCATGCCTTATATGCGCCGTGGGTGCTGCACACGGGTCTGACCACCGAATCCGCCTATGGCGGCCAGATGGGCAAGGTCATCGCCTTTGCGCTGGAAGCTGCAGGCGCGCCGGTGATCAACGGCGGCGCCGGGCGCGCCGTCGATGCCTTCAAGGCGCTGATTGAGGAAAACGGCGGCGAGTTGCGCGCCAATGCCGATGTCGATCAGATCATTGTCGACAATGGCCGCGCCACCGGCGTCAAACTCGGCGACGGCACGACGATATCCGCAGACCATGTCATCTGCTCGGTGGCGCCGGGACAGCTCTACGGCCGGCTGCTGCGCGATGCCAAATCTGCGCTGCCCGACACCCAACCCGAGGCGCTGCGCCAGTTCCGCCACGGCCGCGGCAATTTCCAGCTTCACTACGCCATTGACGGCCCGATCCGCTGGAAGACCGCAGGGCTCGAAGATGTGGCACTGATCCACCTCGCCGAAGGCATCGATTCGGTGTCGAAATCCTCCAATGAAGCCGAGCGCGGCATGCTGCCCGAAACGCCGACCATCTGCGTGGGTCAACCACACCGGCTCGATCCAAGCCGCTGCCCGGACGGCAAATCCATCCTTTGGCTGCAGATCCCCGACGCGCCGCGCGTCATCAAAGGCGACGCTGCCGGTAAAATCGCCGCCAGCGGCGAATGGGACGAGAAAACGCGGGAAGCCTTCGCCGATCGAATAGAAGCCATTCTTGCGAAGCATATAACCGGCTTCAAGAAAAGCGTGCTCGCCCGCAAGGCCTATTCGCCAGCCGATCTGGAAGCCTTGAACATCAATCTGGCGGGTGGCGATCCCTATGGCGGATCCTGTGCGCTCGACCAGTTCTTTATCTGGCGGCCATTTGCCGACAGCGTCAATCATTCGACAGCGATTTCCAACCTGCACCAGATCGGCGCCTCCACCCATCCCGGACCGGGCTTGGGCGGCGGATCCGGTTTCCTGCTCGCCAAGAGGCTTGGCGGATGAAACAGATGAAGCCCGATCAGGTCGACAAATCCGAACCGCTGCCGCGCCTTGGTGAAATCGGCCTGTCCAATTTCGCGCCCTATCTGATGAACCGCATCATGGGCCGCTACAATGCCGATTTGAGACAAGAGATGACCGGTCTCGGGTTGACCACACCGAAAATGCGCACGCTGGCGGTACTGTCGGTCATTGACGCCATGCCGATCAGCGAATTGGCGGTCTACGCCGTGGTCGAGCAATCGACTTTGAGCCGCGCGCTTGAGCAGCTCACCAGCGACGGACTGGTGCGCCGCGATCCCGATCCCAAGGACAGCCGGGTCACCCACATTGCCATCACCGAAGCCGGCCGCGCCGCCTTCGATCAATTGTGGCCGACCATGTCCCGGGTCTATTCGCAAATGTTTCAGGGCATCGAGCCCGGCGAGCGGCAGGCCTTCGTCGCCACGCTGCAAAAGATGCTCCACAACGTCAGAAAACACGACTTCTGATTATCCATGTCGTCCGGCCCCCAAGCCGACTGACGCCAGTTCACAACCCGGGAGAGAACCAATGATTCACAGAGTTCTGACAGCCGCGCTGATGGCGACCGCACTTGGCGTAAGCGCCGCCGCCGCACAGTCCCTGCCTGGTGTGCGTGGGGTCAATCACATCGGCCTGACGGTTCCCGATCTGGAGCAGGCCGAGACGTTCTTCGCCGATGTGCTGGGCTGTGAAAAGGCAACCTCCTTCGGGCCGTTCCGTGACGATGAAGGCAGCTTCATGCAGGATTTGCTCGATGTTGATCCGCGCGCGGTGATCAATCAGATCACGCTGATGCGCTGCGGCTTTGGCTCCAACATCGAGCTGTTTTCCTACGACGCGCCGGACCAGCAGACAGTTCGCCCGCGCAACAGTGATATCGGCGGCCACCACATCGCCTTTTATGTGGACGACATCGATGCAGCCGCCGCCTATCTCAAGGACAAGGGCATCCGCACACTGATGGGGCCGCTTCCGGTCAATGAAGGGCCCGCTGCGGGCCAGTCGATCATCTATTTTTTTGCACCCTGGGGGCTGCAACTGGAGGCGATCTCCTTCCCCAAGGGCATGGCCTATGAGAACGACGGCGGACCGGTGTTGTGGTCCAACACCGAGCCCGCTCGCTAAGGCCGTACCGCAAGACAAACAGATAGAGGTAGACGATGGCTGAACGTTCCTTCGCCAAGGAAGTCCAGAAGCTCAAGATCGGTGAAGGCGAGACCTTTTCCGGCGAAGGCATTCTGGCGCTGACCAAGGCGCTGCTGGAGGCCGGCGTCGGCTATGTCGGCGGTTATCAGGGTGCACCAATCAGCCACTTGATGGACGTGTTGGCCGATGCCGAGGAGATCCTGAGCGAGCTTGGCGTGCGCTATGAGGCCAATGCCTCGGAAGCCGCCGCCGCGGCGATGCTTGCGGCTTCGGTGCACTACCCGATCCGTGGCGCGGTCACATTCAAGGGCGCCGTTGGCGTCAATGTCGCCTCCGACGCGCTTGCCAACCTGTCCTCATCGGGCGTCACCGGCGGCGCGCTGGTCATCATCGGCGAGGATTACGGCGAAGGCTCCTCGATCATGCAGGAGCGCAGCCATGCGTTTGCGATGAAGTCGCAGATGTGGCTGCTCGACCCGCGCCCCAACCTGCCCTCGATCGTCCAATCGGTGCATCAGGGGTTCGAACTGTCAGAAGCCACCAACACGCCGGTGATGCTGATGGTGCGCATCCGCTCCTGCCATGTCACCGGCAGTTTCATCGCCAGGGCCAACAAGCGCCCGCCCTTTACCGTCAAGGATGCGCTCGCCAATCCGCGCAGCGACTATGCCCGTGTGGTACTGCCGCCAATGTCCTATCTGCAAGAGCACGACAAGATCGACAACCGCTGGCCCGCAGCACAGGCTCACATTCGCGAGCATGGCCTCAACGAGTTTTTCGGCCCGCAAGACGCACCCATCGGCATCGTCATGCAGGGCGGCATGTACAATGGTGTCATCCGTGCACTGCAACGCCTCGGCCTGGCCGACATTCACGGCGAAACCGAAATCCCGCTCTATGTGCTCAACGTCACCTATCCGCTGGTGAATGACGAGTTTCTGGAGTTCTGCGAAGGAAAGTCCTCGGTCCTGGTTGTCGAGGAAGGGCAACCAGAGTTCATCGAACAGGCACTGGGCTCGATGCTGTTCCGGGCGGGTAGCGATATCAAATTGCACGGCAAGGACATGCTGCCGATGGCCGGCGAATACACCGGCCAGGTGATGCTCGACGGGCTCGAAGCCTTCCTGAAAAAGGCAGCGCCCGGCTTGCTGCCCGCACGGCTCCGCGCGCCCAACAGCGAAGAGAAACCGGCACTGCCGGATCTTTCCGGGACGGTGCCGATCCGGCCGCCCGGGTTCTGCACCGGCTGTCCCGAACGGCCCATCTTCGCCGCCATCAAGCTCACCGAGATGGAGCGCGGCAAACACCAGATCGCCGGCGATATCGGCTGTCATCTGTTCGCCACCCTGCCACCCTTCGAGATCGGCGGCTCGACCATGGGCTACGGCCTCGGCCCGGCTTCCAACGCAGCATTTGATGGCGGCGGCGAAAAGCGCTCGATCTCGATCCTTGGCGACGGCGGTTTCTGGCACAACGGCCTGTCGTCTTCGATCGGCAACGCGGTCTACAACAAGTCCGATGGCGTCATCGTCATTGTCGACAACTTCTACTCCGCCGCCACCGGCGGACAGGACATCCTCTCCTCGCGCGCCGACAATCCGTCCAAGGCCACCGGCCACCCGATCGCCGACGCGGTCAAGGGTGTCGGGGTCAAATGGGTGCGCCAGATCGACCGCACCTATGATGTGCCCAAGATGCGCGAGATCTTGAACGAGGCGCTGACCACCGATCACGAAGGCCCCAAGGTCATCGTCGCGTCGTCGGAATGCATGCTCAACAAGCAGCGCCGCGAAAAACCCCTGATGAACAAGGCGATCGCCGAGGGCCGCCGGGTCGAAAAGCCGCGCTTCGGTGTCGACGAGGACATCTGCACCGGCGATCACGCCTGCATCCGGCTCTCGGGATGCCCGTCGCTGTCGCTCAAAAAGCTCGATGATCCGCTGCGCGATGATCCCGTGGCCAGCATCGACCAGAGTTGCGTGGGCTGCGGCAATTGTGGCGAGGTGGCCGATGCGGCGGTGCTCTGCCCATCCTTCTATCGCACCGAGGTCGTACACAATCCCGGCTGGATCGAGCGCAAACTCGACCATGCCAGAAACCGTGTCATCACCTGGTTGCAAACCCGCCGTTCACGCGGTCGCATCGAATTTGTCCGGGGCTGATCGCATGGCAGGCAAGACCAAAACCGCATTCAAGGCCAAGCCGCGCGATCCAGCGCTCGACCATATTATCAAGCTCGCGGTAATGGCGGTCGGCGGCCAGGGCGGCGGCGTTTTGACCAACTGGATCGAAGACACCGCGCACCGCAATGGCTATGCCGTTCAGGCCACCTCGGTGGCCGGCGTCGCCCAGCGCACCGGAGCCACCATCTACTATATCGAAATGGCCCCGGCTGGCGATCGTCCTCCGGTGTTCTCCCTGATGCCCGCCGCCGGCGACGTCGATATTCTCATCGCCGCTGAAATGATGGAGGCCGGCCGCGCCATCATGCGCGGCTTCGTGACCCCCGACCGCACCACACTGATCGCCTCTTCGCACCGGGCCCTTGCGGTCTCCGAGAAGATGACGCCGGGTGATGGCATCGCTGATTCCGACGAGGTGATTGCGGCCGCAGAAATCGCCGCGCAGCGTTTCATCCTGTTTGACATGGACAAGATGGCCATCGAGGTCGGCTCGGTGATTTCCTCAAGCCTGTTCGGCGCCCTTGCGGGCTCCGGCGCCCTGCCCTTCGAGCGCGAGACGTTCGAGGATGCCATCAAGGCGTCCGGCCGTGGCGTCAAGGCCAGCCTTCGTGCGTTCGCTGCCGGCTATGATGCAGCCAGCAACGGCGTGGTCGAAACACCGTCCGAAGCCCGCACGGAGCCCGGCCCGACCGGCGATGCGCCGCAGGGGCCCGACAAGCTCCTGAACCAATGGCGTGGTCTTGACGCCCGGGCCGCAGCCATGCCGGAGCCGGTCCGTGATATGGCGCTCACCGGCCTGCGCGCCGTAGTCGATTTCCAGGACCTGGACTACGGCGGCGAATATCTCGACCGGCTGGAACGCATCCTGGCCGATGATGAGGCCGCAAAGGACTATGCCTACAGCCGCGAAGCCGCCAAATACATCGCCAAGGCAATGGCCTATGATGATGTCTTCCGGGTGGCCGATCTCAAGACCCGCGGCAGCCGCTTCGCCCGGATCCGCACCGAAATCAATCCCGCCGATGGCACCCGCATGAAGCTTACCGAATTCATGCATCCGCGCGCCGAGGAGATTGTCGGCATGATGCCCGCAAGCCTGGGCCGGAAACTGTCCAACAGCGAAGGCTCGATGCGTATGATCGACCGCTTGTTTAATCGCGGCCGCCGCCTGCGCACCGACCGGTTTTTCCCATTCGCACAGCTCTATGTGATCGGCGGTCTGCGCAAATACCGGCGCGGAACGCTGCGCCACGCAATCGAGGTGGAGCACATGCAAAACTGGCTGGATCTGGCCGCCACCTATCGCCGCATCGACTACGCTCTGGGTGTCGAGACCCTGCGCAATCGCCGTCTGGTCAAGGGATACTCAGATACCCATGCACGCGGCCTGTCGAAATTCGACCAGGTGATGGACGGGGTTGCGCTGCTTGCCGGTCGCGAGGATGCCGCGCACTGGTGCAATCTCTTGCGCGAGGCAGCACTGGCCGATGAAAAGGGCGAGCAGCTCGAAGGAGCGCTCAAGACCGTGCGGTCTTTCGCCGACGGCTCAGCGGCGGCCGCGCACAACTGAACCGTCCTTACAGAAACGGCAACTCGACCAGCTTGGCCCTGACCGTGCCGCCAGTCCGTTGCACTTCGACGCTGTCGCCGGCATTGCGCGCGGCCGAGATCAGTGCATAGCCGATATTGGCGCGCATCCGGGGCGACCAGACGCAAGTCGTCATGGCGCCGGCCAACTCGCCATTATGGCGGATTTGCTCCCATTGGTAGCCGAGCGGTGCCGGCTCGTCTCCTTCAAGCACCAGCCCCAGCAACTGCCGCCTCGGGCCCTCTGCAGCGATCCGGCGCAGGGCCTGAATGCCGATCACCTCGTCATCGACATCAAGATCGATATATTTGCCCAACCGAAGCTCGAATGGATTGGTGCTCTCGTCGTTGTCGCCGCCGCAATTGATCAGCCCGCTTTCAACCCGTTCCGCCGATGAAGGCGCGCCCGGCCCGATGTCCCACGGCTTGCCTGCCTCCTTGACCATGTTCCACAGCCTGGTTCCCATGGAGCCGTCGCGCAGATAGATCTCGAAACCGCCCTGTTTGGACCAGCCCGAACGTTGCAGAGCCACCGGGATGCCGTCGATTTCGGTTTCCCGGAACCAGAAATACTTGAGCTCTCGCACCCAATCACCAAACATCGCCGCCACCACATTTTCGGCCATCGGACCCTGCACCGCCAACGGCGAGACATCGGGCTCGTTGATCTCGACATCGAGCTTTCGCTCGTTTGCGATCGCCCGCGCCCACAGCCACATGTCGGAATCGGCAATCGACAGCCAGAAATGGTCCTCGTCGAGCTTGAGCAGGATAGGATCATTGATCAACGATCCCGCATGATTGCACAGCGACACATATTTACCCTGGCCGGTTTTGCATCCCGCAAGCTTTCGCGGGCTCAGGATTTGCGCCAGGCGCGCTGCATCACGGCCCTTGAGTTCAACCTGTCGCTCAACCCCCACATCCCACATCGACACGCCGTTGATCAGCCGCCAGTACTCGGCCTCCGGATCGCCATAGCTCATCGGCAGGATCATCCGGTTGTAGACCGAAGCCGAGACCAGTCCGTCGGCCAGGGCCGCCGCATAAAAGGGAGACGGTCGAAGCCTGGATGTCGGCCGCATCTCTACCATCGCAGATCCTCCGCAACTCGCTGCTTTCACGGCATTTGGAAAGCTCTGGCGCGCTGGCGTCAAACAATCTATTGATCTGCAATGACGTGGTTTGAGTTATAACGAGATTGGTCATGACCCGACAATTGCCGCCGCTCAACTGGCTCAGGGCCTTCGAGGCCTCGGCACGGCATCTCAGTTTTACGCAAGCAGCCGCCGAGCTTCACCTCACCCAGGCGGCGATTTCCAAACAGGTCAAGCTTCTGGAGCTCTATCTGCGGGAATCCCTGTTTATCCGCAATCCGCGCAGCCTCGAATTGACCAAAACCGGTGAAGCCTATCTGCCGAAGGTCCGCGACAGCTTTGACCGCCTCGCGGCAGGCACCCACGAGGTGTTCGGTCGCCGCAGAAGCGAGATCCTGACGCTGCGCTGCGCGGTCGGCCTGTCGGTCAATTGGCTCGGTCCACGGCTGTCGCGCTTCATGGAGCTGCATCCAGGCCTGCTGGTCCGGGTGGTGTCCAGTGTCTGGGGCGAGGAGTTCGACAAAGGCCGCTTCGATCTCGACATTCGCTATGGCGCAGGCCATTGGCCTGGTCTCGATGCGACACGGCTGACCTGGGAAACACTCACTCCTGTCTGTGCGCCGGCGCTGATGGAGGGCGACGCTCCACTGCGCCAGCCGTCCGACCTCAAGGCGCATCCTCTGCTGCACATTCTGGGCTATGAGGAGGGATGGGGCATCTGGCTCAATGCCGCAGGCGCCAGCGATGCAGACAGTGGCCAGGGCCTGCATTTCGACACCTCGCTGATTGCTTTCGAGGTCGCCGCCACTGGTGGCGGCGTCGCGCTTGGCCGGACTTCAATGACCCAAAAAGAGCTAGAGTCCGGGCGTCTGGTAGCGCCGTTTGATTTGCGTGTACCGATCGACGAGGCTTTTTACCTGTTGTCGCCGTCCGATGGCTCCGCCCATCCCGATGCGCACAGACTGCGCGACTGGCTGGTGGCCGAGGCTCACGCCGACAATGCGACAATGAAACAGGCCCGCGCGCTTCCTGCCTGATCCCGGTGGGTCCTTTAGTCTCTCTCCGGTCCTAACGAGAGTTATGCCCCAGACGGAAAACGGCCGCGGATTGCTCCGCGGCCGCTTAATCAATGGCTAACTCTCAGTGATCCGCGATCAGGCGAACCACCAACGCTCGGCAACCTTGTTGCCGTCGCTTTGCCAGTTGGCCGCAACCTGCTCGTCATGAGCCAGTGTTTTGGCATGGGCATGGATGAAGCTTGCCCACATCGCGACGATGGCGCCACCATCATCCTGCAGCAGACGCTGGGCTTCCCAATACTGATCCTTGCGCTTGGCCTCGTCGGTCTCGGAGCGAGCCATGACTACCAGATCATTGAATTTCTTCGCCGACTCGCCATCCTTCCAGGCGGTGTCGTTCCACTCGGTATCGCTGGTATAGGCTGCCGAGTACATCCAGTCCTGGGTCGGACGCCCGCCCCAGTAGCAAGCGCACCAGGGCTTCTTGTTCCACACATTCGACCAGTAGCCATCGCTCGGCTCGCGCACGATCTCGATCTCGATGCCGGCTTCCTTGGCCGAAGCGGCAATAAGCTGTGCCGCATCGACGGCGCCGGGAAAGGCAGCGTCCGAGACGGACAACTGAATCGCACCGGAATGACCGGACTTCTTGTAGTGCTCCGCCGCTTTCTCCGGATTGAACTCATGAACCGGAAGGTCGGTGTTGAGGAACGGCATCGAGGCGTTGACCGGAACGTCATTGCCGGGTTCGCCATTGCCAAGCAGGATCTTGTCGACAAGTTCCTGACGCTTCAGCGAATGTTTGAGCGCCATGCGCAGGTCGTAATTGTCAAAAGGCGCCGCGTTGACCCGCATCGGGAACGTGTAGTGCTGCGTACCGGTGGTCTTGAGAATATCGAGAGTGGGAACCCGCCCCAGCAGGCGGACAGTCTTGGGGTCGACATTGTCGATGAAATCAACGTCACCGTTCATGATCGCGTTTTGACGCGCCGTTGTATCGGAAAGCGTGATGAACTCGACTTCATCGAAATGCCCGCGGCCTTCCTTGAAGTAATTGGGATTGCGCTTGGCTGTGGTGCGCACGCCCGGCTCGAACTTTTCGATGATGTAGGCACCGGTGCCGACCGGATCATTGGCATCCTCGATCATGCCGTCCTTCGTAGGCATGATCAAAATGTGGTAGTCGGAGACAATGAAGGGGAAGTCGGCATTGCCGCCGTCGAGTTCGAAGATAACGCGGTTGTCGCCATCCTTCTTGATCTCTTTGACACCCGAGAGCAGGCCCTTTGCCGCGGATTTCGAATTCTCGTCACGGTGATAGTTGAACGTGGCGATGACATCGTCGGCGGTCATGGTCTTGCCGTTGTGGAATTCAACGCCCTGGCGCAGGTTGAAGACCCAGGTCTGGGCGCCATTGGACGGTTCAAAACTCTCGGCGAGTTCGGGAACCAGTGTACCGTCATTGTTGATTTCGGTCAGATGATTGCCGCGCGCATACAGAATTGCCTGGGACATGCCGTTTTCGGATGTGCCGGCATCCAGCGTGTCGGTGGTCGATCCATACGACGAACCCAGCCTCAACTTGCCGCCCTTTTTCGGCGTCGCCGCCAGAACGTTGGTGGAAAGCGTCAGCGCCGCCGGAATTGCAAGGCCGGTGGCAATTGCCGCCCGGATAAATTGGCGGCGGTCAATCTGGCCTTCGCTCAACCAGCGCGCCTGCTTTTTCAGATAGTCGTCTTTCATGGGGTCCTCCGTTTCGTTCCCAGATTTTATTGGCCGGCACATATGCGCGAGCCTTATTGATTGCCGTCTATCCTGTCCTCCTGACGCGGGTTGTCAACAGCTGGCAGCAGCTTCGATCATAGATCGGGCGCCGATGTGGCAAGGCCAACGAATATTGGGACTTTGCATCATCGCTGGTTATGGAAAAGCCTGAAATCACACCGGATCGCCTGATTTCGCGGCACTGGCCAACACCCAGGCGATTCCACGGCCGGATTCCCTAAAGTTCAATCAGCCGGTTTACAAACCGGATTCCGTTGTCCAACATTAACGAACGTTTCTCAATGACTGACAAATGTCAGGAAGCGTTAATGGCAGGAAACGGCGACAAGACCGTTGGCCAAATGGGGAGGGACGCGCGGTTGAATGCTGTGCTGGCGACAATTCTGAAACGTCTCGGCTTGGGGCTCGCAACGCTGTTTGTCGTTTCCGCGATCATCTTCAGTTCGATTTCGATGCTCCCGGGCGATTTCACAGAAGCGGTACTTGGACAATCTGCGACCACGGAAACCGTCGCTGCGTTCCGCAAGGAGCTCGGCTTGGACAAACCGGCGCCGCTTCGTTATCTCGATTGGGTCGGCTCGGTGCTCCAAGGCGATCTCGGAACATCGTTTTCCGGCCGCAACGCATCGGGCCAGGACCGCTCCCGCGAAGTGATCGATCTGGTCGGTCCGCGGCTCTGGAACACGCTGTTTCTAGCCGGCGTGACAGCCCTGATCGCGGTGCCGCTGGCGCTGTTTCTCGGCCTGACGGCGGCGCTCTACCGCAACTCCGCCTATGACCGGATCGTCAATGCGGCAACACTGACGACGATCTCCACGCCCGAGTTTTTCGTCGCCTACATTCTTATCCTGTTCCTGACCTCGCTCTGGCCGGTGTTCCCTTCTCTTGCCAATGTCGACGCCACCACCGAACTTGGCGAACGGCTCTACCGGGTCGCCCTGCCGGCGCTGACCCTGACCTTGGTGATCGTGGCCCATATGATGCGCATGACCCGCGCCGCCATCATCAACTTGCTGGCAAGTCCCTATATCGAGATGGCGCGGCTCAAGGGCGCCTCGCAATCGGAAATCATCTTGAAGCACGCGCTGCCCAATGCCTGGGCGCCGATCGCCACGGTGATTGCCTTCAACCTGGCCTACCTGGTGGTCGGCGTCGTCGTGGTCGAGGTGGTGTTCGTCTATCCCGGAATCGGCCAGCTGATGGTTGATGCAGTGACCAGCCGCGACATTCCGGTGGTTCAGGCCTGCGCGCTAATTTTCGCCGCGACCTACATTTTGTTGAATCTGACCGCCGACATCATCGGCATCATCACCAACCCGCGATTGCTGCACCCGAGATGAGCGACCAACCGGAAACCTATTCAGCCGCCGCGGAAGTCGGCGCCGTCCGCAAACGCCGGTCCCGGCTGGAGCGGATCGGCCTGTTGCTGAAATCCGCGCCTCCGAGCGCCTGGTTCGGTATGATCGTCGTCACCTTCTATATTCTGGTCGCGATCTTCGCGGACGTGATCGCGCCCTATGGCGAGGCCGAAATCCATCCCGAACCCTTCGCGCCCTGGAGTGAAGAGTTCATCTTCGGCACCGATCAGATCGGCCGCGACGTGTTTACCCGCATCATCTACGGCGCGCGCAACACCATGGGCATCGCGCTGGCAACCACGCTTTTGTCATTCCTGATCGGCGGCGGACTGGGCCTTGTTGCCGCAATCAACCGAAGCTGGCTCGATCAGTTTATCAGCCGGGCGGTTGACGTGCTGATGGCCATTCCCAGCCTGATCTTCGCGCTGATGCTGTTGTCGATCTTCGGCTCCACAGTAACCAGCCTGATCATGATCATCGCGGTGCTGGATGCGACCCGTGTGTTCCGCCTCACCCGCGCGGTCGCGGTCAATGTTGCGGTGATGGACTATGTCGAGGCGGCACGGCTGCGTGGCGAGGGCCTCGGCTGGGTGATGCGCCGCGAGATTCTGCCCAACATCATGCCGCCGCTGGTGGCGGAGTTCGGTTTGCGTTTCTGCTTCGTGTTCCTGACCATCGCCGCCTTGTCCTTCCTGGGCGTGGGCATCCAGCCGCCGACAGCCGACTGGGGATCGATGGTGCGTGAGAATGCGTCGCTGATCCAGTTCGCACAATATGACATGACCGCAGCGATCACACCGTTGTTGCCCGCCGCTGCGATCGCACTATTGACCGTGGCGGTGAACTTCATCGTCGACTGGTTCCTGCACAAAACCAGCGGGTTGCGCGATGAGCACTGAAACCAACGGCAGCGGCGACATCCTGCTCGAGATGCGCGACATCCGTATCGACGGCTATTCCGATGAGCGCTGGCACGACATCATCAAGGGCGTCGACCTGACGCTCAGGCGCGGCGAGATCATGGGCCTGATCGGCGAATCCGGCGCGGGGAAATCCACCCTGGGCAAGGCCGCGATGGGCTATACCCAACCCGGCTGCAGGCTTACGAGCGGCTCGATCCTGTTTGACGGCATCGATCTGGTGGCGGCCAGCGATGAGGAAAAACGCAAACTCTGGGGCACCCGCATTGCCTATGTGGCGCAATCGGCAGCCGCGTCCTTCAATCCCGCGCACCGCCTGATCGAACAGACCGTTGAAGCCGCCAACCGGCGCAGCATCCGGTCAGACGCCGATTCCCGCGCCGATGCGGTGGACCTGTTCCGCTCGCTTCAGCTCCCCGACCCCGAGACCATCGGCAGCCGTTATCCGCATCAGGTCTCAGGCGGCCAGTTGCAGCGGATCATGACCGCCATGGCGATGTCGCCGCGCCCGGATCTGATCATCTTTGACGAACCGACCACGGCGCTCGACGTCACCACCCAGGTCGAGGTTCTGGCGGCCATGCGCGCCATTGTCGAAGAGTTCGACACCGCCGCAATCTACATCACCCACGATCTTGCCGTGGTCGCCCAGATGGCCGATTTCATCAAGGTTCTGCGCTATGGCGAGGAGGTCGAGCAGGCCCCGACCCGGCAGATGCTGAGCCAGCCGGAAGAAGCCTACACCAAATCGCTGTGGTCGGTGCGAGCGCTCCAAAAGCCCGAAATCAAGGGCGAGGACATGGTGCTGACGATTGACAACATCGATGCGGCCTATGGCACCCTGAAAGTCCTGCATGATGTCTCGATCTCGATCCCGCGCGGCCGCACCGTAGCCGTCGTCGGCGAATCCGGCTCCGGCAAATCCACCACCGCCCGGGTGATCACCGGGTTGTTGCCGCCGATGTCGGGCAGCGTCACCTTCAATGGTGAGACGTTACCGCCCAAACTCAAGGACCGTTCCAAGGACCAGTTGCGACGCATCCAGATGATCTACCAGATGGCCGACACAGCCATGAATCCGCGCCACACCGTGGAAGAGATCATCGGCCGCCCGCTCGAATTCTATCTCGGACTCACTGGCAAGGAGCGGGAAGCCCGCGTCATCGATCTTCTGAACATGATCGAGCTTGACGAGAGCTTCATGGACCGCCTGCCCTCCGAGCTCTCCGGCGGTCAGAAACAACGCATCTGCATCGCCCGGGCATTGGCTGCCGAACCGGACCTGATCATCTGTGACGAGGTCACGTCCGCCCTCGATCAGATTGTTCAGGAAGGCATCCTGCAATTGTTGCTGCGGCTACAGCGTGAGTTCAACATCACCTATCTGTTCATCACCCACGACATTGCCACCGTGAAGGCGATTTCGGATGAGATCGTGGTCATGTTCCAGGGCAAGGTCGTGGAGCAAGGACTCAAAAGCGAGATCATCTCGCCGCCCTTCCCCGACTACACCCAATTGCTGTTGTCTTCCGTGCCGGAAATGGACCCGGACTGGCTTACCGACCTGCTCAAGAGCCGCGACGCCTGACATCGTCGGGACTGGTGACCGTACCTTGGGTCGTCTCAGCCGGCCAGCAACTCCGGCAGATCCGCCACCGAATCGATCAGCACATCGGCGAGTTCCGCCAGGCTTTCAGACGTCCCGGTTCCCGACAGCACACCGATCGCGGCACCTGCGCCGGCGGCGCGGGCCAGCTCCATGTCGTGGCGATTGTCGCCGACCATTGCAATGGATTCCGGTGCAAACCCGAGATGCCGCGCAAAGGCCAGCATCATCCCCGGTTCTGGCTTTGGGCCATGGCCGCTGTCATAGCCGGCGATAAAACTGATATGGCGTTTTAGCCCGAGCAGCTCGACAGTGCGCCGGATGCCGCTTTCGCCATCGCTGGAGGCGATGCCGAGCTGGCGGCCTTCCGATCCGAGCCGTTGCAGCAAATCGTCAAGATCGCAGATTGGCCAGGGCGTCTCGGCACTTGCGACGAACACTTCATCAAGGACGCGACCAAGGTCCTCGAGCCTGTAGGGGCTGCCATGAGCGATCATGTGGATGGCGATTTCCTCGGCATTGGCGGCAGCGAACATACTGTCGCCCGCCGTCTTGCCGGTCACCGGATCCATACCGCACGCAATCAGCAGCCTGTCTGAAAGCTCGGCGTCGCCATTTGCTGCCGCCAGCGCCGCCTTGCGGTTGGCTTCAGCCCAGGTCCGGTCGAAATCAACAAGAGTGCCGTCCTTGTCAAACAGAATTGCCTTGATTTCCGTCTTCGGATGCCATGCCATGTCGCAGTTTCCCGTTTGACAGATGCAGTGCATGGCAATCGCATCAAGGTCAACCACATGATGTTGAAAGGTTAAATCATTGCCGGAGCGTCCTTCACCCTATGACCGGTTGCTCGATGCGGAGACCTGGGCGTTCATTGATCAGTCCGACGCCCACTACCCGCCCGATGCGGTGGCGATGGATGTCACGGACCAGCGCAGGGTCTACGACGCCCTGTGTCGCGCCTTCGACGCCGGACGGCCTTCGGGCGTGACAACAACCGATCAGCACATTGCCGGACCGGCCACGCAAATCCCGCTTCGCACCTACCGCACCGGAAACGGTTCGCCTCGCGCCACGGTGCTTTATCTGCATGGCGGCGGTTTCGTGGTCGGCGGGCTTGAAAGCCATGACAGTGTTTGCGCCGAACTCTGCGGCCGGACCGGCTACGAGGTCATCGCCGTCGATTACCGTCTGGCGCCCGAACATTGCCATCCCGCCCAGTTTGAAGATGCGCTCGCTGCCTACCGGCATGTCGCGGCGGCGTCGGAGCACCCGGTTGTCCTGTGCGGTGACAGCGCCGGTGGAAACCTTGCCGCGGGCATCGCCAATGCGACCCGCTCCGAGCGCCGGAAGCCAGCGGGCCAGGTGCTGATCTATCCGGCGCTCGGCAATGAGGTAACCCGGGGCAGCTTCATCACACACGCCCATGCGCCGCTGCTGACCACCGCGGACATGGTCTACTATGAGCGTCTGCGCGCCGGCGGCGAAGCGCCGGTCGACGACCCCACATTCACGCCGCTTACTGCAGGGGATTTCACCGGACTGCCGCCGACGGTCGTCTTCACCGCGGCATGTGATCCGCTGGCGGGTGACGGGCCTGCCTATTGCGCAAAGATTGTCGGGGCCGGCGGCAAGGCGCGCTGCATCGAGGAAGAAGGCTTGGTGCATGGCTATCTGCGCGCCCGCCACTCTGTCTCACGCGCTCGGGACAGTTTCACCCGCATGATTGACGCGCTTGCCACACTCGGCGCCGAAGAATGGCCCGATTGACTGGCCAATCGCTCCGGGTTCAGACGAATTTTCGTGCGATCCGTTCGTCCCAGCTTCGCTCGAAAACTGTTTGGCCGTTCTCGATCGCGGTCAGATGACCGGAGATATGGAACCAATCCGCATCGCAGCGCATCTCCATTTCGGCAATGGTGTTGACCCGCCAGTCATCACGGCCGCTGGTCTGCGTCCACCGGACTTTGGCTGTTGCCGATTGCGGATCCAACGGATCAATCGACCAGACCTCGCGTGTGGTGCTGCCCGAAATCAGGCCATGATCGAGATCGCGGTTTTCTCCGGCGTCGTTGAAAATGATCGTGCTGACAACTCCGCTGTCCGGGTCACGTTCCATCACCCGCGTTGACGCCGAGGGTCGCAGGTTTTCGTGCCGCCATGGCGCCGCCCCCACCGGTTTCTCAAATCGCGTCTCATCGCCCCGAGCCGTGCCGCAGCGCAATGGCATATGCAAGGAGCCTTGCTTGATCGTCACAGCCGCCTGTGCCGGTGACGGCCAGATGTAGGGCCAATAGCTGGTCGAGACCGCCACCCGCAAACGATGCCCGGCCGGCAACCTGTAGGCGATCTGATCGAGCGTCACCGTCGCCACGAAACTCTCTCCGGGCACAAGCAACTCCGGCGCTTCGCTGGAACTCCGGTGGGTCAGGTTGAGAACGCCGATGCTGATCAGCGCCGAACTCCCGTCGGGCCGCAGATCGCACAGCCGCACCGCAAGCAGGGCCATCGGCTGATCAGAACTTGCGGTGATCGACAGCCTCGGCGCACCGACGATATCGAGCGGCTCGGACAATGTCGCGCCGTCAAAACAGACCGACTTGCAATCATCAGGCGTCTGCTCATCCGGCAGCTCCGGCCCGTAGGCAAACGGGAAATACTCACCGCCTTGCGAGCCGCAATCACCAGGAGACGATATGGTGACTGGCCCGGTCATCGCGCCCTCGCCCAGACTGCCATCGCCAAGCTCCAGCCGCTTTTCGGCAATGTTCGGCGACGGCCACTCGGTCTCTGCGATCCAGCGGCCCGGCCGTTCATCGACCCAGCGCTGCGGGGCGATCGAATCCATCAGCCAGGCGCGGTAGTCGGGCAGATTTTCCGCTCCGTTGTCCACGCCCTTGAGCCAGCGGTCCCACCAGCGTTTGGCTTCCTGCAGGAAGCCGATCCGCGGCTCCGGCCCGGCGTAATGCGGATATTTATGGATCCACGGCCCGACGATGCCCTTGACCGGTGCCGTCAGGTTTTCGACCAGGTGCGAGATCGTGTTTCGGTAGCCGTCGTGCCAGCCGCCGATCGAAAGCACCGCGGCTTCAATGGCTGAGTAATCCTCACAAACCGAGCCGTGTTTCCAGTAGGCGTCACGTTTCTGGCGCGAGAGCCATTCACGCGCCAGAAACGGCATGTTTTCAAGCCGGTCGAGCCACATCTCGCGCCAGCCCTCGCCCGCAAGCAGCGGATCGGGCGGCCGCGAGGAATAAGACAGCATGTTCGCCGCCCAGCCGAAATTCTCGCCCAGCAGGCAGCCGCCCTTGAAATGAATATCATCGGCAAAACGGTCGACGGTCGAGCACAGGGTGATGATCGCCTTGAGCGCCGGCGGCCGCAGCGCCGCCACCTGCAGCGAATTGAACCCGCCCCAGGAGATGCCCATCATCCCCACCGTTCCCGCGCACCAGGGCTGCGCCGCTGCCCAGGCAATGACCGCGCAGGCGTCGCTTAACTCCTGTTCGGTGTATTCGTCCTCCATCAGGCCTTGCGAATCGCCATTTCCCCGCATGTCGACCCGGATACAGCCATAGCCCTGCCCGGCCATCCAGGGATGAGTCAGGCTGTCGCGCACGATGGTGCCGTCACGCTTGCGATAGGGCAGATGCTCGACGATTGCCGGCACCGGCGATTTTTCGGCGTCTATTGGCAACCAGATCCTGGCGGACAACCGGCAACCATCCGGCATCACGATCGGCTGATCCTCGATCACCCGCACATCGCGCGCAAATCCGCTCTCAGTCTCCGGCATGAAAGACGCCATCGCCGCTCTCTCCCCCCGCAATTATTCAGCAAACAGTGTCACGCCGAAGCGGGCTCGGCAAGAAGCGCGGTGACCAGGTCACGCGGGCCCTTGCCCTCGCGCATCAGCGCTGAACCGGGCAATGCCGCCACGATCTCCAGGCCAGCGGCCTCAAGGGTCGCAAATGCCGGCATATGCTCCTCAAACAGCATCAGCCGTCCTGGCCCCACGACGATCGGGGCGAGCTTGGCGAGCGCCCTGCCCACCGCACCCGAATGGGCCGCGACATCGATCACCCGCATGGGCCGCGATTGTGAGGACAGCAGCTTCGCAAGCAGCCCCGCCGCACAGGTTTCGATATCCAGCATCGGACCGGGCGTTTTGGGACGCACCTCCACCGCCTGGGCTCGATCCAGAATGCGGGTGTCCACCAACAGGCAATCCTGGCTGAGCGGTAACAGACAATCATCGAGGCTACACTGTCCGGCCGCGGTCAGATCGATCCAATAGATGTGTTCGGCGAGGTTCTGGCGAAACAGCGCCGCCGCCAGCAGTGACAGCGCCTGGGCGCTGGTCCGGCGCGTGATCGCCAGCACATAGGTCTCACCGCTCAACACCAGAATATCCCCGGCATGGATCGGCGGGCAGGACAAATCCGCCCCATCGCTCGAAATCCAGAACTCAAACCGCGCCTCATCGAACACAGGCGCGAAATTGAGCAGCGCCGACATGTTGATCGCCTCCGCCCGGCTGCCTCCGGGCGGCGGATGCGAAATCAGCGCACCGCCATCCAGAAACCGCAAGGTCCGCTGCGGATGGCTGAGCCCGTCAAGCGGCGGCAAAAACCAGCCTTGCGCATTGTTTCCGCTATCGTGGCGGCGCAGAGCCATCTTCGGCAGATCAGCCACAGGTAGGCCGTCAATCAGATACTGGCTGAGCACTGCGGCGGGCTGTTCGCTGAGCCAGCCGGCGATTTCATCGATCCCGCGGCGATCTGCGTCGCGCTCGCCAATGCGCCGTTCCAGAATCCAGTCACGCGCATCGGCAAATTCCAGCGCCGATGTCAGCAACTCCTCAAGCCGCTGCACCTTGATCCCGGCCTGTCGCAGATGCTCAACCAGATTGTCGTGCTGGCGTCGGGCATCCAGATCCTGATCCACCAATCCCGAGCTCGACGACCGGGCGACGGGGCGGTGCACCAGAACATCCCTCAGGATCCCGGTGTCATGGGCAACCCCGACGGATGCGCCCGCGCGGCTCATGACCTACCGCGCTTTGTCACAGGCGCGAAGCGGAGGGCGCGATGTCGGGCGCCGGTGCATTGCAATACTGACGCTCGGCCAAGACCGGCATCGTTTCAGTATTCGTTTGCTGTCCATAAGGCTGCTCCCAAACCATCGCAGTTGGCCCTGGACAGCCATGCTCGGCCGAAACCGGCAGGCTCACATTGACACTCGTCAATGTGGATCAAAGCATTGGCGGTGATGGGCGGCGATTACTCAGGCCGAGGCGATGCGATCGAGATCTTCACGCGATTCGCCCGAGTGCCGGATCAGCTCTGCCGGGTTGAGCAGCTCGAATTGCTTGGCGTTGATGATGCGGATAACGTTGCCGCGCGCCAGCATCTGTATGTTGCGGCTCAGGGTCTCCGGCGTAGTTCCCAGATAGTCGGCGATATCGCGGCGGCTCAGGGGCACATGCACAATGGTCTCGACCGGCTGATCCGCGGCAAGAAACTGATTCCTGGAGCGGCGCGAAAACACGTAGATCAGTGTCGCCACCCGCTGCATGGTGGTATGGCCATTGGTAATCGCCGCCCATTCGCGCACCGCATCCAGTTCATCAAGCTTGACCTTGAGCATCTCGTGCTCGACCGCCGGATGGTCGGCAAGAAATCGTTCGAAAGCACTGCGGTTCATGGTGCACAGGCTTACATCCGTGGCCGCCTCATAGGAAAACCGTGAGTCCTCAGAGTACAGCCGTCCGAAAAAGTCGGACGGAAACAACAGGCCGACGATATGGTCGTCGCCATTCACCGACGCGCTCGACAATTTGACCACGCCTTCCACCACATTGCCGACGATGGCGCAGGCTTCGCCCTGGGCCTGAATGACGCTGCCGCGTGGATAATCGCGCCGGTGCGCGATGCGGTTAAGCTGCGCCATGGCGTCGGCGGACCCGGCATGACAGACGCTGCGGTTATAAACCACGCATTCCCTGCGTTTGCCGCAGTGGCAGGATTGGCTGACAACAGTGGTCATGGACTGCCCCTTGCCTGGACCGTGCCCGCGCCGGTCAAAACAGTTTGGATAAGATCGATGTTCAAGCGCGATTGCGTGCAGTCAATCGCACCGGCTTGAAAGCGTCAAGCGCAATCGGCCGGGCCGCCTTGTCGCATCCGACCCTTTGATGAGCCCCGGACCAGGGCTAAAGAACCGGGTTTTCGCAGCAGCATCGGATCTCGCTCCAACGCGGTTAAGCAGACTTTTCGACCGGCGGCGTCAACGTCCCAACCGCAGCCGCGAGTTCGCCCAGATTGGCGATCACCTGGTCCGCGCCAAGATCTTCCACAGCCACATCGGTATAGCCGCCCTTGACCGCCACACTGGCCATTCCAGCGGCCTTCGCTGCGCCGATATCTGCCGGGCTGTCGCCCACCATCACCGCCTGCCCGGCACTCATTCCCAGCGCCACCACGGCATGGTCGAGCATGTCGGGCGATGGTTTGCGTTTTGGTCCTGTGTCGCCGCCCACCACCACATCGACCTTGTCGTCCAGACCGAAATGATCGAGCAACTCGTGGGTCATGGCCTCGGGCTTGTTGGTCACCACGCCGATCTTGACACCAGCACTACGAAAAGCGGACACCGTCTCCGCCGCACCGATCATCAAGGTCGTGTGCCGGGTGAGTTGACGCCCGTATATCGCCATCATCCGGTTGGTCGCTTCAACAAGCGCTTCACCCGCGAGCGGCTTGTTTGCCGCCCGATAGGCACGCTCGACCAGTTTCTTCACCCCGTTTCCGATCATTGAGCGAACCGCGTCCACCGTCAGGGGCCCAAGGCCGTCCCCGGCCAGCAACTCATTTGTGGCGGCGGCCAGATCGGGCACCGAATCAATCAATGTGCCATCAAGATCGAACAGAACGGCCTGCGGCCAAGCTGTGGACCCATTGGGTCCTGTGCCTGTCGCGCTCACGCCGCGTCCTTCCATTTGATTGAACAGCCCATCGAGGCGATCTGCTCTACCGGCCCCTTGCCCGTCTCGGCGATCTGCCGCATCGCCTCATAGAGGTCGCGCCGCAGATCCTGCGGACCCGATTGCTTTCGCGAAGCATCGAGCCGGCCGCGATACTGCAGTTCCATATTGGCATTAAATCCGAAGAAATCCGGCGTGCAGACGGCGCCCCAGTCCCGCGCAACGGATTGATCCTCATCATAAAGATAGGGAAAGGAGAAGCCGTGCGCGGCGGCAAAGGCCGTCATATTGTCGAACGAATCCTCGGGATAAGCCGAGGCATCATTGGACGATACCGCCACGAAGCCGACACCGAGCGCGCTTAGGTCTCGGGCATCGCGCACAATGCGGTCGATCACCGCTTTGACATAGGGGCAGTGATTGCAGATGAACGCAACCACCAGCCCATTAGGCCCGGCCTGCTCCAGGATCGAACGGGTCTGACCGTCGACGCCGGGCAGCGTGGCATCACCGGGTTTCCAGCCGAAATCGCAAAGCGGGGGAATGGCGGCCATAAGGCGTCTCCTTTATGCAGTTGGATCAAGGCCGGTATAGAAATGCCGGTACGTCTTGTACAGCCGCGCGCTTGCCTGGGCCATCATGCCAAGCGTTAGCGAAAATGCCGTAACGAACCGCCGTTCAGGCGATCGTATCGGCCCGTCCGGCTTGCCGGCCCGAGAAGATGCAGCCGCCCAGAAAGCTGCCCTCCAGCGCATTGTAGCCGTGATAGCCGCCGCCGCCGAAACCGCTGACTTCTCCGGCCGCAAACAGGCCCGGAATCAACTCGCCCGCCGCGTTCAACACCTGTCCATTGAGATCGGTTTCGAAACCGCCCAGCGTCTTGCGTGTGATGATGTTGAGCTTGACGGCGATCAGCGGTCCGTTTTCGGGATCAAGCAAACGGTGCGGCTTGGCGGTCCGCATCAATTTGTCGCCCCGGTAGTTCCGCGCCGCGTGAACCGCCATCAACTGCGCATCCTTGGTGAAAGGATTGTCGATCTGGCTGTCGCGCGCCACGATCTGCGCCTTGAGCCTGTCGAAATCGACCAGATCCCCGCCGATCCGGTTCATGCCGGCCACCAGATCCTCAAGCGTGTCGGCAACCACAAAATCCTCGCCGTGGCGCTTGAACGCCTCCACCGCCGGCGTTGCCTGCTTGTTGAGCAGCCGGTGCTTGAGCACCATGGCCCAGCTTTTGGCCGCGAAATCCGGGTTTTGTTCGGACCCCGACAAGGCCACCTCTTTCTTGAGGATTTTCTGGGTCATCACAAACCAGGAATACTCATGCCCGGTGGCGAGAATTTCGCGGAGCGTCGACAGCGTGTCAAAGCCCGGCAGGCACGGCGGCTTGAGGCGGTTGCCCACGGCATCAAACCACATTGACGACGGCCCGGGCAAAATACGGATGCCGTGATTGGGCCAGATCGGGTCCCAGTTCCGCACCCCCTCGGTGTAGTGCCACATCCGGTCGGCGTTGATCACCCGCCCGCCGGCCTCCTGGGTAATAGCGATCATCCGGCCGTCGACATGGGCAGGCACGCCGCAAATCATGTTTTTAGGCGGTTCGCCCAGCCGGTCGCGCGGCCAGGCCTTGCGCACCAGATCGAAATCGCCGCCGATGCCGCCGGACGTCACCAGAACGCTCGGTGCATGCAGTTCGAAATCCCCCGCCACGTCGCGGCTGGTGGCTTCACCGCGCGGCTTTGGGTCATCGACCAGCACTTCTCCCGACACTCCGGTGACGGCGTTGTTGGCAGTCAGAATTCGAGAGCAGCGATGACGGAATTTGAAGCCGATCCGGCCGGTTTCAGCATGCGCCTTGACGCGACGGATAAACGGCTCAAGCGTGCCCGGGCCAACGCCCCAGGTCAGATGAAACCGAGGCACCGAATTTCCGTGACCATTGGCGTAGGAGCCTCCACGTTCAGCCCAACCGACAATGGGAAACCAGCGCATCCCCATGGCGTGGAGCCAGGGCCGCATCTCGCCGGCAGCGAAATCAACATAGGCTTCGGCCCATCTGCGCGGCCAGAAATCCTCTTCGCGGTCAAATTGCGCCGATCCCATCCAGTCGTTCAGCGCCAACTCGCGGCTGTCGTGAACGCCCATGCGGCGCTGCTCGGGCGTATCGACCAGAAACAGCCCGCCCAGCGACCAGAAGGCCTGGCCTCCGAGAAAGTTCTCGGCTTCCTGATCCAGAATGATGACCGATTTGCCGCGATCGGCAAGTTCCGCCGCCGCTGTCAGACCGGCCAGTCCGGCCCCCACCACGATCACATCACAATTGTCCATTGGGCTCCGTCCCGGTCGTCTACCAACGCTTACCAACACCCTCGCGCACGAGCAGTTTGGTCGCTACGGGACCACAATTTGAAACCCTTGTCGATGGGCTGTCCCACCCGGCATCGCGCCCGGGACGCAACAATTGTCGCTCCGCGAACAGCTTCCCTTAAGGAAGGCTACGTCAGTCAATCCGGGCCTGAAGGCAGGCTGGCGCCGTCACAGTCAATGCCATCGGCTTCACACAACAGCGGCTACACCGCCGTGAGCACACCGTATCTCAAAGGCTCTTGAGCATCTGGTTGGCTGCAAAGGCCATGCGGTAGAATCCTGCCTTGAACGCGCGCGCCGGGGCCGGCGCCACATCTGTGACCGGCATCGGCAGATCGGCCTCATCGCCGCCGGCCAGCAGATCGGCCATCGCCTTGCCGAAAATCGTGCCCGGTGCGATGCCGCGGCCATTGTAGCCGATCGGCGTGTAGAGCCCGTCCGCCAGCCGGTGAATGCGCGGCATATGCTCGGCATTCATGGCGATGCGGCCGTGCCATCCAGTTTCGAACTCGACCGGGCCGAGCGACGGAAACAGCCGCGTCAGTTGCTTGCCCGCCCAGCGCTCGGAGAGCCCGCGCGCGCCGCCCATGACCGATCCCATGGAGCCGATGATAAGCCGGTCATCGGCATCCCGACGCAGCGAGAACATGATGGTACCGGTGTCCCACAGCCCCTGCCGCTGCGGCAGAATATGTGCAATCTGCTCACCCAGCGGCCGGGTCGAAACCTGAAAAAAATGAATCGGCACATAGCTCGATTTGAGCCCGGGCCACAGATCGTCCGAATAGGCATTGGTGGCCAGAATGACCGATTTGGCGCGCACCGTTGCCGCCCCGGCTTCAAGCCGCCAATGGTCGCCGTCACGCGTAAGTTTGCCAACCGGTGCGCCGGTGTGAATGCGCGCGCCCGCGGCCCGGGCAGCCCGGGCAAGTCCGCGCGCATAGCCCATCGGATTCAAGGTGCCGGCGCGGGCATCCAGAAGCCCGCCAAAAAACGCCTCGGAGCCGATTTTCTCCGCCGCTTCGGCTCTGGACAACAAACGCACCGGCGCGCCCAGCCGCTCCCATTCACCAACCCGCCGCTCCAGATCCTTCATTCCGGCCGGTGAGTGTGCGGCGTGGATGGTGCCGCTACGGGTCAACTCGCAACGAATCTGGTGCCGCTCGATCAGCGACATCACATAGGCCGGGCCCTTGCCCAGAAGCTCGATCAGCCTTGCGCCGCGCGCCTCACCCAGTTTTACCCGCACGTCCTGCGGCGGCAACCACAGCCCGGCATTGATCAATCCGACATTGCGACCCGACCCGCCATGGCCGATCTGGTGAGCTTCGAGCACGCAGGCATCGATGCCCTTCTCCGCTGCATGCAGCGCCGCCGACAGCCCGGTGTAACCGCCCCCGACAACAGCCACGTCAGTGACGATATCATCCCGGATCGGCACGCCTGGATCGGCCTCGGCGGCCGTCTCTCCCCATAGTGACAGCGACGATCGTTTCGTCATGTGTCGATGCCCTCTCCGATGCCCGCTACCGATGCCAATGTCCGGAAATCAATGCCGTCCAGGCGCGAGATCTTTCAGCCCTGCCTGCAACACAAGTGTTGAACCAGCGGCCGCTTTGCGTCAATCATGCCTCATCACCGATCGCACTGTTTGAACAGGACAAAAATGGCAAGACCGATAACTCCCGTGGCCGATCTGGTGGCCACCGCCCGCGCCCGCATCGACGAGGTCGAGACCGCAGAGGCGATCGCGATGGCAAATGACCCCAATGTTGTGATGGTCGATCTGCGCGATGTGCGGGAGCGCCAGCGCTCGGGATTTATTCCCGGCAGTTTCCACTGCCCGCGCGGCATGGCGGAGTTCTGGGTCGATCCGCAAAGCCCCTATTTCAAGAAGGTTTTCGCCGAGAACAAGACCTTCGTGTTCTACTGTGCCTCGGGCTGGCGCTCGGCGCTGACCACCGCCACGCTCAACGACATGGGCTTTGACGCCGCCCATCTGCGGGAAGGGTTTTCAACCTGGGAAGCCCAGGGCGGCCCGGTCGAGTTTCCACCCGATCGGCAAGATTGAAATCCGGCCCGGGGGCCGGACCGCCTATCTGAGCGCCGCTTCGATATTGCCGCCATCGACAGTGATCACATGAGCCGTTGTCCGCTCCGATTTGGCGAGCGCCACGAAAGCATCGGCCACGTGACCGGCCTCGACTTCGGCCTTCAGCAGATTTCCGGCCATGTAATCGCCCGCGCTCACCCCGCGCGCCCGGGCGCGGGTTGCGATGAAATCGTCGGTCAGCAAGCCCGAACGAATGCGGTCGGCATTCACCCCGTTGACGCGGACGCCCTCATTGCCGAGTTCCAGCGCCAGTTGACGCACCAGAAAGAAGGTCGCGGCCTTCGGCAGGCCGTAAGCTCCGAATCCCTTGCCCGGATTGACCGCCTGTTTGGAGACATTGAACAGCATCTGCCCGCCATGGCCTTGCGCGGCGAACACCCGCGCCGCCGCCTTGGCCATTGCCAGATGTGAAAAGAAGTTGAGCTCAAAACTTTGGCGTAGCGTCGCGTCATCCAGATCCATCAGATTGCCCTGGACTGCGGCACCGGCATTGGAAACCAGCACATCCAGCCCGCCAAACCGCGCCGCAACTTCCGAAATCGCGGTTTCCGCCGCCCCCGATTGCGTAAGATCGGCGACCACGGCCAGGCAATTAGCGCCAATCGATGCGGCTGCGGCTTCGCAGGCCTCGCGGTTGAAATCGATCAGCGCGATTGCGGCGCCCTCGCGCGCGAAGGCCCTGGCGGTCGCCAGCCCGATGGCTCCGGCCCCGCCGGTCACCGCCACCACCTGCCCGGCGAAAGCCTTGGCTGCGGCCTTGGCGAGCTTGGCCTGTTCGAGCGACCAGTACTCCATGTCAAACAGATCGTTGGAGCCTATGGGATGAAAACCGCCTGCGGCCTCGCCCTGGCTCATCACCTCCACGGTCTGCTCTGCAATGTCGGCGGCAGCCGACGCAGCACCCGCATCCTTGCCGATCCCTGCAATGCCGAGACCTTCGATCCAGGCCACGCAAGGGTGCGGCTCAAGCATGATCTTGGTTCCGCCAACACGCGCGTTCTGCGCCTCGAACATCACCCGATAGTCCGCCGCGTAATCGTCCACCTTCCTGGCAATCGTGTCGCCCGAAAGATCGCTCGCTTCAAGCACCAGCATGCGTCCCTTGGTGCGGATCACGTGATCGGGCGAGCCGACGCCGCGCTTCGACAATTCCGCCAGATCACCGCGCTTCAAAAACGCCTCTATTTCCGCACTGGTCCGCAGGTCCATCACCACCGGTCTGGCCGCAGCACCGTGATGCGCGCCGCGCACCCGCGCCACCGCGCCGCGCAGCGCTGGCAACACCGTTGCGGCAGCTTTGACTGGCGTTGATCGGGACGACTGAACGGTACACGCGAACCGCCGGCCATCGCTTTGCCTGGCCAGCCAGTCTTCCACCATATTGGTATGGGCGATGACCTTGTCATAGCTTTCGCGCGCCGTCGCGCCGAAGGTGAAATGCCCGTGCTTGAGCAGGATCATGCCTTCTACATCGGGATTGGCGTCAAACACTTCCGCGGCTTTCTTTGCCAGCGCAAAACCGGGCATGATGTAGGGAACCACCGCCAGCCGATCTCCAAAGATCTCGGCAATTGCCTCTTCGGCATTGGGCAAATTGGCCAGCGCCAGAAACGCCGTTGCGTGGGTGTGATCGACAAAGACATGCGGCAAGAACGCGTGCAGCAGGGTTTCAACCGACGGATTGGGGGCGCTCGAATCCAGAAGATTCGAGCGCTGCATGTTGACCATGTCCTCATCAGACAATGCGCCGAGCTCACGCATCGTCAATAGCGGCTCAAGCCGTACGCCCGGCAGGCCGGCAGCCTCGAGCGTGTCGAGATCCCAGCCGCTGCCCTTGACATGCAGCACTTTTTGCGTGTTTCCGAACAGGTCCTCGCGCTCTGTCTTGACCGACGTGTTGCCGCCGCCATGCATCACCAGATCGGGGTCGGCGCCGATGATGCGCGAGGAGTAGACCCTGAGCGCCAGCGTCTGGTCGGCGGGGTGATTGCCGGCATCGCGCACCCACGCATCGGCTTCCTTGTCATTCCATCTGTTTTGCCGCATTACCGACTCCTGCCTCTGTGAATTGACCGCATTTGACAAAAGTCAGACATTATTGTCAAATGTATATATAGCAGCGATGGGATGAAATGCCGCAAAACTCAATCAGGCGCTCCACCAGACAGATCAGCGGTGAGGACATCGTGGTCGAAACCGCGTGGCTCTATTACCATGACGGCCTCAACCAGAGCGACATCGCCACCCGTCTGAAGGTGTCCCGCGCCACGGTGGTCAACTATCTCCAGGAAGCGCGCGAGCGCGGCTACATTCACACCAAATTGTCACCCGAGGCCTTCAACACCCACCGCGCGGCGCTGGCGCTGTGCGAGCGCTTCGGTCTCAAGGCCGCCTATATCCTGCCCAATGGCGCCGGCGGCGCGGACGATCACGCAAGCCGCATCATCCGCGGCGCGGCCGACTGGCTGCCAAGCCTGCTCGAACCAGGTGACCGGCTCGGCGTGGCCTGGGGCAAGACCATCTACGACGTCGCCGAACAGCTTGAACAGACCGTGATCCCCGATCTGACCGTGCTGCAGCTCGTGGGCTCGATGGCAACACCTTACGGCTTTTCCGCCGATGTCTGCTCGTCCAATGTGGCGCGCAAATTCTCGGCCAAATGCATCAATCTGCACGTCCCGGCGATCCTGAGCTCCGCCAGCATCGCCGCCACATTGAAAAACGAGGCGCTGATTGCCGAGCAGTTCGAGGCCATCAGCCATTGCAACAAAACCCTGTTTGCCGTTGGCTCCTGCAATCCCGACAGCCATATCGTCTCGAGCGGCCTTGCCAGCGAAGCCGAGCTTGAAGTCTATATCGCCAACGGCGCAGTCGGCGTGTTGTGCGGCCGTTTCATCGATGCAAAGGGCGACCCCGTCAGCGGTCCGCTCGACGACCGCATGATGGGGGTTGAGCTTGAAAAGCTGCGCGACCGCGACATGGGCATTCTGGTATCCGTCAGCGAAGACCGCGCTGCGGCTGCCGTTGCCGCCATCAGGGGCCGATATGCAACCCATGTGGTTACCAACCAAAGCTGCGCCGCCGCGATGATGGAACTCGGCTAACCGCCAAGTCCGCCCGCCAACCGCCGCCTATGCGGCGCTGCGGCGCTCGGGAAACAGCTCCAGCAATCCTTCGCGGCTGGCTTCCGCAACGCCGCGCTCGGTGATCAGCCCGGTGACCAGCCGCGACGGCGTGACATCGAAAGCGGGATTTCCGCCAGGCGTGCCATCCGGCGAAATCTGCACCGAGCCGACACTGCCGTCTTCGAGCCGCCCGAATACATGGGTGACTTCGCGGTCGTCGCGCTCCTCGATCGGGATCTCGCGCACCCCGTCATTCACCGTCCAGTCGATTGTCGAGGACGGCAGCGCCACGTAAAACGGCACGTCATTGTCATGCGCCGCCAACGCCTTGAGATAGGTGCCGATCTTGTTGCAGACATCACCCGACGCCGTGGTCCGGTCGGTGCCGACAATCACCATATCGACCTGGCCGTGCTGCATCAGATGCCCGCCGGCGTTGTCGACAATCAGATGATGCGGGATGCCGTGGCGGTTCATCTCCCAGCTGGTGAGCTGTGCGCCCTGATTGCGCGGCCGGGTTTCGTCCACCCAGACCTGGATCTCGATGCCCGCCTCGACCGCGTGATACATCGGCGAAGTCGCTGTGCCCCAATCGACCGTCGCCAGCCACCCGGCATTGCAATGGGTGAGAATATTGACCGGCTGCCCCGGCTTCTTGGTCGCGGCAATCTTCCTGATGATCTCCAGACCGTGGACTCCGATCATCCGGTTGGTTTCGACATCGGCGTCGCAGATCTTCGCCGCTTCGGCAAATGCCGCCCCGGCACGCGCCTCTTCGGGTAGCGGAGCCAGCACCTGGCGCATCTCGTCAAGCGCCCAGCGCAGATTGATCGCCGTCGGCCGGGTTTCGTGCAACTGCTCCCAGGCCGCATCAAGCGCCGCATCCGACGGGTTGCGCCGCATTTCCTTGGCGATGCCATAGGCAGCCGTGGCTCCGATCAGCGGCGCGCCACGCACCCACATATCGCGGATCGCGGTGGCGAATTCATCCAGCGTGTCGATATCCACCACCCGGAATTCGTGCGGCAACCAGCGCTGGTCGATGATCTTGATCCGGTCCGCCTCGGCGTCGAACCAGATCGATCGATAATGTGTGTCGCCAACTTTCATGCCTGTTCTCCGGTCTCGGCCCGTCGCGCCGCGGCAATCACCGCATCCATGCCCGTTAGCCGGTTTCTGTTCATGATCAGCATCTGCCCGAGCTTGAGGCACTTGGCCTCGCACCGCGCGCGCACATCCTCGTCCTCGAGGCTGTCGAGTTCGGCGACATGGGCAAGCCCCAGAATGCGCCGGTGCATCTCGATGCCGGCAAAGCCCACCAGGTCGCAGAAGATCTCGCCCAGCAATTGCTGCCCCGCAGCCTCCGACGCAAAACCGTGCCCCTGGTCTTCATAAAGCGACGCCGGGTAAAGGATGCCCGTGCGTTCAGTCCGCCACAGCCGCATGAACTCTTCGCAATAGACCGACCAGGTCTCGTCGATCACCGCCAGAATCCAGTCCTGATAGTCGCGGCACGCAGCCTCATCGGCGATATGCGCAGGCATGGCGTGATAGGCCATCAGGTAATTGCCGATCAGCATGCCGATGTCGAAGCCGAAGGGGCCGTAAAACGCGAACTCGGGATCAATCACCCGCGAATTGTCGTGGGTCACCATGATCGAGCCGGCGTGCAGATCGCCATGGCACATGGTTTCGCCGCGCGAGGTGAAAGCCCGCTTCATGTGCTGCACTTCAACCTTGAGCGCCTCATCGGCGCGCAGCGCGGCAACAATGCCATCGAGCTGCGGGGTCGTGTGCCGGTTCATCTCGGCATCGTAATAGGGATCGGTGAACACCAGCGTCTCGGTGATGTCGCACAGTTCGACATTACCGGCGAACAATGCCGCATCGGCCTTCTTGTCGCCCGCCTTCATGGACAAATCCGAGCCGCGAAAGGCGGTACGCGCGGCAAACAGCCCCATGGTCCGCGCCAGGCCCTCGACCTTGCGGCCTTCCATGGTTTGTTGCCGGAGGATTATATGCGGCTGCAGACGCTCCATGATGATCAGCGCCTGGCTTTCATCGAAATGCAGCACCGCGGGCACGCTGCCGGGATCGCGTGCCTCCTGACGGATCAGCGCATGATATTCGAAGAACGCCCGCTTGAGCGGCAACGGCCAGCTGTCGCCCACCAGCCGCACATAGGGAAGTGCCTGCTTGACGATAACGCTGCCGGCCTTGCCTTCGACGATGAACACCAGATTGAGATTGCCGTCGCCGACCTCGCGGACGCTCCAGCCTGCCGGATCGGCGCCGACGCTCCATTTCATCACCTCCAGGTCACTCAGTCGCGAAGCCAGGGTTTCAGGCGATAAAGCTTTGTAATCGTTTTCCAATTCCAACCTCCCGACGGGCATTCAAGGCTATCTTCAGGCTTAGCCTAGTGCCCATTTCACTCATTTGTCAATATGTGTTGACTTTTGTCACCACTGCTGTTTTCATCCTACCCGGAGGACCCGATGAACGAAACTCTTTGCGACCTGCGCGGCGTCGAAAAATCCTTTGGCGACAACCGCGTGCTCAAGGGCCTGAACCTTGCCCTTCCGGCAGGCACCGTCACGGTGTTGATGGGCGCCAATGGCGCGGGCAAGTCCACCCTGGTCAAGATTCTTTGCGGCGTTCACCGGCTGGATGGGGGCGCAGTCACCCTGCATGGCAAACCGTTCAACCCGACCACCCCTGCGGAGGCTATCCGCGCCGGCGTCGTCACCGTCCACCAGAGTATCAATGACGGGGTGATCCCCGATCTCGATGTCGCCTCCAACCTGCTGATCGACCGCCTGGCCGAACCAGGCTACGGCTTTTTGCTCAAGCGCAGAAAAAACTATGCCGACGCCGAACGCATCGCCAGCCGCATGGGGCTGTCGCTCAATGTCCGCCAGCCGGTCTCGGAACTTGGCGTCGCCGATCGCCAGCTGATCGCCATTGCCCGGGCCATGGCGCACGATCCGCAATTGCTGATCCTTGACGAACCCACCTCCTCGCTCTCGGCGTCCGAAGCCGAGCGTCTGTTCGAACTCATCGAGCGGCTGTCCGAGCGCGGGGTTGCGGTGCTCTACATCTCCCACCGCATGTCAGACATCCGCCGCATCGCAGATCGCATCGTATCCATGCGCGATGGCGAGATCTCAGGAGTCTTTGAGGGTGAAACGCTCGATTATGAGGGCGCCGTCAACGCCATGCTCGGCCACCGGATGACCGATGTCGACATCGAAATCCGCTCGCGCGGCAAGCAGGTGCTCAACATCAAGCAGATGCAGCTCCTGCCGGGCAGCCGGCCTTTCGATTTCGATTTGTCGGAGAACGAGGTGGTCGCCATCACCGGCTTGCTCGGCAGTGGCAAGACCGCTTTCGCCCAGTGCCTGTTCGGCCTGCAGAAACCCGCCGCCGGACAGATACTGGTCGATGGGCAAGCCTACGCACCCAAAAGCCCGCAAGCCGCCATCTCCCGGGGCGTGTTCATGTCGCCCAAGGACCGGGCCAACAATGCCGTGGTCGCCGATTTCAACCTCGCCCGCAACATCACCGTGCCTTTCCTTCAGCGCTATTCTCGGCTGTCCTTCCTCAACCGGAGCAAGGAGCGGGCAACTGCCACACGAATGATCGAGTCACTATCGGTGGTGTGCCAGGGCGAGACCGATGGCATCAACACGCTGTCGGGCGGCAATCAGCAAAAGGTCATGCTGGCGCGATGGCTTGCGGAGAACTGCCGGCTGTTGCTGCTCGACGAGCCCTTCCAGGGCGTCGACATTCGCGCCCGCCGCGACATTGGCCGCAAGATTCGCGAGACCTCGAAGGAGCGCGGAACGCTGGTCTTCGTATCCGAACTCGACGAAGCGCTCGAAGTCGCCGACCGGATCATCGTCATGAACGAACACTCCGTCTCGGCGGAGTTCAGAAATCAGAACGTGGATCTCAACGAGGTCCTCACCGCGGTAACTGGGTCCGCGCCGGATCAATCCGGGCAACCCGCAAAGGCAGCCTACGCATGAGCATCAATCTCGACCCGTCCGAAACCTCCGCGCCCGTCGCGCCGCGTCCGCAAGCCCGGTCCGCGAGCACCATTGATCTTGCCATCCGCTACGGGTTTCTGGCCCTTCTGGTAGGGCTGGTGATTTTCTTTTCGGTCTTCGCCAATGGCTTCGCCGGCCCGCGCAGCGCCGTCTTCATCTTCCAGTCGGTGGCGATCACCGGGATCCTGGCATTGGGCGTGACCTGCACCCTGGTGGTGGGTGGTTTTGACTTGTCGATCGGCTCGGTCGCCACCTCTTCAATGATGCTGTCGGCCTATATGATGGTGGTGCTTGAGCAGTCCGCTTTCGTCGCCATTCTCGCCTGCCTGGCGATGGGTGCCTTTATCGGGCTGGTCAACGGGTTGCTGATCGTCAAGACCAAGGTCCCGGATCTTCTCGCAACGCTTGGCATGATGTTTCTCCTGGTCGGGCTGCAGCGTATCCCCACCGAGGGCCGCTCCATCGCCCAGGGCATGACCCTGCCCGATGGCTCGACCGCCGAAGGCATCTTCTCGCCGCTGTTTTTGCAGCTCGGCCGTCACCGGTTTGATTTCGTTTTGGAAAACCTGGTCCCCGCGCCGGTGATCTTTCTGATCATCATCGGCATTCTGGTCTGGGGTTTTCTCGAGCTCACACGCCATGGCCGGCTGATGTACGCCATCGGCTCGAACGAGCGCGCCGCCAGCCTGACCGGCACCAATGTCAACAACTACAAGATCATGGCCTACATGATCTCGGGCGTATTGGCGTCTGTCGGCGGCATGCTGCTTGCTGCCCGGCTCGGCCGCGGCGACATCGCTTCGGGCACCAATTTGCTGCTTGACGCGGTCGCTGCCTCGTTGATCGGCTTTGCGGTGCTCGGTGCGGCAAAACCCAACGCCTTCGGCACCGCCATGGGCGCGCTGTTCGTGGGCATCCTGCTTCAGGGCCTCACCATGATGAACGCGCCCTACTACACCCAGGATTTCATCAAGGGCCTGGTGCTGGTTTTGGCGCTGGTCTTCACCTTCTCGCTGTCCGCTCGCAAGAACGGCAGCCACTAGACCAAAACTTACATGCAACGGAGGAAACACTCATGAAACTCATACGCAGAAAAGCCCTGGCGCTGTTTGCAGGTCTCGCGGCCGCCGCAGCCCTGCCATTTGGCGGCATGGCGCAAGCCGCCGACATGCCCGCCCCGCTCGACAATCCCGGCGAGGTCAAGATCGCGCTGGTGCGCTATCTCTCCACCGGCGACTTCTTCCAGGCCTATCTGTCGGGCGTCGAATCCCAGGCCAAGGCGCTGGGCGTCGATCTGCGGGTGTTTGACAGCCGTCAGGACGCCGCCCTTCAGGCCGATATGGTCGACCAGGCGATTGCACTCGGTGTTGATGGCATCATCATCCAGCATGGCCTGACCGAATCCATGAAGGAAGCGGCGCAGCGCGCCGTTGAGGCTGGCATCAAGGTCGTGGCCTTCGACGTCAACGTCGAAAATGAAGCCATCCCGCAGATCGAGCAGTCGGACTATCTGCTGGGCAAGCTGGCGCTTGAGCAGGCGATCAAGGACAACGGCACAGAGTGGAAAGCCGGTTACGTCTATGTGCCCGGTATTGCGCCGCTCGACCGCCGTCACAAGGCCTGGGAAGAGGTCAAGGCCGCCAATCCGGGAATCGTCGAAGCCGCCCAGATGGGAACGCTCGACAACCCGATCGCCAACTCCAACGCCAACCAGGCACGCTCGGTGCTTCAGGCCAATCCCGACATCACGGTGTTCTTCGCGCCCTATGACGAGTTCGCCAAGGGCGTCAAGATCGCCGTCGACGAGGCCGGCCTCACCCAGGACGTCAAGATCTACTCGGCCGATGTTTCGACCGCCGACATCTCGGCCATGCGCGAGCCTGACAGCGCCTGGGCGGCAACGGTTGCCACCAACCCCGCCGTGGTCGGCGAAGTCTCGGTGCGCTCACTTGCCATCATGCTGACCGGTGGCGATCCCGGCGCTCAGGTGGTGGTGCCGCCGACGCTGATCACGCAGGACTTCCTCAATGAAAAGGACATCAAGAACATGGACGATCTGTCGGCCAACATGCCGCAGTTCGCCCATGCCGATGTCGCGATGACGGAGTGGATGCCGCTGCCTCCGCGCTAGGTCTGACCCAGACACAACATCCTCCCAAGGATGGAAAGGTCGCATCTTCGGATGCGGCCTTTTTTGTTGGCAGACGAAGGTGTCAGTGTCAGGCCGGGCACTTTCCCGAACAGATCAAGATTGGTGTCGAAACAGGATTTTCACCATCGCAAAGCGAGCCGCGGCAATGCGCTGCTCAAGCGAAATCTGAACCTTGCACCGGTTCCTTCCGGAGCCGCAGGTTGAAACAGAAGCACTTGCAGATCTGTGTCTATCCGCTGGCCAGGTCGACCGCATCGCGCATGGCGCGCACCGCGTCGGCAATCTTGTCGCCCGCCCGCAGCAGGCTGCCGCCGAGCAGATAGACCACATCCTCGCCATACATCGACACCATGTCGCCGGCGCGCTCGACGCTCATGCCGCCGCCGGGGCTCGGCATCATCGGCTGCCCCAGCCCGTCGGGATCGCGGCAGGCGCCGGCAATCGACAGGCATTCCTCGGCACTGAAGCCGAAGCGGCCGCCGACATTCGGGAACACCGAAATATCGGAGCCGGCCAACCGCTGGAAGACACCATACATCAACGCATGATCGACCCCAGTCTCGGGTGTGAGCACAAAAGGCCCGGTGAAACTCGGGTGGGTCATGATCGGCAGATCGAAAGAGGCATCGCGCGCCAGCGCCTGAACCACGCCAAATCCCATCAGGCCGGGCATCAGCAAGACACCGCCCGCACCGGCTTCCTTGGCCTGGAACGCCTCATCCACCGCATAGCCGCTATGGCCTGTCACATTGACGAAGTAACGGGCCGATCCGCCGGTTTTGGCGTTGGCCTCGGCCACCGCCTCGCTGACCGCCACCGCGCGCTCGCGGAACGGCGCCATGGCCTGGTTGGCAAGTCCGTGATCGTCCTTGATGATGTCGGCCCCGCCCAGCACACAGCGATAGGCGATCCCGGCGAGTTCGCGAACGCTCGAGCCCTGCGGCTTGATCACCGGCGAGATCAGCCCGCCGCGGCTGCGCCCGGTGCGCGCCCGCACGCCTTCGATCCCGAAACGCGGGCCGGCGAACCGGGTCCGTATGGCGGGACCGGGGTCAAAACCGACTACGCGGATATTTTGCTGGATCGAGGAATTGCCGAAGATCACGTTGAGAAGCTGGACTACCTCCGTCCCGGCGCTGTCGGGGCTGTAGGAAATGGTGGTTTCAAACAGATCTCCGCCAAGCGCGGTGACCTCTTCGATCCGGCCGACGATTTCATCGCTGATATAGCCCGCCGGCACGATATCGCCGGGGATCTCCACCGTCTGCTCCAGCGCGACGCCGACCGCGCGGGCCTTGGCGTCACCGGAATCCGCTGCCTTGAGCCTGTAGCGAACCCGGAACCGGTCATCTTCAGCCATTGTCAAAGCGCCTCGGCCTTGACGGCGGAATGCACCGCCTCGACCCGCGCGCTCAACAACGCCGCCTCATCGATGCCGGTCTCAATCCCCATCACACGCTCAATGCCACGCACCAGAGCACCGGCATCAAGACCGTAATGCTTCATCAGATAGCCGCGCGAGCCGCCATGCGCAAAAGTGTCGTTGAGCCCGAGCCGCACCAGCGGCTTGCCGACACCGTTTTCGGCCATGATCTCGGCCACCAGCGACCCGACACCGCCGGCGATCACATGGTTTTCGAGCACCACCACGCCCTTGCCCACCGATCCGATATGATCAAGCAGCGCCTGTTCATTAAACGGCTTGATGGTGTGAATGTGCAGATGCCTGATCGACACGCCGGCATCGGAAAGGGCATCGCGGGCACGCAACGCCTCTTCAGTGGCGATGCCGGAGGTTACCACCAGCACATCCGCGCCCGTGGCCAGCTCCCGCATCTCGCCGACCTTGATCGGCGTGTCGAACAGCCGGGGGATCGAGCCGCGCAGCACCCGGCAATAGACCGGGCCGTCGATGGAATCAGCGGCCTCGCAGATACTCTCCACCTCGGTGGCGTCGCCGGTTTCCAGGATCGACATGTTCGGGATCGAGCGCATGATCGCCACATCCTCGATTGCCTGATGGGTCATGCCGCCGGGCGTGGTGATGCCGGGCAGGAAGCCCATCAGCCGCACCTTGCGGCGCGGATAGGCGACCGAGGCGATCAGTTGATCGTAAGGACGGCGGTACAAGAACACACCGAAGGAGTGCAGGAACGGCCGGTAGCCGGCCAATCCCAGCCCGCCGGCAAAGCTCATCATGTTTTGCTCGGCCATCCCGAGCGAGAGAAACTGATCGGGATGCCGGTCGCGGAAACCGTCGATCTCGCAGGACGAAGTGAGATCCGCCGACAGGCACAACACTTCCGGATTTTTGACCGCATAGGCCTCGAATGCCGACGCATAGGGGCGATTGACCATTTCAACCATGTCAGTGCGTCTCCAGTTCGACGGGCTCGACGCCCAGTTCAGCGGCGATGGACACATTCATCTCCGCGCGCTCCTCATCGGATTTGAAGCGGACATAATGCAGTCTTGGAAACCGCCGCTGCAAAAAGCTCATGCCCTTGGTCGGCGACGAGCGCGCCAGAACAATCAGCGGCTGTCCCTCATGGGGTTCAGCCTTGGCTTGCCGCATGGCGTCGAGGTCATGGGCGTCTATTTCCACGCAAACCGCGCCAAAGGCCCGGAACTTGGCGGCGATATCGCGCACCTCCATCACCGAATCCATCGCCCCGTCGCATTGCTGATCGTTGACATCCATCAGCGCCCAGAGATTGTCGATGCCGTGATGGCTTGCTGCCTGCACCGCTTCCCAGGTCTGGCCTTCCTGCACTTCGCCATCGGACATGAACACGCAGACCTCGCCGCGGTCGCCGCGCCGCTTGCGCCCGAAGGCCAGCCCGGCGCCGGTGGAAAGCCCGATGCCGAGCGTGCCGTTGTGCACTTCCATGCCCGGCGAATGCTCGGCGCCGATCATCTCGACCGATGATCCGTCCTGATTGAACATCTCCAGTCCTTCGGGGTCCATGCGGCCGGTTTCGATCAGCGTCGCATAGGCCACCAGCGCATAGTGCGCGGGCGCGATGAACAGCCGGTCGAACTGCGGCTCGAACGGTCCGTTGTAGCCTGCACCGGTTACGTAGTCGGAGTTGTCCGCCGACGGCACACCGGCAAACGGCTTGGGCACGGCGGGCAGCACCGGCTCGCCAAGATTGAGCGCTTCGTTGTACAAGAAAGCCAGTTGCTCGGCGGCGGAACAGGCCTGGCTGAGATATCCGCCATTGTTGCGCATCGAGTGCTCGAACACCCGCCTGCGTATCCCCAAGGCCACCTCTTCGGTCGAACGTTTGTTGCGCACGGCAGTCTCCCTTTTCGGGGTGACCATCGCCCGAGACTATACAAATGTCAATGTCACTGTCTTTTGTATAATCGCCCTAGGCACCAACCGGCCGGATCAGATCCGCACCTTCGTCAGCAACGTGTCGTCCTCGACCGTCCATTGCACCTTTCCGGCATCGAGAAAATCGATCGAATGCACCACCGTGCTGTCATCGCCAAGAAAGCACACATTGTAGTTGGGCGCGAGTTCGCCATGGCCCGAGCGATTTATGGGGCCCAGGAAATCGGGCCAGCTGGGATGATTGGTCGACCGCGGCGCCGAATACGAAATCCCGCCCAGCGAGCCGCTGAGCGAATAGTGGCAATGGCCAAAAAACATATGGGAAATCACGTCATTGAAGCTTTTGAGCAGCGCCTGCACTTCGCGCAGATTGAACAGCCCGATAATGTCGGCATTGGCGACATGCACGCGCACCGGATTATGGTGCATGAAGAGATAGACTCGCTGCCCGCTCGCCCTCGCAGCAGTCAGAACCGCTGACAGCCACGCCATCCGCGCCTCGCAATAGAGCCCGCCATGCCGGCCCTGATCGACCGTGTCCATATAGACAAACAGGCCTTGCGGTGTCTCCTCGGTCCACTGCACGAAGCCGCCGGCGTCGCGCGGGACCGCAGAAAACACCGATGCGAAGGTCTCGCGATCATCATGATTGCCGATCATCAGCCGCGGCGCGAGCTTGTCCTTGAGCGGACTGGCTTCCAGGATTTCCGCCAGATCCCGGTAACTGCGCTCGTCTCCGCAATGGGTCAGATCGCCGGTGATCACCACCTTGTCGGCATCCATGTCATGGGCTTCCACATAGGCCAGGCAGGCGCGGAAATTGGCCACCGGATCGAGCCCGTGAATGGGCTTGGAATGAATGTGGATGTCTGAAATATGCACGAGTTTCATGAAAGCCTTCTCACCATCCATCTGCCCCGGGCCAAGATTGCAGCCCATGGCCACTCCCTAAGGTCATTCCATCATGGCCCCGGCTGAAGGGCTGCGCAATCGGGCGCGGTGGCTGTCACCATATAAAAAGCAACCGCCGCGTTTTCGTCCCGAGCGGAATGAATACGCGGCGGCAAAATGCAGCAGATGAAGGACACGCCACCGGGGACCGGGATCAACCCGGAGCCCGATGGCGAAAATCCGTTAGTCGATCAGAGCATGTCGAGATTGATACCGACGGTGATCGCGCCGATCGGCTCGCCGCTCTCGGGGTCTGTGATCGTCACGCTGGCCTGCGACTGCAGTGCCTGGGTGGATTCGTCCTGTTCGACTTCGTCGACAAACACCACGGCGGCGCCGGCGCCATAGGTCTTTTGCCATTTGGCTTCATCGCCCTGCCAGTAGTCGGAGGTGATATCGCTCTGGCCGACATTGAGGCCCTTGGCATCCATGACGAACATTTCGGTGATCATGCCTTCAGCGCCGTCCTTCTTCTGCTTGAGGAACTTGGACAGTTCACGCGCCAGCACCTCGTTGACGAAGGGCTTGTCGGCGGCGGTCGCCTGGGCGCGCCAGTCCTGATCGAGCTTGTCGATGTCGGCCTGCGCGTAGTTCGCAGTCTCGGCGTTCTGCTTCTTGATCGCCCCAACCACGACTGGATCGGTGAGCCAGGCCTCGACATTCTCGGTGATGAATTCCTTGACCGGAGCCACGTGGGCCTCTTCGGCAAGGGCCGCGGGGGCGAAAGTGACAGTTCCTGCAAGCAGCAGGGCGGCCATAAGACGGTTGGTGTTCATTGCATGCTTCTCCTCGTTGTGGTGGTGATGGGTTTGGATGTGATTGGTCACCAGGCTGCGCTGGATGGGTTGCACAGGCCTAGAATTCTTCCCAGCTCGCTTCGTCATGGGCGAGCGCCGCATTGCCGTGGGATTGATGAACTGCTCCGCCGGAAACGGCTCGCGGTTGTTGCTGCGCCTTTGGCTGGGGCGCTGGCGCCTGCGGCCGGGGCGCTGACGCCTGGTGGCCGTGGGACGCTCCACCGGTCAGTGTGAAGGACCGCACGACGCCGGCAAGACGCTCGCATTCGCCGGCAAGCTTCTGCGACGACATGTTGCTGTCCTGGACCATGGCCGCGTTCTGTTGCGTCATGGTGTCCATCTCGTTGATCGCGGTGTTGATCTGCGACAGGCCGGTCGCCTGCTCGCGCGCCGATGTCGAAATCACGCCGATCTTGGCGGCCACCTGGGTGATCTGATCCTCGATCCGGCCCATGGAATCGCCGCTCTTGTTGACAAGCTCGACACCGCTTGAAACCTGGACACTGCTTTGCTCGATCAGCTCCTTGATTTCCTTTGCGGCCGTGGCCGATCGCCCGGCGAGATCGCGCACTTCCTGTGCAACCACCGCAAAGCCCTTGCCGGCTTCGCCCGCGCGTGCGGCCTCGACACCGGCATTGAGAGCCAGAAGATTGGTCTGGAACGCGATGTCGTCGATCACCTTGAGGATCTGGGCGATGCGCGCCGAAGATTCCTCAATCTGGCTCATGGCAGTGATCGCCGAACGCACCACTTCGGCCGAAGATGTTGCGGTTTCGCGCGTGGAGTCCACCAGTTCGCCGGCCTCGGACGCCTGTTCGGACGAAGCCTTGACGGTCGCCGTAATCTCATCAAGCGCTGCGGCGGTCTCTTCCAGCGCGGCGGCTTGCTGTTCGGTGCGCCGGGCCAGTTCATCGGTAGACGAGCCGAGGCTGCCCGACGCCTCACGAACCGATTGCTGGGTGTCACTGATGGTGGTGACAGTGCTCTCAAGTGCCGAGAGCGCACGGTTGAAATTGTCCTGAAGGGCCGCGAACTCACCATCCAGATCCGGCACCCGCGCAGTCAAATCGCCTGCAGCGAGCTTTTCCAGAGCCTTGCCCAGCTCTTCAACCACCTGCCGCTGCGCCTGCGCCGCGCTTTCGGACTGGCTCATATTGGCCTGGCGTTCAACGTCGAGCGCTTCGCGCTGACGCGCCGCGTCGGCGTCGGCCGCAAGTTTGGCGCGCGAAGCTTCGCAAAAGGCTGAGAGCGCGCGGGCGACAACACCGATCTCGTCGCCCTTGTCCGAGTGCGGGATTTCAGAATCGATATCGCCGGCCTGCAGTTCCACAATCCTGCTGTTGACCTCGGCCAGCGGCCGACCGACGAAACGGCGCATGGCAAACAGCAGCATGCCTACGGAAAGAACCAGCACGACAATCTGCGACGCCATGGCCTTGAGCGCGAAATCACGTGCCGAGGCGGCGATGGCGGCTGTGGTCCACACGGTCTTGATCTGGCCGATCGAGACGCCGTCTTTTCCTGGCGGAAGCGGTGCGGCGATAACCACGGAATCGGCAGTTTCGACTATCGTGGCCTCGCTGAGCGCGCCAGGATTTGCCGACAGCACATCGCTCAGGCTTGCATCCGGGTTCTCCGACCGTGTCCACTGGTCGATCCGGTCCCCGGCCTGATTGAAGGCCGCAAAACCGGTCAGCGCCAGCTTGGGCTCGTCGCGGAACAGTTGGTAAGCAGAGCGCACTGCCTCTGTCTTGCCCCACTTGACGCCGCCGGCCGCCTGGCCGCCGATCTGCGCGGTATCTTTGACCCAGTTGCGCTCAGCGGTTTCCATCTGGTTGGCACCAGACATCCGCGAAATCGCAAAGCTTGTCACCACCAGGCCAAGAAGATTGACCAGGATCACGGTGATCGCGATTTTCTGAGTGATGCTGCGTGCCGAAGCCTCGGTTTCGCCCGAGCGCTTCCGAAAAGATATCCGTCCCATTTTCCCCCACAACAAATTGCTGTCGCCGCCGCCGGTCGTAATGCAATCATTGCAGGCCACCCGGCATCATTCCGGGCGTAAGGCATCCATTCATTATGTTTGATCTTCCGCCTTGGCCCTTCAGTTTCAATTAAAAACTGGGGTGCAAGATTTCGCATATACACGCGGAACCGTGTATTGGCCGCGCAAGCATCGACACCTGTATCGCAATCGCCCACAGCGGTTCACCACACCGCCCGCCCGGTGTCGCAGTCAACGGACCAAAGGGCCGCATCGGCGCTTTGATTGGCCAGCCACTTCCCGCACTGCATGAGAACCGCAAGATGACGCCCGGCACCGGTTGTTTGTGACAAAGGACCTGCCTATTGCTCAGGCAACTCAACTCCCCAAAGCCAACCGGTGGAGGCGCAAGTGCCGCAGAAAAAGAAAATCCGCAAAGTCTACGATGCGCTGATCGAAGGTGCCTATATGGGCCTGTCGGACGTGCAACTTCATGATTACGTCTTCGAGCAATGCCCCAAGGCCACCAGCAAGCGGTTGGTGCGCGCCTCGTTGCTGGCGCTCAGCGATCCGAATGTACAGGATCGCAACGTGCTCAATGTGATTTATGCGCTGGCGATCAAACACCGGCTCGACGGCGGCCCCGACGTCGACGAGGACGACTGATCAAGAGGCGGCTATTCAACCAGCGACTTGTCGGCCAGCACCTTGCCGATAAGTGCCGCGAGCTCTGCGCCCGCAATCTGCGCATCCCCGGAATTGTCGATCACGTGATCGGCGGTAAATCCTTCTTGCAAGGCCCTCGCCCGCTTGAGCCGCGCTTCGATCTCCGGCCGGCTTTCACGCCCGCGCGCCTGAAGACGCCGCGCCAGCGTATCGGCATCCACCCGGATTTCCACCGAAACCGAACCGGGAAACACCTCGCGGATGACGCCCCAGGCCCCGCGCGAGCCATTGACCACCGCCACATGGCCCGCAGACAAATGCGTTTCGATCTCGCGCGGCAATCCGTAGCGAAGGCCATTGGCGGCCCATGTCAGCGAAAACCGGCCGTCATCGAGTGCCGCGTCAAAGGCCTCTTCGCTCATCGGCTCGTGGCCTTCCGAACCGGGATCAGCCGGCCGCGTGATCACCCGGCGGACAAACAGCACATCCTCGCGCCCGGCAAAAGCCGTGCGGGCGATCGACATCAAGGTATCCTTGCCCGCGCCGCTCGGCCCCAGCACAACGATCAGCCGCCCGGCCAGGCGCGCCCTTTCCGAGCCTTCGGCCACGGCAATCATCACGCCACCCGCTCGCCTTCACGCCAGACCGAACGCACCACCGGCACGCCGCTTTCACGCCGCACCCGCACCAGGTCTGCGCGCTTGCCCACACTCAGACTGCCGCGATCATCAAGACCGACGGTCCTGGCGGGCGTCGCTGTCACCAGCCGGATTGCCGACGCCAGATCGAGATCCTCGATCTCGTCGGCGAGCACGAACGGCGCATGGATCAGGCTGATCGGCACATAGTCCGACGACAGCACATCGAGAACGCCTGCCATCGCCAGATCAGTGGCGGCGATGTTTCCCGAATGCGATCCGCCGCGGACCACGTTCGGCGCTCCCATGAGCACACTCATGCCGGCGTCGTGCGAGGCATGCGCCGCCTCGATGCTGGTGGGAAACTCCGCAAGCCTGACCCCGAACCCGCTCGCCTCCTCGACATGCGCCAGCGTGGCGTCATCATGGCTGGCGATGGTGATGCCGCGATCAGTGCAGGCTTTGGCAAGCGCCTTGCGGTGGCTGTCGGAATAGCGCGCCGAGGCCGCCTGCCGACGGGCCACAAAATGGGCGAAGGCCTCGTCGGAGAGCCCGCGTTTGGTTTTGTAGTAGAAGGTATACTGCTCCATGGTCTGGAATTGCCGCTGGCCAGGCGCGTGATCCATCAGCGACGCCAGACGCACCTGCGCATCGGTCTGAAAATCGGCAAAATGATCGAGCACATCGGCCGCCGAGACTTCGCAGCGCAGATGAATGAGATGATCGGCGCGCAGGCGTTTTTCCGCCCGGGCCTCGGCCAGCGCGTCTGCGATGGCGCGCATCTCGCCCACCTTGTACCCGTCATCGGCATCAGAGCCGAGCCGGAGACAGTCAAACACCGTGGTGATTCCCGAGGCTGCGATCTGCGCGTCATGCGCCTGGATCGCCGATATCGCGTTCCAGCGTATCCCGGGCCGTGGCGAGTAATGCGCTTCCAGATGATCGGTGTGCAGCTCCACCAGGCCCGGAACCAGATAATCGCCTTCCAGATCCAGCCCCTTGTCCGTGTGGCCCTCGGCAATCTCCGCGATCTTGCCGTCGCGCACCACCAGCGTGCCGTCGATGATCCCGTCTTCGAGCACAAGGCGGGCATTCGTCAAAATCATCTCGGTGTTCATTCAACCGGTCTTTCTGTGTTGGGCGCGGGCAAGCGGCGCCCGCCTGAGAATTTCAAATGGCCCACCGGGTTCAGCTTCGCCAAAAAGGGTCAATTGATCGACCGGAACCGGCCTTTGCAGCGCCGGTGCGAAATGCTTCGCCGCAGCTTCACGCACCCGCTCCGCTTCCGACGGTTCGAGCCGGGTGCTCAGCGTCATGTGAAACCGGAACTCGTCAAACACGTAAGGATAGCCCCACCGCATCAGATTGCGCAGTTGCGGCGAAGACAGCGCATCCGGGTTACGACGTTCGATCTCCGCCTCGCTCAGCGCCGCACGTAAAGGTTCGAAGGCCTCGACAACCTCGCCCGCAAACGCGGTGAGCGCTTCACACTGTCCATCCGGGACGATCGCCACGAAGCCGCCGATGATCCCCACGCGCAATGCCGGAATCTCGAAACCGGTCTTGCGCGCCGCGAAGGCGTCGACCGCCCTCGCCAGGTCGGCCGGGCTCACGCCACTGGCAAGCCGGAACGGAGCCTTGAGCGTAGCATGAAAGCCGTAACGTCGCGCGGGCCCAGTGATGACCGCCAATTCATTGGCGCCAAGTCCCTCTATCTCGGAATGCCCGATGGTCCGACCGGTGCCGGCATCGCGGCCAAGCCAGCCTGCGCCCAATTGCGCAAGCTCGGTATCGGGACCGGGCGCGAAATAAATGGCGTAGCGCATCAATGCTGTCCCCTTCCAATCAGCAATCCGCGCAGGCGCGAGGATATGGTGTCGAAAACATACACCACTACCAGGATGAGCAGCACCATATAGGCGACATTCTCCCAATCGGCATTGGTGCGCATGGCTTCCCAAAGCTTGAGCCCGATGCCGCCGGCGCCAACAGCGCCGATGATGGTTGCGGAGCGGGTATTGGACTCCCAGAAATACAGCGACTGGCTGACAAACACCGGCAGCACCTGCGGCACCACGCCGAAACGTTGCACGAGCACCGGATTGGCGCCCAGCGACCGCACGCCTTCGCGCTGTTTCTCGTCGATGTTTTCCAGCGCCTCCGCATAGAGTTTTCCAAGCGTTCCGGTATCGGTGAAAAAGATGGCGGAAATACCGGCCAGCGGCCCGGGCCCGAAAGCGCGGGTGAAAAACAACGCCCAGATCAGCATGTCGACCGAGCGCAGAAAATCAAACAGCCGCTTGACGATCTGGTTGGTGAGAAAGCTCGGCGTAATGTTGCGGGCCGCCATAAAGGACAGCGGGAACGCCAGCGCCGTGGCAAACAGCGTGCCGACAAAAGCCATCACGATGGTCTGGCCAAGCTTGATGAACACATCCGCATGCTGCCATTCGGAATTGTAGAGAAAATTGTCGATCGCCAGCGAGAAATTGGACTGCTCCGGCTCGATCCGCTCCGCTGAAAAGACCAGCGCCGTCACCTCGCCCGCACCAAGACCCCAGAATGCAGAGGAAGGATCGAAAAGAAAGTTCTCCCAGCCGAGAAAACGCTGCCGGATCTTGACCTCGTCCTCCTCGATCTCGATCCGCCCGTCAAAACCGAAATAGGCGACGATCTTGCCGCCCTCGCGCCGCTGCACTGCCCAGTCGGGAAGCGCACTCTCGGCCCGGACGATCTCGTCGGCCCCGATGGTGACCACAAGCGTTTCGCTGCCGCGTGTTACCTCCACCCGGTAAGGCGCAATCGCCACCCTCCCCGAGCCCATGTCCACCTCCGCCCGCACCGGCAGGAGGCGGCGTTCCGGCCCGGATGCAACTGCGGCGTCGCCGGCATCTGGCAGCGCGTCGGCTCCGGTGGCAGCACCCGGAGCCATGAACCCGGTGGCGGCTCCCTTTGCGTCGGGCACCATAAAACCGGTGGATGGTGCTGGGTTCTGGATATCGGGCTCGTCCGCCAGATCCGGAACAACCATCACCTCGGCGGTTTCGGTTGTCAGCCATTCGGGCTTGGGATCATTGCCCAGCGGCGAAAACCGCGGAAACTCGACCTCCAGATAGCCGTCCTGATAGTTGATGTCGGGCCGGACTTCATACGAAACCCAGTCAGCCAGGTAGCTCCCGGCGATGTCCCAATTGCCGCGCTCGAACACCTTGCCCACGGCAAACAGGTTCCAGGCAAACACCAGATAAAGCGCGACTGCCGCGGCAAACAGCGCCTTGCCGTAGCGCACGCGGAACGAGCGGTTGAACACTTCGGGATAGCGGCCGATGATGTCTTTCACATCTGCGGTGGTGGCGGCGCTCATGCCGGAGCTCCCCTCGGATTTGCAAAAGCCTGTTCCCCGGACACGCGCTTGCGCAGCCAGGCGGAGAGCTGGTCGACCGCAATCACTGTCGTCAGCAGCAGCAGGATGATGGCGATGGTCTTGGCCTCATGGCCACGGCTGATCGACAACCGCAGCGCCTCGCCAATACCGCCGCCGCCGACCGCGCCGATGATGGTCGAGGCCCGCACATTGATCTCGAGCCGCAGCAGCGTGTAGCTCAGGAAATTCGGCAGCACCTGCGGCACCATGCCGAAACGCACCCGCTCGACCCAGTTGCCGCCGGTGGCGCGCAGGCCCTCATCGGGCTTCATATCGGCGTTCTCGACCACTTCGAAAAACATCTTGCCGAGCGCCCCGATGGTGTGAATTGCCACAGCGATGATTGCCGGCACCGGACCAAGCGACAGGATGGCGGCGAAAAAACCGGCAATCACAATCTCCGGAAAGGCTCTCAGGATCTCCAGGATCCGCCGCACCAGCCCCCTGAGCCAACGCCGCGTGGTCAGGTTCGAGGCGGCCAGAAAGCAAAACAGAAAACCGAATGTGAAGCCGATCAGCGTCGCCACGATGGCGATGTTGATGGTCTCGATCATCTTGAACACATATTCGGGCATATAGAGGCTGTCGGTGAGCCAGACCCGGCCTTCCGGATAGTCGTATTTCAACGAGCCGTCCGCATAGGGGCTTTCAAGATCGAACATCGCCCGCCAGATCTCCCATCCGTCGCGAGGGATCATGTCACCGAAGAAATCGAAGAAATGCGGCAGCCGGTCAAAGAACTTGCCGGCATTGGTTTCGTTGGCGAACCAGAGCGAGCCGAACAGTGCGACCATTAGCAACACGAGCCCAAGCCCGGTATAGAGCCGGCGCTGGCGGGCGAGTTGCTGCCAATGCCGTTCGGTGTCACGAACCAGCCCGGAATGATGAGGCGATGCCATGAAGATGACCTGTCATGAGGAGGCAACCGCGGCCCTTCAGGCGAAGGACCGCGGTCGTTGGGCAGGATGTAAAATCAGGAACCGATCTTGGCGCGGCGCGCGTCGATGATCGCCTGGTAGAATGAAGGATCGACTTCAGTGTAGCTCTTGTAATCACCGCCCTGAATGGCCGAGAAACAGGCCGGATCGCTCTCGGGCAGCGCCATCATGAAGTTCTTGAATTTGGCTTTCATGTCAGTGTCCATCGACGAACGGACGACAACCGGGCCGTTCGGGATCAGCGGCGACTTCCAGACTTCGGTCAGATCGCCCATATCGACTATGCCCTTGTCGACCATCTTCTTGAGGTTGCCGGAGGTGTAGCCATCGTTGAAATCACCAACGCCCGAGGCCCAGGTGGTGCCGGCGTCGAAATTGCCCCGCACCACTTCCAGAACCAGGTTTTCATGGCCGCCGCCGAAGCCGGTCTCGCCGAAGAATTCGGAGATCGGCATACCGACGGCCGCCGGCAGCGTCACCGACGGCACCAGATAGCCCGACGTCGAGTCGGGGTCGGCAAAGCCGAGCTTCTTGCCCTTCAAGTCTTCGAGCTTGGTGATGCCCGAAACCTTGCGCGCCACCATCACCGAATAATAACCGGTGGCTCCGTCGGTCTGCACCGTGGTCAGGATCGGCTCGACCGCGGTCTCGTCTTCGAGATAGACCTTGGCGTAGCCCGATGCACCGAGCTCGGCATAATCCAGCGTGCCGCCAAGCAGCCCCTGGATCACGCCATCATAATCGGCGGCCGGGAACAGGGAGACTTTTTCAACGCCCAGAACCCCGGGCAACTTTTCGGTCATGCATTGAAAGTTGCGCAGGCGGTCGGCTTCGTTCTCGCCGCCCAGAATGCCGATGCGGAAGTCCTTGAGGTCTTCGGCGGCGGCTGGCTGCACGGCGATGATTGCGGCAAGCGACGCCGCTGCGAGAAGGGTTTTCTTGAACATGGATCTGCTCCTGGTTCGGACCGGCGGCATGCCGGCTTGTCCGTGGGTTTGGCCTGTCACGCCGGCAAGGCGACCCCGGAAGCGGCAGGTTGGACGCGAAGCGCCGGCTGCAGCGGACCGGTGGATTGGGATTTCACCGGCACAACCGGGCGCGGCGTGGAAATCGAGGTCGAGGTGATGCTCTCGGAAATCTCCGCGCCGTCATCGGAGGCGCCATAGATCATCCGCACGGTTTCGCTGGTCAGTTCATCGGGAGGTCCATCAAACACCACCTTGCCCGCGGCCATGCCGATAACCCGCTCGCAATAGGCGCGCGCGGTGTCGAGCGTGTGCAGATTTGTAAGCACCGTGATGCCTTCGCGCCGGTTGATGTCCTTGAGTGCATCCATCACGATCTGGGCGTTGAGCGGATCGAGCGAGGCGATGGGTTCGTCGGCTAGGATCATCGAGGGCGACTGCATCAGCGCCCGGGCGATCGCCACCCGCTGCTGCTGCCCGCCCGACAACGTTCCCGCCATCTGCAGGGCGGTCTGGGCGATTCCCAGCCGTTCCAGCGCGGCAATCGCATTGGCGCGCTCCTGGACCGTGAAGACGTTGAGAATGTTAAGTACTGTGGAACGGTGATTGAGCCGGCCCAAAAGCACATTGGTCAGCACATCAAGCCGCGGAACCAGATTGAACTGCTGAAAGATCATCGCGCAATCGCGCTGCCAGGTGCGCAGGGCCGGGCCGCTGAGCCCCGAGACGGTTTTGCCCTTGAAGCGGATCTCGCCGCCGCTCGGACTGGTCAAGCGGTTGATCATTCTCAAAAGCGTCGATTTTCCCGCTCCGGAGCGGCCGATCACGCCCACCATCTGACCCTCGGGAATGGACAGCGTCACAGCGTCCACGGCGGTGTTGGCGCCAAACCGGCGAGTGACATCGGTGAGTTCAAGCATGATTGAAATCCTCTGGTATCGCGGCGGTTCCCGTGATCTTCGAGGATTGCACTAGCGGAGCCTTATGAAGCTGCGATGTCGGTTTGATGTCAGGAATGTAACGATCCACAGCCGGACGCCCGAAGCGGTCAAAAGCCTGGCGAACCGACCAGATTTGGGCCTTGCAATCAGGCGCTGCGCATGCGCCTATTCGCCAATCTGGTGCCCGCATCATGCGGGAGAATCGGGAATCCGGTGAGACTCCGGAACGTGCCCAACGCTGTGACGGGGATGGTCGGCGCGACAGGCCACTGGGGAAGCTCCCCGGGAAGGTGCGCAAGGCCAGATGATCCGCAGTCAGAAGACCGGCCAGATGTCATAGGCTTGCCACGCATGGACAGTGTGGCGGGTTTTCACGGATTGTTGGGGATCAAACAATGCCGAAGACATCCATGCTGTCAGCAGTCGAGCCGTTCTCACCCTCAGACCGCGACGCGGTCTACAACGCCATTTTCACCCGCCGGGATGTGCGCGACCAGTTCCGGCCGGATCCCGTTCCTGACGATGTCGTCACCCGGCTGCTAACCGCCGCGCACCACGCACCCTCGGTGGGCTTCATGCAACCGTGGAACTTCATCACCATCAGGGATCAAACGGTACGGCAGCGGATCGCGGCGGCGTTCAGTCGCGCCAATGACGAAGCCGCACAGATGTTTCCCGAACAACGGCAATCAGCCTACCGGTCGCTCAAGCTCGAAGGCATTCGCAAGGCGCCGCTCAACATCTGCGTGACCTGCGACCGGAACCGCGGCGGCGATGTGGTTCTGGGGCGAACGCATAACATGAACATGGACCTCTACAGCACTGTTTGCGCTGTTCAAAATCTCTGGCTTGCAGCCCGCGCCGAAGGCATCGGCATGGGCTGGGTGAGCATCTTCCACGACGCCGACCTCAAAGCCATACTGGGCATTCCAAACCGCATCGAGATCGTCGCCTATCTTTGCCTGGGCTATGTCGACGAGCTCTACGAACGGCCGGAACTGGAGGTCAAAGGCTGGAACCGCCGGCTGCCGCTTGAGGAGTTGATTTTCGAAGAACGCTGGCAGGGCGATGGCTAGCCGCCATACCGGTCAAGAAATGCCGCCACCGGCAGTTTGCGAAAATCTTCAAGGGCCGCATGCAACCGGTCGTGCTCCCAGTCCCACCAGGCAAGCGCATCAAGCCGGCCGGCGATGTCGTCGGAAAAGCGCTGCCGGATGGTGCGGGCCGGCACGCCGACCGCAATCGCGAATGCGGCAACGTCGCGGGTGACGACCGCATTGGCGCCGATGATCGCGCCGTTGCCGATGCTCACGCCCGGCATCACCACCGCGCCATGGCCGATCCAGGTGTCGTGCCCGATGGTGATTTCCTGCCCGGCGCGCCATTCGAAGAAATCACCATCATCGCTCTCGCCTTCGAAATACCAGGCAGAGCGATAGCTGAAATGGTGCTGTGAGGCCCGCTCCATCGGATGCATGCTGGCATAGATCCGCACATGGCTGGCGATGTTGGCGAACTTGCCGATTGTCGCGTAAGCGATCTGCGTGTTCTCCACACAATAGGAGTAATCGCCGAGGCTCGAATGCGCGAGCCTGCAATTGGCGCCCACTTCGGTGTAGCTACCCAGTGTGGAATCCACGATCTTGGCGCTGTCATGCACCAGCGGCGTTTCCGACAGCCGTGTCATGCGGCTGATTTGCCGGCAGCGAAAGCCGAGACATCGATGATCTGGTCTGCAACCGCCCGGCGCACGTCATGATCATGAAAAATGCCAAGCAGCGCGACGCCCGCGGCTTTCTTTTCAGTGATCAGTTCCGTCACCACCTCGCGGTTGGCCGCATCCAGCGAGGCTGTCGGCTCATCGAGCAACAGCACCGGATGGTCGGTGATGAAACCGCGCGCAATGTTGACGCGCTGCTGTTCACCGCCCGAAAACGTTGCCGGCGGAAGTGACCACAGCCGTTCGGGCAGATTGAGCCGGGCAAACAGGCTTTGCGCCTTTGCATGCGCGGTCTCTCGCCCCACGCCGCGGATCATCAGCGGTTCGGCCGCGACATCAAGCGCCGGCACCCGTGGCATGGCGCGCAGGAACTGGCTGACATACCCGATCGTGTCGCGCCGGATTTCCAGCACCTTGCGCGGGTCCGCCGAGACAATGTCGACATGGCGGCCACGATGGCTAACCAGGATCTGTCCGCCATCGCAGCCATAATTGCCGTAGAGCATTTTCAGGATCGAGCTCTTGCCGATGCCCGACGGGCCGCCAAGCACCGCGCAACGCCCCGCTTCCAGTGAAAAGCTGACATTGGCGACCACCGGCAATTCGACACCGCCGCGCATATGCATCACGAAGGTTTTGCGCACGTCTGATGCAACGAGAAAGGTGTTCATGGGTTCATACCTGCAGGATCGAGGAAACCAGAAGCTGGGTGTAGGGCGCCCGCGGGTCATCAAGCAGCCGGTCGGTCAACCCGGCCTCGATCACCCTTCCCTGCTTCATCACAATCATCCGGTCCGACAACAGCCTGGCCACGGCCAGATCGTGGGTGACGACAATCACCGCCAGCCCCAGATCGGAAACCAGTCCGCGCAGCAGATCAAGCAATCGCGCCTGCACCGACACATCCAGCCCCCCGGTGGGCTCGTCCATGAACACCAGCCGCGGCCCGGTGACCAGATTGCGAGCGATCTGCAGCCGCTGGCGCATGCCGCCCGAAAAGGCGCGCGGCTGGTCATCGATACGGTCGGCGTCGATTTCCACCCGGCCCAGCCATTCAATGGCTGTCTGGCGGATATTGCCATAGTGCCGGTCGCCCACCGCCATCAGCCGTTCGCCGACATTGGCGCCGGCCGACACTGTCATCCGCAAACCGTCAATCGGGTTTTGATGCACAAATCCCCAGTCGGTGCGCATCAGGCGCCGCCGGTTAGCCTCACTCATCTTGAAGATGTCGGAGCTCACCCCGTCACCGCTCCTGTAGTGAACCGTCCCGCAGGTGGGCGTCAGCCGCGACGAGATGCAGTTGAGCAGCGTGGTCTTGCCGGAGCCGGATTCGCCCACAATCGCCAGCACCTCGCCGGGCCAGACCGAAAAACTCACATCGGCGCAGCCGATGCGGTCGCCATAGACCCGGGTGAGACCCTCGACCTTCAAAAGGGCGGCTTCGGCCTGATCGTCAACGCCCGGCTGTACCGTTTCCATCAGCTCGGCAGTACTCATGTCGAAGCCTCCGTCTCTACGCCCTTGTCCTTGCCGTCAAACAGATCGTCGCCGGCCAGTTCGCCGCGATGGCCCGCCGCGCAGCGGTTTTCGCAATGATCGGTGTCCGAACACACGAACATGCGTCCTCCCCGGTCATCGAGCACCACCTCGTCGAGATAGACCTGCTCACCGCCGCACAGGGCGCAGGGTTGATCGAAATGCTGCACCTCGAAGGGATGATCCTCAAAATCCAGACTGACCACCTCGGTGTGCGGCGGGATCGCGTAAATCCGCTTTTCGCGGCCGGCGCCAAACAGTTGCAGCGCCTCGGAGCGGTGCATTTTCGGATTGTCGAATTTCGGCGTCGGCGACGGGTCCATCACGTAACGGCCCTCGACCTTGACCGGATAGGCGTAGGTGGTGGCGATATGGCCGTTGCGGGCGATGTCCTCATAGAGCTTGACATGCATCAGGCCATATTCTTCCAGCGCATGCATCTTGCGGGTCTCGGTCTCGCGCGGCTCGAGGAACCTCAGCGGCTCCGGGATCGGCACCTGATAGACCAGCACCTGGCCTTCGGTGAGCGGCATTTCGGGGATCCGGTGCCGGGTCTGGATGATAGAGGCTTCCGCCGTAGCAGTGGTGGTTTCAACGCCTGCGGTCTTGGCAAAGAACGCCCGGATCGACACAGCGTTGGTGGTGTCGTCGGCACCCTGGTCGATCACCTTGAGCACGTCGTCGGGCCCGATAATCGCCGCGGTCACCTGCACGCCGCCGGTGCCCCAGCCATAGGGCATCGGCATCTCGCGGCTGGCAAAGGGCACCTGGTAACCGGGAATGGCGATGCCCTTGAGGATCGCCCGGCGGATCATCCGCTTGGTCTGCTCATCGAGATAGGCGAAATTGTAAGTCGCCAGTTTCCCGGTATCCGTCATATCCGCAAGCGCCGTCATTCCGCAGCCTCCCGTGTGTCGCCAGTCTGAAACCCATCCGCATCCTCCCGCGCCGCATGCTCGGCACGCATGCGCCGCACCAGATCGAGCTCGGCCTGAAAATCCACGTAATGCGGCAGTTTGAGATGTTCGACAAAGCCGGTCGCCTGCACATTGTCGCAATGCGACAGCACGAATTCCTCGTCCTGCGCAGGCGCAACGATGTCCTCGCCCAGCTCTGTGGCCCTGAGCGCCCGGTCACACAGCGACATCGCCATCGCCTTGCGCTCGGCCTGGCCGAAGACCAGACCATAGCCACGGGTAAACTGCGGCGGTGCCTTGGACGATCCCTTGAACTGGTTGACCATCTGGCATTCGGTCAGCTTGATCCGGCCAATCGTCACGGCAAACCCCAGTTCGGGCATCATCACCTCGACATCGACCTCGCCAATGCGGATTTCGCCCACAAAGGGATGGCTGCGGGCATAGCCGCGCTGGGTCGAATAGGCGAGCGCCAGCAGAAATCCCTCATCGCCGCGCGCCAGCGTTTGCAGCCGGCCGTCACGCCCCATCGGATATTCGGTGGGGTTGCGGGTGATGTCGGCCACCGGCGCCGAAGGGTCGCTGACCGGGTCGTCCTCGATCAGCCCTTCGCTGCTCAAAATATCCGACACCCGGGTGATTGGCTCGCCGCTGTCTGTCTCGGCAGCCGGCGGTTCGCACGGCTGATCGCCGGCCAGATCCGGGTCCAGCAGCCGGTGGGTGTAATCAAAGGTCGGGCCCAGCAACTGCCCGCCCGGCAGGTCCTTGTAAACCGCCGAGATCCGCCGTTCTACGACCATTTTACCGGTATCGACCGGCTCCGAGTGTCCGAACCGCGGCAGCGTCGTGCGATAGGCGCGCAACAAAAACACGGCCTCGATCAGGTCGCCCCGCGCCTGCTTGACCGCGAGTGCGGCGAGTTCGGGATCGTAGAGCGATCCCTCGCCCATCACCCGGTCAACGGCAAGCGCCAATTGCCCGGCAATCTGTTCAAGCGTCAGTGCCGGGACCTGCCGGTCGCCGCGCCGCCGGGCGGCGAGCAGCTTGTGTGCATTGGCGATGGCGGCTTCGCCACCCTTGACAGCGACATACATATTTATGCCTCCCGTTGAGCAAGGCGGGTGGTGCGCGGCAAAGCCGCCACACACCCTGGTCCGGCCAGGATCAAATCAACACCGCGCGGAAATCCGGCCCGGTTGTCGCGCCACTGCGCGGCAAAATGCAGCGGCATTGGCGAAGGCGCGATCGATGCCGTGCCATTGACGCCCGGCCCTTCGAGCACCAGCGCCGCGCCTTTCGTCAGATCCGATACCTGCAGGATCAGCGTGGTCGAACGGTCGGGATATTCCTGGGTGCCCAGCGAAAACCCGTTCAGCGCCGCAAGGCTCTGCGGGGCAGCCACCAATGCAAAACTCGCCTCGTCCTGATGCACGGTAACCGGCGCGCCGGTATGGAACACGATCCAGTCGCGAACCGCCTCGGACCGAGCCAGCGCTGAATCGAGCCAGACCGGCGTTTCAGCATCGGCCAAGGTGGCGATAATCGCGGCAGCCGAAGCGGTCAGCGGCGCCGGCGGCGTGCACAGATCGGCCAGCTGATGGATCGATCCCGGCCGCGCCGTGGCGTCCATCACGGCGCGAAACACGCTCTGGGCGCCGCGCACCGGATCGGAAAACTCACCCTGATAGGCAATCGAGTGAGATGTTGCAGCCTGCATCAGTCCTCTCCCCTGACCATGGTGAAGAAATTGACCTTGGTCGCGGCTGTCTCGGCGCGCAGCGCGGCGTCGGCCTGCTGCGCTTCGGCCTCAAGCGGCGCGACGATTTTGCGTTCGATTGCTTCGGCATGCACCGGATCGAGCGCCAGGGCGTCGATCACCGCCACCAGCTTCGCCTTGCGGGCATCGCGCCCGGCAATCAACGCGTGGCCGACATGGCCCGAGCCAAGCCGGACCGTCACCCGGGTGGCCGACATCTCGCCCACATGGAATGGCTGCCCGCCGCCGCCCATCCGGCCCTGAAGAGCGACCAGACCGGACTCGGGCCCGCGCAACACATCGACCGGCGGATCAAGCCGCAACACCGCCCAGCGCGACAGGAGTGTTTCCGCCGGCGCCTTGGCAAGCACAGACAACCGCCGCTGCCGGTCGGGATCTTGCGCGCCGTCCGCTCCGTTCTGTCTGGATGCGGAAGAGTTCATAACTGTCTCCTTATTTGTCTATTTATCTAGACAACCAAATGATTTACGATACACCTAAACCGCCGATATGACGAGGCTGTGACACGAAGGGAGCAAAACCGGTGAAAACGCTGCAACGCCGAACCGGAATAGCGCTGTGGCGTCAGGTCGCCGACCAGATCCGGCAATCGGTACTGACCGACCTTGCCGCCAATGACCGCCTGCCCGCCGAGGCCGAGCTGGCGAGCCGATTCGGCGTCAACCGCCACACAGTGCGCGCGGCGATTTCGGCACTGGAGAAGGAAGGCATCCTTCGCGCCGAGCAAGGGCGCGGCACATTTCTCAATGACCGCAAACGCCTGCGCTATCCGATCGGCTCGCGGACCCGCTTTTCCTCCGGTCTCGCGGGCCAGATCCGCAGCCGTTCGGGACGATTGCTTTCCGAGCAAATCATACACGCCCCGAAGGAAGTCAGCGATGCTCTGGCGCTCCCGCCGGGGTCGATGGTCATCCGCCTGGCGACACTATCCTCAGCCGATGGCGTAGCGGTGTCAGCGGCAACCTCCTGGCTCGACGCCGGGCGGTTTGAAGGGATCGGCGCCATCTACGCCGGGACCGGTTCGATCACCGCAGCACTTGCCCGCTACGGTGTGGACGACTACACCCGTCAGTCCACGGCGGTGGAAGCGCGGCACGCCAGCCCGGAGGATCTCGATCTGCTCGGCCTGTCGCCCGGCGCCATCGTGCTGGTGACCCGCTCGGTGGATGTCGATGAGCAGGCCCGGCCATTAAGCTACGGCCAATCCCGTTTCGCCGCCGACCGGGTGGAACTGATGATCGGCGGCGATCCCTGACGTTCCGCTCCCGGCGCCGGGTCTTCGCGGGGCCCACCTTTCCCGCACCGTCACAAAACTGAAAACGGAATCGTGTCTAAGCCTGCCAGCAAGACGATTGCACAAGGTTCAGGCTGATCCGGTGACCCAATCCTACCGCACCATCTTTCTCTCCGATGTTCATCTCGGCACGCCCGACTGCCAGGCCGAGTTGCTGATCGACTTTTTACGCGAGCATGATGCCGCAACCATCTATCTGGTGGGCGATATCATCGATTGCTGGCGGATGAAGCGAAAGGGCTTCTACTGGCCGCAGTCCCACAATGATGTGGTGCAGAAGCTGTTGCGCAAGGCGCGCAAAGGCACCCGCATCGTCTATGTGCCCGGAAATCATGATGAATTGCTGCGCGACTATCAGGGTATTCATTTCGGCGGCATCGAGGTGCGTGAACGCGATCTGTTCGAAACCGCCGACGGCAACCGCCTGCTGGTCATCCATGGCGACGAATTCGACATGGTGGTGATGAACCACCGCTGGCTCGCCCATCTCGGCGACATCGCCTACGGCCTGGCGATGTGGGCCAACAAGTGGCACAACCGCAGCCGCAAGCTCATGGGCCTGCGTTACTGGTCGTTCTCGCGCTGGGCCAAGCTCAAGGTTAAGAGCGCCGTCAGTTTCATTTCCGATTTCGAGGAAGTGCTGGCCGAAGAAGCCCGCAAACATGGCGCTGACGGGGTGATCTGCGGCCATATCCACCACGCCGCCAACGAGATACGGGGCGGCATCCGCTACATCAACACCGGCGACTGGGTGGAAAGCTGCACGGCCATTGTCGAGCACCATGACGGACGCCTGGAACTGATCGACTGGTCGCGCCGCATTGCCGCCGCCGCAGACCCCGGAAATCCAGCCCGGTCCGGTGATGTCCAAAACGCAATCGCGCCCCAGGGCGAAGCCGCCTGAAAGCCCGCAACACCGCGATCAACCCGCGCCCAGGAGCAATTCCATGACCATGATTGATACGCCCGCGATCGGCGACCGCATCTCAAACGCCGTTGTGCGCAACAAGGCGCTGACCAGAACCGGGCTGCTTGAGCGGCTGTTTTCCAGCGCCTTTCGCGGTCTGGTCTATCCGCAGATCTGGGAGGATCCGCTGGTCGACATGCAGGCGCTCGACCTCAAGCCCACCGACACGCTGGTAACAATCGCTTCGGGCTCCTGCAACGTGCTGTCCTATCTCACCGCCAATCCGGCAAAGGTGATCGCCGTTGATCTCTCACCTGCCCATGTGGCGCTGGGCAGGCTCAAGCTCACCGCGGCTGAGCGGCTTTCCGGCCACACCGCTTTCGCCAACATGTTTCGCTACGCCAATCTCAAATCCAATCTCGCACTGTATCAACGGCACATCCGGCCGCATCTCGACGCACCGACCCGTGCCTATTGGGATGGGCGCGACCTGAGCGGCCGCCGCCGCATCGCCAGGTTTACCCGCGGCTTCTACTCGACGGGCCTGCTTGGGCGGTTCATATCCACCGCGCATCTGTTAAGCCGGGTCTACCGGGTCGATCTGCATGAGCTGTTGAAAACGAACAGCGTCGATCAGCAACGGGCGTTTTTCGAGCGCCGTATCGCACCGGTGTTTGAAAGCCGCAGCTTCAGGAACCTGGTCTCGCTGCGCGCCTCGCTGTTCGGCCTCGGCATCCCGCCGGCGCAATACGAGGCGCTGGCAGGCGACGCCGAGGATGGCATGATCGGCGCATTGCGCGCCCGCACCGAACGCCTTGCCTGCGGCTTCCCGCTCAAGGACAACTACTTCGCCTGGCAGGCCTTCGGAAGCGGCTACCAGTCCGGCGAGACTGCGAGCCTGCCGCCCTATCTCGAGCCCAGGAATTTCGAGGCTGTCCGCCGCAACACAGCACGGGTCGAAATCCTCAACGAGAGCATCACCGCGATGCTTGCCCGGCGCCCGGCAGGGTCCGTTGACGCCTTTGTGCTGCTCGACGCTCAGGACTGGATGACCGACCGGCAATTGTCCGAATTGTGGGGAGAAATCACCCGCACCGCCCGGCCCGGCGCGCGGGTGATCTATCGCACGGCGGCCGCGCCCTCACCATTGCCCGGCCACGTCCCGGACGGCATTCTCGGCAAATGGGACTATCGCGCCGAGGAAAGCCGCGCGCTGGGCGCCCGCGATCGGTCGGCGATCTATGGCGGCTTTCACCTGCACATCAAGCGAGACGGCGCGTGATGGCTGAGGCAGCCGCGAGCGCCCGGATGATGGACGGCATCTACCGCCGTCAGCGCCACATCTATGATCTCACCCGGCGCTACTATCTGCTCGGCCGCAACGATCTGATCGCCGCGCTCAAGCCGCCCGCTGGCGGCAGCGTGCTGGAGATCGGATGCGGCACTGCCCGCAATCTGGTGCTGACCGCGCAAGCCTATTCCGACGCGCGGTTGTTTGGCCTCGACATCTCGTCCGAGATGCTCAAATCCGCCGACGCCACCATCCGCGGTAACGGCCTGAGCGACCGGGTGAGACTGGCGCAAGGCGACGCCGCGCGCTTTGATGCCGAAGCGTTGTTCGGCCAGCCGCATTTCGACCGGGTGTTTTTCTCCTACACGCTATCGATGATCCCGGGCTGGGAAGCGGCCTTGCATCAGGCATGCCGGGTCGTCGCGCCGGGCGGAGAACTGCATGTGGTCGACTTCGGCCAACAAACCCGCCTGCCCGGCTGGTCGGCCAGGATTTTGAAATCCTGGCTCAGGCGATTTCACGTCACCCCGCGCGAACGGCTCGGCGACGCCTTGCAAGGGCTGAGCGATGACCGCGGTGCCGCGCTGGAGTTCCACCCCATCTACCGCGATTACGCCCGCATCGGGCAGATACGCCTGCCGTGACACGGATGCGGTGCGGCCCTTGAACCGGCCTCACCCGGCCGCAGCCCCGCAATGCGCATCAACGATCCGCTGCACCATCGGCGCATAGTCCGAAAACGACTTGGTGGCGAGCCCGGCCTGTTTGCCCATGTCGTCATAATACCGCACCCGCACGATTGACTCGCAATTCGGGTTGGTTTCGAATTCGGCCACCTCTTCGGCGCTCATCAGCCCGCCCTGCAGATTGAGCGAATGCACCGACGCTTCAGACAGTTGCTCGAAATACTCGGGCCGGGCGGCGCAGAGATAGCGCTTGGCCGCCACATGGTGGCGCACACAGTCGGTCACCAGACTCGGGAAGAACCGTTCCAGCACGGCAGCGCCCGCTTCCTCGTGATGCCGGTCTTCGACATCATTCATCGAAAAGGTCCCGAATTCCGACGTGAAATGGCCAATATCGTGCAACAGCGCCGCCACGATGATGGCTTCCGCCTCGCCTGCCTGTTCGGCGAAATGCGCGCCCTGCAGCATGTGCTCGGCCATGGTCACCGGCTCGCCGAGATACTCCTCGCCGCCGCGCCGCTCAAAGATGCTGCCGAGAAATCCGACAATGGTCTCGCGGGTCAGCATATTCGCTTGGGGGGCGCTCATTCCGCAGCCTCCTGCTTTCCGGCTTCCAGTGCCGCAAGCGTCGACAAAAGCCCGTCCTTGTCGGCGTAACAACCCTGCAGCCAGCGTGACCCGGCTCCCGAATAGCCTTTGCGCGCATGCAGCACCCGGGTGTTGTCGACGATGAAACACTCACCGGGCGAAAGCTTGAACGTCACCTCCATGGCCGGGTCATCGATGATCTCGCCCAACCGGCGGTAGGCTGCATAGTAATCGCCCATCTCATCAAATGGCACGTCGGTGATCGCCGCGGTGGAGCGGTTGTTGAAGCGCACGCCGATCAGCTCGCCGTCGGCGGCAAGTTCGATCATCGGACGCCGGGAGCGCAGGCAAACACCTGATTCCCCGGCATATTCAAACCGCGCGCAATGCCGCGACAACACATCGAACCAGAGAGGATTTTCAGCTTTCAGCCTGAGTGCCGCGGCAAAGCCGTCAACCACCATGTTCTCGCCGCCGGTTGCCGAGTTTTCGAGGCAATAGAGGATCTGCAAGGTCGGCACCGGATCGCGATAGGGATTGTCGGTGTGCGCCTGCAGCCCGAGCCCCGTATAGGCCAGATTGGTCGGATTGACCTCTGTGCGGACCTCGAAATACTTGCCGTAATTGGTTTCGCGGACATATCCGAACAGACCCGCTACCTTAAGCAGCGCCTCGGGCGTCGCGGGGCCTCCGGTCATTTTGGCGAACCCGTAGGTCCGTATCTTTGACAGCCAGTTCGCAAGCACATCAGGGTTGGTTGTTGCGGCGTTGAAGTCGGCCTCCGGCACGGCTGACATCAGGCTCGAATCCCAGGTCGAGATTCCCTGTCCTGTCCACCCTGCTGCGACTGGCTGCTCGCGATCGTAGCGGTGCGCCAGCAGCCAGTTGATGTCATAGACAACGCTCTTGGATTCGGGCTGAAATGTCAGGTGAAGCTCCGTGCCCGACACCGAAGCGCTTTCGATCACCAGATTTGCAGGAATGTCACGCAACGCAATCAGCCGCTGCCCATTGGAGGGTGAGCGCGTCTCGTCATCCCAGGCATTGTCACGCAACCAGATTGCATGAAACCGTGTTCGCGTGCCGTCGTCTGCAATAAGCGTAACCACCTGCCCGTTCGTGCCCAGTTCCACCTGATACATTGGTCGCGTCTCCCTTCGGATTGATGCCGATGCGTGGTGACAGTTATGCGCAGCCCTGCCATAATCACAATTTAGGAATACTCAATCTCAGAGGCCGTTTTTCTTATGTCTAAGCTTGATCTTCTGCCACTCGAATGGATCCGGGTTTTCGAAGCGGCGGGGCGCAACGGCAGTTTCACCGCCGCAGCGCATGAGATCGGCCTGACCCAGGCCGCTGTCAGCCAGCGCATCAAGCATCTCGAACAGTCACTCGGCGTCAGCCTGTTTTCCCGGCAGGCGCGCGGCGTGGCGCTCACGGTCGATGGCGAGGCCTGGCTTCCACACGTCACCCGGTCGCTGCAAGATCTGAACCGCAGCGCCCAGGAATTGTTCGGAAAAGCTCCCCGGCGCATTGTGATCTCGGCCAGCGCGTCGGTTACCCAGATGTGGATCATCCCCCGCTTGGCATGCGCCCCGCAGCGGCCCGGCACCCAGATCGCCCTGACGACGATGACCATCGAGCCAGATTTCGCCAGGGCCAATGCCGCTGTTGAGATCCGCTATCTGCGCGAAGCCACAGCATCCGGCCGGGCGGCGCGGCTTTACAGCGAAGCGCTATCCCCCATGGCTTCGCCTGCGCTGCTGGCGGGCGCAGCCGATTGGCGGGACCTGCCGCGCATCGCGCTCTCCGGTCCGAGGCCCGGGTGGCAGGATTGGGCGCTGCTTTCTGGCGACCCTGCGCCCGCCGCGCCCGCCTACCGGTTTGACAATTATGTGCTCGCCCACGCCGCAGCCAAGGCGGGTCTGGGCGTGCTGTTGGGCTCCAAGCCGCTGGCGGGACCCGATCTGGCCGATGGGACGCTGTGCTGCGCGAGTACAGCGACCCTCAAGCCCGATGCCGGATACTGGATGCGGGCCGATCCGGATGTGATGTCCGAGCGTCAATGGTCAGAGCTTGTCGCGCAATTGTGCCAGCCATAGACGCCAGCGGCGCGCGCGCAACATCCAATGACGCTCAGACAGCCGGCAAATCCCCTGCCCCGCCGACCTCAGCCTGCGCCACCGCCACCGATTTGAGGATCGCAAAACAAGCCACTCCGGGCTCAAGCTCCAGCGTTTTGGCCGAGCGCTTGGTGATCCGCGCCAACAGCACGTCGTCGCCTGCCTGCACCTGCACAATCGCGCCCGGACCATCGCCCAGCCTGAGTGCCGTCACCGTCACCGGCAAAATGTTGAGCGCCGACAGCCCCTCGGGCCTGGTGCGGGACAGGATCACATCCTGCGCCAGGATCCGCACGGTAAGCCGGTTGCCAGGATGGGCCGCGATGCGCGGCAGCCACAGCGGCCCGCCGGACGCGTCCAGCCGGGTCAATCCGTCCTCATCCTGGGCCGCCACAACCGCATGCAGTGTCGCACCAGCGGTGCGCACGCCCAACACCGGCACACTGTCGGGGTCGGACAGCACCTCCTGAGCCGGGCCGGCGCGCAGCACCCGGCCATCCTCGATCAGCACCAGCGTGTTGGCCAGCCGCGCCACTTCCGCCATCGAATGGCTGACATAGAGCATGGGGATATCGGTCCCGGCGCCCAAACGTTCGAGATAGGGCAGGATTTCCGCCTTGCGATCCTCGTCAAGGGCTGCCAGCGGCTCATCCATCAAAAGCAACTGCGGGTCGCACAGAAGCGCCCGGCCAATCGCCACCCGCTGTTTCTCGCCGCCTGACAACGCACCGGGTCGCCGCTCCAGCAGCGCCTCGATCCCCAGCGTTTCCACCACCTGTTCGAACTGCCCGGGAGGCGGTGATCGCAACAGACTGCGGCCATAATCGAGATTCTGGCGGACGCTCAAATGCGGAAACAGCCGGCCCTCCTGAAACACATAGCCAAGCCGCCGGCGGTAAACCGGCACCGACACACCGCGTTCGGTATCCAGCAGCACCCGGTCGCCGACCCGGATGAAGCCGCTGTCGGGTTTGAGCAAACCGGCAACCGCGTTGATCACCGAGGTTTTGCCCGAGCCCGACCGGCCAAACAGCGCCGTCACCCCGGCTGGCGCTTCAAAAGCGGCATCGAGCCTGAAGCCGCCGAAATCATGGGTAATGCGGACCGACAGTTTCATGCGCCCGCGATCCGTTGAGCCACCCTGCGGCCGATCCACTCGGACAGCACCAAGGCCGCCAGCGCGATGGCAACCGCAATCAGCACCAGTTGCGCAGCCTGGCTCTCGCCACCCGGCACCTGCAGGAAACTGTAAATCGCCGAGGGCAAAGTCTGGGTTTCGCCGGGAATGTTGGACACAAACGTAATGGTCGCGCCGAACTCGCCCATTGCCTTGGCAAAGGCCAGGATGGTCCCCGCAATGACGCCAGGAAGGATCAGCGGCAGCGTGACGCTTACAAACACGCGGATGCGCGACGCCCCCAGGGTCGCCGCCGCCTGCTCAAGCTTCGGATCAACCGCCTCAATCGCCAATCGAATGGCCCGCACCATCAGGGGAAACGCCATCACCGCGGCCGCAAGTGCCGCGCCGGTCCAGCGAAACGCCAGCACCAGACCGAATGTCTGCTCCAGAAAACCGCCGATCGGACCGCGACGGCCAAAACCGATCAACAAGAGATAGCCGGTGACCACCGGCGGCAAGATCAAGGGCAGATGAACCAGCCCGTTGAGCGCCTGCTTGCCCCAGAATTCATAGCGCGCCAGCACATAGGCAATCGCCACGCCCAATGGCAGGCTCAATACGGTCGCCCAGAACGAGACCTTGAGCGACAATGCCACCGCATCCCATTGCGCGGGCGTAAGCCAATCAGCCATCGCCCGCTCCTTCAATCACCATAAAACCGTGGGTCTCGAAGATCTCGCGGGCCGCAGCGCCCTTGAGTTCGCTCAGCAGATCCCGCGCCGTCCCCGACCGGCTGCCGGTGACCATCGCCGCCGGATAGACAATGGCGTCATGGCTGGCGCCGGGAAACACCCCAACGACGCCCACCCTGGGCTCGGCCCTGGCGTCGGTGGCGTAGACCACGCCATAGGGCGCTTCGCCCGCCGCAACCAGCGCCAGCGCGGCGCGGACATTGTCGGTCTGCGCCAACCGTGATGCGACCTGATCCCACAGCCCCAGCGATGTCAGCGCCTGCTTGCCGTAGATCCCCGCCGGCACCGCCTCGACCATCGCAATCGCCAGCCGTCCATCGCCCAGCATCTCGGCGAACCTGGTGTCGCGGCTGATCTCGGCATCTGTCGCCGGCACGTCGTGACCAATGAGAACCAAGCGGTTGCCAAGCAGATTGGTGCGGCTGTCCCCGACGACGAGTTCCGCCGACTGCAGATAATCCATCCATGCGCGGGATGCTGAAATGAAGATGTCGGCCGGAGCTCCCAATTCGATCTGACGTGCGAGTTGCGCGCTCCCGGCATAGGAGATCGCCACCCGCGCGCCACTGCGCGCCTCAAAATCCGAAGCGATCGGATCCAGTGCGGTTTTCAGGCTGGCGGCGGCAAACACCACCACCTTCTCGCTCTCCGCCAACGCCGGGCCCAGGGGTGAGGCAAGCACCAGACCTGCAGCCGCCATCACACCGGCCAATCGGCTGATCAAACGGGCTGACATCCGGCGCACTCCTGCTGTTGACACCGCTCCCGGAGTATCAGCGCGACCCGCTGGCTGGCAAGCAGGTTGAGACCGGCTCCGCTTCCCATCGGCCGCACCGGTCGCGAACAAGGCCGGAAGCAGGTTTGCCCGCTCCCGGCCTTTCACGGTCCGCCTTGCTCAGCCTGGAACTTCGCCTAGCCGAACATGTCAGCGGTAATGCCCGCGTACCAACCCAGCGATTCCTCGTAGTTGGTCTTGCGCAGTGCGGCCTCCTCATCGGTCTGGCTGACAAATCCCCCGGTGGAGGCGATCTTGCCGTCGCCCGGCGCATATTGTGCGCCGACCTTGATGTTGTCGTCGGTCTCGATCAGACTCCAGCAGGTGTTGGCGAATTTCGCCGGGAACACCTTCGAATCGATCAGATCGCCGCGCACATTCATCGCCGCCACCTTGGCCTGGCTGTTGGCCGAGAAGCCGGATTTCGGCATGTCCCCGGCAATGCAGGCATCACCGATCACAAAGATCGACTCGTCCACCGCCGAGCGCATGCTCTCGGGCTGGATGGGGCAGAATCCGCTGTCATTGGTCAGCCCTGCCGTTGCGGCGATGGCGCCGGCCTTTTGCGCCGGGATGACGTTGAGCAGCGCGCCCTCGAATGTGTCGAGATCAGTCTCCACCGAACCGGCATTGACGTCGACGCTGACAATCCCGCCATGAACATCGGGGCCGTACCATTCGATCATGCCGGGATAGTGTTTTTCCCAGCCTTCCATAAACACGCCCTGCTTGGAGAACTTCGGCTTCGGATCGATGATGAAGACCTTGGAATCCGTGTGTCCCTTCTCCTTGAGCACATGCGCCATCATCGAAGCCCGTTCATAGGGGCCGGGCGGACAGCGATAAGGGTTGGGCGGCGTCACCATCACGATGTTCTGGCCGTTTTCCAGCGCATCGAGCTTGGCTTTGAGCAGTTGCGTCTGCGGTCCGGCTTTCCAGGCGTGCGGGGCGATCTCCGCAGCCTCTTCGGAATAGCCTTCCACCGAATCCCAGATCAGATCGATGCCTGGCGAAACCACCAGACGGTCATAGGGAACCGAGGCCCCGTCGGCCATGGTGACGACCTTGTTTGCGCGGTCGACGCCGGTGGCCATGCCGGTGACTTTGGTGATGCCGTAGTTCGACTGCAACCCGTCATAGCTGTGGGTGATCGATTCGAAGCTGCGGAATCCGCCCACATAAAGGTTGGAGAAGAAGCAGGTGGTGAAGGTCTCGGAGTTTTCGATCAGCGTCACATCGATCGCGCCCTCTGAATCCTTGGCGATATAGCGCGCGGCGGTGGCCCCGCCGGCCCCTCCGCCGATCACCACAACGCGTGGCTTGCCTTGGGCGCGCAGATAGGTGGGCAGTGCAAGCGTGGCTGCACCGACACCGGCGATGGTGGCGAATTGGCGTCTGGTCAGGCGTGTCATGGTATCCTCCCGGGTGGCGTTTCAGGTTTCATTGCGGGTCGAGCGAACTGAAATATGCCGCCAGCGCCGCAATCTCGTCATTGGCGAGATTGGCGACGCGAAGCTTCATCACTTCATTGGAGCGCACATTGGTGCGATATTCAAACAGCGAACGGATGAAATAATCCTTGGGCAGGCCGACGATTGAGGGGATACCGTCGGCGTGCCCCGTGGCCTGGTGGCAGGTGACACACTCTCCGGCGAGATATTCTCCATATTCGGGATCGCCTTCAATCTGCAGCACGATGTCGGTGAAACTGCGCACTTCACCATCCGCCGGTGCGACATTTGCGTGCACCGGATTGTCGGCAGGCTGCTGCTGGGTGGCGGTCTCGAGCCACGAGATCAGCCGTGTCCGGTGTTCGGGATCCGGCATGCCCCGATATGACATCCGGTTGCCCTTGACGAATGTACGCGGTTTTTCCAGGAAGGTGGCAAGCGTCTCCGGGGTCCAGGCCAGACCCTCGTCTCCGGCCTTGCGCATACCATCTGAATACTTGAAATCGGTCAGGCTGCCCGCCTGCCGGCCGAACAGCCCGTCAAGGTGCGGGCCAACCTTGTGCTTGGCCCCCTCGCCGATTTCATGACAGACCGCGCAGGGCTTGAACAGCTTCACATCGTCTTCGGCAATCGCGGCACCGACGGAGGCCCAAATCATCAGGGCGAGGCCAGCAAGACAGGCAAATGCCAGCCGCCAGGCGCACGGTCCATCGTCAAGGCGTTTGCCGCTGATTGTCATCGCTGCCTCCTCCCCGATAGCGCCCTCCAGCGCCCGTTGATCAGTCGATGCCGCCTCCGGCGTTCTCGTCTCCCTCACCCTCCGGCGTCACGTCGAGCACCTGAGCGCGGGCGGTGATTTCCACCGGTCCGGGTTTGCAGTCGCTCATGCAGGGCTCAACACCCTGAGCATAATGCGGTTCACTCATCCGGTTGTCATCAAAGAAGTTTTCCTCATTCGGCAGCCGGATCGAGGTGAAATTCTCGTTGGACAGCTCAAAATCCTCGTCTTCCACGACGTCATTGAGATAGAGCAGATACGCCGTCAGCGCATAGACATCGTCATCCGACAGCGACCTTGCATCACCAAACGGCATCGTGCGGCGGACATAGTCGAACACGGTCGACAGATAGGGCCAGTAGGAGCCGATGGTCTTCTCCGGCCGCTCCTTGGTCAGCGTGTCGTGACCACCAGCCAGCACCGGCCAGCGCCCTGCACCTTCGCCGAAATCACCGTGGCATACGGCGCAGTAATCGGTGAAGATCGGCTCGCCATCGGCCACCGTCCCCTTGCCGACAGGAAGTCCTGCGCCATCGGGACGGATGTCGATATCCCAGGCCGTTATTTCTTCGACCGTTGCCACCCGGCCCAGCCCGAACGCGCCCTTGCTGGCCTCGAAGGTCATTTCGGCCGCACCCGGTTCGGCGGTGTCTTCCGTGGTTGCCGCAGCGGTTTCCACCTCAGCGTCTTCAGTTTCGACAGCCGCATCCTCCGCCGCAGCGGGTTCCTCGGCCGGTTCTGCAGCGAAGCTCTTGAGATAGGCGCTCACATTGGCAACATCTGCGTCTTCCTTGAGCCCCGCAAAGGCCATCTTGGTGCCTTTGATCATGGCTTTCGGATTGGCCAGATACTCGGCCATCGTGGCATCATCCCACACCAGACCGCCTTCGCCGGCAGCAATCATCGCCTTGGAGTATTTGTAGCCCTCGGCGGTGCCCGCGGTTCGTCCGAACACATCATTGAGATGCGGGCCGACGCGGTGCTTGGCGCCATCGCCGACCGTATGACAGGCCTTGCATTTGTTAAACACTTTCTTGCCGGCATCGGCGTCCCCCTCGGCAAGGGCGGGACTGGCACACACCGCCAGCGCCAGTGCGGCGATCGCCGCTGACTTAGGAAACTTCAACATTTTCAACCACCCCGTCCGTGTTGACGTGCCATGTCTGGATGCCATTGTTGTGATAGATCGAGTTGCCGCCGCGCGCCGCGCGAAGCTGGTCCTTGCTCGGTTGCACCAGGCCCTGATCATCAATCGCACGGGACTGCAGCAGCAAATCCGATCCGTCCCAGTTGATGTCGAGATAGAACCGGTGCAGCGCCTTTGGCAGGCTTGGCCCGTCGATCCGCGCCTCGCGCCAGTTACGGCCGCCGTCGATTGACACATCGACCCGTTTGATCGTGCCGCCGCCGGACCATGCCAGGCCGGAGATGACCAGCGGACCCTTGCCATGCGTCACTGGCGCCTGCGGGCTGGGATTGGTGATCACCGATTTGACGTCCATCACCCAGGTGTGGCGACGCGCCTTTCCCTCAGCCAGAAGGTCGGTGTATTTCGAGGTCTCCTCGCGCTGGTGCCAGGGCTGATCGCCTACTTCGAGCCGACGCAGCCATTTGACCCACATATTGCCTTCCCAGCCCGGCACGCACAGCCTGAGCGGATAGCCCTGTTCGGCGCGCAACGCCTCGCCGTTCATCTTGAAGGCCACAAGGCAATCGTCGAGCGCCTTTTCCATCGGAATGGACCGGGTCATCGCGGAAGCATCGGCACCTTCGGCAAGCAGCCATTTGCCATTGGTTTTGACCCCGGCTTCTTCCAGAAGATAGCGCAGCGGTACGCCGGTATAGACCACGCAGTGGATCATGCCGTGGGTGAACTGGCAGCCATTGAGCTGCGCGCCCTTCCACTCCATGCCGCCATTGGCCGCGCATTCGAGGAAATAAGCCCGGTTTTCGCGCGGAAACCGCTTGAGGTCTTCCATGGTGAAAACCAGAGGCGTGTCCACCAGCCCGTTGATCATCAGCCGGTGATCGGCGGGATTGATGATCGCCGTGCCGCCATGGTGACGCTCGAAGCACAGCCCGTTGGGCGTGATGATGCCATCCAGTTCATGCAGCGGCGTAAAGTTGATCGAGGAAACCGGATCGGCCGTCAGCCAGGGCACATTGCGCCGCACCACATGGGCTTCAAATTCCGAAGGCGTGCCGTAGGGGGCGGCATCCACGCCCTCGCCCAGATAGCGGTTCCAGTCCTGGATTTCGGTGATCAGCGGATCGCCCCCCGCCTTTGCGGCGCCCGCGCCCGCGGCAATCGCCGCGCCGCCCATCAGGCCGGTCTTGAGAAAGTCGCGCCGCGAGGCCGCGCGTGGGGTCCCTTTCGGGTCGGGTTTGCTTACCATGAGAACCTCCCATCGAGCCTGTCCAGTACCTGCATCTTCTACTCCGTGCTCACCGCCGGACCATCCGGTCCGGGCCATTCATTCAATTCCGCCTCAGCGGATGACCTTGACCGCTGCCGCATCCGGATCGAGCGACACCACCTCCTTGCGGGAGATGTAGTCTTCCATCAGATCGTAGATCGCGGGGCCCTCGACCCCCTCATTGACCGAAGCCCAACCGCCGACCGTGTAGCTCTTGCCAGCCTCGATCGGTTCGCCGGTCGCAGTCAGGCGCATGTCCGTGATCCGGTCGCCCATGCCGGCTTCCGGCGTGCAGGCATAGGTAAAGCCGCCAACCCGCACCATGTCACCGCCCTGCTGCAGGAACGGGTCCTTGTTGAAAAGATTGTCGCAGACATCTTCCATGATCTCCTTGAGCTGGGCGCCGGTGAACTCCAGCCGGTAGACCGCCGGGTAGCTCATCGAGGTTTCCGTGTAGAGATCATCAATGGTGATGTCGGCGCCCGGCAGCAGCGTCGTGCCCCAGCGGAAGCCCGGCGACAGCGCGATCTGTGTGTCGCGCTCTTCCATAATGCCCTGGCAGATCAGATCGTCCCAGGTGCCGTTGAAATTGCCGCGCCGGTAAAGCAGCGCGTCGGTGCGGCCGATAACCCGGTTGCACTCGTCCTCGTAAGGCGCGCGAACCTCGTCGATCTTCGCAGCCATCTCCGGATCGGGCGCGATCACGTCAGAAAACACCGGGATCAGGTTCGAGCTGAAGCCCGACACCTTGCCGTCCTTCACCTCAAGATCGATGCGGCCGAGAAACTTGCCGTGCGATCCCGATGACATCAAAAGCGTACCGTCGACTTCCAGCGCCACCGGTGTGGCGTCATGGGTGTGGCCGGTCACGATCACGTCGAGCCCGCTCACCACCGAGGCAAGCTTGCGGTCGACGTCAAAGCCGTTATGCGACAGCAGGACCACGACCTCCGCGCCTTCTCCGCGCGCCGCATCGACGTTGGCTTGCAGCACATCGGGGCGGATGCCGAACGACCATTGCGGGAACATCCAGCGCGGATTGGCGATCGGCGTGTAAGGCATGGCCTGCCCGATCACCGCCACCTTGACACCGCCACGCTCGAAATAGCTGGTGTGTTCAAAAGCCGGTTCGTCCCACTCGGCGTCAAAAATGTTGGACGCCAGGAACGGATAGCCCATGGCCTCGACCAGTTCGAGAAACCTGTCCTCGCCGAAGGTAAACTCCCAGTGGCCGGTCATGGCATCGGGCTTGAGCAGCTTCATGCACTCGACCATGTCCATGCCGTTGGTTTTCAGCGACGTATAGGATCCCTGCCAGGTGTCGCCGCCATCGAGAAACAGCACCTTGTCGTCACCGCGTTCGGCGCGGATCGCCTTGACCAGCGTCGCGGTGCGGTCAAGGCCGCCAAGCCTGCCATAGCTGCGGGCCAGATCCACGTAATCGACCATGGTGTGGGCATAAGCCAGGGGGCCGCCCTTCTCGATGCCGAAATAATCGAGAAACGCTTCGCCGACCAGATGCGGCGGCACACCGGCATAGTCGCCGACGCCGATATTGGTGTCAGGCGGCCGGAAAAAGACCGGCTTGAGTTGGGCATGCACATCGGTGAAATGCAGCAGCGTCACCTGCCCCTTGGCGTCGAAATTAAGCAGATCGTCTTGCGTCAATTTCTGCTGCGCCAGCGCACGCGTCACATTGGCGCCGAGGCCGGCGGCCCCGAGCGCGAAACCGGCGTTGAGCGCATATTGCATAAAGTCGCGTCGGGTGTGCATCCCATTCTCCATTCGAAAAAAACGGCGCACGAAACCGGTCCGGCGATGGCCAGATGCCGCAACACCCTGTTTTTCCACTCACTGCTGCGTTGGGGCACCGCCTCTGACGAGCGACTGAACGCAGACCCACTGTTAATCTCGCAAGACAGCTCCGGTTGGAGCCACAGGCGCGGCGTGCTGCCGCGAACTCTTGCTGTTGATGCCGGGGGCGCCGAAACGCCCCCGGAAAGCGTTGACTACTGGCGAACCGCCGGGGTTTCCACCGAAAGCCCGGTGCCGCGCCAGGTCACATAGGTTTCAAGCGCCATCAAATCGTCGGAGAACGCTTTCGGCTGCTCGGCGCGAGTGTCGCGAATACAGCCGCGGAACCGCTGGTGCAGCGAGGTCAGACCGCTCTTGAGCCTGTAGGTGGGAAAGCCGTTGACCTGCCCCTGGCTCAAATGGTCCGCACGGATCATCTTGCCCATCGCCACCTCATGGCAGCTTGCGCAGGCGAGGTTCAGCTGTCCGGTGCGCGCATAATAGACATCCTTGCCCTTGTCCCACCAGGACTGCATCTCGCCTTCGCTCAGATCGAGCTTGACCGGCATTCCGAGCGACTGATGCTTGATGTAGGCCGTCAACTCGCGCTGGCCCTTTTTGTTGAAGCCAATCGCCTCGGCGCCCATCTGCTCGGTCAGGCACTTGTTGATCTGCAGCTCGACATTGATCGGCTTTTGCGAATCGGCGTCCCATTTCGGAAAGGATGCGCCCACGCCCTTCATGCTGACCGCTGCGTCGTCGTGGCAGGTCGCGCAGGATTTGCCCTCCGAACCCATCACCGTGTTCCACAGGGTTTCGCCGTCTTCGACAGCGATCATGCCCGGGTTTTCAAACGAATCCCGCGACACATCGCGTGTCTCGGCTTCACGGAACAGCCAGCCCGACAGCACCTCGTCGAACGGATGGCCCTCAGGTGCCGCGGTGCGCGTGACGATCGGCGTTCCGTCGATCTCAAGTGTATCGTCGACCGGATCGGCAATCGCTCCGGCAGTTGCGGCCAGGCCTGTCGCGAGCGCCACACCGGCAATCAAAAGTCTTTTCATAACAGTCTCCACCCTCCAGGATTTTCCCGCGCGCGCCTCCCGCGCACGCAGGATCCTTCTCTTTGTTATTTGACTTCGATCGGAGCCTCGGCTTCGTAGACCGAACCGTCATCGTCCACCCAGGTGAACTTGAAAGTTCCGCTCTGGGCCACTTTGGCGTTGAACTCGAAATACGGATTGGCCGAAATCGCCGGATCGAGATCGCACTCGAACACGGTCGCCCCTTCAAACGCGCAAGTGAACTTGTTGATGATCCTGCGCGGGATCGGATTGCCTTCCTTGTCCTTGCGCTGACCAGATTCCATCTCGTGGCTGATCAGGGTTTTGATGGTGATCACCTCACCGGCGGAAGCCGATTTGGGGACTTTGATGCGTGGTTTTGATGCCATTGTTCTAATCCCTGTCCTGCTCAGCCGCCGCAGCCGCCGATGGTCACCTTGACTTGTTTCTTGTCCATGAAGACCGACCCGTCCTTCATCTTGGCCACCGCGATCACGTCCTGCGTCTTGGCAAGACGGATGCGGGTCGTGGCCAGCGCCGCGCCGCTCATTTCAGAGAAATGAAAGGTGGCGACTGCCGGGTTCGGGTTGCCGTCGGCGAACACGACGATCGATGCCACCAGGTCGTCGCCCTCCATGGCGCTGTCGACGCTGACGGTGACCGGTACGGTGTTGCCGTTCTCTGCGATTTCCGGTGCGGTCAGCGAGACCTTGCCTGCAGCCGGTTCTGCACCGCCGGTGAAGTCCATGATCGACTTCTGCGTGGCTTCGGTTGCAGCCGAAGCAGGCCTTGCCTGAATGCCGGCGATGGTAAATGCCGCAGCACCCACCGACAGGCCCAGGACGTTTCGTCTTGTCAGTTTCATGATATTCGAGCTCCTCTGCTCACCACATTTGGTTCCGGTCTACTCTTTGAGCGTACCGAGATAGGCCAGAACATCCTCGACCTGCTGTGCTGTCAGGATGGTCTTGCCGATCGAACTTTCCCGCACGTTCTTGCCCACATCGAGCGAGTAGAAGCCGGGCATGATGGTCTCATCGGTGAAAATCTGTTTGGAATTCACCAGAATCGCCCGCAGCATCGGCTCTTCCCAGCGCGACGCTGCGCCGTCGAGTTCAGGCCCGACATCCCCGTGGAACAGCTCATTGGCCATGTCCGCATTGGCGTGACAGGCCAGGCAATTGCCGAGCTTGCGGCTCTTGAACACTTCCGCGCCTGCCGCGGGATCTCCCGCAACACCCGTCAGCGACATCGTCACGCCGTCATCGGTGAACTCCACCGCATCCGGCGTAACTTCGCTGGCGAACGCCGCGCCCGACAGCATCATCGCCCCCGCCATCGTCATTACAAACTTGTTTCGCCTGTCCATTGGGCGCACCCTCCTCCGATTGTCCGGACACGTTTGGTCCGGTTCCTCCGATTCAAACGATAATCGTATGTCCGCGCACATTCAATGCAAAAATATGATTTCTTGAATGTGTATTTCGTCTAATGCTATTCGGCCTCCAACCGGCCCTCGGCCCGCAACTCATTGATGATGCGGGCATGATATTTCTGGAAATGCTCGTCCCCTTCGTAGCCTTTTTCAGCCACCCATTTGAACATGTTGAGAAATGTCCACTTTCCGAACGCGCCCGGCATGGTCGCCACCGCGGCCTCTGCGGCACTCACGCCGTCTGGCGCCTGTTCGGGCAGGAACACCAGTGTCGGTGTGAAGACATAGCCCCATTTGCGCGCTGCGGTCTTTTCCGACAGCAAGTCGCCATCAAGGTCGGTGACCTCCTCGTCGCCGAACATATTGTACTGAACAACCTTGAAATTGGCTTTGATGAAGTCGGCCACTTCCGGGTCCGACAGCAGCTTCTCGTGCATCTGCGCGCAATAGATGCAACCGCGCTGCTCGAAAATCATCACCAGCCGCTTGCCCTCGTCGCGAGCGGTTTCGATGTCTTCGGCGATATCCCGGAAGGTGAGCGCAAACCAGTCCTGCTTGTGCAGGCCGTCTTCGCCGATTTCGGCCGACAGGGCGGGAAACAAGAGACCCGCAAACAATCCAAGAGCCAGCAACACCCGTCTGATCATGATCATTCTCCTATCCGATGGTGGCGAAAGCCGGGAACATTTCAAGCAACCACTGCGCAATGCGCGACATCTGACCGGTCATGAACAGGATCCCGGTGACGACCAGCAATGCGCCCATGGCTTTTTCGATGAACGCCATGTGTTTCTTGAATCGGTTCGAAACGGCAATGAAGCGGCTGGCGAAAAATCCGGCCACGACAAAGGGGATGCCGATGCCCAGCGCGTAGACCCCGAGCAGCACGGCGCCCTGTCCGGCCGTTTCCTTGGCGGCGGCAATGAACAGGATCGCCGCAAGAATCGGGCCGACGCAGGGTGTCCAGCCAAACGCAAACGCCAGGCCCATGACATAGGCCCCAACCATGCCCGCGGGCTTGCGCTCCACAGTCACCCGCGCCTCGCGGTAAAGCAGCGCAAACCGGAAAACGCCTAGAAAATGCAGCCCCATCAGCAGGATCAGCACGCCGGCAATCACCGACAGTATGTCGAAATAGCGCGCCAATGATTGACCGATGATGCTGGCTGTGGCGCCAAGCGCGACGAACACCGTGGTAAACCCGAGCACGAAAGCGACCGAAGCCAACGCAATGCGCCGGGAAGCTGCGGCATCTGCCTCGGCGTTCTGCACCTCGTTGAACGTCATGCCCGCCAGATAGGCGAGATAGGGCGGCACGATCGGCAGCACGCAGGGCGAAAAAAACGACAGCAGCCCCGCCAGGAACGCGGCACTATATCCGACATCCAACACCCGCGCCGTCCTCCCGTTTCCATCACCCCCCGCATCCGGGGCCAGGCGCCGCCCGGCCAGAATGCGTTTGCAAGATATGCAATATCTACTATATATTGCAATCACTAAATGTGGCCCGGGTCCCGGGCGAAGATCGGGATGCGCCGCTCAGCGGGCGTCGGCGAGAAGGGTTTACGGGCGTCATGACGGCACGATTTGCAGCAGCGCTCGTATTGTTTTTCGGATTGGGCCTTCAGGCCATGGCGGCCGAACTGATCATGTATGAACAGGCCGGCTGCGCCTGGTGCAAGCGCTTCAACGAAGAGATTGCACCCGCCTGGCCCAACACCGAACAGGGCAAACGCGCGCCGCTGCGCCGGGTCGATATTCACCAGCCCGCCCCCGAGGACCTGGCAGGCATCGTGGTGGAGCGGTTTACGCCGACATTCGTGCTGGTGGACGAGGGCAAGGAGATCGGCCGTCTGCGCGGCTATCCGGGCGACGAGTTCTTCTGGCACCTCATCGACGAGATGCTCGGCAAGCTCGAGCCGTAGCCCGCCGCGCGCGGGCCCTGATGGTCTGACACAGATATTCGGGGCCTTGGCGAAAGCAGGCGTCGGACACCGGCTTCGAGCACAGGCGGAATGGTCGCCCTCCCTAAAGTGCGGGCGGCCTCAAGGGGTCAGACAATGGCGCAAACCACCATCAGTCATCCCGATTTGTCCGGACAGGACATCGCGGCGCTGGCCGGTCAGGCCCGTAAGGCAAGCGACATTCTGAAAGCTCTGTCGCATGAAACCCGACTGATGATCCTGTGGCTGCTTTCACAGGAAGAACGCTCAGTCTCCGAACTCGAGGAATTGCTGTCCCTTCCGCAGGCCGCCGTGTCGCAGCAACTGGCGCGGCTGCGGTTCGACCGCCTTGTGACCGCCCGGCGTACCGGCCGGACGATCCACTATTCGATTTCCAACACCGAAATATCTGCACTGGTCGCCAATATGTATGAATTGCTGTGCGCCACCGGCGAAGACTCCGGCAATTGGCAAGGTGGCCGGTAAACGGGCTGCGTGAGGGCGCCAACAGCCCGAAAAATGCCTGTTCCGCAGGCTCGCTGCCGGGCAGCTTGCGCACGACACGGACGGCTCTTACTGTTGAGCCGGGACAAGACCGGGGCCTACCCGGCATATGAGGAACCGGGCGCAGCCCGGCGGATGGGAGGGGACGCGACATGTTGGAATCGGGATGGGTGCTCGCCCTGTCGGGCTGCGCGGTCGGCGGGGTCATCGGGTTCGCAGCCAGGCGCAGCCATTTTTGCACCATGGCAGCACTGGAGCGGCACTGGTACGCAAGTGACGACGGACAGTTGCGGGCCTGGGCGCTGGCCGCCCTGACCGCATTGATCGCCACCCAGGTGCTGGCCGCTACTGGCGCCGTCGATGTCACACAGTCCTTCTATCTCACCGAACCGCTGCCGCTCGCCGGAGCGATTGTCGGCGGATTGATGTTCGGCTTCGGCATGGCGCTGGTCGGCACCTGCGGATTTGGCGCCCTGGTGCGGCTGGGCGGTGGAAACCTGCGTGCGCTGGTGGTGCTCACCGGCCTCGGCTTGGCAGCCCTTGCGGCCCAGCGCGGGGTCACCGCGCATTTGCGGGTTGCGCTTCTTGACCCGCTGTCGGTCGATCTCAACAGTTATGGCGGTCAATCGCTCGGCGCGCTTTTGTCGACAATGTTTGGCGTTGATATCGCTTTACCGCTGGCGCTTGCGATCGGCACCGCGGGACTGTGGTGGGTGTTCAAATCCGCAAGCTTCCGGGCCGAACGCGGCCGCATGATCGCGGGGCTTGTCATCGGCCTGTGCATCGCTGCGGGCTGGGCGATCACCAGCGGCCATGCCGCCCGGTCGCTCGACCCGGTGCAGGTCGAGGCCGGGTCCTTCGTCATGCCCGTGGGCGACACCATCCTGCATATCATCGCCGTCACCGGCGAACTGCCCGACTATGGCGTCGGTCTTGTCATCGGCGTGTTTCTGGGAGCCGCGGTCTCGGCCCTCCGCTCCGACGACATGCGCTGGGAAGCCTGTGACGACGCCCGCGAACTCGGCCGCCATCTGCTCGGCGCTTTTCTGATGGGCACCGGCGGTGTGTTCGCACTCGGCTGCACCATCGGCCAGGGCGTCAGCGCCTTCTCGGTGATGGCCATTTCCGCACCGATCGTCATGATCTCGATTGCGCTCGGCGCCCGCATGGGCCTGGGCATGCTGGTCGAAGGCACACCCTTCGGCTTCATCGCCGACTGGCGGGCGCCGAAGTCTTCAGGTTGAGGCCACATACCTGAATGCGTCGCCATCCCGTTCCACCCGTCCCTTGCCGGGTTCGGGCAGATGATAGGCGGTGACGCGGACCTTGTCGGCGACCAGCCGGTCAAGCAGTTGAAGCCGTGTAGCGATGCCCTGCTCGGGGTTCTGATCCGAGCCGCTGGGCCATTTCGGATGCTCAAATGAAATCAGGTGATGCAACAGCGCATCGCCTGCGATCAGCACCGGATCACCGCCGCCATGCAGCACAAACGACATGTGCCCGGGCGTGTGGCCGGAGGTGTCGACCGCTTCCACGCCGGGCAAAACTTCCGCCCCCGGCTCGAAAAGCGTGATCATGTCTTCGAGATAACCGAGCCGGTTCTGCGCGCCCACGGCGAAACTCTTGCGCGCCTCCGGCATGGCGTCGACCGTGCCGGGATCGCGCCAGTAGTCCCATTCCGCCCGGCCCATATGGTAGGCAGCATTGGCGAACACCAGCTCGTCGAAATCATCGATCAGACCCCAAAGATGGTCCGGATGTGCATGGGTGAACACCACGTCGGTCACCTCAGCCGGATCGATTCCGGCCGCCGCCAGATTGTCCCCGAGCCTGCCTGCCGAGGGCATGAAATTCGGCCCCGATCCGACATCGAACAGGATCACCCGTTCACCCGACCTCAGAAGCGGCACATTGAGCGGCGGTTCGAACCCATCCGTGGGCAGGCCGTTGTCGGCAAGCAGCGCAACCAGATCGTCCCGCGGCGCGTCAGGGTAGGAAAAGTCGAGCGGCAGCACCAGATTGCCGTCGCTGACGGTCATCAAAGCGCCATCACCGATCTCGAACGCCAGTGCGGCGGCTGGCCCGAGCGTCGCGAACCCCGCCGGAAGCGTCGCCGCAGCGGCTCCGGCAAGACCGGTCTTGAGAACGCCGCGGCGCGTCGGGTGATGCAAAGCCATGTCTTTCCTCCCACATAGATTAATTTGAATATTTGCTTTTGTCTTGACTGAGGTCAATGTCGGCAACCGAAAAATCCGGGATTATCCGCAACACTGAATGCGGCCAGGCCCCAAGGTGTCCAAATCCTGGGAGCGGGAGGGGACCGGCCGCCAGCCTTGCCATTGGCCTATCTCGTTCACCGTTGCCCCAGCGCGCAGTGGATCCAGTCCGGCAAACTGGCAGACCAAGGGGGAACCATGGACCTCGAACTCCTGGCCGACCGGTTCGGCGACAACTGGGCCCTGCTTCTGGGCGGCGCGGTGATCGGCGCGCTGTTTGGCGCATTTGCGCAGCAGAGCCGGTTTTGTCTGCGCGCCGCGGCGATCGAATTCTCCCGCGGTCAGATCGGCTCCAAGGTGGCAATCTGGCTGATTGTCTTTTCCACGGCCGTAGCCGGCACCATGCTGCTTACTGGTGAAGGCCTGTTCATGGCCCGTGAAGCGCGCCAGCTCGCCTCCCCGCAAAGCCTCTCTGGCGCCGCCATCGGCGGGCTGCTGTTCGGCATCGGGATGGTTCTGGCGCGCGGCTGCTCGTCGCGGCTCCTGGTGCTGTCCGCCACCGGCAATCTCCGCGCCTTGCTCTCCGGGCTGGTGTTCGCAGTCGTCGCCCAGGCGAGCCTGCACGGATTTCTCTCTCCGGTGCGCGAGGCGCTGGCCAGTCCGCTGACCACCATCACCATCGGCTCCAATGATTTGCTGACGCTCTCGGGGATCGACACCGCGATCGCCGGCCCGCTGGTGGGGCTCGCCCTTGTCGCGAGCCTCGGCCTGGCCCTGTGGCGCCGGATCGGCGTGTGGAAGACGCTCACCGCGCTTGGCGTCGGCGCCTGCATTCCGCTCGCCTGGTGGTTCACCAACGCCATGGCCGGTGTGGCATTCGAGCCGGTACAGCTCGAATCGCTAAGCTTCACCGGCCCCTCGGCCGACACGCTGATGCTGTTCCTGTCAGCGCCCGGTTCGATGATCGATTTCGATGTTGGCCTGGTGCCGGGGGTCTTCATTGGCGCCTTCTTCGCCGCCTGGCTGACCGGGGAACTGGAACTTCAGGGCTTCGAGGGCGGCGACGCCATGCGCCGCTATCTGGCCGGCGCAGCACTGATGGGCTTTGGCGGCATGCTGGCCGGCGGCTGCGCGGTGGGCGCAGGCGTCACCGGCGCCAGCATCTTCGCGCTGACGGCCTGGGTCACGCTGTTTTCGATCTGGATCGCCGCCGCGGCCACCGATTGGGTGGTCGACCGCAAATTGCCTGAACGCAGGGCCCAGGCACGCGCCATCAGCGATGCGATCAGTGCAGGAGGCCACACCCGGCAAGGCGAAGCAGCGCTGCGGCCAGGAGAGTAAGCTGCCGTCAGGCGGGCCGCGTCCCGTCAATGCGGGATTAGGTGCGCGGCGGGACGTCTTGGGAGGATACCCGCCTGACGGCATGTCTCGCGCCCTTTGCGGGCGTCATTTGAGATCCCCTCTGGATCCGAACTTTCCAATGCACATTGCGTGCCAGTTGGAAAACGCCGTGACGCCGGTGGTTTCCACGATGCGGGCATCGCCTGCTGCACAGGATTGCGGCATCCACTGCCAAACCGGGCGGCAATCGCCCAACAGCAGGGCAGGCTTCACGCACACCGCATCAGCGGCGCGATCAGACCGAGACCGCGGCGCGCAAGCTGTCCTTGCTGACGCTCTGCCGGTCGCCCGCCATCTTCACCTCGCCCCGCTCCAGCACGCAGAAACGGTCGGCCAGCCCATAGGCGAATTCGAAATACTGTTCGACCAGCACGATCGCCATTTTGCCCTCGTCCCTCAAATAGCCGATCACCTGGCCGATCTGCTGAATGATGTTGGGCTGAATGCCTTCCGTGGGCTCATCCAGCAGCAACAGTTTGGGCCGGGTGATCAGCGCGCGGGCAATCGAAAGCTGCTGTTGCTGGCCGCCGGACAAATCACCGCCGCGGCGGTTGCGCATATCCTTCAACACCGGGAAAAGCTCATAGATGTGATCGGGGATCCGGTGCTCGGAGCGCGGCAGGCAGGCAAATCCGGATTCCAGGTTCTCGGTCACAGTGAGCAGCGGAAATATGTCCCGGCCCTGCGGCACATAGCCCACGCCCTTGGCCGCGAGCTGATAGGCCGGCGCGCCCGAGATCGGCTCGCCATCAAGGCGATACTCGCCCCCCGAGCGCGGATGCACCCCGGAGATCGCCTTCAATAGGCTGGTCTTGCCCACCCCGTTGGTGCCCATCACACACGTCACCTGACCGACATCGGCGCTCAGCGAAATGCCTTTGAGGATCGGGGTCTGGCCGTAGTGCAATGTGAGATTTTCAATGCGCAGCATGGTTCAGCGCCCCAGATAGACATCAATGACATCGGAATTGGCGGTCACATGGTCGAGCGTGCCCTCCGCCAGCACCGACCCCTCATGCAACACCGTGACCTTGCAATCGAGCCGCCGGACGAATTCCATGTCATGCTCGACGACGATCACCGCCCGCGTCTGTGCCGCCGCACGAAGCAAATCCGTGGTGTGCTCGCGTTCGCCCAGCGTCATCCCGGCAGCCGGTTCGTCGACCAGCAGCAGCTTGGGGTCCTGCGCCAACAGCATGCCGATCTCAAGCCACTGTTTCTGACCGTGCGAGAGCTCGCCCGCCACCCGGCCAAGTTGATCCGACAACCCGATTTCCTCAGCAAGGGCGGCAATCCGCTCGCCGTCCCCGCCGGAGGGCCGGTAGCGAAGCACCGCCAGTGGCGACCGGTCACCTGCCAGCGCCATCATCAGATTGTCGCGCACGCTTTGGGTCTCGAACACCGTCGGCCGCTGGAATTTCCGGCCAATGCCCGCGCGCGCGATCTGGCTCTCCGAGAGGCGCAACAGATCCATCATCGGTTCGCCGAACAGGATCCTGCCATCATCGGGCCGGGTCTTGCCAGTGACGATGTCCATGAAGGTGGTCTTCCCCGCCCCGTTGGGGCCGATGACGGCGCGCAGTTCCTGCCCGCCGATCTCGAAGGAAAGATCGTTGATCGCCTTGAACCCGTCAAAGGCGACCGACACAGAATTCACTTCCAGAAGAGCGCTCATGAGGCGTCCTTCCTGACCAGGCGGTCGACCAGACCGCCGATGCCATTGGGCGCGTAAAGCGTCACCAGCACGAAGCCAAGGCCCAGGAGCACCTGCCACCAGTCGACCCAGTCGATTGTGTAAATCCCGAGCGGAATGCTCGGCGCCTGCCCGCCGGTAAACCAGGACGACAGCAGGGAGACCAGCGCTGCGCCAATTACCGCGCCATAAAGCCGTCCGCGGCCGCCAATCGCCACCCAAACGGCCAGATAGATTGAGGCAATCGGGGCGATCTCGGCCGGGTTGACGATGCCCGCCTGCGGGTAATAGAGCGCGCCGGCAATCGCCGCGATCACCGCAGTCAGCGTAAACACCACCAGCTTGTAGGCCTCCACCGGATAGCCCATGAAACGGATCCGGGCCTCGTCATCGCGGATGGCGCGGATCACATTGCCGAATTTGCCTGACACCACATAGGCGGCAATCAGATAGCCCGCGCCCAGCGCCAGCGCCGAGGCCAGGAAGAACCAGACCGAGACGATCGATTGCGGCACATCCGTAAGCCCCGGCAGGTTCTGAAGCCCCGAAAGCCCGTTGTTGCCCCTCAGACCGGAATCGTTCTGGAACAGATAGAGCGACAGCGCCAGCGTCATTGCCTGGGTAAGGATCGACAGATAGACGCCGGTGACGCGACTGCGGAACGCCAGCCAGCCGAACACCAGCGCCAGAAGCCCGGGCACCAGCACCACCAGAGCCAGCTGCGCAGCCAGGCTGTCGGCGAAATACCAGATTGCGGGAATCTCCGAACCGCCGACCACACCGAAGATCTGGGTGCCTATGGCATCCTCGATTTCCTGAGGCGTTGCCGGCAACGCGCCGCCCGCAAGCGAACCAAGCACAATGTCCTTGGTCCGCTCATACATCAGCCACATGCCGATCATGTAACCGCCGAGCCCGAAAAAGGCGAAATGCCCGAGCGACAGGATTCCGCAATATCCCCAGACCAGATCCATGGCGATGGCGATCAGGCACAGACACAGCGTCTTGCCCAGGATCTTGATCATGCTGGTCGAGACCAGACCGAGGCCAAAGCCTTCCGACAGCACGGTGACGATCAAGGTGAAGGCGGCGAGCAGGGAGATGAAAATCATCACCGAAGGTTCGCGCAGCAGCAACGGCTTCCGCATCGCTCAGTCCCCCGCCGCACGGCCCTTGAGCGCGATAATGCCCTTGGGTCTGAACTGGATGAAAATGATGATGAAGATGATCATGTAGGTCTGCGCCGCAAGCGTGTTGGACGGGTTGAAGAACTCGATCAGCTTTTGCAACGATCCGATCATCCCCGCACCCGCAAGCGTTCCCCAGATGTTGCCGACACCGCCGACCACCACGGTCATGAAGCTTTGCACGATGTAGCCCGAGCCGAGCTCCGAGGTGACCTTGGCAAACAGCCCGATGGCCACACCGGCGATCCCGGCGATCCCGGAGCCAAGACCGAAGGTGAGCATGTTGATCCGGTCCGGATTGATGCCCATCGATGACGCCATGCGCGGGTTCTGCGTCACCGCCCGCACTTCGAGCCCGAGCCGGGTGCGGTTGAGGATGAACAGAAGCAGCCCCAGAAAGATCAAAGCCAGCACGAAGATGGCGATGCGGATATGGCTGATCGACACCACATCATTGATCACCCAGGCGCCGTCGAGCCAGGACGGCGCTGTCAGCGGCCGCGCCTGGGTGCCGAAGATGTTCTTGGCGATCTGCTGCAGGGCGATGGAAATGCCGAAAGTGGCGAGCAGAGTTTCGAGCGGCCGGTGGGCCAGATGGCGGATCACCAGCCGTTCAAGCGCCACCCCGGCCATGAACGCCACCGCGAAGGCCAGCGGCAGGGCCACCAGAATAGAGGTGGTGTAATCGGGAATGACCTGCTGGACCACATAGCCGGTATAGGCGCCGATCATGATGAACTCGCCATGGGCCATGTTGATAACCCCCATCACGCCAAAGGTGATGGCTAGCCCGATCGCCGCCAGAAAATAGATCGAGGCAAGCGACAGCCCGTCGAGCACCAGATCGATGAACCTGTAAAATCCGACCGTCGAAGAGATGTCCGACAGGGTCGCCCGCGCCGCTGCGGTCAGGGTGGCATCCGGCTCGAGATAGACCTCCGCGAACACATGCCCCTCAAGGGCTGCGCGCTGCTCTGCCTCAGTGACCAGCGGCGGAACCGCGCCGGCCCCGGCGAGCGCCTGATAGGCGCGGTCGCGCGCCGCTTGAGTGTCGAGTTCAGCGACCGGAACCCCGCCGACCGCGCCATCATCGAGATTGGCGATCAGCGCCTGCTTGCGTGCATCAAGGGCCACAATGGGCCGCGCCTTGCCGGCCTCGACCAGCAACTGATAGGCCGCTTCGGCCGCAATGTCGTCGCCGGGTTCCAGCACCCGTGCAATATTGAGATCGTCCGGGATCACGTCGAACACCTCAACGCGGGTTGCAAGCAGCGGATTGATCGCGGCGCGCGCATCCACTCCGGCGTCGCCTGCGAAGCTTTCGATCGCGGCAACCCGGGTCGCCGGATCGCTGCCGAACTGGATGGTCAGCGAGCGCTGCAAACGTTCCTTGCGAGCCCTGAGGCCCGGATCGGTTTCATTGTCGATTGCCGCCCGCAAGACGCCCAGATGCGAGGCGTCGGGGTCACGTTCAAGCGCGGTCAGCGCCTGCGCGCGACGCTGGGGGTCCGGATCGGAAAGCTGAAACTGGACCAGCGCCGAGGCGATCATCGAGCGCACACCGCTGTTGGGTTTGAGATTGGTAATCCCGTCCTTGGCAGCCGCCCCCATCTCCGCACCGCTGTCGACATCAACGAGACCAATGGAGCCGTCATCCCGCTCCTCAATGAAGAAGAACCGCCCGTCGCTCTTACGCTGCCAAAGCTTCTTCTCGCGCCAATGCTCCAAAAACACCGCCACACCGGGAAGCCCGCTGGCAACCAGCTCGTCGAGCACTGGCCCAATCGTCCGCCGTGAGGGTTTTTCAATGTCGGATCGGTGGGTTTCGATGAGGGCGTTCAAATCGCTGTCCTGCGCCCGGGCGGGCACCAGCAGCAGCGACAGGGCGAGGATCAGATAGACTGTGCGGAGCATGGAGAACCAGAATTCTATGTGAGGGCTGGAGGGGGCCGAAGCCCCCTCCCCAAGGTTTGAAAAGTGGGATCGATCAGTAGTTGGAGCCCAACTGCACACAGGTCTTGGTCTCGGTGTTGTACATGCCGCAGCCAAGCTCTTTCCAATCGGCTTCCAGAACCTTCGATTCGGGCAGGAAATCGGTCCAGGCATCGCCCGGCACCGGCTCGGTCTGGCTGACGATATCGAACTGGCCATCCGACTGGATTTCGCCGATCAGCACCGGTTTGGTCAGGTGGTGATTGGGCAGCATCTCGGCTTCGCTACCGGTCAGGTTGGGGAATTTCTGACCATACATGGCTGTGCGCACCGCATCGACATCGGTGGTGCCGGCGGCTTCGACCGCGTTCACCCACATGTTGAAGCCGACGTAATGGGCTTCCATCGGATCGTTGGTGACCCGTTCCTCACCGGCAAAGGCCTTCCACTGTTCGATGAACTCGGCATTGGCCGGCGATTCAGCGGACTGGAAGTAGTTCCATGCCGCCAGGTGGCCCACCAGATTGGTGGTGTCGAGGCCCGACAGCTCTTCTTCACCGACCGAGAAGGCCACCACCGGAATATCGTCAGCGGAAATGCCGGCCGCCGCCAGCTCCTTGTAAAAGCCGATATTGGCGTCGCCATTGATGGTCGAAATCACCCCGACCTTCTTGCCGTCAGCGCCGAGCGCCACCACATCGGCGACGATCTTGGACCAGTCGGAATGGCCGAACGGGGTGTAGTTGACGAAGATGTCCTCCGCCGCAATGCCCTTGTCCTTGAGATATTGCTCGAGGATCTTGTTGGTGGTGCGCGGATAGACATAGTCGGTGCCCAGCAACGCGAACTTCTCGACACCCAGCTCCTCTAGGAAGTAGTCGGTGGCGGGAATCGCCTGCTGGTTCGGCGCAGCGCCCGTATAGAACACGTTCTTGGAGGATTCCTCCCCTTCATACTGCACCGGATAAAACAGCAGCCCGTTGAGTTCCTCGATAACCGGCAGCACCGATTTGCGGCTCACCGAGGTCCAGCAGCCGAACATCACATCGACATTCTGCACGGTCATCAGCTCACGCGCCTTCTCGGCAAACAGCGGCCAGTCCGATGCCGGATCAACGACAACCGCCTCCAGCTTTTTGCCCAGGACCCCGCCTTTGGCGTTTTGCTGCTCGATCAGCATCAGCATCGTGTCTTTGAGTGTGGTTTCGGAAATCGCCATCGTCCCCGACAGCGAGTGCAGCACGCCGATCTTGATGGTGTCGTCCTCTGCATAAGCGGAGTGAGTCAGGAGTGTCGTCGTCATCAGTGCCGCTGCCGCAGCGATCCGCAGTGTTTTGGTGGTCTTCATGTCAGCCTCCGTGCTGTTCTGTTCACGAAGACCGGTCAAGCAAGCCGCTTGCCAGTTGGAAAATGCCCGCCGTAAAGCCCTGAATACAGGCGTTTTCGTTCGAAAACCGGGAGTGCCTTCGCACCGGAGCGCCGCAACGTCCCCTGATTCTTGCCTAATTTTGATGCAGCGCAATAATTTTGTGCAACGCATCGCAAGATATCGCCGCACCAGAGACTGCCACAGCCTCTCACCTGAGAGATACTGCCTGAAACACGTATTATTGAGACTTTCGCGATGGGTTTTGGCCGTTCGCTTGCGCTTGTTGGCGTTTTATCGTTTCATGGCCGCGAAACAGACCCTCTGGACTTTCGACCGGGCAATCCAAGGAGCTCCGTGACCTATATGAGCGCGCCTCTATTCCTTCTGGCCTTGCTGGCCGGTCTCTTTACCTTCGTCTCTCCTTCGCTCGCATCCAATTGGCTCAAGACCGGCAAGGAAACCTCACGGCCTTACGGACATGTGGACTATTGCGCCCGACACGCATCCGATTGCCGCAGCCGGTCTGCCGCGTCAGCGCTGCCGCCGGCTCGGCTGGCCCTGCTGTCCAAGGTCAATGTTTCGGTCAACCGTGCGATCAAGCCGGTGGCCGACAAGAAAGCCTTCGGGCGCAAGGAATACTGGACCGGCCGCACGCGCATGGGCGATTGCGAGGATTATGCGCTTGCCAAACGCGCCAAGCTGATGAGCCGGGGCTTCAAATCCTCGCAACTGCTTTTGACGATGGGCCACAATGGCCGCGAGGCGCACACTGTGCTGGTGGTGCGGACCCGCGACGGCGACTTCGTGCTCGACAACCTTTATGACGACGTCAAACCGGTGCGTTCGGCGCGCATGAGCTTCCGCAAGATACAGGCACCCGAACATGGCGGCCGCTGGCTCAAGATCACCGGCAAGACCAGCAAGCAACCCTGAGCGCCCCGCGCCCTAACCCACTGTTCAGCGCTTCCGACCTCCGCCGGCCGGTGAGCATCGAATCCCGGACGGCACCCAACTGACCGAGGCTTCCAAGCGATCCCGTTCAGCGCAGCCTGTGAATATGCACAGCTCAATGGGCAGACTGGCGGGAGGAACCGTGGCGATCGCAACCCGGTGTGCTATGGCTCCAGTGTGTTCAAGGTCGGCCCTTGCGGATAAACGCCCATCTTTGAACGGACACGAGCCTGGAGGACCGTTCGATCGCGGCTTTTCGCTTCATCCACACAGCCGATATCCATCTCGATTCGCCGCTCAAATCCCTGGCGTTGCGGGATCCGGATCTTGCCGATCTGATAGGCTCCGCCACCCGCGCGGCTTTCAGCGCAATCATCGACCTGTGCCTAGACGAGCAGGTCGACGCCCTGATCATCGCCGGCGATCTCTATGATGGCGCCCAGACCTCGATGAAAACCGCGCGGTTTCTGGCAGGCGAACTCGACCGGCTCTCAAGCGCAGGCATCCCCGCCTTCATTATCCGCGGCAATCATGACGCCATGTCGAAGGTGACCAAGGAGCTGGTCTTGCCCGGTTCCGTCAAATTGTTCGGCGCGCGCGCTGAAACCCACCTGATCGAGCGCGGCGCGGGCGCCAAGCCGGTGGCCATGCACGGTTTGAGCTTCGCCAACCCCACCGCACCCGAAAGCCTGGTTCCGCGATACAAACCGGCCATCGCCGATGCGATCAACATCGGAATCCTGCACACCAGCCTTGGCGGCGCGCCGGGCCATGACGCCTACGCACCCTGCAGCCCGGCCGATCTTGAAGCCCTGGGTTATGATTACTGGGCCTTGGGACATATCCACAGCCGTCAAGTCATCACCGGCCGCAGCACCATCGTGATGCCGGGAATGCCGCAGGGTCGCGACATCAACGAGGCCGGGCCAAAATCCGTAAGCCTCGTGTCGATTACCGATACGGGCGAAGTCAGCGTTGAAGAACGCCCGACCGCGCTTGCCGAGTTTGCAAGGGTGACCGTCGACGCCAGCGGTTTGGAAGAGTGGCGCGATCTCGCCGAAAGCCTGACGACAGTGCTGAAGCAAGCACATCAAGCGGCCACGGCGCGCGAACTGGTGGTCCGGCTCACAATCACCGGCGCCACCGAGCTTGCCTGGCGCATGCGCCGCGATGCCGATGTGCTGCTAACGGAGGCGCGCGAGCGGGGTGCGCGCATCGGCTCGGTCTGGATCGAAAAGATCGAAATTGACTGCGACCGTCAGAAACTGGTTGTCAGCGACACGGCAAACATCGCGCCGCTTCAGGAAATCCGCCGGCTGATCGATGACGACATCCTCGGCTCCGACGCCTTCCAGACCAGACTGTCCGCCATCGCCGGCAATCTCTTGGCTCAGCTCCCCAATGACGAAACACTGCGCAATCGCTTCGGCACGGACGAGACCGACGCCAGGGCTCGGCTTGCAAAACTGGCCCGCGAAGGCGTCGATGACGTTCTGTCACGCTTTCATGCAGGCCCCGGTGCACAGGACGAGACCCGCTGATGCGTCTTCGTCGTCTCGATCTCGCCCGCTACGGCAAGTTCACCGACCGCGTCATCGATTTCGGTGCGCATCCCGATGAAGGCCCGGATCTGCACGTGATCTACGGGCCCAACGAGGCTGGCAAATCCACCCTGTTCAACGCCTGGCTCGATCTGCTGTTCGGCATTCCTGCGCAAAGCAGCTACAATTTCCTTCACGCCTATCCCACCATGCGCATCGGCGCGACGGTTGAGATCGAAGGCGAAGCGCACGAATTCACCCGCCTCAAACGCCAGCAGAACAGCCTCCATGACGGCCGCGATCAGCCCGTGTCAGGAACCACCTTGCTGGCAGCCCTCGGCGGGCTCGATCGCGACAGCTACCGGACCATGTTTTCGCTCGACAGCACCTCGCTGAAACAGGGCGGGGAAAGCATCCTAGCAAGTCACGGCGATCTCGGCGAGTTGCTGTTTTCCGCAAGCGCCGGGCTGGGCGAGATGTCGCAAAATCTGGCGCAGATCCGCGCTGAAACCGACGGCTTCTACAAATACCGCGCCCGCTCCGGTGAACTGGCTGAATTGAAATCGCAGCTTGCCGCTCTCAAGGCCGAGCGCGAGGAAATCGACACCCAGGTCAGTGATTACGCGCGGCTCGGCCGGGAATATGACGAGGCCAAAGCCCGTTACGAGACCGCTGCGGAAGACCGCCGGGGGTTGCGCGCGGAGCTTTCGGGCGTCTCGGCCCTGCTGGCTGCCCTGCCCTGGAGTGGCGAGCTGGACCAGCTCGAAAAGGAACTCGATCCCCTTCGAAGCCTGCCGGAGGTGGTTCCGGGATGGCGCGACGAGATTGCCGCTCTGCTTGATGAACACGCCCGGCTCGAAGCCGGCGGCGAGGAGATCGAAAAGGACATCCATCGGCTGGGGACTGAAATCGACGCCATCGATGTCGACCAGGAAATCCTGTCGATGCGCGGCCGTATCGCCGACCTGGTGCCGTTGCGCACCCGCCATGACAGTGCCGAGGAAGATCTGCCCGACCGTCGCCTGCAACTCAGCCGCATCGAGGGCAACATCAGCCAGATCCTGACCGCGCTTGGCGAGCCGGACACCGCTGACCCGGCATCGCTTCTGCTAGACGCCCGCACCCAGGCCGATCTTGCCGATCTGCTCGACCAGCGCACGGCGCTCGACGCGCGATTGATGAACGCCAAGGCCGAATTGGAAACAGCGGCCGCGACCCTTGCCGAAACCCGGGCGGCACTGCGGTCTGTGGAAGCTCCTGCGGCCGGGCCCGTGGCCATCGATGATGAGGAGATCGCTTCCGGCCCGCATCAAGACGTCCTCACCGCGCTCACCCGGACCCTTGCCGAAATCAGGCGGCAGGATCACGGGCTTCGGCTTCTAACGGCGGAACGCGCCATCGAACCGGCACGCCAACGGCTTCAAGCCGGTCTCGCGGCCCTGGCGCCCTGGCGCGGTTCCGCTAACGAGCTGCAGGCGATGAATGCGCCGCCTCCCTCGTCTCTCAGCGCCTGGAAAGCCGAAAGCGAGAGCATCGCGCGCAAAGCGGCACGGCTCGACGATGAAACAGACCGGCTGGAACAGACGCTGCGGCGGCTTGAGGCCGAGCATGAGGCCATGGTTCAGTCGGCCGACCTACTCTCCGACGAGGCCGTGCGGGATTTGCGTTCGGTCCGCGATCAGGCTTGGGCGACCCACAAGGCCGCACTTTACCGCGACACGGCGGAGCGGTTTGAAAGCGCCATGAGCGCACATGATCAGGCCGCCGACCACCGGCTCGCCAACCAGGCCGATGCCGCCAAACTGCGGCAGAACGCCCTGCAGGTTGCCGCGGCAAACGCCGATCTCGACAGCGTCCGGGCGTCCCGCGCCGTCCTTGAGACCCGGACCGTCACGCATCAAGCCAACATCGCCAGCGCCATTGCCAGCCTGTCGGACACGCTCGACCGCGCCATGACACCGGACGTGCTTGAGGACTGGCTGCGCCAGCGCGCCACGGCGCTCGATCTGGCGCAGTCCGTCCGCGACCTCGAACACCAGATCACCACCGCGCAACAGGACCGCCAGGCTTCCATTGACCGGCTCGTCCGGGCGCTCGCGCCCTTCGGGTTCGGCTCTGATGAGCAAGCTGCGCAACCGGATCTCGATCACCTGCTGACAGAGGCCGACCAACTGGTCGCGCATCAGACCGTTCTCGCCGGTCTACGCCGCTCGGCCGCCGCAGCCAGTGCCGAGTTCAAACGCCGTGAGGCCGATTTGCAGCGAACGGAAGACAGCGCCAAAGCCTGGCTCCTGGCCTTCAAGTCGATCTGCGCCCAATCCTGGCTCGGCGCCCGCGACCGGGTACCCACGCCCCGCCAGGCCCGCGACATCCTTGCGCTGCTTGCGCAACTGGCGCCGGAGGTCAAGGAGCGCGCCGGACTGACCGATCGCATTGCCAAGATGGAGCGCGACCAGACAAGCTACATCACGGCTCTGACCGGGCTCGCCACTGAGATTGGCGTCTGCGGCGACGCCTCATCGCCCGCTGATCTGGCGCGGAAACTGAGCGAAAGACTGGCGATGGCCGAACACGCCGAAGCCCGCTGGCAAGCCCTGTCCGCGCAGCGCGACCAGGCCCGCGCCCGTCAGCGCGAGCATCTTCAGGCCCGCGCCGCCCATGCAGGCAAACGCACGCAGATCCTCGAAGCGCTGGGTGCGGACACCCTCAGCGAGGCGGCCTTGCAGGTCGAGCGCGGGCTGCGCCGCAATCAGTTGTCGGACCAGGTTGCCAAGCTCACCGCGCAGATCTGCACCACCTTGAACGCGAGCTCCATCGAGGAGGCAAGAAACCGGCTGCATGAGGCCGATCCGGCGGTTTTGGACGCGCAGAAGCGCGACCTCGAAGCCGATCTGGACCTCCGCGACGCCGAGCTGCAGCAGCTTTACGCGGCCATGGCGCGGGCCGGCGAGGCGCGCGATGCCGTGGGCGGCGACGATGCGGTTGCACGTATCGAGCAGCAAAGCCGCACCCTGCTTCTGACCATCGGCGAACAGGCGGAACGGTATTTGAGATTGTCCGCCGGTGTCATCGCCATGGAACAGGCGCTCACGCTCTACCGCGAGCGCCATCGCTCGACCATGATGGCGCGGGCGTCCGAGGCGGTCCGCACCATCAGCCGCGGCCGTTACACAGGCCTTGCCTCCCAGCCCGACAAGGGCCGCGAATTGCTGATCGCGCTGCAGCGTGACGGCCCCTCGATCCAGGTCTCGGAGATGTCGCAGGGCACCGAGTTCCAGCTTTATCTGGCGCTGCGCATCGCCGGCTATCACGAATTCGCCAAGGCCCGGAGGACGGTTCCCTTCATCGCCGACGACATCATGGAAAGCTTCGATGATTTCCGCGCCGAGGAAACATTCAGGCTGTTTTCCGGCATGTCCGGGGTCGGACAGGTGATCTACCTCACCCACCATCGCCATCTCTGCGACATTGCCCGATCGGTCAGTCCAGAGGTCCGGATCCACGAACTCGCTGCATAGAAACCGGTCTCCTGCGGGATTTTTTGCACTTGCGAACAGGCTTTGCTTGGCATCGCCGCCCAATGCCTGTAACGAGGCGGCATTCTCACCGCCCGTGATCGGGTCCAATCCCGCGCCATGCCGCCGACGCGATCTTGCGGCGCGCCATCGTGCAGTTCCGGCGCACTAACCGCCAATGGCAGCCCCGATCCCTCCTTCCACCGGACAGGATGACCAAGTCTCATGATCTCGCTCAATCATTATCTCACCCAATGGACCGGCAATATCCGCGGCGATATCCTGTCGGGCCTGGTTGTGGCGCTGGCCCTGATCCCGGAAGCGATCGCCTTTTCGATCATTGCCGGCGTCGACCCCAAGGTCGGCCTCTACGCCTCGTTCTCGATCGCCGTCATCACCGCGATTGTCGGCGGCAGGCCGGGCATGATTTCGGCGGCAACGGCGGCCACCGCAGTGCTGATGGTGACGCTGGTCAAGGAGCACGGGCTTCAATATCTGCTCGCCGCCACTGTGCTCGCCGGACTGATCCAGATCCTGGCAGGCGTCGCCCGGCTCGGCTACGTCATGCGGTTTGTTTCCAAATCGGTGATGACCGGTTTCGTCAATGCGCTTGCGATCCTGATCTTCATGGCGCAATTGCCCGAACTGATCGGCGTGCCCTGGCTCACCTATGTGATGGTCGCCGCCGGCCTTGCGATCATCTACCTGTTCCCGCTGATCACCACCGCCATCCCCTCGCCGCTCGTCACCATCATCGTGCTCACCGCGGTCACCCTGATTTTCGGGTTCGATCTGCGAACCGTGGGCGACATGGGGGCGCTGCCCGACACGCTGCCGGTGTTCCTGATCCCGCAAATCCCGCTCACGCTGGAAACGCTGATGATCATCCTGCCCTATTCGGTGGCCGTCGCCGCGGTGGGACTGCTGGAATCGCTGATGACCCAGACCATCGTCGATGATTTGACCGACACCTCGTCGAACCGCAACATGGAATGCGTCGGCCAGGGCATCGCCAACACCGCCACCGGCTTTATCGGCGGCATGGCCGGTTGCGCAATGATCGGCCAGTCGATCATCAACGTGAAATCCGGCGGCCGCGGCCGTCTGTCGACCTTTGTGGCGGGCGCCATGCTCTTGTTCTTCATCGTTGTTGTCGGCGACTGGGTTGCCAAGATCCCGATGGCCGCACTGGTGGCGATCATGATCATGGTCTCGATCGGCACCTTCTCCTGGTCCTCGATCAAGAGCCTCAGGACCCATCCGCGCTCTTCATCGGTGGTGATGCTGGCCACGGTCGCCTTCGTGGTCTTTACGCACAATCTGGCAATCGGCGTGCTGGTCGGCGTGCTGCTCTCGGGCCTGTTCTTCGCCTGGAAGATCGCGCAATTGTTCGGTGTCCGCTCGACCCTTTCGGACGATGGCCGCACCCGCACCTACATCGTCGAGGGTCAGTTGTTTTTCGCCTCCGCCGATGATTTCATGCGATCCTTCGATTTCCGGGAAGTGCTCGAAAAGGTCGTCATCGATGTCTCGCGCGCCCACATCTGGGATATTTCAAGTGTCGCCGCACTCGATATGGCGGTGCTCAAATTCCGCCGCGACGGCGCGGAAGTGGAGATCATCGGCATGAATGAAGCGTCCGAAACCATCGTCGACCGGCTTGCCATCCACGACAAGCCCGGCGCGATGGACAAGCTGATGTCGCACTAGATTCATAAGGTAGAGAGCGACCTTGGTGCGTCCGGCTGGACGTGACGCGCGCTCGAAGGAAGGACCCGATCATGACCAACATTCTCCTGGCCCTTGTTGACGGGTCCACCTATTCGAAAAGCGTCTGCGATCACGCCGCCTGGGCTGCCGCCCGGATGCAGGCCGAAATCGAGCTCTTGCATGTGCTCGACCGCAATCCGGGCGCGGGTAAATCCGACCTCTCGGGCTCGATCGCGCTCGGCGCCCGCACCGCACTGCTTGAGGAGCTGTCGTCGCTGGACGAGCAGCGCGCCAAACTCCTGCAGCAAAAGGGCCGCGCCATTCTTGATGATGCCAGGGCGATCATCGAGGCGGCAGGCGGAAACGTCTCGGCCACGCATCTGCGTCAGGGTGAGATCGTCGAAACGGTGATCGAACGGGAAACCCCCGCCAGCATGATCATGGTGGGAAAGCGCGGCGAGGAAGCCGATTTCGCAAGTCTCAGGCTTGGCGCGCATCTCGAACGCTTCATCCGCGCGAGCCACAAGCCGGTCTTCGTCGCCTCCCGCGCCTTCAAGCCGATCGACACCGTGATCGTCGCCTATGATGGCGGCGCCTCGAGCCAGCGCGTGGTCGACCACATCGCCCGCAATCCGCTGTTTTCCGGCCTGAAGATCGATCTGGTCACGGTCGGGCAACGCAACCGCGACACCGAAAAGGCACTCGAGGACGCCAGCGCCATTCTCACCGGCGCGGGCCTCACCGTCGAATCCACCATCCTCTCCGGACAGCCCGACGAGGTGCTCGGCAAACGCGTCGAAGACCACGGCGCAAGCCTTGTCGCCATGGGCGCCTACGGCCACTCAAGAATCCGCGCCTTCGTGCTCGGCTCGACCACCAGTGAGATGCTCAGGAGCTGCAAGGCACCGGTGCTGTTGATGCGGTGATGGGGGTGGGCCGTCTATCTATCGGAAAGTTACGGCAATAGTGGATGTTCGAGTGAACAACCGCTTCGCGCCCTCAGATTGGACACTCTGGATCAATTGTGGGTGTCCCGAAAGCTGCCATTCTGTTCGACTGGCTAAATGTCGGGGAAGGGCGGGAAGTGTGAGTTCGCCGCAACTCCGAAACAGCCCGGCGATTCTAAATGGAGCGGACATTCCGACGATTGCGAAGGCAGAGTGTTTTCTGCACCGCCGCATGGCTGCTTCGAGCCCAGACCTACCATCTTCTGCACAACGACGAACGGCGGTTTTCCAAACAGCTCTCTCGAAACTCATCAGCTGGAAAGGGTTATGATCATACCGTTGCAAGAAACGGTTTTGAAGGAAGTGCCGCTCAACCATTTACGATTTGGTTTGCGAGCCGACACTCCTCTTACAAACGATCGATTTTTGAAGTTACCTACAAATAGTGATGAAATCCACATTATGTTGGGTTGCTGCTCCGCTAAAACTTACGGTTCAAACCTCAGGCGTCTTCATGGCAAGTTATGTCAAACCAATTTGAGACTTGATGCATCTCCAAGGCGGCGAGGTCCTTGCGGTCGATTCTCGAAAGTCGATCATACGAGTGAAACATATCAATAGCTTTTGCCTGCGGACTGGAAGAAGAAAAGCTATGAACATCCCGGTGAGAAAAAAGCATAGATGCCTCCTCGTTTACGCGAACCAAAAAACTGTCTGAGCGCTTAGTGAACTGGAACTCGCAATCATCAAAACTGTTACAGCTTGTCGGTTCCTCGGATTGCGCGAGGGCTCTTCCAGAAAGATACTTAAGCTTCATAGCCTTCGTTTGAACCTCGTCTAAGCCAACAAAAGCATTTCGATCTTCCGAAGAGACAGGCACATCTTCAAAACTTGAAAAAGTGCGCACCTTCGGCATTTTCAATAGGTGAAAAGCTCTTTCGCGAGCTTCAAGGTCACAAGCCTTCTCAGCATTAAACCGACTGAACACTCCGGTAGAAAGAGTGACCGTCGGTTCAACGTACTCGAGTTCATTGATGTGCCACCATCCCGGAGGGATGAACAAGACTTGACCCTGTTCCACCTCAAGTGTGGTCGCCCTAGCCAGTCGTGGCTTATAGTCAAAATCACCTAGACAGAGACCGTTCATTGCGCCTGTGTCGAGTTCGATTTGATCAACAAACTCGTTCGGATGCCAAAAGTGCATCTTTTTTCGTCCTACGAGAGGTATGAGGTATGTTTCACAAAGATCCGCATGGAGCCCAATCCAAGTTCTCTTGTATGCGCCAGCGATCAGCACAAAACTCATACCTTGCATTGGAAAACCACGCGTCCGACGGTACGCTTCGGACAAATCGCTCGCTTTGCCGCGCCAAAGCGGCTCACGTTCGTGAAAGTAGTCAAGCGTGTACGTGAAGAACCCCATCCCGCTTGAACGTAAGACACCGTCAATGATGTCTTCCGGTTTATCCAGCTTCAATAGGTTTTGATCAAATCGAAGTCGCTGGTCCGACAAACAACCATTGGCATTCAAAGCAGCGAGCGGATGAGTGAGAACAGTCTTCAATGCTGAGCAAATTTCAGCATCGCGAAGCATCTCTGATTTCTTCGGAACATCCCTAACAAAAGGGGCGTTCGCGTGTCCGCTGTCTTGGAACATCGATGACCAAAATTTATTCAAATTAGCCATTAAGTGCCTCAAGGTCTGTTTGAAAGATATTGTCGATTTGAACCGTCAATTCTGTGTGTGATGCTCTTCCCGCGCTTGTGAAACCGTCCGATGACTCGGTCATTTCCAAGCAGGATGCTGCGTAGTCTTGCAGGTACGACAAATAACTTCGTGTTGAGCTTTGATCGTCAATTCGTGACTTTTTCCCAAAGAAAAGACCTACAGATAACGCAAAATGCGCAGCTAGCATTACTCCAGTCAGAGTTCTGTCTTTTGCACCGGAAGGAAGTACGTACAGTGTGTCGTCGTTTGGATCTTGTAGAAGTTGGATCTCCGTCACGAGATCAAAAAGTGCGTGAGCAACTTCATGTACCACAATTTCTTCCAGAGTGTGTTCGCAACCAAAGATGTCATCACGAATGAAAAGAGTTTGAGGGATCAAGGCACACGAGAAGCTCGACCTACTATCAGTGGACTGGTAAACATCGAAATCTATTGAAAAGAACTTTCGCCAGTCTGGACAGGCTTTCTGAATGTTCGACACCGCACGATCGAATTTCTCTGTCGCTTCTCGCCCCAACTCGATCAAGGGCACATCGAGGCCAAGTTCGATAGCTCGACGTTGGTATATCAGTCTAGCTTGCTCAGCGCTCATCAGGTACTGCGCTGATCCTACGGCACCAGCAACACTCGCTCTTCTTAAACACACCAACTGAAGGAGCATACGAACGTCAAACTCTGGAGAAATGAACGGAAGCCCCCTTAGGTGATGGATGAGACTATCACTCATGAGGCATCCAGCGTTTCAAGGAGTTCGATGCAATCAAAACGCTTCTGTTGAAATACTTGAAAGAACTGACCGATATCACCAAAGTTTTCTGAGACATCAACGCCCCTATCGACTAGCAATTCACCATAGAAAGCCAAACTGCGTCGACCGAACCACTCCGTCTTTGCATCTTCAAAAATATCTGCCGCATCGCTTTGTTCCATCAGGCAACGACGCGTCAATTCGTCTAAAGCAAACCGAAAGTGGACTAAAGGTTCGGTAATTGGCTCATAGGGGTAGAACGGGGCATGCAACAGAGCAACTTCATCATCAGTGACTGTCCACGATCCTGCGAATAGCTCGAATACAGCGCCAAACCCCTGCATGCCCAACGTCACCATCTCTGCGGCTCGGATCGCGCCAATGGACGAGCAACCAATTACTGACCAACCTAGTTCAATCGCCTCACATATCTCTCTGTGAGAGACCGCCATGCTTTCGTTAAAGTATCCGTCGATTAAGGCTATCGTTCCTCGGTCTGAACTCGCGGAGCACAAATCGCTAACCGAATGTCGCTTTGCAGGCTCATGGAAGACACGCCCCTCTCGCCGAAACTCGATGTCCGAGAGCGGGAACAGCGATGGACCAACAAAGACGTGCTGAGGAAACGGAGCCTTCACCATTGTGGCAACTCCTTAATGAAGGACAATAACCTAGGGCCTATTCGCCGTTGTCTTGGTGAATAAGCTTCCATACCCGGGATAAGAACGCGGACCACATGGATATTTTCGGACTCATAGAGCTTAACGCAAAAAATTCCCGGTAGACCTGTTTCCACAATCCTCTTGTTTAGCAAACTTAACGTATTTTCGATGTCGGCTAACGGTGGCTGGCTAAGACTTGTAAAATCAATGCAACTGTTTGCATTCCTCAATCGCGCCAATAGATCGGTGACACGCTCTTTTTCATAGTCGCTCCCTTTTTCTGTGAAGAAGTCGTGCCTATCAACGAGGTCGTCTCGTCCTCCGTGGATGTGAACCAAACGGCTTTGGGCAGCCTCTGTAACCGCGCGAGACACGGCGATCGACGGATCTACATGTGCCCCAGAGCCAAACGTAGCGCGAAACGGGTCTGTACTTTCAGCCACGATGTAGGCCTGTACGTAATGCACGCCCCAATCACCGGGCGAATAGAGCAGGTAAACATCAAAGCCAGCGGCCCGCACCGCACCTAGTAAATCTTTGATGTAGTCCGGGAGCGCATCTTCGTTGATGGCGTCAACACTCGGTCGAAAACTCAAAAACGACTGAGTGTCGCGTTCCATCACTTCAAAAGTTCCGTGCAGGACAGCTTCGCTAAAGGAATTTCCGGAACATAACCCGTTTGTTGAAGTTCCAAAGAATGAGGAGCTCCCTAGTTCAGTGAGTGGATGAAAAACCAACTCTGCGGGCACACTGAGTCTTTGCCCTGTCTCAAAGTGGAAGGCGTCCAACAATGACACTTCTTGGTTCTTTGTCGCCTTGGCTTGCACGTCTGGGCAAACCTTGGCTTGCACGTCTGGGCAAAACAGAGAGAAACTAAATCCCTCCGGAAGCTCGTCGCAAAAAACGTCAAACGGCTGCCTACGAGTTACAACCCTACTGTTCTTTTGATCAGCAAAATGGAATTCTATGCCTTCCATTATTGCGCTGGCAAGTGACTCTTGTGCACTCACTCCTTTACCAGCATTTACGCAGAGCGAGCCGATGGAAGCGTCGGGGCGAACACTAACATGTGTTGGTAGGCCAATTCGGTCCAAAGCGGTAATGTCAGAGACACGTGTTATGCCAGCCGCGTCCAAAACAGGGATCGCAGATTCAAGGGTGTCTTCTATTGACCTGACCCGCCAGCTATTGGACGGGGAGCGCCGCTTAGAAAGTTTAGCGATCTTTTTTAGTAGAAATTCCGATGGATGAGTTGTTTGATTCATGGATGGCAAAACCAGCCCCCATTATCCCTTCCTCCTCGAGGAACTTCATCAGTTTTTGGGTCTCTTCCCAAGAAAGGTCTAAAGCAATATTTCGTTCTTCCGATGTATCCGAGTTATCGCCTTTAGTCATTTTCTGTCCTCCAATCTCAAGGCTCAAATAGAGGTTAGCCGCAGTTTGGCCTTCAATCAACAGTTGATGTATTGGAAAGATGGCCTTTCATGGATTGTGCTAGCACTTGGGAAGCCGCTGATCCCGCGGGATCACTCAATGGCACATTTTACCAGATTCCCCAATGGAATCACTCAAGTTCATAGGATTGCAAATCCGCTGAGTAGCCGAGCATCGCAAGACCATGGATGGAGCCCTCAAAGCGGACCTTGGAGCGACAGCAGGTTTGTCCGCACTCCCGTCCTTGGGCTGATCGGTACAGGTGCTTATCGCCAACGTCTGCTTTTGGGAAACTGCAGCGCTGCGCTGAAGTTATTGGTGAAAGGCAGCTAACGGCCGAAAGCACCAACTACGGATTCTCTAATGAATGTCTAACTAGGACTCCAACCCACCCCTTATCCGTCTCGTCCGGGTTCGTCCGGGTTCGTCCGGATTGCTGGAGAACAGGGCGATCTTGTTGCCTTGCGGATCGCGAAGGTAGCCGACATAGAAATGAGGCCCGTAGGAGTCCCTAAAGCCGGGTTGGCCCTCGTCGGTTCCGCCTGCGGCAAGTGCTGCGGAATGCAGCTCACGAACCTGCTTTTGATTGCGTGCCTCGAAGGCGACCATCAAACCGTTGCCAGCCGGGCCGGATGTCCATCGAAGGTTGGTTTGACGTAAAATTCCGGCAGAGCCAAAGGTTGACCCGGTTGCACAGGCGACAACTAAGCGGCACTTTGCTGCCATTTGCTGCGCGCGGATCAATGGCCGCTTTGCGTCATGTCCGTAATGAGCTGGACGCCCTAGGCTAGCCGCCTTTGTACGGAGTTCAAACCACGACGGCACAAGGACCAAGCGCTGACTTGCTTTTCAAGCGCCATACGGATCGGCAAGCTTTAACGCCCTGCCACTGGAACAACCTCGAACGCAGGGGCCGACGTGGTCCCTGCGTTGCGCCGGATCACCGATAAAGTCACGCAAACTCATCCGCATGCTTTTCGCACCATGCACGGAACGTGCGCGGCGCGGTGCCGGTCAGGTTAGCGATGTCATCGGCGAGGAAGCCTGCTCGCCCTGCACGGAACGTCTCGTTAAGGTTGCGCAGAGCCTTGGCATTGGGCTCTGGCATGCCGTCCGCAATGTGTCGCTGTTCAAGTTCTTCGGGCGTGACCGAAACGAACTCAGTAGGTCGGTCGATCGCCTCAGCGAGGATCGCGACCTGGTCGCGGGCACTCAGGGCCTCGGGGCCGTTCAGGATGTAGGCGTGGCCCGCATGGCCCGGCTCGGTCAGTGCCAACACAGCGATCCGCGCCACGTCATAGGGATCAACGATGGCCAGTGCGCCGGGATCAGTCGCGTCGACGACGCGGCCGTCTTTCTTGATCGCATCAAGCCACCACAGGGCGTTGGACATAAGCCCATTGGCCCGCAGATAAGTGACATCCAGATCAGACTTGTGAAAGACCTCATCGCGCGCGGCGATCATGGCACCGATCATTGGATAGGGTTGCAGGCTGGTCCCGAGCGATGAGAGCAGAGCGATCCGCTTCACACTGGCGGCATTTGCCGCATCGATCATGCTTTGCGCCTGAGCGACAGATGGTTCGAGCTGCATGAAGAACACGCCATCCACGCCCTTGGTCGCTTCGGCGATGCTTTTCGCGTCATCGAGCTCACCGACGGCAAATTCAATACCTTCCGGCAGCTGCTTCCTAGCACGGACTTCATCGCGGACAAAGGCACGCACTCCATGGCCTTTTTGTAAGAGTTGAGCCGCGACTTCGCCGCCGACATTTCCGGTTGCTCCGAATACAAGATACATGAGATATTCCTTTCGATCAGTTGGTTAGGGTTTGGGGTGATGAGGTGTGAGATGCCGCGTTGGCGAGGGCCCACGCATCTGCGCCCGCGGGTAGATGATCCGGGCAGTCCGGATCGGTTGCCGCCCGCCAAATCGCCTCGGTTACGTCTTCGATCTTCGTTATGGCCGAAGGCGTGGCCAAACCGGCAAGTGCCCTGTCTGCGAAACCCGCATAGGCCGCGGGAATACCGTCCGATGAGCGCGATTGCGCATTGTCGGTAAAGCGCGTCTCGGCCTGACCAGGAATGACGACCTTCACGGATACGCCGAATTCTGCCATCTCAAGCGCGAGGCAATCGCTGAACGCGATGATCGCCGCCTTGCTGGCGGAGTAGAACGAAAACAGCGGAAACGGCTTCATCGTCGTGCTCGTATTGACGTTCACGATGATGCCCGAACCGCGCTGCCGGAAGGCTGGCAAGACCGCTTTCGTCATGGCGATCGTGCCAAGCGTGTTGGTCTCGAAGATCGCGCGGATCTCGGTCATGTCGGTGCCTTCGACGGCGCTCAGCATGCCAATACCGGCGTTGTTGACCAGCACATCGATGGGGCCGGCAGTTTCCATGGCGGCGGCGATGCTGTCTTGATCGGTTGTGTCCAGTGGCAGCACCCGCAAGCGATCGCTTGGCGGGAACAAATCCTCGCGCGGGGTGCGCATCGTCGCGATGACGGACCATCCTTTGTCGAGAAAATACAATGCCGTCTCCAGCCCGAAGCCGGAGGAACATCCTGTAATGAGTACAGTCTTCATTGTGACCTCCTATTTCTATCGTCTGACACCAAACTAGGGGTCGAAATGTGAACTATCGATAGTTGAAAATCCGGTATTCATTTGCGATAGTCCTGATATGACTGATCCACTGACTGATGTTATTTCTCTGCTGCAACCACAGCCTGCCGCGATGAAGCTGGTGTATGGCGGCGGCGCGTGGCGTGTGCGCCGTGAAGTCACCGACCGGGTCTTTTATGGATTGGCGCTGGATGGGGGCTTTCGATTCCAGGCTGACGGACAGGCGGAAGTCACCATTGAAGCCGGCGACTTCCTGTTGGTCCCCTCGGCTGCCGATTTCACGGTATCGAGCAAGAGCGCTGTGACTGGCGATGCCCTTTCGGCGCTTCCCGTTGATCTGTCTGGCGGAGAATATCGCGTAGGCGAGCCGGATACGCCGATCGATGTCAGGATGATGATCGGGTATTGCCTCTTTGGCTCACCAGACGCGTCCTTGCTGGTCTCGCTCTTGCCGCAGATTGTCATTATCCGGAAAAATGATCGCTTGTCCGCGCTCGCGCGCTTGGTAGACGACGAGTATCGAAACCGTCGCAATGCGCGCGATGTAATCCTCGATCGTTTGCTTGAAGTCCTGTGCATCGAAGCCTTTCGCGCGCTTCCTGATGAAGGTGGCTTTGCAGGACTCGTGCGCGGGCTTGCAGATGATCAGATCGCGCAGGCCATCCGCCTCATTCACGAAGACCCCACACGCGGCTGGACGGTCGAGGATTTGTCGCGCGAAGCCGCGCTATCGCGGTCGGCCTTCTTCGCGAAATTCAATCGTGTTGTCGGCATGGCGCCAATGGAATATCTGCAGAACTGGCGGATGTCGTTGGCCAAGGACAAGCTATGCGCAGGCAACAGTTCCATTTCGGAGATCGCCTATAGCGTCGGCTATGGCTCACCAAGCGCGTTCAGCGTTGCGTTCACCCGCATTGTGGGACGCCCTCCGACAGAATATGCGAGAGAGATCAAAGAGAATGCAAACTTGCTTCACTGACGGCCAAGACCTGCAGCGATAAACCGCGCGATCTTGTCTATTTCCGCTCTGTTTACGCGACCTCCGGTCACAATGATCCGCCAATAGAGGATGCTCGCAAGTGCATCATTGGCAAGGTCGCGGTCCGCGCTTGTGGGCAACTCACCGCGTGCAATGGCGCGATCGACAATGACTTTGCCGCGTTCACGGCGTTCATATTGCAGGGTGTTCCTTATCTCGACGCTCAGTTCGCTCGTCCGGGCCATCTCGGCATGCAAGTCGGGCAGAATGCGCCGTATCAGCGGGTGGCGCAGGGTCCGGCGCAGGGATAACAGGATCAGCCGTAGGTCTTCCAGCAGCAACCCGCTGTCGGGAATGGGTGTAAGATTCAAGCCAACCGCCTTGATCAACTCTATCGCCATGTCCTGTTTTGACGACCAGCGGCGATAGAGTGCCGCTTTCCCAACGCCGGCCCGCTTGGCAACACGTTCCAGGCTTAGCGCACCAAGACCGGTCTCCGCCCATTCCTCAAAAAACGCGCGAGTGAGTGCATCGGTCACGGACGGGCGCATCACGGCCGCCCCACTAGGCGCACGCGGGGATGCGCTCATCGTCAAATCTACGTCGGAACGGTTGCGTTCCATCCACTAATCTCCTATATGGTCGATACGACACCGTTCCATCCAAAAGGGAGACTTGTCAATGAATGCCCAACAAACCCGTTTTGAAGGACTGACCGATATCCTGCGTGAAGGGCTCGGCACCCGGATCGCTCCGGAGGCGGAGAATTTCCTCGACATGTTCGCCGAGGACTGTGTGTTTGAAGCGCCCTATGCGCCGCCGGGATTCATCGCCCGCATCGACGGGCGCGATGCATTGGAGCGTTATCTAATGGCTGTGCCCGATCTGATCCGCATCGACGATTTCTTTGATCTGCGGGTCAGTGAAATGGCGGACCCCAACAAGGTTGTGCTGGAATTTCGCGGCAGGGGTGAAGGGCGGACCGGTGCGCCCTACGATCAGAAGTGGATATCAGTAATCGAAACGCGCGACGGCAAGATCGTCTATTACGCCGATTACTGGGATCCGCGGATCACGCTCGCGGCAACTGGTGATACGGTTCCTGAGCCTGAGGGGGAGGGTTTTACCCGTGCGTGATACAATCCTTGTCACAGGCGGTACTGGCACGACTGGGCGTCGTGTGTCCGCCCAGCTTTCGGAGCGCGGTCTTCGTTATCGGGTCGCAACACGCAATCCGGGCGCCAAAGACCACATCCGGTTCGACTGGACAGTCGAGACGACGTGGGCCGCAGCGCTGGAAGGCGTCAAAAGCATCTACCTCGTCGCGCCCAGCGGTGTTGCAGAGCCTTTGCCTGTGATGACCCCCTTCATGGAACTGGCGATCCGCAATGGCGTCAAACGCTTTGTATTGCTGAGCGCATCCTCATTGGACGCGGGCGACCCAATGATGGGAATAGTACACGCCTGGCTGCGCGACCACGCGCCGGAATGGGTCGTTCTGCGTCCAACGTGGTTCATGCAGAATTTCTCCGACGGCCAGCACCTCGCGACCATCTGCGATGAGGGCGCGATCTACACCGCAACAGATCAGGGGCGGGTCGCGTTTATCGATGCGGAAGATATTGCCGCCGTCGCAGTTGAAGCACTGACCCAGCCAGAATGTGTCTCAGGCGACATGATCCTGACGGGACCCGCGGCACTCAGTTACGATGCTGTCGCGCAAACGCTCAGCGATGTGCTGAAGCACCAGGTCAAGCACCATCACCTGAGCGTCGGTGAACTTGCCGCACGACATATGGACCAGTCCGGCCTGCCAGAAGACTATGCCAGGACGCTTGCGCAGATGGATGCGGCCATCGCGGCAGGTTCAGAAGACCGCGTCACTGACGCCGTGCTGCGCACGACGGGACGACCAGCGCGCGCGCTGGAGGAGTTCATCGTCGCCAATTCGGGTGTTTGGATCAAGAGGTGATGTACAACATTGCCCTTTGTGAGAACCGAACGACTCAACGCTTTTCGTGAAAGCACGCGACCATGGTTCTCAACATCAGATTGACCAATGACCATACGAAACGTATACGTTTCGTATATTCTGAACTCAGGGAGACAACGATGGGCATCGTGAAAATCAACGACGATCTGCATGAAGAGGTCCGTCGAGCCAGCGCCGTGTTGTGCAGATCCATCAACGCCCAGGCAGAGTTCTGGATCAAGATCGGCATGTTGGCCGAGGCAAACCCGACCCTGTCCTTCAACGACATCGTCAAGATGCAATTGGAAGCAGCGCAGGTGCGTGTCGCCGAGGTAGCGGCAGCGTAAAATGGTAAAGACCCCCGATGAACTGGATCTGATGCGCGTATCCGGCAGATTGCTGGCGTCGGTGTTCGAGATGCTGGACAGACAAAATCTGGAAGGCATGTCGACATTGCAGGTCAACGATCTGGTCGACCGGTTTATCACCGTTGACCTCGACGCCCGCCCGGCCAGTAAGGGTCAATACGATTTCGAATATGTCCTGAATTGTTCGATCAATCACGTTGTTTGCCACGGCGTCCCAAACCCGAACGACATCATCCGTGACGGCGACATCGTCAATTTCGATATCACGCTCGAAAAGAACGGCTACATAACGGATTCAAGCAAGACCTATCTGGTCGGCAATGCCCCACCTGCTGCCAAACGGCTGGTACGGATCGCCCAAGAGGCGATGTGGCAAGGCATAAGGCAGGTGCGGCCCGGAGCACACTTAGGAGACATCGGCTTTGCGATCGAGAGATACGCCAAAAAGAACGGTTGCTCGGTTGTACGGGAATATTGCGGGCACGGCATCGGTCGCGAAATGCACGAGGATCCGCAGGTGCTGAACTTCGGACGACCGGGAACAGGGATGAAGCTACGGGAAGGCATGGTCTTCACCGTCGAGCCGATGATCAACAAGGGAAGCCGCAAAGTCGCGACAAAGAGCGATGGATGGACAGTCGTAACTAAAGACAGAATGCTCTCCGCCCAGTTTGAGCATACGGTCGCGGTTACGAAAAGTGGCGTTGAAGTTTTGACCCTGCGTCGGGATGAGGCACCAGTGTCGGGGCACATGCCGCCGTCGCGCTAGCAGTCGTCTGATAGGCACCGCCGACGTTTTGGCCGACGACGCCCTTGGGTAAGCTTCAGTTCAGGTCTTGTTGAGCCGGCGACAGCAAGTCTTCCAGACCGATCCGCCGGAACATCTCGGCCCGGACTCGGTCAGCCACACCGCTCACAACCTCCGACCCGTCTTGCGATGGATCGACATGAACCCGGAACGGACGCCTTCCGAACGGCGTATTCACGATGTCGACTATACCGCGTGCGACTGCGGACGGATCTGCGTCCGCAGGCTCAAGCGACTTGAGCCCATCAAGCGCCTTTGCGGGAACGTCAGCATAGGGGCCAGTCAGATAGGCATCGGCGACCGGCTGGTCATCCGGCTGGCCGGCATGGGCGAAGTGGTTGGTGCCGGCAGTGAAGGCACCCGGCACCATGATCGATGTTTCGATCCCCCAGCGGGCCAGTTCCGACGCATAGGAGACTGCAAGCGAGTCCATGCCTGCCTTGGCCGCAAAATAAGGTGACAAGAACGGCGGTGTCCCGCCGCGGGCACTGCTGGAAGACACCCAGACGACGAGCCCCTGGCCCTGTGCCCGCATCCTCGGCAGGGCCGAGCGCATCACGCGCTGCGTCGACAGCACATTGATGTTGTAGAGCTGTGCCATCTGTTCGGGTGTGAATGCCTCTGCCGGGCCGAATGACATATGGCCCGCATTGTGAACGATCACGTCAAGGCGGCCAGCCTCATCAAAGATCTGATCAATCCCGGCGGCGACGGAAGCATCCTTCACCACGTCGATCTCAACCACGCGTAGATCGAAATCGTGCTTGCTTGCGTAATCCTTGGCGGCCTTCGCCTTATCTGCATTATGACCGCTGATGCCGCGCATGGATGCGTAGACGGTGTGCCCGGCATCAGCGAGAGCGTAGGCCGTCATTCCACCAAAACCGCTTGATGCGCCGGTGACGACGATGACTTGTTTTTCTGATCCTTTTGTCATTTGAATTCTCCTCTGTATTGATTGATCAGCCTCTTCAGACCAACCCACCGTTTGCACGCAATGTCTGTCCGTTGACCCAAGCGCCATCTGGCCCGGCCAGAAACGACACGGCATTGGCGATGTCGCGAGGTTCCCCAAGCCGTTCGAGCGGCACCATCTTGGCGAAGCGGTCGATCAGCTCCGGCGACTTGCCGTCTAAGAACAGATCGGTCCCGGTCGGCCCGGGGGCAATCGCATTGACGGTGATGTTGCGGCCGCGCAGTTCTTTGCAGAGGATCCCCGTCAGCGCCTCGATCGCGGCCTTGGTCGCCGTGTAGACGCCGTATGTCTCCAACTTGGTGCCGACGACACTGGTGGAGAAGTTGACGATCGTCCCGCCGCTTTGCAGTCTATTTGCCGCCTCGCGCAGGGTATTGAACGTGCCCTTGAGATTGACGGCAATATGCGCGTCGAACATGGCATCGTCACTGTCGGCAATCTTCGCCAATTTCATGATGCCCGCGTTGTTCACGAGCACATCAACGCCTCCGAAGGCGGTCTCAGCTGCATCGAACATCCGTCGCACAGCCTCGGCATCGGATACGTCTGCCTTGGCAGCAATGACCTTGCCGCCTGCGGCCTCGATCTTGTCGACAATGGCCGCCGCCGCGTTTTCGCTGCCGGCGTAGTTCACAATGACGTTGAAGCCATCAGAAGCCAGGCGTTCGGCAATGGCCGCACCAATCCCGCGCGAGGCGCCGGTGACAATCGCTGTTCTGGATTTTGTATCGGTCATTGAGTTTCCTTTCCGGTTACCAGCCCCATGCTGGTGATGACTGGTATTTACGCCTTCTCACTAGCTGGATAATGATGTAGTTCTTGACATTACTATTCGGCTGATACGAACAATGAGGATTGGATGGATCGATTTGATGCGATGCAGCTCTTTGTGCGGGTCGTCGAACGCCGCAGCTTCACCGAAGCGGCCCACGACACCGGAACACCGAGGTCCACGGTCACCGAAGTGATCAAGGCGATGGAGCAACGGCTTGGTGTGCAGTTGCTCCACCGTACGACGCGTGTCGTTCGCCCGACTCTTGATGGGCAAGCCTACTATCAGCGATGTCTTTCGATACTTGACGAAGTTGAAGAGGCCGACAACGCCTTTGCTGGTGCGCCGCCGAAAGGCAGACTACGGATCGAAGTCCAGGGAACGGTGTTCAGACACTTCATACTGCCAGGCTTGCCAAACTTCCTGGCGCGATACCCCGAGATAGAAATGTCGATCAGCGAACGAGATCGGTGGGTCGATCTGATTGAAGAAGGTGTCGATTGTGCGGTGCGGTGGGGTGACCTTCCCGACAGTGATCTGATCGTGCGTCCACTTGGCATGGCAAAGCGGATTACCTGTGCTTCACCTGACTATCTGCAGGAGTTCGGCAAACCAACTTCGCTCAGCGATCTGGAGAGCCATCAAATGGTTGGCATCTGGCCCATGAGCACGGGCGCAGTCCTTCCGCTCGACTTCGTTGTGAAAGACCAAGTCAAGAGTTTGAGGCCGCCAAACCAAGTGTCGGTCAACGGCCCAGAGAGTTACCGCATGTCCACCTTGCTTGGTTTTGGCTTGGCGCAGATGCCGCTCTTTCATATCGATGACGATCTCCGGTTTGGGCGCCTATGTCGTGTTCTGGAAAACTACGTTGTTCCATCTGTGCCCGTCTCACTTCTCTATCCACGAAGTCGCCAACTTTCGTCACGCGTACGCGTGTTTATCGACTGGGCAGTGAAATCGTTTCAGAATGAGAGGTTTATGTAGATTGCCGCAATCTGGTTGAGATCTTCGCACCGTGTGGCACGCAGAAAGGCAAAAGCAGACATTCACCGCGTTGCAGTATTCATGAAGTTCGGGCTCGAAGCAGACGTTGGCTGCGTGACACATCAAGGTCCGCTTAGGGCCGGAACCTGCCGTGCAGGTGGCACGAATGAATGCCCGCTTAGGTCGACGGAAGTCCGGTAGTGGACAGTCCCCTGTCGGCCCCATTTCGGAAATTCACCGAAAGCTACCCCTCACCCCGGCAACCCCAACGGCCGCTCCCTCCGCCAGTGATAAAACACCTTGGCGAGCGCCGCCGAGACAATCCGCGCCTCCACCGTGTCCGAGCGGCTGGTCAGCATGATCGGCGCGCGGGCGCCGAGCGCGATGCCGGCGGATGAGGCGCCGGCCAGGTGGATCAGTTGTTTGGCGACCATGTTGCCGCTTTCGAGATTGGGCGTCACCAGAATATCGGCGTGGCCGGCGACGTCCGAGACGATGCCTTTGGCGGCGACGGCGGCGGGCGAGATGGCGTTGTCGAAGGCCAGCGGCCCGTCGACCTTGCCGCCAACGATCTGGCCGCGGTCATGCATCTTGCAGATCGCCGCGGCGAGCAGCGTCGAGGGCAGTTTCGCCGTCACCGTTTCCACCGCCGAGAGCAGCGCCACCAGCGGCACCTCCACCCCGATCGCCACCGCCAGATCGATGGCGTTTTGAACGATGTCGCTCAGCGCTTCGAGATCGGGCGAGATGTTGATCGCCGCGTCGGTGACAAACAGCGTGCGGTCCTGCCCGGGAACATCAAGCGCAAACACATGGGAGAGCCGCCGCTCGGTCCTCAGCCCCTTGGCCCGGTCGAGCACCGCTGACAAGAGTTCGTCGGTGTGCAGCTTGCCTTTCATCAAGGCACCTGCCCGGCCCTCATGCACTAGCGCCACGGCCACTTCGGCTGCCGCATGGCTGTGCGGCGCGTCGACAATCTCGATGCCGGAAAGATCAAGCCCCGCACCATCGGCCGCCGCCTCGATCTTGCCGCGCGGGCCCACCAGCACCGGCGTGATCATACCCTCGTCGCGCGCCGCAATGGCGCCGCCGAGGCTCAGATCATCGCAAGGGTGAACGATCGCCGTCGTGAGCGGCGCAAGCGCCCGCGCCCGGTCGACCAGCGCGCCGAAGCGAACCCCGTGCACCTTGATGGCCGTCGCCGGCATGCGGGCAACATGGCGCCTGATCTTGTTAGTCGGCGCCTGCACTTCGGCGACGCCCGAAACCACCGTCCGGCCCTTAGCGTCGACGCAGTCGCAATCAAACCGCACATGCGCCTTGGCCTTGTCGAGTTCTGTGACCACAACCCGCACCGTGATCCGGTCGCCGATACCAACCGGGTGATGAAATCTCAGCGTCTGACCCAGATGCACAGTGCCCGGGCCCGGCAATTTGGTTGAAAGCACCGCCGAAATCAGCGTTCCGGCCCACATGCCGTGCACGATGCCGCGATGCAGCCCTTCGGCGTCCTCATCTCCGGCCTCGACATGGGCCGGGTTGATGTCGGCCGACACCGAAGCAAACAGCGTGATGTCCTGCCGGGTCAGCACCCGCTCGATTTGCGCACGATCGCCGATCTCGAGTTCATCGATGGTGCGGTTTTCGATCAGATCCATAAAATGGCCCCTTTGATGCCGGACCGGCCGACGTCGGTTGAACGCGGCGCGCTGCCGCCCGGCCCGCCATGGCGAATCCGCGGGGCCCTTGCCGCGCAAATTGCCCGAGCGGCGTGACGCTGACAAGACGATGGCGCAAAGAGCGGTGTGCGGGCGTGCGGGCGTGCGGGCGTGCGGGACACAGAATAAAACCGGCGCAAGCGGACTTCGCCTGCGCCGGCCATCTTTTAGGCTGCGTCTTCTGGGCCCGGTGCGCGTTTGCGACCGGTAATCATGGCGCGAACCAGGTTTTCGCCATGCTCGAAACTCGCGACGATCACCCCGCCAATATGCAGCGCCACAAGGCCAAGGGCGGCAAAGGCGCTTGCCTCATGCACATCCTCGATCCAGCCTGAGCCTGCGAACGCATCCGCCGTCATCATAAATCCGGTGGCCGAGATCACCACCAGCGCAATGAGCAACGCGATCACCATCAGCCCGCCGGCCGGGTTGTGCCCGAGATAGCGCCGCGCCTTGAGCCTGAGCGTGTCGCGCAGGAAGCCCGCCACTGTGGAGGGCCGGTGGAGGAAGGAGGAAAACCGCGCATGACGCGGCCCTGCCAGCCCCCAGATCACCCGCATGGCGATGAGTGCGGCAATCGCGTATCCCGCAATCTCATGCGGCCGGTCCAGGGCGTCTCCGGTCAGGAAGGCAAAGGCGAACAGGCCCACCAATGACCAGTGGAACAGCCGGATAAACGGATCCCAGACCCGGACGGTCGCCGGCGGCGCAATGCCGCCGGCTTCCTCATTGGTTTCAGGCGCGCTCATCAGTCGTTGTCGTTGTCGCTGTCATCATCGTCGTCGTCATTGTCGTCATGATCCTCAGCCTCAAGCTCGATCAGATCGCCGGTACCCGGGTGAAACTCGATCTCGAAAAGCTTGCCGTCCTTGTCGGTGGCCTCGACTTCGTAGCAACCATCGTCGCTTTCCACCGAGCGCACTTCATAACCCATACCCGTGGCCTTCTCGATGATCGCAGCCTCGCTCATCCATTGATCGCTCGGCACGTTCGGGCAGTCATCGGAGGCCTGCGCGGCAAATGGCGTGGCCAGAGCAGCGGCGGCAACGGTGGCAGTGGCGATAAGCATCATTTTCATGGTGTGTCTCCTTGGTGTGATAAAGCGGGCGATTGCCCGTTGACCACGCCGTTATCGCAAAGCCATCATGACAACCGGCTGATGGGGTCTGTCAGCGATCTGTCATGTTGAAACCGCGATGGTGCCCTGATGGTCCGAATGCTTACACTGTCCCTTGTTGCCGTGGTGTTGTCGGTCGTCCCGGTGCTTGCCGACGACGATGACGATGATGACGATCATGAGCGCGCGGGCCTGGCGGCCGCCATAAAAAGCGGCGAGATCATGACATTGTCCGACATCCTGGCTGCCGTGCGACCGCGCCTTAGGGGCCGCATTGTCGAAATCGAATTCGACCGCGAAGACGGCGTGCCTGTCTATGAGATCTATGTGCTGCGCGACGACGGCCGCCGCCTTGAATACGAGATCGACGCCCGCAACGCGACGATCCTGAGCCTTGAAAATGATGATTGAAGCTGATGCGCATCCTGCTTGCTGAAGATGACGACGCCATCCGCCGCGATGTGAGCCAGGCGCTGGAAATGGCCGGCTACGTCGTCGACAGCGAAGCCAATGGCGAGGAAGCCTGGTTTCTGGGCGACACCGAAACCTATGCCGCAGCAATCCTCGATTTGGGCCTGCCGGGCATGGACGGGCTGAGCGTGCTCAAGCGCTGGCGAAAGGCCGGCCGGAACTTCCCCGTGCTGGTGCTGACCGCGCGCGGCGCCTGGACCGAACGGGTGGAGGGCATCGATGCCGGCGCCGATGACTATCTGCCCAAACCCTTTCGAATGGAAGAGATGCTCGCCCGGCTCAGGGCCATCCTTCGCCGCTCGGGCGGTCAGGCCAACCCTGTCATCCGCATCGGCGAGGCTGAACTCGACACCAGGCAGATGCGGCTAAGCATTGGCGGGGTGCCGCTCAGCCTGTCACCGCAGGAATACCGGCTGGTCGCCTATCTGATGCACCATCAGGGCCGGGTGGTGTCGCAGCAGGAGTTGTCCGAACATTTGCAATCGGTGCATTTCGAGCGCGAGTCCAATGCCATCGAGGTGCTTGTCGGCCGGGTTCGCCGCAAGCTTCCCGTCCCGTTGATCGAAACCCGCCGCGGCTTCGGATACATCGTCGAACAGACCGCCGACAGCCCATGAGACAGGCTCGCTCACTCCGCTTCCGGCTGTTCGGTTTCGCCACCATCGTCATTGTCGCGGCGCTGCTGGTCACCGGCTTCAGCCTTTCGGCCTTGTTCTCCAGACACCTCGAACGCCGGGTGGGACAGGAACTTGACACCCATCTTGGCCAATTGATCGGGGGGCTGCGTATCGATGCGGCGGGTTTGGGGCTGCTGCGCGAACCGGTCGATCCGCGGTTTCAGGCAGTCTTCGGCGGTTTGTACTGGCAGGTGAGCGACGTGACGAGCGGCAAGGTGCTGCGCTCGCGCTCACTTTGGGATGTGACACTCGACATGCCCGGCGATCAGCCTTCACCCGGCCAGACCCACGTCCATGACCGGACCGGTCCGCAAGGCGCGACGCTGCTGGTTCATGAAACACTGGTGATCCTCAAGGCGGCGGATGGCGATCATCGCGTCCGGGTCCTGGTCGCCATCGATCGCAGCGACATCACCGCGCTCGCCAGCGGCTTTTCCCGCGATCTTGCGCCGGTCCTGGCAATCCTGGGGCTGGTTCTTCTGGTGGGGTTCATGTTGCAGATTGGCGAAGGCCTGAAGCCCGCTCACAAGGTGCTTACGGGCGTCAACGCCATCCGTTCGGGCGCCTCAAGGCGTTTGAGCGCTCAGGGTGTGCCCAGCGAGGTGGCGCCGCTGGTCGAGGAGGTCAACGCCCTGCTCGACGCCCAGGATCAGGCGATCACCCGCGCCCGCGACCGGGCGGCCAATCTCGCTCACGGTCTCAAGACCCCGCTGACCGCGCTTGAGACCGACGTCGAGCGCCTGCGCGCCCTCGGCGAAAACGAGATCGCCGATGAAATCGCCGAACTGGCCGAGCGCATGCGCCGCCACATGGAACGCGAACTGGCCCGCGCCCGCCTGCGCCATGGCCGCCCCAACGCTCACGTGAACCTGAAAACGCATGCCGATGCCATCCTGCGGGCGCTCAAACGCACACCGTCGGGCGAACGGCTCGACCTTGAGTGCCGCGTTGATGAGGGTCTGGCGGTTCCCGTCGATCCGGACGATCTCAACGAGTTGTTGGGCAATCTTGCCGAGAATGCCGTCCGCCATGCCCGCTCGCTGGTCCGCATCGAGGCCGGGCGCGCAAGCGATGATGTTGTCATTCGCATCGGCGACGATGGCCCGGGCCTTGATCCGGATCAGTCAGCCGCTGCGGTGCCCGAGCCCCGGCGCATTGACGAGACCGATGCGGGCAATCAATCGGGTCTGGGCGCCGGGCTCGGCCTTACCATTGCCGGTGACATCGTTGACAGCATCGGCGGCCGGCTGGATCTTGAACGCTCACCGCTTGGCGGGCTGGAAGCGCGGATTACGATTCCCCTGAACCGCACCGCGGCACGTCCCCCGTCCCGATAAAGCAGAGTGCGTTAGAATAGCTGCGCAGTCCCCGCCTGCCCCCCGCGCTACAACTTTCATCAAGCTACTGACCGGCGCGTCGCCAGCTTGAACAATGCAAAAAGGTCCGTCGCAAATAACGCCGTCTCAACCCTGCCTGCATTGCGCCAATCATGCTACCCAAGCCCAAACACCAAAGGTTAGAGCGGGACATGACGTTTGATTTCATTGTGATCGGCGCTGGGATATCCGGCGCTTCAGTGGCCGAGGCGCTGGCAGGCCATGGTAAGGTGGCGTTGCTGGAGGCTGAAACCGCGCCCGGTTATCACACCACCGGGCGATCGGCAGCGCTTCACACGCCGCATTACGGCGGGCCGTTGGTCAGGGCGATCAACTCGCTCAGCCGCGACTTCTTCCATAATCCGCCGGACGAACTATGCGAAACCCCGCTGCTCAGCCGGCGTGGCGCGCTGGGGCTGGCAGGTCCCGGCCATGAGGCCGCCCTTGACGATGTGCTGGCGCTGTCCACCGCGGCTGACCCGGTGGTGCCCGTCAGCCCGGCCGAGGCGCTCGAACTTGCGCCCTATATGCGGCCGGATCGCATCGCCGCAGCAGTGCTCGAACCCGGTGTCTGCGACATCGATGTGGCCGCCTTTCACCAGGGCTATCTCAAGCGCTTCCGCAAGCAAGGCGGTGAATTGAGAACTGCGTTTCGCGTCGACAACCTAACCAGATCCGAAGGGGTCTGGCATGTCAGCAGCGCGCAGGAAACGCTGACTGCACCGGTCATCGTCAACGCCGCCGGCGCCTGGGCCGACCAGATTGGCCAAATGGCCGGCCTTCGTCCCATCGGTCTGGTGCCCAAACGGCGCACCGCGATCATGGTGGATCTGCCAGACGGGCTCGACGCTTCCCACAATCCGGTGATCGACTTCGCCGGCGTCGCTAACTACATCAAGCCCGAAAAGGGCCGGTTGATGGTTTCACCCGGCGATGAAACGCCGATGGAGCCGCAGGATGTGCAGCCCGATGAATTCGACATAGCGGTGCTGGTCGACTGGCTGGAACGAGAGACCACGCTCAAGGTCCGGCGCATCGGCCACAGCTGGGCGGGCTTGCGGTGCTTCGTCGCCGACCAGGCGCCGGTTGTGGGGTTTGACGAGGACACCGACGGCTTCTTCTGGCTGGCGGGCCAGGGCGGGTTTGGCATCATGATGGCCCCTGCCCTGGCGGATCTGGGTAAATGCCTGATCGTCGACGGCCGCTTCGACGAGCGCATTAAGGCCGCCGGAGTTTCAGCCGGCGACCTTGATCCCGCACGCCTGCGCGCCTGAACAGGGGTTCATGCGGGCCAAAAGCAGCGACCAAAAAGCCCGGTCTCTGGTGGCGCCCTTCCGGCCTTAATCCAGTGTGCGGCGGAACCGGGCCAGCGCCAGAATTGCGAAACCGGCGACAAACAGACTTAGCGCAGCAAGCGATCCGGCAACGCCGTCAAGATCGGCGCCCTTGAGCATCACCGCGCGGATAATCCTGAGAAAATGGGTAAGCGGGAAGATCTCACCCAGCACCTGCGCCCAGGGCGGCATGCCGCGAAAGGGAAACATGAAGCCCGACAACAAGAGCGACGGCAGAAAGAAGAAGAAGGTCAGCTGCATCGCCTGCATCTGGGTACGGGCGACGGTGGAGAATGCATATCCCAAAAGCACAAGCGCAAGAACGAACACCAGAATACTGACAAGAAGCAGCCCCAGCGATCCCACAAACGGCACGCCGAACAGGAATTTGGCCGCGCTCAGCACCACGACCACTTGAACGCCGCCGACCGCCAGATAGGGCAACACCTTGCCAAGCATGATCTCCATCGGGCTCGCAGGCATGGCCAGCAGGTTTTCCATGGTGCCGCGCTCGGCCTCACGGGTCAGAGCCATCGAGGTCATCATCACCATTGTCAGTTGCAGGATCACCCCGAGCAGCCCCGGCACGATGTTGTACTGAGTGATGCCCTCGGGATTATAAAGCTGATGAACCACCACCTGAAGCGACGCGGTCGATTGCTGCGCGGTCAGCGCCTCGGCGGATTGCTCGCGCAACAGCGCCTGGGCCGCCACGGTGCCCAGGGTCGAGATCGCGCCGGAGGCCACGGAAGGATCGGTGGCGTCCGCCTCGATCAGGATCTGCGGATGGTCCCCGCGCTGCACCCGGCGGGCGAAATCCGACGGGATGGTGACCACGAACGACACCGCGCCCGAGCGGATCAGCCGTTCGGCTTCCTCGGCACTCGCCACCACGTGGTTGAACCGGTAATAGCCGGTGTTTTCCATCGCCGAGATCATCGCCCGCGTGTAGTGATCCTGGCTGGTGGTCACCAGCGCCGCCGGCAGACCCTTCGGATCATTGTTGATGGCAAAGCCGAACAGCACCAGTTGCAAAAGCGGCACCCCGAGCATCATCGCGAAGGTGATGCGGTCGCGCCGCATCTGCACCGTTTCCTTGGCGATGATCGCCCATAGCCGCCTAAGGGAAAACATCGCGCTCATGCCATGTTGTCCGTGGATTGGCCCATGAACTGGATGAAGACATCCTCAAGGCTGGTATGGTCCTCACGCCAGTCGCTGCCGGTAACCCCGGCAACATCGCGCGCCGCCTCAACCAGTGCGGTCCGGTCCGATCCCACCACATGCAGGCTCAGGCCGAACGGCGCGACCTGATCGACGCCTGCGCGACCGGTGAGCAGGTCTGCAGCCCCTGTAACATCGCCGCCCTCAAGCACCACCGTCGTCAGTCCCGCATTGTCGATCACTTCCGCTACCGTGCCGCTCGCCAGCAGCTTGCCATAGGAAATATAGTGGATGCGGTGGCAGCGCTCGGCCTCATCCATGTAATGGGTCGAAACCAGCACGGTCAGCCCCGAACTGGCGCGCAGATGAATTTCATCCCAGAACTCGCGCCGCGCCTTGGGGTCGACGCCCGCCGTTGGCTCATCAAGCAGCAGCAGCTTGGGCTTGTGCATGATGCAGGCGGCAAGCGCCAGGCGCTGCTTCCATCCGCCCGACAGCGTGCCTGCCAACTGATTGCGCCGCGAGCTCAGGCCCAGATCTTCAAGCGTGTCGCGCACCGATGCAGCGATCGGATCGAGATCGTAAAGCCGCGCCACGAAGGTAAGATTTTCCTCAATGGTCAGATCCTCGTAAAACGAGAACTTCTGGGTCATGTAGCCGACTTCGCGTTTGATGCGCAGACCATCGGTTCGCAGATCATGGCCAAGCACCCGCCCCTCCCCCTCATCGGGGGTCAGCAGGCCGCACATGACCCGGATCGTCGTGGTCTTGCCCGAGCCGTTCGGGCCCAGAAAGCCCGAAATCTCACCTTCGGCCACCTGCATTGTGACGTGATCGACAACGGTTTTGTCGCCGAACCGCTTGACCAGCCCGCTGACGTCGATGGCGTTCATGAACCGTCATCCGCAAGCACGACGTCGATGATTTGGCCCGGCATCAACGCCCAGGCGCCGTTGTCGGGCCGGGCTTCCACCAGATAGACCAGCTTTTGGCGGTTTTCGAGCGAATAGATCACCGGCGGTGTGAACTCGGGATCGGTCGACACATAGCTTATCGTGGCGCTCAGCCCGTCGTCACAGCCATCGCACCGCACCAGCAGCCGGGCGCCGATCGCAAGCTGCGACAAGGCCGTTTCCGGCACATAGACGCGGAGTTTGACCGCACCGTCGGGCAGCACCGAAAGCACCGGCGCCTGCGGTCCTGCCACCTCGCCTGTGTTGCGGATGATGTCGGACACCACGCCCGAACGCGGAATCGACAGCGTACGCTTGGCAAGCCGCCATTCAGCCGATTCCAGCGTGGCTTGAGCCTGTTCGACGGCCGCCTCCGCCGCCTTGATTTCATTGGCCCGGGCCGGCAGCCGCGCCACCGCCAGATTGGCCTCCAGCTCGGCCATCTTGGCCCGCGCAAGCTCCACCGCGGTGGATGCGGCATCAAAAGCCGCCCGGGTGGATATTCCCCGCGCCAGCAGATCGGTCTGACGCGCGAGCACGCGCTCGGCCTCTTCGGCCTGCGCCGTGGCGGAATCGAGTGATGCCGCAATGCTTGCGATCTCCTCGGGCCGGCGGCCTTCCTGCAGATTGGCCAGTTGCCCCTCCGCCTGGGCCAGTCCTGCGGTGGCTTGCGCCACGGCAATTTCCGCGTCGCGGCGCTCAAGCCGCCCCAGGGGCTGATCCGCTTCCACCCGGTCGCCGCGCTTGACCGAAAGCTCGGCAATCTGCGCGGTTTCGATTGGCGCCACCAGCACATATTCGCCTTCAATATAGCCAACGGCCAGCGGCCCCGGCGCACCGCACATGGAAAACAGCGTCGAGATCACCGGAATGGCGCACAGAAACGAACTCATTTGCTTGTCTTTCGATTGGCGGTGACAAATGCGCGGATGTTGCCCAGCAGCACCGACTTGATGGCGTCGATCTCCACTGGCCCGACGGTCTCCCAGCCCATACGCCGGGCCACGATGGCGTGCCCGATGCGGAAATAAACGACCTGACCCACAATGCTGAAGGTCCCAATGCGGATCAGATCGCTCTCGGGGTCCTGGCCGGTGGCCAGCCCCAGAAGACGGCAAAGCGCGGCATGGACGGTCTTGAAGAAATCCTCGTAAATCCTGTCAAGAACCACACCCGGCTTGGTCATTTCGCTAAGCACGAAGGCGGCGATGTCGCGGGCTTCGGCCCGGCCGAGCAGAAAGTCCGCCATGCTCATGACCACGCTTTCCATTCCCGACTGGGCAAGGGCGGGATCGTCGCCCGGATCGAAATCGCGCAAGACCGGCCCCACCACCGCCTGAATACGGCCGGCAACAGAGTCCGCACATGCCAGCCGCAATCCATCCTTGCCGCCGAAATGATAGGCAATGGAGGCCAAGTTGGCGTTTGCCGCCGAGGCAATCTCGCGCGTCGATGTCGCGTCGAAACCCTTCTTTCCGAACAGGCCGATGGCCGCCGTGATCAGCGCCAGCCGGGTATCGTCGCCCGGCCTGGCAGGATCTGTGGATCCACGGCCCGCCGCCTGTGCGGATGGAGCCGCGCCGGATGGCGCCTGATCGCGAGACGAGATCCCGGGCGGCTCTTCTTTCGGCGTGTCGTTGCTGGACGGCATGGCCTGCTTTCGTGCTTTGGGGTGTCCATTGAATGGTCGCCATTATAGCAGTGAACTCCAGTATTAATCAATCGATTGATTTATACTGGAGTTGCCGTCGGATGGCGGCTGTCGCTGCGCGTCCGAACGGGTCGGGATCATTGAGAGCCGGATTTGGTTCACGCGAAAGATCGGGGTGCGGCGGCACATTTACCCCGGTCGGACCGCCAGAACCCGGTCCGCGCAAAGGCAAAACCAAAACAGGCCAATCCCGTCAGGCGCTGGCGGGGCAGGCGTTGTCCTGGGCGTCGTCCAACATCGCCCGTAGCTCGGTCTTGAGCACCTTGCCGTAATTGTTCTTGGGCAATTCCGCGACCAGGCGATAATGCTTGGGCCGCTTGAAACGGGCGATATGCGCCAGACAATGCCGGTCCAGATCCTCGGGCTCGGGCGTGCAGCCAGGTTCCGCCACGACAAAGGCCACCACGCGTTCTCCCCAGTCGGGATCGGGCACCCCCACGACGCTTGCTTCGCAAACCTGCCGATGCAGCAGCAGCGCTTCCTCCACCTCCCGCGGGTAAATGTTGGCCCCGCCCGAGATGATCACATCCTTTGAGCGGTCCTTGAGCGTCAGGAACCCGTCGGCATCGAGGCTTCCCATATCGCCGGTCCACAGCCAGCCCCCGCGAAGAGCCTTGGCCGTGGCCTCCGGATCGCGCCAGTAGCCCGCCATCACCGGTGCGCCCCGCACCAGGATCTCGCCGGTCTCACCCACATCACGCGGGCCTCCTTCCGCATCCGCGATCCGCAGTTCGACAATGGATTGCGCGCACCCGACGGAAGCCAGCCGCTCGCGCCAGCGCGGATGGTTGCGATCCGAGACCGCCAAGCGATTGAGCGCGGTGATGGTCATCGGGCTCTCGCCCTGCCCGTAGATCTGGCAAAACCGGGGGCCCAGCACCTCGACAGCCTCCATGATGTCATTGAGATACATCGGCCCGCCGCCATAGACGATGGTGCGGATGCCCTCCCCGTTCTCGCCACTCTCGCGCCCCGCTGCCACCAGCCGTTTGACCATCGTCGGCGCGGCGAACATGTGGATGCCGTCAAGACGCCGGGCCAGCGCAAAGATCTCCGCCGGATCGAAACCGCCCGACACCGGAACCACATGCCGGGCCGCGCGTAATACATGCTGAAGACAATAGAGCCCGGCGCCATGGCTGATCGGCGCGGCGTAGAGCGCTGCGTCGGACGCGTAGACTTCATCGACATCGACGAAATATGAAAACACCATGGCCTGCAGATTGCCGTGGCTGATCATCACCCCCTTGGGGCGGCCGGTCGTGCCCGAGGTGTAAAACAGCCAGGCCATGTCGCCCGGGTCGCGCTCGACCGGCAGTTCCAGCGGTGCGGTATCGCGCAACGCCGCGAAACCCGCGCTCTGAAGATCGACCAGCGGCGGACAGTCCTGACCCAGCGCCTCGGCCAGCTCTGAGCCGAGCGGCTCACTGGCAAAAATCAAGGAAGCTTCGGCGTGCTTGACGATATAGGCGGCTTCGCGGGCATGCAGCTTGGCATTGATCGGCACAACCGAAGCGCCCGCGAACCAGACGCCGAACAGCACGTCGAGATAGGCGGGCGTATTGCCGGCGAAGATCGCAACACGATCGCCAGGTTTCACATCGAATTTCGCGCCAAGCCCCGCGCCGATGCCGCCTGCCGCGCGGGCGAAACCCTGATAATCGCACAGCATCGCCTCGCCCGAGAACAGCGCCGGATTGTCCGGATGCAGCCGCGCGCTGCGCGCAAGCCATTCGGCGACGTTCATTGCTGTCTCACTCCAAGCTCGGACCCCGTCAGGCCCCAATCTTCCGCTTCATCAGCCAACTGTAAAGCCCCGGCGACAGCCGGTTGAGGATCCAGGCGATCCACGCCACGCGACCGACCGGCACGAAGCTTCTGCCGCGCCTCCAGCCGTTGAGGATGATCCGCGCCGCCTCGTCGGCGCTCATCTCGTCAAAGCCGTCGGTGGCGGCCCCCGGCCTTCCGATCCCAGCCGTACCGGTCTCATAACGGCCGGGATTGGTAGACACGAAAGACGGCGCCGCCACCGTCACCTGCACCCCGTGCGCCGCCTCTTCTGTGGCGAGCGAAAGAAAGAACCCGATCATCGCGTGCTTGCTTGCCGCATAAGCGGTGCGGCGGTTGAGCGGCGCAAAGCCGGCCACCGAGGACACCGCCAGATGCGATCCCCTCGCCGCCCGCACCGCCTCGAGCAGACCGGCGGCGATCCGTACGGAACCGAAATGGTTGATCTCCATCACCAGCCGTTGCGAGGCGGGAGAAGTGTTTGCGAACATTTCGATCTGCGTGACCCCGGCATTGTGGATGACCAGATCGATCGCCGGATGCCGCGCACAAATCCCCGCACAGAGTTCCGCCACCGCCGCCTCGTCGGTAAGATCACAGAGGGCAAGTTCGACCCGGTCATCTTCCACAGTCATTGCCGCCAGAGCCGCCGGCAGATCCACCAGCACCACCCGCCAGCCATCCGCGAGAAGCTGCTGCGCAAAGGCCTGGCCGAGCCCGCCGGCGCCGCCGGTGATTACCGCCACCCGGCTCACAGCCCGGCCGCCTTGCGCCAGAGCTCGAATGTCTGGCGGCTGCCAAGTTCAGGCTGATAGCCGAACACGGTCTTGAGCGCTGAATTGTCGAGCACCGGCCGGTACTGCAAAAATCGCACCTGTTCCGGTCCATAACGCGAAAGCCCGAGCGGCCGTGCAATACCCAGCGCCGATTTGAGCAACCAGGCAGGCAGCCTCGCCACCGGCTTGCCGAGCGCATTGGCGATCTCGGTCACGGTCATGGCGCCGTCTCCGCAAACATTGAAGATGCCCACAGGCCCATCGGTTGCAGCGCGCATGAGGATCCGCGCCAGATCGCCGGTCCAGATGAACACGAACGGGCTCTCAGACCCTTTCACAGCAATCAATCTTGGTCTGTGGAACAATTCGGTGATCTGGTTTTCAAGCCCCGCGCCAAGCACGGTGCCGACCCGCAACACAACTTGCTCAAGCTTCGGGAAATCAACCCGCGCCTGCGCCAGCATCTCTTCCACCTGCCGCTTGTGGTCGGAATAAGCGAATTCCGGATTGCCCCGCACCGGATCGCTTTCGGTAAGCTTCGCCGGATTGTCGGCGTGATAGCCATAGGCTGCCCCCGACGAGGTGACGACCAGCCGCCGCACCCCATGGGCAAGCGCCGCATCGAGAATGTTCCGCGTTCCGGTGACATCGACAGCATGGGCCAACTCGCGGGTCATCTGCCGCGAGGGCGAGACGATCGACGCCAGATGCACAATCAAATCAGGCCGGTAATCGCCAACCACCCGGCCCGCGTCCTGACCGCTCACATCCAGTGTCTGAAAGCCGATGGTTTCGGGCAATGCATCTGGCTTGCGGATATCCGTCGCCAGCGTCGCAATCCCCGCCGCCGCAAGCTCCGAAAGCAGCACCTGGCCCACTGCGCCCGCGGCCCCTGTCACCAGAACCCTTGTCATCTCGCGGCCTCACGGCGCGACCACAGGTTTGCCAGCACCAGCCCGGAAATCGCATGCCAAATACCCCAGAATGCCGCGGCCACCGCCATGCCGCCAAGCCCGCCGAAAAAGGCGAAGATCAGCACCAGGCCGAGGCCCGAGTTCTGGATTCCGGTTTCAATGGTGATGGCGCGCCGGTCGTAATCGGACACCCGCGCGACACTCGCAGTCAGATACCCGCCCGACAGCGCCAGCGCGTTGTGCAGGATCACCAACCCGGCCACCGCCGTGGCGTGAGACAGGAAAAAGCCCCAGTTTGCCGCCAGCGCCAGCACGATGAAGCCGATGAAGATGGCCATCGAAAGCGCCTGCATCGGCCTGCGGATTCGCTCAGCCAGTTGCGGCCGCCGCACATTGACCATCACGCCGAGGATCAGCGGCAGAATCAGCATGAAAAACACCGTGATGGCGATCGACACCGGATCAAGCGCGGTTTCGCGCAGCAAGTCCCGCGTTGGCTGATAGAGATTGCCCCAGAACGCCACATTCAGCGGCGTGAACAGGATCGCCGAAACCGTAGCGAAACCGGTCATCGACACCGACAGCGCCGAGTTGCCGCCCGCCCGGTGGGTGATGAAATTGGAGATATTGCCGCCCGGACAGGCGGCCACCAGAATGAGCCCCAGGGCAATCGACGGCCGTGGATTGGTGACCATCAACATCGCAAAGGTCAGCGCCGGCAGCACCAGAAACTGGGAGATCAGGCCGGCGATCAACGGCTTGGGAGCACGCAACAGGGCGCGAAAATCCGATGGCTTGAGGTCGAGCGCGATTGAAAACATCACAATCGACAGGATGGCGTTGAGCAGCATCAGGCTGCCGGGGCTGAAATTGAGCCGGATGGCATCGATATCCATCACACAGCCCCCCGCTTGAGCGCTTCGGTCCGCCGGGTCACGGCGGTGCGATAGGTCGCCTTGTCGACATAATAGGCCATGCGCGGCAGATCGATATAGTTCATGCCGCCCGTCGCCCGTTCGAAACCGGCCGCTTTCTCGCCCTTGAGCGCCTTGGCCGCAGCCGATCCGTCCCTGAGACCCGCAATATAGCGCGCCACCAGTTCCGCCTGTTCATGCCGGCCCTGCCAGCCGAGCCCGGAGGCCTCGACCATCCCCAGCACAAACACATCGTCGCGCTCGGGATGCATGCAGTTCAGGAACAGATGCGGCGCGTCGCCCTTCCAGTTCAACAGCTCGCGATCGATGAACGGGTAGTGCAGCTTGTATCCGGTGGCCGCCAGCACCAGATCATAGTCAGCCTGGCTGCCATCCCTGAAATGAACCGTATTGCCGTCAAAGCGCGCCACATCCGGCCTGATTGTCACATCGCCATGGCCGGCATGAAACAGGATCAGCGAGTTGACGACCGGATGGGATTCGTAAAGCGCATAATCGGGCTTCGGGAATCCATATTTCGAGGGGTCTCCGGCAAACCATTTCAGGATCGTTCCGTCGATGCGGCGCTTGAGCCACATCGGCAGCCTGATGGCTCCGCCCATGGTGTCCGCGGGGCGTCCGAAGATGTATTTCGGCACGAAATAGTAGCCCCGGCGCATCGATAGATCGCAGCTTGCGCCATGATGGATGGCGTCGACTGCGATATCGCAGCCCGAATTGCCGGCACCGATGATCAGCACCCGCTTGCCGGCGAAAATCGTCGGGTCGCGATAGTCGCTGGAATGCATCAGCTCGCCCGCGAAAGAGCCTTCAAAGTCCGGCATGTTGGGCTCGGACAGGGTGCCGTTGGCAATCAGCACGCCGGCGAACTCGCCCTCGTGCTCGCTGCCGTCGGCATCACGCCAGACCAGACGCCAGCCTTCCCCCGGCTCCCCCAGTGGCTTTGCCGAGATCACCTCGACGCCGAACAGATACTTTTCGCAGATCCCATAGTGATCGGCGAAGGCCCGGAAATAGCCCTTGAGCGCGTGGTGGGATGGATACTCCGCCACACTCTCATCCATCGGAAAATCCGAAAACTCGGTCATTTTCTTCGATGAAATCAGATGCGCAGTCTCGTACATGGTCGATTTCGGACCGTCGATATCCCACAGCCCGCCGACATCGCTGTGCAGCTCGAAGCCCTGAAAATCGATGTTTTGCTCGATCAATGTCTTGGCTGCGGCGAGCCCCATCGGCCCGGCGCCGATCAGCGCGTAACGCGCGCGCTCGTCTCCGGCACCCGCAGAATTGGTGTGCGTGTTCAACTGTCCCCCTCCCCGGTTTCAGTTTTTGTGTTTCCGCAATATTGAACGATCGTTCAAATTAAGGCAAGATGACTCATGCGCAAAACTTCGCCCGCATCCGCCATTCCGCCCGCGCCCCGGCGACGCGCACCGTCCAGGCGCGCCATCGCCACCAGCCTGAGCATCCTTGATGCTGCGGAAGAATTGTTCGCCGAACGCGGCTATGACGGCGCTTCGGTGCGCGACATCGCGGCAGCCGCCGGTGCGCAAATTGCCTCCATCAGCTTTCATCACGGCGGCAAGGCGGCGCTGTTTGAAAAGGTCGTGGAACGGCGGGCGGACGAGTTGTCGAAACTGCGGCTCGACCAGCTTGCGCAACTGCATCAGGCGGACGGACAGCAAACGCTCAACGACATTCTGTCCGCTTTCCTGCGCCCCTATCTCGAAAAGATCGCCGCGGGCGATCCGCACTGGATCGCCTATGCCCGCCTGGTGGCGATGGTCTCGGCCGATGCGCGCTGGCGGCAGATCGCCGAACGCTGTTTTGATCCAACCGCCAACATCTTCATCGATGAAATCGCGGCGCTGTTTCCGGGCGTCGAAAAATCCGCGGTTGCCATGGCCTTTGTGTTTTCGGTCTCGGCCATGCTGTCGCTGTCGACCTCGCAGTGGCGCATTGAGGCGCTGTCGGGTGAAGCGCCCGCGGCGGCCACCATGGACGCCCTCTCCGATGCTCTGGTCCGCTATTGCGAAGCCGGTCTGCGCGCAGCTCTCGAGCGCTGAAGCTCAGCTTCCCTCAGCCCCCTCACGGTCATGTTTCTTGCGGATTGAGCGCACCACCAGCCAGGTAAACAGAATTGCGACGGGAACAAACATCGCCTTCATCGCACCCGCCGAAACAGGCAGGTTGAGCGCATCGAGCGGCTTGACGAGATAGCCGAACAGCCCAACGATATAGTAGGAAATCGCCGCCACGGAGAGACCTTCCACCGTCTGCTGCAAGCGCAACTGAAGCTTGGCCCGCCGGTCCATCGAGCTTAGCAGAGTGCTGTTTTGCTGCTCCAGTTCGACATCGATCCAGCTTCTAAGCAGCGATGTGGCGCGCGAAAGTTTGCGCGACAAATTGGCCTGCCGCTCTTCGATCGACTGGCAGGTGCGCATTGCCGGCGCCAGCCGCTTTTCAAGGAACGCCCCGATCGTCTCGTAACCCGGCTGGCCGGTTTCGTTGAGCGAGGCGATCCGTTCAACCACGATGTTGTAATAGGCCCGGCTGGCGCCAAACCGGTAAAGGCTCAGCGCCGCCGCCGCCTCCAGTTCGGCGGCCAGAACGGTGATGTCGGCTAGCATCTTGTCGGCGTTTTCGCGCGCGCCGGTTTTCATCTGCTGGGTGATCTTGGTCAGACCGTCCTCGATCCGCCGCATCTCCGGCGAAAGCGACCGCGCCAGCGACAGCCCCATGGCGGCCAGTGTCCGGTAGGTTTCGATATCGAGCAGCCGCTGCACCACTGCACCGCGGCCGGCATCGGTCATGCCCTTGTCGACCACCAGAATGCGCGTCAGCCCGTCGCCGTCCTGGCGGAAGTCGGTGGCGATCAGCGCCTGCCCGTCCTTGACCTCGCTCAGGCACAGGCTGGTAGGATCAAACCGCTCCAGCGCGGCCTGGGTGTCGGCCGAATCGGTCCGCACTTCGAGCCTGATACCGGAGATCATGTTGCCCGGAGCCGAAAACTGATCACCGAACGGATGAGTGTCGAGCGGCTCGCCGAATTTGGCTGGCGCGGGCGCATCCCAGAAATAGGTCGAGAATTCGGTGTGCCGCTCCCAGCGCAGCGTCCCCTGCCCCCAGGCCATGGAAAAATGCGCGGCATCGCGTCCCGGCGTTGCGACGCCGCGGGCCCGGGCGAGTTCCGCCAGCACCGCGTGGTCGACCACCGCCCCGCCTTCGGTCAAAAACGCCAGTTGAAAGATCACTCGCGACTTGCCGACAAGCGCAAACGGGCGGGCGTGAACTTCGCCCAGTGCTTCGGCGCGCCCCTGCGCCATCGGAAATGAAAACCTGCCCATGCCGCCCCTGTCTCCTCCGTTCAGCCTGTGCCGTCTTGCTCCGGTTCGCAAAACGCACAGTCTTCCGGCCGCTGCCCGCCGCCGGTGAAAGGATATGCTTCTAAGGCTTTAAGCATCGTCCCGCAAAGCCCCCACCCTTTTGGGGTAGAATAGACCGTCGCGTCGGGATCATTGTCGCGCAAATGGTCGCAGAACCGGCCGCGGTTTAGCCGGCTCGCTCGGTTACGGACCGGGCCGCTTGCGACGCGGCTCTGCGCGCCGAAAGCACTGCGACTGCCATGATAGCCAGCGCGCCGACTATGTTGGCCACCCAGTTGAGCGGCCAGTAAGCGCCGACTGCGCCGATGATGATCAGCCCGTAGAGCAACGGATTGAGCGGGCCCTCGGCATAGCGCTGGATCAGCGCATTGGTCCCGTAAATGCCGAACAGCGCAAAAAAGCCGATCTGCAACACCTCTTCAAGCGATCCGGTGATCAGCGGCGTATAGGCAAACATCAGCGGCACGATGTAGAGGCCCTTGGCGATCTTCCAGCTTTCAAACCCCGTCGCCATCGGCTTCGAGCCGGCGATGCCCGCGGCCGTGAAGGCGGCCAGGCACACCGGCGGTGTCACATTGCTGTCCTGGCTGAGCCAGAAGATGATCAGATGCGCCGTCAGCAAAAACGAGGCCTGGGCCACCGGATCGACCAGCAGCGGCCGCACGGTGATTGCCAGTTCGAACGGCATTGCGGCCATCAGCGCCAACGCCTCATCGCGCAACATGCCCGTGGCGACCTTGGCCGCATGCGGGCTGTCGACCAGCATGAACATCGCCGATTTGGCGGGATCGGAAATACCGGCCATCAGTTGCTCGACAATGATGCCATCGGCCAGAATGCCCGCCAGCGCCGGCGCAGTCAGGATCGCCAGAATGATATAGGCCGCCGTCACCGGCAGACCCATGCCCAGCACCAGCGACGCCAGTGCGATGAGCAGGATCGCCACAACCAGCGAACCGCCCGACCATTGCGCGATCATCAGCGAAAACCCGTTGCCGATACCGCTGGTCACGATGGCGTTGTTCATGATGCCGATCGCCACCAGCAGGATGCCGGTCATCACCGACGAGCGGATGCCGATCAACAGCGCCTCGGCGATTTTGGACGGCCCCATCCGCACAGGCTCGAAGGTTTCGCGGCCAAGAACTTTCGCGGCCAGTGAGGTAAACCATGACACCACCACCAGCGCGGCAATCGCCCAGGACGCGGCATAGCTCGGCGTCACGCCACTCATCAACAGATAGATCATCACCGCCAGCGGCAGGATGAAAGCCATCCCGCCTGAAAGCAGTTTGCCGCGGTTGACGACCATATCGACGCCTTCGCCGACCTGGTGTTTCACCGCCTCGATGCGCACGATGAAGGCGACCGAGAGAAAATACAAAAACGCCGGCACGATCGAGACAGTGACGATCGTCGCGTAGGGAATCGACGTGTAGCTCGCCATCACGAAGGCGCCCGCCCCCATGATCGGCGGCATCAATTGCCCGCCGGTCGAGGCGGCTGCCTCAACGCCGCCGGCAAATTGCGGGCGGAAGCCGTTTGATTTCATCAGCGGGATGGTAATCACGCCGGTCGACGCTGTGTTGGCAATGGCCGAACCGCTGATTGTACCAGTGAGCGCCGATGACAGCACCGCGACAAAGGCGGCGCCGCCGCGGATCCGTCCGGCCACCACCTTTGACAGTTCGATCACGAAATCGCTGGCCCCCGAAGCCACCAGAAATCCGCCAAAGATCATGAACAGGGTAATGTTGGTCGACGAGATGCTGGCCAGAATGCCGAACATGCCCTCGTCGTTGTAGAGCGTGCGAAACATCACGTCGTTGAGCGGCAGGCTGGCGGCGCGAAACACGCCCGGCAGATAGCTGCCCAGAAACAGAATATAGCTCAGCGAAGTGATGATCAGGATCGGGATCACCCAGCCCGACACCCGGCGTGACAGGTCCAGCGCCGCGAAAATCAGCAGCGCGCCGGCCGCCCAGTCGACCCACGAGAACTGCCAGGACTGGCCGGTGACCGCCAGCGTGCGCTCATAGACGCCGTTTTCCGCATAGGCGACCCACAGCGCTGCTGCGGCGATGGCGAGGCCGTAGCCAAAGTCGAACGCCAGCGCCCAGCCCCTGTTTGCGTTGCGCCCGAAAGCGCTGGTGGTGGCTGCGGCAAGAAAGGCAAATCCAGCAAAGTGAATGGCGTTTTGCCATTTGCCCGGCTCATTGAGCCAGATGTTGGTGGCAATGTGCCACAGCGCGAAACTGATCGCCACGACGACAATGAAGATGCGCACGGGATTGCCGCCGGTCTGCAGCGACGAAAGCCAATCGGCGCGCTCGTCGATGCTGCCTTCAGCGGGTGTCGGTTGCGAGACACTCATACTGATGCCAATCGGTTTTTTGGGGGATGTTAGAGCAAAGGCGGGAGTTTCCTCCCGCCTTCATTGAAGCTCGTCCCGGATCAGGGCATCAGCCGCTCGGGGATATCCAGGCCCACTTCCTGGTAGTAGCGCGCTGCACCCGGGTGCAGCGGCACCGGAAGCCCGGCCATCGCCCGCTCCACCGCCATGGCCTTGGTGGCCGGGTGGATCGCGGTCAGGAAGCCGAGATTCTCATACATGGTCTTGGTCAGCAGATAGACGTGGTTTTCATCAACGCTTGCGTTCACCGCCAGAATGTTCGGCTGAGCGATGGTGTTGACGTCCTTGTCCTGGCCCGGATAGGTGCCGGCGGCAATGGTGTAGGGGACCCACAGATTGCGTCCGCCATCCATCTTGGCAAGCTCTTCCTCGGTGACGTCGAGGATGGTGTACTTGCCCTCATTGGAAGCCATCAGCTTGGTGATCGCGCCCGTTGGCGGGCCCGACGGGATACCGGCAGCAACCACCTGACCATTGGCCATGGCGTCAGCGGTGGGGCCGTAACCGGCGTAAACCAGCTCGAAATCGGTCTCGATGTCTATCCCCAGTCCAGCCAGCAGCACCCGGTTGGAGCCGATCGTGCCGGAGTTCTGGCTGCCCATGCCCGCGGCCATGCCCTTGAGCTCGCCAAGATCGCTGACCGTACCGGACTTGACCTTGTCGGCCGCGATCACGAACTGCTCGACATTCTGCCACAACATGCTCACCGAGCGCAGATTGGTCTGCGGCTCCGTGATCGGACCGGTGCCGGTCGCTGCGTAGGAGCCGAACAGCCCCTGCAGGATGGCGAAGTCGGCCGTGCCGGCGCCCAACGCCTGGACATTGGCGCCCGAACCGGCCGAGTTGACTGCGGTCAGGCTGAATTTCTCCTTGGGCAGCAGTTTGACCTTGGTCAGTGTCGAAATCGCCGTGCCCACCGGGTGATAGGTGCCGCCGGTCGAAGCGGTGTTCAGCACATAATCCTTGGCGTCCTGCGCCACGGTTGCGGATGCGGAAAGCGCCAGCATCGCGCTTGCGGCCAGCATGCTCATCATTTTCATAGTATTTCCTCCCTGGAGCGCCACCTCCGTGGGCGCCTCGACAGATAGTAGAGGAAAAGACTTTTTCAGCGCCATGAAAAATTTTGCGCAGACCAGGCATTATCCCTGCGGAAATCCGCAGGCCTCAGCCATTCACAAACGCATCCTTGTCGAGACCAAGCTTGACGATCTTCTCGTTAAGTGTGCGCCGGCCGATCCCGAGCGCGGCGGCAACATCGTCCATGCGGCCATGGTGCTCTGCCAGCGCCCTGCCGATCAGTTGCCGCTCGAAGGCCGCCACGGCTTCCCTGAGCGTCTCCGGCATCTCGACACTTTGGCGATTGTCGTGCAGTGCCCGGTCAACGGATGCCGCCCCGCGCCGGGCGGCCAGGACATGGCGCTCGCAGACATTTCGCAGCTCGCGGACATTGCCCGGCCATTCATAGGCCATCAGGGTTGCGACATCGCCGGACGTCAGGCTCGGCGCCTGGATCTCGTAGGTCGAGGCGAAGATATCCAGATAATGCAGATAGAGAGTGGTAATGTCGTCCCGCCGCGCCCGCAAGGGCGGTATGGTCAACATGATGGTGTTCAGCCTGAAATAGAGATCTTCCCGGAACAGCCCGTCCCGCATCATCTGCTCCAGCCGCTCCTGAGCGGCTGAAAGGATGCGGATATCGGCCTTGATCGTCTTGGACGTGTTGATCGGGGTGTACTGCTTGGTTTCGATGACGCGCAGCAACTTGGCCTGGATCTCAAGCGGGATTGCGCCCAGCTCGTCAATGAACAGCGTGCCGCCTTCGGCTTGCGCCAACAGCCCCGGACCGCTGTCGGCGGTTCCAAACAGCACTTCCTCGAAATTGGCGACCGGCACCGCCGCGCAATTGAGCGGAATGAAGGGTTCGGCGGATCTGTGCCCCAGATCATGCAGCGCCCTTGCCACCAGTTCCTTGCCCGTTCCGGTCTCGCCCAGCAGCATGACGTTGACATCCGTCGTGCTCAAATCGACAATTTCAGCCCGCAACGCCGTGATGGAAGCAGCGTTTCCGATCATCACCCGGTCCAGCCCGGAGAGCTCCGCCAACCGCGCCTTCAGCCTGTCCGCATTGCGAGACAGCCGGCGAAGCTGTGAAGCGTTCTCCAAAACTTTGATCAGCCGGCGCGGATCAAAGGGCTTTTCGAGAAAGCTGTAAGCACCGTTCTGGATCGCCGACACCGCCATCGGGATGTCGCCATGGGCTGACATCAGCACGATGGGAACATTGCTTTGACCCTTGAGCTGCATCTGCAGCTCCGTGCCGCTCATGCCGGGCATCCGCACATCGCACAAAAGCACGTCGGAGTCCTGAACCTGAATGCACGACAGCGCCTCTTCCGCCCGCGACAGGCAGGTGACCTCGAAGCCGGCCTTCTCCAGCAAATGCTCAAGCGAGTCGCGCATGGCCTTATCGTCGTCCACCACCGTGATGCGGTAACCCTGGTTCACGCCATTTCCTCAAAAACCTTCTCTGCAACAGGCAATCTGATCGAGAAAACCGCGCCGCCCTTGGGCCGGTTTTCAGCTCTCAATTCACCATTGTGCTCCTTGACGATCGATGCGGCGATCGACAATCCCAGTCCCATGCCGTCCCCCGAGGCACGGGTGGTGTGAAACGGCTCCTGCAGTTGCGAAAGCCCCCTGTCGCCAAAGCCGACGCCTTCGTCGGCCACCGAGATAACAGCGACGCCATTTGAGCGTGACAGCGAGATGCTCAGTCCCTTGTTGGCGCCTTCGTTGAGTGAATACAGAGCATTGTTCAAAAGATTGATCAAAACCTGCTCCAGCCGCAGCCGGTTTCCCATCACGGTGACGCCGGGCTCAAGATCGCAGATAACCTCGAGCCCGGCCATCGTGAAATCATGTTGCATCAACTCCAGCGCACTCAAAATCACGTCATTGAGCACCACGCGCTCCATTTTCTCATCGCCCGGCTTGATGAAAAACCGCAACTGCTTGGTGATGCTCTCCATCCGGTCAACCACCCCGTTGAGTTTTTGCTGGATCGGGTGCGGCGGTCCATTGCTGGCGATTTCTTCCGCCGTCAGATAGTTGCGCAAAGCCGAAATCGGCTGACCAAGTTCGTGAACCACCGAAGCTGACAATTGGCCCAGCGCCGCCAGCTTGCTCGATCGCGCCAACTCGCTATGGGCCTGTTCCAGTTGCTTGTTGGCTTCCCGCAACTGATCCCGGTCCGATTGCGAGATCGCCAGCGCCGCCTGAATGCGCTTCGATCTGAGATAGGCGGCAAAACCAACCAGCAGGCTGATCGCCGAACCGAAAACGATGGTGGCGAACAAGGCGCGCTCATAGGCACGGCCTTCACTGAGCAGATAGTGCACATTCCAATTGAGGTAGTCGGCCGCAGCCTCGGAATAGATGTAGCTGTTGTCTCCAAAACGCACCGACGCAGCGCCGGTTTTCTGCCATGGCAAACGCTCCATCGTCATATCGCCGAACTGCTTGCTTTCCTTGATCGCCACAAGCTGTGCCGGGGTCAGATCATTGAGTGTGCCAAACAGCCAGTCGCGATTGGAGGCAAGAACGACGATCCCGTCGGCATTGGAGGCCAGCACCTGCTCATCGCCATCTTCCCAGGTCTGTTGCAGCTCGCTGACATCCAGCTTGATGGCAATCACACCGATCACCTTCGCATCGCCGTCCATCACCGGCGCTGACACGAAATAACCCGGCCGGCCGGTGGTCGCGCCGATGCCGAAATAATTGCCCCTCCGGCCATCAATCGCATGCTTGAAATAGGGTCTGAAGCCATAGTTTTGGCCTACGAAGGAATGGGGCTTTTTGAAGTTGGAAGACGCCAGAACCAACCCCTCCACATCCATCAGGTAAATGGCTTCGAGTTCGGATTCCCGGGCAAACCGCTCCAGGCGGAGGTTCAGGCTCCGGTTGGCGGCCCCGTTGAGAGTCTCTTTTGTCAGCGGATCCTGCGCCAGCACGAACGGGAAATACTGATAGCGCTTCAGCGTGTCATCCAGTGATCGCTTGTAAAGCAGCAGCCGCGTTTCCGCCGCCTCCCGGTCAAGCGACTTGAAATATGTCTGCGAGACGACAAACAGCAAGCCGATGGCCAGAGCCGTGATGGAAACAAGTATGACCGCGACGCTGCGGCGGGCAGCACCGACAATTGGATAGACTTTCTGGTTGGCGGTCTGGCGCATGATGTCCGGCGTGTCCTGAAGCCTGTTCTAGAGTAATTCCTGCAAACGTTGAATCACAAATGCGTCACAAAACGCGTTTGAAAACAGCTATTTGCTGTTTGAAAGGCAGCGATTTGTGACCCGACGAACGCCGGAATTACTCTATATGCCTCACCCCAAAGCACTTCTGCAACGTGCGACCGGACCAAAGCCCGTCACCCGGCCCGATCAAGCCGCTGTTCACCCCGTCATCAGCCCCTCATAATCAGCCGTTCCGCGAAGGACGAGAGCCGTTCGCCCGCTTGCACGGCCAGTCAGGTGAATACCTGTTTCAGAATTGTCCAGATGCAAGAAAAACAGTGCCTGGCAACGGCGCACAGGCGCGCCTGTCATCATACAATTGCGTTTTGGACCGGAATATCCCCGTTTATATGGGGCAAACTCGCAAAAAACCTCGAATATCACGCCGTGAATGTGCTTATAAGGCCGGTAATCGGTCAAGACCCGAGAGCGGGCGGTCCCCTGGGCCGTACGCGCCTCACGCCCCCCGGCATCTGAACCAAGCTAGGACAACACATGCAGACCCGTGACGTCGTCTTCATCGCGCTTTTCGCAGCCATCATCGCAGCGCTTGCCGTCTTCCCGCCGATCACCTTGCCGGTGATTGCCGTTCCGATCACCGCGCAATCGCTGGGCGTGATGCTGGCCGGCGGTATCCTCGGCGCCAAACGCGGCGGCCTGGCCGTTCTTTTGTTGCTGGTGCTGGTCGCCATCGGCCTGCCGCTGCTTTCGGGCGGGCGCGGTGGTTTTGGTGTGTTTTTGGGCCCCACCGCCGGTTACCTGGCCGGTTGGGTGGTGGCGGCTTTCCTGATTGGCTATCTCACCGAACGCAACTGGACCCGCCTCAACTACGTGCTGGCGTTCCTGTTTTGCGTCGTGGGCGGCGTCGTTGCGCTTTATGCCATCGGCGTCCCCTGGAGCGCCTATGTCGCCAAGGTCTCGCTGGCCGCCGCGTTCACCGGCTCGATGCCATTCGTGCCCGGCGACATCGTCAAGGCCCTGATCGCCGCAGCCGTCATCATGATCGTCAAACGCTCCTACCCGATCATCGGCGCCAGAGCCTGATCGCCGCAGCGAGCGAACCGGCGATGATCACCTTTTCCGATGTTTCCGTCGAAAAAAGCGGAACGGAAATTCTTCGCGGCATCGATCTGACGATCCGCGAACGCCGGGTCGGGGTGATCGGCCGCAACGGCTCCGGCAAGAGCACCTTCGCCCGGCTGTTCAACGGGATCGAGGTTCCGACATCGGGCAGTGTTTCGCTTGATGCGAGTGGCGATCCCAAACAGTTGCGCCGCCACGTCGGTTTCGTGTTTCAGAACCCGGACAACCAGATCGTCTATCCGATCGTCTGGGAGGATCTGGAGTTCGGCCTCAAGAATCTCGGCCTGCCCCGCGACGAAATCCGCCAGCGCGTCGATGATGTGCTCAAAAGATTTGGTCTTCAGCATCTGCGCGACCGCTTCACCCACCAGCTCAGCGGCGGTGAAAAGCAGATGGTGGCGCTGGCCGGCGTGCTGGTCATGCAGCCGCGGATGATCGTCTTCGATGAACCCACGACACTGCTCGACCTGTGGAACAAGCAGATGCTGATGGCGGCCATGGAGGAACTCGAGCAGCACATCGTGGTTGTCTCCCACGACCTCGAACTGCTCAAGGGGTTTGACCGGGTGCTGCATTTCGACGATGGCGTCATCATCGAGGACGGCGAACCCGGCGCCGTCATCGCCAATTATGTGGCCCGGTCGCGATGCTGACCGATCTTTATGTGACCGGCGACAGTCCGGTTCATCGAACCCGGCCAGTGATCAAGATCGCAGCCCTCATCGTGCTGTGCACCAGCCTTTTCGCCTTTGAAGGCCGGGAGTCCTTGCTGATCTCGGCAGTCATCGTCACCGCCGGCTTTGCGCTCGCGGGGCTCAAAGCGCGCCATGCATGGCAATCCTTGCGGCCGGCCCTGTGGATTCTCATTGCGATCTTCGCAGTCCAGGTCTATCTCGCCGATCTGGCGCTCGCCGCCTTCGTGGTCAGCCGTTTCGCAGTGCTGATCCTGGCCGCAGCACTGGTGACGCTGACCACCACCACCAGCCAGTTTGTCGACGGCATCGGTGCTGCGCTGAAACACGCACCGGCCTGGGTGCCCAAGGCCAGGATCGCGCTGGCGATCTCGCTGTGCATCCGTTTCATTCCACTGATCAGAAACACTTTCGGCGAGGTCCGGCAGGCCCAGCGTGCCCGCGGGCTCGAGCGCAATTTCCTGGCTCTGCTTGTGCCGCTGGTGGTGCGAACGCTCAAATCCGCTGACGAGATTTCCCAGGCAATCTACGCACGCTCCTTCGACTGACCGCCGTCAGCCGCCTGCCTTCGCACAGACCGCCGGCAGACCGCCGATCACCAGATCGGTGACGATCTCGGCATAGGCCTCCCGATCGACCGGACCGCCCGGCTTGTACCAGAGATAAAACCAGTTGAGCATGCCGAACACCGACATGGTCACCGGGCCAACCAGCTCCGGCCGCGCTGAAAACCGCTCCGGCTCCAGCGCCCGGATCGCATCACCCATGCAGGTCACCAGCCGGCGCTGCAAGGCGCGCAGATGGGTCTGTTTGTCCTCGGGCAATGACGACAGCGCATCAAGCTGAACCTTGTGCTCGGCATCGGCGTCGCGGTAGGCGATCAGGATTGCTCGCACCAGTTCACGCAGCCGCGTCTCAGTCCCCGCTGATTGCGAGGCCGCGGTCTCCACCACCTCCACCAACGCGGTGAGATGGGTGTCGAGAATGTCGAACAGCAGCGCGTCCTTGGAAGGGTAGTAGTGGTAGATGAGCGCCTTGGAGACCCCGCAGGCCTCCGCCAGCTTGCCCATCGACGCCCGGTCGTAGCCCTGTTCGGCGAAGAAAGCCGCAGCGGTTCTCAAAATCGCTTCGCGCTTGGCTTCGTGATCCTTGGCTATGGTCCGCGCCACGCAATCAATCCCTTTTCCGGTTGTCGACCACGCGCTTAGCCTTGCCTTCCGAGCGCGCCACATGGCCTGGCTCCTGCACGTCGATCCGCGCTGATATACCCACCGTGCTCTTGATGTGATGCGCCAGTTCCCGCGCCGAAGCGGCCCGCGCATCTTCAGCCGACGCATTGCCAACGCTTTCCACATGCACCGTCATTTCGTCCATACGGCCGCTGCGCGTCAACTCGATCTGGAAATGCGGCGCCAGGCCCGCGCATTTGAGGATCTGCTCCTCGATCTGGGTCGGGAACACATTGACCCCGCGCAGGATGATCATGTCATCGGAGCGGCCGGTAATCTTTTCCATCCGCCGCATCGAGCGCGCGGTGCCCGGCAACAACCGGGTCAAATCGCGGGTGCGGTAGCGCACCATCGGCAGCGCTTCCTTGGTCAGCGTGGTGAACACCAGCTCGCCGATCTCGCCATCGGGCAGCACTTCCTCGGTCACCGGATCGATGATCTCGGGATAGAAGTGATCCTCCCAGATGTGCAGCCCGTCCTTGGTCTCCACACACTCGTTGGCCACCCCCGGGCCCATGATTTCCGACAGGCCGTAAATGTCGACGGCGTGCATGTCGAAGGCCTGCTCGATCTCGGAGCGCATCGAATTGGTCCACGGCTCCGCGCCGAAGATGCCCACTGCCAGCGAACTCTCGCGCGGATCAATCCCCTTGCGGCGGAACTCGTCGAGAATCGACAGCATGTAGGAGGGTGTCACCATGATCACCCGCGGCTTGAAATCGGTTATCAGCGAAACCTGGCGTTCGGTCATGCCGCCCGACACCGGCACCACGGTACAGCCGAGTTTCTCAGCACCGTAATGCGCGCCCAGACCGCCGGTAAACAGCCCATAGCCATAGGAGACATGGAGGATGTCACCGGGCCGGCCGCCGGAAGCACGGATCGAGCGCGCCACCATGTTCGACCACATCTCGATGTCACCTGCGGTGTAGCCCACCACCGTCGGCTTGCCGGTGGTGCCCGAGGATCCATGCAGCCGCACCACCTGTTCGCGCGGCACCGCAAACAGCCCGAACGGATAGTTGTCCCTGAGATCCATCTTGGTCGTGAACGGGAACTTCGACAGATCCGACAGCGATTTGAGATCGTCTGGATGCACGCCCTTGGCGTCGAATGCCGCCCTGGTATGCGCAACATTCTCGTAGGCATGGGCGAGCGACCATTTCATCCGCTTCAATTGAAGCGCGGCGATTTCATCGCGGGATGCGACCTCGATCGGATCGAGAATGGCCCGGTCGGGCGTAAGGTCGAGCATTGTGTCCTCCTGGTGGTTCCGGGCCCGGCGAGCCGTGTGCGGCATCCTGCCTGTGCCTGGTCACTTTAATCTGCGCCGTCAGCCGGCGGCTTCTTCGAAATGGGTTCCCGAAATGGTGCGCGACAGGCCGCGGAATTCGGCAATCACCGTCCCGTCGGCGCGCGCCACCGATACGTCATAAACGCCCGAACGGCCGGCCAGCGTCACTTCCCTTGCGGTCGCAATCAGCTGGTCACCTTCACGCCCCGGCGCTAAAAAACTGACTGAGCAGTGCTGCGCCACGGTCACCTTGTTGTAGCTGTTGCAGGCAAAGGCGAAGGCGCTGTCGGCCAGAGTGAAGATCACCCCGCCATGGCAGGTTCCGTGCCCGTTCAGGTGATCGCGCCTCACGATCATCGACATCGTCGCCTCGCCGGGACCCACCGCCTCGACTTTCATTTCGAAGGCCTGGCTGGCGTGGTCGTCGGCCCACATGGCTTGCGAAGCGCGTTGAGCGCGCTCTTGACCCGAGATCGCGCTCATGCCTCGCCTCCGAAATTGGGTTCGCGTTTTTCCAGAAAAGCGCGCACCCCCTCCGCATAATCCGCAGAATGACCGGCCTCGCGTTGCTTCTCCGCCTCAAGGTCGAGATGCGCATCGAGTGTGTGGCCGGAAGCTGCCTGGATCAGGTCCTTCATTCGGCCCAGACCCTCGGTCGGCCCCGCGGCCAGACGTTCGGCCAGCGCCCGCGCTTCGCTGAGCAGTTCGGCGTCCTCGACCGCACGCCAGATCATGCCCCAGGCCTCGGCCTTCTCGGCCGGCACCGGCTCCGCGGTCATGGCGATCGCTTTGGCCCGCGCCTCGCCGATCAGCCGTGGCAGCATCCAGGATCCGCCGGCATCAGGGATAAGCCCGACCCGCGCAAAGGACTGGATGAACTTGGCGCTCCTGGCGGCAAGCACGATGTCGCAGGCAAGCGCAAGATTGGCCCCCGCCCCGGCCGCCACGCCGTTGACCGCGCAGACCACAGGCTTCTTGAGCCGGCGGATCTTGCGGATCATCGGGTTGTAGAAAGTGTTGAGCGTCGCACCGAGATCGGGCGGACCGTCCATCTTGTCGGGATTACGCGCGTCGAGATCCTGGCCCGCGCAAAAGCCGCGTCCCGCCCCGGTTATCAGCACCGCCCGGCAGCGCGGATCCGCATGCGCCAGGTCGAGTGCGGCAGCCATCGCCCCGTGCATCTCGTCATTGAAGGAATTCAATCGGTCGGGTCGGTTCAGCGTGATTTCCAGCACGCTGCCGTTCCAGGATTGCAATACGGTTTCGCTCATTGCCAAGGGTCCTCCTGAAAATAAGGGTTGCATAAGCCGACCGGTTGGTCAATTAATAATCCGCCGGTCTTCACCGGCATTGCTTTTTCCAAATCACTTGCAGGAGCCGCCGCTGTGACCACCCGTTCCGAAAACCAGAAATCCGGACCGGCGGACAAGGTGGTGCATGTCCAGATCGAGAATGGCCACGCGCTGGTCACCATCGACAATCCGCCTGTCAATGCGCTGGCGGTCACCGTCCGCAGGGGATTGATGGAGGCGCTCGCCAAGGTCAATGACGCCAAATGCGAAACCGCGGCGCTGATCTGCGCAGGCCGGACCTTTGTCGCCGGTGGCGACATTTCGGAATTCGCCGGCCCGCCGCCGCTGCCGCATTTGCCCGATGTCTTGAGCGCCATCGAGGCCAGCGACACCCCTTTCATCGCCGTCATGCATGGCACCGTGCTCGGCGGCGGTCTGGAACTGGCGCTCGCCTGCGCCTACCGCATCGCCGACAAAGCCACGCGATTCGGACTGCCTGAAGTCAATCTCGGCCTGATCCCCGGCGCCGGTGGCACCCAGCGGCTGCCGCGTCTCATCGGTCTTGAGCGGGCTGCCCGAATGGCTTCCATCGGTAAGCCGGTTACCGCCAAGGATTTCGCCGGGTGGGGCGGCCTCGACCAGATTTTCGAGGGCGACCGGATGGCGGCGATCGCAGCTTTCCGCGCAAATCTACCCGCCCGCCCGGACATGACATCGGCGCGCGCGGTCGAGGACGCCGATCTGACGGCGCTGACTGCCGAAGTCAAAAAGGCGGCCAAGGGCTCCAATGCGCCGTTGATCGCGCTCGAAACCACCGCACTTGCAGCCAAACTGCCCTTTGCCGAGGGCGCTGCGATCGAACGCCAGACCCATCTCGATCTGCGCTCCAGTTCGCAGTCACGCGCTCTCAGGCGGTTGTTTTTCGCAGGACGCTCGGTCACACGGCCGGCGCGGCTCAAATCCGTCGACACGGCTCCGGTCAATCATGTGGCGATCGTCGGCGGCGGATTGATGGGCGCCGGCATCGCGGCAAGCTGTCTGGCCGCTGGCCACCGGGTCACCATGATCGAGCGCGATGAGCCAAGCGCCGAAGCTGGCCACGGCCGTGTTGAGGCGATCATCGCCAAGGATCTGGCGTCGGGCCGCATCAATCAGGACAAGGCCGATGCGCGGCGCGCCGGCTTCACGGCCAGCGCCGGATATGCCGGTGCTTTCGACGCCGACATCGCCATCGAAGCAGTGTTCGAGGATGCCGACGTCAAGCGCGCCGTGTTTGGCGAACTCTCCGCCGTCATGCGCCAGGACGCGCCGATCGCCACCAACACCTCCTATCTCGATCCCAACATGATTTCCGAAGGCATGCCCGGGCCGGACCGGTTCCTGGGACTGCATTTCTTTTCGCCCGCCAACATCATGAAGCTGGTCGAGGTGGTGGGCACATCGGCCACCAGCGACCGGACCATGGCCACCGCCTTCGCGTTCGCCCGGGGGCTTGGCAAGATCCCGGTCGAAACCGGCGTCTGCGACGGCTTTATCGGCAACCGGATCCTGTCGGCCTATCGCCGCCAGGCCGATTATATGGTCGCCGACGGCGCCTCGCCCTATGAGGTCGACGCCGCGATGCGTGAACTCGGCATGCCGCTGGGCCCCTATGAATTGCAGGACCGCACCGGGCTGCAGATCAGCTGGGCCAACCGCAAGCGCCAGCGCGCCAGCGGCACCTGGCCGGGACGTTATGTCGAAATCGCCGATCAACTGTGCGAATTGGGCCGGCTGGGCCGCGGCAGCCCGACCAATCGCGGCTGGTACGACCACAGCGATGGACCCGGCAAACCGGACCCGGAGGTAGAGGCAATCGTCCAGACCTATCGCGCAGAGCATGGCGCCAAGCACGAAAGCTTCAGCCGCGACGAGATCGTGCTTCGGGTGATGGCGGCGATCGTCAACGAGGCACACCTGATCCTGGAGGAAGGCATCGCCTTCGCCCCCGAGGACATCGATGTGGTCTGGACCGAAGGCTACGGTTTCCCCAAGCATCTGGGCGGCCTGATGTTCTGGGCCGAAGAAACCGGGATGGCCAAGCTGCGCGCCGCCTTCGCGGCGATGCAGGCGCAAAGCCCGGGTTCGTGGAAAGCAGCCAAACCATTCGCTTAGACAGCCGGTCCGCCGAATGACCGGCTTGCCAGCGCACCGGCCCTATCAAAGGCCGCAGGGAGAGAGACTATGGGTTTGATCAACGTCAACAGCTTCTTGGCCGGACAATGGATCCCGGCAGATGACAGCGCCCGTTCCATCGCCAGCGCCGTCACAGGTGAAAAGCTGGCCGTCGCCGGACAGACCTCGATTGACGCCGGCGCAATGATCGCCTTTGCCCGCAACAAGGGCGGCCCGGCGCTCAGGGCCATGAGCTTTCATGACCGGGCGCGCATGCTCAAGGCGCTGGCGCTTTATCTGGGCGAACACAAGGACGAGCTCTACGCGCTGTCCCACACCACCGGCGCCACCACGCCGGACGCCATGATCGACATTGATGGCGGCATCGGCACCATGCTGGTTTTCGCGTCCAAGGGCCGGCGCGAAATGCCCGACAGCCATGTCTATGTCGATGGCGATCTCGAAATGCTGTCGCGCGGCGGCAGCTTCGTCGGCCAGCATGTCGCCACATCGATGCGCGGCGTCGCCGTCCACATCAACGCCTTCAATTTCCCGGTCTGGGGCATGCTGGAAAAGCTCGCGCCAACGCTGCTCGCGGGCATGCCGGCGATCGTCAAACCGGCGACCGCCACCGCCCATGTCGCCGAACAGTGTTTCCGCCGCATGATCGAAAGCGGCCTGCTGCCCGAAGGCGCGGTGCAGCTTGTCTCGGGCGGGTTGGGCGATCTGCTCGACCGGCTCGACTACCAGGATGTCGTAGGCTTCACCGGTTCGGCGCAGACCGCGCTGATGCTGCGCTCCAATCCGCGCCTGCTCGAAAACAGCGTCCGCTTTGTCGCCGAACAGGACAGTCTCAACGCCAGCGTGCTCGGACCGGATGTCACGGCCGAAAGCCCGGAATTCGAGATCTTCGTCAAGGAGGCCGTGCGCGAGATGACCGCCAAGGCCGGGCAGAAATGCACCGCCATCCGCCGCATGATCGTACCTGAGCCGCTCATCGGCCCGATTGGCGACGCGCTTGCGGCCAAGCTTGAAAAAACCCGCATTGGCGATCCGGCGCTGGAAACCACCCGCATGGGTGCGCTGGCCTCCGCCGCGCAGAAATCCGATGTGCTCGACAAGGCCCGGCAGATCGGAGCGGAATGCCGCGTGCTGTCCGGCGATCCCGACAAGTTCCAGGTTGACGGCGCCGACGCCCATAAGGGCGCCTTCGTGCCGCCGATGCTGTTTGCCTGCGACGATCCCGATTCCGCCACCAATGTGCATGCGGTGGAAGCCTTCGGGCCGGTGGCGACGCTGATGCCCTATCAGGATCTCGACCATGCCGGCCGCCTGCTCAATCGCGGCCGGGGCAGCCTCGTGGCCTCTGTGATCACCCATGATCCGGCGGTGGCGCGCGATCTGGTGCTGTCCTCCGCAGCCTCCCATGGCCGCATCTATGTCAACAATCGCGACAGTGCCAGGGAAGCCACCGGTCACGGCTCGCCGCTGCCACACATGGTGCATGGCGGCCCGGGCCGCGCCGGCGGCGGCGAGGAACTGGGCGGCATTCGCGGCGTCATGCATTACATGCAGCGCACCGCCATTCAGGGCAGCCCCGACATCATATCGGGTGTCACCGGAACATGGATCAAGGGCGCGAGCCGGCCCGAAGCCCCGGCACATCCATTCACACGTACCTTCAACGAACTCGAAATCGGCGAGAGCATCGCGGCCGGGCCGCGCACGGTAACCCTTGAGGACATCGAGACCTTCGCGCATTTTACCGGCGATACCTTCTACGCCCACATGGACGAAGAGGCAGCCAAGGCCAATCCCTTCTTCCCGGGCCGTGTCGCCCATGGCTATCTGCTACTCTCGTTTGCCGCCGGCCTGTTCGTCGAAGCCGCCCCGGGTCCGGTGCTCGCCAACACCGGGCTTGATGGCCTCAAATTCATGAAGCCTGTCTCGCCGGGCGACGCCATTTCAGTGAAACTCACGGTCAAGCGCAAGACCCGCCGCACCGACAACTACGGCGAGGTTCGCTGGCATGTCGCGGTTCTCAACCAGGACGGCGATGACGTGGCCGAATACGAGCTGCACACCATGAACGCCTACGACAGGTGATCGCCCAACCATTCTGATGAGGCGACGCCGCACCCGCAGTGACGGGCTGTTTCCCCTTGAAAGCTCAGGGGATTCCAGCCGTATCCCGACGGCAAGATATTGCACTCGATTTTCGTAGATACGGTGATAGTCTCGCGCCACCATGGCCGGGGATGATCAAATTGCAAAGCGCGTCTGCACCACTATATCCCCGCGCCTCGACCGGCATCGTCCTGATGTGCGTGGGTGTGGCCTCGCTCTGCGTGAATGACGCTCTGGCCAAAACGCTGACTGATCATTACTCGGCCCTTCAGATCCAGTTTATGCGAAACCTGATCGCCCTGCCCTTCGCAATCCTGATCGCGGTTAAAATGGGTGGAACCGCGGCCTTGCGCTCGCACCGGCCCGTGGCGCATCTTTTTCGTGGGACGCTGTGGATCGCCGCAACGGTCATGTTCTTCACAAGCCTCAAATATCTTGGCCTGGCCGAAGCCACCGCCCTGATCTTTGTCGCCCCGCTGTTCATCACCGCACTCTCTGCGATGTTTTTCCGCGAAACCGTGGGCTGGCGCCGCTGGCTCGCTGTACTGATTGGCTTTGCGGGCGTTCTGATCGCCATCAGGCCGGGATCGGCTGCTTTCCAGACGGTCTCGCTGTTGCCGATCGCCACCGCCTTTGTTTATGCGCTGCTGATGCTCAGCGCCCGCTGGGTCGACGAGCGCGAAAGCGTATGGACGCTGCTGCTCTACATGACCGGAACCGGCGCGGCGCTAAGCCTGTTCATTGTACCGTTCGTCTGGATCCCGGTCCGGCCCGAGGATTGGGGGCTGTTCGCCGCCGTGGCGATCTTCGGCACCGCCGGCATGACCATGATGACCCAGGCTTTCCGGCTTGCCCCTGCGGTGGTGGTGGCGCCGCTCGACTATACCGCCATCATCTGGGCCACGCTTTTGGGATGGATTGTCTGGAACGAAATCCCCGACGCGCTGACATTTGTCGGGGCAGCCGTGATCATCGCCAGCGGTGTGTTCATCATCTGGAGGGAGCATCGGACCAACGCCAGGCCGTAGCGGACCCTCAACCGGCGGGATCCGGCGCTGGGTCGGCGGCCTGAATCCTATTCCACGCTCGCCAACTCCAGAATGAACTTCCGGCGGATCATCTCACCAAACGAGGCATAGCCACGCGCCACCTGAACAAAGGCACCGGGGCCACCCACCACATTGGCCTGGAAGTAGTTCACCAATCCCCCCTCGGGCCTTGTATGGGTTCCGTTGGGAAAGGGCGACACGGAATCCTCGATTGCCAGCGCGTTGATCACCACCCCCTGGCTGACGGCAAAATCGCGCACCGCATCAATCCGTGCGCCGACATTGTTGGTGCCGTCCGAGGAGATATCGATGACCAGGCGCCGCGACACCGCCGGTGCTGACTGAAACCTGCGCATGCAATATTGCACCACTTCGCTGGTGGAGGTGTTCCTCACCTTTTTGTGGATCCAGGGCGGCGAAGGCGCATTGCGGATCTTTTCCGCCACCTGGCGCGCCGAGGTCAAATCAGCGACAATATGCCAGTCGACGCCGTCAAATTGCTGTTGCTGGTCGGCCCATTCAACATACATAACCGCGATCTTGCCGTGCAGTCCCGAACGGATAACATTGACCACGTCGGGATCCTCGATCGCCGAGGCATGTCCCTGCTTTTGCAGATCATATTCGTCGGGCGTAACACTTTCCGACACGTCGGCGGCCATGCACAACAGCAGATCCACCGGTTCACCGCGCGCCTGGGCGCTGTGAGCCGTCAACAAGGCTATTCCGGCAATAAGACCTACGCGCATAACGAATGTCTCCTGCTTGGATGGCAGTGTTACGCCTGCAGTTTGCCATATATTCGAAATCGGTGAAATAGCAGCCTTTTCGCACGCACAGACCTGTTGGCAACGGGCGCGGATCGCCGGCGCCCAACCAAGGATCTCAGCTCATGCCGCAATGGAGATCTGCCACGCGCCGGTCACGATCCGGCGGCTGGCGCCACCAGAACACGCAGGTCCCCGACCGTCTCGAATCCGGCTTGAATTGCATGATCCAGATCCTCGCCTGATTCATAGCCGGTGATCGGCAGGTCCGGCGCCACAGCGGCCACAGCGGCCACAGCGGCGGCGGCCTCGGCAAACACACCGGCCGATTGCGTCCGTGAAAACAGGTTCGAGATGCCGATACAGGTCTCAGACAGATTGGCGATACACCCCGCGGCAATTTCTCCATCACTCTTGTGACACAGAAAGACAATGTCGGGACGATCAAGCAAACTGGCCCTGAACATACGCTGCGGCGCGGGCGATCCCATCCGCTTCCACGCGCCTTCCCACGCCAGAAGATCGGCCTCGGTTTCGATCCGCTCCCAACAATTGAAACCCGATGGCTTGCCCGAGCTCCGCCAGATCCACGACGCGTCGAGCAGGATGTCAAACCCGCTGGATTGAAGGTCCAACTCGCAAAAACTGTCCTTTAGCCCGATGCGACCAGTGAAATTCCGCCGCAGGACCTCAAGACGCCCGGTAATCTCTTTGCCGTGCCCCGGAGCGAGCACTGTGAGATTTGAGTAATAGGGCGGCGGCCGCTCGAGGCCGACAAAGACATAGGGCCGCCGTTCAAATCCCAAGCCATGGGAGATAAACATCGCGGCATAAAGATCGGCATTGTTGTTGGCGGCAATGATCGCGCGCTGGTCCACTCCGATACCGCATCCCTCCGCCAAACCGAGCCATCGCATGACTATCGGCGAGCATCGGCTGCGTCAAATTCCATTCCCGGCGACGAACCGCGGTTCCCAGACTGCGCAAACACAGACTGGCGGGGGCTTCCAGCTTCGTCACAAACTCGCTATTGCGTTTCTCCCATGCAGACGCCCGCCCAAACCTCCGCCACCCGCCTCGCCCGCGCGATCGACGCCCGGCTTGCCGATCTGACCGCCAGCACCCGGCTTTCGGCCTGGTCGCTGATTGTCACCTTCATGGGAGACGCCATCGGCCCGCGCGGCGGAGAGGTCTCGGCCGCCGCCTTGCAGACGTTGATGGGGCGGCTCGGCATCGGCCATGGCGCGGTTCGCACGGCGATTTCGAGACTATCGGCGGACGGCTGGATCGAGCGCCAGCGCGAGGGCCGCAACAGCTTCTATCGGCTGTCGCCCGATGTTGCCGAAACCGTGCTGGCCGCCGAGCAGCGGATCTATGCCAAATCCTCCCTGTTGCCCACGGCTACACCGCTGAACCTGCTCATGGCCAGCGCGCCCATGGCGGATTCTACGCGCCGGGCATTTGAAGGCCGGGGCGCGCTGTCACTTGGCGACACGGTCCTGTTGTGGTTTGGCAAAGCAGATCCGGCGGCTATTCAGGCTCGGCATCCCGATTTGACCATCGCAGAACTGGACACGCTCGCTCCCGGAGCGGGCCTGCGCGCGCAATTGCGCGAAGCGCGGCTTTCCGACGAGTTCACCGCTTTGCGCGCCGCCTACCAGCCCATTGAGAATACGTTGCGCGACGGTTCGCCGCCAACACCCGAAGACGCCATGGCGCTGCGTTGCCTGATGATCCACGAGTGGCGGCGGATTGCCTTGCGCGTGCTCGCCATACCCGCCGGTTTGATTGCCGATGATGATCCGGAACCGGACGCCCGGGCACTGGTGGCGCGGATCTATCGCCAGACGCTCGCGCCATCGGAGACCTGGCTTGATCATCACGCCACCACTTCGGCCGGCGCGATGCCGCCAGCAGCCCCGCGCCTGGCGTTGCGATTCGGGCCAGACTAGCCGTGACATGGTTTTCGCCGGCGCTGCCGACCGACATGCCGGCAGATGAATTTGTTACAAATATTCTTGACATGCTTTATACTTGTAACATATAAGATCCTCCAGTCTGGAGGACCCCCAATATGTACAGCCAAGGCCTGATCGGCGCGGATTCGAGCACCACGGAATCGGAAGAGTTTCTTGCCGCATTCCAGTCGCGCATCGACCGCGAGGAAAAAATCGAACCCAATGACCCCATGCCCGAAGGCTACCGGCGCACGCTGGTGCGCCAGATCGGCCAGCACGCCCATTCCGAAATCGTCGGCATGCTGCCCGAGGGCAACTGGATCGCCCGCGCTCCGACGCTGCGCCGCAAGATGGCGTTGCTCGCCAAGGTGCAGGATGAGGGTGGCCACGGCCTCTATCTCTATTCCGCCGCCGAGACACTGGGCGTCTCCCGCGAACAGATGACCGAGGAATTGTTGGCCGGCAAAGCCAAATACTCCTCGATCTTCAACTATCCGACACTGACCTGGGCCGACATCGGCGCCATCGGCTGGCTGGTGGATGGCGCGGCCATCATGAACCAGATCCCGCTGTGCCGCTGCTCCTTCGGCCCCTATGCCCGCGCCATGATCCGGGTCTGCAAGGAAGAAAGCTTCCACCAGCGCCAGGGCTACGAGATCATGATGGAACTGGCCAAGGGTTCCGAAGAACAGAAGGAAATGGCGCAGGATGCGCTCAATCGCTGGTGGTGGCCGTCGCTGATGATGTTTGGTCCCCATGACAGCGACAGTCAGCACGGCGACCAGTCAATGGCCTGGAAGATCAAGCGTTTCAGCAACGACCAGCTGCGCGAAAAATTCATCAACGCAACCGTGCCGCAGGCTAAGTTCATCGGGCTCAGCGTTCCCGATCCGGACCTCCAATGGAATGCGGAGAAACAGGGCTACGACCATGGCGAGATCGACTGGTCGGAATTCAAGGCCGTGGTCTCGGGCGAAGGCCAGATGAACCGCGACCGCATCCGCGACCGCAACAAGGCGCATGATGATGGCGCCTGGGTGCGCGAAGCAGCCCTCGCCCACGCTCAAAAACGCGCCAACAAGCAACATATCCCCCAGGAGGCCGCCGAATGACCGACACCACCGGCAAGACCGAAGCCATGACCCCGCTGTGGGAAGTGTTCATCCGCCCGCGCAACGGCTTGCATCACCGCCATGTCGGTTCGCTGCATGCCGCTGATTCCGACATGGCCCTGCAGGCCGCGCGCGATGTCTACACCCGACGCGGCGAGGGCAACTCCATCTGGGTGGTGCGCTCGAGCGAGATTGCCGCTTCCGATCCGTCCTTCGCCGAGCCGATGTTCGAGCCCGCCGACGACAAGATCTACCGCCACCCGACCTTCTACGACATTCCCGACGAAGTGGGGCACATGTGATGGCCGCACCCGACAACGACGCAAACCACACTGCCTTCCGGGCGCTTTTGGAGCTCGCCGATGACTGCCTGGTGCTCGGCCACCGGCTGTCGGAATGGTGCGGCCACGCGCCGACGCTCGAAGAGGATCTGGCGCTCGCCAATATGGGACTCGATCTGCTCGGCCAGGCCCGCGCGCTCTACGCCCATGCAGGCGAGATCGAGGGCAAGGGCCGCAGCGAGGATGATTTGGCCTTCCTGCGCCGCGAGCGCGACTACCGCAATTGCCTGCTGGTCGAGCGCCCCAATGGCGATTTTGCCGTCACCATGCTGCGCCAGCTTTATTTCGCAGCCTTCATGGAGCCCTATTGGCGCGACATCGCCGAAAGTTCGACCGACGCGGACCTGCGCGGCATCGCCGCCAAGGCTCAGAAGGAAATGGCCTACCATCTGCGCCACGCCGGCGAATGGGTGATCCGTCTTGGTGACGGCACCGGGGAGAGTGCGGCCCACATGGCCGCTGCCGCCACCGAACTGCACCGCTACACCGGCGAGCTGTTCATGGCCTCGCCGGTCCGCACTGAAGCGGTGGCTGCGGGTCTGTTGCCCGACCCGGAAAACCTGCGTGAAGCCTGGGACGACACCATCGCCACCGTGTTTCGCACAGCCAAGCTGACAGCACCCGAAGTCCGCGTCCACCAGAAGGGCGGTCGTGACGGTCTGCATGGCGAGGACATGGGCCATCTGCTGGCCGAGCTGCAATTCATGCAGCGCGCCTATCCCGGCCTGAGCTGGTGACGGCGATGAGCCCGGCTCCGGCCAAGAACGAGGGCGCGCGCAACGAAGTTGCCGATTTCGAGCTCGCCCGCGCGCTTGAGGCCGCAAGCGCCGTGCCCGATCCGGAAGTGCCCTGCGTGACCGTGGCCGATCTGGGGATTCTGCGCGATGTCTCCCGAGCCAAGGACGGCGTCATCACCGTCAAATTGACGCCGACCTATTCGGGCTGCCCGGCGGTGATCGCCATCGAGATGGCGGTGCAATCGGCGCTGATCGAGGCGGGCATTGACGCCCGGGTGGAACGGGTGATCACCCCCACCTGGACTACCGACTGGATCACGCCTGAAGGCCGCGAGAAATTGCGTGCCTATGGCATTGCCCCGCCGGTGGGCTCATCGGGCGGCCGCCGCGCGTTCTTCAGCGAGGAAACCGTCGCCTGCCCGCGCTGCGGTTCGAACAACACCTCCAAGGTCTCCGAGTTCGGCTCCACCGCCTGCAAGGCCCATTACCGCTGCGACGACTGCGCCGAACCCTTCGACTATTTCAAATGCATCTAAGTTTTGAGGAACCGACCCATGGCCGCTCCGCGTTTTCATGAACTCGAAATTGCCGCTGTCCGCAACGAGACCCCGGATGCGGTGGCGATCACCTTCGCGATCCCCGACGATCTGGGTGACACCTTCGCCTTCGTGCCCGGTCAGTATCTGACGCTGCGCGCCGATATCGGCGGCCAGGACATGCGCCGCTCCTATTCGATCTGCTCGCCGCTTTCCGAGGCCGGCCAGCGCACCGTCGGTGTCAAGCACATCGAAAACGGCCGTTTTTCGGGCTTTGCCCAGACGTTGAAAAAAGGCGACCGCGTGCAGGTGATGCCGCCGCAGGGACGGTTTACCGCGCAGATCGGCGGCGCGCATGATTACCTGTTGCTGGCCGCGGGTTCGGGCATCACGCCCTGCCTGTCGATCGCCAAATCGGTGCTGGCCGGCGAGCCCCAGTCCACCGTCACCCTGCTTTACGCCAACCGAAATTCCTCAAGCGTAATGTTCCTCGATGACCTGAACGATCTGAAGGACCGCTACACCGGCCGCTTCACGCTCACGCATGTGCTCGATGAGGAAATCCAGGAAATCGAGGTGATGAACGGCCGGCTCGATGCACCGAAGCTCGAGACGCTTGCCGAACACGGGCTGATCGACCCGAAATCGGCCGACGCCGTCTATATCTGCGGGCCCGAACCGATGATCCGCTCGGCCTCCGCCGCGATGGCCGCCCTTGGCGTTGACGAGGACAGGATCAAGTTCGAACTGTTCACGCCCGCTGCCGATGCGGCCCCCGCCCCGGCCCCCAAACCCAAAACCAACGGCGCGACACATGGCGCCAAGGTCGACATTGTCCTCGACGGCGCGCGGCGCAGCATCGAAGTCGATGCCGCCACCGACACCATCCTGACGGCGGCCGAAAAATCCGGCCTCGACATCCCCTATTCCTGCGCCGGCGGCATGTGCTGCACCTGCCGCTGCAGGATCGTCGAGGGCGAAGCCACCATGGACCAGAATTTCTCGCTCGAGCCCTGGGAAATCGAAGCCGGCTTCACGCTCGCCTGCCAGTCGCGGCCGACGGGCGACAGGCTGGTGCTGGATTTCGACGATCAGTAAGGGCGCTTGGCGGCGATTGCCTGCTCCGGGCGTCGCCTGAAACGCCAGACTGCCCCGGCCTGTCCATCCGCGCAGCCGGAGGCCGCGCCGCGCGGGCAATTGCCGCCGGGGTGCGAGCATAAAGTCAAAACTGCGCCTGTCCATGATCGCTTGAGTGCAAGCACTTCCGCGCGACAGGCGGCCATTCCGGAGGGCTGCGCGCGGGCAGTGCCTCTGAAAGTGGGTAGTGGGGTGGCGCTGCACGCGCGCGAGCCCGAAATTCGCCGGACGGCGTCCCCATCCGACAGGCGTCAGCCTCGCAAACACGCGGAAGTTGGCTTCCTCACCTGCCCCTCTTCAGGGCTCTCCGCCCGGGTTGCCCCGGCCGCGGTCCGGACAGACCGCGAGAGCTGCTTGAGGTGCGCATTCCGGCACGGACCCTGCTCGCTTCACGCAAACATGTCCGCCACAGACCCGGACCGGTCGCCCGTCCCCGCCCGTGAGGCGAGAAAGCGGACCCCGGCCCGGTGGCTGGCTTGCGGCCTCCCGGAGGAAACCCGCCGCCAGCGGAACCGCACTGGCCATCGCCTCCCCCCGCGCCGCGCGCGCTGACGTTTGCGCTCGAGGATCAGGAGGCATTCCCTCCCACTTGGCTCGAAACGTTCGCGATCCATCCGGCAGCGGGAGTGGGGGTAGTGTGGCATGGGGGCGGAAGATGGGGAAAAGATTGGCGCGGTTTTGGGGTAAGGTGTTGGAATTGTTGGAGGGGTGGGGTGGAATCGTCCTCATATCGATCGGTTTGCGGGTTAGCCACCCGTCGACGCGGAGGCCGGGCCGTTTTCGGCTATTCGGCTGCGTGGAGTTCGTCTTCAAGCTTTACGAGTATCTTCCGACGTTGCTCCGGTTTCTCCAGGTATCGTTCAGCAAGGTGCCTCACATAGGCGGATACAAAGGGCGCCGGCCTCCAACGTAGGGGTTGATACTTGGCTATCATGTCGCGGTCCCGCGCCTCTTTTAGTCGTTCGCTCAGGGGTCGCGGAACCGTGTTGAGATAGGATGGCCATCCTATCTGAGTGGCAAGCTTGGACATACCGTTGAAAATTTCGTCTTCCGATATCCCATCCGGGTGGGCTTGCATCACGGTAAAGAATAAAATCTCTTGTTTGGTCAGGTCGTCACACATGTGAAAACTCCAATGGAACATCCTTTGTAGATGACGTTACGTTAACATACCATTTATTCAGCGTCATGAGGGGAATCATCGGCCTTTTCTGGCCGATTGTTTGTTTGCCCCTTTCTGTCTCCAGCCTTTGAAGGCTTTATAAGCGTTTCGGAAGTGTTCGGTCACAAGTGCTTCTACGGCAGGAACCACCTCCGGATTGGCTTTCAGATCGCGTCCGATCAGGTAATATCGCACACCAACATTACCCTTGCGGCTCTCTTCCATTGCACTCAAAGTCGGCGCAGCGTTGCCTCGGTCGACACTGTTCATTTGGCCGGTTGGGTCCGCGATCCAAGTGAACTCCTCGTAAACATGTTTCTCCGGCGACTTCGCGCGGAAGCATTTGGGAGCCACCTTCTCGGTACAAAATAGGAGTGGTTCTTTGAAACCGATTTTATCAACCCAAGCTGAACCGCTGAGGGCATCGTTTACTTCCCTTGTGACACGAGTGAGCTGATCTGGCGCAACGGCATGTTGGATGAAGCTGGTCTGGGTTGGTTCATCTTTTATACCCAGGACATCAGACAGATAGCCCATTGCCGTCTGGGATTTAAATAGGGTATCGGTGTGTTGGAGAGCACGAAACAGTAGCATCTCGATCAGGACGTCCAGTTGCTTTGCACGTCGCCAGCGTTCCTTGCATTGATCGTACAGATATTTAAAATTTCCGTCCCGACGCAAAATCGCCCGGCACCGTTTCATCAGGACCCTCAGCGAAGCATCGTCGAGCGTCTCACCGTCGCCATCACCGCTTGGCAGAATCTCCGACAGCATGACGTGACCATCATCATCCTTGCTCGTCCTTATGAAATCGAGCCGATTCATCACTGAAGCGCAATCACTACTAGGATAGAGATATGCGTATTCGTAGAATTTCTGAAGCAAAAGCTGGATTGCCACGTTGGCGCGGCTCGAAGTCCGGTGATGTACGAGGTAGCGATAGCCCTGATAACGGGACTCGAAAAACTGCTCAATGCCCGGCACGGCCCGCGGACCGAAGCCAAAGGCAAACAGGCCAGATGGTTTGCCCTCCTCGTCACGGCGCTGCAGAAGAACCGTGTCCCGCACTACGCGATCAAGGTCGAATTCACCGAAACTAGCTCCGGCCGAGCGGCAGTCGCGCAAGGTGTAGTCAAGCCGGTCTCCGTCCACCTGACCATCCACGAGCTGTCGCAAGGCGTAGAGAAACCGGGTAGGGGTCGGGTCAGCGCTCGCCCTTCCCTTGTGGGCGATGTAAGAATAAATCAAGCAGAGCGCCACATGGTGGATCAGTCTGCAGTATTCATCGAGCCAGTTGTCGGTTTTAGCTCCCGGAGCTTGCTTCTTGTCGATCGGTAGGAATTCTCCGTAGCCCGCCGTTAGCCTCTGTTGTTCCTTCAGGTAGCTGCTTTGGATCGCGTAGCTTCTAATTTCGTGCAGCGCCTTTCGGCTAACATTCTCTTTTACACTCGGCGGATCGATATTTAGCATAGACGATACAAATTGACTAAGTCTCTTATCGTCGAGCTTGCCCTGGAATTTGGTTAGGGCCCTGTTATACAGATCAGTTGCCACCGGACCATTGTGTTGAGGTTCATAACCATCTGATACGCTTGTGAAATCCTTCAGAGCAACCTCAAAAGCATGGCTCATCGGGAGATGGCCAACGTCATGAGCGAGCGCGTAGAGCCTGAGGGCCTGCCAATAGGTGTCGATTACAAAAGCCGCGCTCAGAAGATTGTTCTCTCCGACCGGCTCCTCCGTATCGACTCGAAGGTCTGGGTCCGTAGCGAGGCGTTTGCCTTCCAGAGCCATGAGCGGCGTATGGAGAAATCCACTTCGACCAGAAATCGAGGCCTTGTGGGCTTTAACGAGTCCATCGATCACTGCTCCCACGTCCGCAGTATCCCCGTCTGCCCCGCCACCTTGTGCGTCATGCAGCTTGCGGATCACTTTCTCAAGGAAGTTCGCTGCGTCACCTAGGAAGGCGCGAAGATCGATGTCGCTTGCGTTGGACAACGCGCTGCTGAACATCCGGCCGACGGTGTGAGCCGTTCCGAGCGAATGAGGAAAACGGGTGTTCTTGTTCGACGGAAATGCAACGAAACTGACCGACTGCTGGAGAACGTAGTGCAAACGTTGAAAATCCGGGCGGTCCACAAAGTCTCTGTCGAATATAGTCAACGGGATAGCGCCATGTATAGGATCCGAGATGCGGGTGATTGCCCGCGGATGCGATAACCCTAACATGTATTGCCCCGCCATGAATGCACTTAAACGTGCAGAAACGTGATATTGATTGAAAGGCGTGTCAACCCCCGGATGAGGTCAAATCCATTGTATTCAGGAAACAACGATATCGGCACACTCGTTATCGTGCTTCATGCTAACATTGATTGCTTTGCAGCATCCTACTAGCGTGAGGTGCCATAAAAAGATTGTCGTTTTGCGGGAGATATGGCGGATCGGACGATTCCTCACAGAAGCACCAAATTCACCTGCCATTCGTGCACTCTGGCAGATATGGAGTAAAGACCGCATCATTGGTCAGGAACAACCATTGGTTCCTAAACGTATCTGGACAATCCGAGTACGCCTTGTGCCCGCCGAAATCATCTCGAACTCGCCCTGACTGTTTCCCTTCCCGCTATCCCCCCTACCCCACCGCCCCCGCCACCGCCTGCGCCATCATCACATCGAGATGCGCGCCGCCGCCGTTTTTGAACACCGTAACCTCGTCGTCCGACCGGCGGCCCTCGCGGCCTTGGACCAGATCGTGGAGGTCGCCGTGGATGTCGGCGCGGGTGATCGTGCCTGCGGCCATGGGGATCATCAGTTCGCCGATATGGTCCACCGTGGTGGCGAAGCTGTCGACGAACAGGTGGCCGCGGGTGAGCGTGGCGTCATCGGCCTCGCGCATGGTCGGTGTGTAGGCGCCGACCAGATCGACATGGGTGCCTTTTTTGAGCGCCTCGCCGCGGATCAGCGGCTCGGTGGACATGGTGGCCGACGAGATCAGGTCGGCCTCGCCCAAGGCCGCGTCGAGATCGGTGGCCACGTCGACCATGAATGCGCCGCCTTGAAGCGAGGCTGCCAGCGCCTCGGCGCGGGCCGTGTTGCGGTTCCAGATCAGCACCCGCTCGATTGAGGGCCGCACCGCGCGGTGGGCGGCAATCAGCGGCGCGGCCATGGCGCCGGCGCCGACCATCAGCATGGTTGTGATGTCGCGCCGCGCCAGGCAGTCGGCCCCGAGGGCGGAATCCCCGGCGGTCTTCCAGGCGGTCAGATCGACGCCCTCGAGCACGGCGGTGACATGGCCTCGCGCCTCGTCAAACAGCAGCACCTGGCCCTGCACCGAGGCGCGCGGCGGATCGGCCGCCGGATTGTCGGGATAGATCGTCACCGCCTTGACGCCCGAGGCCAGGCCCTTGATCCAGGCGGTGCGCACCAGCATCTTGCGGCCGTCCCGCTCGATCAGCGAATCCCGCAAATCAGCCGGCGGCAGCCGATGCCCTGCCCTGAGCGCCTCGACCGCGAAGGGCCAGGAACAGACCCGACGAATGTCATCTCCGGTGATAATCCGCATCTCGCCCCTTTCGATGTGCGCTGCCGTGAAGGATATGCCGCCCGGCTCGGCCGCGACCCTGCCTCAAGCCGGCACATGTTCTCAAGCCCGGCCTGCCAGATCCGGACATCCGGCCCGATGGCGCGAGCGCGGCCGCAGCTCTGCTTCGGTCCGGCAAACAGGCGTGCCGCGCGTAAGATTTTACTTCTTGGTTTTTCCGCTCATCGCCTGGCGCAGTTCTTCCAGCGTGTCCTGCATATGGGCCTGCAGCACCTTGAAGCTCTCGGCGCCCGAGCGCTGTGCCATGCCGGCGATCTCGCTGGTGTTCTTGAGCGTCATTTCAAACGAGCGGCGGGCGAAATCGGCCTGCGCCTTCATCATCGCCTGCGGGTCGCTGCCAACTTTCAAGTTCTCGGCCATGGCGGTGATCTCGTCGAGCGCCTCCTGCATCATCTCGCGCTGCCGCTCGACAATCGAGGTGGCGCCCGAGCCGGCCGATTTGGCCGCGTCTTCCAGTGCCTGCAGGTTCTTGCGGTGGCGCGCCACCAGCGCTTCCAGGTCGGGGGTCGGCAGGTTCATGTCCTTGCCGAAATTCATGAACATGGAAACCAGGTCTTCGGTGCTTTTGCGCTCTGCCATTCTGATCCTCCGGTGGCGGCGGAGGCTCCGCCGCTGTTTGCGTTGACCCTGACTATACAGACCCTGCCCAAAGCTGAAATGGGCAATTCGTCCCGTCAGGGCCAATCTGCCGGTATTGACAAAACCAATTGATTATATAACCTAATGGTTATGATAAGTGCCATGGCCTCCAGCCCCCCGTCCCAGCTTGATGCGGTGTTTTCCGCGCTGGCCGATCCCACCCGGCGCGCGATCCTGTCCCGGCTGGCCGACGGCCAGGCGACCGTCAACGAAATCGCCCGGCCTTTCGAGATGAGCCAGCCCGCGGTCTCCAAGCATCTCAAGGTGCTCGAACAGGCGGGACTGATCGAACGCGCGGTCGAGGCCCAGCGCCGCCCGGCCCGGCTCAAGGCCGAGGCGATGGCGGATGCGGTGGAGTGGCTCACCCGCTTCAAGGCGTTCTGGGGCGACAGCTTCGATCAGCTCGACGCGCTGCTGCTGACGATGAATCAAACCAACGACAAGGATACGGACCATGGCTGACCTGCCCGTCTACACAATCGACCGCATCTTCAATGCGCCGCGCGCGGTGGTCTGGCGGGCATGGACGGATCCGCAATTGCTGGCGCAGTGGTATGGTCCCGGCGTCGACACCATCATTCACCGGTTCGACCTCCGCCCCGGCGGCGAATGGCGCAACGAGATGCGCTGGGGCGACAAATCCGATTTGAGCAAGATGGTGTTTGAGGAGGTGACGCCGCCCGAAAAGCTCGTCTGGCGTCATTCTTCGGTGGATGCAGAGTGGAATGTGGCCAGCAATCCGATGATGCCGGACTGGCCCCGGACCCTGCTCGCAACCGTCACCTTCAAGGAGCTGGAGGCGCGCACCGGGGTCCGGCTGACCATGACGCCGATCGATGCGAGCGACGCGGAAATCGCCTGTTTCGCCAACGCCATGGCGGGCATGGACAAGGGCTGGGGCAGCGGCTTTACGGTTCTCGAAGAGCTGCTTGCAACTCTCTAAAGCGCAATTTCGACTGATTTCGCACCCGGCCGTTGTTGGTGGGGTGCGAATGCGCCCGGGGTTCAGATTGCCGGCTGCGCGCCACCCGGTGTCGCCGCCAGCGAGGTGGCCAGTGCCGGCAGGGACTTGATTACGCTCCGGCGGCCGGCCAGCCGCAGGCCCTCGGCAACATTGATCCGGCCCACCGACTGATCGCCGGTAAAGCGCATCTTGGCGCCGAACTTCCGCGCCAGCGCCTTCATCGCATGGTTCTGCGGCCCGGTTTCGACTATGATGGTGGAGATGTCGTTTTCGGTCGCAGCCTTGAGCAGCGCCTTCAAGAGGATCGTGCCCAGGCCCTTGCGCCGCCAGTCCGACGCCACGGAGAAGGCCGATTCACCCTCGCCTTCGGCCAGGTAACCGCCGGCATGCAGCTCCGCCACGGCCACCAGATGATCGCCGATAAAGGCGCCGATCACGATGGCGTTGTCGAGTGAACGATCGATGTATTTGTCGAGCCACTCATCGGACACCAGACCGTTGAACCGGTCCCGGAAATCCTCGTAATGCAGCTCGTGGATATGGACGCAAAAAATGGCGGCGTCGGAATGGCCGAGCCGCCGCAGGCGAATTTCGCCATCCAGCGCGAATTGCGGTTCACGCGGCTTGAATAGAAACCGGAAGAGCATCGTCGACCTCCAAGGTCAGTCCTCCCGAATTGTCCTGATTCGAATGTAATTGTGCAATGCAGCAAAATCAAGACAAGCTTTTGGGGCATCCTTAATATGGCGTGATGCGCAGGCCGGTGGCAACCGCGTTTCGCCAGTGCCTCAGCCGGCAAGCCGCAAGGCCCGTGACAGGCTTTCGGCCAGGTCCTGCCCATAGGTAGAAAACACCATGATTTCATAGGTTTGCGCGCCTACACAGGTCAATTGCGCCGGGATATGGCCGAGCAGAACCGGGGCGCTGGCGCCCGGTTTGAAGCTGCCTGATGCCAGGTCGAGCGCGCAGAACACGGCCAGTATTTCCGCGGCTTCCGGCCCCGCGAGCATCAGTCGCACCCGCGCGTCGCTGAGATCGCAAAGGCTGAGCCCGCGGGGCATGGCGAGCCGCGTGACCAGCGCCTCGGCGCTTTCGCCGCTTCGGCCCACCACCAGCACCTGCCCAGGCTGCACCGGCCGGCAGATGCCGTCGCCGGCCTTGGCGACCCGCCGTACGGCGCGGTCTTTCGCAGCAGGCCCCGTCACCAGCGCCACAAGCGTCTCGGAACCCATGACAAGCGTCGCCTGTCCGGTCTGCCCGGTAAACAGGCCATCGAGCAGATCGTGCGGCGCGGGAGGAGCGGGACGCACCGCGGGATGTTCAACCGTCAGCATCTCCGTATTCACAGTCTGCGCTTCCTCCGCCGGCCAAAACACCGGCGCGCAGACTTCCACCTCGCTCTCAAACCCGCGCAGCGGGTCATGGGCGATCAGCCGTTCGCCATGGCGCGCACGGCCGCGCCTGAGCATGGCCAGCGCAATATGCGAACCCAGATTGGGCGACCAGCAGGCCGACGTGATATGGCCCTGGTCATTGGCCATGGTCGGCGCCGTGTCCGGTTTGAGCAAATGCGCCCCGGCGAGAACCGTCTGATCGGGCCTGACCGGCCTCAGACCCACCAGCTGTTCCCTGTCGTCGCGCTGCAACCCTTCGCGCGCAAGCATCACCCGGCCGATGAAATCCGGTTTCTTGGCGCTCACCATCTTGCCCAGCCCGAGATCACCCGGCGTGGTGCGCCCGTCAATCTCGGCATGGGTGATGAAGCCTTTTTCGATCCTGAGCACATTCAGCGCCTCAAGGCCGTAGGGTGTGATGCCATAGGGCCGGCCGGCCTCAAGGATCGCATCCGCCACCGCCTCGCCATGCCGGGCCGGAACCGCCAGTTCAAAGGCCAGTTCTCCGGAAAACGAGATCCGGAACAGCCGGGCCGCGAGACCTGAATGGAGCCGCACCGGGCGCGCGGCCAGAAACGGCATCGCCTCTTCCGACAGATCTTCATCGACGATCCGCACCAGCACCGCGCGGGACTGCGGCCCGGCGACGGTAATCTGCGCCCATTGATCGGTGACTGAGACCAGCCGCACATCGAGCTCCGGCCACAGGGCCTGGGCGCAAAACTCCATGTGCGCCATCACCTCGCCGGCGGCCGCGGTGGTGGTGGTGATGACGAAATGATCCTCGGCAAACCGGCTCACCGTGCCGTCATCCATCAGCAGACCGTCTTCACGCAACATCAGCCCGTAGCGCGCCTTGCCGACGCTCAGGCTGGAGATCTTGCCGGTGTAGATCAGATCGAGGAATTGCGCCGCGTCCTTGCCGGTTACATCAATCTTGCCCAGCGTCGAGGCATCGGAGATGCCAACCCCGGCGCGCACCGCCACGCACTCCCGGTCGCAGGCCGGTTTCCAGGAGCTCTCGCCGTCCCGGGGGAAATGCGAGGCCCGCATCCAGGCGCCGGCCTCGATAAACACGGCACCATGTTTTTCCGCCCAGCCATGCAGCGGCGAGCGCCGCACCGGCCGGTAATGCGCGCCGCGATGCTCGCCTGCCAGAGCGCCGATGCTCACGGGCGTGTAAAACGGCCGGAACGTCGTGGTCCCGACACGGTCGGGCGACAGGCCGCGGTTTTCCGCCAGAATGCCGATGGCGTTGACATTGGACAATTTGCCCTGGTCGGTGGCCATGCCGGTGGTGGTGTAGCGCTTGGCAAGCTCCACGTGGCCATAGCCCTCGCGCACCGCCAGGCCGAGATCGGACACGGTGACATCGTTCTGGAAATCGACAAAGGCCTTGCCGCGCGCTTCTGATACATGCCACAGCGTTGCAAACCCCGTGGATCCGCCGCAGGCCTCACGGACGGTCGGGATCGAGGTCTTTTTCGGCTTGAACCCGAGCGCGGCGGCGGCTTCGGCTCCTGCCCGGGCTCCGCTGTCGAGGCATCCCTCAAGATCCAGAATGCCGGCGGCACTTCCTGCAGCCATCAGCCCGTCGCTGGCCGCGGGCGGAACAAACATGCCGCGGTTCGTATCCCAGTCGGGCTTGTCGCCACGCTGGCAGGCGAGCCCAACTACCGGGTTCCAGCCGCCTGACGTCGCAAGAGCATCGATGTTGATCCTCTCGCGCCGGCCCGATGCACGATCGATCACCTCCATGGCCGACACCGCCTTGCCGCCCAGCGCATCGGCGACCATGTGATCCTCAAGCACCCGTGCGCTCCTTGATGCCGCGCGTTCGGCGTCCGGGATATCGCGCCGGCTGTCAACCAGCGTCACTTCGAGACCGCGCGCCAGCAGATCTCGGGCCGTCTCGTGGCCGGAAGCGCCGGTGGTGAACACGCCAACATGATTGCCAGGCCGCACCGCCTCGGCATGAATCAGCCCGCGCATCGTCGAGGCCATCATGATTCCGGGGCGGTCATTGCCGCCAAACACCAGGGGCCGTTCTTCAGCACCGGACGCCAGCACGGCGCGCCGGGCCACGATCCGCCAGATCCGCTGCGCCGGGCCCGAAGAAGCGCCATCACGCCGTTCCAATGCGCCGAAAACGCCGCTGTCGTATGAGCCGAACACGGTTGTGCCTGCCAGCAACCGCACATTGGCGTTGGCGGCGAGTTCATCTGCCACCTCGGCCGCAAAACCCGGCCCGTCGAGATCGCCGATCTCCACCTGGTCCCTGATCAGACGGCCGCCAAACCGCGCATTCTCATCGCAAAGGATCACCCGTGCCCCGGCCCGTGCGGCGCTCAATGCCGCCGTCAGTCCCGCGGGCCCGGAGCCGATCACCAACAGGTCGCAATGCGCCCAGCGTTTCTCATAGTCCTGAGGATCGGGCGCATGGCTTGCCCGGCCAAGACCCGCAGCACGGCGGATCACCGGCTCATAGAGCCTCTCCCACAGCGCCGCCGGCCACATGAAGGTCTTGTAGTAAAAGCCGGCGCCAATAAATGGCGACAGCGCCGAATTGACCGCGCCGAGATCAAAACCGAGCGACGGCCAGCGGTTCTGGCTTTCCGCACTCAGCCCCTCGCGCAGCGTCACCATCGAAGCTCGGAGATTGGGTTCGCGCAAGCCGCCCGCGCCCAGCGTCACCAGTGCATTGGGCTCCGACGCACCGCCGCTCAGCAGCCCGCGCGGCCGGTGATACTTGAACGAACGCCCCATCAGCACCTGGCCATTGGCGAGCAGCGCCGAGGCCAGCGTATCGCCGGCAAAACCCTCGAACCGGCGGCCATCGAAGGAAAATCCGATCCGCTGCGAACGGTCGATCAACCCGCCATCGGAAAACCGGGAAAAGCTCATGCGCCGCCCCTCCGCCCGGCAGGGTTCGCCGCTTTTCGGGCCCTGGCGGGTTTCGCAACCGGAACGCGGGTATAGTCCGCCGCATCCACCACCGCAAAAACCTCATGGGTGAACGTGTCGCGCTCCACCACCAGCCAGCGCCGGCAGCCGCCCGAATGCTGCCAGTGCTCGGCCATCGGGCCGCGCACATTGTCGCGTAGATGCACATAGGCGTCCCAGGCGCCAAAATCCGCGTCCGGCGCAGGCCGCACCGGCCCGGCATCACCCCGGATGGTGAACTCCTCCCGGGGCCGCACGCCGCAATGGGGACAGTTAATCAGACTGGCCATAAGTGTTCCCCCCGCGCTAGTGCAAATTCGCCTGGGCGCCATGCCCGGTTTCATCGATCTGGTAGCCGCGCGCAAACCGGTCGAGCCGGAAAGCACCCGCGAGCGGGTGGATCTCGCCGGTGGCCAGAAGATGGGCGAAGCACCAGCCCGAAGCCGGCGTCGCCTTGAAGCCGCCATAGCACCATCCGCAATTGAGATAGAGATCCTGAACCGGCGTCTTGTCGATGATCGGAGAGCCGTCCATCGACATGTCCATCACCCCGCCCCAGGCCCTGAGCGCCTTGACGCGGGCCACCGCCGGCGCAAGCGCGCAGGCTGCTTCCATGACGCTTTCCACCGTCGCCAGATTGCCGCGCTGGGCGTAGGAATTGTACATGTCGAGACTGCCGCCGAACACCAGCCCGCCCTTGTCGGATTGCGAGAGATAAAACAGCGCCGCGCCGAAGGTAATCACCTGATCGATAAACGGTTTCAGCCCCTCCGACACGAAGGCCTGCAGCACCTGGCTTTCGATCGGCAGCCGCATGCCCGCCATCTCGGCCACCCGGCTCGAATGGCCGGCCGCCGCCAGCCCCAACCGGTTGCAGCCGATAAAGCCGCGCGTGGTCTCGACCCCCGTCACACGGCCACCCTCACGCCGGATACCAGTCACTTCGCAATTCTCGATCAGATCGACACCGAAGGAATCGGCTGAGCGCGCATAACCCCAGGCCACACCATCATGCCGGGCGGTGCCGCCGCGCCGCTGCATCAGCCCGCCATGAATGGGAAACCGGGCATTGTCAAAATCAAGAAACGGCGCCAGCTCCCGCACCTGATCGCGGTTGAGCAGTTCCGCATCCTCGCCCGCCAGCCGCATGGCATTGCCGCGCCGCGCATAGGCGTCGCGCTGGCCATCGGAATGATAGAGATTGATCACCCCGCGTTGCGACATCATGGCATTGAAATTGAGCTCCTGCTCAAGCCCCTCCCAAAGCTTAAGCGAGTGGGCGAAGAACGGCTCATTGCCTTCAAGCAGATAATTGGCGCGGACGATCGTGGTGTTGCGCCCGACATTGCCCGAACCGAGATAGCCCTTCTCCAGCACCGCCACATTGGTGATGCCGTGGTTTTTCGCCAGGTAGTGCGCGGTCGCCAGCCCGTGTCCGCCGCCACCAACGATGATCACATCGTAATGCGGCTTCGGCTCGGGCTTGCGCCATGCCGGTTTCCAGCCCCGGTTGCCCGCAAGTGCCGCGCGAAAGATCGAAAATGCGGAGTATCTCATGACCCTGCCCGTGCTCAAATCACGCGCCATAGGAGAGCCGCATTGGCCATGGTGTCAATGGGGTGCCTGTTGCGAATCTGGGGGAAAACGTCTGTCGTGTCGGCGACCGCGCTGCCTGGCTCTCCAGTGTCCCCGAGACACTTGATTTCCCCGGGCACCGACATTGACGCCTGTGTTCGCTTCCCTATACATATAAAATTCTGAATATTATTGCTTTGGCGCGAGAATCGCCTCGCGTGCGGAAGTGCCCGATCTGGAGGACCGTCATGAAGAAACTGATGTTGGTGCTAGCCGCCGCCTGTCTGTCGGCAGCGCCCCATGCGGCCCTCGCTTCCGATGACGGCAAACCGGTCAAGATCAGGCCCGACATTGCAGGCGTCGAGGTCGAGACGGTGGACGGCCCGGTGACGATCGAGCGCATTCAGGACACGGAAAACGAGATCACCGGATATTTCGCCAAGACCTCGCGTGAATGCCCGTCCTTCTGCATCCAGCCGATGCAGGCCGCCGAGGGCGTCACCAGCATCGGCGAACTGGAACTGCTCGACATGCTCACCGATTCCGGCGCCAAGGTGATCGATGCCCGCACCGAGGATTGGCACATCAGGGAAACGATTCCCGGATCGCTTAACATTCCCTACACCGAAATCTCGCTTCGGCTGGATGAGCTGGGCTGCGAACGCCAGGATGACGCCTGGCAGTGCGACCAGGCGCAGCCCGTGGCGCTTTATTGCAATGGCGCCTGGTGCGGCCAGTCGCCGACTGCCATTCGCGCCATGCTGCGCGAGGGATACCCGGCCGAGCGCATCCACTACTACCGCGGCGGCATCCAGGCCTGGAAAATCCTCGGCCTGACCACGGTCGAAGGCGGGCTCTAATCCAGCCTCAAAGCGCGGTGCCGGCGGAGGTCAGGCCACAAGACATCCGGAGCACATCGCCCAATGCAAAATCGGGCTCAGGTGGATCTCACTTGAGCCCGATTGGTCACATCGAAATGCGGTTGCGCGCAGCGCGCCTGAAGGGTCCGGGCCTCAGAAGAAGGCCTGAATGCCGGTCTGGGCGCGGCCCAGAATCAGCGCATGCACATCATGTGTGCCTTCATAGGTGTTGACCGTTTCCAGGTTCTGGGCGTGGCGCATGACGTGATACTCGGCCTGAATGCCGTTGCCGCCATGCATGTCGCGGGCCTGACGGGCAATGTCGAGCGCCTTGCCGCAATTGTTGCGCTTGATGATGGAGATCATTTCCGGCGCAAACCGGTGATCGTCCATCAGCCGGCCCACCCGCAACGAGCCCTGCAGGCCCAGTGCGATCTCGGTCTGCATGTCGGCGAGTTTCTTCTGGAACAGTTGCGTGCCGGCCAGCGGCTTGCCGAACTGATGCCGGTCGAGACCGTACTGGCGGGCGCGGTGCCAGCAATCTTCGGCTGCGCCCATGACGCCCCAGGAAATGCCGTAGCGGGCGCGATTGAGGCAACCGAACGGACCCTTGAGACCGGACACGTTGGGCAAAAGCTGATCTTCGCCAACCTCGACATTGTCCATCACGATCTCACCGGTGATCGAGGCGCGCAATGACAGCTTGCCGCCGATCTTCGGGGCCGAAAGCCCTTTCATGCCCTTTTCGAGAATAAACCCACGGATCTCGCCGCCGTGGGACTCGGACTTGGCCCAGACCACGAACACATCGGCGATCGGCGAGTTGGAAATCCACATTTTCGAACCGTTGAGCACATAGCCGCCATCGGTTTTCTTGGCGCGGGTCTTCATGCCGCCGGGATCGGACCCGGCATCCGGCTCGGTCAGGCCGAAACAGCCGACCCATTCGCCGCTGGCAAGCTTGGGCAGATACTTCATCCGCTGCTCCTCGCTGCCATAGGCATGGATCGGGTACATCACCAGCGAGGACTGCACGCTCATCATCGAGCGGTAGCCCGAATCCACCCGCTCGACTTCGCGCGCCACAAGGCCGTAGGACACATAGCCCGCCTCGGCCCCGCCATAGGCTTCCGGCACCGTCACGCCAAGCAGGCCGGCCTCGCCCATTTCGGCGAAGATGCCGCGATCGGTCACCTCATTGAGATAGGCGTCAGTCACCCGCGGCGCGAGCTTGTCGGCTGCAAAGGCCGCCGCCGCATCGGCGATCATCCGTTCCTCATCGGTCAACTGGTCGGACAGCAAAAACGGGTCCTCCCACTGAAAAGAGGATTTCGCGGATTTGATTGAAACAGCGGGGGACACGGACATCGCAAAAGCTCCAGTTTAATCCTGTTGGGCAGGCGTGCGGTCCGCATTCGCGACCGCCATCGCCCACAATCCTGTCTAGCACAGGCCTTGTATGGCACAGAGACTATTTAGCACGGATCGGCCGAGATACTATAGGCTTAAAATATTTTTCCGGAAAGCCATGCCACGCGGTTACGGGGCCGGTGATTGCGGCTCCAACGTCTCCCACACCAAAATCAGCTCCCGGCCCGCCGGCGCGGCCACCGGCACCACCAGGCGCGCAATGGCAAGCGTGCGGCCATCATACATCCACGAGGTGGTCTCGAAATAGTCAGGAACGCCGCTCGACAATGTCCGATGGAGCGCGCTGATCACTCTTGCGACGACCGAGTGCGGCGCCATTCCAACCAGGCGCTCACCCGCAATCGGGGTGGAGAAAGGCCAGATCTCTTGATCGGTCACTTCGTGCCAGATCAGATCGATATCCGGGCCTCTGGCGCCGATACGGGCAACGAACGGGTAATCGGCGCTCAATCGCTTGAGATCAAACGCCGAGGCTTCCGGCACATCACCCTTGCCGAACTGCTGCCACAATCGGAAGAAAGAGCTGATCCTCGGATGCGCAGCATCGGGCAGACGCAACTGTAGTATTGCGTTGGCATCGAAAGTCTCGGTATCTGGATCGCGCCCGTTGGTCTCCATGGCGACAAACCATAAACGATGCCTCGACAGATGCATCCAAGCGGGCTTAACTTGAGACGCCACACTTTTAACCGAGAACGCCAACGTGACCAAGCAGCGCCTCGCAGATCGGTACACGGTCGTGGCCGGTTTGGCCTCGGCGGTGGGCGCCTATGCCAAAAGCCAGGACATCGACGCTGAACCGATCGCCCGCGCCTGCGGACTTGATCCGGCCCGGTTCGAGGTGGTTGGCGCACGGGTTAGCCTTGACCGCATGTGCCGCTTCCTGGAGGCCCTCGCGCTGGTCTCAGGCGATGACCTGTTCGGTCTCAAATCCGCCACCGCCTTTGCCAAGGGCGGATCCGGCTCGTTCGGTTACGCGCTGTTGCACGCGCCATCGCTACGCGAGGCGATGGTTTTCATGGGGCGCAACCTGCAAAAGATCGCCGAGGCGAGCATCTGCACCCTGGAGATCGGTGCCCGCGAGGCGGCGCTGGAATGGACGTTTTCGCCGCTCATTGTGCATCGCGACCAGTATGTCGACATGGCCGCAGCCCAGGTTTTCGCCCACTTTAGGGCTTTTCTGGGCGCCGACATAAACCGCTGCAAACTCGAGCTCGAGCGCAAGAAGCCTGCCAACACCGCGCCGCATAGGGAATTTTTGACGCGAAACATAAGGTTTGGCGCAACTATAAATCGGCTCACCCTGCCAGTTGATTTTCTCAGCCGCGCCAATCCCGACGCCGATCCCAAGCTGTTCGCCATTCTCGCACAGCAGGTGGACCAAATCCCCCAGCGCATCAACGTCGCCGAGGATCCGGTGACCGCGATCAAGCTTCACGTCGCCGATATGCTCTCAAGCGGTACCCCGACCCTGGAAGCGGAAGCCCACCGGCTGGGCATGAGTCCGCGCACACTTCAGCGGCGGCTCAACGATGCGGGAACCTCGCTGCATACCATTGTCGATGAATGCCGCAGGGAACTGGCCGAGGCGCTGCTTTCGGACACGAACCTTCGGCTTTCCGAAATCAGCTACCGGTTGGGCTTCTCCGCACCCGCCGCCTTCACACGGTCTGCGATCCGCTGGTTCGGCCTAACCCCCAGCGCCTATCGCCAACAGACACCCAATCCCGCCCACGACAAGCAACAGTAGCAAGCGAATGCGCCGGGCCCTGTCGCTTTCCGGCGATCTGACGTCGCGTGATTTATCCAAATGGTCAAAAACTGGCGCGGAGCGTGAATGCACGGTGCAGCGTTTGGGTGAATAGTGGCCTCATACCCGGTGACCATTGCGATGTTGTCGCGCTTCGGATTCCAAATCCCAGCGCCGCAAAGGCGCCGACCCTGTTGCCCGAACATATCCGAAAGGACTTTGAACATGGATCTTGGCATGGATCGGGGGCTGATACCGTTGACACGAACGGAACAAAAATGCCTGCAGAAATGTGCCTGCGGGCGCTCCGACCACGAGATTGGAGAGGAACTGCAGCTGACCGCCAACGAGGTCGCTTCGGTGCTGTCCGTGGTCATGCTCAAATTGCGGGTCCCCAACCGCATGGCAGGATTGGCCAAGGCGGCCAGGCTAGGCATGCTGGGCCCGGACGCGCGCTAATCCTCTGACCAGTCAAATCATACCATTCGACCGGGAAACGGCTTGCGGTTCGAAAACCCGCATTAGCGCAACTCGCCCCTGTAACGGGGGTTACCGGCCCTCAAGGAGATGAGATCGGTCAGGAAGTCGCGCAGCGCTCGCCTCGGGGGCGTGGCTGAGCCGCAGCGCAGATTTCCAAACGCCAGCCAGGGTCAAACGGCCCTGGCTGGCGTACAATTTTAAAATCAAATGTTATCGCTGCCTGCCGCCTGCGGTGCGAAAGCCCGAACCGTCAGGACCGGCACGATTCCGGATTCAAGCAAATTCCGGATCGTTCAAAGCCAGGCATCGTAATCCGACACCAGCAAATGCCTGGGCTTCTCATTCTCGATGATCGACGAGAACCGCCCGATCGGCTCGCGGAACACATTGTCGGTCAGATCGTCATTGACCGTCGACACCTCTCCGATGAGCACATCCGCCCCCTCGCCCCAAAATGCATGCCAGATGCCAGGCATCAGCGTAACGCTTTCGCCCGGATCGAGCTTGAGCAAACCGCCCGCTTCCATCTTCCGCACCGCGCCATCAGTGAGCACAGACACCTCCGCATCGGCATCGATCGAGCCATCTTCGGCCGAATCGAACAGTTCCAGCACCAGCTTGCCGCCACCGCGATTGATAATATCCTCGGCCTTGATGACATGCCGGTGCATCGGCGAGAGCTGATCCTTGCGCGAGATCATGATCTTTTCCGCATAGAGCATGCCCTGCCCCCGGGCGAGATCTTCGGCGGAGCCGTTGCGTACGGTAAACAGGAACAAGCCCAGATCATCGAACCGCCCCTGGCCGTAATCGGTAATGTCCCAGCCCAGCCGGTTGGCAAGGATGCTGCCCGCGTCAGACTTGACCCGCTCCCGCATCTCGTCCGGGCTCCAATAGGCAAACGGCGGCATCACATAGCCGAACGAGCGGATAAACCGGTCGCTCTCCTCCAAAATCTCGTTGACCTGACTGCGCTCCATCAATGCCTCCACCCGCATGCGATATTACAATCGATTTAATCCGCGTTTAGAACCTTCCACGGGTAAACGCAATTGCCATGACCGCAAATCCGGTCTATTCGGCCCGACCGAAACGGTTACAGATGCAACGATATCGAGGCAACAGTCACCAATGACCCTCCCCCACCCGACATCGCTTTCCGACGCCGATGAGGACTCACTGGCGCTCGAAGGATTTCTGCCCTACCGCATGGCCCGTGCTGCCGAAATCGTCAGTCGCCAGTTTGCCGCCCTTTACCGTGAACGGCACGGCATGACCCGCCCGGAATGGCGGACACTGGCCACCATCGGTCAGTTCGGACAGGCGACCGCCACGGAGATTGGCGCCCACTCATCCATGCATAAAACCAAGGTCAGCCGCGCCATTCAGGCGCTGGAGCAGCGCAAATGGATCTCGCGCAAGACCGACGAGCATGACCGCCGCATCGAGCACATCCACCTGACCCGCGAAGGCCGAAGGCATTACCGCGACCTTGTCCGGCTCGCCCGGGACTACGAGGCGCGGTTGCTCTCAAGTCTTGGACAGAGCGGCGCAAGCAAACTGGAAGCCGGGCTTGCCGCCATCGAAACCAATCTTTCAGGCTGGTAGAGGCGTTCCCAGCGGTCCCGGGCCTTACCAGGGACCGTGATGCTCACCTTCTTCGTCGAGCCGTTCAAAACCATGCGCGCCAAAGAAATCACGCTGCGCCTGAACCAGATTGGCGGTTCCGCGCGCCCGGCGGTAGCTGTCGAAATAGCCCACGGCGCTGGCAAGGGCAGGAACCGGTAAACCGTTGAGCACCGCTTGCGAAACCACCCGGCGCAGCGCCCCGTCCGTGGCCTCGATCTTGGTCGCAAAGGAAGGCGTCATCACCAGATTGCCGGTGTCCGGCCGCTCGGCATAGGCGGTGGCGATCTCGTCGAGAAACTGCGAGCGGATAATGCAGCCGGCCCGCCAGATCCGCGCAATCTCAGCCATTGGCAAGTTCCAGCCAAACTCGTCAGACGCCGCCGCCATCACCGCAAAGCCTTGCGCATAGGCGGCGACCTTTCCGGCCAGCAAGGCTTTTTCGAGATCCTCGATCACCGCCTGTCCCTCACGCCGCTCGGACTGTTCAGGCAGACCGAACCGCGCTTGCGCCACGGCCCGTTGCTCGCGCATCGCCGACAAGCTGCGTGCCGCCACCGCCGCCTCGATTGCGGTAGCCGGCACCCCCATTATCTGGCTTTCGATCACTGACCAGCGGCCGGTGCCCTTTTGACCGGCGGCATCGACGATGACATCGACAATCGGCTGCCCGGATTTGGGATCGTAAGCGGTGAGCACCTCGGAGGTGATGTCGATCAGATAGGAATCAAGCGGCCCGGTCGACCATGCAGAGAACACGCCGGCAATCGACGGCGCGTCCATGCCCAGATGATCGCGCATGACCCCATAAACCTCGGCGATCATCTGCATATCGGCATATTCGATGCCGTTGTGGATGGTCTTGACGAAATGGCCCGCACCGTTCTCGCCGAGCCAGGCAGCACATGGTTCGCCCTTGTACTTGGCCGAGATCGCAGTCAGCACCGGCTCGACCCTGCGCCAGGCAGGTTCCGTGCCGCCAACCATGATCGAGGGCCCGTTCCGCGCTCCATCCTCGCCACCCGACACGCCCATGCCGATAAAGGTCAGGCCCGAGCCCTCGAGTTCCGAGAAACGGCGCATGGTGTCGCGAAAATTGGCATTGCCCGCGTCAATGAGAATGTCGTTTGACTGCATCAGCGGCCTGAGTGCGGCGATCTGCTGATCCACCGGCTCACCGGCCTTGACCATGATGATTACCGGCCGCGGCGGCTTGATCGCCGCCACGAATGCTTCGAGCGTTTCGCAAGCCGTGACCCGGTCTGACAGCGGACCGGCTGTCTCGGCAAACTCCCGCGTGCGGGATGTGGTGCGGTTAAACACCGCCACATGATAGCCGTTGTCGGCAATGTTAAGCGCCAGATTGGACCCCATGGTGCCCAGCCCGATCACTCCGATTTCCGCTTCTGCCATGCCCACTCCCGTAAGTTTCAGTCCTGAACGGGTAGTTGTGACCCAAGCCGCGCGCGGCGGCAAGCGCGCGGGCCGCCCGGCTGTGGATCAATGGCGGTCAGATTTGACTGATCCTAGGGGCTTTGAAAAGGCGGCGGGATTGCCCGCCCCGCGGGGTCAGTCCGGTTTCGGCCGGTCATCGCCATCGTCAAGCACGCGCCAGGCCGCACCGTCGAGATCGTCATACTGGCCGCTCTTCATCGACCACAAGAACGCCGCCAGTCCAAGGGCGCCGAGAAACAGTGCGATCGGGATCAGAAAAATCAAATTGTTCATGCGATCACTCCGGCGCGGGCATCGGCAGCCGGTCCCTGCGCATCACGCATATCCGGATCCGAACCTGGTTGCGCGCTGTCACGGGCAAAGGCCTCCACGGTCGCCCTGCGCCGCAGTCTCAGCGAATTGAGCACCACGATCACCGAAGACGACGACATCGCCAGCGCCGCGATCAACGGTGTTGCATGACCCAGAACCGCAGCCGGAACGGCGATGCAATTGTACAGGATCGCCAACGCGAAGTTCTGCCGGATCAGCTTTCCGGCCTTGCGCGAGATTTCGATCGCCAGCGGCACGGCTTCAAGCGAATCATGCAGGAACACGAAATCGGCCGCCATCCGGCCCACATCCGCCGCACTTGCGGGCGCCATTGAGGCATGCGCGGCCGACAGGGCGGGCGCATCATTGAGCCCGTCGCCGACCATCAGCGGCCTTGCGCCGCCCGCAGCCAGTGTTTTGACCCGATCCACCTTGCCGCGCGGACGCACGCCCGCCACGTAGTTTTGCACGCCGAGATCGCTTGCCAGGGCCCTGACCGGAGCTTCACGGTCGCCCGACAGGATCTCGGTCTCCACGCCGAGCGCGGACAGTCGTGAGATCGCCTGCGCCGCACCGCGCCGCAACTCGTCGGAGAACAGGAACACATCCAGGAAACGGCCGTTTTTGGACAGGATCACCTGGCTCGCGTCATCGCCGCGGTCAAGCGCCTCCGGTTCACCCTTAAGCGCAAATGCCGCCCGGCCGAGCCGGTAGATATCGCCTGCAGGGGACACCGCCTCCACTCCCTCTCCGGGGATCTCGGTGACGTTCAGCTCCGGCAGTTTGGCGTCCCGCTGATCATGCGCCGCAAGCGCCTGGCTCAGCGGATGCCGTGAGGCGGAGGCAATCCGCGCAGCTACTGCCAGATGATCGGAAGAAACCGCCGCTCCGTTGAGCAGCCGCGGCCGCCCGCGGGTCAGCGTGCCGGTCTTGTCAAACACCACCCGGTCGGTCTCGGCCAGACGCTCCATGGCCGAGCCGTCCTTGACCATGATACCGTTTTCAAACAACCGGCCCGCAGCCACCACCTGCACGACCGGAACCGCAAGCCCCAATGCGCAGGGGCAGGTGATAATCAGCACCGCCACGGCGGTCAACATCGCCATGCGCCAGTCGCCCGAAACCACCATCCAGCCGATGAAGGTGCCAAGCGCCAGCAGATGGACCACCGGCGCATAGATCGCCGAGGCCCGGTCTGCAAGGCGCCGGTAACCGGCCCGGCCGCTCTCAGCGGCCTCCATCATCGAGACCATTTCGGCCAGGAACGAGGATTTGGCGCTGCGGGTGGCTTCGAGCACGAGCGCACCGGTGAGATTGAGCGTGCCCGCCGGCGTCAGCGACCCCGCCTCCACCAGTTGCGGCGCGCTCTCGCCATTGACCACCGCAAAGTCCATGTCCGAGCGGCCCGATACCACGCGGCCATCCACGGGGATCCGGTCGCCCGGCGCAATCGCCAGACGCATGCCCGGCTCAATCTCGTCGAGCGCCAGATATTCACGGCCGCCATCGGGCTGGATCACCATGGCCCCGCGCGGCGACAACCGCACCAGATTGCGCACTGCCGAGCGGGCGCGCTCGCGCATCATATGGTCAAGCGTGCGGCCGGCCAGCAGAAAGAACAACAACGTCACCGACGCATCGAAATAGGCGTGCTCGCCATGGGTGATGGTCTCGTGGATCGAGATTGCATAGGCGAGGATCACGCCCAGCGAAATCGGCACATCCATATTGGCGCGTCCGTGCCGGAGCGCACCCCAGGCCGAACGGAAAAAGACGCGGCCCGAATAGGCCAGCGCAGGCGCCGCGATCAGCGCCGAAATCCAGTGAAACAGGTCCCGGGTCGCAGCTTCGGCGCCCGACCAGACCGAGACCGACAAGAGCATCACATTCATCGAGGCAAAGCCCGCCACCGCCAGCGCCTTGAGCAACTCGCGAAATGCGGGATCGCCGCCCTCGTCGGCGCCGCCCGGCAGATGCGCCGGATAGCCCAGTGATTTGAACCGGTCGCCCATCTGGCCAAGCACGGTGTCATGATCGGCCCCGGCCGCATCTTCAAACACCACCGAAACCCGGCGGGTGGACAGATTAACCCGCGCGTGATCGACGCCGGGCACCTTGGGCAGTTCCTTCTCCAAAAGCGCGATACAGGCGCCGCAATGAACGCCCGGCACGATCAGGTCGACCTGGCGCATGCCATTGCCCAGGGTCCGGCTCGACAGCCACATTTCCTCAGCCGACGGTCCGTCGGCTTTCAGCGCTTCAAGTTCCGCAGCGCTCTCTGTGCCCGCCGCGCAACAGCTCATGGACGCAGGCTCGCATCCGCGCGGACATTGAACCGCCGCGCCTTCTGATAAAGGATCTGCCCGTCGCCGGTTGCCGTGACATGGGCGATCCACTCGCCTTCGGCCAGCCGGCCAGATGCGGCAAACACACCCTCACCTAGGGCCTTGAAGACGATCTCACGGTCATCTTCGGTTCCGACCGGACGCCTGAGCGCCGCCGTCACACTCTGGGCGTCGGCCGGCTGTCCCTGACTGTCGGTCAACACCACCGACAGACCCTGGGCGTCGGAGCGCAGTTCCACCGCATAGCCCTTGGCCGCAATCGCCCGCGATTCCTCGGCCTTGGCGTTGAATTGCTGGCTGGCGACATAGGTGTTGGGCACCACCAGCCCGCTCCATGTGGTGACGGCGAACCGGGCCATAATCATATTGACCGTGATGATGACCCCGAAAAACGCCACCATGGAAAACAGCATGTGCTTGCCGGTGAATTCACTGGGCCGAAAAATCGCGCGAAACATCTGCATCAGTTCATCTCCGGTGCGTGGAAGTTGGCGTGATAGACATCACGTTCAGTGCTGGCCTTGTCCTCGGCGATGATCCGGAACGTGGCGCTGGTCGAGGAAATCATATCCTTGGGTTGCAGGACATGCACCCTGAGTTCGCGCAGCCGGTCGGGTTCGACCGGGATGGCGAAGGACACTCCCGCCGGCTGATCAATGCCCGGTATGCGCATGGTAGCACCCGGCAGCCCTTCGATCGACAGGAAGATTACCCGCGGCTCGGCAATCATGTTGAGGATCTTGACCGCATAGCCGTTGCGGATGTCGCCATTGGACTCCAGCACATATTGTGGATTGCGGTCGTGCAGCACGTTGACCTCGAGCCGGTCACGCGACAGCAGCGCCACCAGAAGGCCAATACCCACCAGCGACCAGACGCCCATGTAAAGCAGCGAGCGCGGCCGGAAGATGATCTTCCAGTCGAAGTGCTTGACCGTATCGACAAAACCGCCATCCGCCGTGCGGGTGCGCAGCGGATCAATCACCCCGGTGGAGGGATCCTGCGCCAGCGCCATGTTGTCGGCGTAGTCTGACAGTGTGGCATAGGAAATCAGTCCGCGCGGCCGGTCGAGCTTGTCCATGATGTTGTCGCAGGCGTCGATGCACAGCGCGCAGGTAATGCACTCAAGCTGCTGGCCGTCGCGGATATCGATGCCCATCGGACACACCGCCACACAGGCGTTGCAATCCACGCAATCGCCCAGGACCAGACCTTCTGCGGCAGCCTTTTTGGCATGACGTCCGCGCGGCTCGCCACGCCAGTCATTGTAGGTGACCACCAGCGAATTCTCGTCAAGCATCGCGGCCTGGATGCGCGGCCAGGGGCACATGTAGATGCAGACCTGCTCGCGCATCAGCCCGCCAAAGACATAGGTGGTGGCTGTCAGGATCGCGACAGTGATGTAGGCGACCGGTTCGGCGTTGCCGGTGAGGAAATTCATCAGCAGCGTCGGCGCATCGGCGAAGTAGAAAATCCAGGCGCCGCCGGTTGCCACCCCGATCAAAATCCAGATGGCGTGCTTGAGCGTCCGCTTGCCCAGTTTCGACACACCCCAGGGTGCATCTTCGAGCTTCATGCGCTTGTTACGGTCACCCTCAATGGCCCGTTCCACCACCAGAAACAGATCCACCCACACCGTTTGCGGGCAGGTGTAGCCGCACCAGGCGCGGCCCACCGCCGAGGTGATCAAAAACAGCCCGAAACCGGCCATCACCAAAAGACCCGCAACGAAGAAGAACTCCTGCGGCCAGATCTCGATGAAGAAGAAATAGAAGCGGCGATTGGCGAGATCCAGCAGCACCGCCTGATCGGGCGCAAACGGCCCGCGATCCCACCTGAGCCACGGCGTGACGTAGTAAATTCCCAGCGTGACCAGCATCACCAGCCATTTGAAACGGCGATAAGCGCCTTCCGCGCGCTTGGGGAAAATCTTCTTGCGCGCCTCGTATAGCGGCTTGCGCCGCCAAGCGGCGTTGATTGATTCGGCTTCCAGCCGCTCGATCTCATCGGGGTCCTGAGCGGTTTCGGGGGGCGTGTGTGTGTTCATCATGGGCACCAGTTGTTTGGATTGCACCATGCCCGCGCGCCCTCCCCGACGCCTTGATCAAGATCAAGCGGCTACAGCCAGGGCTTCTCCCGAATTCGTGCCGTTCGAGGGCCCGCCGGCGTATGAACCAGCACCTTTGTCCCCTGGTCCCACCAGTCGCGGACGATCATGCCGATGGCCAGATTGGCTTCGAAGTCCGGCGACCAGGCGGCCGACGTGATCTGTCCCGCCGGTTCGCCCTCCACTGTAACCGCCCAGGGCTCCGGACAGGAGGGAACCGGGTCGCCTTCAATCTCGAGATACCGGATCTGTTTAAGCGGCCCTTCCCTGGCCACCCGCAGCAGCGCATCGCGCCCCACGCAGCCAATCGCCAGCCTTGTGTCGCAGAACCGGCCCAGCCCGCATTCATGCGGCGTATTGGCGCGGGTCATGTCACTGCCATAGGACAACAGCCCCGCCTCGATACGTTCAATCAGATTGGGGCAGCCGGCGCGCACGTCGAGATCCCGGCCCGCTTCAAACAGCGCGTCCCACAGCGGCTCGCCATGACGTCCGCCCTCGACATAGACCTCGAACCCGCCTTGCTTGGAATAGCCCGAGCGCGCCACCGCCAGTTCGGCGCCATTGAAGGTGAAGGTCCGGAAGTCAAAAAACCGGATCTTGCGCACCTCGTCACCAAACACCCGCGCCGCCAACTCATCCGCCAGCGGCCCCTGGATCGCCAGCGGCGAGACATCTGGCTCGAACACATCCACCGCCATACGGAAGCCGAGTGCCAGCGCCTTGACCCAAAACAGCAAATCACTGTCGGCGATCGACACCCAGTAGCGATCCTCGTCAAGCTTGACCGCCACCGGGTCGTTGAGCATGCCTCCGGTTTCATCGACGATGGGGATGTAGCGGCACTGGCCGATGCGCATTTCCGACAGATCGCGCGGTGTGAGCATCTGCACCAGTTCGGCGGCCTGCGGCCCTCGAATTTCCACCTGCCGTTCGCAGGACACGTCCCAGACCTGCACCGCCGATTTGAGATGCCGGTAGTCTTCGGTGATCGATTTGAACACCGTGGGCAACAGCATGTGATTGTAGACCGTGTAACCGGTGACACCGGCGGCAGTGACGCGGTCGGTAAAGGGCGTGCGCCGGGTGCGGCGCGAGATCGACAACAAGGGCGACATGAATTCCTCCCAGATCCAAGTACGCCTGCTTGAGACGCTAGAAGAAACCTATGCACATGTGTTGATGTCGCGCTCGCCAGTTTGCGCCATGCAGAGCGGCTTTTTCAGGCGCTTACGCAATCATCCCGGTGCGCTCGGCGACCCACCAGATGGCGATCGCCGCAATCGCCAGCGACATCGGCATCGTCAGCCGTGAGCGGTACCAGGATTTGTCGGCAAACCAGGCGCCGAAAGCCGCGTAACACAGCGCGACGACGGCCAGCTGACCGAACTCGACGCCGATGTTGAAGCCAATCAGCCCGCTGACGAAATGCGCCGGCGACAGGCCGAACTCGGTCAGCACACCGGCAAAGCCCAGTCCGTGCAGCAGCCCGAAGCCGAACACCACAAACGGCCGCCAGGGCGACAGCCTGGTGGTGACCAGGTTCTCCACAGCGATGAAGACGATGGACGCCGCAATCAGCGGTTCGACGATCGAGGCCGGCAGCGAGATATAGCCGAGCATCGCCAGCGCCAGCGTGACCGAGTGCGCTATGGTGAAGGCGGTGATCTGGATCAGCAGCGGCTTGAACCGCGGCGTCAGCAGAAACAGCCCGACCACGAACAGGATGTGATCGAGCCCCTTGGGGATGATATGGGTAAAGCCGATGCCGATATAATCCCAGAAAATCTCGCCTGCCGAACTGGTCAACCCGCCCTCGATCGGGATCGGCGCGCTGGCGCTGCCATCGTCGAGATAGGCGGAATAGCTGTGCCCGCCCTGGCCATCGGGCAGCCGGATAACGCTGGGCCCGAAGGCCGGATCATAGGCGAATGTAATTTCGCTCGCGCCCGGCGGCAGCGTGCCCCCCAGCGACAACCGGCTCAGCCGGGCAAAATCGGTGTCACCCACCGGATCGAGCTCGATGGAGATCACTTCAAGCGCAACGCGCGCGCCATCCGCTGTCAGCGTCACGCCTTCCAGAAAACGGTTCTCGAAACGGTTGAATTCGCTTTGCAATTCCGCCTCAGGCATCGATCTCAGAGCATCGTAGCGCTGTGCATTGGGGCTGTCATCGGAATCACTGTGGGTGATGCCGATCTCCGCCAGGGCGGCCTCGAGGATCAGCGACATATCGAGCCGCGCCGTTCCGTCGCCCGGCACGACCAGATCGACAATCGCCGGCCGGATCTCGTGGGCGCGGGCGGCATTGCCTGAGCCGGCAATCAGCGCGGCGCTCAGCACCAGCGCCACAAAGACTTGATTTATCAAACGGGAGAACAAATGCATCATAGATGCCCAACCTGGAGATATGACATGGGACAACACACGGGCTTTTGGCCAATGGCCGCCCTTTTTGGACTGATGACAACCATCAGTCCAGCCTCTTCCCATGAATTCTGGCTCGAACCGGAGCAGTTTCGCGTTGATGCGGATCAGCCGATCCGCGCCGACATCAAGGTCGGGCAGGATTTCAAGGGCGATGTCTATCCCTACGTCGCCTCGCGCTTCGTCTCCTTCGAGCGCCATGACGATCTGGGGACCAGCGCAGTCGAGGGTACAGCCGGCGACATTCCGGCTCTCAACATCGCGCCACGCGCCGAAGGCCTTTCGATCTTCACCTATGTCTCCTCCGGCCAGCGGCTGACCTTCAGCAAATGGGAGAAATTCACCTCCTATCTCGCCAATGAGGGATTGAACGGCATTGCCGCGAGACACGATGCCCGCGGCCTGCCGCGTGACAGGATCAGGGAAATCTACACCCGTTGCGCCAAGACCCTGGTCAATGCCGGCGACGGGGCAACCGGTCGGGACCGCGCCATCGGCATGGCGCTCGAACTGGTGGCCGGCGACAACCCCGGCAACCTGGCCACCGGCGGCACGATGCGCTTCCGGCTGCTCTGGCAGGGCAAACCGCTGCCCGACACGCAAGTAGCCCTGTTCCACCGGCCCGAAGACGGCGAGACGACCCGCACCCTCACCCGCACCGACGCCGATGGCCACGCCAGCTTCAAGCTGCCCTCCCCGGGCCCCTACCTCGCGGCTTCGGTGCACATGACCGAGGCCGCGTCCGACGAGAACGCGGATTGGCAAAGCCACTGGGCCTCGCTGACCTTTGGGGTGGAGTGAGGGGTGGTGAGATGGGCGGGGGCGGGAGTTTGCTGCAGAGTGTGCCAAGGGCAGCCAAGCGGACTGACTGCCGCTCATTGCACTCATTCCAAAGTCCGCTTCAGCAAGAGCCATTTGCGTTCAGCGGTCTTCGGTCGCAGGAAAGCTTAGGTATCGATCTATTTGAACGATGGGCGGGGTACGGAGGGTCTGCACAATGACGCAGCTCCGTTCTGCTGCGTCGAGCAAGGCCGTCATTTGAGCCTCCGGCAGTTCACTGTTTGCTTCAATTTCCACCTTCAATTGAGCGCTTTGGAAGCCGACAGGAACATTTTCGCGGGTCATCAAAGCGCCGCGCACATCAGCGCCAAGGCTGGCATGAACCTCGAGATGCTTCAACTCTATCCCCTTGAGGTTGGCGACCATGCGGATCGCAGTATCCAGACAGCTTGCCATGGCCGCGGCCAGCAGTTCGCCCGGGCAGGGAAAATCGCTTTCGCCGCCGACGGCTTGATGCACTGAAACCGGAATGTGCACCGGGATGCCTTCGCCGCAGACGACATGCCCGTGAAGCGGGTGGTGCGCGGGGATCTGGGCATCCGAAGTGCGGGCATGATCGAATACCCAGGCCGCGTCCGGCGCATCCCGGTATCGGGCGCGCAGCGGCAGTTGCCGATCCTGCACACTTGGCGGCGGGGTGGTGGCGAAACTCTGGATCTGCGTGAGGTGTTTGGGATCGAGTGTCATGTTACCGCCCCCGCCCGAAACCGGGTACAAAGGCGGGAACCTCTTTTCGATAGGTCAGATAATCTTCGCCGATGCTGGCAATCAGGTCTTTTTCTTCCAGATGCAAAACCGCGATCACGATGTAACCGGTTGTTACGCAGGCAAACAATAGATGCCCGGCCGACATGCTCGGCGCGGCCCAGAAGGCAATCAGGAACCCGGTCATTATCGGATGACGTACCAACCGATAAAGACCGGCCTTGATGAAATTTGGATGCACCGCCTGACGCTTTTTCAGATGTGCAAAGACTTGCTTCAGGCCGAAAAGATCCAGATGGTCGATCATGAAGGTCGAGGACAGAACAACAAACCATCCTCCCCAGAACAACATGCTCAGGGTGACGCCGGCAACTGAGTTTCCAAAGTTCCATATCAGGTTCGGAATGGGCTGCCAAAACAGGAAGATCAGGATAAGCGCGAGACAGGTCATCAGAATATAGGTGCTGCGCTCGGCCGCTTCGGGAATGATCTTTGTCCACACCCGTTTGAATGCCGGGCGGGCCATGACGCTGTGTTGAAGCGCAAAAACCGAAAGCAGCGCCAGATTGATGACGATGGACATGGTGATAGGGCCCGGTGTGCCGGAATCTATGGATTTCGGGACGACGATGTTGCCCACGAAACCGATCGCGTAGAGAAATGTGATCAGAAAGATGACATAAACGACTATGCCATAGAGAAATGCGGCTGAGCGGCCCATGGCGGGCTCCTTTCCATTGAAAACACCCGATAAACAGGGCTCTGTCGCAGAATAGGCGCCACGGTAATCGGTACTACTTCTAGATCCGTATGAATCCGCTTCTGATTCCGTAGTTGTCAGGGCGAACCAAGTGGCGGTACGCTCTGCAATGGATGAAAAGACCCACAACGTATCTGGCAGCCTGTGCCCCGCAATGGCCTCCGCCGACATATTGGGCGACAAGTGGACGCTGCTTTTGCTACGCGAGATGTTTTTAGGAACGACACGCTTTGGAGGGTTTCAGAAAGCGATCCCGCGAATGTCGCCATCGATCCTGAGCAAGCGTTTGAAAACGCTTGAGGCAGCAGAGATCATCGTTCGAAAACCGTCGCCAGCCGCTCAAGCGGGAGAATACAGGCTCACCCGCTCAGGACGCGAGCTTGGACCGATTGTGGAAAACATGGCGGTATGGGGTATGCGCTGGCGCAAACGCAGCATTGCCGCACAGGATTGCGATGTCGGTGGGTTCATGTGGGATTTCCACCGCACCTTGAATACCCAATGGCTGCCGGACGGGAAAACCGTAATCCTTGTGCAGATTTCAGATCGGACGGAACTCAACACCTGGTGGGTCATTGCAAACGGAGATGCGGTCGACCTGTGTCCCGACGATCCGGGCCACGACGTGGACATCTACCTGACTGCATCGCTTGCTGTTTTGGTTGCGCTTTGGTTGGGGGATATCAACCTAAAAGATGCGATTGATGCCCAGTCTGCCTTTATCGAGGGGGACAGACATCTGATCAATTCCGCTCAGGACTGGATGGCGCAGTCGCCTTTGATTGGTGTCCAATCGGCGCTTGCGGAACGCTGATTGGTCGATTGGACACTGCTATCCGGCGCTGTTCATCCAAAGCCGACGTTCATGCATCCAACAACATCTGGCACTTTGGCCTTCCTGCTGTCTTCCGTCACCAATGACACGAATGCCGGCTATGGGCCGCAAGCCAAACAGGTTCTTGGCCCATATATGCCCCCGACAGCTGCAGAGCCGCCCAGTTTCACACGACAACCCGCCGGACTTGCATCCGGCAGGTTCCTTGCCTCATTTCCGTTCAGCGCCCTCGCCGGCCCCACTGCGCACTGCGCAGCGTGTGGAAATCGACAGCCAGTTGCTCGATCATCGGTTCGCCGAGACGCTCACCCCGGGCCAGCCTCACGCCATGTTCGGGATTGCTGATATGCGCCAAGACTTCGGCTTCTGTCACCCTCTTGAGCCAAAGGCACGACGGCAACACTGGCGACATTCCCTTACCGCGCCAATACACCCACCAGGCTGAAGAGCCTCAGCCAACTGACAGGTTCTGACAGTTGGGTCGGGTTAGATGGACCGGATCAACCCAACAGGCTTCAGGAGAAACCCATGCCGAACCGCGTTATCGAAACCGTGACTTTCAAACTCAATGAAGGCGTCAGCCGCGAAGAGTTCGCCAGGGCGGCCGAGAAAATGAACACTTACGTCACCGGCTGCCCGGGGTTCATTTCGCGCCGCCTGTCCTGCACGGAGGACGGCACCTGGATCGAACATATCGAGTGGCGTGACATGGATGCCGCCAAGGCGGCCGCCGCGGGGATCGGCGATGATCCGGCCAATGCGGCGGCCCTGTCGGCAATCAGCGGACCAACGGTCACCATGATGCACTCCGATCTCGAAGTCTCGGTGAACTGACGCACCATGCGGCGCAGCGAGCGATTGGCCGAAATTGTCGAGATCGTCCGCGACGGGCGGCTTCATCGTGCCTGCGATATCGCCGCTGCGCTTGAGGTATCCCTGCGCACGATCTACCGGGATATCGATACGCTTGTGGCCTCCGGCGTGCCGATCGATGGCGAGCGTGGGGTCGGCTATATGTTGCGCGAACCGGTGTTCCTGCCGCCAATGGCATTGACGCTGACGGAACTCGAGGCACTGAGCCTGGGAATGGCGATCGTTCAGGAAGCCGCGGACCGGGAACTGCAGGCCGCGGCGGCATCGCTTCTCGAAAAGATCGGAGCCCACGCATCCAACCGTCGCCACACCCCGAAATCCTGGGGATTCGGCGTTTATCCCTTCGAGCGGGCGCAAGAGGGCTTCCGGCACATGCCGCTTCTGCGGCGCGCGATTCGCGACCGCCTGAAACTTCGGATATCCTACCGGTCGCTTTCAGACCGCACGACCGATCGTGTGATCCGTCCCCTGCAAACCGAGTATTGGGGTCGGGTCTGGACATGCACGGCCTGGTGCGAACTGCGCGGCGAATTTCGCACGTTCCGCATTGACCGGATGCAGGAATGTGACCCCACCGGCAGATCCTTCCGGTTGGAGCCGGGCAAGACATTAGAGGACTATCTCGAACAAATCGCCAGACAGATGAACGAAGATACGGCTCGATGATGACGGACTTGGCTCAGGGGACCGGGATCCAATGATTTCTGCCGCCAATCGCTGATCTACGGTCCGATGAACCGCTTGCGACAAACGAAAGGCCCCGCCGGATGATCACCCGGCGGGGCCTGATTGTCGTATCGGGGTCGAAAAGCTTCGACCCGGATCCAAACCCTACTGTCCGCCACCCAGTGTGTGGACATAGACGGCCAGCTGTTTGATCGTCGGTTCGCCCAGGCGGCCCACCCATGCCGGCATCACGCCATGCTTGGGATTGCGGATCTGGGCTACGATCTCGGCTTCGGTCGACCCCTTGAGCCAGATGCCGTCCGACAGCCGCGGAGCGCCGAAATCGGCAATGCCTTCCCCGTCGTCGCCATGACAGGCGGCGCAGTTCTCGACATAGACTTCGCGGCCCGCTTCCACCAGCGAGGCATCCGACGGCGTATCGCTCAGGCTGACCACATAGGCGCCAACCTGATCGATCTGCTCGGCTTCCAGAATGTCAGCGAAGGCCGGCATGTCGGAGATGCGGGTGTCATCGTCTTCCTCGGAGCGAATGCCATGGGCGATGCTGAGGTAGATCTGATCGATCGTACCGCCCCACAGCCAGTCATCGTCATTCAAGTTGGGATAACCCGCAGACCCGGCAGCACCCGATCCGTGGCACTGGGCGCAGTTGACCTTGAAGGCGGACGATCCGCCGGCAATGGCGAACTGCAACAGATCCGGATCGCTGGCGATCTCCTCGAGCGGCGTTGCCGACACCCTTTCGAGCAATTCGCCCTGTGCCGCCTTGGCGTCCGCCAGTTCGGCGACCACATTGGCGCGGCTCGAATAGCCGAGCATGCCCTTGGTGGCGCCGTTGATCAGCGGGATCGCCGGGTAGGCCACCATATAGCCAATCGCCCAGATGATGGTCAGGTAGAAGGTCCACAGCCACCAGCGCGGCAGGGGATTGTTCAACTCCCGGATACCATCCCAAACATGGCCGGTCGTCTCAACGCCCGACACGTCATCGATGTGTTTTTCGGACATGTCTCAGTCCTCCTTCAAAGGGATTTGCGCGGCGCGTTCGGCGGCAGCCTTGGCACCGGGCCGGAACATGAAAAGGACCACGCCGACGAACACGACGAACAGGAAGACAAGCCCCCAGCTGTCAGCGAATTGGCGCATTGCGGTATAGGTTTCCATTGCACGGTCCTCCCTTAGCGGTAGCCGGAAGCTTCGTCGTAGGTCGAAAAATCAACCAACGTACCAAGCATCTGCAGATAGGCCACCATCGCGTCCATCTCGGTCAATTGCGACGGATCGCCGTCGAAATCGCCGAGTTTGGCCTTGGGATAGCGTTCCTCCAGCCCCGACCAATCCGCATCGGGATCGGCCTGAGCCGCAAGATCGGCCTCCGCATTGGCGATCATGTCCTCGGTGTAGGGAACGCCCACCAGCGCATTCGCCTCAAGATCGGCCGTCACATTGGCCACCTTCAGCGGCGTTGTCGCCAGGAACGAGTAGCTCGGCATGATCGATTCGGGCACCACCGAGCGCGGCTCGATCAGATGCTCGACATGCCACTCGTTGGAGTAGCGGTCGCCGACGCGGGCGAGGTCAGGCCCCGTCCGCTTCGATCCCCACTGGAACGGATGGTCGTACATCGATTCCGCAGCAAGGCTGTAGTGGCCATAGCGCTCGACCTCGTCCCTAAACGGGCGGATCATCTGGCTGTGGCACACATAGCACCCTTCGCGGATGTAGATGTTGCGGCCAGCAAGCTCCAGCGGCGTGTAGGGACGCATCCCGTCGACTTTCTCGATGGTGTTTTCGAGATAGAAGAGTGGTGCGATCTCGACAATGCCGCCGATGCTCACCACCACCAGCGAGGAGACCATCAAGAGCGTTGCATTGCGCTCGAGTACACCGTGTTTGTCTAGGATTGACATGGTTTCGTCTCCTTACTCTGCCGGCTGCATGGCGGGTTCGCTGCCCGGTATCGGGGCCTCGTTCCGCTCATGACCGAGGATGGTCATCAGGACGTTCCATCCCATGATCAACGCGCCGACCAGATACATCAGGCCGCCAATTGAACGCAGCACGTAATAGGGGTGCATCGCATCCACCGATTCGGCGAAGGAGTACACCAGGAAGCCCTGATCATTGTATTCGCGCCACATCAGGCCCTGCTGAATGCCGGCGACCCACAAAACCGCCGCATAGACGACGATGCCGAGCGTGGCGAGCCAGAAGTGCCAGTTGACCAGGCGCATCGAATAGAGCCGGTTGCGGCCCCACAGTTTCGGAACCAGATAGTAGATGGCGCCGAACGAGATCATGCCGACCCAGCCAAGAGCGCCGGAGTGGACGTGACCGATGGTCCAGTCGGTGTAGTGGCTCAATGAGTTGACCGCCTTGATCGACATCATCGGACCCTCGAAGGTCGACATGCCGTAGAAGGCAACTGCAATCACCATCATGCGGATGATCGGATCGGTACGGATCTTGTCCCATGCGCCAGACAGCGTCATCAGACCGTTGATCATGCCGCCCCAGGAAGGCATCCAGAGCATGATCGAGAACACCATGCCCAGCGTCTGTGCCCAGTCAGGCAGAGCCGTGTAGTGCAGATGGTGCGGACCGGCCCAGATGTAGAGGAAGATCAACGCCCAGAAGTGGATGATCGACAGCCGGTAGGAGTAGACCGGACGGCCGGCCTGCTTGGGAATGAAGTAGTACATCATGCCCAGGAAGCCTGCGGTCAGGAAGAAGCCCACCGCGTTATGGCCGTACCACCATTGTGTCAGCGCATCCTGCACACCGGCGAAGGCCGAGTAGCTCTTCACACCCAGGAACGACACCGGAATCGCCAGATTGTTGACGATATGCAGCATCGCAATGGTGACGATGAAGGCCAGGTAGAACCAGTTGGCCACATAGATATGCGGCTCCTTGCGCTTGAACAGCGTGCCCATGAAAACAATCAGATAGGCCACCCAGACAACGGTCAGCCACAAATCGACATACCACTCGGGCTCGGCGTATTCGCGGCCCTGGGTAATACCGAGCAGGTAGCCGGTCGCCGCCATGACGATGAACAGCTGATAGCCCCAGAACACGAACCAGGCCAGATCGCCGCCAAACAGTCGCGCGCGGCAGGTGCGCTGGACCACATAGAACGACGTCGCCAGCAGCGCGTTGCCGCCGAAGGCAAAGACCACCGCCGAGGTGTGCAGAGGCCGCGTACGGCCGAAGTTCAGCCACGGCTCAATGTTGAGATCCGGATAGGCAAGCTGCAAGGCGACGACGACGCCCACCAGAAATCCGACGATTCCCCAGAAGGTGGTGGCAATGATGCCGTAACGGACCACCTCGTCGAAGTACCCAGATTTATCATCGGCGGTTTCGACAGAAGCGGAAGAGAATTTGATTCGCCGCAGCAACAGCACGGTGCTCACCAGAAGCACGAAGAACAAGACCCACATATGGGCCTCGAACAAATCGTCCTTGGCGAACGCCACGCCGAGCAACGCCAGAAAGGCGCCTATGCCCACGGCGATTGTTTCGAAAGCGTATTTCATGGTTGGTATCCCCCAGGGGTATCATAACAAACCTAAACGGCGACCATTGCGCTTGCCCCCTTCAGACAAGTCGCGCCTCCGCCAGGCTGGAGCACAATTCGCAGACACCCGCATCTGCCGCCTTGATCCAAGTCAAGGACGCCCGCCAATCTCGACCATAGTCTTGTTATCCAGAGGGAAATAACAGCGATCATAATTCGCGCTTTCACTGGGAAGACCGCTCCATGACCGATGATACAACAATAAGGCTGGCGCATGGGGAAAACCCAATCGCCGCGCTGCGCAAAGCGCACAAGGAACAACTGCTTCTATGTGACCGGCTGGAGGAGATCGCCGACTCCCTGCCCGACAGTGTCAACCGTCAGAAATGCATCTACGCGGCCCGGGCCCTTGGCCCGATGATCCGCGGCGTCCACCGCTTCGAGGAGGATGTCATCTTCCCGATGGTCGCCGAACGATTGAAGTCTCATGAAGATATTGAGGCAACGCTGAACCGTCTGCGCTTTGAGCATTGCGAGGACGAGTGTTTCGCCGAGGAGCTGACCGAGGCACTGCATGCGCTGGGCGCCGGCAGTGCCGAAATCAACATCGAGGCCACCGGCTATATGCTGCGTGGCTTTTTTGAGGCCATGCGCCGCCACATCGCCTTTGAAAGCGAACACCTGTTGCGCGAAGCGGCCTTTGAGGAAGACCCGGTTGACGCAGGCGTTCGCGGCCAACAGGCGCACCACTAGCGCGCCGCGCGGCTGACGCGATCACGATCAGAAACCCGGCAATAGCAGCGGTCAACAGATACCGCGAGCCGAGCCCCGCCCGCGAGCAGTTTACGTCCGCACGTCGAGTACACTGAACCGCTGTCGGTAGTCGACAGCGCTCAAACCGGTAACCGACCGGAAAACCCTGCCGAAGGCTGAGACATCCTGATACCCCACCGCCCAGCTGACCGCGCTCACCGGATCGCGAGTCCGCTCGAGCAGACCGCGCGCCTTTTCGACCCTGAGCGCCTGGACATAGGCATTCGGGCTTGTTCCCGTGGCTGCCTTGAAACGGCGCAGGAAGGTGCGTCCCGAAAGCCTGGCGCGCGCACTTAAGGCATCGGCGCTCAGGACATCCTGCACATGACCTTCCATCCACAGCTGGAGCGCAAGGATCGTCTCGTCACCGTGCTGGAGGTTGGGCCGGAAACTGCGATAGTTGCGCTGCTCGCGCTTGCCCGGGTCGACGAGCAAATGCCGTGCCGTCGCAGTCAGCACATCCACCCCCTGCCAGCGTTCGACGAAGAACAGGCCGAGATCGACCCAGGCCATCATTCCCCCGGCGGTAACGATGTCATTGTCATCGATAAGCAGATGCTCGGGCTGCAGGTCGGCCTTTGGGAAGGTTGACCGGACTTCTTCTTCCAGCCCCCAATGCGTTGTCACCGGTCGCGAGTCGAGCAATCCGGCGTGACCGAGCCAGAACAGCCCGGCACAGACCGATGCCGTCAGCGCCCCTGCCCCGTGTTGCCGTCTTATCCAGGCGTGGAGCTCGACATCCTCCACGCCCCGTGCACCGCTGCGGTTGGGCGGCAGGATGATCGCGTCATGGAATGATGCAGAACGTGCCCAAGCACTCGGCCGGATCGTGTGTACATCGATAATCACCCCATTGTGCCGTCGGCTGATCAGGTTGGCCGCATCCAGCAGATCGGCGAGCCCGAGCACGGCTGCCTCTTGAGCACCTTGGTAGGCGACGATGGCGAGTGATTTTCCAGGCAATGTCAAAGTGGCGGATTTCGCATGATGTTTGTCATATCCGCCAATTTAACTCGATCACCATCCCCTGTAAATCAGCTCGACCACATCAAGGAGAACCAACATGACTGACACCGCCCTGATCCTCGTCGACATACAGAAAGACTATTTCAATGGCGGCCGCTGGACGCTGAGCAAGATAGAGCAGGCCAGCGACAATGCGGCCCGGGTTCTCGCCCATGCCCGCCAGGCCGGCGACATGATCGTTCATATCCACCACGAGATCCCTTCAGAAACCGCGCCCTTCTTCCGGCCCGGAAGCGAAGGCGCAGAAATCCACCCGAAAGTGGCGCCACAGGAAGGCGAGGATGTGATCCTCAAGCACAAGCCCAACAGCTTCCTCAACACCCGACTTCACGACACGCTTGGCTCAAGCGGCATCTCCAATCTGGTGATTGTCGGCGCCATGAGCCAGATGTGCATCGACGCCACCACCCGCGCCGCGGCCGATCTGGGATACAAGGTTACCGTTGTTCACGATGCCTGCGCTGCGCGCGATGCGGAGTTTGGCGGTGTAGCGGTCCCGGCGGCGCAGGTCCACGCGGCTTTCATGAGTGGCCTCTCCGGCACCTATGCAACGGTGATCGACAGCGCAGGCTATCTCGCTGCGCATTAACCGAATCACTCCCGATTCGGCTGCCGACACAACCCGTCCGCGGCGCATTTTCCCCTGCGCCGGCACATTGCTTGGCCGGCGCTGTGGACAAGTGTGGACAACGTGCACAACATTGAAACTTCGGCGATTCGCTTCTGATTTCGGCTGGCCATGCGCTGACATGGCCAGCCACAATCGCTATTGCAAGCCACCGCCCGCACCAAGTTCAGGACCGTTGAGACGATGAATGACGCAGCCCGCAAGATAGAGCCGGTCCCGGCGAACGCCGAAAAGGACCCGCTGTTTCGCGAGGCGCCATCCAATATCGAGGCCGAACAGGCGCTGCTGGGTGCCATGCTGGTCAACAACGACGCCTTCTACCGGGTGTCGGATTTCCTAAAGCCCGTGCATTTCATGGAGCCGCTGCATCGCAAGATCTATGAGGTCGGCGGCGACATCATCCGTATGGGAAAAACCGCCAATCCGGTGACCATCAAGACCTTCCTGCCCGCCGACGCCAAGGTCGGCGACATGACAGTGGCGCAGTATCTCGCGCGGCTGGCCAGCGAAGCCGTCACCATCATCAACGCCGAGGATTACGGCCGGGCCATCTATGATCTGGCACAAAGGCGCTCACTGATTTCGATCGGCGAGGACATGGTCAACATCGCCTTTGACGCACCGCTCGACATGCCGCCCGGCACCCAGATCGAGGACGCCGAACGGCGCTTGTTCGAACTGGCTGAAACCGGCCGTTACGATGGCGGCTTCCAGTCCTTCAATGACGCGGTTTCGCTGGCTATCGACATGGCAGGCGCTGCCTATCAGCGCGATGGCGGCCTGTCGGGGATTTCCACCGGTATCCAGTCGCTCGATGCGCGCATGGGCGGCCTGCAGCAGTCCGACCTGATCATCCTTGCCGGACGTCCAGGCATGGGCAAGACGTCGCTTGCCACCAACATCGCCTTCAACATTGCGGCAGCCTATGAGGGCGAGGTGCAGGCCGATGGGTCGATGAAGGCCAAGAATGGCGGCGTTGTCGGCTTCTACTCGCTGGAAATGTCGGCCGAACAGCTCGCCACCCGTATCATCTCCGAGCAGACAGAGATCTCGTCCTCGAAGATCCGCCGCGGCGAGATCAACGAGGCCGATTTCGAAAAGCTCGTCGGCTGCTCGCAGATGATGCAGAAGATCCCGCTCTTTATCGACCAGACCGGCGGCATTTCCATCGCCCAGCTCTCGGCGCGTGCCCGCAGATTGAAGCGCCAGCGCGGGCTCGATGTGCTGGTTATCGACTATGTGCAGCTGATGACCGGTTCGGGAAAATCCAGCGACAACCGCGTGCAGGAAATCACCCAGATCACCACCGGGCTGAAGGCGCTGGGCAAGGAACTCAACGTTCCCATCATCGCGCTCTCCCAGCTTTCACGTCAGGTCGAAAGCCGCGACGACAAACGCCCGCAGCTCTCGGACCTGCGCGAATCCGGATCGATCGAGCAGGACGCCGACGTGGTGCTGTTCGTGTTCCGCGAGGAATATTACGTCAAGAACGGTGAACCGCGCCGCACGCCCGACGAGGTGGTGGCCGACATCAAGACACCGGAATACCTTGCCTGGGAGGAAAAGATGCTCAAGGTCAAGGGCACCGCCGACGTCATTATCGCCAAGCAACGCCACGGACCGACCGGCACGGTGCAATTGGGCTTCCAGGCGGAGTTTACCCGCTTTGCCGATCTCGCCGATTCGTCCTACGCCCAATTCGTACACGACGAATAGGCGCGAGGCCTTGTCATCGCGCCCTCCCCTTCCCGACGCCGACGCTGGCACGGTTCGCCTGGATATTGACCTTGCCGCTTTGGCAAGCAATTGGCGCCGGATGCGCGATCTCTCCGGTCAGGCCCGCTGCGGCGCCGCCGTCAAGGCCGATGCCTATGGCGTGGGCGCTGATCAGGCTGCCCCGCGGCTGGCGCGCGAGGGCTGCCGGGATTTCTTTGTGGCCGACGCCAATGAGGGCGCGCGCCTCCGGCCACTGCTGACGGGTGCGCGGATCTTTGTATTGAACGGCGTGTTCGAGACATCGTTTGCGCAGACACTGGCCCATGACCTGATTCCGGTGATCAACTCACCCGAGCAGGCCGCTTTCTGGTCGGAGGGTTCCGATGGCCGGGCATATGCACTTCATCTTGACACCGGCATGAACCGTCTTGGCCTGATCCCGGAACAGGCTGCCGCACACGCACAAAGCAACGCGCCGGCCCCTGCCCTGCTGATGAGCCATTTTGCTTGCGCCGATGAGCCTGATCATCCGCTCAACGCCCGGCAGATCGAGGTGTTTGAAGCCCTCAAACCGCTCTTTCCAGGTGTGGAGGCGAGCCTCGCCAATTCCCCCGGCATTCATCTGGGCGAACACACTCACCACGACCTCACCCGCCCTGGAATCGCGCTTTACGGCGGCAATCCGGTTGCGGGCCTCCCGATCGTCATGGATTGCGTTGTGACCGCCAAAGCCCGGGTGCTGCAGATCCGGCAGGCAAAAGCCGGCCAGACTGTGAGCTACAGCGCCGCCCAGGTGCTGCCGCGCGACACCACGATCGCGGTCCTGGGCATTGGCTATGCCGACGGCTTTCACCGCTCGCTATCCGGGGCCGGTGTTCCGCTTCGCTCAGCGATTGAGCAAGGCGGCTCTGCGGCCTTTGATGGCGTGATGGTCCCGGTGATCGGCAAGGTGACCATGGATCTGACCATGTTTGATGTCACTGATCTCGGCCCGGGTGTGGTCAAGACCGGCGATTGGCTCGAACTCATCGGTCCGGCAATTTCGCTTGAAGAGGCGGCCCAAGCGGCTGGCACCGTGAATTATGAGCTTCTCACATCCCTCGGCAGCCGCTATGCCCGGCACTACACCGGCTGATCGCTGGCACTGACCGCGTCTGATTCCGCAAGAAAGGAACCTCCTTGGCCAAAACCCGCACCCAGTTCGTTTGCCAGGCCTGCGGCACGGTTCACGCCCGCTGGGCCGGCAAATGCGATGGCTGCGGCGAGTGGAACACGATCGTCGAGGACGATCCCGCAGCGGGCATCGGCGGCGGTCCGGGACAATCGGCGCGGAAAGGGCGGCCCGTGGCGCTGGCGAGCCTGTCGGGCGAGATCGAGGAAGCGCCGCGCATTTCCACACGGGTGAGTGAACTCGACCGGGTCACCGGTGGCGGCTTCGTGCGCGGCTCGGCGGTGCTGGTGGGCGGAGATCCCGGCATCGGCAAGTCAACGCTTTTGATGCAGGCCGCTGCAGCGCTCGCCCGCCAGGGGCACCGGGTGATCTATGTCTCGGGCGAGGAAGCGGTCGCACAGGTGCGTCTGCGCGCCCAGCGGTTGGGCGCGGCAGATACCGGCGTACTGCTCGCCGCGGAAACCAATGTCGAGGATATTCTCGCCACCCTCGCCGATGGCAAACGGCCGGACTTCGTCATCATCGATTCGATCCAGACCCTGTGGAGCGATCTGGCAGGCTCGGCGCCCGGCACCGTCACCCAGGTGAGAACCGGCGTGCACGCCATGGTCCGCTATGCCAAACAAACCGGCGCAGCCATGGTGCTGGTTGGCCATGTGACCAAGGACGGGCAGATCGCCGGACCGCGCGTGGTCGAACACATGGTCGATGCGGTGCTTTATTTCGAGGGCGACCGCGGTCACCATTACCGGATCCTCAGGACCGTCAAGAACCGGTTTGGCGCCACCGACGAGATTGGCGTGTTTGAAATGTCCGACAAGGGCCTGCGCGAAGTCGCCAATCCTTCCGAACTGTTTTTGGGCGAGCGCAACGCCAAGGCGCCGGGCGCCGCCGTTTTTGCAGGCATCGAGGGCACGCGGCCGGTGCTGGTCGAGGTGCAGGCACTGGTCGCGCCCTCAAGCCTCGGCACCCCGCGGCGAGCGGTGGTGGGATGGGATTCGGCGCGGCTGTCGATGATCATCGCCGTGCTGGAGGCCCATTGCGGCGTGCGCCTCGGCAGCCACGATGTCTATCTCAACATCGCCGGCGGCTACCGCATCGCCGAACCTGCAGCCGATCTGGCAGTTGCCGCAGCCCTGGTTTCCTCGCTCGCCGGGCTTGCCCTTCCCGCCGATTGCGTCTATTTCGGCGAAGTCAGCCTGTCAGGAGCCATCCGGCCGGTCGCGCAAACGGGTTTGAGGCTCAAGGAAGCCGAAAAACTGGGATTTGCCAGTGCGGTGCTGCCATCGGGTTCGGCCGATCTGCCTTCCGGCCGCGGCGCCAGCCTGGCGCAGATGGAAGGCCTGCCGGATCTGGTTGTACGCATTGCCGGCGCCAAGGCCGCGACGCTGAGCGAAGGTGACGACGACTAAACTGAATTCAGCCCATCCGAAAAGCCGACGATGGCGATTGGGGGCCGAGCCTGAACGGAACGCGATTTCATGCCCATTACCCTTCTCGACGGCATACTGCTCGCCATCACGCTGTTTTCGGCGGTGCTCGCCATGGTTCGCGGCTTCTCGCGCGAGGTTCTGGCCGTGGCCTCCTGGGTCGCGGCCGCGGCGGCCGCCTATTTCCTCTATCCGGTGCTCACGCCGTTTGCGCTCAATTACACCACGTCCGCCCAGATCGCCATGATCGGCTCCGCGGCTGTGATCTTTCTCATCGCACTGATCGTGGTGTCCTACATCACCATGCGGATCGCCGACTTCATCATCGACAGCCGTATCGGCGCACTAGACCGGACCCTGGGTTTCGTCTTCGGCGCAGCCCGCGGCGTGTTGCTGGTGGTCGTGGGCATGCTGTTTTTCAACTGGCTGGTTGCCGCACCCAAGCAGCCAGACTGGGTGACCGAGGCAAAATCCAAGCCGATGCTCGATTCGCTGGGCGTGCGGCTGGTCAACGTTCTGCCCGATGACGCCGACGCGACCATTCTGGAACGCCTGCGCGGCGGTGGCTCCGAAGAGCCCGCCGCCGCCGAGGACACGGCCGCCACCAGCGGCTGATGGTTAGCGGCCGGGACCCGTCCGGCCGGTCTGTTGGAAAAGGTCCGACGCCCATGACTGACACTGGTTCCACCGACCAGGCTTCAAAGCCGATCGACAATGAGGCCGACTGTTTTCACGACGAGTGCGGCGTTTTCGGCATATTCGGCAGGGAGGACGCCGCCGCCGTCGTCACGCTCGGCCTGCACGCCCTGCAGCACCGGGGACAGGAAGCCGCCGGCATCGTGTCTTACACCGGCAACCAGTTCGCCATCGAACGCCATGTCGGGCTGATCGGCGACACCTTCACCAAACGCTCGGTTCTGGACCGGCTGCCAGGCGACCGCGCAATCGGCCACACCCGCTACTCGACCACCGGCGGTGAAGGCTTGCGCAATGTGCAGCCGCTGTTTGCCGAGTTTGCCGGCGGCGGCTTCGCCATCGCCCACAACGGCAATATCACCAATGCGCTGACCGTGCAGCGCGACCTGCAGCAGCGCGGCGCGATCTTCTCGTCGACCTCAGACACCGAAACCATCCTGCATTTGATCGCGGTCAGCGAGAAGACCAAGATCGTGCCCAAATTCATCGATGCAATCACCCGGCTCGAGGGCGCCTATTCGCTGGTCGGCCTGTCGGAAAAGAAAATGATCGGCGCCCGCGATCCACTTGGCATCCGGCCGCTGGTGCTGGGCGATCTTGATGGCGCCTATATTCTGGCGTCAGAAACCTGCGCGCTCGACATCATCGGTGCGCGGCTGGTGCGCGACATCGCACCAGGCGAAGTGGTGGTGGTCACCGACAAGGGCGTGGAGAGCCATTTTCCCTTCGAAAAACAGTCCCCGCGTCTGTGCATCTTTGAATATGTCTATTTCGCCCGGCCCGACTCCAACATCGAGGGCCGCAACGTCTATGACGCGCGCAAGCGCATCGGCGAGGAATTGGCCCGCGAGGCGCCGGTGGATGCCGATTTGGTGATCCCGGTTCCCGATTCGGGCACGCCTGCGGCCATCGGCTTCGCCCAGGGCGCCAAGCTGCCCTTCGAGTTGGGCATCATCCGCAATCATTATGTCGGCCGCACCTTCATCCAGCCCACCGCCGCCATCCGCCATATGGGCGTCAAGCTCAAGCACAACGCCAATCGCCAGATGATCGAAGGCAAACGCGTGGTGCTGGTCGACGATTCCATCGTTCGCGGCACCACCTCGCAAAAGATCGTGCAGATGGTGCGCGAGGCCGGCGCGCGCGAAGTGCATATGCGCATCGCTTCGCCGCCGACCATGTCGTCTTGCTATTACGGGGTCGACACCCCGGAGAAATCCAAACTACTGGCCTCGCGCATGACGGTCGACCAGATGGCTGATTTCATCCGCGTCGACAGTCTCGATTTTCTCAGCATCGACGGCCTCTACAGAGCCGTCCGGGAGCCCTCGCGCAACAATGAATGCCCGCAATTCTGCGACGCGTGCTTCACCGGGGAGTACCCGACCACGCTGACCGACCAGGACGATGAAGGCAAGGTGCGCAGCCTGTCGCTCTTGGCCAACAACGGATAATCACTTCGATGGCGAACCTTGACGGACGTATCGCGCTGGTCACCGGCGCTTCCCGTGGCATAGGCTATTTCACAGCGCTGGCGCTCGCCAAGGCCGGCGCCCACGTTGTTGCGGTAGCCCGCACCACCGGCGGGCTCGAGGAGCTCGACGACGCCATTCGGGAAGCCGACGGCAGCGCCACGCTGGTGCCGATGGATCTAACTGACTTTCCGGCGATCGACCGGCTCGGCGCGGCCATCCACGAGCGCTGGGGCAAGCTCGACATTCTCGTGGCCAACGCCGCCGTGCTGGGCACGATTTCGCCAGTGGGCCATGTCGAAGCCAAGACCTTTGACAAGGTGATGGCCATCAATGTGACCGCCACCTGGCGGATCATGCGCTCGGTCGAGCCGCTGCTGGTCAAATCAGACGCCGGTCGCGCGCTGATCCTGTCTTCCGGCGTCGCCCATTCAGCGCGCGCCTTCTGGGGGCCTTATGCCGCATCCAAGGCCGCGGTCGAGACGCTGGCGCGGGTCTGGGCCGCCGAGACCTCCAAAACCAGCCTGACCGTCAATTCGATCGATCCTGGTGCTGCCCGCACCGCGATGCGGGCACTTGCCGTACCTGGCGAAGATCCGCAGACCCTTCCACACCCCTCAGAAGTGGCCGAAAAGCTGCTGCCGCTGTGTGGTTCGCAATGCACTGAGTCGGGCAAACTCTTCCGGATCCGGGAGAACCGCTTCTTCGACTACCGGCTGCCAGAATAGCCACGCGGCCTGGGGCCAGGAAAAACCTCAAAACGCTTCCATCTGAGGATGAACCACTCTAGGCTTGAAACCGGGAGCAGATGCCGCGTGCCTAAAAAGCTCTGACTTTCAGGGCACATGGCGCAGGTTGAGGAGGCCGTGGATGACGGGCTTGGCGGCAACGCTGATAATCATCTTTGTGGCGGCGCTGGCGGCAGCGGGCTGGCGCACGGCAATCAAACGCGGCGTGAGCTGGGCGCAAGCCGTTGTGCTGATCAAGCTAAGTACGCTGTTCCGGCTGCGCCAGCCGGACAAAGCCTTGCCGGGTGCACCGGGCAACGGCGACCAAACGCCCGTACTTCATCTCTACTCCCGGCAATCAGGGCTCGATGTCGCGGTGATTTGGAGCCTGCTCGATCGTGATTGCCTGCATCAGTTGCATGCAGACGATCAGCGTTCCTTGAGCCTGTTCGGAATGCGGCTGTTTGCCCGGACCGCCCCGGAAGATGACGACGCTGCCATCCGTTCGGCGCTTGGCGATGGAAAGTCGGTAACGGTTCCGTTTCCGCCCGATATCGAGCCATCGCAGGAAACGCTAGCCCGTTACCGGGCGCTGGCGGCGATCGCACGCGAGCATGGCGCGCGGATCAACGCCATGCATGTGGGCGGATCGGTGTTCTCGCCCTGGTCGGCCCGCCCCAAATCCGAAGCGCCGCAGCGGCTGTTCCCCCGCTTCTCACTGGCGCAATCGGGCGCGATGGATCTGACCGATCCGGCTCCGCCCGGCAACGGCGCCACCGATCCGCGCGATGAGGACCGGTTGCATGATCTGATGGCACTGGCCCGCTTCAACAGCAATGATCTGACCCGTGGACTGTTCCTGGCGTTCCGTGACGCAGCCGACCGCTACGGCAAGGCGGGGCCCGTGCTTGAGGACGCGCTGGGCGGCAAGCTCACCTACAAGCGCATGCTGATCGGCGCCCGGGTGCTGGGCGCGCGATTTGCCCGGATGAGCGAACCGGGCGAGGCACTGGGAGTTTTGCTGCCCAATGCCAACGCCGTGATGGTGACCTTCCTGGCGCTGCAATCAGCGGGCCGTGTGGCGGCCATGCTCAACTACACCGCCGGTTCGGCCGCCATCAGCTCGGCGCTAAGCACCGGGCAGATCAAGACCGTGCTGGCAAGCCGCGCCTTCATTGAAAAGGCCGGGCTTGAGAGCGTAGTCGACGTGATCGAGAAAGCCGGCGTGACGATTGTCTGGCTGGAAGATCTGCGCGAAAGCGTTACGACTTCTGAAAAAATCAGCGCATTCCTTAGCTGGCGGCGGCCGCTGGTCCGCGTCAGCGCGTCCGATCCGGCGGTGATCCTCTTCACATCGGGCTCGGAGGGCACACCCAAGGGGGTGGTGCTGTCACACAAAAACCTGCACGCCAACGCCGCGCAGGCCGAGGCCCGGATCGACATCTCGATCCGCGACAAGCTGTTCAACGTGCTGCCCGTGTTCCACTCGTTTGGCCTCACTGGCGGCGCGATCCTGCCGCTGCTTTACGGTGTGAAGCTGTTTTTCTACCCCTCGCCGCTGCATTACCGGATCATTCCGGCGGTGGCGCGAGAGGTCAAACCGAGCATCATGTTCGGAACCGACACCTTCCTCGCAGGCTACGCGCGCACGGCAAAGGACACCGATTTTCAAAGCCTGCGGCTGATCGTGGCGGGCGCCGAGGCCGTCCGCGCCGAGACCCGGCGGGTCTACCATGAGCGCTTCGGCGCGGAGATCGTCGAAGGCTTCGGCATGACCGAGGCAGCGCCCGTGGCGGCGGTCAATTCGGGCAGCCATTCCAAACATGGCACCGTCGGCCGGCTAATGCCGGGCATGGCGCTGCGGCTTGAGGCGGTTGAGGGCATCAATGATGCGGGCAGGCTGTTTGTCTCCGGCCCCAACATCATGCTTGGCTACATGCTGGCGTCAGAGCCTGGCGTGCTCAAGCCCCTGTCCGGCCCCTGGCATGATTCCGGCGACATCGTCGCCGTTGACGACGATGGTTTCATCGCCATCAAGGGCCGCGCCAAGCGCTTCGCCAAGATCGCCGGCGAAATGATCTCGCTGGGTGCAATCGAGATCATGGTGCAGAAGCTCTGGCCCGAAGACGTGCATGCCGCCGTCGCCGTCGAGGACACCCGCAAAGGCGAGCGCATCGTACTGGTAACCACCAAAATGCCGGCCATGCGCGACGAATTACGCAAATATTCCAAACGCTTCGGCGCGACCGATCTGATGGTGCCCGGCGAGATCGTCAACGTGCCCGAGATCCCCGTGCTGGGGTCGGGCAAGACCGATTATGTCACAGCCCAGAAGATCGCAGATGAGTGGGTGAAAGCCCACAGGGCGGGCCGCAGGCCCAAATCGGACCAGGCTTGATCTCAAGACAAACCGGGAGGCCGCTCAATCCGGCCGGTTGTCGTCGCCGCGCGCGCCGGCATCGGTGGCATCGGCGGGTTTCGGCGAACTGGCCCGCGGCGCGCCGACCCCGTATTTTTTTGACCAGGCCCTGGCGCCGAACGGCAATGAGGCGAGATAGACAATCGCTGTCAGCGTCAGGGTTTCCCAGGTGAAACTCATCAGCAGCGACACATACACCACCGCGATCAGAATGAAGGGCATCACCAGATCGCGCCGTACGCCACGGCCAAGCCCCTTGCCCGAAAAGACCGGCACCCGGCTCACCAGCAGGAAACCGATGAACATCGTGTAGGCGGCCGCGGGAAACGCCGTAGATTTGTCGATCGGCATGCCCAGGAAACCAAAGTAAATCGGCAACAGCACCAAAAATGCCCCCGCCGGCGCCGGCACGCCAACGAAATAGTATTTCTGCCACGCTGATTTGACACCGCTTTCGGAAATCACATTGAAACGCGCCAGTCGCAGGCCCGCGGCAATGGCGTAGACGATGGCCGCGATCCAGCCAAAGGAGCGCGCCTGATCGAGGATGAACACATAAAGCACCAGTGCCGGCGCCACGCCGAAATTGACGATGTCGGCCAGCGAATCCATCTGCGCGCCGAATTTCGACTGCGCCTTCAACAGCCGCGCCACCCGGCCGTCAATCCCGTCGAGAAAGGCCGCGATCAGCACCATGGCGACCGCCAGTTCGAACCGGTTCTCAAACGCCAGGCGAATGCCGGTCAGCCCGGCGCAGATCGCCAGCACCGTGATCAAATTGGGGATCAGCATCCGGAACGGGATCTCGCGCAAACGCGGTCCCCGGCCCATGTCGGGTCCGTCGGGCTCATAGGGCGGAAACGGCGTCTGCATGCTTTCGTCCCTCACATCCGGCCTCGCATTCGGCCTCATATCTGGCCAGACTGGCTCAATCGCGGCGGCTGACCACCGGGCCCTTGTCCGAGCCGAATTCCGCCAGCATGGTTTCCCCGGCAATTGCTGTCTGGCCGACGCTGACAAGCGGCCGCGCGGCTGCGGGCAGGAACACATCGAGCCGCGAGCCGAACCGGATCAGGCCGAACCGTTCGCCGGCATCGAGCTCTTCGCCTTCCTCGGCCCAGCACAGGATCCGCCGCGCCACCAGGCCGGCAATCTGCACTACGCCAATCTCGCCATGGCGCTCGGTCTCGATCACAATCGCACTGCGCTCGTTCTCGGTGCTGGCCTTGTCGAGTTCGGCGTTCAAGAACGAGCCCCTGGAGTAGATCTTGCGAACCACCTGGCCTTCCATCGGCGCGCGGTTCACATGGCAGTTGAACACATTCATGAACACCGAAATGCGCAGCATCTCATCGTCGCCCAGACCCAGCTCGGCGGGCGGCGTCATCCGCACCACCGACGACACCTGGCCATCGGCGGGGCTGATCACCAGATCATCATCGAGCGGGGTGACGCGTTCGGGATCGCGAAAGAAATAGGCACACCACGCAGTCAGCACCATGCCGATCCAGAACAGCGGATCGGCAATGAAGCCGAGCAGCACCGAAACGCCGAAGAAGGCGGCGACGAAGCGGTAGCCCTCGCGGTGAACCGGAACCAGCGCGTTGCGCACGCTGTCGAATATGCTCATGACGTTCAATCCCTGTCGTGGCCGATGGCTGTGCCTACAGCAATTTGCCCCGTGGTGAAAACCACTTTCCGCGCCCGTGCCTCAACAAAGTGGCGTCTCATGGAAGAGCGCACTTGAAGCCCGACACCGTCCGCCTGTGTTCAGCTTTCGCCAATCTCGGACGTGCGCCGCCGGGTGACGATGCCGAACTCATCATCCTCGCGCATGCGCTTGAGCTGCTCCTCGGCTTCCGTGGCTTCGCGCTGGCGGTCCCACATCGAGGCGTAAAGCCCCTTGTGCGCCAGCAGATCGGCGTGCCGCCCGCGTTCGGCGATCACCCCGTCCTGAAGCACGATGATCTCATCGGCGCTGACCACGGTGGACAGCCGGTGGGCGATCACCAGCGTGGTGCGGCCCTTGGAGACGAAATCCAGCGCGGTCTGGATTTCCTGCTCGGTGGCGGTATCCAGCGCCGATGTCGCCTCGTCGAGGATCAGGATCGGCGGCGCCTTGAGGATGGTGCGGGCGATCGCCACGCGCTGCTTCTCGCCGCCCGACAGTTTGAGACCGCGTTCGCCGACCATCGATTTGTAGCCCTCGGGCAGGCTTTCGATGAAGTCGCCGATCTGCGCCAGTTCCGCAGCCTTGTGGATTTCGGCCTCACTGGCGCCCACCCGGCCATAGCGGATGTTGTAGGCGATGGTGTCGTTAAACAGCACCGTATCCTGCGGCACCATGCCAATGGCCGCGCGCAGGCTCTTTTGCGTTACGGTGTCCACATTCTGCCCGTCAATCGAGATGCTGCCCGACTGGATGTCATAGAACCGGTACAGGAGCCGGGAAATGGTGGATTTGCCCGCGCCCGAAGGCCCCACAATGGCAATGGTTTTGCCTGCCGGAACCTCGAACGAAATGCCCTTGAGAATCGGACGCGCCGGGTCATAGCTGAAGCTGACATCGTTGAACCGGATCGTGCCGTTCTCCACCGCAAGCGACCGTGCGTCGGGCGCATCGCGCACTTCCGGCGCAACATCAAGAAGCTCGAACATCTGCTCGATATCGGCCAGTCCCTGGCGGATCTCGCGATAGACGAAGCCGATGAAATTGAGCGGCACCGACAATTGCATCAGCATGGCGTTGATGAACACGAAATCGCCGATGGTCTGCTCGCCCGCCTGCACAGCCATGGCCGACATGACCATCATCACCATCATGCCGAGACCGAAGATCACGCCCTGGCCCATGTTGAGCCATCCCAGCGAGGTCCAGACCTGGGTCGCGGATTTCTCATAGCCAGCCATGGAGGCATCGAACCGGCGCGCTTCCATGTCCTCATTGCCAAAATACTTGACGGTTTCGAAATTGAGCAGCGAGTCGACCGCCTTGGTGTTGGCATCGGTATCGGACGCGTTCATCGCCCGGCGTATGCTGATACGCCAGTCGGACGCGCGCACCGTAAACCAGATATAGAGCCACACCGTCACGGCGGTGACCGCGACATAGCTCCAGCCATAGGCGAACCCGAAAATTACCGCTGTCAGCGCGAACTCGATCAGCGTCGGCGCGGTGTTCAAAATGGTGAAGCGGACGATGGTCTCGATGCCCTTGGTGCCGCGCTCGATCACCCGTGACAACCCGCCGGTGCGCCGTTCGAGATGAAAGCGCAGCGACAATTCGTGCATGTGCACAAAGGTCTTGTAGGCGAGTTGCCGCACGGCATGCTGCCCGACCCGCGCAAACAGCGCGTCGCGCAACTGGTTGAAGCCCCACTGAACCAGCCGCACGGTGTTGTAGGCGATCACCAGCATCACCGGCGTCGCAAGCATCATCGGCAGCCAGTCCGGCGCGGTCAGCTCGCCATTCAACGCATCGGTGGCCCATTTGAAGAAATAGGGCACCATGATCAGAACGATCTTCGACAAAAGCAGGAAGACCGACGCCCACAACACCCGCATCTTGAGATCCGGACGATCGGCGGGCCACATATAGGGCCACAGATTCTTGAGCGTTCCGATGGGGTTGCCCTGATCGGCGGAGACTGTCTTGGAAGCCAAATTACATGTCCTTTGAGCCGGATGGCGGCGTTGTTGCGCCCGCCTGCCGGCCTTCGATTTCACACGACCCGCCGGAATCACTGCCGCAGACCTTGCCGCAACAATAATCGAGGGTTTGACCGACGACGTTGACCAATTCGTCAAGCGCATCGGCATTCACATGATAGCAGGAGCGTTGCCGCTCCGACCGGTAACCCACCAGTCCCGCATCAACCAGCATTTTGAGATGTTGCGACACGGTCGATTGCGCCATCCCGACTTCGGCCACCATGTCCTTTACGCAGCAGGTCTTTGTCGTGGCCATGTGCCGAAGCAGCCGCAACCGCACCGGGTGCGCGAGCGCCGCCAGTTTGCGCGCCACGGCTTCGTCGCCATTGTCGGAATGAGACCGGCCGCCGGATTGGGAGGATTTTTCTTTCATCGTAAATCGGCGATAAACGATGAGGTCTGCAAGGTCAAGCGGCCGGCACGCCGTGTACCGGCATTTTTAGCGGTCGCGCTCCGCCTCCAGCCGTTCCCGGTGCAGCTCCTCCGCGTTCTCAAGCGGCGTTTCAGGCACCGAAAACACCTGACCTGGCTGAATCCGGTCGGGGTTCTGGATCTGGGAGCGATTGGCAAGATAGATCGTCGTGTAGCGCACACCCTGCCCATAGGTCCGGCGTGAAATCCGCCACAGCGTGTCGCCCCGACGAATGATCACAGCGCCCGGCGCCGATGCCAGCGGTGCTTGTTCGATGGTGCGCAGCCCGCCATCCTGCGCGTCTTCAGCGGCCAAAGCCGCTTCTGCCGGTTGGGACAGAGCGGTTTGCGCCCGTTGCAGCATCTCGCGCATGGCCGCGAGGTCTTCTGCACTTTCCTCGCCGTCCGCGCCCGCGGTTCCGCCGGACTGGATCGCTTCCGGCGCGATAACCGCCAGCGCCGCGCGGGCCTGTGCCCGCATGGCCCGCGCAATCGCCTTGGCGTCCGCGGCGCTTTCCGCCGGCAAACCCGCCATAGCGGCCGCCTTGAGTTTGTCGACAGCCGCCCGCCGCGCGGCAGTCACCTTTGCCGTATCCGGCACATCTGTGCCCGACACCATCGCTTCGAGCGCCGCAAGCGCTTCGAACGCATCTTCGCGCATCTGCGACAGACTTGCGATATCGGCAACCACGAGTTCGTTCACGGCGTCGCCAGACGCAGCCGGTCCGGTCTCATCGACTGCGGCGGCCTCGGCCGGGGTTTGCGAAGCCGCGCCGTTTCCGGCGGTAACCCGCGAGGTCTTGCCGGTTGTGCTTGGCGCAGGCGACACGGCCGCCAATGTCTCACCCTCGGGCCGGTTGAACGGCACGGTCGCCCGCAAAAGCACCGTGCCCGTGGCGCTGTCAATCAGATCGGCGTTGACGATGTGATCTCCGACCGAGAGTTCCGCCTCGGCCTCGATAATGTAACGGCCGTTCTCGTCGGCCTTACCGGTGCCGATGAGTTCCCCGTCCGCCGACACCTTCACGGTATAGCCGGGCGTCGCCGATCCGGCGATGAATATCCGGCCGCCTTCGATTTCAATCGCATCCACCCGCACGGTGAAGTCGGACACCGGCTCAACCCCCGAAGCGCCGCTGGCAACATCAGGCGACACAGAGGCAACTTCGGTCCCGGCCTCCTCCGCTTCGCTGTTTTCCAAAGTGTCGGCCGGAGCCGCGGCATCGACCGTTTCGGAACTCTCGGATACCGCAGCAACGGGGCGGTCGGATTTTTCCTGCGCGGGGTCGGCGGCGGCTTTCGGCGTAACCTCAGGCGCGGACCGGGTCATCAGCGACGACATCTCCGGCAGCTCCGGCGTTGTGATCTCAGACGTTGCAATCTCCGGGGCCGCGCCCTCTTCCGGTGCGGCATCTTCGGCCTCAGGCGCCTGCATGGCGACTTCGGTTTCCGCCACCTGTTCGGGCGCTGATGGCTGGGCAATGATGCGGCTGGCTTCGCCCGGCCGGCTGACCATGGCGAGAAGCTCGCCATCCGCGTCCTTGGGAACCGAGACCGTCGCCACCTCTTCGGATTCGCGCACTGTGCCATCCGCGCCGACGATCCTCAGCTTGAGCTGATAGTCACCTGCAGCCAGCGGCGTATCGAGAACCGCTGCGAAATCGCCGCTGGGACCGACCATCGTCGAGGCGATCACGGTCTCGCCGTCCATGATGTCGAGCGTGGTGCCGGGCTCGGCCTTGCCGGCGATCACCGTGGATCCGTCAGGCTCGACCCGCAGCACATCGAAACGCGGGATCACCCAGTCGCTGGAGAGGCTCGCGACTTCGGTGTCGCCCTCGGCGCTGCCCTCGTTGGCGCTATCGGTATCACCACCGGGCGACTCCGCCTCCGGCGCTGTGCTCCCGGCCTCGCTCTCCATCTCAACCACCGGTTCAGACACGCTGGCCTCGCGCGGCTCCATGAGCTGAGGCACCACATAGACCGCGCCAGCGGCGGCTGCCGCGAACACCAGTCCGAAGAAGGCCTTCAATCCGGCTCCCAGCTTCAACATGTCATTCTCCGTCGGTGCGGCAATCAATTATATGCCAAAATACCTATCCCCTTTGGCCAAACGGTACAAGAAAAAGCCGGTTTGGCCCTCCGCGCGGCCTTGACCGCCCCCGCAGTGCAATGTTTGTTCGGCGGATGGATATCAAGTCAAACAGCATAAGATCGATTTGCGTTTATTGCGGCTCGCAGCCGGGCCAAAACCCTGCCTATCGCGCTGCAGCGGAGACGCTGGGCAGGGCGATGGCCGACAATGGCATCGACCTGGTTTACGGCGGCGGCACCAAGGGCATCATGGGCGCGGTCGCCGAAGCGGTCATGGCCGGCGGCGGCAAAGCAATCGGCATCATCCCGGAATTCCTGATGGACAAGGAAGCCTCGCGGCGCGAACTCGGCCGCCTGAGCGAGCTCCATGTCACCCGCGACATGCATGAGCGCAAGCATATGATGTTCGAACGTTCCGATGCCTTCGTCACCCTGCCCGGCGGCATCGGGACCCTTGAAGAAATCATCGAAATCATGACCTGGGCGCAGCTCGGCCGCCACGCCAAACCAATGGTTTTCGCCAATGTTTCGGGGTTCTGGGACCCGCTCAACGCGCTGCTTGAACACATGTCCGGCGAGGGCTTCATTCACACCGCGCATCTTGTGCGGCCAATGGTGATCGACCGCGCGGAAGATGTCGTGCCGGCGATCATGGCCGCGGCGGTGCCGGCGGATGCTGCCGGCGAGGCCGACGTCATCAAACGGATGTAATCAACCCGATGCCGGTGTGTGCGCCGCGGCCGCGAGCCGCGCCTTGCGGCTGCGCAATAGCGATGAGCTGTAGATCGCAAGCGCTGTCCAGATCAGCACGAAGGCTGCAAGCTTGTAAGGGCCGAACGGTTCCTTGAAGACGAAGACGGCGATGACGAAGATCATCGTCGGCGCGATATATTGCATGATGCCGATGGTCGAAAGCCTGAGCAGCTTGGCGCCGTTGGCGTAGATCATCAGCGGCACGGCGGTCACCAGGCCGCAGCCCAGCAGCAACAGCACATCCACAGAACCGGTACCGCCGAAGTGCCCGGTTCCATTGATTTGGGTGTAGGCAACGAAGGCAATTGCCGGAACGGTGAGGATCAGCACTTCGAGGAAAAAGCCCTGGTTGGGTCCGACGGGCAGCGATTTCTTGAAAAACGCGTAGAAGCCCCAGCTAAGCGCCAGACCGACCGACACCCACGGCACTCCACCCGATTCCCAGGCCAGCAGCGCTACCGCCACGACGGCCAGCGCAATGGCGATCTTCTGACGCCGGTCAAGACTTTCGCGCAAAAGCACCGCACCCAGGAAGATCGAAAACAGCGGATTGATGTAGTATCCGAGCGCCGTCTCGATGGCCCGCCCGGCGCCGATCGACCAGACATAGATGCTCCAGTTGACGGTGATCAGCGCTGCGGTCAAAAGCGCCATGACCATGGTCCGCGGCGAGCCCAGCGCCAGCCGGATATCACGGGTGCGGCCGAGCCAGATCAGCACCAGTCCGGCGATCGGAACCGACCAGATCACCCGGTGCGCCACCACTTCGATCGCAGGAATATGCGCCACCGCCTTCATGTAGAAGGGCAGGAACCCCCAGAGCAGATAAGCCGCCAGCGCGAATGCGAAACCGCGCGGCGTATCTTCATCGGCAAGGACGGGCGGCTTGGACATGAAAGCTCCGGCGGGCGATCCGGGCACATCCCGGCGGCAAATGAACGGCAAACCCAACCGTTACAGCCGCCCATCAATCAGCGCAACGCCACATATCCGATCATTCCATCAGAATCCTTGATGGATCGCCGGCGCAGGGGTTGGCCATCGCCAGGCTGCGCTACTCCGCCGCCACGCGGCCGGCCAGTTCGCGGTTCTTCATCAGCTTGAAGATGATCGAATCCATCAGCGCCTGGAACGAAGCGTCAATGATGTTGTCGGAGACGCCCACGGTCCACCAGCGCGCACCATCGCCATCGGCTGACTCGATCAGCACCCGGGTGATTGCCTCGGTACCGCCGTTGAGGATCCGCACCTTGTAGTCCACCAGTTCGAGATCTTCGATCTCCGACTGATAGACGCCCAGATCCTTCCTGAGCGCGATGTCGAGCGCATTGACCGGACCGTGGCCCTCGGCCACCGACATCATCTCCGCACCATCGACATTGAGCTTGACCACAGCCTCGGACACCGTGCGAAGACGTCCCATGGCGTCGAAGCGGCGCTCCACCATCACCCGGAAGCTGGTGACCGAGAAATAGTCCGGCACCCGGCCCAATGTCCTGAGTGCCAGAAGTTCGAAACTCGCATCTGCCCCCTCATAGGCATAGCCGGTCGCCTCGCGCTCCTTGACGATGCTGATGAGCTGATCGAGCTTCGGATCGTCCTTGGCGACGGTGATGCCGCGCTGCTTGAGCGCATTGATGAAGTTGGATTTGCCGCCCTGGTCCGACACCATAACTTTTCGGAAATTGCCAACGCTCTCGGGCGGCACATGCTCATAGGTGCGCGGATCCTTGATCAGCGCCGAAGCATGAATGCCCGCCTTGGTGGCAAACGCCGAGGCACCGACATAGGGAGATTGCTGGGCCGGCGAGCGGTTGAGCAATTCGTCAAAAGCGTGGCTGAGCCGGGTCAGCCCCTCAAGCTTCTCGGCATCGATACTGATCTCGAACTGGTCAGCAAAGATCGGTTTGAGCGCCAGCGTCCCCACCAGCGTGATGAGATTGGCGTTGCCGCAGCGCTCGCCGATGCCGTTGAGCGTGCCCTGGATCTGCCGCACCCCGGCATTCACCGCCGCCAGCGAATTGGCCACCGCCTGGCCGGTGTCATTGTGGGCGTGAATGCCCAGCCGCTCGCCGGGAACGCCGGCCGCGATCACCGCGGCGATGATATCGCTCACCTCGGAAGGCTGCGTTCCCCCATTGGTGTCGCACAGCACCACCCAGCGCGCGCCCGCATCAAAGGCCGCCTTGGCGCAGGCAATCGCGTAATCCGGATTGGCCTTGTAGCCGTCGAAGAAATGCTCGCAATCGAGCATCGCCTCCTTGCCGGCCCCAATCACCGCTTTCACCGAGTCCGAGATCGATTCAAGGTTCTCCTCATTGGTGCAGCCGAGCGCCACTTTCACATGGTAATCCCAGCTCTTGGCGACCAGGCACACCGCATCGCCCGAGGCCTGCAACAGCGCTGCAAGACCGGGGTCGTTGGACACTGATACGCCCGCCCGCTTGGTCATCCCGAAGGCAACGAACGAGGCCTGCTCGGTCCGGTTTTGCGAAAAGAACGCGTTGTCGGTGGGATTGGCGCCCGGATAGCCGCCCTCCACATAGTCGATCCCGAAGCCATCGAGCAGCCGCGCAATCGAGATCTTGTCCTCGACCGAGAAATCGATGCCCGGCGTCTGCTGACCATCGCGCAGCGTGGTGTCGAACAGATAAAGACGTTGTTTGCTCATGGTTTCATTCCGGTGCGCGGCACACGGCCTCAATGTTGTTTCCGTCCGAATCGAGAACGAAAGCGCCGTAATAATCAGGGTGATAGTGCGGGCGCAGGCCGGGCGCACCGTTGTCGGTGCCTCCGGCGACCAGCGCTGCATGATAAAAAGCATCGACCTGCGCCCGGTTTTCAGCAGCCAGCGCCACATGAACCGGAGGTTTCTGCACCGGTCCCTGGCTTATCCAGAACACCGGCTGCTGGCGCCCGTAGCCGCCAACCTGCACACCATCCGTGTAAGCCTTGTCGATTTCCACAATGTAGGAACCGCCAAGCGCAGCGAAGGCCGCATCGTAAAACCGCCGCGCAGCGGCAAAATCGGAAACACTGATACCGGTATGGTCAATCATCGTCCTACTCCTCCGCTTTGCCGGCGAACCGGTCGGTCGCCCGGATCAGCTGATCCAGAATTCCCGGCTCCGAAAAGGCATGCCCGGCCCCTTCGATGAGATGATAGTCCGCCCGCGGCCAGGCCTGATGCAATTCCCAGGCAGTACGCGCCGGGCATGGCATGTCATAGCGCCCGTGAATGATCACGCCATCGATGCCGGCGAGCTTGTGGGCGTCGCGCAGCAACTGCCCCTCCTCGAGCCAGCCCCCATGCACGAAGAAATGGTTCTCGATGCGGGCAAAGGCCAGGGCGAACTCGTCCTCATGGAACTTGTCGCTGGTCGCGGGTTCGGGCAGCAGCGTGATGGTCTCGCCCTCCCAGGCGCTCCAGGCCTTGGCCGCCTCGAGTTGCTCGGCCTTGTTCTCGCCCACCAGCCGGCGGCGATAGGCCATCATCATGTCGCCCCGCTCGGCTTCGGGAATCGGCGCCAGGAACCGTTGCCATTTTTCCGGAAACATCTCCGAAACCCCGAACTGATAGTACCAGTCGAGCTCCGCCCGGGTCAGCGTGTAGATACCGCGCAGGATCAGCTCGCTCACGCGCTGCGGATGGGTCTGGGCATAGCTGAGCGCCAGCGTCGACCCCCATGAACCGCCGAACACCTGCCAGGTCTCAAATCCGGCCATTTCGCGCAGCCGCTCGATGTCGGCGACCAGATGCCAGGTGGTGTTGTTGTCAAGCGACGCAAACGGCGTCGAGCGTCCGCAGCCGCGCTGATCGAACAGGATCACATCATAGAGCGCCGGATCAAACAGCTGCCGGTGCACCGGCCCAAAACCGCCGCCCGGCCCGCCATGCAAAAACACAGCCGGTTTGGCGCCCCTGGTGCCGACCCGTTCCCAATAGACCTGATGGCCGTCACCGGTGTCGAGCATGCCGCTGTCGAATGGCTCAATCTCTGGATACAGTGTGCGCAATTCGCTCATGGTCTCATCCCCAACTCGCCCAGATGACGACCGCAAGTGTGATCGCGACCACCAGCACGCCCTTGCCGATCAGCCCGTAAAGCAGCCATTTCGGCATTTCGGTGCCGGGCTTGCGTTCACTCATGGCTTGTCCTCCGGCCAGGTGCCGGTGTCATGGTCGGGATGCTGATGCGAGATGATCCGCGCATTCCACGCCTGGTTCTCCGCTTGCCGGTCCGGCGAGGCGTCGGGGATCTCGCCGAGCCGCATCACCACATCATGACGGTCGTCGGTGTTGGCGTGGTATTCGATCGGAACCATCGACGGATCATCGAGCGAGCCGACCATCACCTCGAATGCGCCATCGGTCTCCAGTGTCAGCGGCGTGCCGCAATCCTTGCAAAATCCGCGGTCTGACAGGTTGGAGGACGCAAACACCCCGCGCTGTCCTCGCGTCCATTCAAGACCCTCAACCTCCACCAGCGGCGCGAAGTAGTTGCCCGCAGCCTTCTGACACATCCTACAATGACAGATCGACGCCTTGCCGAGCCTGGCAAAGCGGTAACGCACCGCGCCGCACTGGCAGCCGCCTGTGAGGGTCTTGGCACTCATGACGCCTGTCCGCCGGACCAATCGTCCGTCTCATGATCGGGGTGCTGGTGATTGCTTGCGGCAATGCTTTCGATCCCACCGGGCAAATCATCGCGGTCGACAGCCTTCCCGGGCAAGCCCGCGAGCGCTGCATGAAACGGAACCCGTGTCTCGACTCCATCATTGGATACAGGCGGAAATGCCGACGGATCATCCAGACTGCCAAGCGTTACCGCCATGCCGTCCGATTGCAGCGTGTCAAAGAACAACGGTGTGCCGCAATCCCGGCAAAACCCGCGGCGAACCGGGTCGGAGGACTGAAACCAGCCCGGCTCGCCGCGGGTGATGGTCAACGCTTTGCCCGGCGCGAAACCCAGCGGCATGAAATAATTCCCCGCAGCCTTCTGGCACATCCGGCAATGGCAAAGATGCGGATACTCAAGCGCGCCCTCAACGCGGTAACGCACCGCACCGCACTGGCACCCGCCGGTGTGCATCAAGGTCATAGTTCCCCCCTCCCGACCAAGCGCAGGATATGGGTGCAGACATTGTCGATGTCATTGAGCACATCGTCGTTCCAGAACCGGATGACCTGCCATCCTTGACCTTCGAGAAAGCGCGTTCGCGCCTGATCATAGGTCTCGTTGTCAGCATGCTGGCTGCCGTCGACCTCAACAATCAGCTTGTGCTCCGGGCAGGCAAAATCGGCGATGTAGCGGCCAATCGGCATTTGGCGCCGGAAACTCAAACCCATCAGCCGGTGCGCCCTGAGTTCGTTCCACAGCTTCAGCTCCGCTTCGGTCATGGCGCTGCGCATGCGGCGGGCGTTTTGTCTCAGATGCGGCGGCACTTTCCTATGCGGCAAGTCACCCCCCTCTGTCACTGCGTGACATCTCCCCCGCAAGGGGGGAGATTGTCGCGTGGCGAGATCATACCCGGCCAATACCATCGCATTGGCAACCAAATCGCAACCTGAAGATGAACCACCCGCAGCCTGGACACGAGAGCCAGCGCCTCGCGCTGAACCTAATCTCCCCCCTTGCGGGGGAGATGTCGGCGTAGCCGACAGAGGGGGGTAAAGCCTGGCCCTCATCGCTTGACCTCCCAGGTCGTCACCCGTTCGCCAGTCTCAGTATCCTTGCCGTCTTTCAACTGAATGCCTTGCGCCAGAAGCTCATTGCGGATCTTGTCGGCTTCGGGCCAATTCTTGGCTGCAATGAAGGCGAGACGTCGATCAATTGCGGCTAACACGGCGCCACGGTCAGCATCTCCTTCAAACCAAACGGCAGGATCAATCTGCATCAACCCAAGGATTTCTGCTGAAGCCACTGCAATTGCAGCTTTTTCTGCCGGGTCGACATCATCAGATACTGTGATTTGGTATAAGTTATTGATCATCTGCCGTGAGGATAAGTCATCGGCGAAGGCATCAAGAAAACTGGGGTCTGGGGCTTTTGTTGCAGCTGCTATCACGTCGGGCCAAATGCGATACCACCGGTTCAGAAGTGTTTCCGCCTCATCCAAGCGCTTGACGCTGAAATCGATCGGTTCGCGGTAGTGCGTCATCAGCATGGCCAGCCGCAGCACTTCGCCCGGCCATTTCCGGCCACCGAATTTGTCGGTTTCAAGCAGCTCCGCGATGGTCACGAAATTACCTTCGGATTTGGACATCTTGCGGCCTTCGACCTGCAGGAAGCCGTTGTGCATCCAGAGGTTTGCCATCCGGTCCTTGCCGTGGGCGCAGCAGGATTGGGCGATTTCGTTTTCATGATGCGGGAAGATCAGGTCGAGGCCGCCGCCGTGTATGTCGAACACTTCGCCCAGATGATGCCGGCTCATCACCGAGCATTCGATGTGCCAGCCGGGCCGACCGTGAATGGTGGTGGTTTGGCCGTCTTCGCGGAACTCTGCATCCCAGCCAGGCTCATCGGCGGCGGACTCTTTCCAGAGCACAAAATCCGCCGGGTTGCGCTTGTGATCTTCCACAGCAATCCGGGCGCCCGCCTGCTGGTCCTCGAGCTTGCGGTTTGACAGCTTGCCATAGTCCGGCATCGAGCCAACCGCAAACAGCACCTCCCTGCCTTCGCGCCCTGAAGTCACATAGGCGTTGCCCTTGTCGATCAGGGTCTGAATCATCGCCACCATGCCGTCGATATGGGCGGTGGCGCGCGGCTCGTGGGTTGGCTCCAGGCAGCCGAGGGCCGCCGCATCTTTGTGGAACCGCTCCGCGGTTTTCTCAGTGACTTTCGCTATCGCCTCATTCAGCTGCAGATCCGGATAGTCCCGAAGCGCCCTTGCGTTGATCTTGTCATCGACGTCAGTGATGTTGCGCACATAGGTGACGTGCTCCGCACCATAGACATGGCGCAAAAGCCGGTAGAGCACATCGAACACGATCACCGGCCGCGCATTGCCGATATGGGCAAAGTCATAGACCGTCGGCCCGCACACATACATGCGGACATTGGTGTCATCGATGGGCTCAAACGCTTCCTTGGTCCGCGTCAGCGTGTTCCAGAAATTGAGCTCGCTCATGGTCACTCCCCGATGCCAGCCGCCCCGGCCCGGGTCGTTTGTCCTGTTGATAAAAGAAGACGAAAACGGCCGAGCCAGCGAAGCGCTAGCGAATAATGATGCCGCAGATGCAGATGGCGCGAACGCCCATTGCCGTTTTCATGCCGTCCTTATCCCTGATTGCGCGCACCCGGTCAAGATCGGTCGTGGCACTGCTAACCGGTAAAAAACCGGTAGAGAAGCGAGGCCGACAGCGACGCCATGACGAAAGCGATGAGGCCGTCAAGCACCCGCCAGGCGGATGGCTTGGCAAACAGCGGCTCAAGCACCCGTGCGCCGTAGCCGAGACCGAAGAACCAGATAAACGAGGCCGACATGGCGCCAATCGCAAAAGCCAGCCGCGCCTGTCCCTCATAACGGCCGCTCAAGCCCCCCACCAGGAGCACGGTGTCGAGATAGACATGCGGGTTGAGGAAGGTGAAGGCCAGGCAGGTCATCACCGCGGCCCTGAGCGAGCCGGCACCGCTCTTGGCGGCTTCCAGACCAGCCGGTGCGATCGCCCGCTTCAATGCCAGCAGCGCATAGGCCGCCAGAAACACCGCACCGCCGAGCGTGACGACGGCGATCAGCAGTTCCGAGCCCGAAATGATCGCGCCAAGCCCGGCGACGCCGAGGCCGATCAGCGCCGCATCCGACAGCGCGCAGATCAGGCACAGCACGAACACATGCTGCCGCAACAGCCCCTGACGCAGGATGAAGGCATTTTGCGCGCCGATGGCGATGATCAGCGAGCCGCCGAGCAGGACCCCGGCAAGGGCGGGAGCGAAAAGCGATGTCATGAGACCTCAGAACAGTTTCATCTGATCGTCGCCCGCTACGGCGGCTTGCGGTTTCGCTGCCTTTTTGGCGGACCTGGCCGGTGCATCGGGTGCGTCATTATCGGACGCAGGCTTCTGCACCTCAGGTCCGGAATTGGCGACCTTGTTGACCAGATCGGACACCCGCACCGCCTCGAAATAATCATCCGGGGCCGGCGTCATCAGATCGGCGACATGCCGCGGCTCCTGGTTGAGGCAATCGAGCCAGCGCGAGAAATCTTCCGGCGCGATCACCACCGGCATCCGGTCATGGATCGGCGCGATCGAGTTGTTGGCGGAGACGGTGAGGATCGCCGCGGTGTCGATCTCGCCGCCATCGGCGCCCATATAGGTTTCCATCAGACCGGCGAAGGCAACAACGCCGCCGTCTTTAGGCCGGATCCAGTAGGGGGTGGATTTCTGTTTGGTCGCCTTGGGCGGGCGGTGCCATTCGTAAAAGCCGGAAGCTGCTACCAACACCCGCCGGTGCCGCATGGCGGCGCGGAACGAGGCTTTCTCGGCCGCCGTCTCGGAGCGCGCATTGATCAGCAGCGGAAAGTCGGCCGGGTCCTTGACCCATCCGGGCAAAAACCCCCAGCGCGCCAGAAGCGCCCGCCGGTCGGTGCGGTTGTCGCCCTCCTCGCGGCGGCGGTCGCCGGCCACGATCAGGATCGCTTGCGTTGGCGCGATGTTGTAGCGCGGCGGAAATCCCTCGATCTCCTCGAGCCCGAACAACTCCTGCACCTCTTCCGGGGTTGCCGTCAGCGAAAAACGTCCACACATTGGCAATCCATGGCGCAGGAAAACAAACGGGTCAAGCAATGAGCACCGCCTCCCCCAATCCCGGCCCGGCATTGGCCGTATCGGTGGCGCTTGAGCGCGATGGCAGATTTCTGCTGGTGTTGCGCGCCAACCCGCCGGCGCAGGATCTCTATGCCTTTCCCGGCGGGCGCGTGGACCCAGGCGAAACGCTGGAGGCCGCGGCCTTGCGCGAGCTGGCTGAGGAAACCGGCCTCAAGGCAACCAATCCGCGACCTTTCGCACAATTCGATCTGCCGTCCCGGCGACCAGATGGCGTCATGAGCCACCATTTCATGCTCACGGTGTTCAGAGCCGACGATCAGGGCGGCGATCCCGAAGCACTGGACGACGCTAAGGCGGTCGGCTGGTTCACGCCGGAGGAAATCCGCGCCCTTGCGGTGCCGCAAAGCATGCGCGACTGCATCGAAATGCTGACAGCGCCTAGGCAGGGCGACACGCTTCAAGACGAATTCCGGGCGACGATGTCAAAACCCGGTCTTTGATCCGGCGTCCGGGTACCGGCTGTTTCCAAAGCATCAAGCAAATGTGAGCCGGATTGATTGGCGTCGGCGTCCGCGCTGGCGCACAAAATCTCCATGACCGGATTTAGCCCCCCCGCCTCCGCCAAGGCCGCAACATCGCGGCTGTCTCCAGTTCTCGCCATTGTCATGGTGACCATGGTGTCGCTGGCCCTCTCGACAGTCGCGGTGCTGGCCAATCCCGATCGCTGGGCGGCCGAGGGCTGGAAAACCGATTTCGCGAAAACCAGCGTCGATCTCTCCACCGTGATGTCGGGCGGCCCGCCGCGTGACGGCATCCCGCCGATCGATGACCCGCAGTTTTTGCCAGTGTCCGAAGCTGGCGGCCTCGATGACAAGGAACCGGTGATGACGGTGGTCATCAAGGACAAGGCCCGCGCCTATCCGCTGCGGGTGATGACCTGGCACGAGATCGTCAATGACCGGCTTGGCGGCCGGGCAATTGCCGTGACCTACTGCCCGCTGTGCAATGCGGCCATCGTCTTTGACCGCACCGTTGAAGGCTCCGAAACGACCTTCGGCACCACCGGCAAGCTGCGCAACTCCGATCTCGTCATGTATGACCGCGAAACCGACAGCTGGTGGCAGCAATTCACCGGCGAAGCGATCGCCGGTGCGCGCACCGGGGTTGCGCTTAAAGTGATCCCGTCGCGGCTTGAAGCCTGGGCGACCTTCCGCGACCGCCATCCCGATGGCGAGGTGCTCACCCCCAACAATCCCGGATTGCGCGATTACGGCCGCAATCCTTACTCGGGCTACGACAGTTCCAGCGTCCCGTTTCTCTATCGCGGTCCGATGCCGGAGGGAATCAAGCCGCTGTCCTATGTGGTGGTGGTGCGCGACGGCCCCGAACCGGTTGCGGTCTCTCTGGACAAGGTCCGCCGCGACAATAAAATCAGGCTCGATGACGGCACGCTGATCGCCTGGGTGCCGGGTGTTCGCTCGGCGCTCGACGACAGCGCCATTCCCCGGGGCCGCGAAATCGGCAGCGTCACGGTGACCCGCGACGGCGAAGATCTCGTCCATGAACTGACCTTTGCCTTCGTCGTCACCGCCTTCCTGCCCGACACGCCGATCCTCGAGTGATCGCTGCGCACCGGCACGGGATTTCATCGGGCGAGGGCTTGGTGTATGCAACGCTGATGTTGCCACGTACCGGCCTGATCCTCACCCTGCTGTTGTTCGCCAGCCTGACCGGCGGCGGCGCATCCGCGCGCGCCCAGGACACGCAAGACGAGCCGGCGCCCACAGTTTCCCTGGCGCCGCCACCCTATGAAGCCCGTTTGCTGCGGCTGGCGGAGATCCTGGGATCGGTGCAATATCTGCGCAACCTGTGCACCGAAGATGGCGAAACCACGTGGCGCCAGGCCATGCAGGACCTGCTCGACAGCGAAACCGAAGGTGAGCCAGGCCGACGCCAACACCTCACGGCGGGCTACAACCGCGGCTTCCGCGCCTTTGCCTCGGTTTACACCTCCTGCACGGCGGCCGCGCGCATTGCGGAAGAGCGATACCGTCGCGAAGGTGCAACACTTGTGTCCGAAATCGTCGCGCGCTACGGAAATTGATGTTTTGTTAACCGATATCGCCTCAGCCCCGTGCCGAATCCGATCAAGCCGTGCTAGGGTGTTAACGACTAAGTAAGTAAGAGTTGGCCCGCATGACCCAGACCACGCTTCACACGCCCGACGAACTTGACGAGCTGATCATCCAGGAGAAGCTGCAAGTCGCACTGGAACTGCAACATGACGCCTGGGCGGAAAGCACGGCGGACGGCATTGAACCCGAGATCATCGCCGATGCGGCCATCAGTACCGCAATCCGCGAGACCGTGCGGGTGCTAGGGGAAGATCAGGCCGAGGCGCTGGTCGATTCGCTTCGCGAACGCATCCTCGCCGGCGAGTTTTCGCCCGAACGGATCCTTCAATAGTCTGAACAGACGAGGCGACAGGTGGCAGAGCACCAAGGGCTCGGACATGAAACCGGCAGCGCGATGGCAACAAGCGATTTCGCCGCCCCGTCTGGTCTTGGGCCCATCCTTGCCTTCATCTTCGCACTTACCACTATCCTCGCTGTATCCGCGCTTGGCGGCGTGAACCCGGCTTGGGCGTTGAGCGAGTTCAAGCCTGCTCAGGCACAAGAGACTGAGAACCAGCCTGAATCCGAAGCGCCGCCGCTCGAAGGCCCGCTGACCGGGGACGATGGTGGCCTGCCCCCTCCCGGACCAGTGATTCGCGACATGCCTGAGGCAGGACCAAACGCTGAAACCGACGGTGAAGATCCAGGAACAAGCGAAGCTTTGGTCTCGGTGGAAGTGATCACCGATCTTACGACACTGCCCGAAGCGGTGCTGCGCATACGCGAATTGATGATCGAGGCCGCAGCCACAGGCGATCCCGAGCAACTGCGCGGGTTGCTGGGAATCGGCGACCAGGCCACGCAACTGGCGCTGAGCGACATCGACACCGATCCGGTCGACTATATCCGCGCCACGTCGGGCGACGGCCAGGGTCTGGAAATCCTGGCGATCCTCATCGATCTGCTGAACACCGCCGTGGTCCGTGTCGATCAGGGCGAACCGGGCGAGATCTATATCTGGCCCTATCTTGCCGCCCTGCCGCTCGATGGGCTGACGCCCGCACAGCAGGTCGACCTGCTGCGCATTGTCACCGCAGGCGATGTCGAGGACATGCGCGCCTATGGCGGCTACAATTTTTACCGGGTGGGCATTTCGCCTGAAGGCGAATGGCGTTTTTTCATGGCCGGCGACTAGCCGCTGCCCGATCATGCACGCGGTGCGGCCAAACCGCGCCCTTGCCCGCGGTGGATCGAGAGCTTACCTATCAGCCAGTCCTTACCCTGCAATCCCAGCCGGAGTACCGCCCAGTGCCAGCCCTCATTCTCAATGACCGGATACTCGTGCATGTCGACGGGGCCGAGGCCGAGCATTTCCTGCAGAACCTGATCACCGCCAATGTCGAAACCCTGGGCGAAGGCGAAGCCCGCCCGTGCGCGCTCCTGACCCCGCAAGGCAAGATCCTGTTTGATTTTCTGATCTCGCATGCGCCAGAAGGCGGATTTTATCTTGATGTACGGACCGAGCTCCTCGAGGCTCTCACCAAGCGATTGACTCTTTACAAGCTGCGCGCCGCCGTCACCTTCACAAGCGATGGTGATCGTCCAATTGTCGCCGGATGGGGCGGACAAATGCCAAAGGGCGCACTCCATGACGCACGCTTCCCTAAAGAGGCCAGCGCCTGGCGGTTTTATGGCAGCGGGGCCGACCTCGATGCCGATCGGACCGCGTGGGATATGGCGCGCATCGATTTCGGCGTGGTCGAATCCGGCGCTGATTTTGCGCTTTCGGACGCCTTTCCCCATGATGTGCTGATGGACCTGAATGGCGGTGTGGATTTCCGCAAGGGCTGCTATGTCGGCCAGGAGGTGGTCTCGCGCATGCACCATCGCGGCACCGCGCGGCGGCGGCCTGCTATTGTCAGCGCCGAGACCACACTTCCCGATACAGGAAGCCGAATTCTGGCGGGCGAAAAACCGGTGGGCGCGCTCGGGACTGTGGTCAACGGAAAATCGCTGGCGATCATCCGGGCCGACCGGGTTGGCGACGCAATAAACGAAGAACTGTTGCTGTCGGCGGAAGGCGTTCCGGTGACGCTGTCGTTTCCGGGCTGGACGGGCCTTGAGTTTTCCCGCCAGGACCAGACCGGCACGGGCCACTGAACGATGCCGCCCGCCAACCGCAGCCCCAGGGCTTGGCAGCGCATGCTTTCCGGCCGCAGGCTCGATCTGCTCGATCCCTCGCCGCTCGATGTCGAGATTACCGATATTGCACAGGGGCTGGCACGGGTGGCGCGCTGGAATGGCCAGACCCGCGGCGATCATGCTTTTTCGGTGGCCCAGCATTCGCTGCTGGTCGAGGCGATCATCGGTCATTTGACCAATGCAAGCGCCGAACTCAGGCAGTTGGCCCTGCTCCATGATGCGCCCGAATATGTCATCGGCGACATGATCTCACCGTTCAAATCCGTGGTCGGAGGCGGCTACAAGGCGGTGGAGGCGCGGCTGGAGGCGGCCATCCACATCCGCTTCGGCCTGCCCGCCAGCCTGCCCAAATCAACCAAGGCGCTGATCAAGCGCGCCGACCGCATCGCCGCCTATTTCGAGGCGACCGAACTGGCCGGTTTCGAGGATGCGGAGGCCCGTACCTTTTTCGGAACGCCGCGAGGCGTCAGCCGCGATATGATCGATGTTGCGCCGCGTCCGGCAATGGAAGTGGAGCGGATGTTTCTCGCCCGCTTCCAAGCCATCGAATCCTCGCGCCATAGCGGAAAGAGCTGAGCAATGCCGTATATTGTCGTCTGCCGCCTGGACCAGATCGCCGAAAGCGCGGTGCTGCACCGCTCCCGCGAAATGATCAGCCTGATGGCGGAAAACCAGAATTTCCATCGCCCGGCGGTGATCGATCCGGGTCGTCATCTCAATCTCGGCGTCAACGACATCTCGGTGGTCAGGGAGGGCCTGATTGCTCCGGGCGAGGCCCATGTCGAGAAGATCATCGAATTTGCCCGCAGCTGGGACCAAAGCGCGCCGCTGTTGATCCATTGCTGGCTCGGGATTTCGCGCTCGCCGGCCAGCGCCGCGATCGCCGCCCTGGCGCTGGCGCCGGATCAGGATGACATAGAACTCGCCGAGCGGCTTCGGATGGCGTCCCCCTATGTCACGCCCAATCCCCGCCTGATCGAGATTGGCGATGCCTTGCTTGATCGCGGCGGACGGCTCAAACGCGCGGTGCGCGGCATCGGCCGCGGCGCAGAGGCCTATGAGGGCAGCCGCTTCTGCCTCGGCATCCGGCCCGGTGACGCGGTCCCCGCAGCCAGCCCCGGCGCCCCCTCACGGAGGCCATGACCCCTATGGATCGAGAGCCGGACCGCACCGACATTGCCGACAAGATCCCGCCGTTGCGCATCGGCCTCAATGCGGCGATCGTGGCGGTTTCAGACCGCAGCCCGCGCATTCTCACCGTGCCCGCCAATCCCGGTCCGGGCCGCGCCGACGGCCTGCCTTTCGGACCCTTCGATCCGGCGCGTCACCGCACCTTTGAAGCCAGCCTTCGCCATAGCGTGGAAAGCCAGACGGCACTCAATCTGGGCTATGTCGAACAGCTCTACACATTCGGCGACCGCGGCCGCCAGCACCATGGTGGCGATGCAGGAACGCATCTTGTTTCCGTCGGCTATCTCGCGCTGACCAGAGATGACGCCGGCAACCGCGACGCCCTGCACGCCACCGGCGCACGTTGGCGCGACTGGTACGATCTCTTCCCCTGGGAAGACTGGCGCGCAGGCCGCCCCGCCCTGCTCGATGCCTCCATCTTGCCGCGGCTCAAGGCCTGGGCAGCCGAGGCGTCGGGAAACCGGCGCACACCCGGCCGCACCGCGCGCACCCGGCTGGCTTTTGGCCTCAATGATTTTCCCTGGGACGAAGAGCGGGTGCTCGATCGTTATGAACTGCTCTACGAGGCAGGACTGCTGACTGAATCCGTCGCCGATCAACGGGTCGCCGCGACGGGATTGTCCGCGCAACTGGGTTTCGCAATGCGCTTCGACCATCGCCGCATTGCCGCCACTGCGGTGCAGCGGCTCAGAGCCAAGATCAAATACCGCCCGGTAATCTTCGAGCTGATGCCGCCCGAATTCACCCTGACCGAATTGCAGGCGACGGTGGAAGCCATATCCGGCCGGCATCTGCACAAGCAGAATTTCCGACGGCTGGTTGAGGGCGCCGAACTCGTCGAGCCCACCGGAGCCACCAGTGCCGCCACCGGCGGCCGCCCCGCAGCCCTTTACCGCTTCCGCGCCAAAATCCTTGAAGAGCGCCCGGCACCCGGCTTACGGCTTGGCGGCCGCGGGTAACCGGCGGCGGATGCTACCCGGCCAATGAAAACTTGATAACTCAACCGCAATGCCCTCAAATATGCACCGCTTTTCAAGCAGGTTGTAGATCGGATTGATGACAGGGGGATGCAACGATATGCGCGTGAGGCCGTGGCCCCGAAACTCCTGTCTGACCAAGTGAGCATTCGAACCAAAACCCTGGCTTTGGTCGGGTTTGTGCTCCTGTTATCAAGCTTTGCGCTCTACCAGATCATCTCGTCGCAGCAATTGCAGACCTATCGGGAGATAGAGGAGCGAAGCGCCCGCAAGGATCTGTTTCGCGTACAGCAGATCCTGATAAGCGACCTGACAGACCAAGCGGTCACGGCCTGGGATTGGGGATTGTCGACCGACACCTATGAGTTCGCACAGGATCGAAATCCCGAGTTCATCGACACCAATGTGAACGCCGAGTCGCTGCTGGGCCTGGGCGCGAACTTCATGATCATGCTGACCGAAGACGGCGAAATGATCTCTCAGGTGGGCGTCGATCTCAGATCGGAACGGCCTGTGAGAGCGTCGGAAAGCCTGCTCGCCAATCTGCGGCCGAACAGCCCGCTGATTGGAGAACGAAGCTCCGAAAGCCACGCCTATGGGCTGATATCGGACGATGGCAATGTTCTTTTGACCGGCGTGTCGCCGATCCTGCGCAGCGATGACAGCGGGCCATCCCGGGGAACGCTTGTTGTGGGGCGATACCTCGACCGGGCCAAAAGACAGATGCTCGAATCCCGCGCTCAGCTTTCGATCGATTTCACGGCTCGTGGGCCCGACGGATTTCCCGAAGAGCTTGCCGGATTGATTGCCACCCTCGAAGCCCTGACGCCTGCCAAAGGGTCGCCCTTGCGATTTCCGCCGCGATTGCTCGAATATGTCGACGACAACACCATCAAGGGGCATTTGCTGTTTCCCGACACCGACGGCGTCCCGGTCTTGCTGGCGACCGCCACCATACCGCGAACAATCTACCTTGCGGGACTGGAAAGCCTGAACTCCCTGCGCCTTGCGATGGCAGCAGGCGGCGGCATCTTGATGATTGCCGTCTTCTTCCTGCTCAACCGGATTGTGCTGCGCCGCTTGCTGTCTCTGGAGCGTGAAGTCTCCCGGATTGGAACCACCAAGGACCTGAGTGTCCGCGTCAACGAACAGGGCAAGGATGAACTCTCCAAACTCGGCCAATCGGTCAACTGGATGCTGAGCGAAATCGAAACCAGCAACGAAAAACTCGAACGCGTACATGCCCGCGCCGAGGGGCTGCTGCTCAACATTCTGCCAAAGGCCGTTGCCGATCAACTCAAGTCCAGCCCGGATTCGATCGCCGAAAGCTACAATGAGGTCACCATCCTCTTTGCCGATATCGTCGGATTCACCGATATGTCGGCAAAGATGGACGCAACGGAAGTTGTCGGCATCCTCAACTCGCTGTTCAGCCGGTTCGACGATCTGGCAACCGAGCTTGGACTGGAGAAGATCAAGACCATTGGCGATGCCTATATGGCGGCGGCGGGCCTGCCATTGCGAACCAGGGACAATGCGCGGGTTGTCGCGGACATGGCGCTGGCGATGATTGACGCCACCGAGACGGTCTGTCGGGAAAACGGCTATGATCTAAGTCTCAGGGTAGGCATCAACACCGGCGTCGTGGTTGCCGGTGTGATCGGCAAAACCAAGTTCATCTATGATCTGTGGGGCGACGCGGTAAACATCGCCAGCCGCATGGAATCGACCGGCGAAGCCGGCCGCATTCAGACTACGCAATCGACCTATGATCTGCTCAAGGACAGCTACGTCCTGCAGGAACGCGGTGTCATCGAGATCAAGGGACGCGGTTCGATGATGACCTATTTCCTGATCGGCAAACGGCCGGATTGATACCTCGAACTCATACTGCCTCCACCGCACACGCACACCCCGCTTGGCGTCGCCAGCACGGATGGAACGGGATCAGCACTTCCCGCAGAAAGGGGCATCGCAGCCTTCATCACAAATGGCTAAAGGCCATTTCAGCCGCTGCGATCCGGCTTATCTCTTCGCCGGTGTTGACCGTGCGATAGAGTGACCTTGGCGGACGGGCGGCCGCATTGACGCTGCGCGACACCCAGTACCTGTCTTCCATCGATCGCAACGATTGCGACAGCGCACGGTCGGTGATGCTGGGCAGTATCTTCTTGATGTCATTGAAGTGACGGGGCTCATCAAGCGACACCAGAACGGGCAAGGTCCACGAGCGGCGAAGCAGGGTCCGGTCCTCAGACTTTGAAACAGTGTGGACCTGCGCGGCGATCGCGGCGGCCTGGATGCCCGGTGGCGTCAACCGGAACTCCGGGCGCAAGGGATGGCCATAGCCGGGATTCCGCTCCACAAGGCCCATCCCGATCAGATGATCCATGCTTTGGGCGAAAGCTGTACGGTTCGCCCCTGTCGCCGAAAGCAATGCCGCCTGCCGACCCGGAACCCCTGAATGCAGTTGCGAGAGGATGGGAAGCGACCATGCCCTTGAGGTGACGTTGACAAGGATTTTTATGTCCATAAAATATAGTTAGTATATTTTGAGAAATAGGGGAATACCATGTCGCTCATTTCATTGGACAACACCATCACCATTGCGTTGACGGTGACCGACCGCCACGCCAGCGCCGCCTGGTATCAGGAGATGCTCGGCTTTGAGACAGCCTATCACGCCGACGAGGCTGGCTGGTCCGAGCTTCAGACGAAAACGCCCGGTGTCACCATCGGTCTGGGCGAGCAAGCACGCCCGGCGCCAGGCAATTGTGTCCCGGTGTTCGGCATTGCTGATCTCGACAGCGGGCGCGCAAAGCTGGAACAGGCAAATGTCAGATTTGACGGTGACACCGAGGTGATTGAGGGCATGGTCAAGACCGCGACCTTCTACGATCCCGACGGCAACGCGCTCATGCTGGCTGAAGACCTAACTGGAGAATCTTGATCGAACTCGCACCCGTGAAGCGATCGATGGGCTTACCGATCTTCTAGGGCATGCGTGGCTTCAGTCGCGCCCGGAATCCGTCGCGCCGTCAACCGATTGCCATATCCAGTCCAATGTCCAGTGTCGGCGCGGCCATGGTGATCTTCGAGGTCGAGATGAAGTCAACGCCGGTTTCGGCAATCGCACCGATGGTATTGAGATCGACGTTGCCGGAGGCTTCGAGCGTTATTCGGCCCTGATTCACCGCCACCGCCTGGCGAAGCGTGTCGGGGCCCATATTGTCGAGCAGGCACACATCCGCACCCTCGGCGAGCACAATTTCAAACTGCTCGAGCGTGTCGACCTCGATCTCGACCTTGACCAGATGTCCGGCAAAGGCCCTGGCGGCGCGCAAAGCCTCGGCCACACCGCCCGCGACGGCGATGTGGTTGTCCTTGATTAGGATCGCGTCGTCGAGCCCGTACCGGTGCGACGACCCGCCACCGCAGCGCACGGCGTATTTCTCCACCGCGCGCAGGCCGGGAATGGTCTTGCGGGTGCAGGTGACGCGCGCCTTGGTATGGGCGATTCGTTCGGCGAACCGTGCTGTGTGGGTGGCAATTCCCGAAAGGTGCATGAGATAATTGAGCGCCACCCGCTCGGCCGACAGCAACCCCCTCGCCGGGCCGGAAATGCGGGCAATCATCGCGCCCGGTTCCACCCGCGCGCCATCCTCAACCAGAGCTTCGAATTTGATCGCCGGGTCGATCAGGCGGAACGCCGCCGCGGCCAGCGGCAGTCCGGCGATCACGCCCGCCTCCCGGCTGTTCATCTGAGCCTTTGCGCCCATATCGGGGCCGATGGTGGCGTTGGAGGTGATGTCTCCGGCGCGTCCGAGGTCCTCTTGAAGTGCTGCGCGAACTTGCTCCTCGATCATCAGCCCCGGCAGTTCCGGAAGGTAGGCGCGTGTCATGGCTCAGCTCTCCAGCAATTCGGGAATGATGGCATCTGCCTGATCGAGCGTGATCAGCGTGCGCCGCTTCCAGTCCGGATCCTCATCCGGGTAATCGGTGCGAAAATGCCCGCCGCGGCTCTCAAGCCGGTTGAGCGCCGACACCGCGATCAGTTTGGCCGTGGTGATGACGTTGTCAAACCGCACTGAATGGCTGTCACGCGCAAGCTCCAGGATTTCGCCAAGGGCTGCGCGCATGCCCTCGCCATCGCGCATCACTCCCAGATGCGCGCTCATCGTCTCGCGCAGCCTGGCCATGTTTGGATGGTCATTTTCCGTCAGATACTCACTGCTCGCCTCTGACCCGTCCTGCCAGCCCGCCGGTGCATCGGAACCGAGTTCAGTCTTCAGCGCATCGGCGATACGCGCGGCGAACACCACCGCCTCAAGCAGCGAGTTGGAGGCAAGCCGATTGGCGCCATGCGCCCCGGTCGACGTGCATTCGCCGCAGGCCCAGAACCCGGGCAAGGACGACCGGCCGTCAAGATCGGTCCAGACCCCGCCCATGAAGTAATGCGCCGCCGGGATAACCGGGATCATCTCGGTGACCGGATCGATGCCCGCTGCCTGGCAGTAGCCGAATACGGTGGGAAATTCGGCTGCGAAATCATGCACCGCCGTGCGACAATCGAGAAAGGCGCCGCGGCCTGCCGCAACTTCAGCGAAGATGCCCCGCGCCACCACATCGCGCGGCGCCAGTTCCGCATCCTTGTGCAAGCCCAGCATGAAACGCTCGCCCGCCCCGTTGTGAAGCGTTGCACCATGGCCGCGCAGCGCTTCGGTCGCCAGCGGCGCCGGATCCTTGCCGACATTGATCGCGGTCGGGTGAAACTGCACGAACTCCATGTCGGCCAGCCGGGCACCGGCGCGCGCCGCCATGCCGATGCCGCCGCCGCGGGCTTCGGTCGGATTTGTGGTCACCTGATAGAGATGACCGACGCCTCCGGTGGCCATCACCACATGAGACCCTTCGACCCGCTTGAGCGCCTCGCCGCCGCCAGCCTCTTCGCGCGCCACCACGCCGGTGACCTGTCCGTGCTCGACGATCAGATCCTCGACCACATAGCCTTCCAGCACCCGGATCGACGGTGTCTGGCGAACCGCGGAGACCAGCGCCTCCATGATCGCCCGCCCCGCCATGTCGCCCTTCACCCGCACGATCCGGCTTTGCGAATGCGCAGCTTCCCGGCTGACTGCCAGCTTGCCTTCAAGATCGCGGTCGAATGGCACGCCGAATTCCAGAAGATCGTGGATCCGGTCCGATGCCTCGGACGCCATCATGTTGATGACCTGCTCATCGACGATACCGTCGCCCGCGACGATCGTATCCGAAACATGGCTGTCCACCGTGTCCCCCGGGCCGACGGCAGCGGCAATTCCGGCTTGCGCCCAGGCCGAGGAGGCCCCGCGGCCGATCGGCGCGGCGGCCAGAACGGTGACCGCCTTGGGCGCCAGTTTCAACGCGCAGAACAGCCCCGCCAGCCCGCCGCCGATGATGACGACCGACTCGGGGGTCGAAGGCTTGCGGATTGGAGCAAGCGCTGTGCTCATGGAGCCAGGCCGCTCAAAACAGCTCTCCGCCGGTCTCGCGGACCGGATCGGGAAAATCGCGATAAAGCGCGAATGTCGCGGTCTCGACCATGTGGTTGGCGCAATGGTGCAGTTTCTCGACCTCGCCGGTCCGCGTCGCCACATGCTGGAACGCCAGATCGATCTGCGCCAGATCCTCGAACTCCATCATGATGTGGAACTCGCCCATATGCGCCGGACCGAGACCCAGCTTGCGCCGCATCAGCCGCCAGCCGGCAAGCCGGCCATCGGCCTTGAGATGCTCCATATAGACGCCGATCGCTCGCGCGAAATCCATGTCCGACATGCCCGGCTTGAGCGAAACGAAGGCGTGATAGATGTTCATCGCGAAGGCCTTACTGCTTGAGGTTGACCATACGCTCGACCGCCTGGCGCGCGCGCCCGGCGATCGCCGGATCGACCAGCACTTCCTCGGACATCATCAGCAGGCTGTCGAGGATCTTGGGCAATGTGATGCGTTTCATGTGCGGGCACAGATTGCACGGTTTGATGAACTCGACACCCTCGACTTCGCTCTGGATGTTCGACGCCATCGAGCATTCCGTCACCAGGAGCACTTTGGGCGGACGGGTGTCTTTGACGTAGTTGATCATCCCCGCCGTCGAACCGGAATAGTCGCACACCGCGATCACATCGGGATGGCACTCCGGATGGCCGATAATCTCGATCGACGGATCGGCTTCCTTGTAGGCCAGCAATTCCTCGGCCGTGAAGCGCTCATGCACCTCGCAATGGCCCTTCCAGGTCAGGATCTTTTTCGACGTCTGCTTGGCCACATTCATCGCCAGATACTCGTCGGGAATGCACAGCACCGTATCGGACTCAAAACTCTCGACAATCGCCACCGCATTCGACGACGTGCAGCAGATGTCGGTCTCGGCCTTCACATCCGCCGACGTGTTGACATAGGTGACCACCGGCACGCCGGGATAACGCTCCTTCAAGAGCCGCACATCCGCGCCGGTGATCGATTCCGACAGCGAGCAGCCCGCTTTCAGATCCGGGATCAGCACCGTCTTTTCAGGGTTGAGCAGCTTCGAGGTCTCGGCCATGAAATGCACGCCGCACTGGATGATGATCTCCTCATCCACCAGCGTCGCTTCCCGCGCCAATTGCAGCGAATCGCCGACGATATCGGCCACGCAATGGAAGATCTCGGGCGTCTGGTAGTTGTGCGCCAGGATCGCGGCGCCGCGCTCTTTCTTGATCCGGTTGATGGCGTGCACATAGGGCGCATAAACCGGCCATTCGATCTCCGGAATGTGATCGCGCACGCGGTCGTAAAGATGCGCGGTCTCGCGCGCAACGGCGGGCGTATATTTCAGTTCAGGCCGCTCCAGCACGCCGAACAGGTCTGCAGCACTTTGCACTGCGGCGGCGGTTTTCGATGTGGCCTCAGTTTCCAACCGGATCATCGCAAACCCTCCCGTCAATTCATTTATGCTCATTGTGAGCATAAATGCGTCCAAAAGAAACCGGCAATGCCGGTGAACCCTTCACATAGGATGTTGACGGGCCGAATGCAAGCCGCGGAATTGAACGGTCCCGGGAAGCGCCAAAGCCGCCATTCACTCGAACAATTTACTCTTTTCCGCGTCTTCCGCCGGCGCCGCCTCCGGATTTTGCGCCAGTGCGGTCTCCAGCGCGTGCTCGGTCTGTGCTGCGTATTTCAACGCTGCATTGACGCCAAACCGGTAGGCCTTGGTCACCCCGCCCAGCACATGTTCTATCCGGATCGCACCACGGCTCTGCTCATCCGAGACGAACACAATCGAAAGATGTTCGGGCTCGCCTTCAGTGCCAATCACATCGCCGATCGGCTTGGAAAACAGCCCGACCTTGTTGTCGGCCGCCACCTTCGCCCACTCCGGCCCTTTGCGCAAAAACGCGATAAAGTCTCGCGCCCGGTCCACGGTAAGCATCATCGCATGTCCGCCGCCCTCGGCGCCGTCCTGGGCGGGAATGATCAGCGACGCCATCACCAGAAGGCCGCGATCCTTGTCGGCGACTGTCGAGGCGTGGGTGAAGCCGGTCCGGCCGGTGGCCATGTCGGTCAATTGCGCCGGGTCGCCAAGAATTGCACCAAAGGGGGTAATGACGAATTGCTGGTCGGGATCGTAAGCAGGATTATCCGGGTCGAGCTGCTGGGCTTGCGCGCCGGCTGCCATTGCCACCGCCAGGCCGATTATCCCCAGCACCCACAATGCCTTGCGGATCATCGCTATCCCTCCCCGTCAACTGGACAAGTCCGAACATCCCCGCCTTGACGGCGTCTGTCAACAAACCTGGCGGCTGGCCCCTGGGGTGAGAGCCATGAGCAACCATCAATTTCGATGATCATTACGTTCACGCAAACGCACTTGTCGCATGCGCCGGAATGCCTAAAGTCGCGGAACACTTCAGGAGCTCATCATGTCCGATACCCGAACCGCAGCCGCCAGCCCGCCCCTGCCATGGCTGATCATCACCGCCGGGTGTCTGATTGCGCTTCTGTCTTTCGGGCCGCGCTCGGCCATGGGGTTCTTTCAATTGCCGATGCTGGCCGACACCGGTTGGGACCGCACCACATTCGGGCTCGCCATGGCGATCCAGAACCTGTTCTGGGGCATTGGCCAACCGTTCTTTGGCGCGATCGCCGACAAATTCGGCACCTGGCGGGTGCTGGCGCTGTCCTCGCTGATCTATTCGGGCGGATTGGTGATGATGGCCTATGCCGACAGCCCCACCTGGCTGTATATCGGCGGCGGCGTGCTGGTGGGGCTTGGCATCGCATCGGCGTCCTTCGGCATCGTGCTGGCGGCGTTCGCCCGCAATGTGGCGCCCGAACAGCGCTCGCTGGCATTTGGCTTCGGCACCGCGGCCGGATCCGCAGGCATGTTCGTGTTCGCACCCCTGAGCCAGGGCCTGATCGATGCGCTTGGCTGGTCCGATGCGCTGGTCTGGCTCGGCATCCTGATGCTCATAATCCCGGTGCTCGCCATTCCATTGCGCGGCAACTCGTCCTCGGGAACCCAGAAACAGACCGATATCGATCAATCGATTGGTCAGGCGCTGCGCGAAGCCTTCGGCCATCAAAGCTACCTGCTGTTGATCTCCGGCTTTTTCGTCTGCGGCTTTCAGGTGGCCTTCATCACCGCGCATTTCCCCGCCTATTTGCGCGATATCTCGATTGCCGACAGTTACGCGGTGCTGTCACTGGCGCTGATCGGGTTTTTCAATATCATCGGCTCGCTTGCGTCCGGGGTGATCGGCCAGCGCCATTCCAAGCCCATGTTTCTGGTGCTGATCTACATTGGCCGCTCAATCGCGGTCACGGCGTTTTTGCTGCTTCCGCAAACCCCCAGCTCGGTGGTGATCTTCGCCATCGTCATGGGCCTGTTGTGGCTGTCCACCGTGCCGCCCACCAATGCGCTGGTGGCGATCATGTTCGGGACACGCCATTTGGGATTGCTTGGCGGCGTGGTGTTCTTCTCCCACCAGGTCGGCTCGTTTCTCGGCGTCTGGCTGGGCGGTTATCTTTACGATATCTTCGGCTCCTACGATCCGGTCTGGTGGCTGGGCGTGGTGCTGGGCCTGTTCGCAGCCATCGTTCACTGGCCGATCAAGGAACAGGCGGTCGAACGGCCGGTTTTGGCGCCCGCGGAATAAGCTGCCCCATTTCCGCTGTCTGTCATCAGCCTGTTATGCATTCTGGTGAACTTGCAGCCATCGGGGTTCGCTCAACACGATGGAGACAGCCATGAACGAGATGTCCGCACCGGACCGAAATCCGGTCAACCTGACCGAAATCCGCGAAGCCGAGGAAGATGTCGGCAGCAACCCGTCAGACAACCCGACCATGGGCGACATCATCAATCGCCGGTTTTCGCGCCGCGGATTTCTCGGCGGTTCACTGGCGGTGGCCGCAATCGGCTCGACGGTCAGCCCGCTGGCCCTGATGATCGCCGATGAAGCCCGCGCCGAAGGCATGAGCGCCTTTAGCTTCGATGAGGTTGAGGCCGGTGTGGATGAGACCCACCATGTTGCCGAAGGCTATGACGCCGATGTGCTGCTGCGCTGGGGCGACAAGGTGTTCGCCGATTCGCCCGATTTCGATCCGATGAACCAGACGCCCGAAAGCCAGATGCGGCAGTTCGGCTACAACAATGATTACATCGGCTTCGTGCCGCTTGACGATGTGGGCGACCACGGCCTTCTACTGGTCAATCACGAATACACCAACGCCGAGCTGATGTTCCCGGGCTTTGCTGCCGTGGTGACCGAAACAGTGGAAAAGGACGGCGTCGCCACCGAAGTCACCAAGGTCAAAACCGGCGAATTCACCAGGGATATCGTCGACATCGAAATGGCGGCCCATGGCGGCACGGTTATCGAAATCCGCAAGCAGGACGGCAAATGGACGCCGGTGCTTGACGGCGGAATGAACCGGCGTCTGCATCTGGGCACCGAGATGATGATCAGCGGCCCTGCCGCCGGCCATGACCGGCTCAGGACTACGGCCGACCCCAGCGGCACCAGGGTGTTCGGAACGCTCAACAATTGCGCCGGCGGCGTTACACCCTGGGGCACCTGGCTGATGGCGGAGGAGAATTTCCACGGCTATTTCATCGGCGAGCTGCCCGAGGGCCACGCTGAAGTCGCCAATTACCAGCGCTACGGCGTGCCGCGCGGCTGGTACAATTGGGGCGCCCATCACGATCGCTTCGACATCTCCAGGACGCCGAATGAGCCCAACCGCTTCGGCTGGGTGGTCGAGGTCGACCCGATGGATCCCAACTCGGTGCCCAGAAAGCGCACAGCGCTCGGGCGCACCAAGCACGAAGGTGCGGAAAGCGTGGTCAACAAGGACGGCCGGGTTGTGTTTTACTGCGGCGACGACGAGCGTTTCGACTATGTCTACAAATTCGTGACCGCCGCCAGCTACAATCCCGACGACCGAGCAGCAAACATGGACCTTCTTGATGACGGCACGCTCTATGTCGCCCGTTTCAACGAGGATGGCACGTTGGATTGGTTACCGCTCACCCATGGCGAGGGGCCGCTTACCGGCGAAAACGGCTTCGCGAGCCAGGCCGATGTGGTGATCGAGGCCCGTCGCGCCGGCGATCTCCTGGGCGCTACCAAGATGGACCGTCCCGAGGACGTGCAGCCAAATGCCATGACCGGCAAGGTCTACTGCATGCTCACAAACAACACGCGGCGCAAGGAGGGTGACGAAAACGCCGCCAATCCGCGCGCCAACAATGCCTTCGGCCACATCATCGAGATCAACGAAACCGATGGCGATTTCACTTCCACCAAATCGACCTGGGAAATCCTGCTCAAATGCGGCGACCCCTCGGTCGCGGAAGTCGGCGCCACCTTCTCCTCGGCGACCAGCAAGGACGGCTGGTTCGGCATGCCTGACAATTGCGCCATCGACGCCGATGGCCGTCTATGGGTGTCCACCGACGGCAACTCCGCCAAAAAGACCGGTCGCGCCGACGGGCTCTGGGCAGTCGACACGGAAGGCGAAGCCCGCGCCACGTCGAAGCTGTTCTTCCGCGTACCGGTCGGCGCCGAAATGTGCGGCCCGCTGTTTGACCCCAAGGGCGAAACCGTGTTTCTCGCTGTCCAGCACCCCGGCGACGAGGGTCTGGCGACCTTTGAACAGCCCGCCACCCGCTGGCCAGATTTCAGCCAGGATATGCCGGTGCGGCCCTCGGTGGTCACTGTCACCAAGCAGGGCGGCGGCAAGATCGGCATGGGGTGACCGCTGACACTCGACATATGCAAAGGGCGCTCGCGAGGGCGCCTTTTTTGCGCCGCGCCAACCGCAATTCAAATGAAGCCTGTGGCCTGGAACACTCAGCGCATCAGCTTGGCGATGGGAAAGATCGCACAGGTCTCGGTGCCGTGCGCCAGCAGCTTGCCGCCAGCGTCGCGCAGATAGGCTTCCGAGGTGGCGATGGTCTTGCCGCGATGCACCACCTTGCCCTCGCAGACCAGGTCGCCCATGCCCGGCAGGATCGGCCGCGTCAGATTGAGCTTGAACTCCACCGTGGTGTAGCCTTCGCCCGGGGCCAGCGTTGTCATCACCGCGCAAGCCAGCGCTGAATCCATCACTGTCGCCGCCCAGCCCCCATGCACAGTGCCGAGCGGATTGAGATGGTCTTCATTGGGCGCGCCGGTAAAGGCAATCACGCCCTCTTCCACCTTGCTGAGCCAGAAATTCAAGGCCCTGGCGATGGTCGCGCCGGGCAGCCGACCATCCAAAATGCCCTGCATCACCGACAAGCCGCTCTCCTTGGCCACCAATTCAAGCGGGATCACACCGGCACGTTGCATTTGCGCCTGGGCTACAGACATATCGGCGGCGTCATTCATGGCACAGGTTCCTGTTTGGCGGGTGGGACTGGCGCGGCGTCGGCAAGCGCCCGGCGCGCGGCGGAACAAAAACTCTCACGGCTGATCGGCGGCGCAATTCCACGCGGCTCAAACACATGCCGGTCAAGAAAGTATCCGGTCAGGCGAAAGGCCTGATCCAGCATCTCGGCATCCGTGCAGGCCACAGATGCTTCGGCCAGAAACGCAGGCAGCGTCAGCATCCGCTCGGCCCACGGCCGGCCGGCTGCGGCACACACCGCGCGACCGGATTTGGGCGAAACATACACAAGATCCGACCGCACACCGGTGGCGGCACATGTGCTCAGGTCGAGCCCGAACCCAAGATCTTCCAGAACCGCCAGCTCGAACCGCACATAAAGGGCACCGGCTTCGCCCGGCTCGTCGAGACTGTCGAGAATGACGGCAAAGGCGTCATGAAGCCGGGGATGGGAATCGCGCTCCGGCAACAGCCTTAAAAGTGCCGCCATGGCCTGCACTCCATGCACCCCGATGGCGCTTTGCATCAACCGGCCAGCCCTCGCATTGAGAAGCTCGAGTTGATACTGCCCCAGATGCTCGTCAAGACGGGCGCGCCAGACCAGTTCAACCGAATTCCCGGGCTGCAGCACCGGTTGCAGCCGCTTCGAGCGGCCGCCGCGCACGATGCCCATATGCCGGCCGTGGGCGCGGGTCATCACCTCGGCGATGACCGAGGTCTCGCCGTGCTTGCGCAGGCCCAGGATAATTCCCTCGTCACGCCATTCCATGCGCTGACTTTGCCCGCTCAGTGGGGAAATTCAAGTCCGATCTCGCGGTAACGCTCCGGATCGTCGCCCCAATTGCCGCGCACCTTGACGAACAGGAACAGATGCACCTTCTGCTCGAGAATGCCGGCGATCTCCTTGCGGGATGCCTGACCGATCGCCTTGATGGTCTCGCCCTTGCTGCCAAGCACGATCTTCTTCTGGCTGTCGCGCTCGACATAGATGACTTGACCGATCTTGACCGAGCCATCGGGTTTTTCCTCCCAGCTCTCGGTTTCGACATGGGAGGCATAGGGCAGTTCCTGATGCAGCCGCAGATACAGTTTCTCGCGGGTGATCTCGGCTGCAAGCTGGCGCATCGGCAGATCCGAAATCTGATCCTCGGGAAAATACCACGGTCCTTCCGGCAAGGCCTTTGCGAGATAGTCCATCAGATCCGGGCAACCCGAGCCGGTGAGCGCCGAGATCATGAACGTCTCTTCGAACTCCACCATTTCGTGGCACCGCGCGGTCAGCGCCAGAAGCGTTTCGCGCTTGACCCGGTCGACCTTGTTGAGCACCAGGATCTTGCGCTGCCGGACATCGCCGAGCGATTCCAGGAGCGCCTCGGCGTCGCCCCTGATGCCGCGTTCGGCATCAATCAGCACGGCCACCAGATCAGCATCCTTGGCCCCGCCCCAGGCGGTGGTCACCATCGCCCGGTCAAGCCGGCGCTTGGGCGAAAAGATGCCCGGCGTATCGATGAAAACGATCTGTGCGCGATCATGAATGGCGATACCGCGAACGATCGCCCGTGTGGTTTGCACCTTGTGCGACACGATCGACACCTTGGCGCCGACCAGTTGGTTGACCAGCGTGGATTTGCCGGCATTGGGCGCACCAATCAGCGCCACAAACCCCGAACGGGTAGGCCCCTGGACCGCGTCGCCGGCGGCATCTGTTTCAACGTCATCAGTCATCAGCTTGTCCTGCCGGGCGTTCCCAGACGCCCTCGCGTTCGAGTATGGCGGTTGCCGCATCCTGTTCGGCCGCCCGTTTCGAGCGGCTTTCGCCCTGCGCCGGCTTGGCGCCGTCGATCTCCACCACCACGGTGAACACCGGATCATGATCGGGTCCATCGCGGCCGGTCACCCGGTAGACCGGGGTGACGCCGAACCGCTGATGTGCCCATTCCTGCAATTCGGTCTTGGCGTCGCGCCGTGCGGCTTCCTCGGCCAGCGCCCGGCCCTTCCAGTGCCGGTGGATAAATCCGCGTGCCGCCTCCAGGCCACCATCGAGATAGATCGCCGCGATAAGCGATTCCACCACGTCGGCGCGGACATTGGCCATGCGCTTGCCGGTGAGCATCTTCACATCCGCCCCGGTGCGAATGAACTCGTGGAGTTGCAGTTCGTCGGCAACCTCGCTGCAGGCCTGGGCACTGACAAGCTGATTGAGCCTGACCGACAACTCGCCTTCGCTGGCCTTGCCGAAATGATCAAACAGCAGTTCTGCCACACACAGCCCGAGCACCCGGTCACCGAGGAATTCGAGACGTTCGTAATTGCCGCCCGTCACCCCCCTGGTGCTCGCATGCGTCAACGCCCGCTCCAGCCGCTCGGGCTTGGCAAACCGGTAGCCAAGTCGCTCTTGCACCCGGGCAATCAGATCAGCCTGTTTGGTGGACGCGCGCGTCATCGCTGAGCAGAGTTGAAAAACCGGTCGAAACGCAGATCTGTCGGCCACTTCCAGATTTCCAGCGGCGAAGAGTCCTCGCCAATCGAGAAGAAGATGATGGTGGCGCGGCCGATGAAATTCTCAAGCGGCACGAAACCGACATCAAACCGGCTGTCGAGCGAGTTGTCGCGGTTGTCGCCCATCATGAAGTAGTGGCCTTCCGGCACCACGAATTCGCGGGTGTTGTCGCCTGGCGAGTTGGGATTAAGGTCAAGCGTGGTGTAGCTCACGCCGTTGGGCAGGGTTTCGCGATAGACCGGCACATCCGTGCCGTGATTGTAGCGGCCTTCGGGCGTATAGCTTCCGGCCTCCTCGCGCTTGACCGCCTCGCCATTGATAAACAGCACGCCATTCTTGATCTGAATCCGGTCCCCGGGCAGCCCCACGACCCGCTTGATGTAATCGAGCTTGGGATTGCTCGGCAGACGGAACACCGCGACATCCCCCAGTTCGGGCTCATCGGACCAGATCCGACCGGAAAACAGGTCCGGCGAAAACGGGATCGAGTATTTCGAGTAGCCATAGGAAAATTTGGACACGAACAGATAGTCGCCGACCAGCAGCGTCGACATCATTGAGCCGGTGGGGATGCTGAACGGCTGGAAGAACAGCGTGCGGATGACGACCGCAAGCAAAAGCGCCTGGATCAGCACTTTGACGTTTTCCCAAAGGCCGCCGCCGGCTTGCTCTTTCGTAGTCTCTGACACGTTCGGAATTCCTTGGATAGGGGCGCGCAAGCGCTCTCTCTAACGGTTTGCGCCGGGCTGGGCAACTGTGCCCGTGGTGGTTCACGCCAACCCGGTTTCAGCCGCGCGGCAGCGCTTCGATAATCACGAAGGCCTGCGCCAATGGATAATCATCGGTTATTGTCAAATGAATGGCGCTGTCCATGTTCGGCGGCGTTATCTGGCTCAAGCGGTCGGCCGCACCGCCGGTCAACTGCATGGTCGGCTGACCCCCGGGAAGATTGACCACGCCCATATCACGCCAGAACACGCCTTTGGACAGTCCGGTGCCCAGGGCCTTGGAACAGGCTTCCTTGGCCGCAAACCGTTTGGCGTAGCTTTCGGCGCGATTCCTGCGGCGTTCGGAACGTTGCCGTTCGGTCTCGGTGAAACAGCGCTCAATGAACCGCTCGCCGTGCCGCTCCAGTGTCTTTTCGATTCGCCTGATGTCGATCAGGTCGCTGCCGATGCCGATGATCACGCGCGTTCAGCCTTGTCCGCCGCACGTTCGGCGCGTGCCGCCTTCAGTTCCTGGATTCGCGCCCGGGCGCGCGCCGCCAGCCGCGATTTGCGGCGCGTCTGGAACGCGGTCACGCCCCAATAGGTCAACAGATAGAACGTGATCGCCGTGAACATGCCCGGCGGGATACAGCCGATCAGCATCGGCTTGAGCACCGGCTCCCACAACTGGCTGAAATCAAGGTGCATCAACAGCGGTTTGAGGTCGATGTGACGATGCTCTGCGCCAGCCGGAGCGCCGATCAGCAGATTCCCGGTTTTCAATGTCAACGCCCAGATGAACGGAAACGAGATTGGATTTCCGAACGCAGTGCCCAGCGCCGCAGCCACCATGTTGCCGGCCAGAATGAACGCGAAGACGAATGCCAGCACGAAATGAAAACCCAGAAGCGGTGTCCAGGAGGCGAACACGCCCGCGGCCACGCCGGCAGCGATGGCGTGCGGGGTTGCCGTCAGGCGCAACACCCGCTTGATGAAATACTGAAACGAACGAACGAAAGACCGCCGTGGCCAGAGCGCGATGCGCATCCGGTTGAAAATTCCCTCTGGTCTTCGGCGGCGAAACAGCATTGCGGTCCGTATATCGCTCTTTTTGTGTCAACCCTAAGTCAGCTCCGGGACTAATCCCGCTCATCTCCGGCCAGATCGCAGGCGAGGTGCCCAATTATCGCGGCCAAGAGCGAAGAACTGGTAAAGACGCCATTCCATTTACGGCCATTCCGCTGCCATTGAACCTCACAAACACTTGATGGCTCGCCACACTAGGTCGGGCGGACAACAGCGCACAAGCTGCACTTTCGGGCAAGGCAGCCCGTGTCACAGACAGCTCGTCTGTCCAAAGGGTGTCGCCCTTGGTTCCGATCAGCGCACTACTCGTAAATCCGTTCCACGGTTGAAACCGATTCCAGCGCTTTGAGCTGGGCAATGAGCTGATTGAGGTGCTTGAGGTCCCAGACCTGAAGATCGACCAGCATTTCGGTAAAATCCGCCGCGACCCGGACCATGGACAGATTCTGGATATTGGTCTCGCTGGCCGCAACCACCTGCGCGACTTCCGCCAGCGTTCCCGGCGCGTTGATGGCGGTCACCAGGACCCGGGCGGGGAACCTGTTCTTGTTGTTCTCGTCGATATCCCAGCGAATATCGATCCAGCGGCTGGGCTGATCGTCGTATTTCGTCAGTTCCGGCGACTGGATCGGATGAATGGTGATCCCGGCGCCGGGCTCCATAATGCCGACGATACGGTCACCCGGCACCGCGCCGCCGGGGCCGAAACGCACCACCGCATTGTCATCCATGCCGCGGATCGGCATCGCGTCGCTGCCATCGCCATTGCCGGCCCGCCGCGACGCCTTGGCCGCCCGCTGTGATTTGCCAAGTCCCGGCAGCCGGAAGATCAGACCCGCCGCACTGCGCAGGTTGAACCAGCCTTCGTCAGCGGGTTTGCGCGCCGACACGCGCGTTTCCTGATGATTGGGATAGACCGCCTGAAACACGTCCTCGGAGACCAGTTCGCCGCGCCCGACCGCAGCCAGCGCATCCTCGACATCCTTGTGGCCGAGCCGGTGCAACACGGGTTTGAGGCTTTCACGCGACAGGGGCTTGCCGGCGCGGCTGAAGGTGCGCTCGAGAATGCGCATGCCGAGGCCTGAATATTGTTTGCGCACCGCCGCCCTAGTGGCCCGCCGGATTGCTGCGCGCGCCTTGCCGGTCACCACGATTTCCTCCCAGGCCGGTGGCGGCACCTGAACGCCCGAGCGCAGGATTTCGACCTCGTCGCCATTGGCCAGCCGGGTGACCAGCGGCATGATCCGGCCATTGATCTTGGCGCCGACGCAAGTGTCGCCGATGTCGGTGTGCACCGCATAGGCAAAATCGATCGGCGTCGCCCCGCGCGGCAGCGCGATCAGTTGTCCCTTGGGTGTGAAGCAGAACACCTGGTCCTGGAACAGCTCCAGCTTGGTGTGTTCGAGAAAATCCTCCGGATTGTCGCCGACCGACAGCGCCTCGATGGTCTGGCGAAGCCAGGAATAGGCCCGCGAATCCTTTGACAAAAGCGCCGTCTCGCCCTCGTCGGATGCATCCTTGTAAAGCGCATGGGCGGCGACCCCGCGGTCGGCCACATCCTGCATCAGGCGCGTGCGGATCTGCAGTTCGACGCGCTGGCGCGAAGGCCCGACAATGGTGGTGTGGATCGAACGGTAGTCGTTCTGCTTGGGCGTGGAGATGTAATCCTTGAACCGTCCCGGCACCACCGACCAGCGCATATGCACGATCCCCAGCGCCCGGTAGCAATCGGCCTCGGTGGCGACAATGATCCGAAACCCGAACACATCGGAAAGCTGCTCGAAGGACAGCGATTTGGACTGCATCTTGCGAAAGACCGAATAGGCCTTTTTCTGCCTTCCCTTGACGACCGCCTCCAATCCTTGCTCGACGAACAGCGAAGACAGCTCCTGTTCGATCGTGTGGATCAGATCGCGATTGGCTTCCGACAGTTCGGCCAGCTTGCCGGTGACCGTTTCATAGGCTTCGCGGTTGATGTTCTGGAACGCCAGTTCCTCAAGCTCTTCACGCATCGCCTGAATGCCCATGCGGCCGGCAAGCGGCGCATAGATTTCCATGGTTTCCTCGGCAATGCGGGTGCGCTTTTCAGGCGGCACATGCTCGAGCGTGCGCATGTTGTGGAGACGGTCGGCGAGCTTGACCAGCAGCACCCGCACATCGTCGGAAATCGCCAAGAGCAGCTTGCGCAGGTTTTCGGCCTGCTTGGCGCGCTTGGTGACCAGATCAAGCTTCTTGATCTTGGTCAGGCCCTCGACAAGACGGCCGATATCCTCGCCGAACAACTCGTCGATCTCGGCGCGAGTGGCCGAGGTATCCTCGATGGTGTCGTGAAGCAGCGCAACGGCAATCGTAGACTCATCAAGCCGCATCTCGGTCAGGATCGCCGCCACCTCCAGCGGATGGGAAATATAGGGATCGCCGCTCGCACGGGTCTGCTTGCCGTGCTTCTGCATAGCGTAAACATAGGCCTTGTTGAGCAGGGCCTCGTTGACATCCGGCTTGTATTTTTGCACGCGCTCGACGAGCTCGTACTGACGCATCATGGACGTGCAGCTCCAAAACAAGACAATGCGCCGAATCCAACGACCGGCGCATCACATCGCATCAGCAGTCTTTCGGCAGTCCGGCGGCGCCCTGAGAACCGGGACGGTTCCAGGGACGCCCGCCGCAGGATCAATAGTCGTCGCTTTTTTCCGGCGGCACAAGCCCTTCGATACCGGCGAGAAGCTCTTCTTCCGACATCGAGGCAAAAGAAACGCCCTCGGGCTGATCGTCTTCGACCACGGTCTCGGCGACCACCTCGCCGGCAGGGATGAGGTTTTCCGGATCGGGCTCCGGCTCGTCCACTTCGACATGCTTTTGCAGCGAGTGGATCAGGTCTTCTTTCAGATCGCCGGGCGACAGGGTCTCATCGGCGATTTCGCGAAGCGCGACGACCGGGTTCTTGTCGTTGTCGCGGGCGATGGTGATCTGACCGCCCTGGGAAATCTGACGAGCGCGATGGCTGGCAAGCAGAACCAGTTCAAAACGGTTTTCGACTTTGTCGATGCAATCTTCGACTGTGACGCGGGCCATTGCCTGTCCTTTACAAACTGCGATGGGGGGATGTGACCTGCCGATAACCGCATTGTGCGGCAATTTCAAGTCATTTGGGCGGATTGGGACGAATTGGGGCTGTTCACCCGTCATGCGGGGGCCATATGCCCCTCCGCGAACGGGTTTATTAGCATATGCTGTATATAAAAGTCATCCCCGCCGAATTACCACTTGAAAAACATCGGCAAGCGCAACATTTGCTACCGCACCCGCCATTAGTGAGTCGGAAAAATGACTGCAACGGGCGACCAAGTGATGATGAACCGCTCAAACTGGTGTTAACCCCTTTAGCGCAAGCGACGCGCGAGCCAATACAAAGACCCAATGGCATTTCAGGAAGGAAATTCTAAAGTGTTTGATCCTAGAGAAAAAATTGCACTTTTTATAGATGGCGCGAATCTCTACGCCGCCTCGAAGAGTCTGAATTTCGACATTGATTACCGAAAACTTCTCAAATCTTTTCAGTCACGCGGCTATCTTCTAAGAGCTTATTATTACACCGCATTGATCGAAGATCAGGAATATTCATCTATTCGGCCATTGATTGATTGGCTCGACTACAACGGATACAAGGTTGTAACCAAACCTGCCAAGGAATTTACAGATTCCATGGGCCGCAGGAAAGTTAAAGGCAACATGGACATTGAACTTGCCATCGATGCCATGGAACAGGCCGAGGTGGTTGACCATCTGGTGATCTTTTCCGGCGACGGCGATTTCACCTCGCTGGTCGAGGCCTTGCAGCGCAAGGGGCGCAAGGTCACAGTGGTCTCTTCGCTGTCCACCCAGCCGCCGATGATTGCCGACGATTTGCGCCGTCAGGCGGATTATTTCCTTGACCTGACCAGCCTGAAAGCAGAAATCGGCAGGGACCCGTCCGAACGCCCGCAGCGCCCCGCGCCCGTGGCGCAGGACGAGGATGACGACGAATACGATTGATAGCCCGGCCGCAAGGCGGGTGCGCATTGCGGCGGGATGATGACTGAACCGGACCATGATTGCAGCCTGTGCCCGCGTCTGCGCGGCTTCATTGTGGAAATCCGTGAGCGCCATCCGGACTGGCACAATGGTCCGGTCACCACCTGGTACCCGGCCGCCGGCAAGCCATCAACCGAACTGCTGATCGTCGGATTGGCGCCGGGACTGCGCGGCGCCAATCGCACCGGGCGGCCATTTACCGGCGATTTTGCGGGTGATCTGCTTTATCAGACGCTGGGCGCTCATGGCCTGGCTCGCGGCAATTACGATGCCCGGCCCGATGACCGGCTGGAACTGGTTCGCACCGCCATTACCAATGCGGTCAGGTGCGTACCGCCGGAAAACAAGCCGGTCGGCGCCGAGATCAACACCTGCCGCAGCTTTCTCACCGCGACCATCCAATCCCTCATCAATCTCAAGGCCATCGTCACGCTGGGCAAGATTGCCCATGACAGCACGGTGCGGGGGCTGGGGGGCAAGGTGTCGGCGCACCCGTTCGGCCATCAGGCGCAAACCGCAATCGACGGGATCCAGATCTTCTCAAGCTACCACTGCTCGCGCTACAACACCAATACCGGGCGTCTGACGCCCCAGATGTTCAACGCCGTGTTCGAAGATGTCGCTGCCTATCTGAAATAGACCGCTGTCTGTGCTGCGACACATTCAGCAATGCCCGCAAAGTTCAGACCACGCAAGCGCGCCGGTCAGCCCCGCTCGCGGAGCAGCCGCGATTTCTGCCGGTTCCAGTCGCGTTGCTTCTGGGTCTCGCGTTTGTCATGCAGCTTCTTGCCGCGCGCCAAGGCCAGTTCGAGCTTCGCCCGGCCCTTGTCGTTGAAGTAGATTTTCAGCGGCACCAGGGTCATGCCGTCGCGCTGCACCGCCTGCCCCAACCGCGCGATCTCACGCGACTTCAGCAATATCTTCCGGCGTCGCCGGGTTTCGTGGTTGAAGCGGTTTGCCTGCAGATATTCTGGAACGTAGGAGTTGATCAGCCACATCTCCCCGCCTTCTTCATTGGCGTAGGATTCGGCAATGTTGGCCTTGCCTTCCCTCAGAGATTTAACCTCGGTTCCGGTCAGCACCAGTCCGGCCTCGAACGTGTCGACGATTTCGTAGTTGAAACGCGCCTTGCGGTTCTCCGCCACGATCTTGCGGGCCTGGTCCTTGCTGTTGGATGGCGCCATGATCAGGCCGATACACCCGCCTGGTCGAGCGCCGCATCGAGCAGCGCCGCGGTCGACGCCTCCACTGTGGTCAGCGGCGAACGCACGACATTGTGCATCAGACCCATCCTGGCCAGACAGTATTTGACCCCCGCCACACCCGGTTCGGTGAAGATCGCCTTGTGCAGCGGCATAAGCCGGTCAAGCAGGGCCAGCGCCGCGGGATAGTCGCCGCGAAGCGTCGCTTCCTGGAACGCCGCGCATTCGCCCGGCGCGACATTGGCCGTCACCGAAATGCAGCCGACACCGCCATGGGCGTTAAAGCCAAGCGCGGTCGGATCTTCGCCGGAGAGCTGAACGAAATCCTTGCCGCAGGCCATCCGCTGCTCCGGCACCCGGGCCAGATTGGCCGTTGCGTCCTTAACACCGATAATCGTCGGAAAGTCCTTGTGCAGCGCCGCCATCGTTTGGACCGACATATCGATCACCGACCGCGGCGGAATGTTGTAGATGATGATCGGCAGCTTGGTGGCCTTCGCAACAGCTGCGAAATGCGCGTAGAGCCCACGTTGGGTTGGCTTGTTGTAATAGGGCGTAACCACCAGCACCGCATCGGCGCCTGCCTGCTCGGCGTGCACCGCAAGCTCGATCGCCTCGGCGGTGTTGTTCGACCCCGCGCCGGCAATCACTGGCGCCCGGCCATCCGAGACCTCGATACACAGTTCAACCACGCGCTTGTGCTCGGCATGAGTCAGCGTCGGAGACTCCCCCGTGGTGCCAACCGGCACAAGGCCGTGGCTGCCCGCCTTGACCATGCGGTCGACATGACGCGCAAACGCATCCTCATCGACAGCGCCATCTTCGGCAAAGGGGGTAATGAGGGCTGGCATCGAACCCTTGAACATGCTGGTCTCCAATAATTCACACCCGGAGCGCCACAGGCACCGCAGGCAATCCAATGTGGCAGCCGATACAGGAAATCCACGCTTTGGAAAAGCCTTACCGGGCTCCGGCCGGCGCTTTTGCGCGCCGAAACAGACATTTCCGCGCCTGAACCGCAGGTCGCGCCGGTGCGGTCCGCAAATATGCCCGAATGTTGTATTTGAGTGAAGCCGATAAGGTTTGCTTAACTGTTGCTTCACCACCCGCATGCGATCTTGAAGCGGCAACAGACTGGATGGACTTGGCCGGTTCGGGGAGGCCATCACGCCACCTCAAAGCCGACAACGATCAATCCGGATCCCATATCATGATGTCAAAGACCGTCTTTGCCGCGCTTGTAACGATCTGCTTCAGCCTGACAGGCCTGGCGCACGCGGCCCCGCTTCCCAGTGGCAAGGTCCCGCTGCCGGTGCCCAAGCCGCAAACCGTCAGCAACGAAACCGTTGCAGCCGTTCCCCGCGCCGGCGCGACCGCACCCGCCAGCCGTGCGCTCAAGACCGGCCTGGAGGCGCTGGGCGACAAGGACATTAATCGCGCCCGTTCGATCCGTGACGCCATGCGGCGCGGCACGCTGGATCATCACATCCTTACCTGGGCGATCGCCGTGTCGGGACTCGAGGGCGTGCCATCGGGCGAAATCGCTGCCGCCGCCGCAGAACTGAAGGGCTGGCCCGGCCTGACCTCCTTGCGCGCCCTCTCCGAGCGCGCGCTCTACTTTGAGAACCCGCCCGCCCGTCAGGTTCTCGCAGCCTTTGGCACCACCCGACCCGAAACCGTCAAGGGCGCAATGATCCTCGCCCGGGCGCTGCTCACCACGGGTGAACGCGACCGCGCCCGCACGCTCGCCGCCAGCTTCTGGCGGACCGCTTCCATGAAGGACAAGGACGCCAAGGCCTTCATGGCCGAATTCGACGGTCTGCTTACCCCGGCCGATCACAAACGCCGCATGGAAATGCTGCTATACCGGGATCGCGTCACGGAGGCGAAATCGCTGGCGGGCAAGGCCAAGGCGCAATCGCTGTTTACGGCCTGGGCTGCCGTGATCCGCAATCCTGACACTGCGGCCCGCGCCATCGCCAAGGTTCACGCGAGCTGGCACAATGATCCCGCCTATCTCTTTTTGCGGATCCAGCATTTGCGCAAGATCGAGCGCGACAGCCAAGCCGCATCCCTGCTTGCCAAGATGCCGCGCGACCGGGCGGCCCTGGTCGATCCCGACGAATGGTGGATCGAGGCACGGGTTGTCAGCCGCGATCTGTTCGAAAAAGGAGATGCCCGCAGCGCCTACCGCCTGGCCGCCGCACATCTGGCGCAGAGCCCCGCCGACATCGCCGAGGCCGAATTTCATGCTGGATGGTACGCTCTGCGCGGGCTCGGCGACGGCAAGACCGCGGCACGGCATTTCGCCAACATCCTCAAGGTCGTAGAAGGGCAGATCTCGAAAGCCCGCGCTCACTACTGGCTTGGCCGGGCGGCTGAAGCCGGAGGCCCCGGCGAGCCAAGCGGCCACTACGCCCGTGCCGCGCGCTATCCCACCGCGTTTTATGGTCAACTCGCCAGCGCCAAACTCGGTCGCAAATCGCTCAACATCGCCTATCCCGCTCCGGTTGCCGCCGACCGCGCCCGTTTTGCCGGGCGGGAGGCTGTTCAGGCAATCCGGAAACTGGAAGGCGCAGGCTTCGAGTGGCGCGCCGACAGTCTCTACCGCGCACTGGCGCGCGAGCTCGACAGCCCCGGTGAACTGGCAATCCTTGCCGCCATGGCTGAAAAGCGCGGCAACCACCAGCTCTCGCTCCAGGTTGGCAAGATCGCCTGGAACCGCGGTCTCGATGTCGCAGCCCTCGCCTATCCGCTCGGTGCAGTGCCGCGCAGCGCCGACATCGACGGATCGGGCAAGGCGCTGGCCTATTCCATCGCCCGGCAGGAAAGTGCCTTCAACAAGGCCGCGGTCTCGCCCGCCAACGCACGCGGATTGCTGCAATTGCTGCCCGGCACCGCAAAAGGCGTGGCGTCGCGCCACGGTCTTCCCTACTCCAAACGGCGCCTGACAACCGATGCAGGTTACAACGCCACGCTGGGCGCGCATTTTCTGGGCGAACAGATCCGCGATTTCGGCGGCTCCTACGTGCTGACCTTCGTGGCTTACAACGCCGGCCCCCGCCGGGTGCCGCAATGGATCGAACGTTTCGGTGACCCGCGCGGGCGCCCGCTCGATGAAGTGGTCGACTGGATCGAAAAAATCCCGTTCACCGAAACCCGCCACTATGTGCAGCGTGTTTTGGAAAACTATCAGATCTACAAGGCTCGGCTGGGTCAAAGCGCCCGGATCGAATCCGATCTGCGGTTTGGCCGCCGGTAACACTCCGGCCATCGCAACCGGTGTCCCCGACTGGTAGGCAACGCTCTGACACATGGTGGCTTTGCCGGGAAAATGCGCTATAGCCCTGTCCGGACAGCAGCAGCAAATCGGCGAACGGCATGGCGAACCAAGACATCGAGACCCTGGAACCCGTAACCCATGAGGACGTTTTCTTCTCGGCCAGCGACGGGCTACGGCTGCATGCGGCCGATTACGGGCGTCACGATCCCCTCACCCGCGGCCGCCTGCCGCTTGTCTACCTTCCGGGACTGACGCGCAACACCCGCGATTTCCATGATCTGGCCATGATGATGTCGGGCCACCCCAAGACGCCGCGACGCGTCGTCAGCTTCGATTATCGCGGCCGCGGTCAGTCCAGCTGGGACAAGGACCCCGCCCGCTACACCATTATCACCGAAGCCGAAGACCTGTTGGCCGGCCTGGCGGCGCTGGGAATCGGGCATGCGATCTTTTTGGGCACTTCCCGCGGCGGGCTGATCATGCACATGCTCGCCGCCATGCGCCCCGGCGTCATGAAAGCCGGTGTGCTCAATGATATCGGCCCGGTGATCGAAGGCGCCGGGCTGGCTCAGATCAAGGCCTATCTCTCGCGGACCCCGAAACCCAGGGATTGGGCCGATGCGGCGCGGATACTCGCCGAGACCCACGGCAAAACCTTCCCCGCGCTAAGCGACAAGGACTGGGCGGATTTCGCGCGTGCTGTCTATGTGGAAAACAATGGCAATCTGCTGCCCGACTACGATCCGGCATTGCTCGATGGTCTTAAGGGCGTTGATCTCAACACACCGCTGCCGACCCTGTGGCCGCAATTTGAAGCGCTCGGCGCCATGCCGCTGATGGCCTTGCGCGGCGAACACTCGACCTTGCTGTCACAGGCCACGCTGGACGAGATGAGCGCCCGGGTTCCCAATCTCGAGACCAGGATCGTGGCCGGTCACGGCCATGCGCCGATCCTGCATCTGGCGGGCCTGCCGGCACACCTCGCCAAATTCTTCGCTTCTGTCGACAAGAAACACACCCACTGAGGCCGAAAGCTACGGGAGATGCAGCCGGACGCCAGCTGCATTGAGGCGCGCCGCCTGCGGTTCCAACTGAACCGCATCAGTCGCCTTTGGGTGTTCCGCGTTTGCGCTTGGCGCCGGCTGAGCTCGGAACCTCGCCCTTGGCCACGCGCTTGGAAAATGCGGTCGCACCGCCTTTTGCCAGCACCTTGGCCTGCGCAACCCATTCATCGCGCTCCACGCGCCCCTGGAAAAACAGTTGCTCCCCGAACGCCGCCTGATCCTTCTTGGTCCAGGAGGCGATCTGGGCAAAGCTGTTAATGCCAATCGCATTAAGCTTGGCTTCCAGTTGCGGCCCTACGCCCTTGATCCGCTTGAGATCATCGGCGACTGCGGCGGGACCTGGTTTGGCCTTGGCGGCGGTTTTGGCGGCGGGTTTGCTCGCGGCACTGGCCTTGGCGGCTGGCTTGGCAGAAGACGTGACACCTGATCCGGACTTGGCCGCCGGGGCTTTCGCCGAGGGTGTTTTGGCCCCGGCGCCGGATGCGGTAGCGGCCGCCTTTTTGTCAGTGCGCTTGCTGCCGGACGCAGACTTGCCCGCCGCCCGTTTGGCCGCAGCCTTTTTCGGAGCAGGTTTGGCGGCCCGCCCCGTGCTGACTTCAGCGGCCTCACCGGATGCGGTATCACCAGCTGGCGGGGTTTTCCCGGACGCCGGCGATCCCGACGCCAGCGGCACAGGTTGCGGCGTGGTTACCGGCTCGTAATGCGGCTGCGGGGCTGCAAGCTCGGACGCGGTTACGGTTCGGGCAGCGCCTTCGGGGGTGATGGCCGCCGCGGCGCCAGACCGCGCCTGGCCTGAGGCCTTCGTTCTTGTGCGGAGCCAGCAACCGGCAAGACAGCCAAGCACGAAGGCGACTGCGATAAAGATAAGGGTCTGCAAGAACAACATAATCATTTCATCCCTTCCCGAGTGTCGCGTCGCCGCTCACGCCCGCTTGCCTGTACAGGTCTTCCAGCCGACAAAACCTCCGATAAGAAACGCAAGCAAGCCCCAGAACCACATATGCGTAAGCACGTATATCATTGCCACCTCCCCTGTGAGCTCAGCTCACTCAATTGACGACGCGGAACTCGATCCGGCGGTTTTCCGCCTTCCCCGCTTCGGTTTCATTGTCCCCCACCGGGCGGCTTTCTCCAAATCCGATGGCTTCCAGACGGTCGGACACGACGCCGGCAGCGCTCAGATAGGCCAGCACCGCCTCCGCGCGCTGTTTTGACAGCGCCAGATTGAAAGCCTCGGCGCCATCGGAATCCGTGTGTCCGGAGATCTCGAGCCGTGCATCGCCGCAGCGCTGTGCCGCGAACGCGATTCTGTCCAGGAAACCATGTGAATGGGCCGCAATTCCTGCCTCGGCAGTCTCGAACAGGATTGTGTTCGTGGCGACCAGACGGTTCAATTCGTCCTGACACCCGACTTCGTCGAGCGGCTCGGACGGCAACCGCTTGATCTCAATTTGTCGTTCAATCGCAAAGTCTTGCGGCAACGCCTCGGTCAGATTGTCGGCAATGGCCTCTTGCGCCGGTGGTGTCAGCGCCAGCCCGGCGACGCTAACCTTCGCATCAACCAGGTCAACACTGGCGTCTTCGAGCCGGCTCAACGCCTGCAGAGCCGCCAACGCTGCGGTTGCAAATCCCTCGGGAGCCCCGGAAGCCACCTGCAAACGGTCATCAATGGCCAATGCCCCGAATTTCAGGCCAGCCGCGTCCGACAACCGCGCACGTGTGGCGTCATCGGGAACGAAGCCCGACATCACCAGGCCATCGGCCGAAACGGAAGCCGACCAGGTAAAGGGCGACACCCGCGCCACCCCGATATCGGCGGTGCCGAGAACCAGACCGCCCGCAAGCTGCCCGCCAAGCGCGGCCTGGATCTCGCGAAACGCGGCGCCGTCCGTAACTTGTCCGGACAGATCCAGCCGCCTGCCCTCAATGTCGGCGCGGCCTTGCGTCATACGCGTCACCAGTGCGGCTGCTTCCGCCGCCGCCGCGGCCCAGTCGACGCCTTCAGGCACGCCCGTTGCGTAGAGCATCTCGTCAGCCACCGTCAGATCGGCCCGCACGGCTCCGACCGTGCCGAGGATCTTTGCCCTGGCATCGGGATCCGGCACATAGCCGCTGAGCTTGAGATTGCTTCCATCGATTTCGGCGGCAAAGCGGTAACCGCCCTCTATTCCGGCTGCAGAGATCTCCAGTGTCTCGAGCGTTGCCCCCGTTGGCGGATCAACCGACAGCGTTTGCAATGCCGCTTCGTGGTCTTCCGGGCTCAGCGCCTGACCACCGATGCGCATCGTCGTGTCGCTGATCTCCATTGTGCCGGTGGAAAACCGGGGGAAAGCCGACATTCCGTAGACCGCAAGCTCCATCAGATTGTCCGGCGCGCCGCGCGCCAGTTTGATTTGATCCGAAATCGCAATTCCGGGCAGCATTTGCGACAGTTGCGCAACGATCGCTGCACGGGTGGCCTGATCCGGTGCAAAGCCCGTGAGCGTAACCCCGGCTTCGGTTTTCTCCGCCGAGAGCTGATAAGGCGCCTCCAACGGCAACAGGCGGGTTTCGTCGCGAACGATGCGCACGCCATAGACGTCGCGGGCAATCTGCAGCGCTGCGGATTGGCTCTCCTCGCCGGGCGCCTCTCCCTGCAGGGTCAAATCACGGCCATCCAGCGCCAGGCGGGCCCAGCCGTGCTTTTGCTGTTCCAATGCGGCAAGGGTCCGTGTTTGGAGGTCCGCTTCCACCACCTTGTGTTCCAACCACAGCGCCAGGGCGGTCAGACACGCCACCGCCGCCACACCAGGCCAGATCCAGGACGTCCAATTTCGCATGGGGGCTCCGCTGCTTGTCTACCCGCGCAAAACTAGATCAACAAACAGACAAAGGGAACCGCCTCGATGCGCATTCCACCCGCATCGGGCGCCGTGCAAAATCCGGACATTTGGCGGGACAAGGAGCGCAATGGTTTCAAGAGCACGGCTCAACGCAATTGAGGATCAGGCGGCGGAGCCTGTCGCCGGCTCTCCAGGCGGCAAAAGCGCAACAGGCTTCTGACACGTCACACAAGCCAACGATTGTGGACATAGGCATCAGGCTCTCAGCGCGGCGAACTCCAGGCACATCCCAAAAGCACGTTTTGACAAACAAAAAACCCGGCAGCCGAAGCTGCCGGGTTCCATTCGATCAAACCGAGGTTTGATTAGAACGAGCGCTGAACGCGGAGGAAACCACCGAACTGATCGGAGTTTGCAGCAGTGGTGCCGCGGTCACGCCATGCGATTTCCGGCGTCACGATCAGGCCAGGAACAACCTGGTAAGCAACGTTGGCAGCAACACTGAACGCATCGTCGTTACCGACGATACCGGTGTTGTCTTCACGCCACTGACCCTGGATGTTGAAGGTCGCCTTGTCGTTGAACTTGTACGAACCACCGACGGTGACTGCGAAAGTCTCGTCAGTGACAGCACCGTTGGCCCACGTGGTGTAAGCCGAGGAGTTCTCACCGTAGTGAAGCATGGCCATCAGCGAGAGCTGATCGTTCACGGTCACGTCGGCACGGACCTTACCGGACCAGCCGCCGCGGATTGCCGGAGCAAGACCGACCATGTCGTCGCGGGTGTCGAAGCCGACAACTGCGCTCAGGTCAACCATACCGGCATTGTAGCCGAGACCGACAACGACGTGCGGTGCATAGTCGTCAATGCCCCAAGCCTGGGCAGCGGTGTTGCTGTCATCACCCTGTTCAACAGCGATACCAGCGCGGAAAGCGCCGCCATTGTAGGTGTAGCTGATCAGGTTGGTGTCGAACGGACCCGGATCGTAGATCAGGCCGTCGTTGATGACCGGGCCAGCGTAGCCAGTCCAGGTGGTGAAGAACGACTCGTCCTTACCGATGCGCAGGCCGCCGAGCTGGATCCATGCGAAGTTCACCGAGTACTCGTTGTCGTTCGAGTAGCCGCCAACTGCAGAGTTGGTGTCCCACTGGAAGCGGAGTTCCGAATAGGTGCGCAGGGTGCCGAGTTCGGTTTCCGAAGCGGTCGATGTACGAACCGACACGCGAGCGCGCTGGTTGTAGGTTTCGTCGCCGGTCACAGTGTTCTGCTCAAACAGCTCACCGCCGCCGATGTCGTAACGGATGTAGCCGTGGATGCGCAGGCAGGTTTCGGTGCCCGGGATGTAGAAGTAGCCGGTGCCGAATGCGTCGCAAACGCGGACGTATTCAACGGGCTCAGGCTCGGCAGCGACAATAGCGTCGGCAGCACGAGCGCCTGAAACAGCGACGAGAGCCGCTGCGGAGCCGAGGAGAAGGCTCTTGATGTTCATGTTCTGACCTCCAGTCAAAAGTTATAAAGGGTCTGGGTTGTCGCTGAAGGACAGCATTCCCTGCCCCATCCCCACGATGGAAGAAGACAGGCGGGTGCCCGCCTTGGCTTCGAAAGTGAACATACTCGCCAGCGCCGGGCACGCAACGTCGATTGATGGGGCGGAAGCATCCGGAGCATGCCTTCACAGGGGCCTGTTGCACAAATGACACGGAATCGGCGGGCCACTGCGGATTTGTTTACCTCCCGTTAGGAAATCGCGGTGCTTTGAGCGCGTTTTTGGCCGGATGTGAGGCCCGACTCGTACCGCACTCCGTGCCGGATCGCACGGAATTCCGGGATTCCTGCTGATTCTCGACGAATCTCTTTCCCGGCATTCGCGGCCTTTCGATCTTTCAGCCGCAATGCCGCCCGGGAGCACATTGCCGCGCATCTGCGGTTGGCGCACGGACCCGATCGCGCGCCTTGATAACCAGAGCAAGCCGGAGCAACGCCCCGGCATGGCCCGCAGCCGGGCTCACGGCTTTAGGCGCGGCTGTTGTCGAAGATCATCTAGTGCCTCGAATTCTCGGCACACGCGTATATTGGAAACCATTTGCGCGCAGGATTCCTTTGGCCGCGACGCGACACGCGCCGGCTGCGAGCAGCAGCACCCCAGCCGATCTCAGTGGGCCAGGGACCACATTAATTGAGCGGGCGGCCCGGCTACTCTTTGATAAGCCCCATTGCTGACATGGATCGGATTTCAATGAAAAATTATATATTTCAATAGGTTAAGAAATTTCCAGTTGTCGCGTTCATCTTTTGACTGGAGGTCAGAACATGAACATCAAGAGCCTTCTCCTCGGCTCCGCAGCGGCTCTCGTCGCTGTTTCAGGCGCTCGTGCTGCCGACGCTATTGTCGCTGCCGAGCCTGAGCCCGTTGAATACGTCCGCGTTTGCGACGCATTCGGCACCGGCTACTTCTACATCCCGGGCACCGAAACCTGCCTGCGCATCCACGGCTACATCCGTTACGACATCGGCGGCGGCGACGTTTTCGAACGCACTTCGGCGACCGGCGACGAAACCTATTACAAGCGCGCCCGTGTTTCGGTTCGCACTTCGACCGCTTCGGAAACCGAACTTGGCACTTTGCGCACCCATTCGGAACTTCGCGCCCAGTGGGACACAAATGGCCAGAGCAACAATTCAGCTCTGACCTCGACTGGTTTTCAGCTGCAGAATGGCTACTCGAACGACGCTGAGTTCGAAGTAAACTTTGCCTGGATCCAGCTCGGCGGCCTGCGCATCGGTAAGGACGAATCGTTCTTCACCACCTGGACTGGCTACGCTGGCCCGGTCATCAACGACGCCCTGCTCTACGATCCGGGTCCGTTCGACACCAACCTGATCAGCTACACCTACAATGGCGGCGCCTTCCGGGCTGGTCTGTCGCTCGAACAGGGTAATGACAGCTACACCACCAACAACTTCACCGTTGGCCTCGGTGGTATTGCTGCAGCTGCACCGGGTGTCGTTGGTTGGGGTATTGATGATTATGTGCCGCACGTCGTTGTCGGCCTCGGCTACAATGCCGGTATGATCGATCTCAGCGCCACCGTCGGCTTCGACAGCCGCGACGACTTTGTGTTCGCTGGTGTCAACCAGATCCGTGGGGGTTGGGCCGGTAAGGTCCGCGTCGACGTGACCGTGAACGATCAGCTCTCGCTGATGGCCATGCTTCACTACGGTGAGAACTCCTCGGCTTACACCGAATGGAGAGACGGTGCTGTCACCGACGAGACCTTCGCGGTCACAGCTGGCGGCTCTTACGCCATGACCGACAAGGCGACCTTCAACATTCAGGGTCAGTGGCAGGAAAACAATGTGGTTGGCGATTCTGATGGCTTCAGTGTTGCCGCCAACGTTGCCTACCAGGTTGTTGACGGCCTCATCGTCACGCCGGAAGTTGTATGGCGCGACAATGGTGAAGTCGGCAGCGATGACGAATTCGGCGGTTTCCTCCGCGTTCAGCGCTCGTTCTAAGCGAACCGCGGTTTGATCCAATGAATCCCGGCAGCTTCGGCTGCCGGGATTTTTTTCGCCAAATGCATTCGTTTCGGCCTGAACGAAACGGTTTATGACTAAGAACAAAATTGATTTTTCTACTGGATTCAACTATTCCGGGTATATGTCATCGGACCCCCTGCCCCTGGAACCTGATACCACCTATTCGAGCGCAGCTGGCGCGGGCGCGAGTTGCCTGCCACTACCGGCCGAACTTTGGCGGCAACATGCTGGCTTACTTTGGGAAAACGGCCGCCATAAAACCAATTGCAATTCTTTCATTCATGAAATTCATACGTTTATGCAGTTGCACAAAATTGCAACCTATGATGATATATTGATAGATCGGTTGATCGATCATTTTCGCAGTCTCGGCAACCGCAACTCAACCATAAATCGCAAGCTTTCCGCACTCTATCGACTGTTGCGGAAGGCGGAGAGGAGCGGCCAGATCCCTCGGCTCCCATCCTATGTTAGACTACGCGAACGCAACTCACGCGTGCGGTTCCTGACTGCCGAAGAAGAGGTTTGCATGTTCACCTCGGTGGGTAAACACAACCCGCAGCACGAACTCCTGTGCCAGTTCCTGGTCGATACCGGAGCTCGCATCGGTGAGGCTCTGGCGCTCAAATGGGGTGATATCCAGAACGGCGTCGCAACCTTCTGGATCACAAAGTCCGGCAAGAGCCGATCGGTTCCTCTCACCGAAAGGGCAGCGCAAGCGGTTGATGCGGCACGAATTTTTCGTGGAGACGGGCCTTTTTCCGCTGTCTCGTACCCAAATTTCAAATACAACTGGAACCGGGCCCGCAAGCAAAACGGTTTTTCCGGTGACCCTTACATGGTGCCTCATATCCTGCGCCACACCTGCGCCTCGAGGCTGGTCCAGGCAGGGATCGATCTTCGACGGGTGCAAACCTTCCTGGGCCACCAAACCATTCAGATGACGCTGCGCTACGCGCATCTGGCCACCGCTGATCTGGACCAGTGCGCCAACGCGCTCAACGCCATCAATCGCACCACGCGGCAAGCGCGCAGCAATGTCTCCCATGCTGTTGAAGAAAAACCGCACAGCAAGCCCCGGGCGGCCAAATCCGCACCGAAATCTCGCAGCCTCAAACTGGCTCGCAGCCGCGCAACCGCATCGGCATCCGCTGGCAAGCCCGGCGGCACGGTTAAGGCGAAACACTGAGACCTTCCGCCACAACGCTGGAGCCTTTCAGGCGTGTCCCTTCCCGGCCGCGAGGACAGCACGCGCGGTCATACCGCCGGGCGTTTCAGCGTGTGGCCAAGCACCAAGTCTGTACGTCCTTAGATACGGATGGAAGTTGGTAGCGCCGGCCAAACACGCAGAACGCGAGCACTTTCGGCCCATCGCAGCCGGCTCGCCGATCAGTTTCAGGAGCGGACGAAATCCAACCGACCATTGCCAGCGTAACCGCTTGCCAAGCCTGGCAATGTGGACCATGCGGCGCGCTTACAAGGCGTCCCGCCTCGAGCGGCTTGCAACACCGCACTTGCACCCGGATATCGCCGCGGGACGGTGGTGCGACCGAACAATGGCCCTGCGCATACCTGTTCTTGAGCCGTGTGAACACGCACTTTAAAGATGCGGATTGAGACAGCCGGACGCACAAAACGGGTTTGACAATGACCGCAGGAATTCCGGTTGATTACCCGCGCCCGCTGCGGTAACAGACGAGCGACGGAGAGGTGGCCGAGTGGTCGAAGGCGCTCCCCTGCTAAGGGAGTATACCGGGAACGGTATCGAGGGTTCGAATCCCTTCCTCTCCGCCATCATTGTGACTAAGATTTTGAATATTGTATAAAAACTGCCCTTGAGTGACTTGGGTATGCACGTCTGTATGCACTTTAAGGACTCGGCTTCAAGCTGTTTGGAACACAGAACGATCTGAACAAGGTCAAATCGTTGTCGAGCCGGATCGCTTTTTTTGGCTCGCTGCAACTCAGCTTCCTGCAATCAGGTGTTTTCCTGTCAGCTTCTGATTCTCCGGTCAGATAAGGTTTCGCGCCGAGAGGTTCCGCATCAATGAGGTGATGCCGAATGACCATTCCACACACTCGGTCGACAATCGTACTGTGTTGGTAAGACTGCCAAGCCGGGGTGACGCAATTGTCACGATATCGCCGATCTTGTGGGTGAAGCCTTCACCCGGGACATCACGGTGCTGGGGCGGGGCGAAGAGCGTTCCGAGGAACAGCACCAGCCAGTCGGGATAATAGTGATGGCGGCTCAGCGTCTGCGCAACCAGATCTGCGGGATCGCTGCTGATCTCCTTCATAGAGGAATGCCCCTTGAGTTCATAGCCGTCTTCACCGTTGACCGTTAGATCAAGCTCGGCCTGACGAACATCATCCAAGGTGAACCCGTCATCGAACAGGCGGATCATGGGGCCGATGGCGCAACTCGCATTGTTGTCCTTGGCCTTTCCGAGGAACAAGGCTCTAGCGGCCTTCGACGTCACCTAGGTTGACGTCATTGCCGAGCGACGCACCAACGATCCGTCCCTTCGACGACACCGCCAGAACGATTTCCGGTTCGGGATTGTTCTACCGGGAGATCGAGCGCAGGCCGACCTCGGTGCCGCGGCCAACGGATGACAGGACTTGGGCTTTGGAAAACATCTCGGCGTCGGGACCAATGCCTGCCTCGAGATACTGGCTCCACAGCCCTTCGTCGACAAGTGCCTTCTTGACGCGGGCGGCCTCCTCAGAGCCGGCCTTGATGTTTCTGAGCGAACCGCCGATTGCCTCTCCAGCACGGGCACGGATATCCAGTGCCTTCTTCGGATCGCCTCCCGCCTTTTCCTCGATCACCCGTTCAACCATGGAGGAGGCGAAAGTTGCGCCGCAGGCCTTGACCGCCTGCAGGTCACAGGGCGCGAGAAAGTCCGGCTTGTTCATATCGCCGGGATTTGCGGCGATCTCCTCGAGCCGGCCGACCGGCCTTGGTCTCCGCCTTGCGAACATGGGCGGCGGCCTCAGCCCAAGCGTTCGACGATCAACGGAATGCGCGCGCCGTTCGGCTTGGAGAGAAGTACCGCGAGGTGGTTCTTCTTGCTCTTTGCCGTCGTTTTGCCGCCAGCGGTTGATTTCCGTTTAGCAGCTGCCCGCGGTCTTTCCTTCCGGACATCCCTCCTGGCACTTCCGGAAGCGCCTTCAGCGCCTCTTTCGTTGTTGTCACCAAGACCGTGGAAATTGGAGTTTTTTCTGGTTCTCCACTCAGCTTCTGGAGCCGGATTATCCGGCCCCGCACTGAGTGAAGCCCACAGTGCGGGCAAGGTCAGCGGCATATCCTTAGCGGCCAATCCGACGGCAGCCATGCTTCCTTTGGCGCAGAAGTCCGGCGGCGTCCGGGGCGCTCACTCTGATTTGCGTTACAATTATTGGGCGTCCATGGCATGACTGCTTTGCGCCCCCATTTCGGTCGTTAGCGATCTTGGACGCGGCTCCTGTAAGCAGCCATTCGCTGGACTCCGCAACAAGGTCCTAAATGGGCGGAAAGTGTTGAAAAAGTCCGAGCGGGCCGACAAAGTAGTCAATTTGTAGGATACGATTTCAATGATGCCGGCTCAGGGAAATGAAGTTTCCCCTAGGGTCGTTGACGGGAACCATGTTCTCCAATTTCGATGGTGCGGCACCCATTACAGAGTTTTTCAACACCATCGGCGGAGAGCGGAAGTTCGCTGCGGATTGAACAAAGGTCAGCTGTACGGGCTCTTGAGACTATTGATTGATATCGCAGAAAATTACCAATTTGAAATATTAATCCCTTTTTAAAGTCTGCTCGACAAGAGTTGCCGCTTGCGGACCAATTCACCATAATTATGAGCCATCGGGATATGAAAATCGTGAATATCAGAAAATTTCATTTCCATATGCCCACCAAAGGAACAAGACACCTATTTGCCAACAGCGCTACGCTGTTTTGTTTATTGGCGCTTTCGGCATGCAATGAAGCCCCAGTGGATGCCACCGCGAAGATGAAGCATAATTTCAATGGCAATTATGAATTGACCTCGTATCTGGCAAAGCCGAAAGGTGAGATCGGACAGACCGAGCAGCTTGCAAAACGCCAATACGGTGCTCTGGTTTCGGATATTAGGTCCCCACAGACGATGTTTATGTGTTTATGGCGCAATCCGAATGGCGGCAAGATTCGGTCGCATCGACAGACCGAAATATTTCTTAGTTGCAGCTTTGCAACTTCACCAGTCGAAAATCCAGAATCGCTTTTAGAGTTGGCCAAGCTCTACAACACTATTGACCGAGCCAATTTGAAAGCAAACTGGAAGCTGAAAAACGGCAACTATCTTCTGTCCCGCTTTGAAGTTGAGATTCAAGCTGACGGTAAATCCTATCGTTCTCAAAATCTGGAAGATAATATGAGGGAAATCAGAGTCGAGCAGAACGATATGGTATTTCCTCAAAGTGCAAACGATCCGTTTCATTTTACCCTAAGCTCTGCACTGCCATTTCGTCAAAACAAGTCTGATAAGCAGAGCGACCCAATTGCTTTGGTGTCTTTTTCCGGCGTGGCGGAAGCCATTCCGAACTGGGTGAATTACTAAGATTTTGAATTGAATTCCCCCAACTCGCTCGTCGTAAATAGTGGTGGCAAGACCTCGCGCAATGTCCGGCTTCGGCTCTTTGCTGTCGTTCGCTGCGGACGACCCAGAGGGCAGCTTTGGGCCGGAACCTGCCGTGCAGGTGGCACGAATGAATGTCCGCTTAGGTCGACTGAAGTCCGGTAGTGGACAGTTCGCTCCCGGCCCCAAAGCGGGCCTTCGCGGCAGAGAAAATCATGGTCCGCGAATCCTCATTGCGGACATGAATAGTGACGCAGGAAAAGTCGAAAAGCGCCCGAAGCGGCAAGCACCAATTGATCAATCGGACGATTGCATGAGTGTTGGTTCAAGTTGTTCTGCCAGGCGTGCAGGCGATATAGCTTTTTGGGATACGCCACGGTCCTCGAAGTCGTCAGGCAAGCGATTGAGCTTGATCAACGATCTGGACGCCTGTGCCAGCGTCGGAGCCATCATGATCCCATATCCGCCCTGGGCGGCGAGCCAGAAGAAGTCGTCCAGCGCATTGTCAAACCCCACCACCGGAACATCGTCGGACACAAATGACCGCAGTCCCGCCCAGCTGTGCTCTATACGGCGCAGATTGATCGTCGTGTGACGCTGGAGCCAGTCGGCAGCCAGCGCAATGTCGAGCTCTTCAGGTTGTGCGTCTTGCGGCTCGGTTGGCGTCTCGTCGCCAAGCGATGCCATGATCCGGCCAGCCTCGGGTTTGAAATACGCCTCCGATCCAGCCATGTCGACGGCGGGGAGCGCATGGATGTTCAGGCCTTCAGGTGCGTCCACAACGATTGCGCTGCGGCGTTTGGGGACCAAACCGATCGGCCCGGCACCCGCCATCGCTCCAATGTGATCAGCCCAGGCGCCGGCCGCATTGATGACAATTGCGGCCTCAACTGTCTTGTCGCCGGTTTCGATGATCCAATGGCCCGAACTGCGGACAAGCTCAAGCACGCGCGCATCGCACATAAGATGCCCGCCCAAAGTCTTGAAGCGGCGAAGATAACCCTGATGGAGCGCGTCCACATTGATATCCATGACGCCGGGTTCAAATAGGGCGGCGGACACGACTTCCGGACGCAGAAGCGGCACCAGCGACAGCGCCTCCGATGGCGGGAGGTGGTGAACCGGTGCGTCGTCAGCGGCCGCAGCGGCTATTTTATCGAGACCGTCCTCCTGTCCCGGCGGCGCAACGGTCAGCAAACCTCGACCTGTCAGCAGCGGTTGCCGGGCAAGGCCTTCTGGCGGCTCGACAAAGAACGGCATGCTCAGCGCATTGATGCTGCGGACGATGCCGTTGCCATAATTGGGGGTAAAGAGTGCCGCAGAGCGCCCCGTGCTGTGGTAGCCCGGTTGCTTTTCGGCTTCGATCAGGACGACCGATCCGGTTGCGGCCAATTCAAACGCCAGCGATGCGCCGGCCACTCCGGCACCGATGATGGCGTAGTCATACATGGCGTGACCTGTCTTTCTTGATGGGCCGGCCGATTGGCCCACGGATGCTTGAGGCGAAGGGTCGCCAAAACTGAAGCAGCTCGGCTTTTGATGACCACCGATATCAGGCGGCTATCGCTAGCAGATCGAGAGATCAGAATCTGCAATAAAAATAATTTTGTTTGACTATTTGTAAGAAAACTTACAAATATTGCTCACGGAAGGAAAACACTTCTATGGGTGAATCGGTGCGGGAGCGACTGTCTGCCAGCTTGACGACTGCCTCCAAGGCGGATCGGGTTCTTGCCAATTTCATGCTGTCGGAATTGTCCAGCCTCCCATTTGAGACCGCCGCAAGTCTTGCTTCCAAAGTCAATGTCAGCGAGCCGACCGTCGGCCGATTCTGCCGGACCGTTGGCTACAAGAGCTTCAAGGATCTCAAGGATCACTTGAAACAGGACATCGGTCAGAAGCCATGGCTGGTTAGTGACCGGCTCCACGATCTGCGGGACCGGGCCAAAGCCGGTGAGGATCAGCTCGCCGCCGGTCTCGAACTGGAAATCTCAGCACTGGTTGCGATTTACGAACTGGCAAGATCCGAGGAATGGGCCCGCGTGGTGCGACGATTGGCGACGACACAGCGTGTCTATGCCGCAGGATTTCAGACCGAGCGCGGCATGGCGCAAATCCTGGTCAATCAACTGCAGTATCTGCGCGACGGTGTTCAGATGCTTGATCTGGCCGGGGGGAATTTCGCCGAATTGCTGGCGTCGGATCCCAAACAGTCATGCCTCGTGATCTTTGAGGCGCGGCGTTATTCACGGCTGTCTTTTGAGCTTACAAAAACGGCCAAAGCGGCGGGCATTCCAGTCACGCTGGTGACCGATCCATTCTGTGACTGGGGCCGGGATCTGGTCGATGAGATGTTTGTCGTTCCGACCGAATTCAACCAGTTCTGGGAATCGACTGCGCAGATGGCCAGCCTCGCAAACCTGTTGGTCAATGGCGTCTTTCTCGAGCTTGGCCCGAAGGTCGAAGCGCGCATGGAATCCGTCACCCAGCTTTACAGCCAGTTCACCGGCTATGTCGGCAAACCGGTCAATCGCACATCTTAGTTAGGGAGCAAATCCGCCTGACGCAGACCACCAGACACAACGATAACGATAAGGAACTCTGCTATGCGCCACTTTACCAAGACACATCTTCTCGCGGGCTCGATGCTGGCCTCAGCCAGCCTTCTCGCCCTAGCATCCACTGCCGGCGCTCAGGAAGCGACATTTGTCGTCTCGGCCCAAAATGTCGGCACACCCAGCTACAATCCGATCAGCGGCACGCAACTTAATGATGCCATCACGCTGATCTTTGACCGCATGGTCATTCAGGATGCCGACCAGAGCTTCCACGGCCAGCTTGCCACCGAATGGGAATCCGCACCGGACGGCATGTCTTGGACGTTCAAACTGCGCCCGGGTGTTACATTCCACGATGGCGAACCGTTCAATGCAGACACCATCGTTTGGTGGATCCCGCAATTTGCCGACACGGAAAACGCTTTCATGACCGACGCCATCGAGAGCGTCGAGGTCATCGATGATCTGACGGTCAAGTTCGTCATGAAGAATCCCGACCCGAACCTGTTGTCGAACATGTCATCGGGCTTCATGAGCATTCCGTCACCCAAGGCGTTTGACGAACTGGGAGACGATTTTGGTGTCACTGCTGCGGTTGGGTCGGGGCCCTACAAGCTGGAAAGCTTCACCGTCGGTCAGGAGACCGTACTGGTTGCCAATGAGGATTATGCCTGGGCGTCCGACCTGTCGGAAAACCAGGGTGCGCCGCATATCAAGACACTGACGTTCCGCGAAATCTCGGAAGATTCAACCGCTTTCCTTGAATTGAGCACCGGCGGTGTGGACATGCTCTACAGCGTGCCGACCGACTTCCTACCGCGCCTTGAAGCTGAGGACTCGGTTCAGGTTGGCACAATGCCAGGCACGGGGCTGTTCTACATTCCGATCAACACGACCGTTGAACCGTTCAATGATATCAAGGTGCGCGAGGCAGCCGCCTTTGCCATCAACCAGCAAGAGATCTTGGACAATCTCTATGGCGGTGTCGGTTCGGTTGCCAACACGTTCCTGATCGACTCGCTGTTGTCAGCGAACGTCGATTCGGCGCTTAAAATCTCCTACGATCCGGATCGATCAAATGCCGTGCTGGATGAAGCTGGCTGGGCGATGGGCTCTGACGGTGTCCGTGAGAAGGATGGCACGAGACTGCAGGTTGCGCTCTGGACCCAGAACGGAACCGAGTTCAAGCGCGTCACCGAAGTGGTTCAGGCCCAATTGAAAGCCATCGGCATTGGCGCTGACATCACCGTCTTCGACAGCGCCACGATCAATGATCAATACCGCAAGGGCACTGACCACCAGCTGGCTGTGCGCTCCTATTCATGGGCCAATGCGGACATTATCGACTGGTTCTTCTCCGGCCAGCGGCTGGGTTATCCCAACGTGTCGATGTGGAACGATGCTACGGCGGAAGAAATGAACGCCGCAGCCATGAAAGGCTCTCGAACATGGGAAGAGCGGGTCGCCAATTTCACGACCTATCATGAATATGTGCTGAGCCAGTTCGTCTTCGCGCCGATCTATCAGCCGGTTCAGATCTACGCCTACAGCAAGGACGCCATCTCTGTGCCCGAAACGGTTCGGGGTACCCGCCTGCAAAGCCAGACGGTCGTCGACATCACGGTCAACTGACCCGCGTCGAACCCTGAAGCCAACCCAAGAAGGCTCCGGAATGATCAGCTTTTTCCTCAAGCGGCTTTTGCTGCTCATTCCGGTGTTCCTTGCCGTCTCGATGGTGATCTTCATGATCGTCCATCTTGTGCCCGGTGATCCGATCGACAATCTTGTCCAGATCAATTCGTCGCCCGAGCAAAAAGCGGCGCTCGCAGCCAAATACGGCCTCGACAAACCTCTGTATCACCAATACGCGATCTGGCTCGGCAATGCCCTGACCGGCGATCTGGGCAATGCGATCATTCTTCGCCGCCCGGTCGCTGACCTGATCGCCCAGAACCTTCCGCACTCACTGTCTCTCGGTGCGCTCGCCCTTTTGTTTTCGACGATTGTCGGCATTGCGTCGGGTGCGCTGGCCGCGATCTACAAAGACAGCTGGATCGACCGCACAACAATGACCTTGATCCTCCTGGGTTCAACCGTTCCAAGCTTCTGGCTGGGTCTGCTTCTCATCATGCTGTTTGCCGTCCAACTTGGCTGGTTTCCTGTTTCGGGTGCCCGAAGCTGGGACGCGCTGATCCTGCCTGTGCTGACAATCGGCCTTGGCGGGGTGGCACTCGTTGCCCGTGTCACGCGTGTCGCCATGATGGAGACCGCGCGCAAGGATTTCGTCATGATGCTGCACGCCAAGGGCGTGCCGCCCTGGCAGATCGAGCTGCGCCATGTCCTTCGCCACGCATTGCTTCCCGTCGTCACCATCCTGTCATTGCGGATCGGCTGGATCCTTGGTGGTGCCGTGACCGTTGAATTCGTCTTTGCGCGACCGGGCCTTGGCTCGCTGCTCATTACCTCGCTGAACCAGCGCGACTATCCGGTCGTCCAGGGCGCGCTTTTGATGCTGGCGATCGCCGTCATGCTCGGCACGCTGCTTGGCGACATCATTCAAGCCGCAATGGACCCACGTGTCCGCGAAAGGATCAAATGATGGCCGCCTTCGATCCCATCAAGACCGCCATCCGGTCACCGCGCGGCGGTGTATCCGCTGCCGTTTTGCTGCTTGTCATGGCCTGCGCGCTGTTTGCGCCGCTCATCGCACCCTATGCTTACGACATCCAGAACCTGCCCGGCTCCAACGCCGACCCGAGCGTGGCCCACTGGATGGGCACGGACGAGTTCGGGCGTGATCTGATGTCGCGGATCATCTATGGCGCGCGGACGTCATTGACGGTGGCGGTCACCGCGATTTCCATCTCCGTCGTCGCCGGCCTGACGCTGGGAGCGATGGCCGCCTATTTCGGTGGCTGGTTTGACCGCGCGGTGACGGCGGTCGTCGATCTGACCTGGTCATTTCCCGAAATTCTGATCGCGCTGATCCTGATCGCCATCATCGGCCCAGGCGTGGGTAGCGTGATGGTTGCTATTTCGATTGCCTATCTGGCTCAGTTCACGCGGCTGACGCGTGCGCAGATCATGGCCCTGAAAAACGAAACCTATGTCGAGGCCACGACCAATCTGGGCGCGGGGCATTTTCACATTATCTTCCGCCATCTTTTGCCCAACGCGCTGACTCCGGTGATCGTGGCCGGCATGCTGGCAACCGGCGATGCCATCATTCTGGAAGCCACGCTTGGATTCTTCGGTCTGGGCGCACAACCGCCGACACCGAGCTGGGGCGCGATGATGTCGAGCGGAACCGCACAGATTTTCATCGCGCCGTGGATCATCATCTTCCCCGGGCTTGCCATCGCCATCACGGTGATCTCGATCAACCTGTTTGGCGACGCGTTGATTGAGTCGCTCGATATCCACAACCACTTGAGGAGTGTGTAACATGGCGCTTCTTTCGGTTCAGAGCATTTCGGTCTCCATCGGCCAGCTCAATCCGCTTGAGGGCGTCACCTTCGATATCGACAAACGTGAAATCCTTGGCCTGGTGGGTGAATCCGGTTCGGGAAAATCGCTGACCGCCATGTGTGTCATGGGCCTGTTGCCGCGTATCGGCGGCACGATCACAAACGGCTCCATCATCTTTGACGGGCGCGAACTGATCGGTTTGCCAGAGATCGAGCTGCGCCGTCTGCGTGGCAAGCGGATCGCACTTATCAGCCAAAACCCCATGACCTCGCTTGATCCGATCATTCCGATTGGCGCGCAGATCGATCAGGTCTCTACGCTCCATCTGGGCCTGAGCCCGGAAGCCGCGAAGGCGCGCAGCCTTGATCTTATTGCCCAGCTGCGCATTCCGGAACCGGCTGCTATCCACCGCGCCTATCCGCATCAACTTTCGGGCGGGATGAAACAGCGCATCGTCATCGCCATGGCGCTTGCGGCCGATCCCGATCTGATCGTTGCCGACGAACCGACCACAGCGCTCGATGTCACCATCCAGGCACAAATCATCCAGATCATGGTCGAACTGGTCCGTGACCGCAGCCTCGCCCTTATGCTGATCACCCACGATATGGGCGTGGTCGCGCAGGCCTGTGACCGGGTCGTCGTTCTCTACGCCGGCCGGGTTGCCGAGATGAACACTGTGGGCGAGGTCTTCGCCAATCCGAAACATCCCTATACGCGCGAGTTGATCCGCTGCATTCCACGGCTCGGTCAGGAACCGGGCAGTCTCAAGGGCATTCCCGGCGCCGTGCCGAGTATCGTTGATTATCCCGATGGCTGCCGTTTCAACCCACGCTGCAGCGAAGCCCAGGAGATTTGCCGTGGCCAGGTCCCCGCGCTTGAACGCAAATCGTCGGGCATCGCCGCTTGCCACTTCAGCGAGGTTTAACCGATGGGCATTGCTCCAGCGACTAAGGATGACGATCTTGTCACCATCACCGGCCTGACCCGCGAATTCTCGTCAGGTGGCGGGTTCCTGAGGCCACGCCGTACCATGCGCGCGGTCAACGACGTTTCGCTTGATGTTCCTCGTGGCAAAGTCACCGGCGTGGTCGGTGAAAGCGGATGCGGGAAGTCCACTCTGGCGCGCCTTGTGCTGCGCCTGCTGGAGGCCACGACTGGAACCGTCGAATTCGACGGCAAGGATTTGGCCGCCCAGTCGCAAGGCGAGATGCGCAAGCTGCGCCGTCAGATGCAGATGGTGTTTCAGGACCCATACTCTGCCATTGATCCTCGCTATACGATACGCCGTGCACTGCTCGAGCCGTTTCAGGTTCAGGGTGAAGCCCAAACAGCAGCCGAGGCCAAGGCTACGGTTGATGAGTTGATCTCCATGGTCGGCCTCAGTCCGCGGATGATGGAGAGCTTCCCCCATCAGCTCTCAGGCGGCCAGAAGCAGCGCGTCGGAATTGCACGGGCGTTGGCATTGCGCCCCACATTTCTGGTGCTTGATGAGCCGACGGCTTCGCTGGACGTTTCCATCCAGGCACAGATCATCGACCTTCTGGAATCGTTGAAAGAAGAGCTTGGTCTGACCTATCTCTTCATCAGCCATGATCTCAGCCTTGTGCGCTATTTCTGCGACCGGGTGGTCGTGATGTATCTCGGGCGGGTGATGGAGATTTTGCCGGGCGCCGAAGCCCGGCCCCGGCATCATTACGCCCATGCGCTGCTCGACAGCAATTTCGAGCCCGATCCGGCTCGGCGCAAGGTGGTCACCATGCTTGGCGGTGAAATCCCCAGCCCGTTTGCGACGATTCCGGGCTGTGCCTTTGCCGCGCGCTGTCCTGCTGCCAGCGAGTTGTGCAAGCGCGAACGCCCACCCCTTGCCGATCTAGGCAATGGCCACATGATTGCCTGTCATCACCCTATGGATTGAATCGCCGATGAGCTTCCGCGTTTTGACTGCCGAGATCAGTCACGAGACCAATACCTTTTCAATCCGCCCGACGGACCTCGATGCTTTCAAAGGCCGGTACTTCCTGCTGGGGCAGGACGCCATCCGCGAGCGTGGGCAGGCCAATACCGACCTTGCCGGTTTTCTCGACGTTGCACGGCAGAAGGGTTGGGTTCTCACCCATGCCATCAGCACCTCTGCGCCGCCCGGGGGGCGGGTAACAGCCGGTACGTTGATAACACTTGCCGAACCCGTGCTGGAGCTTGCTCGGACGCAGTTGTTTGACGGCGTCCTGCTGGCGCTTCACGGTGCCATGGCGACCGAGAGAAGCGACGATGGAGAGGGCGAGTTTCTTCAGCGCCTGCGCAAGATCATCGGGCCTGACATTCCGGTAGCAATCACACTCGATCCCCACGCCAATGTAACGCAGAAGATGGCAAATCTCGCCAACATCATCGTTTCCTACAAGACCTATCCGCATGTCGACATGCGCGAATGTGCCATCCGCGCAGGGGAGATACTCCACCGGACGATGTCGGGTGAGATCAGGCCGCAGACGTTGCTTGTCCGTCGGCCGATGCTCGAGGAAGTCAATGGTGGACGCACCGACATCGGTCCGATGATCGAACGCAACTCGATGGCGCGTGCCCACGAAGAGCAGTCTGATACGTTCTCCATCAGCATCAATGCTGGCTTCGGCAACGCCGATATTGCTGAGGTCGGCCCAACGGTTCTTGTCACGTATCAGGGCGATCACAAACCACACGAGACAATCGCCAACGAACTTGCCGACGACATTTGGAACCGGCGTTTCGAGGTTCTGAACGATTATCTCGGCGTTGAAGCCGCCGCCGCGCAATGTGCCGCACACGATGGTGCAAATGGGCCGATCGTCGTTGCCGACTATGCCGATAATCCTGGCGGTGGAGCTTACGGAGATGCGACAACGCTACTTGCGGCCCTGCTTGCTCAAGGCGTCAGCGATGCATGCTTTGGACCGATGATCGACCCGGAGACTGTCAGGCTTCTTGAAGCCCATGCCGTGGGCGATACTGTCACGCTGGCATTGGGAGGCAGAACGGATCCCGCATTTGGCGGTGGGCCACTGACTGTGACCGGCACGCTGAAGCTGCTCAGCAATGGCGGCTATACCGGGACGGGACCGATCCTGGGCGGTCTTCACAGGAGTTGGGGACCAACGGCAGTCCTCGCCGCCCAGGGGATCGAGATCCTGATTGTCAGCAATGCAACCCAGATGCTTGATCTTGAGCAGTTCCGGGCCTTCGGAATCGACCCCTCCGAGAAGTCCGTCGTTGCTCTGAAGTCTATGCAGCACTTCCGCGCTGCCTTTGAGCCGATTGCCGCCCGCGTCATCGTTTGCGACAGCGGCGCGCTCTGCACACCGAATCTCGCCCGGCTGCCCTACCAAAAGGTTCCGCGCCCGGTCTTTCCACTCGATCGATAGACAGGGCAAAAATGTCGAGTGAAAAAGCCCGCTGCCGCCATCCAGTCTCAGGCCTTCGGCGCAGACATCCTTGAACATCCGCGTTCGCCTACACCAATTCCACGGCGCATCAGTTTTGAACTTCATTGAGGTCAGCGATGGGCCGCAAATGATGCAGCGGACTCCGCCCAAAAGCGGATGAGATTTGGGTCTCAGGTCATTGGGCTAACTCGTCTCGAAGTTCGGCAAAACTCGATGTCGGCAAAGTGGACAAAGCTATCGGTTGTTCCAATCTTCCCAATGTCCCGATTGCGGATTGCACGCTGCGGACGGACGTTTCGTCAGTGCCTGCTTGGTTGATCAGCGGGTTCCGTGAGCGATTTTGCGGTCTGTATGATCAACACAATCAGCGAAAGAACGTTCGGATGTTGTTCTTGATGAGAACATTCCAGATCAGCCGTGGAAGACCATGGACAAAGTCCTTGCCCGAACCCTTTCCTGCACGGCGGGCCGTACTCATGACCACCCATGGCTTTGCTGGCTTGAAATAGCTTTTCATTTTTGCAGACTTGCCCGCCAGAATGGCTTCAAGCGCTATGCGGGTTGTCCTGGCGTTGTTCCAAGGGGCCTTGAACCGCACAACGCCTTCTTTGTCGATGATGTAAACGGCATTTGGCATGCTTCCGTAGGCGAGATGCGCGGCACCTTCGACGCCATCCACCAAAATCGTGCGCGGATCATCGAATTCGGACTTGAGTAGCGAGGCGCAACTTCGTTTTTCCTCAAGCGTCTTGTGCGCCGGTATGTCCGCTCCGGGATGAGCTTCCCGAACATACAGAATGGCGTGATCGACCTGTGGAAAATCCTGTGCGATTTTTTCCATGCTGTCTTGGCGCGTGAGGAACAGCGGACAGGTCATGCTGCCAAGCTCAAGCACCATGCATTCGCCTTCAAAGTCCAGCAATCGGCGCTTTTGACCATCATGGGTTTCCAGCTCAAAGTCGGGGGCCTTCTCGTCCACCTCGGGTCCATCCGCGCTGGCCAGGTTATAGTTGTCGGGTGAAAAGGCGTCGTAGTTGTAGTCCGTCATGTGCTTCCCTCAAGTGGCTGGAGCGCAGAGTGTTTCTCTGCGGAACGTCTGAAGAAGAGGCGGTATGCTGGTGGGACAAAGAACAGCGTCAGCGGCGAAGCCAAAAGCAAGCCACCGACCATCAAGGTCGCCATGGGCTCGAACAATGCGCCCCCGTTTAGGGCCATGGGCACAAGCCCCAATACCGTAGTCAAAGAAGTCAACATCACCGGCGTGACACGCTTCTTGGCGGCGATCACGATAGCGTCGTCCAGATCGTGTGTTTTTCTTTCGATGTCGATCTGGTCGATCAGCACGATCGCGTTGTTGATGATGATCCCCATCAGCGACAAGAGCCCAAGGATAGCGAAGAAGGAGAGCGGGCGGCCGGTCAGGGAAAGTGCGAGCGGCGCTCCGACGACGATCAGCGGAATTGTCATGAAAGTCAGCAACACCCGCCTGGTCGAGTTGAACTGGAAGGTCAGGGCCGCCAACATCACGATCAAGGCAAATGGAATGCCGGCGGCCAGCTTGCTCTGAATTTCTGCGCCTTGTTCGCTTTCTCCGCCAATGATGATTCTGTACTCCGGTCCAAGACCAAGTCCGGCAAGTGTTGGTGCCAGCAAAGCCTCGACTTGGGCAGCACCCAGGGTCGCGCTTTTGCCCGAAATGGTGATCATCCGCTCCTGGTTTTCACGCCGTATTTGTGAGAACTCCAGGGTGGGCCGGAAATTCGCGACTTGATTGAGGGAAATCAGACCCCCGCTGGTCGGGACCGAGAGGTTCGCAAGATCTTCCAGGCTATCGCGGAAATTGCCTTGCGCACGCGCAACGATGGGGATCGCCTCCGTGCCCTCCCGGAAGGTGGAATAAGTTGAACCGTTAAAGAACGTATCCATCACGCTGGAGATTTCCTGCGACGTGATGCCGAGTTCGCGCGCTTTGTCCTGGGCAACGTCAATGACGATCTTGACGGTCTTGTGGCCCCAATCATCCTCGTTGCGCACAAGGTTCGGCACCTCAGCAAAGCCTGCTTTCACCTGATCGGCAGCCGCCATCAGAACATCGCCATCTGGGCCAATGATCTGGATTTCGACGATTCCGGACTCGTTGCCGCCCATGGAAAGCCGGGTCAGCCGCGCGCGGGCAGCGGGAAAATTCTCCGCCAGATAACGCCGCGCTCTTTTTTCCATGATGACGGCGTCTTCGGGGCTTGTCGTGTTTACAACAAAGAAGGCGCTGGCTGGGTCTGTCTCTGCGGGATCAAGACCAAGGTAGAAACGCGGACCACCGTCGCCCACAAAAATTGTCGTGTCGCGGACTTCAGGATTAGCGTCCGCATCACGCAGCCAAGCCTCGACCATCTGAGCCTGGGCCAAGGTTTCTTCAATTGCAGTCCCTTTTGGCATATCGAGATAGACCAAAAAGTCTGACCGTTCGCTCAGTGGGAACAGTTCGGCTTTCAACTGCGAAAACACCGTCGCAGACCCGATAACAAGGCCGTAGGAGACGACGATGATCGGAATGCCCCAAGGTAGGAGCGAACGTGTAACGCTGCCATAGCCGCGCACGATCCAGCCTTCCGTTTCCACCTCTTTCTTTGTTGGCTTGACGAGCCGCGCGGCGAGAAAGGGAAGAATGTAATGAGCGACAAGCCACGATCCCGTCAGCATCGACGCAACAACGGCTCCCATTGCGTAAGCAAACTGGCCCTCGGTGCCATCGAGGATCAACATAGGGATGAATGCCGCAATGGTGGTTAGCGAGGCGACAGCCAGAGGGACAAAGAACTGACCGCAAGACGCGATTGCGGCGTCATAGGCCGTCATGCCTTTGTTCACCTTAGTCTGGATGTCCTCGACAACGACAAGTCCGTTGTCCACAAGAAGCCCAAGCGAGATGATGACTGCAGCGACCGAGACCTGCTGGATATCGATCCCAAGATTGACCATGACAAACAAGGCAAACATCACAGTGAAAGGCACGATGCTGGCAATGATGAAGGCGGGCCGCATCCCCAGAAACACCAGCATGACCGCAAGAACCACCAGGAAGGTCTGACCCACATTTGACAGGGCGCCGTTGATGGCAACTGTCACATTGGTTTCCTGGAATGTCGAAATATTGAAGGACATGCCAATCGGTTGTCGCCCTTCGAGCTCCGAGATCCGCGCCTCAAGCACCCGACCGACCTGCTGGATGTCTTTGTCATTTGCCATTTCGACGCTGACCATCAGCGCAGGTCGGCCGTTGAAGAAGACGGGTTTTTCAGGCGGATCAACGAAACCGCGACGCACGGTCAGGATGTCTTTGAGACGCACAAAACCGCTCAGGCCCGGAACCTTGGTCAAGACTTCCTCGATCTCTTCGATGGATCGCAGATCGCCATTGGCCTCCAAGGTGATATTGGTGCCCTTCGAGTTCAATTCACCCGCTGGCAAGATCACGTTCTGGGCCTGAAGATCCCCCAATACGCGTTCAAGCTGCACGCCAATGGCAGCCAGGCGGCGGGTGTCAATTTCCAGCCATATCCGTTCTTCCTGCTTGCCATAAATCGACACCTTTGTGATTCCGTCGACCGTATAGAGGCCATTGCGCAATGCGTCGGCAGCATCAAAAATCTCATCATACGAAAAGCCTTCACCGGTCACGGCAATCGTGGCGATGGCGACATCGCCAAAATCGGTGTTGACGGACGGTCCGAGTGTGCCCTCGGGAAGCTCGCCAACACTGTCGCCCATCTTGTTGCGGACGTCCTGAAAGACGCGCACAAGCTGATCTTCCGGCACAGCATCATAGATGTGCAGCTTCAACACTGCGACGCCGGTCAGGATGCGTGTTTCAATGTCTTCAACCTCGCCAATTTCGCGAGCTGCACGTTCCAACGGCACTGCGATGAGGTCTTCGACGCGCTCTGGCGCCATGCCAGGAAACTGTGCGGCAACGATGGCGGTGCGCACGGTAATGGCAGGGTTCTCACGTTTGGGAATGTTGAGATAGGTCGTCGCGCCGATCAGCAGCAAACCAATCATCACCAGGACGGTCAGGCGGGATTTTTCCAATCCAAAGCGGGTGAGCCTTTCCATGTTACTTGCCGTCATTCAGCAAGTTGACCCGCATGCCATCCCTCAGGAACGACACGCCCGCAGAAGCAACCCGGTCGCCGGCCTCAAGCCCGTCAACGACGATCGCGGTGTTTTCGCGGACACCTAGGATTACGATTTCGCGTTCAGCGACGGTCTCTGTCGTTGCATTATAAACATACACGCGTGCTTCGCCCGGACCTTCGGGTTGATCCGGCAGAATGCCAAGCTGACCTGTCTTGAGAATGGCGCTGAGTGGCAACGCGAAGCCGCTTTCTGCCGGGATTGGCAGCTCGATAGATGCCTCAACCGCCATTCCCGCTTTCAGGATCGGATCGGTTTCCTCCAGCTTGAGAACAACTGGAAAGCTCGATACCGCGTCTGCGCGTGATCCCAGTTCGCTGACAACCGCCGCAAGATTGACTGACGGCAAGTCCGCAAGTCTAACGGTCGCCTTCGTCCCGACGACCAATTGAGATACCGTGTCGAAATTGACGCTGAACGAGATTTCGAATTCGTCGGGTGAGTAAAGCGAAACCATGGGCGTACCAGGTGAAACCGTTCCAAAGCTCACTGCGTCGACAGCATTTATAATCCCGTCCATTGGTGCGGTGATGCTTGTCTTTTCAAGTGTCTCGCGTGCGCTGTCCCGAGCCTTGACGGCTTGCTCCAAACGGGCCTCGGCAGCGATAGCTTCAGTTTCAGCGTTATCGCGCGCAACCCGCGTGACGGTGCCGCGCTCGAGCAGCTGTTCCTGACGTTTGAAATTGTCGATGGCATTGTCCCGAGCCGCGCGCGCCGCGACAACGCCAGCTTCGGTATTTTCCAACTGAATTTGGAATGACTTCGTATCCAATTCCAAGAGCGTCTGACCCTGCTCAACGCGTTGACCAACTTCGAGCAGCACCGCATTGAGCTTTCCTGCAACTTCAAATGACAGGGTATTGAGCGACGTCGGCTCAAGCACGGCCGGGAAGCGCCGGACCGTCGTTCGCTGGGCCTCGGAGATCAAATGGGTTTTCAATCCGCGTATGGGTGGATCTGCGGCCTGTTCCTCCTGTTTGCAGGCGACCAACGCAAGAAGCAGGATAAGTGTCAGGGTGTTACGCATGATCAGCCGTCTCTATTTCGTATGCGGCGGCCATTGACGAGTGATCGGTACCCTCGATCAGTTCACGCAAATGACCCATGAGTCATTTAATGACCCAAAGGTCATTGTTTGACCTACTGGTCATTAGCTGTCAAGTCTTGTGCGATTGACGTGGCTGGAGGCATCTGGTTTCTCCCACCCTCAACGATGATCAGGAGCTACAAATTGAAACTGCCGCGGCCTGAGACCGAGACGCTCTCACGATCACAAAAGAGACGCCGGGACGATATCGTACAGGCTGCGCTCAAGATCTTTGATCGCGACGGCTTCGAGGCGGCAAAGATGACAGATATCGCGCGCGAAGCGGAAGTGGCGAAGGGCACGCTCTATCTTTATTTCGATACCAAGATTGAGCTTTTGGAAGCGGTGATCCTGACAGAGATCATGCCCACTCTCCAAAAAATGGGCGAAGTTGCCCAGTCGAAGACGGGTTCAGCAACGGACCTCCTGGCGCGGCAAATGCGCATTGCTGCACGTCGCATGGCGTCCAATGAAATGGCGTCGTTGCTGCGCCACATGGTTTCGGGTAGCTCACAACATCGACGGATCATAAAGCTGTATTATGACAATGTGGTTCAAAGCGGCATTGAACACATCAAAGCCACCTTGGACTATGGCGTGGAAACCGGAGAATTTCGGCAAAACATCAAGGACATCGACCCGCTCGTTCTCGTGGGAGCACATATCTACACCGCTGTTTGGAAAATCCTTTTTGCGGACCTGGAAGAGTTGGACATCGAAAAGCTGGTCGATGATCACCTGGAGCTGGTGCTCGGGGGCCTACTGGCATACCGGCAGCAAGACCCCACTGCCTAAATCTGTTCGGGAAGATCAGTATCTCAGCGAATCATATCAGCTCGCGGTCCCGCATTTGATACGTGATGGGATGAGGCCGTATGAGTCGTTTTGAGAAGTAGGAAATAGGTAAGCCATTGATATTAGTCGTCAATACAAACTTTGATGAAACCAGTCAAGATACGATGAAATGGAAAAATCGCGGACTTCGTCTCCGCCATTTGTTTTTGCACCTTACCGCCCGCCAACCTGAAGGTCCGGCGGCTTCGAGGCCAGACTTAGCCCTCTCAGTTTCGAAACGCATTTGTCGCTATAGTTCGTTCTATTGAGTGTTTAGTACGGTCGGTTCCCTACCCGGCCTTAGCCTCACGGAATGCTGTGCCACGCCCTTAAGCCTTGAAATCGATCTATCCGTGCAGACAGCCGTCGTATCAGGCGCATCGCGGGATACCGGTCAAGCGACTTGCCGCATTTCTGCTCAGCCAGTGCGGACATCATCGGTGTGAGTTCCACGGGGATGTCGCCGGAAAGCGCAACCGCAAATCAGCTTGCGGCAGCCCGTTTCCAGTCGCTCAGACCGAGAGTGTCTTGACGTCGGGACGTTCGCTCCACCCCGCATACCAGGTTTTGAAGAGCCGGTACTGGCTTTCGACATAGTTGCGCTGGCTGTCGCTCAGGGCGTCGGTCTCATAGAAGTGAAGCGCGTATTCCGCATCACCGTTCAGCACCATCAGGTGCTTGTAGTAAAGCACCAGATCCGGCCCTTCATCGAACGACGACAGAACGCCAAGCGCGGCATCCAGTTGTTGTGCCTGGACCCAGGCTTCGGCGTTGCCTGCGGCGGCCTTTTGGCAAAGATCGACAAGGTGCAGAACTTCCCGCGGCAAAGCGTTGCCGATTCCGGTGATCGCGCCTTCCGCCCCGCAATTGACAAAGCCATGAAATACGGTCGTATCAACGCCGATCATCAGCGTGACCTGGTCGTCGCGGCTGGTGATGTTCTCCGCCGCATAACGCAGATCGTCCGCGCCGCCGAACTCCTTGAAACCAACCAGATTGGGATGCGCGGCACGCAGATCAAAGAACAGATCGGCCCGGGTGGCGAAACCGTAATAGGGGCTGTTGTAGATCACCGCCTCCAAATCAGGAGCCGCAGCGAGCACAGCGGAAAAATGCGAGCGCTGAGCAGCCGCTGACGGGCCGCGCGACAACACCCGCGGGATCACCATCAGGCCCCGGGCGCCCACTTTTTGGGCATGGGCCGCATGCGCGACGGCCTTCGCCGTGTTCACAGCACCAGTTCCCACAATCGTGGGCACACCTGCTGCCACCAGCCGGGCAACGCCCTCCATCCGCTCCTCGTCAGTCAACAGCGGCCAATCCCCCATTGACCCGCAATAGACGACCGCCGACATGCCCAGCCCGACCAGCTCCTGTCCCTTGCGAACCAGCGCGTCGAAATCGGGACGCCGGTCGGCCGTGCAGGGCGTCATCAGGGCTGGGATGGTTCCGGCAAATATTGTGGACGTCATTTGATTTCCCCCGGTTATCGGCAATTTGCGAGTGCGGAAATCATTATGGATATTGGATACAATTTGCAATATGCTTTATACGATCGATGTCCGCGTCGGCTCCCTCCCGCACGGTGACCACAGCTCAAAGGTGAATGAATTTGAAACTACAGGCGGTTGATATCGGGAAGGCAGCGTCAGCCGCGACGCTGGTTTTCGAGGCCATTCGCAAGGCCATCGTTGAGGGCGATCTCAAAGACGGCGAACCGCTGCGCCAGCACGAGATTGCGCGCATGTTCAACACCAGCCGGATCCCCGTGCGCGAGGCGCTGGCGATGCTCGAACAACAGGGGTTGGTGACAACCGTGCGCTACAAGGGGGCCATGGTGGCCAGCCTCTCCATCAGCGAGGCCGACGAGATTTTCGAGTTCAGGGCAATGCTGGAGAGCGAATTGGTCCGCCGCGCGGTGCCGAACCTGACCAGAGAGAGCCTACAGGAGGCCCGTCAGCATCTGGAGGCGTTTCGCAGCTCCGGCAATCCGATGGAATGGGGTGATCTCAACCGCCGCTTTCACTGGACGCTGTACAGTCCAAGCCGCCTTCCCTACCACCTCTCGGTCTTTGACAATGCGATGGACCGGATCGACCGGTATCTGCGCGCACAGCTTGTGATGAGCGGCGGCAAGGAGCGCGCCAATTGCGAACATCTGGGCATCCTGGAAGCCTGTGAGAAAGGGGATGCGGATCTGGCCGCGAAATTGACGGGCGATCACATTCGCGGCGCGAAAGCATCCTTACGACTGCATCTGCCCCAGTCGGGTGACAATTCGCTGAACGCTTCGCCCCAATCAACCGATTGAGACACCGCTTGCTCTGATTGGCCGGGAATGATCAGCGACAGACCGGCTTCGATCAGACGTGCTCACAAGATTTTCTGGTGAATGCCACATGCGCAAGTCGAGCATCTTCGAAAGCTCTGCGCGCAATCGGTGGTCAACGGGGCGCAAGAGCATGCGCGCGGGCGGAATGCCGAACATCGCTCACGCAAGGACGGCGACCAAAACCTCTCCGGTCAATCGCCTGACATCCGGGACGCAGGATCAAATCGGCAGGATCACGCGCATCCTGTCTCAATTGCCAGGCGCGCATCGGTGGCGGTCAGCGGCCGGCTGAACAAATAGCCCTGCCCTTCCGAACACCCCTTGAGAACCACGGATTTGTACTGGCTCTCGGTTTCGATGCCTTCGGCAGTCGTGCGGATGCCGATCTGGATTCCAAGCTTGATGATCGCGTCGACAATCGCGGAATTGCTGGTGTCGGTCTCCAGGCACTGGATGAAGCGCTTGTCGATCTTGATCTTGTCGAATTCGAAATTCTGAAGATACGCCAGAGACGAGTAGCCGGTTCCAAAATCATCCATCGACACCCTGACGCCAAGTTCGCGGATGGATTCGAGCACCTTCACGTTCTTGGCTTCGGCGCCGAGCAGCGCGGATTCGGTGACTTCAAGCTCAAGCCGGTCGGGCGAAAGCCCGGTAGCTGCCAGCGCATTGACCAGTGTCGGCAGCAGCGTTGAGCTTTTGAACTGGATCGGCGACAGATTGACGGCAATACCGATATGCTCGGGCCAGTTGGCTGCTTCTTCACAGGCCTTGCGCAACGCCCAGGCGCCGAGCTGATTGATCAGTCCGATCTCTTCGGCCAGCGGAATGAAGATATCCGGCGAAATCATGCCGCGGGTCTTGTGCGGCCACCGCAAAAGCGCCTCGAACGACACCACCTGGCGGGTCTTCATGTCCACCAGCGGCTGGTAAAACACATCGAATTCGGAATGCTGCAACGCCAGCCGCAGATCGGTTTCGAGCTTGCGGCGGTCTTCCTGCTCCTCGAGCATCCGCGATTCAAACAAGGCCGCGCCGCCTGATCCCTTGCCCTTGGCGTGGTACATGGCCAGATCGGCGGCTTTGATCAAACCATTGAGATCATTGCTGAAAGCCGACGCCCGGGCAACACCGCAACTGGCGCCGATGCGCAGCGATTTCTGGTCGATGAAGAACGGCTCGGACATTTTCTCAACGATGATGTTGGCCATCTTCATCGCCGAAGCCGGCTGATCGGCATGTTTGTAAACGGCTGCGAATTCATCGCCCCCAAGCCGCGCCACCGGCACATCGGGGCCGAAAACCTCGCTTAGGCGGCTGGCGACCTCGACGAGCAGATTGTCGCCGACCTCATGGCCATGGGTGTCATTGACCGCCTTGAAACTGTTCAGATCGATAAAGATCAGCGCCGGCTCGGTCTCCGCGCTTTCGAACTCTGTCAGCGCCACCTGCAAGGTGTCGCGGAAGCCCTGGCGGTTCAGCAGACCGGTGAGTGAATCGTGATAGGCCATGAAGCGGAGCTTCTCTTCGGAAACATGGCGCTTGCTGGCCTCCTCGCTCAGCGCTTCGTTTTGCGCCTTGACCTGCTCGTTGAGTTCTTCGGCGCGCTCCTCGACATCCTTGCGGAGCGCCTCTTCCTGTTCGGCTTCGCGTTTCAGCGTGACCTGATTGTTGATGCGCGCCAGCGCCACGGCGAAATCGACCGGTTTGGTGATGTAGTCATTGGCGCCGAAATTGATGCTCTCGACCACGTCCTCGCTCTGGCTCTTCGCCGTCACCATGATGACCGGAAGCTGGGTCTTGTCGTGGACCTCACGCACCCGCTTGAGCACTTCGTTGCCGTTAAGATCCGGCATCATCACATCGAGAAGCACCACATCATAGCGGTTCTCCGCAATCTTGACCAAAGCGTCTTCGCCGCCAATCGCTTCATCGACATCGAAATCCCGCCGGACAAGACGCCGGGTGAGGATATCGCGATTGTCCGCAACGTCATCGACGACCAAAATGCGCGGGTTGGCTTGAGGCGCCTGCGCCGTGCCTGTCCCGGCATCAACCTCCTGTTCCAAGGCGGCTAGATTGGTAGCATATGTCATTTCATTCACTCCAGGCGCGCAAGGCGGATCAGTCAGAGTTACCTTAGATTTTACAGGGTAAGCGTTGCGAAACTGTTATCACGAGGTCATGCAGCCTTTGCCGCTTCGGGTTGAGACACCTGCCCTTGCCTTGCGGTTGCGGGTGTGCCGGGCATTTGGGATGGGACCGCATCAGTGGTGAGCCGGGCCGGAATGTCGAGCGTAAAGCAGGAGCCCTCACCCGGCCGGCTGGTCACCCGCACTTCGCCGCCCAGCAGCACACTGAACTTGCGAGTGATTGCCAGACCGATGCCGGTGCCGCCAAAACGGTTGGAGATGGAAGCGTCGGCCTGAATGTAGTCCTGGAACAGTTTCGGCAGCACCGCCGGTGCGATGCCAATACCGGTGTCGCGCACATAGGCATAGATCCGGCTGTCGGCGGTGTCCTTCTCAACGCTCAAATGCAGCGTGACAGTGCCGTTGTTGGTAAACTTGCCCGCATTGCTGAGCAAGTTGATCAGGATCTGCAGCACTTTGGTGCGGTCCGTCAGCACCACTTCGTTACGCACCGGACAATCCAGCACCAGCTTGTTGCCGTTCTTGGTAATCAGCGGCATGGCATTGGCGACCACATCGTCGCAGAGCTCACCAGTCGTAAACTCGGAAGTCTCGACGGAGGTGACGTCCTTTTCGATCTTTTCCGAATCCAGCACCTCTGCCACCAGCGACAAAAGATGCTTGCCAGCCGAATTGATCCGCGACAGATCCTTGGCGCATTGACGGTGGATGCCGTCCTTCTCGTTGCAATCCTCAAGCAGAATCTCGGAGTAGCCGATGATCACATTGAGCGGCGTGCGCAGCTCGTGGCTCATCTTGGCGAAAAACATGGAGCGCTGACCGCTGATCTTTTCAGCAACATTGCGGGCTTTTTCGAGCTCAAGCTCCGTGTTGCGAAAGCGCTCGGCTTCGGTTTGAAGCTCACTTCTGAGCGCAATCATCCGCGCGTAGTACAGCGCCATCCACGACATGTAGACCATGGCCGCGACGATCGACAGCCAGCCCAGGATCCTGAGATCTGCGATTGGAACCGTGTTGGGAAGACCTTTCCAGGCCAGGACGATCAGGAACACCGCCAAATCGGCCGCAAACAGCCCCAGCACCAGCAGCGCCTTCTTCGAAAGATAGAAAAATCCCAACAGCAGGCTGACGATCAGCCAAGGCAGAAACGGCGAGCTGAAACCGCCATAACACAGCGTGCCAAACAGCGATATCGACGCCAATCCCTGATAGGACAACAGCGCCGCAAGGGTCATGTTGCCGGTCCAGCGCATCACGAAGGGCAGCAGCAGGAAGCTGTTGATGCCGATCATCATCACTTCAAGCGGGGCGGTGACCTCGGGCGAGATCATCCACAGATAGATCACCATCGGCTGGGCGATCACCGGACCGAAAAGATGCGTAAAGACAAACACACGCGCCAGTTCAATGTTGGTCCTGCCGTGGATAAAACGGGTCGGAATGAACCAGTTGATGATCTTGTTGTCCATTAGCATGTGCAGTCCCCGTGCCGGGTTCGCGTTATGAATGACGCCGGCGGTTGGCCCGCCGGCGTCGATGTCGTCAATTATCCCGCAAGACGCTGCTCGAACGGTTCGGTTACCGTTTCAAGCGCCTGCTGGCCTGCTTTCATGGCCGCTTCCATGCGGTCAGCCGCAGCGGTGATTTCCTGGGCGGTGTGCCCGGCCATCACCTGCAGGCGGAACCGCGCCTGGCCCTTGCCCACGGCGGGATACTCGACCAGGTTGGAGATCAAGCCCAGCTCCGGCAGTGACCGCGAGGTCATCCGCGCCAGCGCCTCATCACCGGTTTTCACCGCGACAATGGCCGACGGATCGCCATAGACATCCATGCCACGGGCACGGATCTGGGCGCGAAGCGAGACCACGTTGTTCATCAAGGCCCGGCGCAGTTGCTTGCCCTCATCGGACTCGACGATGTCCAGCGCTTTGGTGATGGTGGCCACCTGAACCGGCGACAATGAGTTGGAAAACGTGCAGGACGGGCTGTAAAACCGCAGATATTCCTTAACCGCACGGCTGTTGGTGGCAACGAAGCCGCCATTGGAACCGAAGGTCTTGGAGAAACTGCCCATCACCAGATCAACCTTGCCCAGCATGTCCTGGATGCCGATATGGCCGGTACCATCCTCGCCCAGGCAGCCCAGGTCATGTGCCACGTCGACCATTAGCGTGGCGCCGAACTCGCGGGCCAGTTCCTGCAGGCCTTCGATATCGGGCGTATCGCTGTCCATCGAGAACAGACCTTCGGTGACGATCATGATCCCGGCCTTGGGATCGCGCTTGCGAATGGCGACAAGACGGTCGCGGCAGTGCTCATTGTCGAGATGGCGGAACAGCGAGACATTGCGGGTCGCGGCTTGCGCACCGGTCTGGAGGCAGGCATGGGCCAGCGCGTCCATGACGATGTAGTCATGCGAGCGGACCAGCCCCTTGAGAACGCCGAAGCCCGCGGCCCAACCGGTGGGATAAAGGATCGCTTCCTTCATGTTGAGAAATTCGGCGATGCGGCGCTCCAGCTCGACCGACGTCGAGGTATTGCCCACCAAGGCCGGCGATCCGGCCGAATGCACACCGAATACGTCAATCGCCTCACGGGCGGCGTCTGCGACGGCCGGGTGCGAAGAAAGGCTCAGATAGTCCTGCGAGGCGAAATTCACGCCATTGACCAGGTTTCCACGGTCATCGCGCACGCCACAGCTTGCTGCAGGACCGGTTTCGGTTGACCGCGAAAACGGCCATGTGCCGGAATGCCGGCGGGTCTCTTGCCAGTTGAAAAACGCGTCGCAGCGGCTGACCAGATCGGTGTCCGACAGGACCCGGAAGTCACGCATGCTGCCTTCAAGTGCTTCCACGGGAACGCCGTCATAGTTGAATTGAGTTTTCATTTTTATCCCCTGTCATCCTTTTTTGGATGCCATCAGTTTCCAGGGAAAAAGCTAAATCGGTGTAAATCCGGGCAGTTCAAACAAGCAACTATAGAATTTTACACAAATTATAACTAAAGAAGGCCGAACCGTTTTGGTTAATAACGATTTTACGCTTTCCTATTTCGTATATTAAACAATACAAAGGTAGCCATAACATCCGCCAATTAAGATATTCGAGTTTGCAGCGCAGCAATTGTAGCAGTATAGGCGCTGTGTTCATTGGCAACCCAAAGGCGGAAGCCGATGAACCTCATCGTTCGATCAAGCGTTGATAGTGACACAGCCGTAAGATCAGGCTCCGCCGAAATTATGCAGCGACGGCTTCATCGGCGAGTTCGATCGGGCTCGCGGCCGGCTTGACGGTCTGAGTGGTGTCCTTGCGCGGCATGCGAATGGTAAAGCAGCTGCCCTCTCCGAGTGTGCTTTCCACATCAATCCCTCCGCCCATGGCCTCGCAAAGCCTCTTGGTCACCGTGAGGTTCATGCCGGTGCCGCCATATTTGCTTGTCGAGGCATCGCGCGAATCCACCAGCGTTTCAAACAGGTTGGTCATCCGCTCCGGCGCGATACCACAACCCGTGTCGCGGATGAGGATCGTGTATTCGTCCTGACCCGCAGCGTTCGCCGCCAATGAGCAATGGATTTCGATATCTCCGCCTTCGGTGTAGATGGCGGCATTTTGCAGAATCGCATCCATAATCTGAACCATCCGGGCGCCATCGGTCTCGATCTCCGCAACGTTCGGATCGATTTCAAGCGAAAGCGTGTTGTGGTTGCTGTCGATGGTGTCGCGGGCGCCGTCGATGGCCGACTGGATCAGATCAGTGACCGTAAGGGTCTTCATGTCGAACTGCATCCGGCCCGCTTCGATCTTGGAGAGATCCAGAATCATGTTGATCAACCGCAGCAAATACTGGCCCGCATCATGAATGCGGTCGACATCCTCGTCCATCTGGGCGCCGCCGATGTCATAGGCATCTTCCTTGAGGATCTGGCTGTAGCCGATCACGGCATTGAGCGGGGTACGCAGTTCATGGCTCATGCGCGCCAGGAATTCGGCTTTCATCAGGCCGGCACGGTCTGCGGTCGCCACCGCCTCGCGCAGCTCATGCATCGCCTTGCGCCGCCGCTGCACTTCGTTTTCGAGTTCCACACCGGCGTCAAATATGCGCGCATAGTAGATTGCCATGGTCGCAACATAGGCAAGCGCCGCGGAGGTCGAGACAACGCCGAGCGCCTGCAGGGCGACATCGGGAATATCATTTATGGGCGGATCGATCAGGTTGTAAAGCCCCAGAAACAGCACGAACGAGATCCCGAACAGCGACAGCAGGTGCACCTGCAACCGCTTTGCGCCACCGATGTAAAACAGCGACAGGATCGGTATGATCAAGAGCCAGGGCAAGGTCGGCGAGGTGACGCCGCCGTTGAAATAGCAGCTCCACAGAATGCAGAAATTCAGATTGATCACCGAGGTGATAACCAGGCTGTCGTAGCGCGCACCGGCGCGCAACAAAAACGGGAACACCCAGAACGAGGTGATGCTCAAGGCCAGCACCAGAATGTCCCAGCCAGGCGTCGGATCGAACACAAACAGCGCCAGCGGCACCGTGTTGCCAAGCACCGGACCGAATGTGTGACTGATCAGGAACATACGCGCCTGATTGGTGGCCTCGCGATCATCTTTCAGCGACGCCGGCACAAAATAGTCGATCAGGTCCTGATAGGATTTCGCGAGTGTCCTCAACATTGCCCGGCCCCTTTGAGTTCCTAAGCGCCGCTCGACAGAGCCGCAGCGCCTTGCGTCGCCAACGGCTTGTTTCCAAGCTTTCGGCACAAAACTAGACCCGCCATAATGGGCACAATTGCTTTTCAATTACGTTAAGCCGCAAAAGTCGCAGGGCCTGGAGTTCCCCGTTTTCGGCCGGAGTGCGCAAATTCAGGCCCTCAAATTAAGCTTCTGTTAGCTATAATCCGATTTAATCCCCTCACGTTGTTTTTGGCCTGCAGTGTGTTTCCCGCTGCTGCGGGTGGCTTATTCGGAGGCTGGATAGATGGTCCGCTACCTATTGATTTTTGGGCTTTTAACTTCGACATCGGCGCTCGCAGCCGATATGTCGGATCATTCCGCGCCATCGGCCACCGACTGGTCGGGTTTCTATTTGGGCGCTTTCGTCGGATCCATCAGTAGCGACGGTGAGGCCAATCGCGGTGCCTACGGGGGGCCGCTGCTCACGCTCGATGTGCAAAACGGACTGTTCCCTGCCTCGATCGACAACATGACCACGCGTTTCAGTGGCGGCGTCTCGGCGGGCTACAACCGGCAATACGGCCGCTTCGTCACAGGTCTGGAAGCCGATGTGACCTTCAACGATCTCAACGCCGTAAGCTTCTTCTCGCGAGTTGACCCCAATCCCAATCCGCCCTTCACCGGTCAGGACACCAACACCAGCTATCAGACGGATTTCGGGACGATCGCCACGGCACGAATTCGTGGTGGCGTCACCTTCGACCGGACCTTGATCTTCGCCAGCGCCGGCGCAGCCGTAGGCAAGGTGACCAACCGCTTCACACTGGACCTGCCCGGACTTGGCTATTCATCACCGGGTTGGAGTGCGGAGAGTACCGAATGGGGCTACGCCATCGGCGTCGGTGTCGAGCACCGGCTGACCGACCGGGTCGGTGTCAAGCTCGAGGCCCTGCATGTCGATCTCGGTGACACGGTGGTCAACGCCGTCGACAATGTCACCTTCCCGGGCGAAACCATCAGTTACCACTTCAAGAACCAGACGCTGCTCGGTCGGGTAGGCCTCTACGTCGCTTTTTAGACAGGCTGCGGGTTCTCATATCCCACACAAAGGCCCGCCGGCGCGTTCACTGGCGGGCTTTTCACGTTTGCAGGCATGAGCTCAAAGGCTGAGCATCCCGATGCTGGTGCCACCGCATACATAGAGCGTCTGACCTGTCACGAAACTGCTGGCCGGATCACAGAAGAACAGGAAGGCGTTGCTGACATCCTCAACAGCGCCCAACCGGCCCACCGGGATCTTGCTGGCGAGTTCCGATTCCCGATCGCTGCCCTTGGGAATGATGCCCCAGAAATTGTCGGTCTGCACCGGTCCCGGCGCCACCACATTGACGGTGATCCCGTGCGGCGCCAGTTCCAGCGCCCAAGTTCGCGCCATGCCGATCATGCCCGCCTTGCTGGCAGAATAGGCGGTGCGGGTGGGCACGCCCAGGGCCGCGCGCGATCCATTGAACATCACCCGGCCGAACCGGGCTTCTTTCATGGCGGGCAAAAATGCCTGCAACAAAGTCAGCGCCGAGCCCAGGTGCAGTTGCGCCAGGCCGGTAATGTCCTCGGGCTTGGCGTCCTCCACCAGGTTGGGCCAGATCAGACCGGCATTGTGGACGAGATGGGTAACCCGGTGCTCCGCCGCGATCGATGCAGCCGCCCCGGCCACCGCCTCTGGATCCAGCAGATCGCATTCAACATTGACGAAGCGCTCATGGGTCATGTCCGAGGCGTTACGGGAGATGTTGATCACCGTGTAGCCGCGTTCGATGAGACGGGACGCCAGATCGGCCCCGATCCCTTTGCTCGCCCCGGTAATGACGGCTGTGAATTCACTCATCCTGTCGCTCCTTACGCGTTACTCCGGTCGACCATGGCCAGAACCCGTAAGGGACTGCCGGTTCCGCCCTTGATCTTCAGCGGCGGCGCGACCAGCACCGCGCCGGTCGCAGGCAGAAGATCGAGATTGGTGAGGCACTGAAGCCCGTATTTGCCGGCCCCGTGCAGCAGAAAATGCGCCGGATAGGGCGGCGAGTAGTGCATCCCCTGCCCTGCGTCGGTTCCCACCGTCTCGGTACCAAAGCCGCGAATGCCCCGCTCAAGCAGCAAGGCAATCGCCGCGGGCGTCGGGCCCGGGGAATGCGGCCCGTCATCGGCCATATTGAGATAATCAGCGCCTTTGCGCTTCGACCAGTCGGTCCGCATCAGCACCCAACTGTCAGCGGGGATCGGGCCATGCTCGCGCTCCCACGTCGTAATAATCTCCGGTGTGAGTTCAAAATCGTCGTTTTCGGCAGCCCCAGCCGAGCAATCGATCACCACGACCGGGCCGACGAACACCGAAACATCGATCTCGTCGACCGCCCCATGAGCGACATCCTTGCCGGAAATCCAGTGGATCGGCGCATCGAAATGCGTGCCGGTGTGCTCGTTCATCGAGATGTTGTGCCATTTCCAGGCCGGCCCGCGGCCGTCATAGGCCGAAACCTCCTCCATCCGGAACCGGGCGCACTGGCCAAATTCCGGAGGCAACACGATCACCGGAAAATCGGGATCGAGTGTGTGGGTAAGATCGATCACCTCAACCGATCCTCCTGCAAGCGCGGCGCTCAGCGTCTTCAGTGGGCTGGTCATGCTCCACCTCCCGTCAATTCGCGCTCCAGCACCTTTGGATCACGCCGCCAGCGTTCTTCCAGATCCTTGGCCACATCGCCGCAAAACACGTCTTCAACACCGGATTTCAGCCCGGCGACAATCGCCTTGGCCAGCGCGCCAGCAGTCACCTTGGGCGGCGGCAAGGGCTGGTGCCATTCGTCATCCGTGGGTCCGGTAAACACGTTCATCACCCGCAAGCCTGAACTGCGGAATTCAGAGCGGAGCGTCTGGCTGATCGAATAGGCCGCCGCTTGGCTGGCGGAGAAGGCGCCATATCCCGGATCCGCCGAAAGCGCATGAACCGACAGGATATTGACGAAGGCTGCGGCGGAATTCGTCCCGTCCGCGGTCCGCGAGCACATGGCCGGCCCGAACCCCTGCGCGAGCCGCATCAGGCCTAGCGCATTGATCTCGAACTCTTCACGCGCGAAAACCGTGTCGGAACCAAGCACACCGCCGGGCCGCACGTGCCGCGCGGTGTTGATCACAATGTCGGTCTTTCCGCCGATCTCGCCGGCGAGCCGCGAAACCGAGGCCTGATCGGTGACATCGAGCGGCATCACGGAGACCTGGTCCAATGCCGCAATCGCGTCACGCTCGGAACCGCGCCGCCAGGCTTCCGGCTCACCGGCAAACACGTGGGACGCGCCCGCGGCCAGAAGAGCTTCAATCAGCGGCTTGGCAATCGCCGATCTGAGGTCGGTGACGAGTATTCGCCGGTGCTTGGGATCTGCGGTCAGGGCTCTCAACAGCGGATCATCCTCCATATCGGCACTCCTTGTTTCCGGCAGCGCAATCATCACGCCCTGCCCCGCCTTGTCGAGCTTGAGATCCATCATCACCGCGTCGCCGCGGCCAACGTCGCCATGCAGATGGCACAACACCGTCGGCCCGGCCTCAAGCCGCGCAAGGCCGGTTCGCCACGGCAGGCGTTCACGAAAATAAGGATCGGGTGACACATGGATCCGGGTTTCGGCGATAATTCTGGCCTTGCGCCCGGTGTCGCGCCATTCAAGCGCCACGCACAGACAGGACGCACAGGCATCGCGCGGCGGATATTGCACCGCGCCGCACTCCGCGCAGTGCTGCAACATAAACCGGCCGCGCGCCGCTGCCGCTGTCAGACCCAGCGCGGCACGCGAACGCGCAACCGGCGGCAGCGTCGGCACCCGTTGTCGCAATTGCGGGTTTTTCTTGGCGGGCGGCGGCAGTTTCTCGCTCATCCGCCACTCCGCAGGATTGCCGCCGAGGAGCACAGGCCACGGTCGTAATTGATCATCCCGAAACCCGAGACCATCGCGGTTTTCGCGCCCTTGACCTGCGTGCCGCCAGCCAAACCGGTCAACTGCCGAACCGCCTCGACCAGCCCGAGATAGCCCCCCGCGGCCCCCGCCTGCCCGGCAGACAATTGCCCGCCTGATGTGTTGTGCGGAAAGTCACCATCGATGGTCAGATCATGGGAACTCACGAAATGCGCACCCTCGCCCTTGTCGCAAAACCCGAGATCCTCGAACTGCATCATCGAGATCACCGGATAATCATCATAGGTCTGCAGCAGATCGATATCGCCAGGGCCGCACCCGGACATGCCGTACAATTCATCGATATCCATCGCCCAACCGCCACGCATTTGCACCGGATCCTGAGGAAACGCGTTGTGACGCTCGATCGTGCCGGCAAGCCGCGCGAAGGTGAGCCCGCGCGCTTCCGCCTCCTCTTCGCGCATCACCAGAAAACCCTCGGCCCCGGCGCACGGCATAACGCAGTCGTAAAGCCCGAACGGCTCCGAGATCGGCCGGGCAGACAGATATTGCTCAAGGCTCAGCGGCGATTTCATAATGGCGTTTTTGTAACGCAGCGCATTGGCCCGCTGCGCCACGGCGATACGGCCGAAATGCTCCGGCTTAGCGCCATATTCAGCCATATAGGCGTCGGCAATCAGCGCGAAACTGGCATTGGGCCCGCCCGATCCATAGGGATAGGACGCATCCATCGCAAAGCGCGAGAACGACGACAGCAACTGCCGGAAGCTGTCGATCCGGTTGGCGTCGCCCGCCACGCATGCGACGATGTCGGCGTCCCCCGCCTGCACCGCGCGTGCGGCGCGCCTGAGCGCGATGACCCCGCTCGCCCCGCCCATGGGAATGCTGTCGAGCCAGCGCGGGCTCAAACCCAGATGCTGGGTCAACCCGACCGGGGTATCGGGAAACAGGGTGAAGCTGGAAACAGACAGCCCGTCGAGATCAACTGGCGTCAGGCTGGCCGACTTGAGCATGTCCTTAAGCGCGCGCGCAATCCACCATTGCGCGGTTTCCTGGCTGTAACGCACATAGGGAACCGAAACGGGCGCCGCAATCACCACGCCCTGATAGTCTTTACGCTTCACGCCGCAGCCCGCTTTTTCATGGAGCGAGTATCGACGGTTGCGCCGTCATCGACAAGACTGTGGGCCAACGCCTTGAGTTCACGCCGCTGAATCTTCTGGGTCGAGGTGAGCGGCAGCCCCTCGACAAAGGCGATATAGCCCGGCGCCTTGTAATAGGCGAGCTGGGTGAGACACCAGCCGACAATCTCGCGCGCCAGCTCGTCTCCCGGTGTGCCATCGACCTTGAGGCAGGCAAACACCTCGTCGCCGCGCACCGGATCGGCCACCGCGGCCACGCCGGCGGCATTAACCGCGGGATGGCGCATGAGCGTCGATTCCACCTCGACGGCGGCGATATTTTCGCCTGAGCGGCGGATGACGTTCTTCTTGCGGTCGACAAAGAACATCGACCCGTCGGCTTCCCGGCGAACGATGTCGCCGGTGTGGAACCAGCCTTCCGACCAAGCTTCGGCGGTGGCTTCCTGGTTCTTGAAGTAACTTGCGAAAAATCCGCGCCGCGGTTCAGTGCCCTTGCGCCGCACCAGCAATTCACCAGGGCCGGTCTCGCTGTCATTACCGTTGCCATCGACGAGCCGGACCTCCAGCTCCGGCCCGGGCTTGCCGAGACAGCTCTCGCCCACCCGGCGCGGCGTGTCATTGGCGCAGATTACCGCGCCCGCGCCGGTTTCGGTCATCGCCCAGGCCTCGACCAGCGGAAATCCGAAACGGGTCTCGAAATGCGCATGCAGTTTGGGATCGACGCCCGCGCCGAAGCCGAACCGGACTGTGTGGTCCCGGTCGTCTGGACGCGGATCGGCACCCATCAGCATCGATGGCATGACACCAAGATAGTGCAGGCAGGTGGCCCGGCTGGCGCGCACGCTGGACCACCAGCTTGAAGGGTGGAACCGATCGAGCGCAGTCAGGCAACCTCCCACCGTCACCATTGCCATGAAGGAGTAGGCCATGGCGTTCATGTGGAAGATCGGCAGCGGCGTGATCATCCGCTCGCCGTCCTCGTTCAGGGCGCACAATCCACCGGCCGTCGCATACCAGCGTCCAGCTTCGAGAAAATAGGTGTTGGTCAGCACGCAACCTTTGGGATTGCCGGTGGTGCCGGAGGTATAGAGCAGCGCCGCTTCCATTTCCTCACCGGCAAGCAGATCTCCCTCCGCCGAGTGGCGCAGTGCAACCGCACCTGCCCCTCCGGGCGCCGGAATGTCGTCTTCCGGCTTGATCACGGGAGCGTCGATCCCGGCCTCCCGCGCTGCGGCTTCAAGATCAACGCAGCGCGCCGCCACCGACACAATCAGAGACGGTTCGGAGTGCCCCGCCATATAGGTGAGTTCGGCATGCCGGAGATCCGGATTGACCGGAACCACTGAGGCGCCGATGCGATTAAGCGCCAGCAGCCAGGTGAAAAACACTGGCCGGTTTTCCACCAGCAGCATCACCCGGCAACCCGGGCCATAGCCCCGTTGCTGAAGCGCTGCGGCAAGCTCGGTCGCCAGACCGTGGACCTCGCGATAGCTCAGCTCGCCCGGCGCGATCCCATAAATCCGCGCGGTCTCCTCAAGCACATTGAACAACGGCCGGTCGGGGAAGCGCCGCGCGGTCGCGGCAAACGCATCCCATATCGACTGCGCACCGGCCAAGCTCATGGCAGCAACTGGATATTGCGGAAGGCCGCATCGCAGTTGAGGATGTCGACCCGCTTATTGGCAATCCTGAGCGATCCATCGACCAGCGCCAGCTCATGCCGCGCCGTCAGCGCCAGCAGGAATTGCTCGTCCAGCCGCGTTTCCACATAGTGCATGAAAGTGGTGGTCACATAGGTCCCGGCGGCATCGTCCATGACATCGACAAAGGGGCGCTGGATGACGTGATGACAGCGGCTCTTGGGCTTTTGCGAGAATGTCCGCGCGCCATTGAGCCGTTCCACGCGCAATTTGAGCATGAACAGGTCTTCATACATCAAGGACGTGACATTGTGCGGATCGGTCTGCTTGTAATCGAGAGGCATCCAGTAATGGCCGTCTTTCAGCCACAGCGCCAGCCAGTCGTCGTAGCGGCCTTCATCAAGCATGCGCACTTCGTCATAGATGAAGTCGATCAATTGCTCCTTGGAAACGCTCATTCCGCGGCCTCCTGCATAGCCCTGTCCGCGGTCATGAACTTGACCCAGGCGTCGAACTGATTGCGCATCTGGCGTTCGGTGGTGCCGTTTTCGACGGCTTCCTCGCTGAAATCCTCGTCCTCTTCGTAAAGCCTTTGCACATTGACCCATTCGAGGCTGTTGGCCTGCAGCCCCTCCTGGGCGCGCTCATACATTTCCAGATCGTCATGGCCGACGATGGACGTCGGCGCGTTGATCATCCGGTTGTACATTGCCGTGCGCGCCGTCAGTTCCTCCGGCCCGTCGACAAGGCGGTAGGCGTAGCTTTCCACCATGGTCTTGTCGGCGGCGAGCGGGATAAACACCCGAAGCTGCTGGATCGGCCCCTTGATCATGATGTTGGGGAAATAGACCGTATTGTGCCGGTTTTCGCCGAGGATCGCCTTGGCCTTCTCCTCGCCATAGGCCTCGGTCATCTTGGCCATATAGCCGGGAATTTCCGAGTAATCCGAGTGGATCGAATGATGCACCCCGGTGTGACCGTGGCCGTTGGGCCAAGTGCGGATGCCCATGTTTTCGAAAAACTCGTAAGGCGATGTGAATGGCGCGATGATCTCCATCGCCGGCGGCAACGGCGTGCCTTCGGGCATATCAAGCTCTTTCCACAGCTTCACCGCGGTGCCGGCCGAACTTTCATGCGCCACCATCGGATGGCAGGTGTCGGTCTGGTTTTCGACCAGCATTTTCCAGTTGCAATGATGCAGGTAGCGAAGCGGCGGTCCGGCGACTTCGAGCCGTCCGGCCGGCGAGCGCTCCACCATATTGTCGATCGAGGACAGCGATCCGCCGAAGAACTCCTCAAACGAGATGCCCTCATCGGCCAAACGGCAGAAAATGAAGCCGCGATAGTTCTTCACCTCACCGACCGCGCGCATGCCCTTGCCGCTGTTTTCAAAGCCGGTGTTCTCGTAGCCTTTCTTGAGCGGGATCGCGAGCAGGCAGCCATCGGTTTTGAACGACCAGGCGTGATAGGGACAACGGAAGAACTTGCCGGTGTTGCCCGCCCGGTCAATGACGATCTTGGTGCCCTTGTGCGGACAGCGATTGTAAAGCACATGCACCTCGCCATCGCTGTGGCGCACCTGGATGACAGGTTGATCGCCGACCTGCGTAGCGAAATAATCGCCCTTGTTCGGTGTCTGGCTCTCATGGCCGACAAACACCCAGGCATTGGCGAACAGGTGCTTCATCTCCAGCCGGTAGATTTCGGGATCGATATAGACGTCCCGGTGAACCTCGTGCCCGCGAAACAGCGCCCTGACCGCTGCGGGATTGCCTTCATACCGTCCCATCACTTCCTCCCCAATTGCCACTTGCTCTAAACATCCTGCTTACAAATCCAGCACCAGCCGGGCCGATTTGGCGCGGCTCACGCAAATCTGCATCACCTTGCCCTCGGCCTTTTCGCTGTCGGACAGCACCACGTCGCGGTGATCGGGCACGCCATCGATCACATCGGTCTGGCAAATCCCGCAATCGCCGCGCTGGCAATCATAAACCAGGTCGACGCCGCCCTCCTCGAGCACGTCGATGATGGTCTTGCCGGCCGGCACCACGAACACCTCGCCGGTCGATTTGACCTCGACCTCGAAGGCCTCGTCACCGGCCTGCTCGGCCGCTGTGGTGAAAAGTTCAAAATGCACCCGGGTACCAGCGATGCCCGCCGCATCGGCTGCTCTCTTGACCGCTTCGATCATGCCCTTGGGACCGCATACATAGATATGCTCTTCCGAGCCGCAGGATTGCATCAGGCCGGCCAAATCCAGCGCCATTTCCGCCCGGTCGTCAAAATGCAGGGTCAGCTGATCGCCAAAGGCGGCCTCGAGCTCCGCGCGGTAGGCCATGGCTGCCTCCGTCCGGCAGGCGTAGTGAAACCGGAACGCAGTGCCCGCCGCCTTGTGCGCTGTGGCCATGCTGATGATGGGGGTCACACCGATGCCGCCGGCAATCAGCAGCGCGGGCTTGCTGGGCTGCAGCGGGAATTCATTGACCGGGCCCAGAATCTCGACCTCGTCGCCCGGCTCAAGCCCATGCATGTGTTTGGAACCGCCCGATCCGTCGGCTTCCAGAAGCACGGCAAACCTGTAGTGGCCGGCGTCAGAGGCGCGGGGCTCGAAATCGATGAGCGAATAGCATCGCTCGCCAACCGGAAGCTGGAATTTGAAATGAGCGCCCGGAGCGTAGCCAGAAAGCGCTGCGCCACCGGTCGCGGCGAACACCAATTCGCGCACTGATCCGGTCAGCATCCGCGCCGATACGAGCTGCAATTTGACCGGATCGTTCAAATCATCCTCCCTGAGATTGCCGAAACATGAATTTTCATATATTTCTTGTCAAGAGGTTTTTGTTGATGATTTCAGACCGGAATGCGATGAAACGCACACACGAGGGACGGCCAGACCGAATGAAGCAGACCAGCGACACGCCGCGGGAGACATTCGTTCCCAACTACCTGCTATACCTTCTGGCTGCTGCCAGCGAGGCCGCCAGCGCCCGCTTTCACGCCCATGTTCGCACCCGCGGTCTGCGCGTACCGGAGTGGAGAGTGCTCGCTTGTCTCACTGACTGGGACGGCTCCATGGTGACGGAGCTGGCACGCTACGCGATGATCGAACAATCGCGGTTGACCAAGATTATCATACAGATGGACAAGCGCGGCCTGGTTCGGCGCGGCAACGATCCCAAAGATGGACGCCGGGTCCGCATCTACCTCACCGAGGCGGGCCGCAAAATCGCACAGGATCTGATCGCCGACGCCAAGACCAACGAAGTGGAGTTGCTGGCCACCCTGCAAGGCAGTGCCGGCGAAGAGATCAAACACACATTGCGCGCGCTGATCCAGCGCCTGGAAGAGGACAGTTCGGAATTGTCGGGTCAAAGCGATGGCCGTGCCAATGAAACGGCCATGACAACACCGGTCCGGGATCGGGTGCAAAAGCAGGCTTGATACACGCTTCAAGCGGTACGAAAAAAGCTCGATACATGATATTGCATATTTTTATATGATATTGCATGTTTTTAATATGAAGGCCGGCGCTGGGATCCGGACCATCACCAACGGGAGGAACCGCATGACAAAACTCACCTCATTTCTGGCAAGCACAGTGGTCGCGTTTGGCATGACGACATCGGCCATGGCCGCCGACATCAATCTGACCATCTCGAGTTGGCTGCCGCCCACCCATCCGATCAACACCGACATGTTGCAGGGCCTGATCGACATGATGGGCGAAGCAACCGACGGCAAGGTCGGTGGCGAAATCAAGATGGGCCTTGCCCCGCCGCCTGCGCAGATGGACCTGATTCTCGATGGCGCGGCCGACATCACCATTTTGTTCAACGGCTATCAGCCCGGCCGCTTCGTCGGCACCAAGCTGATCGAACTGCCCGGCTATGAAGGCAACGCCGAAGCCGCTTCGGTGGCCTACTGGCGCGTGCATGAGAAATACCTGGCCGAACTCGACGAGTTCAAGGGCACCAAGGTGGTTGCGCTGACCACCCATGGCCCCGGCCAGATCCACTCCAACAAGGCGGTTTCGGGCCTCGCGGATCTCCAGGATCTCAAGACCCGGCTTGGCGGCGGTGTATCCGCCGATGTCGGAGCCGAGCTCGGCCTGATCGGCATTCAGGTGCCCGCCCCCAAGGTCTATGAAACACTGGCTTCGGGTGCTGCCGATGCCGTCGCCATGAATATGGGCGAACGCATCAGCTTCAAGCTCAACGAAGTCGCCAAGAACGTCTATGAGATGCCCGGCGGCTTTTACCGCGGCGCTTTTGCCGTCATCATGAGCCAGGAAAAATTCGATTCCCTGCCCGACGACGTCAAGACAGCGCTTGAAGAAAAGGTGTTTGGTGAAACCGCGTCGAAGATGATGGGTGTCGCCTGGGACGCAAGCGACGTCCGTGCACGCGAAGCCACGATGGCAGCCGGTGACAACACCATCGTCACCGCAAGCGAGGAAGACCAGGCAGCCTTTGCCGAAATGGCCGAACGGGTGCGCACCAAGGTGCTGGCCGAGATCTCGGAGAAAGGCATCGACGCCAACGCCGCAGCCGAGATGGTCAAAGCCGAAATGGCCGCCTACGGCAACTAAGACGGCCGGCAGCCGCCGTCCCTTGTGAGCAAGGGGTGGCACTCGCCACGCCGACAGCGACAATGGCGGCCTTGGCCGCACGGCTTGAGACAAACCCGGACGCGGCTGTCCGCGTCCGGGGTCCGCCCCCGAGGACCGTCAAACCATGAAACGTTTCGCAAGCCTGCTCAAACCGGTCGCCGAACTGCCCATGCTGCTTGCCGCGGTGACATTGTTCGTCCTGATGCTGCTGACATTTAGCGATGTTGTTATGCGCTCGGTGTTCTCCGCGCCGATCGAGGCCGCCACCGAGCTCACCCGGATCGCCATGGCGGTGATCGTGTTCTCGGCACTGCCGGTGATCTCCGGCAAGGCGCAACACATCATCGTCGATCTGCTCGATCCGGTTTTCAACCGCCTGGGCGTGGCGCGGGTGCTGGAAGGGCTGATTACCCTGATTTGCGGCGTGCTGCTGTTCTGGCCCGCCAATCGCGCCTCCGACCTTGCCGAGCGCGCCCGCAGCTACGGCGACCTGACGGAATATTTATCGATTCCTACCTTCTACATCGCCTGGTTTATCGCGCTGATGACGCTTGTCTCGGCCGTCGCCATGGCCGTTCGCGGTCTGATCACACTTTTCAAACCGAGCCTGCTGCGAGGCGAGAATGCTTGAATCACTCCTGGGTTTTGCAGCAGTCCTGCTGCTGGTGCTCATGCGCATGCCGATAGCCTTCGCCATGGCCGCCGTCGGCATGGCTGGCCTCGCCTACGAAACCAATTTCAGGGCCGCGATTTCGCTGGTCGCCCGGCTGCTGATCGACACCAGCCAGGATTACGGGCTCTCGGTGGTGCCGCTGTTCATTCTCATGGGCCTGTTCGTCAACAAGGGCGGCATCAGCCGCGAACTGTATCAGGTCTCCAACGCCTTTCTCGGCCACTTCCGCGGCGGCCTCGCCATGGCGACCATCGCCGCCTGCGGCGGCTTCGCGGCGATTTGCGGCTCGTCACTGGCAACTGCTGCGACCATGTCCAAGGTGGTGATGCCGGAAATGCGCAAGCTCGGCTATTCCGACGAGCTCTCCTCCGCCTCGATCGCCGCAGGCGGCACGCTGGGCATCCTGATCCCGCCCTCGGTCATACTGGTGATCTACGGCTTGCTGACCGAAACCTCGATCGGCAAACTGTTCATCGCCGGCATCATTCCCGGCGCGCTCGGCATCATTTTCTATCTCATCGCCGTGCAGATTTCGGTCTATCGCAATCCCGAAGCCGGGCCTGCCGGGCGGCGCTTTAGCATGGGTGAGAAACTGCAGGCCGTGCGCGGCGTCTGGTCGGTGTTGCTTTTGTTCTTCCTGGTGATCGGCGGGCTTTACGGCGCGCTGGATTTCTGGCCGATCAACCTCACCTTCTCGCCGACCGAAGCCGCAGGCATGGGCGCCATGGGCGCGTTTCTGATCGCGCTGTTCCGCGGCGGCTTGAGCATCGGCTCCACCCTTGAGGTGCTCAAGGAAACCGCTGCGACCACTGCGCAATTGTTTGCGGTGCTGATCGGCGCCTGGATTTTTTCGAATTTCGTCAATCTCGCCGGGCTGCCCGAAGGACTCAGGCAGATGATCATCGACGCCGAATTGTCGCCCTGGCTGGTGATGGCGGTGATAATCCTGATCTATGTCGCGCTCGGCTGTGTGTTCGAGAGCCTGTCGATGCTCTTGCTCACGGTGCCGATCTTCTTCCCGCTGGTCACCGGTCTTGGCTTCGATGCGGTCTGGTTCGGCATCATTGTCGTCGTCGTGACCGAGATCAGCCTGATCACGCCGCCAGTGGGGCTCAATGTGTTCATCTTGAAAAGCGTGGTCGGCGACATCACCGTGGGAACCATTTTCCGGGGGGTCACACCGTTCTGGATCATGGACATCGTCCGGCTATTGCTCCTGGTGCTGTTCCCCTGGCTGGTGCTGGTGCTGCCCTCACAAATGTGACGCCGGGCGCCCGGGCGGCCTGTTCGACGGGCCGCCTATTCGACGGGACGCTGATCGCTCAGCAGATCCTCGGTGCCGTCCACGGCGCGATCTTGAGCTGCCTGACGGCGAACATCCTCGTCGGGCGAGACATCCACCTCAACGCTCCTGGCGATTTCCTCCGAAGTCTTGGCCTCGGCCGGCTGAACACCCTCCTGGCTTGGCGCGTCCGAAGCCTTGCCCCGATCGCCCGGACGGTCGGCGGGCGAACCGCTATCGCCACCGCCCCGCAAGCTATCCGACACCCCGGCTGCGCCGTCGAGCCGCACCCGGTAGATCGGCTCGGGCAGTGTGAACCCTTTGTCTTCAAGCATGGTTTTGACGGAATTGATCGCGGCACTGCGGGCCTTGAGAAAATCGGTGTCGCGCTGGTCGACCCAGGCCGAGAAGCCCAAAACGATATTGGAATCGCCGACCTCGACGATGTAGGCCGATGTTTGCGGCGCATCGAGAATGAAATCCAGCGCCTTGAGCGCCTCCAGACCGGCATTGGAAGCGTCGATCGGATTGTCATTGGCGTCGACCCCGAGTTTGAAACTCAGCCGCCGTTGCGGGTTGGTGGTGTAATTCAAAATGACGCCCTTGAAGACCTCCGCATTGGGGATTCGCAGATGATTTCCATCCAGCGTCATCAATATCGTGGCCCGCGAAGTCAGCCGCACCACCACGCCCTCCATGTCGTTGATGACCACGTGATCATCCGCCCGGAACGGCTGGCGCAGGCTCAGCATCACGCTGGCGATGTAGTTTTCGATCGTATCCTTGACCGCAAAGCCCACCGCGAGACCAACCAGACCGGCGCCGCCCGCTGCCGCGCCGAACAGCGCCATCGCATCGAGAATGCTCAGCGCCAGCAACACACCACCCAGGATGCTGACGATGCGGATTGACTGGCCGATCAGCCGGGCGATGAAGGGATTGGGCGCGACCCAGCGCCAGAAGCGCCCGGCCGAAGCGATCAAATGGCCGACAAAGGCCACCAGGATCATTGCCGCCAACGCAATCGCATAGAGCGGCCAGGCGCGGCTGACGGTGCCGATCGCATCTTCGGTGCGCTCGATCAGCGGGTTGAGATTGTCCTCGACGCTGAGCGTGCGGGCAATCTCGTCCTCCACTTCCACCGCGCCCTGGACGCGTTGCGCCAGACGCACTGCGCGCGCTGCCCCGCTGTCATTGGCGACCTTGCCCGACAGCACAACCACACCCTCACGCACCCAGACGGTGACCTGCGCAAGCGAGTCGATCTCATCGAAAATGGCCATCAGCCGCTGGCGGATTTCAGCGTCGCCCTGCGTGGTTTGCTCGAGCGCGATCGGCGCGGCCTCATTGGCCTCCATGGCCTCTTGTGCGTAACCGGATACCGGCAGCATGAGCGCAATCGCTGCCACCACCGCCCATGCCCGAATGCGTCCGTTCAAATGCCCGCTCCCCAACAAAAATGCCTTTGCCAACCTGGCCAAAAAATCCGTTCAAGCGCCGGGAATCTCATACAGCATCGCTTCCACCGCGCCAAATCCCGCAATTCGGATCCTGTGAGTCCGGCACGTTCAAACCGAAACATGTTTGACAAGCGGTGGTAGGCCGGACGATCAGCTTTCAAAACCGGCAAAGGCTGCATCGATTTTCGCCGTTCGGGTGACGCCACAGCCGCTCAACACACCAGCCATTGCACGCTTGAGCTACATGCGCCGGCGAAGCCGTACTGATCTCCTTTCTCGAAAACCTCGCCTGGTGGCCGAACCCTGTTCGGTTCGGCTAAGCTCGGAACAGCCGTTGCCAGACACGAGGACGGTCTGCGGATTGATCAGTGTCAAGGATTTGCGCCGCGTCGGCTGACAAAGACTAGGTTAGCGCCACATTCCGCCGTCTGCCGGACCCATGCAGCGATGAAAGGAAGCCTGCCGATCATGGTCGATATGTCCTCATCCGAGCCGGACCGGCTTGAGAATTTCCCGGTCACCTTCTTCGCCGTCATGATGGGCCTGTTGGGCCTGACGCTGGCGCTCGCGGCGGCCGAACGCGCTGCTGGTTCGACATTGCCTCTTTCACAAGCCGTTTTGGGCGCGGCCGTGGTTGTGTTCCTGGTGCTGGGATTTTTCTACGCACTCAAACTGCGGCGTCACCCCGAGGCCGTGCGCTCGGAATGGAACCACCCTGTTCGCGTCGCATTCTTCCCGACGATCTCGATATCGCTGTTGCTTCTGGGCACAGCACTTGCCCCGCTCTATCCCGGCCTGGCCTACGCGATCTGGGGCGTCGGCGCCGCAGCCCAGGCCGTGCTGGCGCTCAGCGTTATCGCCAACTGGATCGGCCATCGCTCGTTTCAGGCCGTGCATCTGTCGCCGGCCTGGTTCATTCCCGCAGTGGGCAATGTCATCGTGCCGCTCGCCGGCGTCGGCTTTGGCGCGATCGAACTCTCCTGGCTGTTCTTCTCCGCCGGATTGATGTTCTGGCTGGTGCTGCTGACCCTGGTAATGAACCGGTTGATCTTTCACGACCCGCTTCCGGGCCGGTTGATGCCGACCCTGGTCATTCTCATCGCACCGCCAGCGGTGGCTTTCGTGGCCTGGGTGCGGCTGACCGGAGACGTCGATGCCTTCGGCCGTATCCTGCTCAATGCCGGCTATGTGTTTGCGCTGGTGGTGCTGACCCAGGCACCGCGGTTTTTCCGCCTGCCTTTCGCCCTGTCCTGGTGGGCGTTGACCTTCCCGGTCGCTGCCCTTGCCGTGGCGTCATTCGTGTTTGCACACGAGACCGGATCGCAATACCACCGCATCATCGGCTTTGCGCTCACCACAGTCCTGGCCTTTTCGGTCGCCACCCTGATCGTGCGCACCGCGCAGGCCATCAGAGCCAAACAGATCTGCCGCCCGGAGTGACACGGTCGTCACCAAAGACCGACGCCCGGGAACACGAGCCCCGGACGCCAGCCGGTCACTCGGCCGGTTCGCTGATTGCCTTGCCGGCGTCGCGCCGCTTGGCTCCCAGCCCGATCCTCGCCTTCACGCGTTGCCACCAGGCCGTCACCTTGCTGTCTTTGGAGCGGGTGACGATCATCAACAGCGAAGGCGTCACCACCAGTGTGAGAACGGTGGAGAACGCCAGGCCGAACACGATCGCGCTCGACAGCGAGATCCACCATTGGGTAGACGGAGCGCCATAGGTGGTCTCATGGGCCATCAGTTCCAGGTTGAAGCCGAACGCAATCGGCAAAACGCCCAGAATCGCCGTGACCGCGGTCAGCACCACCGGCCGCGCGCGTTCCCGGCAGGTTTCGAGAATGGCGTCGAGCTTGTCGCGGCCCTCGCGGCGCAGATGATCATAGGTGTCAATCAGCACGATGTTGTTGTTGACCACCACGCCGGCCAGCGCGATGACGCCGATGCCGGTCATGACGATCCCGAACGGCTGGGCCATGATCAGCAAACCTAGAAACACGCCGATGGTCGACATCACCACCGCGGAGAGCACCAGCGCCACCGACAGGAACCGGTTGAACTGCGCCAGCAGCACAACGAAGATCAGAAAGATCGCAGCGCCAAAGGCCTTGGACAGGAACGCCATTGCCGCCTGCTGTTCCTCGTCCTCGCCCGCCAGCTTCCAGCGAATGCCCAGCGCTTCGAGATTGGCTTTTTCGAGCTCGGCAACAATGCCCTTGCGCACCGGGTCGGCCTGCAGACCTTCGGTAATCCCAGCCTCCACGGTGATGGTGCGCACGCCATCGATGCGGTTGAGGGTGCCGACGCTCGGGGCAGGTTCGCGGGTGACAAAATTGGAAATCGGGACCGAGCCTTGAGCCGTCTCGATTCTAAGATCGTCCAGCGTCGACAAGGTCCGCCGCTCCTCGGGCAAGCGCAATCGGATGTCGACGGCGTCATCGACACCGGCCGGCCGGTAGTCGGTGAGTTTGAGACCCGAGGTGACCAGCTGCACCACGGTGCCCACCGAGGATGGACCGATGCCGTAACGCGCAGCGATCGACCGGTCGACCTTGATCTCCCAGTCCACCCCGGGCGGCGGCAGGCCGTCGGTGATGTCGATCACCCCCGGCGTCTGTTCAAGTTGTGCAGCAACCCGGCGCGCGACATCGGCAAGCCCGGCCGGATCGACGGCTGAAAGCTGGATCTGGATCGCCTTGCCGGTGGGCGGTCCGCCCTCGGGCACCTGCACCTCGATCTCCACGCCCGGGAATCCGGTCAGTTCGCGGCGGAAATCCTCAAGAATCTCGCCGGCAGGCTTGCGCTCGCGCCAATCCACGAACTCATACTGGATGACTCCAACCACATCCTCGGCGACATCATTGCCGCCGCCGCCGACATTGCCGACCCGGGTGTAAACGCTGCTCAGCCCCGGCCAGCCGAGAATACGTTCCTCGACCAGCCGCACGGCGCGATCTTTCTCTTCGAGCGAAAGATTGCCGCGGGCATGCACATACAAAAGGCCGTATTCAGGCTCCACATCCGGGAAGAACTCGACGCCTTTTCCGTAGAACCCGTAGGTTGCGGGCACCGCCACCAGCGCTGCAAGCGTGAAGAACACCACGATGAAGGGGTGACGCACCGCGCGCGCAACAAAGCGCATGTAAAGCCCGTCGCGCTTCGGGCCGTCCTCAATCGCCGGTTTGGCGAACATCGCCCCCAGCGTAGGCGTGAACACCAGCGCGTAAAGCAGTGACGCCGACAGCGTGGCGATCAGCGTAATCGGCATGTATTTCATGAACTCGCCGACAACGCCCGGCCAGAAAAGCAGAGGCGAAAACGCGGCCACACGTGTGAGCGTCGCCGCCGTCACCGGCCCTGCCATGCGCTTGGCCGCAAGCGAGAACGCCTCCTTGCGGTCCATACCCTCGGCCATCCGCCGCTCAGCGAACTCGGTGACGATGATCGCGTCATCGACCAGCATACCCACCGCCAGAATAAGGCTGAACAAAACCACGATGTTGACGGTCAGCCCGGCCAGCGACAGAGCCAGAATGCCCATCAGGAACGAAGCCGGAATCGCGAAACCGATCAGCAGCGAGGCGCGGCCCGACAGCGCATACAGGATGACGATGAACACGAGGATCACCGCAGTCAGCACCGAATTCTGCAAATCGCTGAGCAACTGCCGGATCGAAGTCGACTTGTCCTGGCTAAACCCGATCTCCGCGCCTTCAGGCAGCAAGGGCTCGAACTCTTGCGCCACCTCTTTGACCGCATCCACGGTCTCCACGAGATTGGCGCCGGTGCGTTTGGACACCTCGATGGCGATCGCCGGTTTGCCGTCAAGCCGTGTTACCGTGGTGGCGTCCTTGAAAGTCGAGCGGATGGTTGCGAGATCACGCGCCCGCACCACCGCGTTGGGTCCGGCAATGATAGGCAGATTGGCGACGTCCTCGACCGTTTCAATCAGCAGCGGCACCTTGACCGCGTAACGGCCTTCCTCGCCTTCCAACGCGCCGGCAGCGACAACGGAGTTGGACGCATTGACCCCGGCGATCAACTGATCGAGCTTCATGTCATAAGATGACAGTTTGACCGGATCGATGATCACCTCAACCAGATCGTCGCGCGCGCCCTGAAGCGAGGCTTCCAGCACCCCGGATACCTCTTCCATCCGGTCGCGCAATTCGCGCGCCGCCCGGGTCAGCGCCCGCTCGGGCACATCGCCCGACAGCGTGACCACCAACACCGGAAATTCGGAGATATTGACCTCGTTGACCGACGGTTCGTCCGCGCCTTCGGGCAAATCCGGCTTGGCGTCGGAAACCTTGTTGCGCACGTCATCCAGCGCCTTGGCAAGATCGGCGCCGGCGGTGAATTCGATCACCACATTGCCGCCGCCCTGATAGGCGGTGGAGCGCATCTCCTTGATGCCGGTGATGTTCTTGAGCTTGGCTTCCATCGGACGCAACAGCAGCCGCTCCGAATCCTCCGGCGATATCCCCGAATAGCTCAGCGAGACATAGATGATCGGAATCTTGATGTCCGGCTCGGCTTCCTTGGGAATCGAGATGTAGGACATCGTCCCGGCGACCACCAGGAACATAAGCACGGCAATGGTCAGCCGCGCATTGCGAATGGCGAGGTCGACGAAATTCATCGCGACGCATCCGGCGTCTGCGCGGCCACGCCGGCAACCGTGTTGCCATCGGTCACCACCGCATTAACGGTCTCGCCTTCGCTGACCAGGTCCTGCCCGGCGACGATGATGGTCGCATCCAGCGGCACGCCGCCGAGCACCAGCCCGTCAGGCGCGTCATCAATCAGGTCTATGGGCACAAAGCCGACGGTGGAATTGGCCCGGAGAATGCGCAGGCCCAGATTGCCGGCCGCGTCGAGCGTGACCACCGAGCGCGGCAGCTTGACCGCAGTGACCGTCTCCGACTTGATCATGATTTCTGCCGTCATCCCGGCAGGAACCCGGTTATCGGGATTGTCGATCTCGATTTCGATGGGAAATGTGCGGGTGCCGGGTGTGGCTTCCAGGCTGATATGGCGCACGCGACCGGTCACCACGTCGCCGCTGATCAGCCGCACATCCGCTGGCCGCCCCACCGCCACTTGCGCAATGTCGCGTTCGCTCACTTCGCCACGCGCCACCACAGGGTCGAGCTGCAGCAGCACCGCGACCGCCTCGCCCGACGGCATCCAGCCGCCCTCCTCGACCATGACCTGGTCGATCACGCCTGAAAACGGTGCGGTCACCGTCAACCGGTCAACATCGGCCTCGGCCATTTCAAGCTGGGACCTTGCGGAGGCCAGTGCGGAGCGGGCGGTATCGCTTTGCGTGGTTGGCGCGATGCCGTTCTTGACCAACCGCTCTATGTTTTCGGCCTCCCTTTGGCGCTGGTCGAGCAGCGCCCGGGCGGTCACAACCATCGCCGCCTTCTCAGAGCCGTCGAGCACCAAAATGATTTCACCGGCATTGACCCGGTCGCCCTTGTCGACATTGAGATCGCCCAGAATCCCCGCGCTGCGGGTCGCAAGGGTCACACGCTTGTCCGGCGCGGTCACGCCGGAAATCCGGATGATGCGGCTGTGATCGATAAAATCAGGCTCAACCACGGCGACGGTGCGCAACGGCCGCTCTGCTGCTTCAGCAGACACTTCGGCCTGCACCGGCTCATCGGCGCCTTCCTCTGCGGCACTGCCGATCGAAGAGAATTCCCCTGTCAGCACCCATGCGGCCGCAGCGATGAAAACCACAAACGCGGCGACGGTGTGAAACCTTGGCTTGGCCATTATAAACCTGCTTTGTCAAAAAAATTGCATCCGGCCCGGATCAGCCCGCAACCGGGCCAGCGGCACTTCCGCTGCGGTCACGAAGGGCAGAGGCGGGCCATACTATGTGGGGCTATATAGTGGCAACAAGCGGGCGTAAAAAGAACCTGAGCGCGTATTCATTCAGCAAAACACGCTTCATGGGGGCAAGGGTGACTTGTGAGCAACAGGTGGAAAAATCGCCATATGTCTCGCCGGAAGGTCCGACACGGTCAAAACCAGCCTTGATCGGCGAGCCCCGCGTCACGCTGTGAACAGGTCAGGAAATCCGGGTTGTCTCGATCAACTCAACGCCGAATTCACCGCAAATCTCCCGGATCCTGTCATCCGGACAATGATCGGTGACGAAAGTGTCAACCTGTTCGAGATGACCGATTCGCACCGGAGCGGTGCGCTCGAACTTGGTGGAATCGGCCACAAGAATCACCTGCCGCGCATTTGCGATGATCGCCTGCGCCACCTTCACCTCGCGGAAATCATAGTCCAGCAAAGCGCCGTCATGATCGATTGCCGACGTGCCGATCACCGCATAATCCACCTTGAACTGGCGGATGAAATCCACCGCCGCCTCGCCGACAATGCCGCCATCGGAGGCCCGCACCACACCACCGGCGATCACCACCTCGAACTGCGGGAAAGGCCGCATCCGGTTGGCGACGTTGATGTTGTTGGTGATGATCATCAACCGGCCATGCTTCAGCAACGCCTGGCTCACCGCCTCGGTGGTGGTGCCGATGTTGATAAACAGTGATGCGTGGTCGGGAATAAGCGCCGCCGCGGCGGTGCCAATCGCCTGCTTTTCCTCCGCCGCGATTTTGCCGCGCTGCTCATACTCCATGTTCTGCGTGCCCGAAGGGGCCACCGCGCCGCCGTGAATACGGGTGAGCAATTGCCGCTCGCACAAATCGTTGAGATCCTTGCGGATCGTCTGCGGGGTAACATCGAACCGGGTGGCGAGCTCATCGACAAGCACCCGCCCCTCGAGTTTGGCGAGATCGATGATTTCAGCATGGCGTGGAGAGAGATACATTATGCGAGACAGGCCGGAGGAAATGGTTTCGCTGTCAGTTTAAAACGAAAGAAACGAAAATCACAAGACCGTGACCCGCGACATCGTGGCGGGTTTACCGGTCAAGCCATTTGCCGGCAGCCGATCGCGCGCGATCCAAATGCCCGGCTAGAACCGGTCGGGCCTGACCACTTCCACATCCGAGATGGTTATCACCCCCATTTGCGGGCTTACGACATCGAAAATGTCGGTCAGAACCCGGTCTAGATCATCCGCATCGAGAATCACCAGCACCATGACCATCTGGCCGGCGTCACCAATCAGCCCCTCGCGGTCCCACTCGCCCTCAGAGCCCGAACCCGAAAGCACCGGCAACACCGTAAAACCCTTCACGCCCGTGCTGGCGAGATGGCGGCGAACGCGTTTGAGAATCGGCCGTTCGCAAATGATCTGGATCTGTTTCTTAGCGAAGGTATGCATGGTTGAACTCCGCGGTCCGGTTAGGCCGCCATCTGCGCCAGCGCGATATAGGCCGGGATGCCGATGGTCAGGTTCATGGGAAATGTAATGCCGAGCGACAATGTAAGATAGATTGCCGGCCGCGCTTCGGGAAGCGCCAGCCGCAATGCCGCCGGTACTGCGATGTAGGACGCCGAGGCGCCCAGCACCATCAGCAACGCTACACCGCCGGTCGACAGCCCGATAGCTATGCCGGCAGCCAGCGCGAAGGCAGCGCCGACATAGGGCATGATCAGGCCGAACAGCACCAGCCCCGGGTTCATGTGCTTCCATCCGGATCGAATACCGCGGCCAGCAACGGCGCCCATATCAAGCAGAAACAGGCACAAAACACCCTTGAACGGATCGACGATGAACGGCCCGATATCGGCGAGCCCCTTGGGCCCGGCCAGAAAGCCGATCACGAACGAACCCACCAGGACCACCACCGAAGAGTTGAGCATGACCTCCGACATCAGGCCCTCATTGCGCGGGTCGCCCTTGGCCTCTCCTGCGCCCGTTGCCGGGCGCGCCGACCGGGCAAGATAGAGCGCCACCAAAATGGCCGGCGTTTCCATCACCGCGGCCACCGCCACCAGGTAACCTTCGAACTCCAGACCCGCCAGCCGCAGCGCCTCGCTACCGGCCACGAAGGTCACGATCGAAATCGAGCCGTAATGAGCAGCCACTGCCGCGCGGTCGACCCGGTCGAGCCGAGCCATCACTGTGAGCAGCGCAAACGCTGCCAGCGGAATCAGCGCTGAAAGCACCATACCGGCAATCAGCGCCAGTGCGATGTCGATGCCAAGCCCGTGCTCGGCCACCGCTACACCGCCCTTGAAGCCGATCGCCAGCATCAGATAGATCGACAGGGTCTTGGCCACCGCCTCCGGCAGGGTCAATTGCGATCCGGCCATTGTGCCCGCGAAGCCGAGCGCGAAAAACAACACCGCCGGTGAAAGCAGGTTCGCGGTTGCGAGCGCCAGAATATCCTGCATCAGCCCCTAAGTCCCCTCTTGTCGTGACCGGAGGATTTAAGGGGACTGACCTGAAAGCGCCAGTGCCTGAGATGCAATTGTGCGCAGACGGTGGAAAAATCAGCTCATTGGCGTATGCCGCCGCAGGATATCGGCAAAAAACACCGCCGCGTCGTGCAACCGGTCGGCTTCGCGGGTTACGAGCCCGACCGCGCCGAGTGTCGAACCGGTGTCGATCGGCAGTTCCACAAACTCTCCAGATGCGATCTCGGCAGACACTACTCCGCGGGAAATGATCCAGATTGCGTCGCTGGCGCGCAGAAAAGCGCGGCCGAAACTGTCCGAAACCGTTTCAATTGCCCTTATTGGCCTCGACATACCCTGTTCCACCATCACCCGCTCCACATAGGGATGAATGATTGAGCCTGCCGGCGGCACCAGCACCGGATGACGGGCGAGAATATCGGCCGCGACCTGGCGTTGAACGGCCAGCGGATGATTGCGCGAAACGACAAAGATTACCCTGTCGCGATACAAAGGTTCGAACCGCAGGCTGGTCATCATCTCCGGCGCCGGCATCCGCCCCATCACCAGATCGAGATCCCCCTTGCGCAACTGGTCAAGCAGCACCCAGTTTTCGCCGGTGATCACCCGCAACGGGCTTTTGACCCCGGAGGCCAGAAAGTCCACCACCGCGGCCGGCATCACCGTCGCCGAAACCGTCGGCAGCGCGCCGATCCGGACCGGCGGGCCCGACACGGTGGCGACATTGGCCAGCGCAGCAATGCCGCCGCGCACCGCCGCAAGCCCGGATCCGGCATGCGAGAGAAACACCTCGCCCTGATGCGAAAGCTTGATGCCGCGCCCGTCGCGCTCCACCAGCGCCGCGCCGACGATCTCCTCAAGCTCGCGGATGGTGCGGGTGACCGCCGGCTGGGTCAGCGACAGGGTGATCGCCGCGCGCCCGACACTCTTCTGGCGCGCCACTTCGACAAAAGCTTCAAGGTGGCGGATCTTGATGCGTCGGGATATATCCATATCAATTCCGGAATGAATTATGCTTGCAAAAATCATTATTCATTTCCATTTCTGTATGTAAACCTGCAAATGAACGGAACCGGTCGGGAGGACCAGATGGCCGACACCGAAGACGCCCTGCCCGCGGGCGAGCGCACGCGCCGCGCCGTGCTGGGCGACGCCCATGTCGACGCCGCCCAGGCCGCAACCACCGAGTTCGATGCACCGTTTCAGGATCTGATTACATCGAGCGCCTGGGAACGTGTCTGGTCGCGCGCCGACTGGAGCCCGCGCGAACGCTCGATGGTCACCATCGCGCTGCTTGCGGCACTGGGTCACGAGGAAGAACTGGCCATGCACATCCGCGCCACCGCCAACACCGGCGCCAGCGCCGAAGACATTCGCGAGAGCCTGATGCATGTGGCGATCTATGCCGGTGTGCCTGCGGCAAACACCGCTTTCCGGATCGCAAAGCGCACTCTCGCCGAACTGGCAGAACCGAATGCCACCGCAGCAGGAGACCCACCATGAAACCCGGCCGACCCCCTGTCGCAGCCTATTTCCCCCGGGACCGGGCCTGGCACCCCAAACCGCTTGATCCCGGTTACAAATCTTCCGTGTTGCGGGCGCCGACACGGCCGCTCATCGCCGTTGCCAACACGCTGTCGGAAACCAGCGGCCCGGCCTTCGGCCACGACATCATCGGCGCGCTCGACAATGATCTGACGCTGAATTTCGCCCAATCGGGCATGAGCGCCATCGGCGAACGCATCATCGTTGCCGGGCGTGTTCTCGATGAGCGCGGGTTACCGGTTCCCGGCGTGCTGATCGAATTCTGGCAGGCCAATGCCGGCGGCCGCTACCGTCACAAGAAAGACAGCTATCTCGCTCCGCTCGATCCGAATTTCGGTGGCTGCGGACGCACCATCTCCGGTGAAGACGGCAGCTATGATTTCCGCACCATCCGCCCCGGCCCCTACCCCTGGCCCAACGGCCCCAATGACTGGCGGCCGGCGCATATCCATTTCTCCGTGTTCGGCCATGGCTTTGCCCAGCGGCTGATCACCCAGATGTATTTCGAGGGCGATCCGCTGATTGACCGTTGCCCGATCGTGCGCACCATCAACGATCCCCGCGCCATCGCGCAACTCACGGCCCGGCTGGACATGAACGCCGCTGAACCGATGGATGCGCTGGCCTATCGCTTCGACATTGTCCTGCGCGGCAATCGATCAACCCTGTTTGAAAACCGCATGGAGGGAAATTGACATGGCAAACGCCGGCGACACCCCTCTTTATCCGCACAAGGAATCGCCTTCACAGACCGCAGGCCCCTATGTGCACATCGGTCTCACTCCGAATTTCTGCGGCATCGAAGGGGTCTACAGATCCGATCTGGGCGGAACGATGCTGGTGACTGAGACCAAAGGCGAGCGCATCACCCTCGAACTGCGGGTGCTTGATGGTTCCGGCACTCCGCTCAGGGACGCCCTGGTGGAGATCTGGCAAGCGGACGCGGACGGGCTCTATCCGGGAGCCAGCGATCCGCGCGGCGAAGCTGATCCGAATTTTGCCGGCTGGGGCCGCTCCCCGGCTGATGCGGAAACCGGATGGATCCGGTTTGAGACCATCAAGCCGGGCCCGGTGCCGTTCTCCGCTGACCGCCTGCAGGCCCCGCACATCAATCTCTGGATCGTCGCCCGCGGCATCAATCTGGGGCTCAACACAAGGCTCTATTTCGACGATGAAGCGGCGGCCAACACGGACGATCCGGTGTTGGCCCGCATCGAGCATCGAGATCGGGTCAAAACCCTGATCGCTTCGCGCGACGGCGACACCTACCGCCACGACATCCACCTGCAAGGCCCCAACGAAACCGTGTTCTTCGACATCTAGGGACGCTCAATCCATGGCTCAATTCATGCCGCTTGCCGATGCGGTGGCGCAGAACCTCGGCTCCGGCGATACCGCCGCCTTCGAGGGTTTCACCCATCTCATTCCGCACGCCAGCGCCCATGAGGCGATCAGGCAGGGCGTGAAGGATCTCACCTTGGTGCGCATGACCCCGGATGTCATCTACGACCAGTTGATCGGCATCGGTGCTGTGCGCAAGCTGATCTTTTCCTATGCGGGAAACCCGGGCGTGGGGCTGCTCAGGCGCTTGCGCGACAGCGTCGAGAACGGCTGGCCGCACCGCATCGAGCTTGAGGAGCATTCCCACGCCGCCATGGCCAATGCCTACGAGGCCGGCGCCGCAGGCCTGCCGTTCGCCGTGTTCCGCGGCTACAAGGGCGCCGAGCTGGCGCGGGTCAATCTCAACATCCGCTCTGTCACCTGCCCCTTCACCGGCGAGGAACTGGCAGCAGTGCCCGCAATCAGGCCCGATGTCACGTTCATTCACGCCCAAAAGGCTGACCGGAAGGGCAACGTGCTGATCGAGGGCATCGTTGGCGTGCAAAAAGAGGCGGTGCTGGCAGCCAGGCGGTCCGTTGTCACGGTGGAAGAGATCGTCGACGATCTTGCAAGCCACCCCAATGCCTGTGTTCTGCCGCACTGGACCGTGACCGCCATTGCCGTGGTGCCAGGCGGTGCGCACCCCTCCTATGCCCATGGCTACTACCCGCGTGACAACGCCAGCTATATCGCCTGGGACAGCATCGCCGCGGACCGGGATACATTTCTGGCCTGGATGAAGCAGCATGTGCTTGACGCCCGGCCTGAGGATTTTGCCTCCCGAACCCGTCATTTGAGGAGCGCGGCATGAGCGAGGTCGATTTCACGCCTGACGAAATGATGACCATTGCCGCAGCCCGCGCTCTGTCCAACGACGATGTCTGCTTCGTGGGCATCGGCGCGCCATCGGCCGCCTGCAACGTCGCACGGCTCACCCACGCGCCAGATATCACCCTGATCTACGAAAGCGGCACCATTGGCACCGCGCCGTCCGTGCTGCCGCTGTCGATCGGCGACGGCGAGCTCTCCGACACCGCGGTCACCACCGTGTCGGTGCCGGAGATGTTCCGTTACTGGTTGCAGGGCGGGCGGGTGACGATCGGATTTCTCGGCGCAGCCCAAATTGATCGCTTCGGTAACATCAACACCACAGTGATCGGTGATTATGACAGCCCGAAGACCCGGTTGCCCGGCGGCGGCGGCGCGCCGGAGATCGCCTCGTCGTGCGGCGAAATCTTCATCACTCTCAAGCAATCCAAACGCGCCATGGTCGATAGAATCGACTTCGTCACCAGCTTCGGACACGGCGAAGGCGGCAATCATCGCGGCCGGCTGGGTCTAGACACCAAGGGGCCGACATTGATGGTCACCGACCTGGCGGTCTGGAAAGCTGATCCGGAAAGCCGTGAATTTACAGTGGTTTCGTTGCATCCCGGAGTTAGCCGGGACATGGTCCAGGCCACATGCGGCTGGCCGGTCCGATTCGCAACTGCGCTGACCGAAACCCCGCGGCCCACCGGGATCGAGCTGTCCACGCTGCGCGATCTCAACGCCCGTACCAAGGCTGCCCATTCCGGCGGCGACAAAGATGGAGAAGCCGCCTGATGGCCGATGCATTCATTTGCGATTATATCCGCACTCCGATTGGCCGTTATGGCGGCGCCCTGTCCGCCGTCCGCGCCGATGATCTGGGTGCGATCCCGATCCGTGCGCTGAGCGAACGCAATCCCGGCGTGGATTGGGGCGCTGTCGACGAAGTCTACTATGGTTGCGCCAACCAGGCAGGCGAGGACAACCGCAATGTCGCGCGCATGGCCACCCTGCTTGCGGGCTTGCCGACCTCGGTCCCCGGCACCACGCTAAACCGCCTGTGCGGGTCGGGCATGGACGCCGTGCTTGCCGCCGCGCGCATGATCCGTGCCGATGAGGCCGGCCTGGTGATCGCCGGCGGCGTTGAAAGCATGTCGCGCGCGCCCTTCGTCATGCCCAAGGCCGATGCTGCCTTCTCCCGCAAGGCGGAAATCTACGACACCACCATTGGCTGGCGCTTCGTCAACCCGGTGCTCAAAGCCCAATACGGCATCGATTCCATGCCGGAAACCGGGGAAAACGTGGCCGAGGATTTCAAGATCAGCCGCGATGACCAGGATGCGTTTGCGCTTCGAAGTCAGAACCGCGCGGGAAAAGCCCAGGCCTCGGGTCGGTTCGCCAGGGAAATCGTTGCGGTGGAAATCCCGCGCCGCAAGGGCGATCCCGTCGTGGTCGACAGCGACGAGCACCCGCGCCCCGGCACAACGATCGAGCAACTGGCCAAGCTGCCCACGCCGTTCCGGTCCGGCGGCAGCGTCACCGCCGGTAACGCCTCCGGCGTCAATGATGGCGCAGCGGCTTTGATCATCGCCAGTGAACAGGCCGCCAAGGTCCATGGCCTGACGCCGATAGCCCGCATCCTGGGCGGTGCCACCGCCGGTGTGGAGCCGCGGATCATGGGCATCGGCCCGGCTCCGGCTACCAAGAAGCTGTGTCAGCGCCTCGGGATGAAACCGTCCGACTTTGGCGTCGTCGAGCTGAACGAAGCCTTCGCCAGCCAGGGACTTGCGGTCCTCCGTGAACTCGGTCTCGACGAAGACGGCGAGCACATCAACCCCAATGGCGGGGCGATTGCCCTCGGCCACCCGCTTGGCATGTCGGGCGCGCGCATCACCGGAACGGCGGCGCTGGAACTCGGGATCCGCAACGAGAAGCTGGCCCTGGCCACCATGTGCATCGGTGTCGGTCAGGGCATCGCCATCGCGCTGGAACGGATCTGACATGCAGGCTCGCGGACAGGGCTGGCTTCACGGGCTGATCGGCGACGACGAGATCGCCACGGAGTTCGATGACGCGGCCCAGTTCGCAAGCTTCTCCCGTTTCGAGGCAGCCCTGATTTCAGGCCTGGCGGCAGCGGGCAGGATCGAACCCGGCGATGCCGCCCGGCTGACCGATGACATCGCCGGTTTCCGACCCGATACCGCCGCCATTGCCGAGGCGGCCGTCCGGGATGGCGTGCCGGTGCCGGAATATGTCCGGCAACTCCGCGCGCATATTTCCGCCCCCGGCGGTGAGATGCTCCATTTCGGCGCGACCAGCCAGGACCTGATCGACACAGCTACGGTGGAAGCTTTGATCCGCGTCGGCGATCGCTTCATTGAACGGCTTGAGACACTGCTGACAGCACTCGATAAAGTCGAAAAGCGCGACGGCCACAATCCGCTGCAGGCAATCACCCGCATGCAGCCGGCGCTGGGTTTTCATGTCGCTGACCGGCTGGCCGCGTGGTGTCGCCCGCTTGAGACGGCGCGCGATCGCTGGCTGGATTTGCGCGGCGAAATCGGCGTCCTGCAGTTTGGCGGCGCAGTGGGTGATCTCCAGGCGCTTGGAGCCGGCGCCGGCAAGGTGGCGCAGACCATGGCCGCCAAGCTTGAATTGCGCTGGCCCGGTCACGCCTGGCACACCGAGCGTGCGCCGCTGATGAGAGCTGCCTCCTGGTTCGAAGGAGTAACCGCCGCGCTTGGCAAGATTGGCCAGGACATCGCGCTAATGGCGCTGCGCGGGCCATCCGACATCGAGCTTTCGGGCGGCGGACGGTCTTCCGCCATGCCGCACAAACACAATCCGGTTGCAGGCGAGCAATTGCTGGCGCTGGCGCGCCACAACGCCACCCTGATGGGCGGTCTGCATCAGGCCGGGATTCACGAAATGGAACGTTCAGGCGCCGCCTGGATGCTCGAATGGACGATCCTGCCGCAAATCTGTGAGACCACCGGCGCTGCGCTCAAGGCCGCGTCCACGCTGGTAAACTCCATCAACCGAATGGGCGAGACATCATGAAAACCATTTCCACCCAGGTCTGCATCATCGGCGCCGGTCCCTCGGGCCTGATGCTCGGACAATTGCTCAATGACATCGGCATCGACACCATTATTGTTGAACGCGCCAGCCTCGACCACGTGCTTTCGCGGGTACGCGCGGGCGTTTTGGAGCAGGGTGCGGTTCGGCTGCTCGAGCGCGCCGGCGTCGGCGGGCGCATGCATGGCGAGGGGCTGGTGCATGAAGGCTTCGCCATTACTTGCGAAGACGAGATACACCGGATCGACCTCGCCGGGCTCACAGGCGGCCAGTCGGTGATGGTCTATGGCCAGACGGAGGTGACCCGGGACCTGGTCGATCGCCGCGCGGAAACCTCTGGCGTCACCCATTATGAGGTCGAGGCGGTGGAACTCCATGATCTGGACGGTGATCGCCCCTATGTCACCTGCCGGGTCGAGGGTGAAGAGCTCAGGATCGACTGCCGCTTTATCGCTGGCTGTGACGGCTTTCACGGCGCCAGCCGCCGCGCCGTTCCCGAAAGCGCCATCCGCACCTTTGAAAAGGTCTATCCCTTCGGCTGGCTCGGTATCCTTTCCGATGTGCCGCCGGTCAGCCACGAGCTGATCTACGCCAGTCATTCGCGAGGCTTCGCCCTGTGTTCGATGCGGTCAATGACCCGCAGCCGCTATTACATCCAGTGCAACGCCGGCGACAGCATCGACGCCTGGTCGGACGACCAGTTCTGGAGCGAGCTGCGCCGCCGGTTGCCGCCGGAAATCGGCGAACAATTGACCACCGGGCCATCCTTTGAGAAATCGATCGCGCCGTTGCGTTCCTTTGTCGCCGAGCCGATGCGGTTCGGAAGCCTGTTTCTGGTCGGCGACGCCGCCCATATTGTGCCGCCCACCGGCGCCAAGGGGCTCAATCTCGCAGCCTCCGATGTGCACTACCTGTTCGAGGGGCTGCAGGCATATTTTGGGGACAGCGACAGCGAACTGCTCAACGCATATTCGGAGCGCGCGCTCGCCCGTGTCTGGCGCGCCGTGCGTTTTTCCTGGTGGATGACCACCATGCTGCACCGTTTTCCCGACCATGCGCCCTTCGAGCGCCGAATTCTGGAGACCGAACTGGCCTACACGCTGGAATCCGACGCGGCCAAATCCGCGCTGGCTGAAAACTATGTTGGCCTGCCTTACTGACGCCCGTTTCGGATCGTTTGTTCAGCTTGCATTCACCATAAACTGACAATGATGCAGCTCACATCGCCGATCCAGACGCAGGTTGTCCGCCATGATCACGCTATCCAGAGCCCGTTTAACAACCCTTGCCCTCGCCCTTGGTGTGCTTGCCGCCCCGATGGCCAATGCCGGCCCCTATGATGGCCGCGCGACCGTGCTTGTCACCACCGACGGCAAGCTTATGCGCGACGTGCCCGAATATGGTTCGGTGCGGATTGTGGTCGACACCCAGGGCCGCCGTCTGGTGCTTGACCAGTGGGACACCGTGATCGGCTTCGAAATCCCCGCCTGGCAGTACCGTCAGCAACGCGGTGGCGGTGATAGCGATTTTGATCGCAATCGGGGACGCGATTTCCAACGCGACCTCGATCGTGATGCCTTCCCGCCCGTGCCGCGCCGTCCGCGCGATCGCTTCGCCGAAGTCGATCCCGACTGGCGCATCGAGCGCCGCGACCTCAATCCCACGACCGGAACCGTGCCGACGGGCCGCAACGCGCCGGCAATTATCGAGGCTCCGGATCTCGACAATCCGGCCGGTCCGGCAACCGTTCAGGAACCCCAGGCACCGAAGCTCACGCGTGCCCAGGTGGCAGCGCTGCAGGTCTATCTCGACCGCAACGGCGTCTCGCCCGGCGTCATTGACGGCCGCATGGGATCGAATGTCCGCAAGGCGCTGGAGGCATGGCGCGAGATCAGCGGCGAGCAGATCGATCCCGCCGACACCGATCTTATCCTGAGCCGTCTGGCTGCCGATGGCGGTCTGGCGTTTACCACCTACACCATCACGCCGGAGGATGCCGCAGGCCCCTTCATCGCCTCGGTGCCGAGCGACTATGCCGACAAGGCCAGGCTCGAGCGGCTCTCCTACACCTCGACGCTGGAAATGCTGGCCGAGCGCTTTCACATGGATGAGCGCTATCTCAGAGAGCTCAATCCCGGCGTCGAGTTCGACCGTCCCGGCGTGCAGATCAAGGTGGTCGAAACCGGCGAAAAGAAAACCGCGATCGTCACCCGCATCGTTGCCGACAAGGCCCGCAAGCAGGTCCGCGCCTATGACGCATCCGGCAAGCTGGTCGCCGCCTACCCGGCCACCATCGGCTCGGCCTCGACACCCTCGCCGTCCGGTGAGGTGACGATCGAGCGCGTGGTGCGCAATCCGGGCTACACCTACAATCCGAAGATCAACTTCAAGCAGGGCGACAACGACAGGATCCTCGAAGTTCCCCCGGGGCCCAATGGCCCGGTCGGCTCGATCTGGATCGCGCTCTCCAAGCCCACCTACGGCATCCATGGAACGCCGGATCCGGCCAAGATCGGCAAGACCAGCTCAAATGGCTGCGTGCGGCTGACCAATTGGGACGCGGAAGAATTGGCCGGCATGGTGGCGCCGGGCGTCAACGTCAGCTTTGTCGAATAAGACCGGCTGACGCCAGACTGCCTCAGCGGTGCTGATCGACCAGGATCGGATTGCCGTCAGGATCGGTGATCATGAAGCTGGCGGGGCCGGTGGTGGTCTCGTCGGCCTCGGCGTCGAACTCGAGGCCCTTGGACTTGAGTTGTTTTTGCAGATCCCGAACGTCGGTGAACTCGTCCAGCGGCACCGCGCTCTCGCTCCAGCCTGGATTGAAGGTGAGCATGTTCTTTTCCAGCATGCCTTCAAACAGCCCGATCACACAGCCGCCATTGTTGAGGATCAGCCAGCCCTCGCTCTGCTTGCCGCCGAACGCCCTGAAACCCAGTTTTTCGTAGAAAGCCTTCGACGCGGCCAGGTCCTTGACCGCCAGACTGATCGAAAATGCGCCAAGCTGCATGGGTTCGCTCCTCGGTTCCGGTTGCCCGGGCCCGCCTCCCGGACCCGGCACATGCCGAGGATAGCCGCTCTTGTGCGCCCTGCCTATTGGTCCCGGTCTGCGGCAGGTTTTAGGTGCTGCTCAGGGTTCGCCGCACCGCGTCCTTCCATCCCTTGAGCTTTGACTTGCGGGTCTTGTCATCCATCTTCGGTTTGAAGGTGATGTCGCGCGCCCAGGCCTTGGCGAAGGCCTTCTGGTTGGGCCATACGCCGGCGCGCTGACCGGCAAGCCAGGCAGCGCCCAGAGCCGTAGTCTCAAGGATCATCGGCCTGTCGACCGGCGCATCGAGGATGTCGGCCAGCCGCTGCATGGTCCAGTCCGAAGCCACCATGCCGCCATCAACGCGCAACACCGTGTCGCCCTTCGACCGCTTCCAGTCCTTGTGCATGGCGTCCAGAAGATCGCGGGTCTGGTAGCAGACCGCCTCCAATGCCGCGCGGGCGAACTCCGCAGGGCCGGTGTTGCGGGTCATGCCGAAGATCGCACCGCGCGCCTCGGCGTCCCAGTGCGGCGCGCCCAGTCCGGTGAATGCCGGCACCAGATAGACCTCCTGCGTGGGATCCGCCTCGGCGGCGAGTTCGCCGCTGTGTTCGGCCTTCTTGATCACCTTAATGCCGTCACGCAGCCACTGCACGGCGGCGCCCGCAATGAAGATCGAGCCTTCCAGCGCATAGGTGGGTTTGCCATTGAGCCGGTAGGCGACCGTGGTCAAAAGCCGGTTTTTCGAGCGAACCATATCCTCACCGGTGTTGAGCAGCGCGAAGCAGCCGGTGCCATAGGTGGATTTGAGCATCCCCGGCTCGAAACAGGCCTGGCCGATGGTCGCCGCCTGCTGATCGCCGGCAACACCCAGGATCGGGATCTCCGCACCAAACAGCTTGGCGTCGGTTACGCCGAAATCGGCGGCGCAGTCCTTGACCTCCGGCAGCATTTTGGCAGGCACCTTGAGAACATCCAGCAGTTCCTCGTCCCAGGTCTGGTTGCCGATGTTGAACATCAGCGTCCGTGATGCATTGGTGGCGTCGGTGACAAAGGACTTGCCACCGGTCAGCCGCCAGATCAGGAAGGTGTCGATTGTGCCGAAGCACAATTCGCCCCGCGCCGCCCGGGCCCGCGCGCCTTTTACACTGGAGAGCATCCAGGACAGCTTGGTTCCCGAGAAATAGGGATCGAGCAGCAGCCCGGTCTTGCGGTTGAAGGTCTTTTCCAGCCCCTGGCGTTTGAGCTTCTCGCAAAAGGCCGCCGTGCGGCGGTCCTGCCAGACGATCGCGTTGTGGATCGGCTTGCCGGTGTCGCGCTCCCACACCACCACCGTTTCGCGCTGATTGGTGATGCCGATTGCCGCCACATCGCTTGCCGAAATGCCGGCCTTCTTGAGAGCCTGCCTGACCGTTGAGACCACACTCTTCCAGATCTCTTCCGGATCGTGCTCGACCCAGCCCGATTGCGGATAGAACTGGGTGAATTCCCTTTGCCCGACGCCGGCGATCCGCATTTGACCGTCAAACACAATGGCGCGGCTCGATGTCGTGCCCTGATCAATTGCCAGAATATATCCGCTCATGCTGTCCTCCCTCGCTGCCGCCATTTGACCCGGATTCGCGTCCCTCGAAAAGGGCATGTGCAGCGACTGCCGCAGCATCCCTGCCCTGGAATGCGCATCCGGCCTAGGCCGCGCGTTTTTGCGCCATATAAGTGTCGAGCGCCTTGACCTGTGCCGCTTCCAGCCTGAGACCGCGCTTGGTGCGCCGCCACAGGACGTCGGCGGCCTCTACCGCCCATTCATGCGCCATCAGATAATCCACCTCGGCCTGGTACACACCATGGCCGAAATCCTGCCCGAGATCTTCGATCGCCTTGGCATCGCTTAACAGTAGGCGCGCGCGGGTGCCGTACTGGCGCATGTAGCGCCGCGCCTGGCCCGGCTCGAGAAACGGATAATCGCGGTGCAACTGCGCGGCTTCGTTGTCGAACGCCTCGACCGCGAAATTGCCGCCCGGCAGCGCCGCGCGATGGGTCCAGCGGCCGGATTTCGCCCCGAGCTGCTCCTCGATCAGCTCCAGCATGGATTCGGACAGTTTGCGATAGGTGGTAATCTTGCCGCCGAAAATATTGATCAGCGGCGCGCCATCGGACGGGTCGGCCTTGAGCACATAATCCCGGGTGGCTTCCTGCGCGGCTGATGCGCCGTCATCATAGAGCGGGCGCACACCGGAATAGGTCCAGACGATGGAGGCGCGCTCGATCGGCTTTTCGAAATACTCGCTCGCCGCCGCGCACAGATAATCCACCTCGGCGTCGGTGATGGCGACCTCCTTCGGATCGCCTTCGTAATCCTGGTCGGTGGTGCCGATCAGCGTGAAGTCGTCCTCATAGGGAAGCGCGAAAATGATCCGCCCGTCGCCATTCTGGAAGATGTAGGCGCGATCGTGATCATGCAGCTTCGGCACAACAATGTGGCTGCCCTGAACCAGCCGCACATTGTGGGCGTCGTTGCGGCCCACCACACCGTTCAGGATCCGGTCCACCCACGGCCCGCCGGCATTGACGATCAGCCTGGCCCGAATGGTTTCCCGCGCCCCGCTGGCCCGGTCGGCGATGGTGACGTTCCAGACGCAGTCTTTGCGCTCGGCGCTCACCACCTCGGTGCGCGTGCGGATCACTGCGCCGCGATCGGCGGCGTCGCGGGCATTCAACACCACCAGCCGGGCGTCGTTGACCCAGCAATCGGAATACTCAAACCCCTTGGCAAACAAGGGCTTGAGCGGCTTTCCCACGGGAGAGCTCTTGAGATTGACGGTCGTCGTGCCGGGCAGCAATTTGCGTTTGCCGATATGGTCATACAAGAACAGGCCCAGCCGCAAGAGCCAGGCCGGCCGCATCTCCTTGTGGTGCGGCAGCACAAAGCGCAGCGGCCAGATGATATGCGGCGCATTGGCGAGCAGCACTTCGCGCTCGCCCAGCGCTTCACGCACCAGCCGGAACTCGTAATATTCGAGATAGCGGAAACCGCCATGGATGAGCTTGGACGACCAGGACGAGGTTCCCGAGGCGAGATCGTTCATTTCGGCCAGAAACACGGAATAGCCGCGACCGACCGCATCGCGGGCGATGCCGCAGCCATTGATTCCTCCGCCGATGACGAAAACGTCAAAGAGTTTGTCCTGCGTCATTGGCACCTCCCGTCCAGCGACGTTTCACCTAAGTTTTCTAATTCGAACCCATTACGAATGTCAAAAGAAAACAAACGAAAGTAAAACACAATTTTGATGCGCGTATACAAGGCCGCTCAGAACACCGCATTGACGATGATCAACCACCCCCCGGTTGTCACCGCCGCCAGCGCCGTGCCGATGGTCATCGAGGTTGACGCCAGCCGCTGTCCGGTGCCCAGCCGGTTGGCGATCAGCCAGGAATTGACGCCTGCCGGCAGCGACGCCGCGGCAACGGCGACCTTGGCCTGAAATTCCGGCAGCCCCAACACCAGCGCCACGCCAAGCGCCACGGCGGGCATCAACATCAGTTTCAACGTGACCAGCGAAAGCGCCTGTTTCACCTGGCCGCGAATGCCGTAGCCGCGCAGCGAAACCCCCATGGCAAACAGCGCCACCGGACCTGCGACCCCGGCCAGGCTGGCGATCACGCTGTCAATCACGCTCGGGATGGCAAGGCCCGACATCCGCGCGAGCAACCCCGCCAGAATGCCGATGATCAGCGGGTTGGAGAACAATTGCCGCAGGAACCCCGTGATCAGCGCCGGCACGCTTGCCGCCTTGGTCGCCGCGCCATCGCGCCTGAGCGCCCATTCATAAAGGATAATCGACGCCGCCATCATGATCGGCAGGTGGATCGAGACGATCTGCGACAGCGCCGCAAGCCCGGCCTCGCCATAAAGCCCGCTGACAAAGGGAATGCCGAGCAGCACCAGATTGGAAAAACCCGCCGTCACGCCTGCGACCACGCCCGAGCGCGCATCGCGGTCAAAGCCTGCACGGATTGTGCCATGGGCCACCGTCCAGGTGATCAGGATGGCGGTGAAATAGGTCAGCCACAGCGCCCAGGGCGCGCCATGATCGAAGCTCGCCGTGGCAATGGTGCGAAACAGCAACAGCGGCACGGCGACCGTGAACACGAAATCCGACAGCCCGTCGCCGGTGGTAGGCTTGATCAGCCGAACAGCCGACGCGCCATAACCAATGGCGATCAGCGCAAAGACAACAAGAATGGTTTCGGCAAACAGAGGCAAGCGGAACTCGGATGTAGGACAGGCCAAGCCGTCATAGACCGTCAGAGCCGCCAGGCAAAGCGCCAGGGATCATTCGATGTGTTGCCGCAAACTGCCGCCGCTCCCTCCCGGCCCAACCATTCAATCGACTGGCGGCGCGAGCGGATATTGCCTGGCAGATTCTTCCCGCTCGGCGAAATCGAAGCTGTATTGCGCGCACAGCGCCCGCGCTCCCGCCTGCCGTGCATCGGGATCGTCCCCCGCCCGCGCCAGCACCAGCAGGCAGGAGATCAACCAGCTAGCAGCGTTCCGCGTCTCCGGATGCTGCGGCTGCGCAGCAAAGACCGTTCGCCTGAGCTCCAGGGCTTCCCGCAGCAAAGCTTCGGCGCGATTGGCGGACCCGGATTGGAGCCAGTACGAACCGGTGTTCACCAGGCTGTAACCCAATCTGGCGTCGCCCGGGTCAAGCACTTCGCGACGTATCACTAACGCTGCCTGGGACAACCGCGCCGCCGCCGCGGTGCGCCCCTGCAGGTCGCGGACGCCGGCAAGATTGTTCAGCGCTTGCGCCGTGCCGTCACTGGTGCGCCCTGATTGCTGCCGGAACAGAGCCAGCGCCTGCTGGTGTCGTTTCAACGATCTTGGCAGCGCCGTCGCATCACCGGCTTGCGCCAGTCTACTAAGAACGGCGCCATGCTGATCATAGCGATTTGCCAAATTAACCGTTTCCGGCCGGTGCGCCTCGTCCAGCTCCAAAGCGCGAGCGAGATGTTCCTCGGCCTGGCCCAACTCCCCGGCCCGCATCAACGCCAGTCCAAGAGTGGCGAGGCCGAGTGCGATTTCGACATGTGCTTCTGGCAGCCGCTTCTCTGTCAATGCAAATGATGCACGCGCCATCTCTAGATTGCCGAAAAAATCGGCGATCTTGCCAAGATAGACCGCCGCCTGATTGAAGAGATAATCCATCGCCTCGGTCTCCGGCGCAGCGCCGCTGACCCACAGCGCCCGGACATGCGGAGTCAGCCGAGCGCAAGCTGACCAAGTGGCTGATACATTTGGATCGCTAGGGTAAACCGCCGCCAACAACGCCGCCGCTGCCTTGGCCATAGCCCCATCCTCTCGGTCCTGTTGCAAATGCCGGAGCGCCGCCGCCGTCATCCGGTGCATCGACCAAGCGCCCTCACCACTCTCCAGCAACGATCGCCCCGTCAGCGCCGCAAAGGCGGCTCGTACCCGGGCCCCGTCGCGCGCAAGAAACTGGATCGCCTCGGAAATATCCTCAGCCCGATCCTCCCAATCCCACCCGTCCGGCGCATCGGTCAGCAGTGCCGGTTCCAGCCCCTCCGCCGCCCACCAGGCGCAGAGATCGGCCACTAGCTTGGCGTCCTCTGGCAAATATTTATAGGACATCTGCACCGCGCCGAGCACCGAGGTCGGGTAGTCCTCATTGTCGGGCGTGTGGCTGAGGATTTCCGAGAGCCGCTCACGGTAGGCGGAAAAGCTTTCGCCGGTGGATCTGATCAGCGCGCCGGCCACCACCAGCGCCAGTGGCAGCCCGCCCAGATCCTCGGCCAGCGCCCGTGCTTCGTCCGCCCCATCCGTGCGCCCCGCCTCGAGCATCAACAAATTGACCGCCGAGGCATCTTCGCTTTCAAAACTCAGCCGGTCGAGCGGCATCACATCGAAGCCGGGCCAGCCCTCGCCCTGCCTTGTCGTGACGATCAGATGCGCGCCGGGCGGTGGCAGCAAATCCTTAAGATCCGCATAGGTCTCGACATTGTCATAGATGAACAGCCAGGACTGGCCGCTTTGCGCGATCCGGGCGAGCGCCGCCTGGGCGTGCTGGAGCTGTGGTGTGTCGGGAACATCCAGATCGAAATGGCCGCACAGCGCCACCAGACCCTCGATGATCGCCTGCCGCGTCTGCGCCTCGACCCAGATGGCCCCGTCATAGGCGCCGCCATGCACTTCCGCATAGCGCCGCGCCAGTGTCGATTTGCCCAAGCCCCCCTGCCCGCGCAGCACCACCCCGGAATTGACCAGGGAAACACTGCCCCCGGACGAAGCCATCAGCTTTTCCCTGAGCTCGGCCACCTCCTCGTTGCGACCGATCACCGCCCGCCCGGGAGGGATGTTGACAAATTGCGTGTGGCGCTTGGGCTCACCGGGCGAAACACCTTCAACACCGGGAGGGCGGGGCTGGCGAAGCACCTCCGCAACAAACCGATCCATGGTGCCATCAGCCAAATCATAACGTCTGATGGCGCCGAAGAGCTTTGGCATCTCGGCAGGACGCACCACCAGCGGAATCACAGCGGCCTTCCTGCCGTCAATGTCCGTCCAAAGCACAGCCACACGCTCGGCCGCCGAATATTTGGCACCGGGCTTGAGATAGTCCGGCGAGACAATGGCGACCAGCCGGTCGCAATCCTCAAGCGCTTCATTCATCCAGATTGCGATATTGGTCCCGATGACCACTTCCCAGCCGGCGTAACGCACTCTCTGTCCGACGTCCTCCAACGCCGTCGCAACCTTCTCGGCGATCTCCGCATCAGCACTGTTGTAACTTATGAAGTATGTCGCCAAACCGTTTCCGCCCGCCTGCAATCTCGTATAGGCGGATGCTAGCCGCGCCACCGGTGGTTGCCAACGGGTATTTGCATGACTGGCGAGCACTGAGCACAAACTCCCCCTCTTGCGGCGGGGTCCGAAGGACGGGCGAGACCCGTGGCTCGCCCTCAGTCGGTGAAACCGACAGAGGGGGGTGTGCGTGCATGCAAGCCGTGACCTCGGCAGCCGGGGCGAGATCGCCCCCCCTCTGTCACTTCGTGACATCTCCCCCACAAGGGGGGAGATCGTACGTCGCCCACCCCTCAAAACTCCCTCCACCCGCTTGAAGCCGTGCCCCATTGCCGTTAGGGATTTCGGGCCTTCACCGACCCCGGATCCCGCCATGCCCGCTTTCCCTCGCTTTACCGCTCTTGCCGAATCGCTGCCCGCGACCGTGCCCTTTGTCGGCCCCGAGACCCAGGAGCGGGCCCGCGGCGAAGCCTTCCGGGCCCGGCTCGGCGCCAATGAGAGCGGCTTCGGCCCCGCACCTTCGGTCATCGAGGCGATCACCCGCGAGGCGGCGTTGTGCTGGCGCTATGGCGATCCGGAAAACCATGATCTGCGGCAGGCTCTGGCTGCGCATCTGGGGCTTGCGCCCGACTGCGTGGTGGTCGGCGAGGGCATTGACGGCCTGCTCGGCCTGACGGCGCGGCTGATCGCCGGGCCGGACACGCCGGTGGTCACCTCGCTCGGCGCCTATCCGACCTTCAATTTCCATGTTGCCGGTTTTGGCGGACGGCTGGTGACGGTGCCTTACAGGGACGACCACGAGGACCTTGAGGCGCTCCTTGAGGCGGTGCGGCAGCACGACGCGCCGCTGGTCTATCTCTCCAACCCCGACAACCCGATGGGCACCTGGCACAAGGCCGACAAGATCGTGGCGTTCGCCAAATCCCTGCCGGAAACCACGATGCTGGTACTTGACGAAGCCTATGGCGAAACCGCGCCGCCAGAAGCCATCCCGGCGATTGACGCGCTTTCCGACATGCCCAATGTGCTGCGCTACCGCACCTTCTCCAAAGCCTACGGCCTGGCGGGTCAGCGCATGGGCTATGTGTTCGGTGTGGCGGAAACCGTGTCCCGGTTTCACCGGGTGCGCAATCATTTCGGCGTCAACCGGCTTGGTCAGGCCGCGGCGCTGGCCGCACTGCAAGACCGGGACTGGCTCACCCATGTGGTGGAGGAAGTGGCAAAATCGCGCGACCGGATCGCCGGGATCGGCCGCGCCAACGGGCTGGTGCCTATTCCATCGGCCACCAATTTCGTGACCATGGATTGTGGCAGTGATGTCAATCGGGCCAAATCCATTCTCGAAGGTCTGGGAGCCCGCGGCGTGTTCATCCGCATGCCGGGCGTAGCCCCGCTCAACCGCTGCATCCGGGTATCAGCCGCACCCGATGCCGAGATCAGTGTTTTCGAACAGGTGCTGCCAGAGGTGTTAGCCGGGGTGCCGGCAACCATCGGCTAGCCCCACGCCGTTATGCAGAAAGGCCGCGCCAACCATTCCGGTCAGTCGCGGCCTTTGCAGAAAGCCTCTCCGTTTTGTCCGGAGTTCCGGCTTCCGCCCCTTCCCCTCGAGGCAATTTGTGTTCGGTTCGGTGTGGCCGTGGGCACGGCGCCCGAAACCGCATCAGTGCATGGTCATCCATTCGCGGGCCGAGCGAAGCGCTGCGGCGAGTTCGGCCTTGCTCATGCTTTCAGCCAGTTCGGCGCGCAGCGATGCGGCCCGGTCGGAGCCCTTGATGGCCGCAATGTTGAGCCATTTGTGGGCAGCGACATAGTCGATTTCGCATTCCCGGCCGGTGGCGTACATCAGCCCCATCTCGCAAAAAACGTCAGCCTTGGCTTCGCCGCCGATGATTGCCTGTTCCTGATCCCTGATTTCAAAACGTGCCATTTTTTTCTGTCCCCGTAAGGTTAAACTTGGTGTCCCTGTCAGCTCTTGAGGAGCCGTCTCAATCATGCTGGCACCGGTTCGTTCCGGCGCTGTGTTTGTTGGATTGGAGTGTCGGCGGATCGGTTGAAGGCCGCGTTAAACGGCATGCTTAATTTGCGACGAACAAAGTTCAAACGCTTGGTAAATTTGCGGTTTTGTTAAACATCCAAACCGTTGCGATCCGGCGGGAACGGCCAAAACTAGGGTTTTGACGCGGGTAAAAAAAGTTACGGACGGCTAACCAAACATCCATCGCATTTTCTGAAAATCTTCTCGCGGCTGTTCATCTTCGCCCGGATCGAGAGGCCGCGGCCAACGGAATTCCGTGTGGAAAGTGCGCGGTCTGCCTTCAGGATTCCAGTTTACCTTTACGTTGACGTAAGCTATTTATAGGGCACACCCGACGACGGGCACACATTCTGGGAGGAACGACATGATCCGCAAAATACTCGCAGCAGGCATTCTCGTTGCAGCCATGACGGCGCCGGCGCTGGCCGATCCGATTGAGGGCAACTGGAAAACCAAGAGCGGCGAAACCGCAGCCATTTCCGCTTGTGGCGGCTCCTTCTGCGTCAAGCTGAGAACCGGCAACCACGCTGGCAAGCAGATCGGCAAGATGAAGGCCAAGGGCGGAAAATACTCCGGCACCATCACCGATCCGGCCAATGACAAGGAATATTCAGGATCTGCGACCCTGTCGGGCAGCACGCTGAAAATGCGCGGCTGCGTGCTGGGCGTTCTCTGCCGCTCGGAGACCTGGTCAAAGCTCTGATCAACTCCGCAGGCAACCAGCGGGCCGCTTCAGCATAACAGGCCTTTGCAAAAACCGTATTGCCACACAAACCCGCGCAGGCTCGCCCGCGCGGGTTTTTCTTTGCGCTACTGCCGACCGGGAACGGTGGCCAGAGCCGGCATCAAGATCGAAAGTGTCTATCGTGCCCTTTGGCCAAACAGCACCTTTTGCGCATCCTTGTCGTCCGCCAGATTTTTGCGGTGCTCGATTCCCACCTCACAGCCCCGGGCGACCGCCGGCCGCGCCATCATGGTTTTAAACCAGCGCTTGAGATCGGGAAACTCATCGAGATCCTGGCCCTGTCGCGCATAGGATTTGACCCAGCCGATTGCCGAGATGTCGGCAATCGAATAATCGCCGGCCAGAAACGCCCGGTCCTGAAGCCGCCGGTTCATCACGCCATAGAGCCGATTGACTTCGTTGGTATAGCGCTCGATGGCATAGGGCACCTGTTCGGGCGCGTAATGCCGGAAATGATGCGCCTGCCCCGCCATTGGCCCCAGCCCGCCCATTTGCCAGAATAGCCATTCCTCAACCTCAACCCGTGCCCGTTCCTCTGACGGATAGAAGCGGCCAAACTTGCGGCCGAGATACTGCAGGATGGCGCCGGATTCAAACACCGATATCGGCGCGCCGCCCGGTCCTTCCGGATCGATGATCGCCGGCATCCGGTTATTGGGCGCGATCGCCAGGAACGACGGCGCGAATTGCTCGCCCTGACCGATGTTGACGAAGTGCACCCGGTAGGCTGCGCCGAGTTCCTCCAGCATCACGGTGACCTTCCAGCCGTTCGGCGTCGGCCAGTAATAGAGTTCGATGGGCTGGGTCTGGGTGCTCACGGGTCCACTCCTTGGCAACCGCCATGTTGTGAAACGCTCTGCCCCGCTTGGCAAGCCCGCGCTGCCACCCCGGCCGCAAGTCTCTCTGATTTGCAGGCATTCACGCCCGTTCCGGCCCAGACCCCGACGCTGTTCGAACCAGATCCTAACCCGGCTTAACGGACTTGAACGGTGGATGAATGGAGGGCTCAGGCGTCGTTCAGCCCGGCAATGCGATTGTGGCGTCATCAAAGAGGAAACGAAACGCATGTCCAAACTTGCCCGCCGCTTCACCATCATCTGCCTGATCTTCGTGATCTTCGCATTGCTGATGGCTGCGGCAGTGGCCGATGCAGGACGCCAGACCTCTGGCTGGCGCGGCGGCATGATCGACACTTGCGTGTTTCGTTTCGGATCGAATTGCCGGTTTCACCGCTGAACCCGGCCACAAAGGAATATGCTCATGAGCCGCCGTATCCATCGTTCGCTTGCAACTCTTCTGCGCATCGCCGCCATCACCGCCTTTCTGGTGGGTCCGGTCGGCGCCTTTGCCTACGCCCAGACCGGCGACAAGAGCTCAAGCCTCACCGGCGCGGGCTTCGTGCTCTATGTCAGCCTGCAGCGCAACGCCGGCTGAAGCGACGAACCGGACGGGACGCCTCCACAACAAATGGCGATGCCGGCGCACTATCGGCTTCCCCCGCCTGGTTGAAACTGCTTTCGGCCAAACCCGTCTTTTCCTTGTCAAAGTTTCTCGTATATAATGGTGCATGGACCAACGAATCTCTTCCTCCGCAATTAGCAGCTTCATTTCACCCGACCCGATCGAACCGCGGCAATACACCGACGCGGCCGAGGCGGTAGCGGCGCTTGAGGCGATCTACGACCGCAACACCCGCTTCCTGTGCGCAGCTTTTGAAAGCCTCGCCACCGACAAACCCAAGGGCCGCTACCGTGCCTATTATCCTCAGGTCAGCCTTGAAACGACCTCTTTCGGCATGGTGGATTCGCGGCTGTCTTTCGGACATGTCGTCTCACCCGGACACTACGCCACAACGGTGACGCGGCCGGCGCTGTTTCGCGAGTATTTGACCACCCAGCTCGAATTGCTGCTGCGCAATCACGATTCGCCGCTGACGGTTTCGGAATCCGAAACGCCCATCCCGCTGCATTTCGCCTTCGGCGAAGGCGCCTATGTCGAGGCGGCAGTGGCGGAAAAACTCGACATGCCGCTGCGCGATCTGTTCGACACACCCGATCTCGCCACAACCGACGACGAAATCGTCAACGGGCTTTATGAACCCGGCCCGGGCGAACTGCTGCCGCTGGCGCCGTTCAAGGCCCAGCGCATCGATTACTCGCTGGCGCGGCTGTCGCACTACACCGCGACCTCGCCGCATCATTTCCAGAATTTCGTGCTGTTTACCAACTACCAGTTCTACATCGACGAATTCTGTGCCCATGCCCGCTCGCTGATGCAGGAAGGCGGCGGCGGTTACGACTATTTTGTCGAACCGGGCAATCTGATCACTCCGGCCGGACATTCCGACCCCACCGAAGGCGTCTCCCCGCCGCGGCTGCCGCAAATGCCCGCCTATCACCTCAAGCGCGGCAATCATGGCGGCATTACCATGGTCAATATCGGCGTCGGGCCTTCCAACGCCAAGACCATCACCGACCATGTCGCAGTCCTCAGGCCGCATGCCTGGCTGATGCTTGGCCATTGCGCGGGCCTGCGCAACAGCCAGGCGCTGGGCGACTACGTGCTCGCCCACGCCTATGTGCGCGAAGACCATGTGCTCGACGATGACCTGCCGGCCTGGGTGCCGATCCCGGCGCTGGCCGAGGTGCAGGTCGCCGTGCAGGAGGCAGTCGCCGACGTCACGGGACTCGACGGTTACGACCTCAAGCGGATCATGCGCACCGGCACCGTGGCCACCATCGACAACCGCAACTGGGAACTCAGGGACCAGCGCGGCCCGGTGCAGCGGCTGTCGCAGTCGCGCGCCATCGCACTCGATATGGAATCGGCCACCATCGCCGCCAACGGCTTCCGCTTCCGGGTTCCCTACGGCACACTACTGTGCGTTTCGGACAAGCCGCTGCACGGCGAACTCAAGCTGCCCGGCATGGCCTCGGCCTTCTACAAGACCCAGGTCAACCAGCACCTCAAGATCGGCATCCAGGCGATGGAAAGATTGGCCGCCATGCCCCCCGAGCGGCTGCATTCACGCAAACTCAGAAGCTTCTTCGAGACGGCGTTCCAGTAGGCCCGTCGCCGTATCCTTCGCTGTGAGAAGCGCGCGGGCGAACGGCTGAGCTGCAGATATGGTCGACATGGAAACACTCCACACGCCCTATGACGGATCGGCCATGCCCTTCGGCATCGGGCTTGCGCGTCTGGATCCAGCCACCTGGATCGATATCGATCACCATTTCGAGCAGTACATCCAGGAAAAGCATCGCCTGACCCGCGAACGGTTCGATGACGTGTTCGTAGCCGAACCGGGCACCGAAGCGGCCCAGCGGGAAGTCGCCGAGTTGATCAGCGCGCATGTGTGCGACCACTGCACACCGGACAACGTTGCCGGTGAGAGCGCCGCGCTTGCAGGTCCTGATGACGAAGCCCTGCCCGTGCTGCATCAGGCAGCGTTTCAGGTGCAGGAAGATCTGGTGTTGATGCGAAAAGGAGATGCGGGATGGCGGCTTGCGGCGGCCTCCGTCTGCTTCCCTTCCTCCTGGAGACTTTCGGAGAAATTCGGGCGCGTCATGGAGGACATCCATGGACCGGTTCCGGGATTTTCATCAGGCACCCGCAACGCGGCCCTTATCACTCGGATTTTCGACAATCTGCAGATCGACATGCCGGTGCTGCGCTGGAACTGGTCGATCTATGGCGATGCCAGGCTGTTTCATCCGCAGTCCAATGACAGCAGTGAAGGCAAGTTCGGACCCGGACCGATTGCCAGGAACATCTATCTGCGGCTTGAACGCCAAACCTTGCGCAAACTGCCCGAAAGCGGCGATATCCTGTTCACGATCCGGATCTACAACGATCCGCTGGAGCGGCTTGAAACCCATCCCGATGGCGCAAGGCTGGCTTCTGCTATCGCCGATCAGGTCAAATCCCTCAGCCCCGCCGAACGCGCCTACAAGGGCCTAGCCACCGAGCAGCATCGTTTGCTCGACCGTCTTGCAACAATTGAACGCAACCAGACCGGTTGACGGCTGCCGCAGCCCCGACCGCGCCGGGCTTCAGCCATTCCATCGCCACGCTTGCCGAGGCGAGGATCGCCGTGGCGAACTCCTCCTCGGAGCCCGCCCGACCTCACATATTGGTATAGACCGGCCCTTCGCCGCCCTGCGGCGGCACCCAGTTGATGTTCTGGTTGGGGTCCTTGATGTCGCAGGTCTTGCAGTGCACGCAGTTCTGCGCGTTGATCACAAACGTCGCATCGGTGGCGCTGGTCATATCTGCTGCCGGAATTGCATTGCCGTCACTGTCGACCCATTCATAGACGCCGGCCGGGCAATAGCGGGTCGACGGCCCTGCGAATTCGTGCAGTTCCGAGGCCTTTTGCAGCGCGAGATCCTTGAGCTGCAAATGCACCGGCTGATCTTCTTCATGGTTGGTGTTGGACAGATACACCGAGGACAGCCGGTCGAAGGTCAGCACGCCGTCAGGCTTGGGGTAGTCGATCTTCTTGTATTTGGACGCCTTGTCGAGCGCCGCATAATCAGCCTTGCCGTGACCCATGGTGCCGAAAGGCGAAATCCCGAAAAGCGTATTGAGCCACATGTCGAGACCGCCGAGCGCGACGCCACCGATGGTGCCGAGCTTCGACCACAACGGTTTGACGTTGCGCACCTTCTTGAGGTCCTTGCCAATCTCCGTGGCGCGCCAGGCCGCTTCATAGCCGTCGAGCGTATCCTGCGCACGGCCTGCGGCAATGGCCTCCGCGGTATGATCGGCAGCCAGCATGCCCGACAGCACCGCATTGTGCGATCCCTTGATGCGCGCGACATTGACGAAGCCCGCCGAGCAGCCGATCAGCGCGCCGCCCGGAAAAACCAGCTTGGGCACCGATTGCCAACCGCCCTCGGAAATGGCGCGGGCGCCATAGCCGATGCGCTTGCCGCCTTCAAACACCGACGCGATCGCCGGATGGGTCTTGAAGCGCTGGAACTCCTCGAACGGAGACAAATAGGGGTTCTTGTAGTTGAGGTGGACGACAAAGCCGACGGCCACCTGATTGTTCTCGAGATGATAGAGAAAGGATCCGCCGCCGGTTTTCATGTCCAGCGGCCATCCGAAGGAATGCTGCACCAGGCCGGGCTTGTGGTGCTCGGGCTTGATCTCCCACAGCTCCTTGAGGCCGATGCCATATTTTTGCGGCTCGCGGTCTTTGGAGAGCTCAAACCGGTCGATCAATTGCTTGGCCAGGGATCCGCGCACACCCTCGCCGATCAGCACATATTTGCCCAGCAGCGCCATGCCGCGAGCGTAGTTCGGACCGGGCTCGCCATTGCGCTCGACGCCCATATCGCCGGTGGCCACACCGATGACAGCACCCTCATCATTGGTCAGAACTTCGGTGGCCGCAAAACCGGGATAAATCTCTACGCCCAGAGCTTCCGCGCGATCCCCCAGCCATTTGGCGACGTTGGACAGCGAAACGATGAAATTGCCGTGATTGTTCATCAAGGGCGGCATCATGAAATTGGGCAGCCGCACCGAGCCGGCCGGACCCAGCACCAGGAAGTGATCAGCGTTGACCGGCGTCTTGAACGGATGATCGGGGTCATCGCGCCAGTCAGGGATCAGCTTGTCGATCCCGATGGGGTCAACGACCGCGCCCGAGAGAACATGCGCGCCGACCTCGCCGCCCTTTTCGAGCACAACCACGGTAAGCTCCGGATCGATCTGCTTGAGTCTGATCGCCGCCGACAGGCCCGCCGGCCCGGCGCCGACGATCACCACGTCAAATTCCATGCTCTCGCGTTCCGCAAGCTCGGTCGCATCAGTCATCGATCATCCTCACCTTCTGTCCGCCCGAGCGCGATTGTTGCGCCGCCAGCCAACCAATCCAGTTGTCAGGCCCCACTTGTTCAGCGTCGCCGCCATCCTCAGGCGTCGCCTTGGAGCCGGCCGCCCGTCGGGCCGCCTGTGTACCTCTCGCTACTCTCATGTCAAAAGACGCGCGCGAAGTCGAGACGGAAGCCTTCAGGAATCTGTTTCTATCAAATATTGACGTTAACGTAAACGTCAATATTTGCAGCGCTGTTTGCGTTGACTGCCGATTTGGGTGGCTCCACCCGCTTCGCAAAAAAAGCTCCGAGGACAGCATCGGGCGCGGTTCAACCGGTGTTAACACCACGCCAAACCATTGGCCCCTACGCCGCAACCGGCAGTGGGGAGCGCCGCGCGAGGCTGGTTCGCAAGATCCATGTCGAAAGAGGTGCGTCATCAGGACGCAAAGCGGAGAAAGCCCGCGATCTTGCGCGGCTGTCAGGCGACGCGGGCAAACATCGGCTGGGACGACAGCAAGATTACCGCCCCAACGATCGAGCGGTCAGGGCCGTGAAACGGCGTCATTCGGCAACTGACATCATACATCCGCCCTCCGGCGTCCGCCGCTTCGTAGCGGTAGGACACCCTCGCCCCGCCGAAACACTGGTCCAGCCGCGGCTTGGCGCGAGTCTCGAACCGTTCCGCATCGATAAAATCCGTCAGATGCTTGCCGATGAAAGACGAGGCCGGCTTTTCATGAAAGTCCGCATTGCGCTCGTTGCAATAGATGTAGCGATAGTCGAGGCCAACCACCGCCACGCGCTCAGGCACTGAATCAAGCAGAAGTTCATGCAGCGAGGCATCGTAACCGCTGGCCAGGCGCGGAGGCGACTGCAGTGGCGCAAGCGCCGGAGACGATCCGAGATAGCGGTCAAACAGCGCCGTCATCATCGTGGTGTAACGGCACACGCTGTCGTCATCCTCGGAGTTCTGGACCGCCAGCCGCGCAAAGAACTCGAGTTGCAGCCGGATCTCCTCGCGGTCCTGCGCATGAAGGCCAAAGATCCGCCGCACCAGCGGTTGAATCTCTGCGTCAATCAGATCAACACTTGTCTCGTCGCCGCGGCGCACAGAGGCAAGCAGGCTGGCGCACAGATCGTCAAACTCCTCAATTAATTTCAGCAGCATCGAAACCTCTGGTCATTTCTTAAATAAATTTGCCCACTCCTCTACAATGGAGAACTGTGTTTGTCGATCACACTGATGTCTCTCAGATACGGGCACTCAAGTTTGCTGCAATCTCATGCACAAACAGTAAGTAACGCAAGTTCCCGCCCAGCGCAGACCAGCAAAACCGGCGATGTAACGACCGTCAACAGACCGGCCGGCCTGCCTTTCGATCAGGAACTGCGTCTTTTGCACAGCACAATACGCTCACAGGATTCCAGCCCTCACAAAAATGTTATCGCACAGTCCACAAGTGAGGGTTTCCAATAGGTTGTACTTTGCAACCATGACCCGAAATCCAGGTTCGGCTTGAGAAGCTCAAGGGGCCGCGGCGATCCCGCGTGCCCGCGCGCAACTAGTACGAAGCGCGCTCGGCCAGTTTGGCGAGATCCGGCACATCCACCCGGCGATTGTTGCGGATCTCGATGATCCCGTCCTTGCGCAATTTGGTCAGTTGCCGGCTCACCGTTTCGATTGTCAGACCGAGAAAGTCGGCAATGTCGGACCGTGTGAGCGGCAGATCGAAACTCGCTGATTCGGTCTCTGCTTCGGGATTGATGTGGGTGGCGATCAGATACACAAAGCTCGCAACCTTCTCCGACGCGGTCTTGCGGCCCAGCGTCAGCATCCAGTCGCGCGCCTCGTCGAGTTCCTTCAGCGTCTGCTCCAGCAGCTTGTGCTCAAGCTCCGGCGTCTCCCTGATCATCCGGTCGATCACCGCTTTTGGAAAACTGCACACATTCACGTCCGTCGCCGCATCCGCGGTAATGCCGCTGTCGGCGCGAAATGGCCGCCCCAAGAAATCGGGCGCAAACTGAAGCCCGACGATCTGCTGCCGGCCATCCGCCATCATCTTGGTGAGCTTGACGACACCGGCGATGATGTTGGCGTAGCTGTTGGCTTCCTGGCTCTCGCCGACCAGCTCGGTTCCGGGACTGACATTCTTGCGCGTCGATTGCTTGTTAAGCGTGACCAACTGCGCCGGAGACAGCGCGCCGCATACGCCGCGATGCCGCGCTTCGCAGGCGCGACACAACGCCGGTACGTCGGAATTGTGGATATCTTTGCGGTGCGCGTCCATTCCACCCTCAGTGCCGCCCGTGCTGCCGCAATTCATTCCGGCAAGCGCAACACGCTGCCGCATATCTCATCGCCCAGCGCGCCGCTAACGGCCTCAAACAACAGCGGGGTTTGATCAAAGTCAAGGCGAGCCCGCCCTGTATCGGCATTGTACAGGCCCAACCGTGAGAGATTTGCACATGCAAAAAGAGTTTGTCCGCAAACATGCTGGTCCTGCCCCGCGCTACACCAGCTACCCCACCGCGCCGCATTTTCATGCTGGCGTGGATGGCGATATCTATGCGCGCTGGCTCGGCAAGCTCAAACCCGGACAAAGCCTGTCGCTCTACATTCACATTCCCTGGTGTGACCGTCTGTGCTGGTTTTGCGGCTGCAACACCAAGCAGACGCTCAAATACGACCCGCTCAAGACCTATCTTTCCGCGCTTGAGAACGAGATGGAGACCATCTCGGGCCTGATCGATCCGGAATGCCAGGTCACGGCGCTGCATCTGGGCGGCGGATCGCCGACCATGCTCAAACCCGAGGACATGGTCTGGCTCGACAAGGCGCTGCGCAGCCGGTTCACATTCTCCGACGAGGCGGAAATCAGCGTCGAGATGGATCCCAACGATCTGGACCCCGACAAATATGATGCGCTCGCCGAAATCGGCCTCACCCGGGCCTCGATCGGGGTGCAGGATTTCGACGAGAAGGTTCAGAAGGCGATCAACCGCGAACAGACCTTCGAACAGACCCGCGAAGTCGTCGAACAGGTCCGTGCCCGCGGCGTTCGCTCGGTCAATTGCGATGTGCTCTACGGCCTTCCGCACCAGACGCGGGAAACCCTGGACCGCACCATTGCGCAGGTGGTTTCGCTCAGCCCCGACCGGATCGCGTTGTTCGGCTATGCCCACGTGCCGTGGATGAAGACCCATCAGAAAATGATCGACGAAACGGTGCTGCCCGATGTCACCGAGCGGTTTGCGCAGATGAACCGCGCCAGCTCCCAGCTGACAACGGCTGGCTACACCGCAATCGGCATCGACCATTTCGCGCTTCCCGCCGACAGTCTCGCCGTGGCCGCCGCCTCCGGCGTCATGCGCCGCAACTTCCAGGGCTACACATCCGACACCGCCGATGCGCTGATCGGCATGGGCGCATCCTCGATCGGCCAGTTGCCGCAGGGCTACATTCAGAACCAGCCCTCCACCGGCGAATATCAGCGCCAGGTCAATCTCGGTCGCCTGCCGGTGGTCCGCGGTTTCGAGCTCAGCGAGGAAGATCGTCTTCGCGCCCGAATCATCGAATTGCTGATGTGCGATTTCGCCTTTTCATTCGCCGCTGTCCGGCAGGAATTTGGCGGTGCCGCCGAATCGCTGCTCGATGAGGCCGAGTATCTGGCCGGTTGCGACACCGACGGCATGGTTGAACTCAACGGCGGCCTGTTTCAGGTCACAGCCAAGGGCCGGCCCTTCGTTCGCTCCATCGCATCGGCTTTCGACAGCTATTTCGGCCAGGGTGCGGCTCGGCATTCGCTGGCCGTTTAGCCGGTCTGTGGCATGATGGTGGCGGTGCGTCGCGTTCAAGCTCTGCCCCGCGCAAAGTAGCCATTGGCTTTTGCGCCGGATTTTTCTATAGCTGCGGCCAATCTGTTATCCAATGAGGTATTGAGCGTGACCGCAACATTCGACAAGGTCGCCGACATCATCGCTGAAACCAGCGAGATCGACCGCGACAGCATCACTCCCGAAAGCCACACCATCGACGACCTGGGGATTGACAGCCTCGACTTCCTCGACATTGTTTTTGCGGTCGACAAGGAATTCGGCATCAAGATTCCGCTCGAGCAGTGGACCCAGGAAGTCAACGACGGCAAGGCCTCGACCGAAGAGTATTTCGTGCTTGGCAACCTTTGCACCAAGATCGACGAATTGCGGGCCGCAAAGGCTTGAAACCCGAGCGGCGGGTCCGGGCAGCAGGTTTGACCCATGCAGCTTGAATATTTCCAGATGATCGACCGGATCGAATCACTCGATCTCGATGCCGGAACTCTGGTTGCCCGCTCCACCGTGCCGGCCGCAAGCCCAGTCTTCGAAGGCCATTTTCCTGGCATGCCGCTTGTGCCCGGCGTGCTGTTGATTGAAACAATGGCGCAGGCCTGCGGCTTCCTGGTCCTGGCCGGCAACGGTTTTGCCCAGATGCCGTTCCTGATGTCGGTCGACAGTGCCAAGCTGCGGGATTTCGTCAAGCCGGAGGCTCCCTTGGAAATCACCGCAGCACTTGAACACGAAGGTTCGGGTTACGTGGTCGCAAAGGCCCGGATCACAAGCCAGGGCAAGCGCGCGGCCGATTGCCAGTTGAAACTCAAGACTGTTCCCTTCGACCAGGTCCCGTTGGCCGACGTCGTGCACGCGCGCGCCACCGAGGTCGGCCTGTTCGCCCTCATGGACAACGCCACAGGAGACCGGAGATGACAAAGACCAGCCACGAGGTCGTGGTCACCGGCATCGGGCTGGTAACCGCATGCGGTGTGGGTGGCGAGGTCCATCGCGACCTGCTGATGGGGAATGCGGGATGGCCTGAGGCCCACGACAGCGACAACTTTGCGCCTTACACCGTGTTTCCGTTGCCCGAGATCGACTGGTCGGAACAAATCCCCCGCCGCGGCGATCAACGGCAGATGGAAAACTGGCAAAGGCTGGGCGTGTTTGCCGCCGGTCTGGCGCTGGATGACGCAGGCTTCAAGGACGATGCCGAGGCATGCGCCACCATGGACATGATCGTTGCCGCCGGCGGCGGCGAACGCGACATCGCGGTCGACACGCTGATCATTGAGGAAAGCCGCAAGCGCAACGACCGCGAGCATCTGCTCAACGAGAAACTGACCACCGAACTGCGGCCGACCCTGTTTCTGGCGCAGCTTTCAAATCTGCTGGCCGGCAACATCTCCATCGTCCACAAAGTCACCGGCTCTTCACGAACCTTGATGGGCGAGCAGGGTGCCGGCGTTTCGGCGGTGGAAACCGCCTATGCGCGCATCGCCGCCGGTCAATCGAGCCATTGCCTGGTAGGCGGCGCTTTCCTGGCCGAACGGCTCGATCTGTTGATGATAATGGATTCAGTTCACGCCCTGGCCAGGGGTCCGCTCAAGCCGTTCTGGAACGAAGACGGCGAAGCGACCGGGATGAACCTCGGCTCTGCAGGCGCTTTTGTGGTGCTCGAATCACGCGCCCATGCAGAAGCCCGCGGCGCCCGCATCTATGCCCGGCTCGATGGCGTCCAGGGTGATCGCGGACAGCGGGAAGAAGGCCATCTGGAACAACGACTGGACCGCCTCGGCGCTGAAACCGGAGCCTCGGAAGCCGGAGCCGACACGCTGGTCTTCTGCGGTGCCTCAGGCATTCGGGAACTGAGCGCCCGTGAGCGCGCGTTCTTTACCGATCGCTTCCCCGAGGCGGCGCTGCGAACCTATGGCGCGGTCGTCGGCCATGGTCTTGAAGCCCAGTTCCTGACCGGCCTGACGCTTGCCTGTCTGGCGCTTGATGATGCGCGTCCGGTCCGGCCCATGGCTCCAGGCGTTGATGCAGAAACATCCGCCCCGGCAGACTCGGCGATCGTAACCACCATTGGTCATATCCGCGGCGAAGGCCTCGCCCGTTTGAGCCGGGTGCCACAAAGCCAGAAGGCGTAGGACGGAGACAGCCATGAGCAACGCTGCATACAGGGATCATCTTGGCCGCCCGCTTGTCGCCGTCACCGGCATGGGCGTGGTTACGTCTCTGGGTCAGGGGATCGCAGACAACTGGACCCGCCTGACCGCCGGGGAATCGGGCATCCACCCGATCGTCCGCTTTCCCTCTGAGGAGCTTTCCACCCGCATCTGCGGCACCGTGGATTTCATCGATGTTCCCGCACCCAACGCGGTTGAACGCTCCTTCGCATTCGCCCGCGAAACCACCGTCGAGGCGTTGGCGCAGGCTGACATCTCCGGCGAATTCGGTGGTCCGCTGTTTCTCGCCGCCCCGCCCATTGAGCCGGAATGGAGCGCCCGCTTCGATCTCGGCGACCGGGTCCGGTCCGACCAGATGAACGGCAACGCCTATGAACAGTTTCTCGCCGTGCTGCGCGAGACACCGGACCCCGCCTACCACGAGGCGATCCTGTTCGGCTCGATCTCCGAACGGCTGGCAGACCAGTTCGGAACCCGGGGATTGCCGGTTACCTTGTCGACGGCTTGCGCCTCGGGCGCCACCGCCATTCAGCTCGGTGTCGAGGCGATCCGCCAGGGCCGCACCGACCGGGCGCTCAGCGTCGCCACCGACGGCTCGGTCAGTGCCGAGGCACTGATCCGCTTTTCGCTGCTTTCTGCGCTGTCGACCAACAACGACCCGCCCGAGAAAGCCTCCCGGCCCTTCACCAAGGACCGTGACGGCTTTGTGATCGCCGAGGGCGCAGCGACGCTGGTGCTCGAATCGCTTGAAGCGGCAATGGCGCGCGGCGCGCGCATCCACGGCATCATCAGCGGTTGCGGCGAAAAAGCCGATCACTTCCACCGCACCCGGTCGTCACCCGATGGCGGGCCGGCGATTGCCACCATTCACGCCGCACTTCATGACGCAGGCCTCACCGCGGACGACATCGGCTATATCAATGCCCACGGCACCTCGACGCCGGAAAATGACAAGATGGAATATCTGTCGCTATCGACCGTATTTGGCGATCGCATGGCGGATGTACCGGTCTCCTCCAACAAATCGATGATCGGCCATACGCTGACCGCCGCCGGTGCGGTGGAAGCGGTGTTTTCGCTGATGACGATCACCACCGGAGTGATTCCGCCGACCATCAATTATGACAATCCCGACCCTGCGATCCCGCTCGACGTGGTCCCCAATGTCAAGCGTGCGGCCCAGGTGACGAGCGTGCTGTCCAACTCCTTCGGCTTTGGCGGCCAGAACGCATGCCTTGTCATGACGGCTGAACCGGCTTAATGCAGGGCGCGCTCGGGTTCACTGGCCCGGCACACACGGATCATGCATTCAATCTACGGGCTGGCCGGGCGATTAGCCCAGCCGGCTGAATGCCCGGCGAACCGGCTGATCGCGCTGCGCGAACGCCGGCGGGGCAAAACAACGTCGGGCCGCAAGGGACAACAATCATGCGCGCATTGCAGCTTATCGAGGATCGCAAGCTCGAAACGGTGGATCTGCCGCCGCCACCGCCGCCAGGCATCGGTGAGGTCACGGTGTCGATCAAGGCCGTGGCGCTCAATCACATCGATGTCTGGGGCTGGCGCGGCATGGCCTTCGCCAAGCGCAAGATGCCGCTGGTGATCGGCGCGGAAGCGTCCGGCGTGGTCGACGCCATCGGCCACGGCGTGGCCGGGCTGGTTCCGGGACAACTGGTATCGATCTACGGCGCGCGCACCTGCGGGCTTTGCCGTCCGTGCCGCGAAGGCCGCGACAATCTGTGCGAACATGTCAGCGGCGTTCACGGCTTTCACCTCGATGGTTTCGCCCAGGAGCAGGTCAACCTACCGGCCCGGCTGCTAGTCCCTGCCCCGCCCGGTGTTACAGCCATTGGCGCCGCCGTCGCGCCAGTCACCTTCGGCACCGTCGAGCACATGCTGTTCGACAACGCCCGACTGGAACCCGGCGAGACCATTCTCATTCAGGCCGGCGGCTCGGGCATCGGCACCGCCGCGATCCAGCTCGCCAAGAAGATCGGCTGCACGGTGATCACCACCGTCGGCTCCGACGACAAGATCAAAAAGGCCAAGGCGCTGGGCGCCGACCACGTCATCAACTACCGCGAGGACCGTTTCGAAGGCGCTGTCCGCAAGCTGACCAAAAAGCGCGGCGTCGATGTTGTGTTCGAACATGTCGGCGCCGACACCTGGGCGGGCTCCATGCTGTCGCTGAAACGCGGCGGCCGACTGGTCACCTGTGGGTCGACCTCCGGCGTGTCCACGCAGATGAACCTGATGATGCTGTTTCAGCAGCAACTGCGTCTGATCGGTTCGTTCGGCTGCCGAATGGAGAACATGGCCGACGCCATGCAGAAGATGGCCGCGGGACAGGTGCAGCCGGTGATCGACACCGAGGTTGGCTTTGACGAAATCGACACCGCACTTGCCCGCATGGAAGACCGCGACGTCTTCGGCAAGATCATCCTAAATATCAGCTGACGCGTTGCGCGCGGCCGGCCGGCTGCGACACGCCGATCACTGCAACGGGATCCCGGCCCTGATATGGCAAATCCGTTTCGCATGACGCTTACCCGGCTGGCGATTGGCCTCAATCGCGCCAAGGACTGGTGCGTCGCGGTTGTCGTGTTGTCGCTGCTCAAGCTGATATCGCTGTTGCCCGCCAAACAGGCCATCGCCTTTGTCGATCGCACCGCCCGGCGGATCGGTCCGCTGACGTCCCGGCACAGACTGGCGCTCACCAATCTCCGCAACGCTTACCCTGAGAAATCCGAAGCCGAGCGCGAGCAAATCGCCAACGACATGTGGGGCAACATGGCGCGGCTGGCGGCGGAATATGTATTTCTCGACCAGATCTTCGATTTCGACCCCGATGCGGAGCAGCCCGGCCTCATCGAGGTCGAGGGCGTTGACACTTTCATCGCGCTCCGAGACAGCGGCAAGCCCTTCATCGTCTTTACCGCCCATACCGGGAATTTCGAGCTGCTGCCGATCGCTGCGGCCGCCTATGATCTCGATGTGATGGCGTTGTTCCGCCCGCCCAACAACCGCTACATCGCGCGCAAGGTGCTGGCCGCGCGCCGCACCTCGATGGGTCATCTCGTGCCATCGCGCGCCGGCGCAGCCTTCACACTGGCGCGCAGGCTCGATGCCGGCGGCGGCGTCGGAATGCTGGTCGACCAGAAGTTTCACAAGGGAACCGAAACCCTCTTTTTCGGACTGAAAGCCCGCACCAACCCGCTGCTTGCCAAGCTGGTGCGCCAGTTCGAATGCGACGTTTACCCGGCCCGCTCGATCCGCCTGCCAGGCGGCCGTCACCGACTGGTGGTGGAGCCGGCGATCGACATCCCGCGCAAGTCAGACGGCAGCGTCGATATGGCCGCGACCTCGCAATTGCTCAATGACAAGGTGGAAAGCTGGGTGCGGGAGTATCCCGGTCAATGGCAATGGTTCCACGACCGCTGGAACATCAAACACGAGCTCTGAAGAACTGGCCAAACCCGGAGTCGGCCAGCCCTTACCCGGCCGGAAAGCATTCCCCGGCCGGTTCTGATCAACTGAAGAAAAGCGACTTGTCTTTCGGCGTCAGTGCCGAATGACGATCCGTGTGTTGCGATTGCCTGACCGCTTGACCAGCGAGAAGAACTTCGCAGCATGCTTCGGCGCCAGCCGGACACATCCATGCGAGGCGCGGCGGCCCAGCCGTTTGGTGTCGCGGGTCGCGTGGATGGCATACCCGCCGCGGAAAAACACCGCATAGTGCATCCAGGCATTGTTGTATTTGCGTGAGCGGTGGTAGCGCGACAGCCACTTGGCGGAGTAGCTGCCGGTCGGCGTCGAATAGCCCGAGCGCCCGGTCGAAACCGGCCACTTGTATTTGACCACACCGTTGTGGCTGACCACCATGGTCTGCGAGGACAGATCGATCTTGGCCACCAGCTTGGCTGCCAGCGCCGACGCGGAAGACAAGGGCATCAGCCCAAAGGCAAGCGCTGCCACAAACAATAGATTTCTCATAATACTCTCCCCAGTTACTCTAACCCTACATTACCCCGTAAATCTCAGTGTAACGAGCTGACATTCTCAGTAAAGTTAAAATCCCCGGGCGGGTTTTACGCAACATTTCAACCCTTTGAAATCAATTGGTTTTACGAAAGGATCGCGAGCATGACCGTGACGACGGCCAGCCCGTCGCACGCCCGGAAAAAGACTTTGACCCCGTCATCGATCTCCGTGGCGCCGGCCATCTCGCGACCACTCGCATGCAGCCGGGCCTCCATCACCAGATCGCCGCCATAGCGGCGCGGGCCGGCCAAAGCCAGGTTCAAAGCGCCCGCCATCGCAGCCTCCGGCCATCCCGCATTGGGCGAGCGGTGCAGCCCGGAATCGCACAACGCCGCATTGGCCGCGCGCCGCATCGCCACCCCATCCTTGGCCGCCCAGGCCGCAACCACCATCAGCAGCGCCGCCAGTCGCGCCGCCGGCCAATTGGCCAGATCGTCGAGCTTGGCTGCGGCGCGACCGAATTCGCGGTACCGTTCATTGAGATGACCGATCATGGAATCGGCGGTGTTGAGCATCTTGTACGCCATCAGCCCCGGCAGCCCCAGGACCGCGTACCAGAACGCCGGTGCGACGACACCATCCGAGAAATTTTCCGCAAGGCTTTCAATCGCCGCCCTCGCCACGCCACTCTCGTCCAGGGTTTCGGGATCACGGCCGACGATCATCGCCACCGCGCGGCGGCCTCCCGCAAGTCCGTCATCGCGCAATCCGCGCGCCACCGCGCTGACATGATCGGCCAGGCTCTTCTGTGCCAAGAAGATAGCCACCACCACCACTTCCAGCACCAGCCCGATGATGCCAATCCGCGCGAGGGCGGCCGACAGCGCCCAGCCGCCAAGAACCGTCAGCGTCAGCAGCACGATGAGGATGATTTTGCCGTTTCGGCGGCGCTGGGCCGCACCGTCGGTGTCGCGATTGAACCTTCGGTCGGCCCAGGCGATGGCATGACCGAACAGCACCACCGGGTGACTGATCCGCCGCCACAGCCAGTCCGGGTCGCCGATGAAGCGGTCGAGCAGCAGAGCCGCAAACAGGACCGGCAAATGCCCGGTCATGAGGTGCGGCCGAGGCCGAACCGCAACGCCTCGCGAAGCCGCACGGCGCTCAGTTCGTCGGGAACCAGACCGACCCGAACCCGCGAGGGGCTGTGCTCAAACGCCCGGATCAGCACCTGATGCCCGGCAAGCGCCTCGCGCAACCCGGCGCCATCGCCGACCTCGCAATAGAAAAACAACGACGCGTCGGCGACAATACGAACGCCGGCCATGTTGAGCGCCGAACGGGTCATCTGGTGGGCGGCGTCGATCCGCGTCCGCAATTCCGAGACCAGATCCATCCGCGAAAACCCGTGCGCGGCAATCGTCAGGGCCGGGCCGGACACGGCCCATGGGCCGAGGCGGTCGCCCAGAACCGCCAGCAGCCGCGGTTCGGCAAAGACGAATCCGAGCCTGAGGCCCGCAAGCCCGAAAAATTTGCCGAAGGAACGCAGCACCACCAGATTGGGCTCGGCGCCCGCAGCCCCCGCCATCGACAGGTCGTGGCGCATATCCGCGAAGGCTTCATCGACGATCACCAGGCGGTGACGGTGCGCGCGCGCAAATCCGAACACATCGTCACGCACCGTTTCGCGTCCGTCGGGATTGTTGGGATTGGCGAACACCACAGCGCCCGCCTGGGTTTGGCTTGCCGCTTCAAGGGTGTCGATTTCATCCACTTCCATACCGGCCCTTCGATAGGCCAGCGCATATTCCCCGTAAGTGGGTGCAATGATCGCCACTCGCTCGGCAGACGGGGTAAGACAGGGCAGCAACTGGATAGCGGCCTGAGTGCCCGGAACCGCAAGCGGCATCACCGCGCCGCCATAGTGCTTCATCGCCAAGCCGCAGACGCGGCTCACGTCCGATGGCTCTGGCAACCGCCGCCAGCTTTGCGCGGGAATGTCAGGCAAGGGCAGCGAAAACGGACTGATGCCGGTCGACAGATCCAGCCATTGCGACGCCTCGCCCCCGTGACGCGTAATGGCGTCGGCGAGCATCCCGCCATGGTCCAGGGGGTCGGCAATCCCGCTCATGGCGCTCAATCGATCCTGTCGATCACATGCATGAAGGACCCCGCAACCCGTCCGCGCATCAGCCCGGCCGCACCGAGATCGGCGCCGAGCGCATCGCGAACGTTGAACGCGCGATCCGCATCGCCCTCGGACACGATGCTGGCATAGTGAAATTCATGGGCTGACAATTCCATCGACCAGAACAGACCGGGCAGCGGGTTGAGCCGCCGGTACCCCAGATGACGGCGGCGTTCGGCAAAACTGGTAACCAGCGGCAACGCTCCGAGCATCTCGTGCCGGACGCCATCGGCGTCAATCAACCCTTCGCCCAGCACCATATAGCCGCCGCATTCGCCATAGACCACTGCGTCCCGTGCGATCGCCGCGTTCAGCCCCGATCTGAAGCCCTCCGCCGCAGCGATGCGTCCGGCATGCAGTTCCGGGTAACCGCCCGGTATAAGCACCGCGTCACAGTCTGCCGCTGGCGCCTCATCGGTGAGCGGCGAGAAAAACGAGATCTCTGCGCCGCGCCGCCGCCACCCCAGCAGCATGTGCTCATAGGCGAACGCAAAGGCGATGTCGCGCGCCACGGCAATGCGCTGGCCCGGCGGCGGCAGCCGCGAGATATTGGCCGGCGCCGCCTTGACCGTGGTGCGCCGCGCCAACCGGATCACCTGATCGAGATCGAGCCGGCTTTCAATGAGATCGGCTGCATTGTCGATCAACTCAGCCAGCCCGGCATTTTCCTCGGCCTGCACCAGCCCAAGATGGCGTTGCGGCAACACCAGCCGCTCATCCCGGGGCAAGGCCCCGAGCACATCGATCCGCGCCTTGTCGAGTGCCTGGCGCAGCATCCCCTCATGCCGGGCGCTGGCGACGCGATTGAGGATGACGCCGGCAACCAGCACATCGGGATGGAAATTTGCAAACCCATGCGCAAGTGCTGCCACCGAATGCGACATGCTGGCGCAATCGATCACCAGGATCACCGGCAGGCCGAGCAACCCCGCCAGATCGCCCGCCGAGCCCGAGCCATCGGCCGCGCCGTCGAACAGCCCCATCATGGCCTCGATCACCAGCAGGCGGTCGCCCTGGGATTGCAGCGACGCATTGGCAAGCAGCAGGTCCTGGCGCATCGCCCAGGGATCGTAGTTGAGGCAGGTCTCGCCGCTGGCTGCAGCGTGAAACGCAGGGTCGATGTAATCCGGCCCGGCCTTGCCCGGCGCCAGCGCAACCCCTTTACGTGTAAGCGCCCTTAGAAGACCCAGGGTGACCGTGGTCTTGCCCGCGCCCGATTGCGGCGCGGCGATCATCAGTCCGGTCATGCGCTGTCCTTTTGCGTCTCGGCACGATTTCCCAGCGGATCGGGGGTGAGCACACGCCCCGCCGCTGCGCCCATCCAGTCAAGCGCTGGCCTGAGCCGCACCACCTGGCCCACCACCACAATGGCCGGTGGCCGCAGTCCGGATTTGGCCACGTCTTCAGCAGCCCGCTCAAGCGTTGTTTCCAGCACATTTTGTCCCGGCATCGATGCATCGGTGACAAAGGCCAATGGCTCGTCGGGTTTGCGGCCCGCCCCGATCAGCCGCGAGGTGATGGTGGCGATGTGCTTCATCGCCATATACATCACGATCACCTGGCTGCCGCGCGCCACGCCGTCCCAATCGACCCGGTCGGGAACCAGACCCGACGCGTCATGCCCGGTCAGAAACGTCACCGTGTGGTTGGTGTCGCGATGCGTCACCGGGATACCGGCATAGGCCAGCCCGCCGATACCGGCGGTGACGCCAGGCACTATGCGGAAGCGGATATGGTGCTCGACCAGTGTCAGCGCCTCTTCGCCGCCGCGGCCGAACACGAACGGATCACCGCCCTTAAGCCGCAACACCCGTTGGCCGGCGCGCGCCAGCTCTACCAGCCGCAGCGAAATGTCGCGCTGCTTGGGGGAAGGTTTGCCGCCGCGTTTCCCGGCATATTCGAGCAGCGCGCCGGGGCGTGCCAGTTTCAGGCAATCGGCATTGACCAGAGCGTCATGAACGATCACATCGGCTTGGCTCAACGCATTGGCGGCATGCAGGGTCAACAGTCCCGGATCGCCCGGACCGGCGCCCACCAGCCAGACTTCACCGGCTTCCATTTCAGGCAGATTTTCGCGCCAGTCGGCCATGCGGTTTCCGTTCCGTCGAATAGGCTTACACCCGTACCAATCGCACTCTATAACGGCAACAGCAAAGACACGGTCAAGATCTGCGACATGGACGCTGGCGAAAACGAAATCCGGGTGCAAAAACCTGCCACGGCACTGCGCCGCGGCTGGACCACCGGAGCCTGCGCAACCGCCGCCACCAAAGCCGCGCTGACCGCTTTGATCACGGGCCGGTTTCCCGATCCGGTCACGATCACCCTGCCAAAGGGCGAACAGCCCGCCTTCCCGCTGGCCCGGGAACAGATCGGTGCAGACTGGGCCATGGCGGGTATTATCAAGGACGCGGGCGATGACCCCGATGTCACCCATGGGGCGCTGGTGATGGCCCGGCTGCGGCGTCTGGCGGATGGCGCGGGCATCGTCTTCAAGGCGGGTCAGGGCGTGGGGACTGTCACCAAGGCCGGACTGCCGGTCACAGTCGGCGAGCCGGCGATCAACCCGGTCCCCCGGAAAATGATGACGGTGGTCGTCGAGGATCTTTGCCGCGACCACGGAATTGAACCGGATATCGAGATCGAAATCGCCATCGAGAACGGCGAGAATCTAGCGCTTCAAACCTGGAACCCGCGTCTGGGGATCGTCGGCGGTTTGTCGGTGCTCGGCACCACCGGCATCGTCCATCCCTTCTCCTGCGCAGCCTGGATCCACTCCATCCATCGCGGCATCGATGTGGCCCGCGCCGAAGGCCTGCCGCACGTGTTGGGCGCCACCGGCTCCACATCGGAGAAAACCGCACAGGCGTTTTACGAACTGCCCGATATCGCCTGTCTCGACATGGGTGATTTTGCCGGCGGGCTGCTCAAATATCTGCGCGCCCATCCGGTTCCGCGGCTGACCATTGCCGGCGGTTTCGCCAAGCTCACCAAACTGGCCCAGGGCGCGCTGGACCTGCATTCGGGCCGCAGCCAGGTGGATATGCACTGGCTCGCAGCCCAGGCCGAGACCCTGGGTGCGAAACCCGGTCTCTGTGACCAAATTCTTAAGGCAAACACGGCGCTCGAAGTGCTGCAGCTGACCCGCGATGCGGGCCTTGATGTGGCAGCCCCGATCGCCGGGCAGGCTCGCACTGCGGCCCTGGCAGTCCTGCGCGGCGCGCCGATTGAGGTCGATGTCATGGTGACCGACCGCGCCGGAGCCCTGATCGCCCATGCAAGCTGAACCCCAAACCCGGGAGACCATCCTGATCCTCGGCGGAACCCGCGAGGCGGCCGAACTGGCAAAGCAACTGGTTGCCCGCCATCCCCAAGCCCGCATCATCACGTCGCTCGCCGGCCGCACCAAGGAACCGGCGCCTCTTGCCGGCGAGGTTCGCGTCGGTGGTTTCGGCGGGCCCGAAGGACTGGCGCGCTTTCTCATCGACAACACGGTCACCCGGCTGATCGACGCCACTCATCCCTTTGCCCGGCAGATCAGCACCAATGCCGTAACAGCAGCGAAGATCGCCGGCATACCGCTGGAAGTGAAAACCCGTGAGCCCTGGCGGCGGCAACCCGACGACCACTGGATCGAGGTCGGCAGTCTTGAACAGGCTCGCGACGCAATACCCGCCGGAGCGCGGGTGTTGCTGGCGCTCGGCTCCCAGCATATCGACCTGTTCAAAACCCGCGACGATGTGCATTTCGTCGTCCGTATGGTCGACCCGCCTCAGACTCCGCTCGCCCTTGCCGATCATGCATTGGTGATCGGCCGCCCGGGCGACACCGCAGCGACGGAAACCATGCTGCTGATTGCCCATGCGATCACCCACATTGTCTGCCGCAATTCCGGCGGCAAGGCCGCTTACGCCAAGATCGAGGCGGCAAGACAAATGGGCATGCCAGTGATTATAGTCTCGCGGTAGACTTGGAGAGCGGGGAGGAAGGGATGAGCCGCGAGACAGTCAACGCCATTTGCGCGACATTGCCGGGCGCCGAAGTGTCCGATCCATGGGGCGGCGGACATGACGCCTGGAAAATCGGCGGCAAGATGTTCGCGTCGATGGGCTCGGTCATCTCCGGCGTTTCCATCAAGACCGACAGCATCGAAACCGCAACCATGCTGATCGAGATGGGCGTGGGGTCCAAGGCGCCCTATTTTCACCGCTCGTGGATACTGCTGCCCTGGGATATGGACCAGACCGAACTCAAAGAGCGAATCACACAATCCTACCGGCTTGTCCGCTCCACCCTGACGAAGAAACTGCGCGCCGAACTTCCCGATTTTCCCGAAGCTTGAGGCTCAGCCCGCTTTTTTCTTTTTCTTGCCCGCGTTGCGGAGCACGTGGGCATAATCAGCATTGTAGAGATCGCTGTCGCGGAAACTCACCTCGCCAAACACCTTGCCCACCAGAATGAGCGCCGTCCGGGTGATCTTGTTCTTGCGAACCTCTTCCTTCATGCCCTCAAGCGTGGTGCGGATGTAAAGCTCGTCCGGCCAGGTGGCGCGGTAGGCAATGACAACCGGGCAATCGGCGCCGTAATAGGGCACCAGCGCCCGGCGCACATAATCGAGATTGCGGATCGACAGATGAATGGCGAGCGTGGCGCGCGACTGGCCGAGGATCTCAAGCTGCTCGAATTCCGGCATCGATGACGCCTTCATGCCGGTGCGGGTGATGATCACCGTCTGGGCGATTTCCGGCAGCGTCAGTTCGGTCGAAAGCCTTGCTGCTGCCCCCGCAAAGGCCGGCACGCCCGGCACCACTTCGTAAGCGATGCCCAACGCATCGAGCCGCCGCATCTGTTCGGCCACCGCGCCATAGATCGCCGGATCGCCCGAATGCACCCGCGCCACATCGTGACCGGCCAAGTGCGCGGCTTCCATCTCCTTGATGATCTCGTCGAGATGCATCGGCGCTGTGTCCTTGACCAGCGCCTCTTCGGGCGCGGCCTTGACGATCTCCTCGGGCACCAGTGACCCCGCATAAAGACACACCGGGCAGCGCTCGATCAGCTTCAGCCCGCGCACGGTGATCAGATCCGGCGCACCCGGCCCGGCGCCAATGAAATAGACGGTCATGCCGCATCTCCCGAAACGATATTGGTCATGGCGCTGCCTTCTTTCCGGGCATAGCCGCGCGGCGTGTAGACCCAACTCTTGCCATCGCCCGTGCTCACTGTGGCGGAATTCGATGAACCGACCACGACAACGGTCAGCATGTCGACATCGTCAACATCGAGCGAGCCGAGTGGCACCAACCGGATCAGTTCCCCCTCGCGACCCAGATTGGTGGCCAGGATCACCGGGGTCGAAGCCGGCCGGTGTTCAAGCAACTTGTCGCGCGCCCAGGCCAGTTGGGTGCGGCGCTTCTTCGACACCGGATTGTAAAACGCGATCACGAAATCGCCCTCCCCGGCGGCCGTGACCCGGCGTTTGATGTCCTCCCACGGTGTCAAAAGGTCCGACAGCGAGATCGTGCAGAAATCATGCCCCAGAGGCGCGCCCGCCCGTGCCGCGGCCGCCTGCAGGGCCGAGATGCCCGGCGAGACCTCAATCTCGATGCGCCGCGCACCGTCCGGCAGCCCGTCAGCGCCATCAGCCTTGTCGAGAAGCTCGAACACCAGGGTTGCCATGGCATAGATACCGGCATCGCCCGAACAGACCAACGCCACCGAACGGCCCTCGCCCGCCAGTTCCATGGCATGGCGCACCCGCGCTTCTTCCTTGCCCAGATCGAAATCGTGCCGCGCCTTGCCGTCAGCGAGCGGACCAAGCAGATCGAGGTAGAGTGAGTAGCCGACCAGATCCGTCGATGCCGCAACCATTTGCGAAACTTCGGGCGAACGCCAGCCTTCCGATCCCGGCCCGATGCCCACCACCATCAGCTTGCCCCGCGCCCGGCCAGGCAGGTTGGATCGCGTGAACGGTTCGTCAGCGCGGGCGATCGCGCAGGTGGCCCGGCGGCTTTTGCGCTTCTCAGCCACCAGCTCTCCCGTATGGTCCGCCGCCGCCAGCGCCGCGCCTTCGGCCACGCCATGGCAGCCCACTTCGGCAAACACGATGTCTGACGGATTTTTCAATCGCGGCGTTTCGGCCTCCAGCCTTGCGGCATCGAAGAACCGCGCCGGGCAACCGAAATGCGACGCCACCTGGTGCAAAGCCGCCTCGTCCGCCTTGACGTCAATCGAGGCCACCAGACCAACCGATTGCTCAGACAGCCCGGCTTTCGCCAGGCTCTCCAACGCCAGCGCCAGTGCCTCTTGCGGATCGCAGCCACGTTCGCAGCCGATCCCCAGCACGAGCGTTTTGGGATGGTAGAGCAACCCGCGCGAAGGCGGCTCGCAAATCCTGTCGCTCGCGACCAGCGTGATCTCGCCTTCATCGGACAAAGCCAAACCGCTGCCCGATAGCCACGCCGCTTCGCCCTCAAGCCGGCAATCCGCACCGGCGACCAGATCGGCCATCACCTGTTTGGCATCATCGGGATTGGCCAGCACCCAGCCCTCGGGCGGTGCATCCAGCGCGACCCCGAATTTGACATCGCCCGCTGTGGTGATAGCCGCAAACCCGTCGAACAATTCGGCGATTTCGCGCGCCAGATCATTGGCCCCGTGATGACCGCCAAGCAGCGGCACCACTGCCGATCCATCCTCGGCGACCGCAATCACCGGCGGCTCGGTGGTTTTATCGTTGAGATGCGGCGCGAGCAGCCGGATCACCGCGCCCGCTGCCATCACCGCCACGATCGGCCGCCCATCGGCAAACAAAGCACCGAGATGCGCGCTCGCGTCCTCAAAGCGCCTATCCACGCCACCGGGCAGGCGCCGCGCAAAGCCGTGCACCTCGCCGTTTAATGCCGTGGACAGACGCTGCGCCATCGGAAGCGCCGCCTCCGACAGGATGACAATGGCCGGTTTCTTGGTCATGGCGTGCTCCCGGGCAGCGCGTGGATCCAGTCCTCGCCGCCCTTGTAAATCAGGATCATCGAAAAATAGGGGGCCGTGTCTTCCGGCACCTGAGACAACGGCATCAGCCGTTCTGCTTCCAGCGATACACGCTCGACATAAACCGCACTGTCAGTCAGCCCGAGATCATCGATCAGCGCCCGAAGCCGGCCGAAATGACGTCCGATCTTGATGATCGCCGCGGCGTCGCATTGCCCAAGCCGCTCGGTGAGCGCCTCGTCGGGCAATGGGCCCGGCAGAACCGAAAGCACGTCATTGCGCGCAGCCAGCGGCCGTCCTGCGTGACTGGCCGCCGCCATCATCGAGGATACACCCGGCACCACTTCGCTCTTGTAGCGGCCTGCCAGGCGCTCGAACAGATACATGAAGGAGCCGTAGAAAAACGGATCCCCTTCGCACAGCACCGCCACATCGCGGCCCGCATCGAGATGGGCTGCAATTAGGGTTGACGCCTTGTCATAGACATCACGCGCGGGGAACCGTTCGGTCCGCATCGGCACCCGAATGGCGATCTCGGTCTGCCCGCCCGGCAGATGCGGCGCGGCTATGGCGCGCGCAAAACTTGATCCGGTATCTGGCGCCGGCCAGGCGATCACCGGTGCCGAACGCAGGATCCGGTGGGCTTTCAGGGTCAGCAATTCGGGATCACCGGGACCGAGTCCCAGCCCATAGAGCTTACCTGTCATGCGTCGTTTCCCTTGCCAACCGACCAGGTGGTGACGGGCATCAGCGGCTTCCAGCCGAGAAAGCGGCCAACCGGTTCCGCGCGGCTGATCTGGATTCGCGACAGTGCGCCGCCATGGGCGGTCTGCAAGGCAAACAACCGCGCCTCGCCTTCCACCGTCACCGCATTGGCGACCAGCCGGCCATGCGGCTTGAGCGCCGCCCAGGCCGCCTCGAACACGCCGGCATTGGATATTCCACCGCCGATGAAAACCGCGTCGGGCCGCACCAGATCCGCCAGTGCTTCGGGCGCGGTCCTGGCGACAATCTCCAGCGCCGGTGTGCCGAGCATCAGCGCGTTCTCCGCCACCATGTCGCGACGTGACTGTTGCGATTCAATCGCGATCGCTTTGGCTCCGCGCGCCGCGCGCATCCACTCGATGCCGACCGAACCGCATCCGGCCCCGATATCCCAAAGCACGGCGCCCGGCGCCGGCCCAAGATGGGACAGTGTTACCGCCCGCACTTCGCGCTTGGTCAGTTGCCCGTCATGGCGGAAAGCCGAATCTGGCAGCCCGGGAACCGCCGGCAGGATGTGCGCGCCGGGCACAGCCACGCAGTCAACGGCCAGTGTGTTGAAATCGGCAAACTCGGGCTTCTGCTCGGCAAACTCGGCAGCCGTCCCGACCATAATCCGCTCGTCCGGCCCGCCCATATGCTCAAGCACCTGCAGCTTCGATGGGCCAAAGCCATGCTCCACCAGGATTTGCGCCGCCTCAATCACCGTCCGGCCAACCGAAGTCAGCGCGATGATCCGCGCGCCGGGCTGGATTTGAGCGACGAGCCCGTACACCGAGCGGCCATGCAGCGAAATCTGGGCCACCTCCTGCAGCGCCCATCCGAGCCGGCTGGCAGCCAGCGAAAACGCCGAAGGCGAGGCAATGACCCGGAGTTCCGACACATCGAGTTCCCGCATCAGCGTTGCGCCGATGCCGAAATGCATCGGGTCGCCAGTCGCCAGAATTGTGGTCGGTCGTCCGCGCCGGTCGCGCAGCAACTCAAGCGTTTGCCGGACACCGAATGTCCAGGCGATCACCTCACGCGCACCGCAGTCCACCCGTTCGAGCACACGCGCCGGTGCGATAATGGTCTCGGCCGCCTCGAACAACAGCCGAGCCGGCGGCGTGAGACTGTCGAGCCCGTTGTCGCCAATACCGATGATGGTGAGCCACGGCTCCGCACCCCGCGTTTTGCTAGCCATGGCCTTCAAGCCCTCCGGCCAGTGCATTGACCGCAGCACTCGCGAGCGCACTGCCGCCGCGTCGGCCCCGCACGCTTAGGAACGCCACATCACGCGGGTTGGCGGTCAGCGCCTCCTTGCTTTCCACAGCCCCGACAAAACCCACCGGCACACCGATGATCGCCGCGGGCCGCGGCGCCCCGGCATCGATCAGTTCCAAAAGCCGGTAAAGTGCCGTCGGCGCGTTGCCGATGGCAATCACCGCGCCCTCCATCCGTTCCGCCCAGAGATCGACCTGCGCCGCGGACCGCGTTGTCGCATCGCGCACGGCGATCTCCTGGACGCGCGGATCCTTGAGCAGACACAGCACCTTATTATCTTTCGGCATCAGCCGCGCGATCACCCCGTGCCGAACCATTTCGGCGTCGCAAATCACCGGCGCGCCAGCCGTCAGCGCAGCGCGCGCGGTCTCGGCGAAGCCAGCGGAAACGACAATATCATCGGCGAGATCGACCATGCCGCAGGCGTGGACCATCCGCACCACGATCTCCTGCTCGGCGGCGTCAAAGCGCGCCAGATCGGTCTCCGCCCGGATGATGGCGAAGGAGCGGCGATAGATTTCCGCCGGATCGCGAATGGGCGCGGCCTCAACCACCACCGTCAGCCCTTTGTCTTGTCCATCGAGCGCGGACCGTGGGGATGGTCAGCATGTGGATAGGGATGGTGGTGGTGATCATGCGTGTGACCATGATCGTGGGAGTGCACATGCTCGTGGTCATGATCATGCCCGTGGCTGTGATCATGGTGATGATGACTGTGGCCATGATCTTGATCGTGCCCCACCGGCTCCAGAGGCCCCGGGCTCGCATGGCTGTGCACCGGGGTCCAGGGAAGCCCGTGTTCCTTGCAGAATGCCTCGTCGCGGCAGGAAGCGTCGCAGTCGCCCTTGCAGGGGCAATTCTCCAGCCCGCCCCCGATGCCCTCGACATGGTGGTGATGGCTTTCCTGCGGCAATCCCACCTCGGCCTCGAAGCCCAGCACCTGCTCGCGGTATTTGCACATCTGGCAGTTCATCAGCGCCTGGCCTTCGAGGATCTCCTGCACCCGGTCCTGGAACGTGTCGAGCACCAGCGGGTGGTCGCTCAGATAGGACGCCTTGATGAACTGGATATCGGGGTGCCCAGCCGCCACCACGTCGGTTTCGGAATAGATCCGTTTGACCAGCACGCCGGTGAACAGGAAATAGGGGAACACGATGATGCGCTTGTAGCCAAGCTTCGCCGCATGGCTGAGCCCTGGGCCGACCAGCGGAAACGTAACGCCGGAATAACAGGTCTCGCCCCAGCCGAAGCCGAAGCCTTCCCACAGCATCCGCATCACCTTGGAGACATTGGAATTGGCATCCGGATCAGAGGATCCGCGGCCCACCACCATCAACAGCGTGTCGTGAAGTGCGACTTCCCCCTGCTCTGCATTGGCCTGATCAAGCGCGGCCTGAATCCGCTCACCCGCTGCCCGGATCATTTTCAGATCGATGCCGAGTTCGCGCCCGTAATTGATCACGGTGCCCGGATTTTGCGCCTGATAGGTATTGAGCACTGACGGAATGTCGTTCTTGGCGTGGCCGGCGGCAAACAGCATTCCGGGCACCGCCAGCACGCGGCTGACGCCCTTTTCGCGCAACCGGTCGAGGCCGTCGGAGATCACCGGATTGCAAAACTCGAGATAACCGTATTCCACCGGCGTATCGGGATAACGCGCCTTCAGTCCCTCGGCCACGGTGGCGAATTCGCGGGCGGCGTTCTGGTTGCGGCTGCCATGGCCGCAAACCATGATGCCGGTGCCTTCCGGGATGTGACTGCTGCTCATCGCTCAGGCCTCCGCCTGTTCGGGCCGGTTTTCAGCCTCCGCTGTCTTTCCGTCATCCTCCCGCTTGGCTTTTGCCTTGCTTCCACGCTTCGCGGCCCAGGCGGCCAGTGCGGCAGCAGCAGCAGCCGCAGCCCATCCGACCCAGTGTGAATGTCCAGCCAGATCGCCGACATGGCCGCCATGGGCAAATGCGGTCGATACCCCCATAAGGGTCAGAACAACGGATGTGAAAACAAGTATGCGCATCAGTGGGCCTCCGGACAACGTGACAATCTCAGCACGAAACGCCGGATGAATACGGATCACCGCCTTCAGGCGATGCCGCATTTCCCGAACCGGACAGCACCGGGTTTGGCCCTTGGATTAAGTCAGCCGCACCGGAATTTCTCTCAGCCTGTCATCAGGCGCCATCGCACATGGATCAAGTCTTAGGGTCTGCGGACATCCGGGTCAACGCGGTTTGCGCCAACCCGGCGTCAATCTGCGCCACAGCGGATTTCGCCCGGAACTTCACTGCCGATTTCACTGGCGATTCCGAGGAGGCTTCAGTCGAAGCCCAGCCGCCGCGCAGTCGCTTCCAGCAAATTGCGCTCGCGTTCGTCGACCTCGCCATCGGCCTTGGCGACGATTGCCAGATGATTGAGGATCTCGCGCTTGCGCGCCTCGTCCAGCCCTGCCAGCATCGCCGCAGCCTGCGCATCGCTGGTCTCGTATCCGAAATCATTGAGATACTTCAAAATATCGGTCAGTTCCCCGGCATTCAGACCCAGCAACCGGGTGCAGATCGCGGCAAAGGCGTCGGCCTCGGTCGATGCAACGGTTTTGTCGGCAAAAGACATGCGCACCAACAGCAACAATTCCGCTGTCAGCACCGGATCATGCGCCACCTTGCGCATCGAAGCGTGCTGATCAAGAAAGCCGCGCACCCGGTCGGCCAGCGACGGTCCCTTGTCATTGGCATTTGTGTCATTGGCATTCGTCGTGTCATTCGCGCCCGTCATGCGCCCTTCCTTCCCGGCGATTGCGCCGTTGTCCGTCGTCGCGACCGCCGCCTGGCTGGCACTGTCGGGATCAAGCCCCAACAGATCGGCCATTCTGCGGATCAATTTGTCTTCGCCCGCGTCGAGTTCACTGTTGGCCCGGGCGATTTGCATCATGTCGTCAAGAAGGGCGGTCCGCGCGTCCGTGTCAAGCCGCCGGATCAGCGCAAAGGCTTCCGCATCGCTGTCGCGACCGGCAGGTGATTCGAGCAATGCATGAAGTTGGGGCATGTCCTGCGGCTCGATACCGAAACGCTGCCCGCACAAGTGCGAAAAGGCTGCAAGCTGGGAGGACCGCACCACACCATCGGCCAGAACCATCCGGAAAATCACCATGACCTTGGCGAGCGCCACCGGATCAGCCGACAAGCGTTCCACCGCCGGCGACCAGCGCCGTTTGCCTGACAAGGCCTGGACCATTCTGTCGAGCAGGTTCACGTTGCGTCTTCGCTCCCCGGGCCGGCTCTCTGGCCGGATTGATTCCCTCTGGTCCGGAATGGTACGCCTACCGTCTCTCCTGTCCAGATGCCGTAGCGCCGTTGGTTTGCGGTCCTGCCTACGCCATGGCCTCAGCCACTTGCCTCATTGATCCGGATCGCATCCCGCCCATGGAAGATCTCACCCTGACCCTCACCCTGTTGCTGCTTGCGGCTGGCTTTCTCGCGGGATTTGTCGATTCGATTGCCGGCGGCGGCGGGCTGATCGCCCTGCCCGCCCTGCTTCTGGCCGGATTCTCGCCGGTCGAGGCGCTCGGCACCAACAAACTGCAGGGGCTGTTTGGCTCCGGTTCCGCAACGGTCGCCTATGCCCGCAAGGGCCATGTCAATCTTCGCGCGCAACTGCCCTGGGCGGGGCTCGCAGCCCTGGGCTCGGCGCTGGGGGCAATTCTGGCCACCGTCATCCCCGGCGAGGTATTCCGCGCCTTTCTGCCGGTGCTGTTGATTGCCATCGCGCTGTATTTCGCCTTCAAGCCCAACATGGGCGATATCGACCGCGCCCGCCGGCTCTCGCCGTTCCTGTTCGGTTTGCTGATCGTGCCGTTGATCGGCTTTTATGATGGAGTGTTCGGTCCCGGAGCCGGCTCGTTCTACATGCTGGCCTTTGTCGCGCTTGCCGGTTTCGGGCTGCTCAAGGCCACCGCGCATACCAAATTGCTGAATTTCGCCTCCAACATCGGCGGCTTCGCGGTATTCGCCTTTGTCGGAGTGATCTCCTGGAAGGTCGGGCTGATGATGGGTGCGGCGCAATTCCTGGGCGCGCAGGCCGGCTCGCGGCTGGCGATGAAAAACGGCGCCCGGCTCATCAAGCCGCTTCTAGTCATCACCTGTGTGGCGCTGGCCGCGAAACTGCTCACCGACGCTTGAGGCTTCGCCGGGAGCTTAGAACTCGACGCCGATCTGCGCCTTTACGCCGGAGCGGAACGGATGTTTGACCATTTCCATTTCCGTGACCAGATCGGCAAACTCGATCAGCTCTTCCTTGGCGTTGCGGCCGGTGAGCACGACATGGGTCATCGGCGGTTTCTCGGTTTCGAGAAAGGCGATCACCTCGTTGATGTCGAGATAGTCATAGCGAAGCGCGATGTTGATCTCGTCAAGCAGCACCATGGAAATGCGCTCATCCCGGATGATGTCCTTGGCTTTCTCCCAGGCGGCCTGCGCCATTTCAATGTCACGAGCCTTGTCCTGGGTTTCCCAGGTAAAGCCCTCGCCCATGGTGTGGAACTGACAGGTGTCGGAGAAATGCTTCAAGATGAGATCGCGTTCGCCAGTCGACATCGCCCCCTTGATAAATTGCACCACCGCGCAAGGCATCCCGTGGGCGATATGCCGGAAGATCATGCCGAACGCCGCCGAGGATTTGCCCTTGCCCTTGCCGGTGTGAACGACCACCAGACCCTTTTCGCCGGTCTTGGTGGCCATGATCTTTTCGCGCGCAGCCTTCTTCTTGGCCATTTTTTCGGCGTGACGCGCGTTGAGTTCATCGTCATTCATGCCATCGGTGATCTTGCCGCGTTCGCTCATGTGAATTGATCCCTGTTCAGTGCTGTGGTTAGGGCGGATCCGGTCATGATCCGGCCCGGTCTTGTTCCGGTTTCTCATCGTCCTGCTCGTCGAAAACCTTTGCCAGCCAGATACGTTGTTTCGCGCCGTCACGGGCGGGCAACCGACCGCACTCCTTGTAGCCCAGCTTTTCATAGAAGCCCGGCGCTTGAAACTCGAATGTGTCGAGATAGACCCCGACCAGGCCCTTATGCCGGGCAAAATCCTCGGCTTGCGCAAGCAATCGGCGGCCGGCGCCCTTGCCCCGGCTCTGCTCGGTCAGGCCCAGAAGCTTGATGAACAGCCAGCCCTGCACCGCATGGGCCGTCAGCCCGCCTACCGGACGCCCCTCGGCATCCACTGCCTTCAAGTTGAACGGGACCGGATCGAAAGGATATCCCAGCTTTTCGGCCGTTCCATCGATCAGCGCTTCAACCCAATTGCCAAACTCTTCGTCCTTGTCGGTGATCGCGACGATGTCGAGTGTCATGGCAAAACTCCCAAACAGAATCTTGCTGCCGTCCGGTGGCGGCACCACGGTTCTGCGATTTTCGTCAGACGCGCGCTCAAGACTCAACTCCATCCCCAAGCGCAAGCTGGCGTAGTGCGAACTTTGCCGAGTTGCTGCGTGGCGTCCACAGCTCGCGATCTATGGCTTCAAGCAGGCGCTCGGCCATCTCGGCAAGCGCATCCGGGTTTTTCTCCTTGAGGAATTCGAGCGTGTCCTCATCGACCAGATAGGCCTGATAGACCGCATCGAAATGCGCGTCGCGCACTGCGCCGGTGGTGGCCGCGAAGGCGAACAGATAGTCGACCGTCGCCGCCATCTCGAACGCGCCCTTGTAGCCGTGACGCATCACGCCGGCGATCCATTTCGGATTGACGGCGCGGCCGCGCACCACCCGGGCGATCTCTTCCTCCAGCGAGCGGATCACCGGACGTTCGGGCCGGGAATGGTCATTGTGATAGACCGCCGGACGCGCCCCGCTTGCCGCTTCCACCGCCGCTGTCATGCCGCCCTCGAACTGATAGTAGTCGTCGGAATCGAGAATATCATGTTCGCGGTTGTCCTGATTTTGCACCACCGCCTCGACGGTCGCCAGCCGTTGCTCGAACAGCGCCCGCGCCGGCTCTCCCTCCTCGCCCGCACCATAGGCGTAGCCGCCCCAGACCAGAAAGGCTTCCGCGAGGTCGCCGCGATCGCTCCAGCCGCGTTCGTCAATCAGCGCCTGGAGCCCCGCGCCGTAAGCGCCGGGTTTGGAGCCAAACACCCTGAACGAGGCCTTCCGATCAGCCATCTGCTCGCTTGCACCCTCGGCGATCAACCGGGCGCGCTCGGCCCGCGCGCGGGCGGCCAGCGGATTGTCGGCCTCGTCCTCCTCAAGGGCTGCCACCGCCCGCACGGCGCGGTCAAACAACGCGATCTGGTCGGGAAAGGCGTCACGGAAAAACCCGGAAATCCGCAAGGTCACATCGATCCGCGGCCGGTTCATCATCGCCATCGGGATGATTTCGTAGCCGGTGACCCGACGCGAGGCCGGATCCCACACGGGCTTGGCCCCGATCAGCGCCAGCGCCTGGGCAATATCGTCGCCGCCGGTGCGCATGTTGGAAGTGCCCCAGGCGGTCAGCGCCATCGAGGTCGGCCATTCGCCGTGATCCTGGACATGTCTGGTGACCAGCAGTTCGGCCGATTTACGGCCCAGTTCCCAGGCCGCCGGCGTCGGCACCGCGCGGCTATCCACCGAGTAGAAATTCCGCCCCGTGGGAAGCACGTCGGGACGACCGCGTGTTGGCGCGCCTGAGGGCCCCGGCGTGACAAATCTCCCGTCAAGCGCGCTGAGCAGCCCTTCAAGCTCGGCATGGCCACAGGCTTCAACCGAAGGCTGGATGCGCTCAAGGATCTCGGCCATCACCGCAGCCGTTGCCGGCCAGTCCTCAGGCAGGGGTGTCTCGCCCGAAACCAGTTCAAGCGCCAACAATTCGATCCGCTCCACCGTGTCGCCATTGCTGCGCCACGGATCGTCCGAAACCGCTTCCAGCACATCAGGCTTTGGTCCGGACCACGGCTCGCCCATGGCGCAATCGAGCGGATCGAAGCCCGAAAGCCCCAGATCCCGCGCAATTGCCCGGTGCAGGCTGTCCTCGCCCGGCGTCTCGCCGCGTTTGATCCGCGCCAGCGCCACCGTCAGGTCGGTCAGCAGTGCCCCTTCCGGCGACTTGCCGAAGATATGCAGCCCGTCCCGGATCTGCATTTCCTTTAAATCGCAAAGCCAGGCGTCGAGCTTCTCCAGCGCCAGATCGTCATCATCGCCGGCCACGATCCCGGCATCATGATCAAGCCCGATGTCGCGCACCAGATCGAGGATCTGGCGTTTGAGCAGCTTCAACCGCCGCGGATCATGGCCCGCAGCCTCGTAATACTCATCGACCAGCGCTTCCAGATCCTTGAGCGGTCCGTAGCTTTCCGCGCGCGTCAGCGGCGGGGTCAGATGGTCGATGATCACCGCTGCGGTGCGCCGCTTGGCCTGCGTGCCCTCGCCCGGATCGTTGACGATAAACGGATAGATATGCGGCAACGCACCGAGCGTCGCTTCGGGATAACAGGCCTGCGACAGCGCCAGTGCCTTGCCCGGTAGCCATTCGAGATTGCCGTGCTTGCCCATATGGATCACCGCATGCGCGTCAAACGCCCCTCGCAGCCAGGCGTAAAACGCCAGGTAGCCGTGCGGCGGCACCAGATCGGGCGCATGATAGCTTGCCTTGGGATCGATGTTGTAACCCCGCGCCGGCTGAATGCCGACCACCACATTGCCGTAGCGCAACACCGCCAGATGGAACGCGCCATCAACAAAGAACGGATCGGCTTCGGGCGCGCCCCAGCGGTCATTCACCGCTGTGCGGATCTCAGGATCGAGGTGATCAAAAAAGGCCTGGTAGTCTTTAAGCGGGTAGATTTCGCCGCCCTGACGCACCCCGCCAAGCGCATTGGTTGGCCCGGCCTTGAGCGCGGCTATCAGCGCATCGCCGTCGGCGGGCAGATCTCCGGTCCGGTAGCCGGCCTTATCGAGCGCGCGCAGCACTTCCACCGCACCGGCCGGTGTGTCGAGCCCCACGCCATTGGCGATACGGCCATCCCGGTTAGGGTAATTGGCGAGTATCATCGCAACCCGCCGCTCGGGCGCCTCGGCACGCCTCAGCCGCGCCCAGCGCGCCGCCAGTTCGGCGACAAACGCCACCCGGTCAGCTTCAGGCTGATGGGTGACGATATTGGCCTCGACCCGGTCATCAAACCGTGCCGCCGCCTTGAACGACACCGCCCGGGAGAGCACCCGGCCATCGACCTCCGGCAGCGCCACATGCATGGCGAGATCGCGCGACGACAGCCCTTGCTGGGAACCGGCCCAGGCCTCCCGCCCGCCCCCGGCAAATACGGCCTGCAGCACCGGAGCGCCGGTGGATTCCAGCACCGTGCCCTTGGTCTGTCCGCCCGGCGATGAAACCGCGAACCCGGTGGTGTTGATCACCACATCCGGCGCGACCTGGGCAAAGATCGCCTCCACCGTGCCCACCGAAACCGGATCCTTGAGGCTGGAAACGAAAACTGGCAGCGGATTGATGGCGGTTGCCCGAAGCGCTTCGCACAGCGCTGCAACAGGTGCCGTCTGGCCGCTCTGCACCAGCGCCCGATAGAAACACACTGCCACGACCGGGCGGTCACTGCGCCAATCGGTGCGCAGATCATCCATCGATGCATTGGCCCGGTCAGGATGCCAAAATCCGGCCTTGAGCAAGGGTGAGGCCGGCGCTGGCATGTCGCCAACACCCAGGAGGTGTTCGCAATAGCCGATTAGCCCGCGGGCATTCTCCGCGCCACCTTCGATCAGATAAGACCAGAGCCGTGCGCGATCGGCCTCTTCCAGTGTTGAAAATTGCGCCAGCGCCGGATCGGGCCGGTCGTCACCCGGCACCACTGCAAGCTTGAAATCGTGCGCCATCGCCGCCGCATGCAGGCTTTCCAGCGCATAGGCGAAATAGCTCGCTCCGCCCAGCGCCCGCACCACGATAAGCTTTGCCTTGGGCGCCATGCGCGCGACATAGGTATCGACCGACATCGGGTGCTTGAGATCAGACAGGCTGGCAAGCCGCCAGGCCAACGCGCCGGTCGCCTCCCTTGCTGCGGCAACACTTGCCAGTTCGGTGTCGGCAGCGCTCAGGAAGATGACGTCGCCGGGGCTCTGGCCAAGATCGACAGCCTCGTCACCATCGCTCAGGGCGCCCTTCTGCGCGACCAGCAAATGCATGACGACGCCCTCCCCGGAAGCCCGATCAGCCGGCCAATTGCGCCAGGCTCTCGCGGATCGACGTCTCGTCAATGTCGTGCAGGCCAATCACCACCAGCCGGGTTTCCCGGGGCTCATTCTTCGCCCAGGGCCGGTCGAAATGGGTGTCGATACGGCCGCCCACCGCCTGGATCACCTGCCGCATCGGCTTGCCCGCCACATCGGCAAACCCCTTGAGCCGCAGCACATCATGCTTGGCGATCACCGCCTTGAGACCTTCGGTAAATCCCGCCATGTCACCGACGGTGCCGAGCGACACCACGAAGCTTTCGAACTCGTCATGGTCATGCTCATGGCCGTCGGCATGGTGAAGCTCATGGTGCGATTTGCGGTTGTCGATATCATCCTCGGTGCCGACGCCCAAGCCCAGCAGCACTTCCGGCGCCACCTCGCCCTGTCGGGCCGCAATCATCGCCGGCTTGCGGCTGAGGTGGCCGAAAATGCCCTCGCGGACACCATTGAGATCGTCGTCACTGATCAAATCTGCCTTGTTGAGCACGATCAGGTCGGCTGCGGTCAACTGGTCCTCGAACAACTCCTCGAGCGGGCTTTCATGATCGAGTTCCGCATCGGCCTGCCGTTGAGCGTCAAGCTTGTCGTGATCATGCGCGAACCGCCCGGCGGTCACCGCCGCGCTGTCAACCACGGTCACCACGCCATCGACGGTGACTTGCGTCTTGATGCCCGGCCAGTTGAAGGCCGCGACCAGCGGCTGCGGCAGCGCCAGGCCCGAGGTTTCGATGACGATATGGTCGGGGCGGTTTTCGCGCGCCAGCAATTGCTCCATGGTCGGAATGAAATCGTCGGCCACCGTGCAGCAGATGCAGCCATTGGTGAGCTCCACGATATCGTCTTCGGAGCAGACCTCGTCGCCGCAGCCCTTGAGCACGTCGCCATCGACGCCGAGATCGCCGAATTCATTGATGATCAGCGCGATTCGCTTGCCATTGGCGTTGGCCAGCATGTGGCGGATCAGCGTGGTCTTGCCCGCGCCCAGAAAACCGGTGATCACGGTGGCGGGAATCTTGGTTCCATTCATGGCGTCAGCCCTTCATTTTGAGAGGCAGGCCGGCGGCGACGAAATAGACTTCGTCTGCCAGGCCCGCAATGGATTGGTGGAGATGGCCGGCATGGTCGCGAAACGCCCGCGCCATGGCGTTGTCCGGCACAATGCCGAGACCCACCTCGTTGGAGACAAAGACGACCGGCGTTTCAAGCGACGGGATCGCTGCACGCAAGCGGTCGAATTCAGCGGCGATATCGTGCTCGCCAAGCATCAGATTGGTCATCCAAAGCGTCAGGCAATCGACCAGCACCGGCCTGCCTGCCCGTGTGTTGGCATCAAGTGCTGTGACCAGATCGAGTGGCGCCTCGACGGTGTGCCAGCCGCTGCCCCGGCGGTTCCGGTGCCCGGCGATGCGGTCACGCATCTCGTCGTCCCAGGCCTGGCCGGTGGCAATGTAAAGCCGTTCCGCGGATGCGGCTTCGACCATGCGTTCGGCGAAAGCCGATTTGCCCGAGCGTGCCCCGCCAAGCACCAGCGTGACCGGTTTGAGCGGCGTACTCACGCCGGCCGGCTCCCCGCCGCCCGGGCCATGAACACCCCCAGCGCCCCGCCGAGCAATAGCCAGAAGAACAGTGTCGTGGCCAGCGACGCTGCCGCATAGGCTGAGGCGATATAGGCGGGAACATTGCTGACGATGTCCTCTGGCACCGGCGCTCCCCACAGATGCGGGGCGGCAATGATCGCGAGCCCCACAGCCTTGACGATCCATTCAGGCCTGAGCGCCAGCAGCCACAACCCGGCAGCGGAGGCCGCCACCGTGAGCATCCACCAGGTCTGCCGGTCGCCAAGATCGGCATAGGGAAACCCGGGCACCGCCGGAGGCAGCCCGAAGGAGGGCGCAAGCTGGACCGAGAACCAGGCGCCCGCGCCGAGCACAAGCCCCCGTATCAGGCCCTCGCGGCCAACCGGAAATTCGATCCCAGTCAGCAGTGCCACGGCCGCCAGCATCAGCGCAAAGCCGCACCCGGCGACGATGTTGGCGAGAACCGTATTGCCGAACCGGCCGAATCCAAGCACGGACTCGCCGTCGCCATGGCTATGGGCATGGCCGTCATCCGCCGTCGTCGCGCCGGACGAATCCGGGGCATGGTGATCGTGGCCCGCTTCACCATTCTCATAGGCCTCGGCCTGCATGATCAGCGGGATGGTTTTGCCATATTGGGCGGGCGTCATCGCCAAACCGGCAATGAGCCCGGCGGCCAGCGCCGCCAGGAGAAACCTGACAATCATGATGGATTTCCCCTAGTGGCAGGGAAAGCCGTAGGAATGCCGGGTGTCGTGCGCCGCATCGTGCAGCGTCTGCGAGTTGGCGAGACCAACTCCGAACACCAGGATCGAGCCGATGACCAGCGCCATCAGCCCGGCAACGGTGCGCGCACCGATGCGATCGGTTAGGGAAAGCGAAGCAGTTTTGACAGCCATGACAACCTCCGTGAATGGCTCCGGGAGAATACCTCTCCCAAAGGTCCGGGTCTTACCCGAGGCGAATGGCAGGTCTCCTGGCTCGCGGGTCGCGTGCGACATATCCGTCGCACAGCGGCAAATGCCGGCCTTCCCGATGCCGCCGGCGGTCATGAAAACGGGACGATTCGTAGACAAAGAGGCGTCCGCGCCGGTTGATCATGCCGCCACATCAGTGGCTTCATCCGGTCCGGTGAGTAAGATCACGGTCAAACACCATTGTTTTCCCGTCATCCGGGCCCGCCGGGCCGGTGACATTCGCCTCGCCGCTCTACAGTCGCGGGGTCGGCTGCGATAAGGATGCCCGGCTTGGGTCCACCCCGTCGCATTCCCTTTTCATCCCGAAAGACAACTTGGCTTTCCGGAACCATTCGGATCACAACTGATAGGCACCCCGCCTGGCACTGTCAATCTGGATTGCGCCATCGCCCGCTTCATCAACGACCGGTGGAGCCGGCAAGCCCAAGCATCCAGTCAAAACCCACCAGCCGGTCCAGTTCAGCAGCGATCTCGTCAAGCGCGGCGTCGACATCCGCGGCGTAATTAAGTTCACCGCCGGTGATCCCGAAGCTCGCCAGCAGCCGCGCCCGATAGGCGTCCGAACCAAACAGCCCGTGCAGGTAAGTACCAGCAACCTGGCCATCGGGCGACATCGCGCCATCCGGCCGTCCATCGAGCATCGTCATCGGCCGGGCGCAATCGGGCCCATGGCTCAAACCGAGGTGGATTTCATAGCCCGAAAGCGGCACGCCATGCTCGGCCGACCGCGCCTCGATGTTGCGCACGGTCTTTTCCGGCGCCATCTCGGTCTCGATGTCCAAGAGCCCAAGCCCTTCCGCTTCGGTGCCCCCCCCTTCGAGCGCCAGCGGATCACTGACCTTGCGGCCCAGCATCTGATAACCGCCGCAGATACCGATGATCCGGCCGCCGCGCCGGTGATGAGCCACGAGATCCCTGTCCCAGCCCTGATGGCGCAGATCGGCCAGATCAGAAATTGTGGACTTCGAACCGGGCAGCACCACCAGCCCCGCGTCATTTGGCAGCGGTTCGCCGGGACGCACAAACACCAATTCGACATCGGGTTCGGCTTCAAGCGGATCGAAATCATCGAAATTGGCAATCCGCGACAACACCGGCACTGCCACCTTCAACGCGCCCGGCTTGCCCCGCGCCAGCCGCTCCAGCGCCACCGAATCCTCGGCCGGCAGCCTCGCAGCGGATTTGAGCCATGGTACGACACCGAAACAGGGCCAGCCCGTGAAGCTTTCGATGGCAGAAATCCCTTCATCGAACAGGCTGACATCGCCGCGAAACTTGTTGATCAGATAGCCGGCGATCATCGCGCGGTCGCGTTCCGGCAGGATTGTATGGGTGCCGACGATCGAGGCGATCACCCCTCCCCGGTCGATGTCGCCGACCAGCACCACCGGAACCCCGGCCGATGTCGCAAATCCCATATTGGCAATGTCGCCGGCGCGCAGATTGATCTCGGCGGGCGAGCCCGCGCCCTCCACCAGCACCAGATCGGCTTCAGTCGAGACCCTGGCGAAACTGTCCGTCACCGCGGCCATCAGCTTGGGTTTGAGCGCCTGGTAGTCACGGCCCCGCGCCTGGCCGCGCACCTCGCCCTGCACCACCACCTGCGACCCGGTTTCCGACTGCGGCTTGAGCAAAACCGGATTCATATGGATGCTCGCGGGCGTCCGGCAGGCCAGTGCCTGCAGCCATTGGGCGCGGCCGATTTCACCGCCATCCTCGGCGACTGCGGCGTTGTTGGACATGTTTTGCGGCTTGAACGGCCGCACCTTCAGACCACGGTTGGCCGCCAGTCGGCAAAACCCCGCCACCAGCACGGTCTTGCCGACATCCGACCCTGTTCCCTGAAACATCAACGCCCGTGCCATGGTGCTTTCGATAGCACCGCCGCGCCCTGCAAAAAAGGGCTGAAGGGGCGGTTTGTTAACCATGGCTTAACCGCAAATCCGGTTTTCGATCCGGAAAGATATCCGGCATCTGAAAAGCGACATGCCATGGCGGTTTCAACGCATCTCGCGCCCTGCGATGGGCATAGAGCAGCAAGAGATGGCGAGCGCCATTTGGACCCATAACGAGACACAAGACGGAAGGACATCGCGATGCTTTACGTATTCAATTCTGCCAATAGCGTGCAAATCGCTTGGAACGGCGTGCTTCCGGCGGACAAAGCCGCTCCCAAGCGCCGTTTTCGCGGCCTCACCAACATCATCAAGACCTCGTCGGCAGGCTGACCGGCAGGTTTCTGAACGCCGTGCCGCGGCTTTTTTCGAGGCTTCGGCATTGAGCGCAGCACGACACCATTGAGAGGGGCCGGACGGGCAATCGTCCGGCCTTTTTCGTTGCGGCTTTCCTGGCGCTTCGGCTTTGACTGCTCCGGTGGAGCCGGTCATTGTCCTGCCCCGACGGCAACGGAATGCTTGGCAGCCTTCGCCTCGAGCCCACCCGGCTGCAAATGGCCATGGAACCTGTGAGCGGGACCGCGCAGAGCCGTGCCGAGCCACGCCAACCCATTGAAAATGCGAAGGCCGCCCGGATCATTCGATCTGGGCGGCCCGCCAAAATACACCTGGCGTCCCCACAAAAACGCGCGAGGATCGCGACATCCCGGTACGCAATACCTGAGCCGGAATGGTCGGCGGTTGTCCCCCGCCGTGAGAAGAGGTTTAACCCGGACATCGTTACCGGAGAGTTATTGAAACCCTAAGCAATCATGAATTGACGTATTTATCGCGTTAAACCTTGCGCGCTTCGCACAACCGGCACGGATGCGACCGGTGGCTGCAAAATCTCGAGGTTGCTGTTGATTTCTCCAGCCAAGACCTTACCCTAGTCACAGGCATATCAACTCGCAGGCGAAGCGCGACAGGGTTCCGCGTGACGTTTTCACGACACTTGATGTCGTCTTTGCGTCGTAAAAGGCGCAGGCTTTGGTCTTGAATGACCGAGAGGCGACGTGCCTTCAATTCCATCGGTATCCGGTATGCGCAGTCGCCGGGCTTGCCGAAAATCGGAACAAGCACTGCAAATGAGACTGGGAGGTCTTACATATGAAGAAGCTTCTCGCTTCCACCGTTCTCGCCGCCGGCCTGATGGGCTTCGCCGGCGCCGCACAAGCCGCTTCGCACAGCGAATGCGGCCGTGTCACCGTGGCCAACATGAACTGGCAGTCCGCCGAAGTTCTGGCCCAGATCGACAAGATCATTCTCGCCGAGGGCTATGGCTGTGAAGTCGAACTGGTCCCGGGCGACACCATGCCGACCCTCACCTCGATGACCGAAAAGAAAGAGCCCGATGTGGCTCCGGAAGCCTGGATCAACTCCATGCGCGACGTGCTCGACAAGGCCGTTGAAGAAGGCAAGCTGGTCTACGCATCCGAATCGCTGTCCGAAGGCGGCGTTGAAGGCTGGTGGATTCCGAAATATCTCGCCGACGCCAATCCCGACATCAAGTCGATCAACGATGCGCTGGCGCGGCCTGACCTTTTCCCGGATCCTGAAGACCCGGCCAAGGGCGTGGTTCACAACTGCCCGGCGGGCTGGAACTGCCAGATTACCACCGGCAACCTGTTCACGGCCTATGGCGCCGAGGACAAGGGCTTCCGGCTTCTCGACACCGGTTCCGCAGCGGGCCTCGACGGCTCCATTGCCAAGGCTTATTCACGTGAAGAAGGCTGGCTCGGCTACTACTGGGCTCCGACTTCGATCCTGGGCAAGTACGAAATGGTCAAGCTTGACCATGGCGTCGAGCATGACAAGGAGCATTGGGAAGCCTGCACCGCAGTTCTCGATTGCGCCGATCCCAAGCCGAATGCCTGGGCAAAGTCTGAGGTCTACACCGTTGTGACCAAGGATTTCGCCGATCGCGCCGGCCCGGCCATGGATTATCTCAAGGCCCGTTCCTGGGAAAACCAGACCGTCAACGTGCTGCTCGCCTGGATGACCGACAACCAGGCAACCGGCGAAGAGGGTGCGGAATACTTCATCAAGAACAATGAAGACATCTGGACCGAGTGGGTCTCCGATGAGGTGGCCGCCAAGGTCAAGAAGGGCATGATGTAACATCATCCTAGAAAGGGCGGCCCAAGAGGCCGCCCTTTTCATGAGGGCGGGCGGGTTCGTTTTTCCGAGGGAACCCGGCCCGGACGACTAAAGAATCAAAAATCACCAGGGGATCGGATGCATGGACTGGCTCAGCAGTTTTCCGCATATGAACGACGAAGCGCTCAGGGCGCTCAAAAAGGGCATTGACGAAGGGTTTCGAAACTTTACGCGAGAATATGGCGAAGCGATCGAGCTCATGTTTGAGCCGGTACGCTGGTTTCTGATCTATTCCGAACGCTTCATGACCAACACGCCGTGGCCGGTTATCTTGCTGATCATCGGCGGCCTTGTCTGGATTGCCAGCCGGTCGTGGAAGATCACCGCCGGTTCGATCATTACGCTTCTGCTTATCGGTTTCTTCGATATGTGGGACGACACCATGAAGACGATCGCCATGACGTTCGTCTGTACGCTGCTTGCCATTGTGATCGGCATCCCGATCGGCATCGGCATGTCCCGCTCCAACCGGCTGCAGTCGATCGTCAATCCAATTCTCGACGTCATGCAGACCATGCCGAGCTTCGTTTATCTGATCCCGGTGGTCATGTTGCTGGGTATCGGCAAGGTGCCGGGGCTGCTGGCCGTGGTGATCTACGCCATTCCACCAATCATCCGGTTGACCAATCTGGGTATCCGCCTCGTCGACAAGGACGTGCTGGAAGCCGCAGACGCCTTCGGCTCCTCCAACTGGCAGCGGCTCAAGAACGTGCAGATGCCGCTGGCGCTGCCGACCATCATGGCCGGCATCAACCAGACCATCATGATGGCGCTGGCCATGGTCGTTGTGGCCTCGATGATCGGCGTTCAGGGCCTCGGCCAGCCGGTGCTCAAGGCGATTGCCAACCAGTACTTCACTCTCGGCATGTTCAATGGCCTCGCCATTGTCGGCATCGCCATTATCTTCGACCGCGCCAGCCAGGCTTACGGCAAGCGCCTACAGCGTCACCTGGAGGTGGTCCATGGTTAAGCAATCCATCGGGAGCGGGATCAGCATCCGTAATCTCTACAAGATTTTCGGCAGCAATCCCGAAGCCTATATCGACGCTGTCAAAGGCGGGATGACCAAGACCGAGCTGAACGAGAAGCACAGTCACGTGCTCGGTCTCAAGGACATCAACATCGAAATGCCCGGCGGCGGTATTCAGGTTGTCATGGGCCTGTCCGGCTCCGGAAAATCAACGCTGATCCGCCACATCAACCGGCTGATCGATCCGACCGCGGGCGAAGTCATCGTTGGTGACGAGGATGTGGTGAAGATGAACGAGGCGGAACTCCGCGAGTTCCGCCGCCAGAACACCGCCATGGTGTTTCAGAAGTTCGCGCTTCTGCCGCACCGCACGGTGCTCGAAAACTCGGTTTACGGCCTGGAGATCCAGGGCGTCCCGCGTGAAGAGCAAGAGAAACAGGCAAGACGCTGGATTTCCCGCGTCGGCCTGGATGGTTTCGAGGACAATTATCCCAATCAGCTCTCGGGCGGCATGCAGCAGCGCGTGGGCCTGGCCCGGGCGCTGACCAATGACGCGCCGATCCTGCTGATGGATGAGGCGTTTTCGGCGCTGGATCCGCTGATCCGTATGGATATGCAGACCGTGCTGTTGGATCTGCAGAAGGAAATCCGCAAAACCGTCGTCTTCATCACCCATGACCTTGATGAAGCCTTGCGCCTTGGCGATCGCATCGCCATCCTGCGCGATGGCGAAGTGGTTCAGCAGGGCACCAAGCAGGAAATCGTGTTGCATCCGGCGGATGAGTACATTTCCAGCTTCGTACGCGAGGTCAACCGCGGCCGCGTCATCTCCGCCGAGATGGTGATGACGCCGCTCAGCGGCGAACCCCAGGGCATGGCGATTGTCCAGGGCACGGTGCTGGAAGTGGCCGCCAAGAAGATGACCGACGGCGGGATTTCCATGGCCCATGTGGTTGATGAGGACGGCAAGCCGATCGGCGGGCTCGACATCAATGAAGTCATCGCCGCCATGGTGACACCCGTGGATCACGAATCGGCTGCTGCCTGACAGGCATCTCCCAGACCGCTCGTGCGGCGGTTCTGTGAAAACCCGGACAGTCCGGGATCAAATCAACCCGCCGGGGGCGTTGGCCTCCGGCGGGTTTTTTGCTGTTGCTCTTCCGAGATGGTTGCAATGATATAAAGATATCTTTATACGATCTCCAACCCTACAGGAGATTTCCATGTCCGCATCCAACCCGCTTGCCGATCTGCTCGCAGAAAAAGGTGTGCTTCTTGCCGATGGCGCCACCGGCACCAACCTGTTCGCCATGGGGTTGGAATCGGGCGAAGCGCCGGAACTGTGGAACGAAACCGCGCCCGATAAAATCACCAAGCTGCATCAGGATTTTGTCGACGCCGGTTCCGACATCATCCTCACCAACAGTTTCGGCGGTACCCGTAACCGGCTCAAACTTCACCAGGCCGAAAACCGGGTTCACGAACTCAACAAGAAGGCTGCGGAGATCGCCGGTGCGGTGGCCGCCAAAGCGCCCCGCAAGGTCATCGTCGCAGGCTCCGTCGGCCCCACCGGAGATCTGCTCGTCCCCCTCGGCGCGCTCACTTATGATGAGGCGATCAACTCCTTTGTCGAACAGATCGAGGGATTGAAGGCGGGCGGCGTCGATGTCATCTGGATCGAGACCATGTCGGCGACCGATGAGATCCGCGCCGCCGCGGAAGCCGCCTCCCGCTGCGGCATGCCCTACACCTATACCGGTTCCTTCGATACCGCCGGCAAAACCATGATGGGCCTGCATCCGCGCGACATCCACGGCGTCGCCGGAGACATCGGCGAAGGCCCGTTCGCCGTGGGCGCCAATTGCGGCGTCGGCGCCTCCGACATCCTCTCGTCGCTGCTCGACATGACCACCGCCGATCCCGAGGCGGTCGTCATCGTCAAGGGCAATTGCGGAATTCCCGAATTCCGCGGAACCGAGATCCATTACTCCGGAACCCCGCCGCTGATGGCCGATTATGCAAGGCTCGCCATCGACGGCGGCGCCAGGATCATCGGCGGCTGTTGCGGCACATCCTGCGAGCATCTGGCCGCCATGCGCAAGGCGATCGATACTCACACAAGGACACAAAGGCCGACGGTTGAGGAAATTGTCGAGCGCATCGGCCCGATGCGCAACACCGTCGCCACCGACAACGCCGCTCCCAAGCGCGAACGCCGCGGCCGCCGGGGGTGAACCTGAACGCCGCTTAAAAGCCAGGAGGCCGGCGCGCAAACGCCGGCCCTTTTTCGTGATCGCCGCCCACAAACCTCAAAGATTCTCGATGTCCTGACGGCTCTGCCTGAGTATCTTGAGCGCCTTGCGGGCATGGGCTGCCGAAAACTCGCCGCTGCGCACCTGCTGAAACAGCGACCTGCGCAGTGCGCGGAATTCGACGTCGAGCGAAACGCCCTAGATGTGCTCCGACGCCTCGTAGATCTGCGCATTTATCCAGTCGAGATCGACCCGGTTTTCACATAGGCGCGGCAGCAAACGACATCAAAACCGTCTGCTTTGGAGGCTTCGACCGGACAGGCCGACAGGCCATTCATGGGGGCTGCCGGCAATTTTTCAGTCCCAAACAACGCCCAATGGAGAATCGAGAATCGAATCCATGCAGAGACCTCGGATCATTTCGGAACCGGAGCTTCAAAACGAACGAAAGAACGGGTGCGGTCCCACCCGCTTCAAAGCCGGGCGGAAAGTCCGGTTATTCATCCCTCATGCAAGAACCCAAATAGGCGTGATTTAGTGTCAGAATTCCTTTGGGCGCGAACTTCATCGTATTGCCCGCATTGCTGCCGCCAAACTCGATATTTTTGACAACGGCTTGAATGGTGTGCGTGCCGGCTCGATGTTCAGACATATTCGCAGGGCCAAATGCAGGTTGAGGCAGAGGGGGATTTGTCGTGACGACTGGACTGCCACCAAAAAGCGTTGGGAAATTGTTATACACCATATACAATTCGATGCCGTCATCAGACCGCACTTCTTGCCAATTAACAGCAAAACCGCTTTCCTTGCCATCGGTTCCGCAAACGCATATGTCCCGTTCAAACACATAGTCACCGGGTTTCAGCGACCCATCATCGCCACCGTCGACCTTGTATGACATAACGCCTCCGGTTCCGGGAATAACCTTGGCGTTGGTGTCATCGCTAAGGAACCACTGCGCTGGGTCGGCAATGTCCAGTCCTTTTTTGTTGTGGCAAAACCAGTCTTCACCTGGTGAGGAAATCTTTTCCTGCACAGTATCGACGTGAATAGCGACCTGACCATTAGGGATCTCATCAGTTGCTGAATAGAACGTTTTCACATCCAAGGGTGCTTCGGACTCAATGACAAAGAAACCGTCGAAAAACTCTGTAGGCTTGAGAGAATATTTTGTGCAATCGAAATATTGCGCGTTATCGGCCGCAATCTCGCCGTGCGTGAACCGCGAGTGGCCAGCGTCTTGGGCTCTTCCCGCTGGCACTAATTTCCAGCGAAACCGAATATTTTCATAACTCGGATTATGAACGTTGACGGTTGCCGCATAAAGACCCGGCACGGCTATGACTCCCGAGTTGGGTACATCAGAAATATCCGGTGAGACCCTTCCGCAAACAACTTTTGCCGAATGCTGGAAGACCTCGCCATCACTGAGACCTGATTCATTGACCATGTTTTTGGGCTTCACGCACTTCCCATAAATTGTATGGTTTCCGCTGTACCAGCCTCGCTGCCTTCTTTTCCGTGTCACTTTAACGGTACTCGTCAGGCAGTTGCCGCCCACACTGTGGGAGACGGCATTGACGCCTTTCGGGTTGTTCCACCTCGAGATGCTGATGCCGTAACCTGGCCCGCCATCTCCGTACGGTGCGGGACCTGAATTGCTCGTGCGTGAAAAATCGACCACGACCTCATCGCAGGTATCGGTGGTGGTAGGCAGGCAAATCTGCTGAGTGTGTGAAACCGATTTTGGACCGGATTTTTGCGTTTGAATGAACGGGAAGTTCATTGTCCTGTCTATGGATTGGCCCTGGGCAAGAGAACAAGCATAGCCTAAGCATAATACCGTAGCTGCGAGCTTTTTCATTATTTTCTCCCATGTGTTGAGATTTACCATCACATACTATTTAAGATTGAGATACATGTTAAAGTAGTATTTTCCGAAACTGGAACCCGCGACATGCGCGATGCCCTTGGCGCAGTTTCGGTTAAGCCAGGGTCACGCAGTTGCTCTATCGATTTAATTTCGCAGCTTTACAGGAAACGCATCAGCCCAACAGCCCAGCGAAAGCCGCTTCAGGCAAGCGAGAAACCTACACAAGATGTTGTAAACACAGCACTTCGATGCATCGCTGAAATGCAAAGAAGTTCCAACCTAACCATAGCGGCCCCGAACCATGCCGGTTTACCCAAACGCCGCCATGTGAAACCGGATCTGCGCATCCGGGTAGCGGTACCGCCGCCCGACCGGACAGGCGTCACGCGCCCGGCAACCAGCGCTCATGCAGCCCTGCGCGCCGGCATCGGTCAAAAGATGCGCGCGGCAGGCGGCCACCTCGAAGCCCCCGCCGACAAAAGCATCGACCGGACAGGCGCTCAGACACGGCTTGTCGTCGCACGCATCGCAGGGGTGGGCGGCGGTCGCGCCGCCGTTCAATTCGGCATTGTCCACCAGACCCGGTAACGCCCCGATGCTTTCGCCAAACAGAATTGCGCCGCGATAGCCGTGCCACAATCCGAATTCGGGGTGGATCAGAATGCCCAGCGGCGACGGCGCCAATCCCTCCGCGGCCATAGCCCATTGCTGAAACGGTTGCCAGGGCCGGTCGGAGGGAAACACTGCCTCGCCGCCGGCATCTCGGGCGATCGGCGCGATCACGGCTTTCGACCAGGCGTCAAGCGGATCTTGCCGGGCCGGGTGCTCCAACCGCCAATGCTCGAAATGCGGCCAGATCGCTCCACCCCGATACCCCACCAGACACACTAGCCGTGCCGGCCGGCCATCCGCACACAAGACTGCCTTGAGAGTAGGTGCAAAGCTATCTGAAACCACACCGCCTTGATCGTCGAACGCGAGCACGCCACGCAGACACAGGCCGTGCCCGTCCAGTTCGGCGGCCAGCTTCTCCAGATCAGCCACGGTTTCCGCCGGAACCCGAGCCATCACGGAACGCGGATCGCCAGACCTCTTTATGAATGAGGCCCGCCACCCGATCCCGTGCGCCTGTCTCCCTGGCTCGATCGGGCTGTGTTCAAGTGAATGCGTCGGGCATCGAATCCTTGCGCGTGGTGATGAATTCGATCAGCGCCTCGTCGATGGCCGGATCGAGCTCGGGCGCGGTATAGCTTTCAAGCCAGGACCGGCAAAGCGCCCGCGCGCGCTCTTCGACGCGCTTTTCGCCCTCGGCCAGCCATTGCTCGTAGGAATTGTTGTCGGCCAGCGCCGAGCGGTAGAACGCCTGCTGGAAATTGGCCTGCGTGTGAGCGCAGCCAAGATAGTGATTGCCCGGCCCGACTTCGGCGATGGCGTCCATCGCCTGCCCCGTCTCGGAAAGATCAACGCCTTCGGCAAAGCGCTGCTGCATGCCAAGCTGGTCGACATCGATCATGAACTTCTCATAGGAGCTGACCAACCCGCCTTCCAGCCAACCGGCCGAATGCAGCGCAAAATTGGTGCCCGCCAGCAGCGTCATGTTGATGGTCGATGCGCTCTCATGCGCGGCCTGGGCATCGGGCACCTTGGAACCGCACAGCGACCCGCCGGTCCTAAACGGGATTTTCAGCCGTCGCGCCAGTTGCGCGGCACCATAGGAGACCAGCGCCGGCTCAGGCGTTCCAAATGTCGGCGCTCCCGACTGCATCGAAATCGAGGCGGCAAAAGTGCCGAACAGCACCGGCGCGCCGGGACGAACGAGTTGCGTAAACGCAGCACCCGCCAGCACTTCGGCGAGGATCTGGGTGAGCGTGCCGGTCACCGTGACCGGGCTCATGGCCCCTGCCAGAATGAACGGCGAGACCACGCAGGCCTGATTGTTGCGGGCATAGACCTTGAGCGCCCCCACCATGGTTTCATCAAACACCATCGGCGAATTGGCATTAATCAGATTGAGGGTGACGCAATTCTGATCGACAAACTCCGCGCCGAACAGCAGTTTGCACATCTCGATCGTGTCCTCGGCCCGCTCGGGCGCTGTGACCGATCCCATGAACGGCTTGTCTGAATATTTGATGTGGCTGTAGACCATATCGAAATGGCGCTTGTTGACCGGCACGTCGACCGGTTCGCACACGGTGCCGCCCGAATGGTGCAGCGAGGGCGCCATATAGGCCAGTTTGACGAAGTTGCGGAAATCCTCGATCGTCGCATAACGGCGCTCGCCATCGAGATCGCGGACAAAGGGTGGCCCGTAAACCGGCGCAAACACTGTGGCCTTGCCGCCAATCTGCACCGAACGCGCCGGATTGCGCGCATGCTGGGTAAACACCTCCGGCGCGGTTTTGAGCAACTCGCGGCACAGCCCCTTGGGGAAGCGAACCCGCTCGCCTTTGACATCCGCGCCAGCGTCGCGCCACATCGCAAGCGCCTCCTGGTCGTCACGAAACTCGATGCCGATTTCCTCGAGCACGGTATCGGCGTTGCGCTCGATAAGGCTCAGCCCTTCCTCATCAAGAACCTCATAGGCCGCAAGCTTGCGTGTGATGAACGGCATCGAAACACCCGGGCCGCCGCCCGAACGCTGCGCCCGCCGCGCCGCCGCGCCGCGTCCGCGCCGTCCGGATCCGGCCTCCGGCTGCGCCTGTGCCGCTGTGTCCGTGGTCGCCGTATCAGGGGTGGAAAGCGTGTCTGGATCAACCATGAAATGCCTGCATATTTTGTTCTCGCGCACCATCGCGCCCTCACTGTCATGCTAGTGAAAACCGCGCCGCGCACCTGCCTTTATGCGCCAAGCCTTGGCGCTCAAGGAATACCCCGCTTCCCGGGCTTCGTCGCATTTTCCGTTTCGCGCGTCGCTTTCAAGGAACTTTTTGCAAACAAACAACTATATCGCTATGCAGTGTGGGTCTGCTTCGTCATTGGCGATCGGACGGCTGGATACGGGTAACAAAGGGAGAAGCCCATGTCTGACGAAGAAATCGTCCTTTCCGAGCTTTCCGACGACGAACTTGTCCAACAGATGCACGACGATCTGTATGACGGCCTCAAAGAAGAGATCGAAGAAGGCACCAACATCCTGCTTGAACGCGGCTGGACGCCCTATGATGTGCTCACCCGGGCGCTGGTCGAAGGCATGCGCATCGTCGGCGAGGATTTCCGCGACGGCATCCTGTTTGTTCCCGAAGTGCTGATGAGCGCCAATGCAATGAAGGCAGGCATGTTCATCCTGCGGCCGCTTCTGGTCGAGACCGGAGCTCCAAAGCTCGGCAAGATGGTGATCGGCACCGTCAAGGGCGACATTCACGACATTGGCAAGAACCTGGTCGGCATGATGATGGAGGGCGCGGGCTTCGACGTCATTGATCTGGGCATCAACAATCCGGTTGAAAACTACATCGAGGCAATCGAGCGCGAACAGCCCGATATTCTCGGCATGTCGGCGCTGCTGACCACCACCATGCCCTACATGAAGGTTGTCATCGACACCATGAAGGAAAAAGGCATCCGCGACGATTACATCGTGCTCGTCGGCGGTGCCCCGCTTAACGAGGAATTCGGCAAGGCCGTGGGCGCCGACGCCTATTGCCGCGATGCCGCTGTCGCCGTGGAAACCGCCAAGGACCTTATCAAGCGCCGTCACAACCAGTTGGCCGGCGGCGTTTGACGCTTGATCCGCTGCAAGACTTCGCGGAGGCCGGTTGATAGGCCGTAGCCGGAGTTGGTGGGAGACGGCCGGTCAGCCCTTATATAGTGATGCCGAGAAGCGATCTGACCCGCGCGTGGCAAACCACGTGCGGGGGCTCCGGCACCCACCCGCCAGCGTCAGATATCAGGAAGCAACATCGGCGATGGCATCGGCGGTTTCCTTGACATCCTTTCCGACGCCACGAACCGTGTTTGCACAAGCCGAAAGCGTGAAGATCAGGGTAAGCAGGCCGACAATACGAGCAAATGTCATGGCGAAGTCCTCCTGGTTGGCGTAACTTGATTGTAATCCCTTAAACACCAAAAGAATCCGAAAAGTTTCACCGACGGACGAAAAAATGTCGCGAAGCGAGTTCCCCGTTCCCAATACCGATCGTCAGCCTGCGGCAGCAGCCGCCACCGCAGCTCCGGTTCGTGTCATCGCCTGCGGAATGATCGCCCGCGAGGTGCTGGCGGTGAACGCCCAGCTTGGCCACGCCCATGTCGATCTCAAATGCATCGACGCCAACTTCCACCACCATCCCGAGCGCATCGCACCCGCGGTCGACCGCGCCATCCGCAAAGCACGTGAAGACGGTTTCGAGCATATTTTCATTGGCTACGCCGATTGCGGCACAGGCGGCGAACTCGACAAGGTCTGCGCCGCCCACGGCGTTGCGCGCATCGACGGGCCGCATTGTTTCTCATTCTACCTGGGAAACGCCACCTTCGAAGCCGCCCAGGACGAAATGATGACCACCTTCTTCATCACCGATTTCCTGGCCCGGCATTTCGAAGCATTTCTGATCAAACCGCTTGGTCTCGACCGCTTTCCGGAACTGCGCGACACCTATTTCGGCCACTACCAGCGCGCGCTTTACATCGCCCAGACCGACGATCCGGAACTCGATCGCAAGGCTCGCGACGCCGCAGCAAGGCTGGGCCTGCGCTATGAACGCCAATTGACCGGCTATGGCGATCTGACCCAGGCGCTGGCGCGGCTGTAACGCGCTGCGTCAAACATACCCGGCGCCCGCCGCCATACGCTCGTCATTCCGGTCGCCGGCGGCAGATCCACATCCATCGATGCAATGCCAGCCTCACGCCCGCTTACGTACGGCCGGCAAGACAGGCCCGGCGAGCGCTGCCTTGGCCTTTTCGGCAGTCATTGGCCTGCCCAGCAGATAGCCTTGTCCCGAATTGCAGCCAAGTTTCTTCAGCGCCTCAAGCTGGCTTGGCTGCTCTATGCCCTCGGCAGTCGTTGCCACATTCAGACCGTTGCCCAGCGCAATGATCGCCCTGACGATGCTGTTCTGTTTCGGGTCATTTTCGAAATCGCGAATGAAGCTCTGGTCGATCTTCAGGCGGCTGAACTTGAACCGCGACATTTGCGAAAGGCTTGAATAGCCCGTGCCGAAATCATCCAGTGCGATCTGAATCCCCAGTTGCTGCAACTGGCCGATCACGTACTGGGCGGTGTCCGCATCAAGAACCATTGCGCTCTCGGTGATCTCGATTTCCAGCCGCTGCGGGCGAAACCCGGTCTCATTGAGCACATTGATGAGCCGCAGCCCGATCAACCGGTCGGCCAGCTGGGTCGGTGAGAGATTGAAGGAAAGCAGAATATCGTTGGGCCAGGCCGCCGCGTCTCGGCATGCCTTCTTCAACAGCTTCACGGACAGATCCGAGATCAGGCCGGCGTCCTCGGCGACTTTGATAAACTCGACCGGCGGAATCGCGGTCCCGTCTGGCAGCGTCCAGCGCGCCAACACCTCAAAGCCGTAGATCCGGTTGGAACTGAGGTCGATCAGGGGCTGATAATAGGGTTCGATGGCATCGGCTGACAGAGCCTCTTTCAACTGGCACTCAAGATCCGCCCGCTTTTTCGCTGCCTCGCGCATGACCTCCTTGAACAGAAGCACTTTGGTGGAGGTCGACTTTTTGGCGGTGTACATCGCAATATCGGCGCATTGGATCGCCTCCTCCAGGCTGCCTGTCTGCGCTGGCAAGAGTACGATGCCGATCGAGGTTCCGACTTCCGCATTGTTGCCTTCAAGGTTCATCGGTGCGCCGATGATCTTGCACAGCTCCATGCCGGTTTGCTTGACGTCAGTTTGGGCTAAGGCCTTGGCGATCACGACAAACTCGTCGCCGCCCAGACGGACGATGAGATCTTCCGGGAAAAACGACGTGAGCCGGCTGGCCACGATCTTGAGCAGATGATCACCTGCGGCATGGCCATGCAAATCATTGATTTTCTTAAACCCGTCGAGGTCGATGGAATAGATAACGTAGCAGTTCCCGCCCCTTCTCTGATCATTGTCGCAGTCAAATTTCCGCGCGAATTCGTTGAGCATGCGGCGATTGGGGAGTTCGGTGAGCGGATCGAAATGAGCCAGCCAGTTAACATCAGCCTCCGCCGCTTTGCGCTTTTCCAATTCGCGTCTGGTTTCAAGATAACGCCGCCAGGCAAACACAAAGCCGCCGAATCCGATAAGCGCCAGTGAGGTCAGCAGTTCATCGAGTTGCCAGTGTTCGTGGTTCTCCATAAACTCGATCAAAAGCTCGAACGCCTCGATCGACACGGCATAGAAATAGGCTGCGATGAACAGCACCAACAATAGCGCGGCGTCGAGTTTGGCACTGCCGTCGTTTTTCTTGAAGTTTTGCATATGGATTGCACCGTCAACCTGATTTCTATCTCATTGACCTTAGACCTAGGCCAGCTCCTCTGAAGCTGTTCTTAAGCGTGGCATCACAAAAATCACCGGTGTAAATCCCATAAATTTGTAGGGGATTTGCTTACCTTTTTTTCTTGCGCCAACGCCACAATCCTTAAACAATTCATGCTTAAATAAAGCGCATCTGCAGTCAGGGTATTCAACGTGAGTCCGCATTCCGTCACATCGTCCGTACCGTCCGTCGCAGCCGGCGGCGCCAAGCATCCCGAAAAACTGTCCGAACTGCTTGAACGGCTGGCGCGCGATGCCGGTGAGCGGATCACCATGCGCGAAATCGCCACGGCGCTCGACGACCGGTCTTTCGGCGCTTTTCTGCTGGTGTTCTCCCTGCCCAACCTGATTCCGCTGCCGCCGGGTGCCACCATGGTTCTGGGCCTGCCGATGATCTTCGTCGCATGGCAGATGGTGATCGGCTACGACAAGGTCTGGCTGCCCCGCAAGGTCGCCGAATATGCCCTCGACAAGGCCACCTTCCAGCGCATGGTTGCACGGGTCTCGCCGTGGCTGCGCAGTGCTGAAAACTGGGTACGGCCGCGCAATTGGCCGCTGGACGGCGCAATGCGCGAACGTCTGTTCGGCCTCTATGCGCTGCTTCTGGCCATTACCTGCGTGTTGCCGATCCCCTTCGGCAATTGGCTGCCCGCCTTTGCCGTCGCCGTTCTGGGTGTCGCCCACACCGAGCGTGACGGCAATTGCCTGGCCATTGGCCTCATCGCCGGCATTGTCTCGCTTACCGTGGCCGCGCTGGTGCTCACGGCGACCGGCGCGCTTGTGGCGCAGCTGTTTTAATCTGCCAGCGCGGCAGGCGCGGTTTCTTAACCGCTTTGCGCTATCACACCGGGCAAAGTACCGGCAGGAGCGCACATGGCAAAGGCACCCACAATCCTCGTCATCACCGCAGGCGGCCCCTACCCCTGGATCATCATCAATGCTCTGGCCGGCCGGTTCGGCGGCGTCGAAGTGGCGTTGGAGCAGCCTGAATCCAAGGCGCTTTTTCTCAAGCGCCGGGCCCGCAAGGTTGGCTGGCTGCAGACCGCCGGCCAATTTCTTACCATGTCGGTGTCGCGGTTCGGCAAGCGCTTCGTCCGCACCCGGGAAGCCGAACTCATCGCGTCGCACAATCTTGAAACCACACCTTCGCCACTGGTGCCGGTCACGCCCGTATCCTCGGCCAACGGCGACGATTGCCTGGCGATGATTGCGGCCAAAGCGCCCGATGTGGTGTTTCTCGCCAGTTGCCGCATGCTCAGCCGCAAGACTCTCGCGGTTATTCCCTGCCCGGTCATCAACTACCATTCGGGCATCAATCCCAAATACCGCGGCCTTGCAGGCGGCTGGTGGGCCCGTGCCAGCGGCGATACCGCCAATTACGGCACCACCGTGCATCTGGTCGATGCCGGCGTCGATACCGGCGACATCCTCTATCAGGCATTTCTGGAGCCGGATCCGCGCGACACACTGCTCACCGACGCCATGACCATGGCCGCGGGCTCGCGTGAAATCGCCATCCAGGCGGTCGAGGACGCCGTGAATGGCCGACTTCAACCGAAATCGAGTGATCTGCCTTCGGTGCAACGCTTTCATCCGCCGATCTGGACCTATCTGTGGACCGGACTGAGCAAGCGAATCTGGTAAGCCCCTCCTCAAGGCGCAGCCAATCCGCCCTCTTGCGCAGAGGCGGCGGCATGGCTTTGCGTTCGGCAGGTCGCTTTTGGCGCGACGGGCGTCGTCGTGAGCGAAGCGGCCAAAATTCACCATGCGCATTGTATCGAACGAGGAGACATTCATGGCCAACTGCATCATCGTCTATTGGCGCGACATTCCCGCCCAGGTGATCGTCAAGAAGGGGCGCACGACAGCCAAGCGTGAGCTGTCGCTTCGCTTCACCGAGGCCATCGATATGTGCGCCATGCGCACCGGTGCGGCCGAGACCGACGAGTATCTCGCTGAATGGCGTCGGGCCGATCCAGTTGAAGTGTCCGATGATCTCGAAGCCGAGGCCGAAAAAGCTGCGGCGGACCTTGAGGCAGCCTATGACAAGGAGCGTCTTGTGGCGCTCGTCAAGGCCGGAGGCAGGTTAAGCGATGAGTGACGTTCCACCCAGATATACCCAGGCGGTACTCAATCGGAAGGCCGCCCGCAAAATGGCCTATAAACCGGCGGGCGTTTCGGCGACAGGCCGTAACGCCCGCCGCTTCGCGATCAGGCTCTGGGCGGTGCGCCAGTCGCGCGCGCTTGAGTGGTTTTATCAGCGCTTTGCCAATGTGTTCCTGCTGCTGCACCCGATGTGGAAGGCGGTGGGCTATCAACGCGCTGAAACACCGGTCAAATTCGTTGAAAAACACGTCAAGGGCTTCCTGTTCGATTGCCGCATGTGCGGCCAGTGCGTGCTCTCTTCGACCGGCATGTCCTGCCCGATGAACTGCCCCAAGCAATTGCGCAACGGACCCTGCGGCGGCGTGCGCGCCAATGGCAACTGCGAGGTCGAGCCGGATATGCCTTGCGTCTGGGTGCAGGCCTGGTCGGGCGCACAGGCCATGCGCGGCCGCGACATGATCCTGGACGTGCAGAAGCCGGTGGACCAGTCGCTGAGAGAAACCTCGTCCTGGCTGCGGGTCACCGCCAAGGCCGCCGCCGAACGTGAAGCTGCAAAGACCGGAGCTCCGCAGTGAACCAGATCGATTCCTTCGATCCCAGCGAGCCACTGGAGCCCCAGCCGGGCCACTCCTCCTATGGCCGCTTGGAACGCATTCTGCGCCGCGGAGAATTCGCCGTCACCGCCGAGCTCAACCCGCCCGACAGCGCCAATCCCCAGGATGTCTATGAGCGCGCGGCGATTTTCGACGGCTGGGTCGACGGCATCAACGCGGTCGACGCGTCCGGCGCCAATGCCCACATGTCCTCGGTCGGCATCTGCGCGCTTCTGTCGCGCATGGGTTACGCCTCCATTTTACAGATTTCCTGCCGCGACAAGAACCGCATCGCCATTCAGGGCGATGTGCTCGGCGCTGCGGCCATGGGCGTGCAGAACGTGATGTGCCTGACCGGCGACGGCGTTCAGGCCGGCGACCAGCCCGGCGCCAAGCCTGTGTTCGATCTCGACTGCATGTCGCTGCTCGAGACCGTGCGGATTATGCGCGACAATTCGAAGTTTCTTTCCGGTCGCAAGCTGACCACGCCGCCGGCGGTGTTTCTGGGCGCGGCAATCAATCCCTTCGCGCCACCCCATGATTTCCGGCCCTATCGCCTCGCCAAGAAAATCGCGGCCGGCGCGCAGTTTGTGCAGAGCCAGTACTGCTATGACGTGCCGATGTTCAAAAGCTACATGCAGCAGGTGCGCGACATGGGACTGGACGAGGAATGCTTCATTCTCTGCGGCGTCGGCCCGCTGGCATCAGCCCGGACCGCGCGCTGGATGCGCTCCAACGTGCCCGGCGTGCACATTCCCGATCACATTATCGAGCGTCTTGAAGGTGCGCAGAACCAGAAGGCCGAAGGCAAGCAGATCTGCATCGACATCATCAATGAGGTCAAGGAGATCGAAGGCGTCTCCGGCATCCACGTGATGGCCTACCGGCAGGAAGAGTTCGTGGCCGAGATCGTCCACGAGTCCGGCGTGCTCAAGGGCCGCCGCCCCTGGACCAAGGAAACCACGGCCGTCGATGAACTGGTGGCTGCGCGGATGGAGGAAATCCTCGAAGAGCCCAAACTGCTGCCGCATGAGCTGGCAGGGGCCGCGAGCGATGCCGACCAGCCCGAATGACCCGCGGACTTGCATCCCTGGATCAGATCGCATAAACACATAAACAATTCTTTATGTCCTCACAGCAAGGATCAGACATGACCCGCACAATCGTCGCCTCGGCAACCCGTGAAGTGATCATCGGCTTCGACCAGCCATTCTGCGTGATCGGCGAGCGCATCAATCCCACCGGCCGCAAGAAACTCGCCGCCGAGATGATCGAGGGCAATTTCGACACTGTGATCAAGGACGCGCTGGCTCAGGTCGCAGCCGGCGCCACCATGCTCGACGTCAACGCCGGCGTCACCTCGGTCAACCCCAACGAAACCGAGCCGGGCCTGCTCGTCCAGACGCTTGAGATCGTTCAGGGTCTGGTCGATGTGCCGTTGTCGATCGACAGCTCGGTGACTGCGGCCATCGAAGCAGCCTTGAAGGTCGCCAAAGGCCGTCCGCTGGTCAATTCGGTCACCGGCGAGGAAGAAAAGCTCGAGGCAATCCTGCCCCTGTGCAAGAAGTACGACGTGCCGGTGGTGGCGATCTCGAACGACGAGACCGGCATTTCCGAAGACCCTGACGTGCGCTTCGAAGTCGCCAGGAAGATCGTCGAGCGCGCCGCCGATTACGGCATCAAGCCCGAGGATATCGTCGTCGATCCGCTGGTCATGCCGATTGGCGCCATGGGTACTGCCGGCAAGCAGGTGTTTGCATTGCTCCACCGTCTGCGCAACGAACTCAAGGTCAACACCACTTGCGGGCTGTCCAACATCTCCTTCGGTCTGCCCCACCGCCACGGCATCAATGCGGGTTTCATCCCCATGGTGATTGGCGCGGGCATGACCTCGGCGATCATGAACCCGTGCCGCCCGCAGGAAATGGAAGCTGTCCGCGCCGCCAACGTGCTCAACGGCACCGATCCGAACTGCATGACCTGGATCAAGACCTACAAGGATCATCAGCCGCATGCGCCCGGCGCGCCCGCGCCGCAATCCGCAGCCCCATCAGGGGACGGCGGACGCAGGCGCGGCGGCCGTGCGGCGCGCGCCGGCGGGGCATAAGCACTAGATGTCCGATCACCTCGTTCTGTTCATGCCGTCAGGCAAGCGCGGCCGCTTCGCCGCCGAAACGCCGGTTCTCGAAGCCGCGCGGCAACTGGGCGTGCATGTCGAGAGCGTGTGCGGCGGACGCGGGATCTGCGGCCGCTGCCAGATCGAGGTCCAGGACGGCGTTTTCGCCAAACACGGCATCACCTCCTCAAACGACCATGTGTCGCCGTTTGGCGGCAACGAGGTGCGTTACGCTGAAAAGCGCGACCTCAAGGCAGGTCGCAGGCTGTCCTGCTCGGCCAGGATCCGGGGCGATCTGGTGGTCGACATCCCGCAGGACGCCGTGGTCAACGCGCAAGTTGTACGCAAGGATTCCGACGGACGGCTGATCGAGCGCAATCCGGCGATCCACATGTGCTATGTCGAGGTTGAAGCACCGGACATGCACAAGCCGCTGGGCGATCTCGACCGGTTGCTGATGGCCGTGGAAGCCGATTGGGGGTTCAAAAACCTGACGATCGACGCCTATCTCTTTGGCCAGGTGCAGCAGGTCCTGCGCAAGGGCGGCTGGAAGGTCACCGCGGCAATTCACGAACCCGTCGATGGCGGCCCGGTATCCCTGGTGGCGCTCTATCCCGGCCTCAAGAACGAGGCCTATGGCATTGCCTGCGACATCGGCTCGACCACCATCGCCATGCATCTGTCCTCCTTGCTTTCTGGCCGCACACTGGCCTCATCGGGCGCGTCCAACCCGCAGATCCGCTTTGGCGAGGATCTGATGAGCCGCGTGTCCTATGTGATGATGAACCCGGACGGGCGCGAGGGCATGACCAGGGCCGTGCGCGAGGCGCTCAACGGGCTGATTGACAAGGTCTGCGAACAAGGTGAGATCGACCGCGCCGACATTCTCGACGCGGTGTTTGTCGGCAATCCCATCATGCATCACCTGTTTCTGGGCATCGATCCGACCGAGCTTGGCGGCGCGCCCTTTGCGCTTGCCGTCTCCGGAGCGGTCAATGTCAGATCGGCCGAGATCGGCCTGCCGCTCAATCCCGGGGCGCGGGTCTACATGCTGCCCTGCATTGCCGGCCATGTCGGCGCCGACGCGGCCGCTGCAACACTGACTGAAGGGCCACACCGGCAGGACGAGATGATGCTGCTGGTCGATGTCGGCACCAACGCCGAAATCGTGCTTGGCAACGCCACCCGCACCGTCGCCGCCTCCTCGCCCACCGGCCCGGCCTTTGAAGGCGCGGAAATCTCCTGCGGCCAACGCGCCGCCCCCGGCGCCATTGAGCGCATCCGCATTGATCCGGTAACGCTCGAGCCGCGCTACCGGGTGATCGGTATCGAGCCATGGTCGGATGAGGAAGGTTTTGAGAAAGCCGCCAAAAAGGTGGGCGTTACCGGTGTCTGCGGCTCAGGCATCATCGAGATCATCGCGGAGATGTATCTCGCCGGCATCATCACCGAAGACGGCGTCATTGATGGCGGTCTCGCCGCCCGCAGCCCGCGCATTGTCGAAAGCGGCCGCACCTTTTCCTATCTGCTCAAGGACGGCGAACCCAGACTGATGGTCACCCAGAACGATGTTCGCGCCATCCAGCTCGCCAAGGCCGCACTCTATGCCGGCATCAAGCTGTTGATGGACAAGCAGGGCATCTCAAGCGTTGACCGCATCGGCCTTGCAGGCGCATTCGGCTCCTTCATCGATCCCAAATATGCGCTGGTGCTGGGCCTGGTGCCCGATTGCGATCTCGAAAAGGTCAAGGCGGTCGGCAACGCCGCCGGCACCGGCGCGCGCATGGCGCTGCTCAATCGCGGTCATCGCCGCGAGATCGAGACCACAGTTACCCGCATCGAAAAGATCGAAACAGCGCTCGAAAGCAAGTTTCAGGAGCATTTCGTCAACGCCATGGCACTGCCCAACAAGGTGGATGCGTTTCCCAGACTGGCGCAGGTTGTCACCCTGCCCGAGCGCTCGATGGACACCGCCGCCGCCGATGGTGTCGAACCCGGCGCGGCCCGGCGGCGAGGCGGACGGCGCAACCGGGGCTGATATCCGGATGAAGTGCCCGGCAGTCTCACAGGCCATCGCAAGATTGTGACCTGCACTGACCACTGGCCATGATATCGTGCGGGGATGTCAAACAACAAGTTATTGCGCCTGGGCATTTTCGGAACGCTGATTACGGCGCTGTGCTGTTTCACCCCGATACTGGTGATTGTGTTTGGCGCGCTCGGCCTCTCGGCTGTTACCGGCTATCTTGACATCGTCCTGCTTCCCGCCCTGGGAGCCTTCGTGCTGCTGACCGTCTACGCGCTGTTCAAACGACAGACTGCATGACCATGCTTCACTCCGAAATCACCTGTCCCGAGTGCGGCCATACCGAGCTGGAAACCATGCCGGTTGACGCCTGCCAATGGTTCTATGATTGCAAAGGTTGCGGCGTCCTGCTCAAGCCGCTTCCAGGTGATTGTTGCGTGTACTGTTCCTATGGCAGCGTTGCCTGCCCGCCCATTCAGCAAGGTGACGGGTGCTGCTCGCCTGACCCCGGCTGACAGTCCATTTCGGATTGCCCGCGGAACATGCATTTGCTTCACCCGCAAGCAATTCTGTTCTTTACCCGACTCAGAGATGCCATTACGGCTGAGCAGTGACCGGTCTTTTCAAATCTCCGCTGTTTCTGGTTCTGGCGCTTTGGGCCGCAGGCCTGGGTGCCGCTGCACAATTCGCCAAGATCGTGGTGATCTTCCCCGAACTTCAGGCCCATTACGGCGAGACCGGCGCCGCATCGGGCTATCTGGTCTCGCTGATTTCCTTCGTCGGCATGGCGCTCGGCATGGTGGCGGGTGTCATCGCCATTCAGATCGGACTGCGCCGCTTGCTGTTGATCGGCCTGGCACTGGGTGCTGCGATTTCGGCCTGGCAGGCAACGCTGCCCGGGTTCGAACCGCTGCTGCTGAGCCGGTTTGTCGAGGGCCTGTCGCATCTGGCCATCGTCGTCTCGGCGCCAACGCTGATTGCGCAGATCGCGCCGCCAAAGCATCAGGGCGCGGCACTTACCCTTTGGGGCACATTCTTCGGCGTGGCCTTCGCAGGCGTGGCGATAGGCGCGCCGCCCCTGATCGAGGCCTACGGCCTCGGTGCGCTGGCGGGCGCGCATTCTCTCTACATGGCAGCCTTTGCCCTTCTGCTGGCCTTTGTCTTGCCCGCCCAGGACCGGCGCGCTGCGCCTGCCTGGCCTTCGCTGGGCGGTATCGCCCGCCGCCACGTCACGGTCTACGCCTCCCCTTTTATCGCAGCACCTGCGTTGGGCTGGATGTTTTACACCCTCACATTCGTGTCGCTGCTGGCCTTGCTTCCGTCGATGGTCGACCCGTCGCAACGCGCCTTGGTGACCGCCAGCATGCCGCTTGCCAGCATTGCCTCCTCGATCACGCTCGGCACCTGGCTTTTGCGCCATGTTTCCGCTGTCACCGTCATCATTTTAGGCTTCTGCCTGGCCATCTTGCTGGCCCTGTCACTGCTTTTCTTCGGCGTCAACGCCTGGCTGGCGATCGCCCTGTTCGCGGCCCTCGGCCTGGTTCAGGGCGCGAGTTTCGCGGCCGTCCCTCAACTCAACCCCGGACTGCCCGAACGTGCGCTGGCCAATGGCGGGATTGCCCAGACAGGCAATATCGGTAACGGCATCGGCACCCCTTTGGCGCTTGCCATCCTGTCGCTGGGCTATGGTGTCGGATTGCCGCTGTTTCTGATAGCGAGCTACAGCGCGGCGATCATCACCCATCTCGCGCTTGCGCGACTGCGCAGACGCCGCAAGCCCGCCGATCCCACTTGACGGTGCGCCGGGTGGTTGCGAGGCTCCCCCGATGACGGCAGAGATCAAAGCCATGATCTTCGATGTGTTCGGCACCGTGGTCGATTGGCGCGGCGGTGTTACAGTTGCCTGTTCGCAAGTCTTCCAGCGCAAGCAGATCGACTTCGATCCGTTCGCCTTCGCCGATCTGTGGCGCGGGGAATACCAGCCGGCCATGGAACGGATCCGCACAGGCGGCCGCGGCTACGTGTCACTCGACATTCTGCACCGCGAAAATCTTGATCGCGTGCTTGAAAAGACCGGGCTTTCAGCACATCTCACAGCCAGTGAACGTGACACACTCAATCATGCCTGGGAAAGGCTGCCGCCCTGGCCCGACAGCGGGGCATCGCTTAAAGCTCTCAGACAGCGCTTCCTGATCGCCCCCTGCTCCAATGGCTCGATTGCGCTGATGGCGCGGCTTGCGAAATTCGCCGGCTTGCCGTGGGACGCCATTGTTGGGGCGGACATCGCCCGCGATTACAAGCCGCAACGGCAAGTCTATCTGGCCTCCTGCGCAGCGCTCGGGTTCGATCCACACGAAGTCATGATGGTGGCCGCACATAATGACGATCTTGAAGCAGCGGCAGCGGCCGGTCTGAAAACCGGGTTCTTCCCCCGGCCGAGCGAGTACGGACCCGGCCAGACCACCGATCTTTCTGCGTCCGGAAATTGGGATATCTGCGCGCAAGATATGGCCGGCCTCGCCGCCGTGCTGGGTTCAGACTGAACGCGTGGCATCACGAGGGCCGGATGCAATTGCGGCGCGGCCTGCCGATCTCCGTGTCATTGGTCATCAGCTGACATCAGGCAAAGGCGCGTTTTGTCCTCCAGTATTTGCGCTTGAACGAGGCCGACCATCAATGCGGGCCGTGAAGGATGTGTTTGTCATCTCCCTATTCTGTCCCAAAGGTCTGCCGGCGCTCAACACCCCGATCAACCGACGTTCATTCGATGGCAAGCCAGTTGCTAGAGGTCGAACGAGCCGGTTTGCCGGAAGCGCTCGAAGGCCGCGCGGAAATGTTCGGCCACCGCCTCGATCTGCGGCGACGGATTGGCCGCCACCTTCAACACCAGTTCATACTGGCCCGGACACGGCAAACCGCAGTCCTCGCCAAGCACCTGTACGTTGTCATTTAGGAAACTGCGGCCCATGGGGGCGATCGCGAGGTCCGCCTGTATGGCCGCGAGCTGACCGGCCGAATGCGAGGTCATGAAGGCGACGCGATAGGCCCGGTCAACCTGCTCCAGCGCCGACAGCGCTGACTCGCGCCACACGCAACCCTCGTCCCACATCGACACCGGCAGCGGATCACAAAGATAGCTCTGCCCGCCCTTGGCGCCGGCCCAGACGATTTCGTCGCGCATGACCACCTCTTCGGGCTTGGCATCCATGCCCGCCATGCAACTGACCAGCGCGATGTCGACATGCCCGGACCCGAACCGCTTGATCAGATTGGAGGACTGGTCGACCACCACATTGACGGCGACCGCGGGATGAGAGCGCGCAAACGCCTTGAGCACGCCCGGCAGCACCGCCTCGCCATAGTCTGATGGTGAGCCAATCCGCACCACCCCCGCAACGTCCGAACAGACAAAGCGCGAAATTGTCTCCCGGTTGAGTGCAATCAACCGCCGCGCATAGCCCAACAGCACCTCGCCGTCCTGGGTCAGAGAGACATTGCGGGCATCGCGCAAAAACACCTGAACCCCAAGCTGTTCCTCAAGCCGCTTGATCTGCATCGACACCGCTGAGGGTGTGCGGAACACCCGCGCCGCCGCCGCAGTGAAACTGCCGGTTTCGGCAATGGCGACAAACCCGCGCAGGATCTCGGGATCCAGAAGTGCGGGAGGATGATTGAGTGGTGCATTCATATCGTTCAATTCTGTTGATCAATAAGGTCAATTCATTTCGTTTGATTGAATGATGCCTGTGCGCGATGCTGTTGTCAATCCAGCAAGGCTGGTCAACCAAACGCCAAGGAGACACGATCATGTTCGGATTTGCTGATTTCGCACGTCAGGCCCGCAAGTGGCGCGCCAACCGCGATCGCCGTCAATTGCAAAGCATGCTTTCCGGCTTGCCGGTTGAGCTGCGCAAGGACATTGGCTGGCCCGCCCCCGATGCCCGCAGCGCCACGACCAGGGTTGTGCATCGCGATCCCGATGACCTGCATGCCCGCCCGATCGTGTAACATCACGATCTCCCATGCCGCGAGTAAAATTTCATTTGTCTGATAGCAGCAAGATGCATATCTTGTGGCTTGATCGCGGCATGGTCCCCTCACGGGGCGCGCATAGGGATTTGGGCATGCCCTCACACAACACACCAAAACGCTCGATTGTCTTTTTTCTTGTGCCGGATTTCTCGATGATCGCCTTTGCCATGGCGGTCGAGCCCTTGCGGCTAGCCAACCGGATGCTGGGCTACGAGTGCTACAAATGGCGCCTCGCCTCCCATGACGGCGGACCGGTAACGGGTTCCAACGATGTCGAGGTCGCCGTCAACACCTCCTTGTTCGACGAGCGCCGCAACCTGTCGGGCGAAAGCCGCCCAACCATGGTGTTTGTCTGCTCCGGCGCCAATATCGAGCGGTTCAACAACAAATCTGTGCTTGCCTGGCTGCGCGAAGAGCACAATCGCGGCGTGGCCGTGGGCGGGCTCTGCACCGGTGCTCATATTCTGGCGATGGCCGGGCTGCTGTCAGGCCGGCGCTGCGCCATTCACTGGGAAAACCTGCCCGGTTTCGCCGAAGCCTTCCCCAAGGCCAATGTATTCGCCGATCTCTACGAAATTGACGGCACAATCCACACCTGCGCGGGCGGTACTGCGGCGCTCGACATGATGCTCAGCCTGATCGGCGAGGATCACGACGAATCACTCGTCAACCGTATTTGTGAAATGGCGCTGACCGACCGGGTCCGCAATGCCCATGACCGCCAGCGGCTGCCGCTGCGCGCGCGCCTGGGTGTCCAAAACGCCAAGGTGCTCTCGATCATCGAACTGATGGAAGCCAATCTCTCCGAACCTTTGTCGCTGATCGAGATCGCCGATGATGCCGGCCTGTCGCGACGTCAGATCGAGCGCCTGTTTCGCCAGGAAATGGGGCGGTCGCCGGCCCGTTACTATCTTGAAATCCGGCTCGACCGGGCCCGCCATTTGCTCATCCAGTCGCCGATGCCGGTGGTGGAAGTGGCCGTCGCCTGCGGCTTTGTCTCCGCCTCGCACTTTTCCAAATGCTACCGGGAGCTCTACAACCGCTCGCCGCAGCAGGAGCGCGCCGACCGCAAGCAATATCTGAGCGCGGCATAACCTTAGGTCCACACAGGCCTGGATGAACCAGGCCACGCCGGCCTTGCGGCAACGCCTTAGGCGGCGCCGGCGACTTTCGCGACGATGTCGGCTTCCGAAAACACCCGGTTACGGCCCGCATGCTTGGCCATGTAGAGAAACTGGTCGGCGGCGTTGAGATAATTGTCGAAGGTCTCCCGGGCCGCGACATCCGCAAGCCCGATGGAGATCGTCACCTTGAGCACGCCATCGTCGGTGGTGATTGGCATCAGCTCTACCGCGGACCTGACCACCTCGCAGAAGTACCGCGCTTCGGCAAAACTGCGCCCCGAGATCAGGATGCCGAACTCTTCGCCGCCAAGCCGGGCCAGCAGATGATCCTTGCCGCACAGCTCGCGCAATTGATTCGCCACCGCCTTGAGCACCACATCGCCGATTTCATGGCCATAGGTGTCGTTGAGGCGCTTGAAATGATCAATGTCAATCACCGCCATGGATTGCGGCTGCCCTTGCTTTTGCGCCTGCGCCACCCGCCTCGGCCCGGTTTCGAAAAAATGCCGCCGGTTGAACAACCCGGTCAGATAGTCCCGCGCGGCCAGTTCGCGCAATTGCCGCACCTGATTGGTGGTCTGGATGTTCTGGGCGACACGCCAGCGGAATTCATCGATCACCACCGGCTGGTGCAGGAAATCATTGGCTCCGGCGCGCAGAAAGCGTGCTGTGAGCGAGCGGTCTTCCAGCGATGAGAGCCCGATGATCCGCATCCGGTCATACTCGCGCCGCCGCCGGATTTCCTCCACCAGCACCAGCCCGTTCATCTCCGGCATCAAATAATTGATCACCGCAAGATCAAATTCATTGTTCGATTCCAGCGTCTCCAGCGCAGCATCGCCGCTGTCGACCTGGGTGACCCGGTAGAGCTGGCGCATCAGCTGTTCGCTGAGCATCTCCCGCATGGTCATCGAATCATCGACCACCAGCACATGCGCGCCGCGATTGGACAGGATTCGGGCAGAGGCCTTGACCAGATTGTCGATCGCATCGGTGCCGTCTTTCAAGACATAGTCGGCAACATGTTTGGTCAGAATCTGCTTGCGCCGCAAATCCGAAAACGTCGCGGTAAACACGATCGCCGGGATCGATTGGCCCAAAATCAGGTCCAGCGCTTCGCCCGCGGGGGCACCAGGAAGATTAAGATCGATCAGCGAGAGAGCGAAGCGACGGGGCATATCCTCAAGCGTCGATTGCACCTGTTCAAGCGTGCTGCAGGCCGTCACCCGCATGCCGAAACCGCCCTCAAGCCGCTGCTTGAGTGCGGCCGTGTAGGTTCGCGAATCTTCGACCAGCAGGATTTCGAGGCCTTCGAACCCTGTCGCGAGTCCTGATCGGTTGTCTTGAATTCGAAATGGCACAGGAAATATCCGGCGATTGAGATTGATTGGCCGACTATGCTGCGGCGCGCTTTTCCATTCCGTTAACGCAAAACAAGTCTTGCAAATCCGGCAACGGTTTCATCCGATTCCGTGGGCCGCAAAAACCCAATGTGACGTAGCGGCGCCCCGGACTCCTCTACGGCAAACGGTCGTCAAACATCCATTGCCGCTGCTCCCAGATCTTTTCACCGATGAGACAATCGTAAGAGCCGTCGGGATTGGGTAAAGGCCGGGTCTCGAGTGCCTGCGTCCTGATGATACGCAGGCGCGGCGGCGTCATTCCGCCGATCTCCAGAATGAGTTTGCGGCGTATGGCTTCTGGGAATTGCTCCCAGCGGGTGACCGGAACCAGAAAGCTGCCCGGCCCGCCGATGACACAATTGGCGTAGTAAACATCCAGATCCGCGATGTTGAAACCGCGGCCCGGGCCTTCGCGGGTCATCATTGGCAGGCCGTTGATGATCACCTTTCTCTCAAGCGCCCGGGCTCGTGCTTCCAGCACCGCGCCGCCCTGGTTGTTGGGCCCGTCTCCCGAGATGTCGATGACTTGTCGAAACCCCGCGAACGGCGACGCCTCCAGGCGGGCCAGTCCATGGGCAATCGCCCCCGAAATCGAGGTGCGGCGCTGTGGCACCGGATCAGACCGGCCGATGATCTCCGACAATCGCTGCACATCCGCCCTGTTTTCAACCAGCGTCCAGTCGAAGACCTGGCGCACGAACCCTGTCCCCGCCCACTCGAACATGGTGATAGCGACCCGGCCATAGGCGCCCATCTGGACCGCGCTCAGGAAATCCGGATGTGCAAGGGCTGCGGCATAGCCGTCGCGCTGAATGCGAAGCTCGCGCGCCGACATGGAGCGCGACACATCGACCGCCAGAACAAGTGTCACATCCACCGGTTCGCGGGCCTCTGTGATCGCCGGCAAAGCCAGCGCCGATCCGACGACCAATGCGGCCAACAGTGCAAGCCTTGCCAGACCTTGGTCAAACCATGAAGCCATGAGCCATATTAGCATGGCCTAAGGGCGGCTTCGACCCGGTGGTCTTCTGGGCCAAGGGACCGGCACGCGCGCAACGCCGAAGATCGCCCGTTGCGCGCGCGTCCGCAGCTTATTGCGGCAAGGCATCATCCCGGTACTGCGCAGCAAACTCCGCCGATGGCGGGATCGGCGTGATCACGTCGACCATTGTGCCCGAAGGGTCGCGAGCGATGAAATGCCGTTGCCCGAACGCCTCATCGCAGAGCGGCTTTAAAATTGCCCAGCCTTCCCGCTGCGCCCGTGCGAAAACCGCGTCCACATCTTCGACTTCGAAATTCAGGATCAGCCGGGGCGCACCGGCATCGCTCTCGGGAATCGTCGGATGCCCTTCCTCCAGGATCGCCAGATTGACCGATGGATCCTCGACCGACTGCAGATGCACATACCAATCCGCTTCAAACGACGGTTTGAACCCCAGATGCTCGGTGTAGAAGGCCGCGGTTTTCGCAACCTCGGGGGTGATGACGACCGGATAGTAATTTGTGGATTTCATGGCTTGCTCCTCTCATGGTTCATAACATACAATCTGTATGCATGTGAAATTTACATACAGGCTGTTTGTATGAATATCAAGACCAGAATGTCGAATGAAGACAGATCCGCCTATACCCGCACGGCACTGCTCACCGCGGCGCGGGCGCTGTTTGTGGAAAAGGGCTATGCGGAAACCGGCACGCCGGAGCTGGTCAAGGCTGCCGGGGTTACCCGCGGGGCGCTCTATCATCACTTTGAGGACAAGAAGGCGATCTACCGCGCCGTTGTCGAAAAGGAATGCGCAGATATTGCCGTGGCAATCCGCGACGCCACAGCGAACCCCAAAACCGCCCTGGCCGCCCTCAAACGCGGCGCCAGGGCCTATCTCGACACCATGCGGGACAAGGGCCGGGTCCGGCTGGTGCTGATTGACGGCCCCGCCGCCCTCGGCCATGACGCGATTCGGCACATCAACGATCAAAGCGCCAGCGAAACCCTTCAGGAGGGCATCGAATACGCCATCGCCTCAGGCGAGTTCAGGCCGCTGCCGGTCGCGGCCCTGACCGCACTTCTGGACGCGGCCTTTGACCGCGCCGCGCTGCAGATCGCCAATGGCGCACCGCGCGACGATATCGAGACGGCACTGGATGCCTTGCTCGAAGGGCTGACGCCGCAACAGTGAGGCAACGCAGTCTCTAACGTGCCAAACCGGGGCTTAGCTCCGCGGCTTGAGGTTCTCAGGATCATAGAGCGGCGTGTAGCCGACGGCTGCCACTTCGACCGGATAGGCCTCGCTGAAATACTCGATGGTGAGCTTGCGCCCCACCTGACAGTACTCCCATGGCAGATAGGCCAGGGCGATGTTCTTGCCGATGGTCGGCCCATAGGCGATCGACGTCGTGTAGGAACGGCGGCCGAGCTCATCGACAAGCGTTTCGCCGCTGTCGGGGTCCATGACCGGCAGGATGCCCACGGGATAGCGGGCAACGCCCTTGGCGTCGACATTGTCCATCATCACCAGAGTGCACAGCATCGCCGGCTGATGATCGCGCGCCTTGAATTCCAGGTGCTTCTCCTTGCCGCGAAAATCGGCCTCCTTGACCTTCGGACGCGCCAGATCGCTTTCGATCAGGTTGTACTGGGTCAGAAGGTCGGCATTCTGCAGGCGCAGGCTCTTCTCCATGCGCCGCGAGTTGGCATAGGTCTCTACGCCGACAGGTGTAGCCCCGTTTGAGCGCAGTGCATCCCAGACGGCCAACCCGTCCTCGTATTTCATGTGCAGTTCCCAGCCCTGCTCGCCGACATAGGAGAGGCGGAACGCAGAAACCGTCTTGCCGGCAATCTCGATCGGCTTGATCGCGGCGAAGGGAAAGTTCTCGATATCCAGACCCGCCGGATCGGTGACCACCTTCTTCAGCGTCTCACGCGCATTCGGCCCCCAGATGCCGATGGTGGTGTATGCTTCGGTGACGTCGGTAATGCTGACGTCATAGCCCTTGTCCTCGGCAATACGGCGCATGTAGTAGAAGTCGCGCGGCCCCGCATCCGCACCGTTGATCAACCGGCAGCGGTCCGCCATGCGGATCACGGTAAAGTCGGCCCGAACCATGCCTTCGTCGTCGAGGAAGTGGGTGTAGATGCCCTTGCCGACATTGTTGTCGCCACCGATCTTGGCGGCGCACAGCCACTCCAGCATCGCAACATGATCGGGGCCTTCGATGTCAACCATGTGGAAATGCGACAGGTTGATGATGCCGCAATCCTCCGAAAGCTGAAGATGCTCGGCATTGGAGACGCGCCAGAAATGCCGGTTGTCCCATTCGTTTTCGCGCTCCGGAACCTGGGAACCGAATTTCTCAAGCAGATGATCGTTGGACGCATAGCCATGCGCCCGCTCCCAGCCGCCAAGCTCCATGAAATGCCCGCCAAGCTCGACCTCGCGCTCATAAAACGGCGAGCGTTTGACGCCGCGGCTCGTGGCATAGGGCTCGCGCGGATGGATCGCCGGGAAGTAGATCTTCTGCGCGGCTTCATAGCAGCGGTTTTCAATGAACTCCTCGGTCAACTGATGCGGATAGAAGCGCGAATAATCGATCGAGGCATGGTCGATTTCAGTGCGGCCATCAGTCATCCAGTCAGCGATCAGCTTGCCGTAACCAGGACCATCCTTCACCCAGATCGCCACGCAGTACCAAAGCCCGCGCACCTTCTGGCTTTCTCCGCAGGACGCCCCGCCGGCAGCCGACACCTGCAACAGGCCATTGAAGGAGTGGCTTTCATTGTAGCCGAGCTCGCCCAGGATCGGCGTGAGCTCCATGGCGCGCTCCAGCGGCTCGAGGATCTGCTCCATGTCGAGATCGCGCTGCGAGGGAGACAACCGCGCCTCGCTTTTTTCCAAAATGTCGCGGGGATGGCAGAGCCGCGGCTCGCCGGTTTCGTAGTAACCCCACTCGATCTGCCCGCCTTCGGCGGTGGTCGGATCACCGGTGTCACGCATATAGGCCGAGTTGCCCTGGTCGCGCAGCAGCGGCCAGCCGATGTCCTTGCCGGTGCCTTCGAATTCACTATAGGGGCCGAAAAAGGTGAGCGGATGATCAACCGGCATCACCGGCAGATCTTCGCCAACCATATCGGCAATCAGCCGCCCCCAAAGGCCGGCACAGACCACAACATGATCGGCTATAATGGTGCCGCGATGGGTAACGACGCCCTTGATGCGGCCGCCTTCGACGATCAGCGATTGCGCCGGCGTGTTGGCGAAAACGTTCAGCTTGCCGGTTTTTTCGCCGGCATCGACCAGTTTGCCGGCCACCGTTTGCGAGCGCGGGATGACGAGACCGGCGTCGGGATCCCAAAGAGCGCCGGCGACCATGTCCTCTTCAATCAGCGGGAATTTCTGCTTGACTTCAGCCGGACCGATCAGGCTCGCCCGGGTGCCGAAGGCCTTGCCGGAGGAAACCTTGCGCTTGACCTCTTCCATCCAGGTGTCGTCGCCGGCGCGAACCACTTCGAGACCGCCAATGCGCGCGTAATGGCCCATCTTCTCGAAGAAATCGATCGAGTATTGCGTGGTCCAGACCGACAGATAGTCATGGCTGGTCGTGTAGCAGAAATCGGACGCATGGGCGGTCGAGCCGATGTCGGTCGGCACGCCGGACTTGTCGATACCGACAATATTGTCCCAACCGCGCTCAATCAGATGATGCGCGATGGAGGCGCCGACAATGCCGCCCACGCCAATGATGACCACCTTCGCCTGTTTCGGAAACTCTGCCATTGTGTCCTACCCGGTTTGCATTTCGAACAGAATTTAGGACCTGTCCGGCCCAAACCAGTGCCTGTCTACGACATTCTCGCCATGCTGCACGACCAGAAGCAATCACCCGGCCCAATGGAAACCAGCGTCGGGCCGCCTTTCCAGCCCTTACTTGTCCGCCGCGCGACGCGGACCACCGGTTGCAGCACACCATGTCTGGGTTGAGCATTTGCCCGGCTTCGCGTTACAGTTCGAGATGGTGTTGACCGGCCGGGCGCTTGCTGTGCGGACCGGTCTCAGCATCGGCTGATCGGGAGACCCGAATGCGATATGTGGACCGCAAGCAGGTTGAACTGCCGCCCGCCTTGGGCGGCGACGACTTCCGCAAGATACGCGAAGCCTATCTGCGCTATCTCGAGCTGCCCGACAAGGAACGCGTGCAACGCAAACAGCCCGATCGGTGGCTACCCTACAGCGCCGGGCTCAACAACGCCGTCATCGACTTGTTTTCCGGTCGATGCGCCTTCTGCGAATCCCCTTCAAAGCTTGAACTCTACCGTTTCCGCCCGACAGCCGAGGCTTTGCCCATCGAGGATGGTGATTTCGGTTTCATGGCTTATGGCTGGCTCGCAGACGCCTGGCAGAACCTTTACACCATCTGTCCGGGCTGCCGTCCCAAATCGGCCTATCGTTTCCCTGTCGATGGGTCCCGCAGCAAGCAACCCACGGCAAACCAATACGCAGCCTATGCAAAGGCCAACACAGGGGACTGGAGGCTTGGTATTGCCGAAACCAACTTGCTGCTCGATCCCTGTGTAGACAACCGGATCTCACAGCATGTGCAACTGGCCGCCAACGGTATGCTGAACGGGCGCACCAAACGCGGTCATGCAACAATCGCACATTTCAGCCTCAACCGTGACGGCCTGGTCAATCGCCGTGGCAATGCTTTGCGCAAAAATGAAGATAGAATGACCGAACTCCTGTCCCGGCCTGAAACATATTTCAAAAGCCCTGAATGGTTGTCCGCCACGGAGTTTCCCGGATTGGTAGGCGACTATATCCGCGCACTGGCGCGCGCAGGCCCGGGTGTATCGCCGGCCGCCAAACCCGCCCGCCGGAGAGCGTCGCCGCCCAAAAAACCCAAACCGGCGCCGGTCTGGCGGCTCCAAGGTGTCGAGACGCACAATTTCAAATCGCTGGAAAATCTGTCGTTCGACATACCGGGGCAACCCGAGGGCTCGGATGACACACGCCCTCCCGCGCTTCTCATCCTGGGCGAGAACGCCTCGGGCAAGAGTTCCATCCTGGAGGCCATAACGCTGGCGCTTGTTTCGGATGATGCCCGCACCGAGCTCGACATCGATCCGTCCAAGCTGCTGTTAGACCCAACCTATCTCGGCGGCGAGGGCAAACGCCGCAAAACCAGGGGGAAAGTGACACTACGCTTTGTCGATCAGGATGGTCACGAGCGCACCATCGACATGGCGCTCACGGCTTCGGGCTACCGGATAACCGGCAAGACGCCTGAAAACCTCCCGGTCTTCGCCTATGGCGCCTACCGCCATTACCTTGATGATTTTCTCGACTGGGCGCCGCATCGCGGCGTCGTCAGCCTGTTCAAGAGCGACAGTCTGCTTTCAAACCCTGAGAAATGGCTGCTCGAAATCAGCGAAACCAAATTCAACATGGTGGTGCGATCGCTGCGCGACATCTTCGGCGTCGGCGAGGATTTCAGCGTTATCGAGCGCGACTTGAAGAAAAAACGCTGCATGGTGGTCGTCAAACTTGCCGGTGGACGTGAGTCCAGAACACCGCTTTCCAGCGTCTCATCCGGTTTCCGCACCATTCTGGCTCTGGCCTGCGACGTCATGCGCTGGTTGCTGGATTCACAACGCAACTGGCCTTTCAAAACGCTCAATGACGCCCATGGCATTATCATGATCGATGAGATCGAGGCGCATCTGCATCCTCGCTGGAAGGTCGGGATCATGAAGGGCATCCGCAACGCCCTGCCCAACATGACCTTCATCGTCACCACCCATGACCCATTGTGCGTGCGCGGAATGAAAGACAACGAGGTGATGGTGCTGCAGCGGCTGCCCGGCATCGTCAAAGGCGGCTCTCAGCTTCCCATCGTCGTGGAGACGCTCACCGAACTGCCCCGGGCGTCGCAGCTTACGGTCGAGCAACTGCTGACGTCGGATCTGTTCAACCTGTTTGACACCGACGAAGCTGAAAGCGGGCAGCATATGGCCGAACTGGTCGATAGCCTGCTTGCCTCGAAGTCGGAGGCCATCGATGAGCAGTCGGCTTCCGGGAAGCTGCTCGGAAAATTCCGTGAGCAGATTGAAACGGCGCTGCCGATCGGCAACACCGAAGTGTCACGGCTGGTGCATGAGGCGGTCGGCGACTATTTGCTGCAGCGCGCGAATACGTCGCCCGACGCCCGCATGAAACTGCGCCAGAAAACCAAGCAGCGCATCATCAAGGCCCTGGAGCAAAGCTGATGCGCCACGCCAAACGCGATACCGTCGATCCGCCTGTCAACCTTGTCGACCCGGACGCCAAGGGGCCGCGGGAGCTCGAAAAGGTTCGCGCTCACATGTCCGACGCGGAACTGCGAGAGAAGTCCTTCGGCTTCAAGGCCTATAAGGATGATGGCGTCAAAGCCGCGCTGTACGCCCTGTTTCACGGCAAATGCGCCTATTGCGAAAGCTTCTATCAGGCTCAGGCCCCGGTCGATGTCGAGCATTTCCGGCCCAAGGGAGCGGTTGAAGGCGAAGACGATCACGATGGTTATTGGTGGATCGCCATGGCCTGGGACAATCTGTTGCCAAGCTGCATCGATTGCAATCGCCGCCGCCGGCAGCAGACGCCGGTCGCGGTTGCAAGCCTGACGGAGTTGCATGAAGGCGCGACCGAAACCGTCTCATCCGGCAAGAAGGACGCCTTCCCGATCGGGGGCACGCGGGCGCGGCGGGAAGGAGACAATCTCGACCAGGAAAAGCCACTGCTGATCGATCCGTCGCGGGAGGATCCCGTCAGGTTCCTCGAATTCCATATCGATCACGATCGTCCGCTTGGCCTTGTCCTGCCCCGCACCCCGCCGGGCAACGGCGGCCCGCCGGATACTGAAGCAGACGAGAACGCCGTCCGCGGCGCGGTCTCGATCCAGGTCTACGGCCTCAATCGTCTCGGCCTCGTGCAGGAGCGCACAAGGATCTTGCGCCGGCTCGAATTTCTCCGCCATCTCGTCACCGAGATCGACGATACCGCCGCCAAATTGTCGCGACAGCGCAGCCGGGTCGCCAAGGAAGCCGCCACCCGGCTTGAGGGATTGAGCGATCTGATCGTTCAGGAAATGGCGTCAATGGCCGAACCGGATCAGCCCTACAGCGCTTTGGCGCGGCAATGGCTGGAGGCGTTCAAGGCCGAACTCTCCGGTTGAAGCTTCGTCGCACACGGTTCGGGCACCAGATAGTGGCCCTCACCTTCACAAGCCGCAAGCGGCTACTTGATCACCGCCTGGTTGTCGACGATATCGATGGTTTCGCTGCCCGAAAGCGCCTCGCGGTCGCCGGAAGGCATGGTCACGAAACAACCCGCAGGGCAGAAGCTGACTGTCGCACCGGCCTCGATCACCAGTTCGACAGTGTCGCTGCCTTCGGTGACGATCAGCACGCGTGACTCCGCATCCTTGTTTGTAACGCTGGCCGCGGACGCCACACCCAGGGTCGCCAGGCTCAGCACGGTAGCTATAAATATGGTCTTCATCGGTCTTCGGCAGACTGGCCGCCGCTCCCTGTTAAAGCAAGCCCGGGCGTCGAGATGCCCGGTTTGAGCAGGTTTCTAGCATCGCGTAACTGAATGCAGCCTGAATGACGCCTGTCACCGGTCGCCACCCGCCGCATCCGCATCATTGTCGAACGTGTCGGCCTTGGCCCTGGAAACGCGCTTGGGTCTCGATGGAGGCTTGCGCGCCGGAGCCGCGGTCTTTTCGACCAGCGTGGCAAGTGCCTCGCCATTCTCGCCAAGCTTGAAGTTCAGGTCGCGCTGCGGGAACGGGATCTCGATGTTCTCGGCTTTGAAGCGTTCGAACACCCTGAGACTGAGTTCGGTACGCACGCCGATCCCCGTAAGAACATCAGCAACGTGGCATTTGAGAACGAAATCCAGCGAAGACTCGCCAAAGCCCGAAAAATGCACCACCGGCTCGGGATTCTTGAGCACAAGATCGTGCCCGCCGGCGATTTCAACCAGAATGCTGACCACCTGGCGCGGGTCTGAATCGTAACTCACCCCGACCGGCACATCGACGCGCCCGAGCTTGTTGCGATGGGTCCAGTTGCCCACCGGAGAATTGATCAGCTCGGAGTTCGGCACAATGATCGACTGCCGGGTAAAGGTTTCAATCTCGGTGGCGCGAACCGAGATTTTTTTCACGAAGCCTTCCGTCGTACTGGTCGAGACCCAGTCGCCGACCTTGAAGGGGCGTTCCGCCAGCAAAATCAGCCCGGAGACGAAATTGCTGACGATGTTCTGAAGTCCGAAGCCGATGCCGAGCGACAGCGCACCGGCCACCAGGGCCAGGCTCGAAAGATCGAAGCCTGCCGCCGACACGCCGATCAGGCCGGCGATCGCCACGCCGAGATAGCCCACACCGGTCTTGATCGAATTGCGCACACCGGTGTCGAGCCGGCCGCGCGACATCACGCTGCCATCAAGCCAATGCTGGAACCAGCGGGTGACGATCAGACCGACGATGAACAGCAGGATGCCAAAAAAGATTCCGACCAGCGAGATGGTTATGCCGCCAATGCGGATGTCGGTCATCAGCCGGTAAAACCAAAGCTCGATGTCCTGAATCTGAAAACCCCATTGCAGGAAAATCAGCGGCAGGCCGACAAACAGCACCAGAAGATTGATAAGCAGCCCGGCCGCCAGCCCCGCCTGGTCGAGCGAGATCTGGCTGAGCTGATAGCGCGCCTCCAGCCAGCGGCCGACGGCGGTATGGGCGAAAGCGTCCGGCTCGGATACCGCCTTGCCCGACAGATAACCGATATACATCGTCGTCAGGATCGCGCCGGTAACGACGATCTGGGTGGCGGCGAAACGCGCAAGCCCCACATAGCCGAACAATGCGGTTGCCAGCAGGCCCACGCCGGCCACCAGCAACGTCGCAAGGATCACGCGCGGCCAGCGCTCGCCGGCATCGGCAGCGTCTCCCGACCGGGCCAACATTGGCCTGACCGCCGCCATGGCAATCAGGATCAGCGCCATGATCAACACCGAGAAGAAGCCCTGGGCTACCGTCAGCACCACCGGTGAACCAAGCGTCTGGCTGATCTGGCTGAGCACATAGTCAAAGCCGTTGACGATCACCAGCGCGATGACCATCGGAAACAGCAGCCGGGCGCCGCCATTGGAGATGTTGACCAACCGCCAGGCCGGTGTTTTCGGCGCCAGCACCGCGCGCGCCAGCTTGCCGACAAAATAGACGATCACCAGGACGCCCAGCAGGCTGCCAATCACCGGCGCCACATCCCGCCGCAGGATCGACAGACTGTCGGCAAGCAGATAGGTCGTGACCGCGGTCAACGTCATCGCCACGGTGGGGATCACAGTCGACCAGAAAGCCACGGAAAGCCGGCTTGTATAGGGTGGATCTTCCTCATACGGATCGCGGTGGATCAATCCGCCGAACAGCCGGTAGGCGCCGGGGACAAAGACAAGCGTGGCCAGCAGCGAAAAGAACGCCCACACCATCAGCGCTTCCCACTTGAAGGCCCAGATAAAGCTGAACCAGGAGCCGTAGGTGCGGCTGAGTTGACGCCTCTCTTCTTCCGCCACCTTGCCTGCTTCCGCAAACAGCTCGCTGCCGATTTCGGTGCGGTTGAACAGACGATCGGCAAACAATTGCCGCCGCATGTCGGTGATCGCATCGCCGGTCTCGCTGGCGCGCACAGACACCGTCTCAGCACGGCCGGTCAGGGTATTGATAGCCGCGCGTTCATTGGCGAGCTTCAAACGCTCCGCGGTCATTGAATCGGGTTCCGGCGGATCGCTTTCCCCCGGCGCCTTGCCCAACTGTTCCAGTCGCGCCTTGACCTCGGTCAGCTTCGGCCGAAGACTGACCCCGAGCTCGAGCATTTCGCGCGACAGCGCCTCGGTTTCAAGCTTGAGATCAACCAGCGCGTTGTCGTCGTCGGCGTTTTCCTCAACCCGCGCCAGCAGCCGGTTGATATCGGCTTCCGCGGCGGCGAGCTTTTCTTCAGCCGACTGTACCGCCGGAGACACCTTGATTGCAGCTTGCGGCGGCGGCAGCTGTGGAATTGTCTGTTGTTCGGGAGGTCCACGGTCAGAGCTCTGTTGCTCGGCTGCTGGCCGCTCGGAGCCCGCCCCCGGTTCGGGTGTTGCCGGATTGCTGCTTTCAGCGACTGGTTGACCAACGTCCCCCGCCGTCTGAGACAGGGCGGTGCCCGTACCTCCCAGCATCAGCGCTGCCGCAGTCAAAAGAGCGATCAACCGGTTGGAAGGCATGGGAATCCTGTATCTGTCGGTTTGATAGGAACATCATTAGCACGCTGCCGGTGCTTCTCAAGCGGATCCGGACCGGATGCTCGGACGCTTGGGGCTGGGAAAGGAAACTAAAAGCCGGCGCCGGGCTTGGCCAGATAGGCCTCCTCGGCCAGCGTCGATGTCCGCCCCAATATGGCGTTGCGATGTGGAAACCGGCCAAACTCGGCAATCACGTCGCGGTGACGATGAGCATAATCGAGATATTTTTCATCGCCCAGCGCCTCACACAGCGCCACCGCGCGGTCCTGCTCGTCGAGAGATTCGGCATGCTCGAAGGGCATGTAAAGGAAGATCCGCCGCGTTTCGCTGATCTGCGCGTCCGCGCCCACGGCAATGGCGGCCTTCGCGGCGTTGAGCGCCAGCAGGTCTGTGGCAAATGCCAGCGGTGAATCGCGATAGATGTTGCGGGGAAACTGGTCGAGCACGATCACCAGGGCCAGCCGCGCATCCGGCGTCTCACGCCATTGCGCGGGCACCTCGCGCGACAAGGCCAGATGGAGCTTGGCGAAGCGGTCTTCAATGCGCCGGTCCAGGTCTTCGTTCTTGGTGAACCAGTCCTTCGGCGTCAATTCCGTAAACCAGAAATCAAGCACGGTCTCGGGCGTTTCGGTCATATTCGGTTTCCTCGCGCAGCGCGTTTCATTGCCCCAAATGGGTCTTGGCGCGCCAGCTTCAACCATCTTGCCCCGCAATGCCAGCCAAGAAGCCACCGGCCGGCGACGGCTTGGGCGTTCAGGCTGCCTTGACCCCGGCCTCAAGCCGCGCCAGCACCGCCCCGTCGGACACCTGCGCGCCCTCGCTCACCAGCACGTCGGCGACCACCCCGTTGCGCGGCGCGGCAAGCGTCATCTCCATTTTCATGGCTTCCATGATCACCATGGCGTCCCCGGCCGCCACTTCCTGACCGGGCGCGACCAGCACCTGCTTGATTATGCCGGGCATGGCTGAATGGACCTGATCGCCGCCGCCTGCCTGTTCGCCACATTGCGCGCCGCTTGGCTTGACGAAATCATGGGTCAGCCCCTCATAGAACACGGTCACCCGGCCTTCGGACTGGATCAGGCGGCAGCGACGCGACACGCCTCCGGCCGTAAAACGCCAGTCATGGCCCCGCGCCGCCACATCGTTAAGCAGGATTGCCCCGTCGCCGAGCGCTGCGGCCGTAATCCGCCAACCGCCCGCCTCCAGCCGTTGCACCGTGAATTCTTCGGTTTCACCGCCGATTTCCAGCGTCAGCCGGCGCGCCGGTGTGCCCCAGATCTCGAACGGGCCTATGGTTGACGCAACGGTGTCAGCCGCCGTTCCGGCAGGCGCCATGCCCGAGACCGCAAGCGCCGCCAAGGCCATGATCGCCTCCGGCATCGGCGGCTTCGCCGTCAGACTGTCGAGATTGCGGTCAATCAACCCGGTGTCGAGCCGTGCCGAGGCGAAATCCGGATCGTGGCACAGACGGCTCAAAAATGCGGTGTTGGTGACCGTTCCGGCCACTTCGGTGCGTCCCAGCGCGCCTGCGAGCTTGCCCAGCGCCTCGGCGCGGGTGCGGCCATGGGCGATCACCTTGGCGATCATCGGATCATAAAACGGCGTGATCTCATCGCCCGCCCGCACCCCGGCGTCGACGCGGATATCGCCCGTCGGAAATTCAAGATGCGCAAGCCGGCCCACCGCCGGCAGAAAGCCCTTGGCCGCGTCCTCAGCATAGATCCGCGCTTCCACCGCGTGGCCGTTGATCGACAACTGATCCTGGGTGAGCGGCAGTTCCTCGCCGGCGGCCACCCGGATCTGCCATTCGACCAGATCGAGCCCGGTGATCAGCTCGGTCACCGGATGCTCGACCTGTAGCCGCGTGTTCATTTCCATAAACCAGAACCGGTCGGCGCGAAGCCCGTCGCTGGCATCGACGATGAACTCCACCGTACCCGCACCGGCATAGTTGATCGCCTTGGCGGCCTGCACTGCCGCCTGGCCCATCGCCTCGCGCATGTCTTCGGGCATGCCCGGCGCCGGCGCTTCCTCGATCACCTTCTGGTGGCGGCGCTGCGCCGAGCAGTCGCGCTCGAACAGATGCACCACATTGCCGTGATGATCGCCAAACACCTGGATTTCGATGTGCCGCGGGGTGGCCACATATTTTTCAACCAGCACCCGGTCATCGCCAAACGCGGCCTTGGCCTCACGCCGCGCCGACGATAAGGCAGCCGCGAATTCCGCCTGGGTTTCGACCTTGCGCATGCCCTTGCCGCCGCCTCCGGCGCGCGCCTTGATCAGCACCGGAAAGCCGATCTCGTTGGCCTTGCCGGCCAGCACCACCAGTTCCTGCGCTTCGCCGTGATAGCCGGGCACCACCGGCACCTTGGCTTTTTCCATCAGCGCCTTGGCCGCATCCTTCAGCCCCATGGCGCGGATTGCACTGGCCGACGGCCCGATGAATTTGAGCCCGGCCTTCTCAACCGCCGCCACGAAGCCCGGATTTTCCGACAGAAAGCCGTAACCGGGATGGATCGCATCCGCCCCGGTGCGGGTGGCCGCGTCCAGGATTGCGTCGGCCTTGAGATAGCTCTCGCTGGCCTGCGCGGGCCCGATCAGCACCGCCTCATCGGCCATTTCGACATGCAGCGCACCCGCGTCCGCCTCGGAATAAACCGCGACCGTGGCAATGCCCATTTTCCGCGCGGTGCGGATCACCCGGCAAGCAATCTCGCCCCGGTTGGCAATGAGGATTTTGGTGATGGTCATTGTTTCCGTCCCTTACCAGCCAGCCATGGCGTGTGGCTCCAGCCATTGACATGACCCGGTTGGTTCTCAGTTGTGATCGCGCCGGTTCACGATGATTTCGGCCGCCCGCATGGCGCTCCCGCCGTCTGTTTCCAGCCCCATATCCTCGTGTTCATAACGCCGAAGCCGCTTGGCAATTTCGGCCACAGACGCATTCGCACGAAGCAGCGAAAGAACCGCCCGCGCCGCGTCATCATATTCATCAGCGGCCTGCGGCACGCCCCTCACCCCGGCCGGATCCCAATGCTGCATCAGCACTCGGGATACGGTCCGGAGCCTCGTCTTTTGGCTCATCCTGTCGCTCATCCGTTCGCCCTCATTTTGGCCAAACCGTTATGACCTGCCCGTTGGAATTTAAAACAACGGTCGCATTACTTCCTATATATTGAACGCTTCCATCCTCTCGGGGCCTTATTCTTACTGGATTTTGTATCGCATCGAGAATTGCAATTGGCGCTATACCCCGTTGAATTGCGCGGTTAATACCATGTTTTGTAAATCCGCTAATGTCTCCAGCCAGGAGCAACGCACTGATCTGCGGCCTAGAAAGAAATAGAGCATGTCCAATGCTGTCGCCTTCAACCCATTGACCTCCACCGGTATGTCCGCGCGGTCGGCGAGGTTGCAAATGCCAGTAAGGATTGGCTTTGAAGTTTGCCTTACAACTCATATGTTGGCACAAGGAAATCCTTGGCTCTCCAACACGAATGTTTCTCATGCCAATCTCGGCCTTCGTTTAAATTCCTCCACCTTATGATCGCCACCAACTTCATGAAAGTGGAATAAAAACTCTAAGCCACTTGGAAACAGAAAATGTTATTCAATATTTTCAAAGTCTTGAGACCCTAGCATCTTTAGAATAACTCCTATTTCTCCGCATCCTCACATCCTGAACACACCGAATTTCGTCTCTTCAATCGGCGCATTCAGCGCCGCCGACAGGCTCAACGCCAGGATCTCGCGGCTTTTCAGTGGATTGATGATGCCGTCATCCCAGAGCCGCGCCGAGGCGTAGAGCGGGTGCGATTGCCGCTCGAACATCTCGATCGTCGGCCGTTTGAATTCGGTTTCCTCTTCCGCTGACCACGCGCCGCCCTTGCGCTCGATGGCGTCGCGCTTGACGGTGGCGAGCACGCCGGCCGCCTGTTCGCCGCCCATCACCGAGATGCGGCTGTTGGGCCAGGTCCACAGGAAGCGGGGCGAATAGGCGCGGCCGCACATACCGTAATTGCCGGCGCCGAACGAACCGCCAACGATCATGGTGATCTTCGGCACCTGCGTGGTCGCAACGGCCGTCACCAGCTTGGCGCCATCCTTGGCGATGCCGCCGGCCTCGTATTTCTGCCCGACCATGAAGCCGGTGATGTTTTGCAAAAACACCAGCGGAATCTTGCGCTGCGAGCACAGCTCCACGAAATGCGCGGCTTTGAGCGCGCTTTCGGAAAACAGCACGCCATTGTTGGCAATGATGCCCACCGGCATGCCCATCACGTGGGCGAAACCGCAAACGATGGTGGTGCCATAGCGTGCCTTGAACTCGTCGAACCGAGACCCGTCGACCACGCGCGCGATCACCTCGCGGATGTCATAGGGCTGGCGGGTGTCGGCGGGAATGATGCCGGCAATCTCGGCCGGATCGTAAAGCGGATCCTCCGGCGTTGCGCAGTCCATCTGGCAAAGCCCCGCCTGCCCGCGATCATTGAGATTGGCAACCGCGCGCCGCGCCAGGTCCAGCGCGTGGCCATCATTGTCTGCAAGATGATCGGCCACGCCCGAAAGCCGGGTATGCACATCGCCGCCGCCCAGATCCTCGGCGCTGACCACCTCCCCGGTGGCAGCCTTGACCAGCGGCGGGCCGGCCAGAAAGATCGTGCCCTGGTCGCGCACGATGATGGTCTCGTCGCTCATCGCCGGAACATAGGCCCCGCCCGCCGTGCACGAGCCCATCACCACCGCGATCTGCGAGATCCCCTTGGCGCTCATATTGGCCTGATTGAAGAAGATCCGGCCGAAATGATCCCGGTCGGGGAACACCTCGTCCTGGTTGGGCAGATTGGCGCCACCCGAATCCACCAGATAGACGCAAGGCAAATTGTTCTCGAGCGCGATTTCCTGGGCCCGGAGATGCTTCTTCACCGTCAGCGGATAATAGGTCCCGCCCTTCACCGTGGCGTCGTTGCACACGATCATCACGTCACGCCCCTCGACCCGGCCGACACCGGCAATCATCCCCGCAGAGGCGATGTCGCCTCCGTAGAGCCCGTGCGCCGCAAATCGGCCGATTTCGAGAAACGGTGAGCCCGCATCGATCAGCGCCGACACCCGCTCGCGCGGCAGCAGCTTGCCGCGGCCAATATGGCGCTCGCGCGAAGCTTCCGAACCGCCCTGCCCGTGCAGTTCCGCGGCCGCCGCCACTTCGGCGATCTGCGCCCGCATCCGCGCGGCATTGTCCTTGAACGCCTGCGAGGATGCCGAAATCTGGGACCGGATTATGCTCACTTGGTTTCCGCCATCATCTCGCGGCCAATCAGCATGCGGCGAACTTCCGAAGTGCCCGCGCCAATTTCGTAGAGCTTGGCGTCGCGCAGCAGCCGGCCGGTCGAATAGTCATTGATGTACCCATTGCCGCCCAGCGCCTGGATGGCCTCGAGCGCCACTTGCGTCGCCTTTTCCGCCGAATACAAAATGCAGCCGGCCGCGTCCTTGCGCGCGGTTTCGCCCCGGTCGCAGGCCGCCGCCACCGCGTAGACATAGGCCCGACAGGCATTCATGGTCGTGTACATGTCGGCAAGCTTTCCCTGCATCAGCTGGAAATTGCCGATCGGTTCGCCGAACTGCTTGCGTTCATGACAATAGGGCACCACCACATCCATCGCCGCGGCCATAATACCGAGCGGCCCGCCCGACAGCACCACGCGCTCGTAATCAAGCCCGGACATCAGGATCTCGACGCCCCGGCCCTCCTCGCCAAGCACATTGTCGAATGGCACTTCGCAATCCTCGAACACCAGTTCGCAGGTGTTGGAGCCGCGCATGCCGAGCTTGTCGAGCTTCTGCGCGGTCGAGAATCCCGCCATGTCCTTTTCGATCAAAAAGGCGGTGATACCGCGCGACTTGGCGTCTGGATCGGTCTTGGCGTAAACCACCAGCGTGTTGGCGTCCGGGCCGTTGGTGATCCACATCTTGTTGCCGTTGAGCAGATAGCGGTCGTTGCGCTTTTCGGCGCGCAATTTCATCGAAACCACATCCGAGCCCGAGCCCGGTTCGCTCATGGCCAGCGCGCCCACATTTTCGCCCGAACACAGCGGCGGCAGATACTTCTCCTTTTGATCGTCGGTGCCCCAGCGGTTGATCTGGTTGACGCAAAGATTGGAGTGAGCGCCGTAGGACAGGCCGATCGAGGCCGAGGCCCGGCTGATTTCTTCCATGGCCACCACATGCGCGAGATAGCTCATGCCAGTGCCGCCGAAATGCGGATCCGCCGTCATCCCCAACAGGCCAAGTTCGCCCATTTCGCGCCACAGATGCATCGGAAACTGATTGTCGCGGTCAGTGGCATCCGCCACCGGCGCAATCCGATCGGCCGCGAAACGGGAAACGGTCTCCCTGAGCGCGTCAATTTCTTCGCCCAGGCCGAAATTCATGCTCGTTGTGAACACCCTATTCTTCCTTGTGTTGCCCCACCAGCCGCGCCACCAGGCGGACATAGACCGCCTCGATCTCATCGAGCGACAAGCGCCCGTTTTCGCGGAACCAGGTGGTCATGCCGTTGAGCATGGCGATGATCGCCATGGTGGTGATTTGCGGATCGATAATGTCGAACGACCCATCGGCGGCGCCGCGCTCCAAAATGGCGCGCGGTGCGCGCTCGTAGTCACGCCGCAACCGCTCGATGGCCGAAAAATTCTCGCTCTCCAGGTTGCGCAGCTCCATGTAGGAAATGAACACTTCGCGCGACCGGTCGAGATGATAACGGATGTGAAACCGTACGAAATGCTCCAGCGCTTCCGGCGGCGCAAGATCAGGCCTTTCGGCCTCTTCCCAGTTCTTCAGCAGCGTTTCCATATGAACCTGCAGCAGCTCGTTGAGCAGATCCTGCTTGGTCGGAAAATGATTGTAGATAGCGCCCGCCTGCACCCCGGTCTCAGCCGCAATGGCCCGCATCGAGACCGCCGCATAGCCCGATCGGGCAAACAGCTCCAGCGCTGCGTTGCGCAGTTTCTCAGCCGTTTCCGCCCCGTTTGATCCCGCTCGTCGCGCCATGGCTCACACAATTAAATGAACGTTCGTTTAATTTATCGTCCTTCGCCGAATTTGGCAAGTCCCTTGAGACCGTAGCTGAGTTCGGCCCTTGTCAACGCGCGGGCCCGGCGGCTCATGCCAGCCAGCGCTTGCGGCGCTTGTAATGCTTGACGTTCTTGAACGACCGCCGTCCCTCGCCGCCAACCCCCAGATAGAACTCCTTGACGTCCTCGTTTTCGCGCAAATCCCTGGCGACCCCGTCCATGACAATGCGCCCGGACTCGAGAATATAGCCGTAGGTCGCGTAGCGGAGCGCGATATTGGTGTTCTGCTCGGCCAGCAGAAACGACACGCCTTCCTGCTCGTTGAGTTTCTTGATGATCTCGAAAATCTCTTCCTGCAACTGCGGCGCCAGCCCCATGGATGGCTCATCGAGCAGGATCATCTTCGGCCGGCTCATCAGCGCGCGGCCGATCGCCGTCATCTGCTGTTCGCCACCGGAAGTGTAACCCGCCTGGCTCCCCCGCCGTTCCCTCAGCCGCGGGAAATAGTCATAGACCATCTCGATGTCCCGCTTGATCGCGGCGTTGCCGTCGCGCCGGGTAAAGGCGCCGGTCAGCAGGTTTTCTTCAACGGTGAGATGGCCGAAACAATGCCGGCCCTCCATCACCTGAATGCAGCCGCGGCGGACCAGCTCATTGGCGGTCTGCGCCTCGATCCGCGCGCCTTCAAATTCGATGGATCCCTTGGTCACCTCACCACGCTCCGAGCGCAGCAGATTGGAGATCGCTTTCAAAGTTGTGGATTTGCCCGCGCCATTGGCACCAAGCAGCGCCACGATCCCGCCCTCCGGCACCACCAGCGATACGCCCTTGAGCACCAGAATGACGTGGTCGTAAATCACCTCGATGTTGTTTACGGCCAGAATGTTCGGCTGGTCTTGCACAGCGGCGGATACGGACGTGGACATCTGTTCAACCTTCTCCGGTCAGCTTGGCGTCAGAAGCATCTGTTGCCCGCCGCGCGGCATAAAAACCCCGCGCGGCGGTCTCATATCAGGCCATCAGTTGGCGCAGGCTTCCGCCCGCTCAGGCCAAGGTGCGTTGGAGGTCTTGTACTCCTCGGCGGCCGCAGCCAGCAGCGGCTTGACCTTGTCGGTCATCGGCTCGAACCAGTCCGACGCCTTTTCCCAGGCCTCACCGTTCCACTGCTGCACATACATGGCGTGGTGGCCAGAATGCTCCTCGCAGTTGGTGCTCAGCGGCGACATGAAGCCCGACAGGCCGATTTCGGCCAGACGCGCATCGTCGATGTTCAGGTTTTCAAGCCCGATCCGCATGTCCTCGGAAGTGATAACCGTCTTGCCGGTCTTTTCCTGCGCGACGCGAATGGCTTCCGCCATCAACACCGCGTTCATCACACCGCGGTTGTAGAGGTTCTCGCCGAGCTTTTCGGGATCGACCTGGCTCTTGCCGGTGTCAACGAGCAGCGTTTTGATGTCCTGGATTGCCGGGAAATCGGTACCAACGCCGTTGAAGTTGAGGGTCTTGTAGCCCTTGGCTCCTTCGCCGCCGGCGCGCGCGTCATCCTCGCCGCCCGACCACCAGATGCCGATGAACTTGTCCATCGGGAAGCGGATCTTGGCGGCTTCCTTGACGGCGGTCGGGTTCATCGCGCCCCAACCCCACATCACCATGTAATCGGGTCTGTCGCGACGCACATTGAGCCACTGCGACGCCTGGTTCTGCATTTCCTTGCCTGGAACCGGGTACTGAACCAGCTCGAAGCCGTAATCGTTGGCCATGCCTTCCAGCAGCGGAATCGGCTCGCGGCCATAGCCCGCATCAAGGAAGATGTAACCGATCTTCTTGCCCTTCAGGTTCTCCATCCCGCCTTCCTGCTCGGCGATATGCTTGATGATGCCCGAAGCGCCATCCCAATAGGTCACCGGCGGGTTGAACACCCACGGGAACGTATTGCCGTCAGCGGCCGCTGACAGACCATAAGCCATCGACAGGACCGGAATCTTGTCGACCGATGCCTTGGGGATCACCTGCAGCGTGATGCCGGTGGAATAAGGGTTGAACACCAGAGTGCCCTTGGATTTGGCCTGCTCGTAGCACTCCACGCCCTTTTGCGTGTCGTAGCCCGTCTCGCACTCCTCGACAACGATCTTGACGCCGTTGACGCCGCCATCGCGTTCATTGAGCATGTTGAGATAATCGGCCATGCCATTGGCGACCGGAATGCCCGAGCCGGCAAACGGGCCGGTGCGGTAGGTGGCAAGCTGGATATAGACCGAATCCTCGGCCATTGCGGGGAGCGTCGGAAGCGCAATGCCCGCCGATAGTCCCAGCGCGAATGCGGCGGCTGTCAGTTTGTGCAATCTCATGATTTCCTCCCATGATCGCGTCGACAGTTTAAGAGCCATCTTTTGACAACCGGACCTGGCCCTCGAGCCCGGCGCCCCTTGTGATGTCCGGACAAGCCGGACATTTCGTTGAGGATCAGGCGTAGGGGAACGGCCAGACCCGAAGCTTCTCCTTGCCGAGCGACCATAGCCGCGCCAGGCCATGGGGTTCGACGATAAGGAACAGGATGATCAGCGCACCCACCACCATCTGCGCCACGTGGAAGACCACTTCGGCGCCGACATTGACGCCGATGGCCGGCAGACCGGTGCGCAGGACGATCGGCAGCGCCCAGATGAAGGCCGCCCCGAAGAACGAGCCGACCAGGCTGCCGAGCCCGCCCAGAATGGTCATGAACAGGATCTGGAACGACAGCGCGATGGCAAATGCCGAGGGCTCGGCGGCGCCGAGATAGAAGAACACGAACATCGCGCCCGAAACGCCCGCTAGATAGGATGACACCGCAAATGCCGACAGCTTGGCCCACAGCGGCCTCACGCCGATCAGTTCGGCGGCGATGTCCATGTCGCGGATCATCATCCATTGCCGGCCGATCCGGCCGCGCACGATGTTCTTGACCAGCAGCGTAAGCACGATGACGATTGCCAGGACGATATAGTAGCGCGTTATCGGCGAGGCTGCCGGGCCGGTGACAATCAGGTCGCCGAAACCGCGGCGTTCCGGCACTTCGATGGCGCCCGAGGCATTGTAATTGTAAAGCCACGGAATGCGGATGAAGCACCATTCCAGAAAGAACTGCGCGGCCAGCGTCGTCACCGCCAGATAGAGCCCCTTGATCCGCAGTGACGGCAGGCCGAACACGATGCCGATGCCGGCCGAGAAGATGCCTGAGAGCAAGATGTGAACGACGATGTTCACATCCGGAAAGATCGTCGTCAGCTTGTAGCAGGCATAGGCGCCCACACCCATGAAGGCGCCGGTACCCAACGACAACTGTCCGGCATAACCGGTCAGCACATTAAGCCCGATGGTGGCCAGCGCCAGGATCAGGAACGGGATCATGATCGACGACAGCAAAAAGTCGCTCGAAAACCACGGGATCACGAACACCGCCACCGCCAGGATGATGGCGATTCCGATCCGGTCCTCGCGGATCGGGAAGATCGCCTGGTCCGCGTCATAGCTGGTCTTGTACTGACCGGATTCGCGGTAAAGCATCAGTCGTCTCCCCAGACATTGCCGCTCGATGGCAGCACATGCGAATTCGGTCCGGTCAGACGAAAGCGGTGACCGGTCGGCGCTTCCATGATCACGGTGTGATCGACCACCTTGATCTTCTTGCCCCCTAGGCCTTCGACGCGGTGGATCTCGGCAGCCAGATCGTCGGTTTCGATATCGAAATGGATCCGCGCTTCGTCGCGCACCGCCTCGATGATCAGCGACACGCCCTTGTCGGCGGCCAGGATCGTGGCGCGGTGGCCGTCATCGTCTGTATAGGCCGGCTGGCCCAGAAGCTGCGACCAGAACCCCGCAGCCTGCTCGATATGATCGGTGTGGCAATCGACAACGATGGCGGACAAGCGGCTCTTGTGCATGGCTTACACCCTTTCGATAATGCGTTCGCCGAACAGGCCTTGCGGCCTAAACAGCAGGAAGATCAGCGCGATCATGTAGGCAAGCCAGCTTTCGATGCCGCCGCCCACCAGCGGACCCCAGTAGATCTCGCCGATCTTTTCGCCAATGCCGATGATCAGCCCGCCGACAATGGCGCCGGGAATGGAGGTAAAGCCGCCAAGGATCAGCACCGGCAGCGCTTTCAGCGCAATAATTTCCAGTGCGAAAGACACATCCGAGCGCGCGCCCCACATGATCCCCGTGGTCAAGGCCACGATGCCCGCGGCAAACCAGACGATCGCCCAGATCTGATTGAGCGAAATACCCACCGAAAGCGCAGCCTGGTGATCATCCGCCACGGCGCGCAGGGCCCGGCCGATCCGGGTCTTGTTGAAAAAGATCGCCAGCATCCCGACCATGATGATGGCGATCACCGCCGCCGCGACGTCGATATGCTGCAGGATCAGCAAGCCGCCGTCACCAATCTCGAACGCCGTCGAGCCGGTGGGTAGCCCCAGTTCCTCGGTGATCATTTGCTTGGGCTCGCCGCCAAAGATGAATTCGCCGAAACCGATCAGGAAATAGGTGAGCCCGATGGTCGACATCAAAAGGATGATGTCGGGCTGGTTGACCAGCGGCCGCATCACGAAACGTTCCACAGCCAGCGCGAGAAGCCCCATGACACCGATGGTCAGGATCAGCGCCAGATAGGCTGGCACACCCTTTTCGTGCAGCCCCACCAGCGTAAGCCCCGCGAACACCACCATGATGCCTTGCGCGAAATTGAACACGCCCGAGGCCTTGAAGATCAGCACGAAGCCAAGCGCGATCAGTGCGTAGAGCACGCCGGCGACGAACCCTTCCCACAACACCTGCAGAAGGAAGTCCGGCAGTTCCACCATCTGCACGAACGGGTCGATCAGGATAGAGTACAAAAAGTCCATCAGTGCGACACTCCCAGATAGGCGTCGATGACGTCCTGATTGTTCTTCACATCCTCGGGCGAGCCATCGCCGATCTTGCGCCCGTAATCGAGCACCACCACGCGGTCGGAAATGTCCATCACCACGCCCATATCGTGTTCGATCAGGGCAATCGTGGTGCCCATCTGGCTGTTGACGTCGAGAATGAAGCGGCTCATGTCCTCTTTTTCCTCAAGGTTCATACCGGCCATCGGCTCGTCGAGCAGCAACAGATCCGGCTCCATCGCCAGCGCCCGACCCAGTTCGACGCGCTTTTGCAAGCCGTAAGGCAGCTTGCCCACCGGGGTCTTGCGGATGTGCTGGATCTCCAGGAAATCGATGATCTCCTCGACCTTGAGCCGATGCTCGATCTCCTCGTTGCGCGCCGGGCCGAAATGCAGCACCTGCCAGAAGAAGTTCTTGTGCATTCTCAGCGTGCGGCCCGACATGATGTTGTCGAGCGTCGACATGCCCTTGAAAAGCGCCACATTCTGGAAGGTGCGGGCGATGCCGGATGCCGCCGCCTCATAGGGCTGCATCCGCGATCGCGCCTTGCCGCGGAAGGTGATCACCCCTTCCTGGGGATGGTAAAACCCGTTGATGACATTGAGCATCGAGGTTTTGCCGGCGCCGTTCGGCCCGATGATCGCCCGGATCTCACCCTTCAAAATGTCGAACGAGATGTCCGAAATCGCCTTCACCCCGCCAAATGACAGCGAGACATTGTCGACTTTCAGCATCACATCGCCGGGATTGAGCCCGTCATCATCCGCATGCAGCTCGACATGTTGTATGCGCGCGTTCATTCGGCAGCCTCCGGAAGGACGTCAACGGCTGGATGGATCTCGGCGTCAGCGACTTTCACCGTGGCGCTGATCGCTCCCTTGCGGCCATCTTCGAAGGTGACTTCGGTTTCGATGAAGCGCTCGCCCGAGCCGTCATAAAGCGCTTCAATCAACGGCGCATAGCGTTCGGCGATGAAGCTGCGGCGCACCTTCTGGGTGCGTGTCAACTCGCCATCATCGGCGTCGAGTTCCTTGTGCAGTACTAAAAAACGCTGGATCTGGGCGCCGGCCATCATCGGTTCGGCGGCAAGGTCCCGGTTGACCTGATCCACATGCTTGGACATCGTTTCATAGACCTGCGGCAGCCCGGCCAGCTCCTGGTAGGAACCGTAGGAAATGTTGTTGCGCTCTGCCCAGTTGCCCACCGCCGTCAGATCGATGTTCAGGAACACCGCGACAAAATCCTTGCCGTCGCCGAAGGCCACCGCCTCCTTGATATTGGGGAAAAACTTGAGCTTGTTCTCGATGTATTTCGGTGCATAGAGCGCGCCGGTGGTCAGCTTGCCCACATCCTTGGCCCGGTCGATGATCTTGAGATGACCCCGGGCATCGAAAATGCCCGCATCTCCGGTCATCACCCAGCCATCATCAGTCATGGTTTCCTTGGTTTTGTCCTCATCGCCATAATAACCGGAGAACATGCCCGGAGAGCGGAATTGCACCTCGCCGTTCTCGGCGATGCGGATGTCCACATCGGGTGCAGCCGGTCCGACGGTGTCTGGGCGCACGTCGCCATCCTTCTGGGCGGTGACATACAAAAACGCCTCGGTCTGGCCGTAGAGCTGCTTGAGATTGATGCCCAGCGATCGGAAGAACGAAAACAGGTCCGGGCCGATCGCTTCACCTGCCGTATAGGCGGTGCGGATCCGGGTGAAACCAAGCACGTTTCTAAGCGGCCCGTAGATCAGCTTGTCACCCAGCCAATAGGAAATCCGGCCCGAAAGCGGTACTTCCCGACCCTCGAGTATCTTCTCGCCATATTTCTTGGCAACGCCAAGATAGCGGTTGAACAGCCATTTCTTGACCCGGCTTGCATCCTCCATGCGGATCATCACGCTGGTCAGCAAACCCTCGAACACCCGCGGCGGCGCGAAATAGAAGGTCGGACCGATTTCGCGCAGGTTCTGCGACACCGTATCGGGGCTTTCGGGGCAGCTCATGCACAGACCCACCACATAGCCTTGCGCATAGTTGAGATAGTGATCGCCCACCCAGGCCAGCGGCAGATAGGCCAGCACCTCGTCGCGCTCGGTGAGATGGTCAAACGCCGCGGTGTCCTCGGCAGCCTTTACCGACGCGGAAGCCGTCAGCATCACGCCCTTGGAACGCCCGGTGGTGCCGGATGTGTAAAGTATCGCCGAAACTTCGCTGCCATCGGAAGCGCGAATGCCTGCCTCCCAGTCGGCCACCGCCGATGCGTCGGACCGGGCGAGTTCCCGGCCTTTTTCCTGAATGGCCGCAAAATCGTGCAAATGGGTGTGGTCGTAATCTCTCAAGCCCCGCGGCTCGTCGTAGATGACGTCGCTCAGACCCGGGATGTCCTCGGCAACCGACTGAATCTTGTCGACCTGCTCCTGATCCTGCACCAGCGCAAAACGGATGCCGGCGTGATTGAGCACATAGGCCATCTCCTCGGCCACCGAATCGGCATAGACGGGCACCGGAATGGCTTTGAGCGATTGCGCCGCGCAAAATGCCCAGTAGAGCCGCGGCCGGTTGGCGCCGACAATGGCGATCCGCTCGCCCTCGCCCAGGCCCATGGCCTTGAGCCCCAGCGCAAAATCGCGAATCTCGTCGCGCTGCTCGGACCAGCTCCAGGTCTGCCAGATGCCGTAATCCTTCATCCGCATCGCCGGGCGGGCGGCAAAACGCTTGGCGTTGAGCAGCATATATTGCGGAAACGTCACCGGCTTGCCGCCGGCGGTTACGCCTGTGGCTTCCATCCTCCACTCTCCTCCCTGTCCGGGCGGCTTTCACCGTCCCGGGCGCGGACCCCTAAATCCGCGCTTCCGGCCCTTCCCGGGGGCCATGCTTGTCCGGCAACAGCCGGATTATTATTGAGCTCTTCCGGAATTGTCCTCTCAACTCCGGCAGGCTGGATCGTTCATGAATTAAATGAACGCTCGTTTAGCTTATTCGCCTTGGCTCCCGTTGCAAGTACTACTTTCGAAATAGATCACGCTTTTCCAAATCCATTTCAATCCAGTGTCTCCAGCCGGTCAACCAGGCCGGCAACTCCGAACCGGATCGGATCGGTGGCGGGAACACCATAGGCGCCAGCCAGTTCCTCAAGAAGCGCTTTCGCATCGGCTTCCGCAAGCTTTTGGGTATTCACCGCAATGCCCGTGCACCGGATCTCAGGGTTGGTCAGCTGTCCGCAGGCGACCGTCAGATCGATCACTTGCTGAATGCTTGGTAAGCTATTGCTTACTCCGCGCATCGTCGTCCGGGTCGGCTCGTGACACACAATAAACGCGTCGGGTTGGGCGCCATGCAACAGCCCCAGCGACACGCCGGCGAAGCTCGGGTGAAACAGCGACCCCTGCCCTTCGATCAAATCCCAATGGTCAGGCGCGGCATCCGGCGCAATCCACTCCACTGCGCCTGAAATGAAATCCGCCGCCACCGCGTCAATTGCAGCACCCCGGCCCGAGATGAACACGCCGGTCTGGCCGGTCGCGCGGAAATCGGCGTCCATGCCCCGCGCACGCATTTCCTTTTCAAGCGCGAGAGCTGTGTATTTCTTGCCCACGGAGCAATCCGTGCCCACAGTCAGCACCCGGCGGCCGGGCCGCTTGCTGCCCTTGCCGGTGGAAAACTGGACATTGGAAAACCGCACATCATGCAGGCCCGAGCCGCCGCGCGCCGCGGCTTCGGCGATCTCGGGTATCGACGCCAGCCGCACATGCAGCCCGGTTGCCACGCTGAGCCCGGCTTCGAGCGCTTCAACAATCGAGGCAATCCAGTGTGCGGGCAGCACGCCGCCGGCATTGACGGCCCCCACCACCATGGTGTGGACGCCTTGCGCCTTGGCCTCTTCCACGCTCAGATCCGGAATTCCAGCGTCCGCCTTGCAACCCTCGAGCCGTAACTGCCCGATACACCATTCGGGCCGCCAGTCGACGATGCCGAGACCGGTCTTGGCGGCAAGCGCATCCGGCACGTCGCCGAGAAAAATGAGGTAGGGCGGCTCGATAACCATCGCAAACTCCGGACAACTGGATTGGCGTCAGGCCAACCAATCTCATCTGCGAGAATGCAACCGTCAAGACAAGAGTTTGATCGGCGCCGTTTACCCTTCCGCTCGTCCGTAACTAGCGTTGCTCACGAAGATAGGCGTCAAAGCACGGCGTCAGGGCGATCTTGTCGTGATCGGTGAGTGCCGGTGCGTAGTGCTCCTTGATCAGCTTGCGCGAATGCAGCAACGGACACACCGGCGACAGCACGAGATCGGTGGCTGCCACCGCTGCGCGGGTCTCCTCACTGAGCTCGGGCAACGCGCGATAGGGGTCGGCGCCAATGGCCACGTGGTAGGCGCCCTTGCGCTCCAGAATAAACGGGAACGGATTGGCGAAATCCAGATTCAGCACGGTTTCAAAGCGACGTCCGCTGCGCGCTTCCAACTGCTTGATCGCAACCACCGCCGCCTGCATTTCACTGAGCAGCAGATATTGAAAATCAGGGTCGGAAAACTGCAGGAACGATGGTAGCGCCTCGGTTTCAGCGATCGCTGCATAGGTCTCGCGATGCGCCACGTAGATGCCGCGCATACGCTCGGCCTGCTCCACGAAGATCGGCTTGGCCGACGCCCGTCCGATCGGCCCCAGATCGGGCGCATCGATCTTGACGTAACCCGGCGCCACCGCCGCCGTGCGCGAAGCCTTGTGCAGCATCCCGCTGATGTCCGGGATCGCGGTGAATCCGGCCAGCACCAGGATCGCCACCGCGAAACGGCCGTACTCGGCAAGCGGACGCGCCAAAATCATCAACAGCGCCGGCCAGAGCAGGATGAAGGCATGGCTTCCGGTGTTCTGGGTCTCGTAAAACAGCCCGCACACCAATAGCAACCCGACCCAGAACCATGGCGCGTCGAACGCCCGCGCAAGCCCGTTGCCATCTTCGCGTCCACCCGCGGCCGGCTGTCCCGTCAACGCGGCAGCGAGCAGCACAATCGCCAGCAATCCGCCCGCCCCCATGACATTGAAATGCTGGGAGATTGCCGTGAGAAACCGCGGCAGCACCGCATGTGTGTTTTCAGACGCAAGCAGGATAATGTCCCGGACATAAAGGCTGACGATGCCTGTTGTCAGCTCCACCACCCCGGTCAGTCCGATGCAGATCAGCGCAGCGGCAATCGCGGCGGTCAGCCGGATACGGCCGAGAAGCAGCCCGAACAACAGGATCGGTCCTGCGGCCAGAAAGGCGGTGATCTTGCAGAACGCCGCGGAGAGCAACAGCACGCTCAACACGATTGTCTGGATAACCGGACTGCGCACGAACAACACCGCTGCGGTCAGCAAATAGAGCAAATGCGCTCCGTGACGATTGTAGATCCCGAAACCGTCGGTGCCCGGATAAGGATAAAAATCAATCACATTGAACGGCAGCGCAGTCACCAGCATGAACGGCAGCAGCAACCCCAGTGAGACCTTGAGCCCGCGCCCTGCAACATCCCACAGGATCAGCGCCATCACCGGAACGGTCACCGGCAGCCAGATCCATTGGGTCAGCAGCACCGGATTTGCTTCCGGGAACAGCCATGCCGAAAACGCCGCCAGATAATATTCGAGCGGCCCCACCGGCGCGAAGAAATCATGCACCGGCGCCTGGCCCTGCCAGATCCGGCCGATGGCGTCGTAATAGACCAGCACATCCCAATACATGGGCCCGATCGGCAGAACCAAGGGCAGCGTCTGCATGAGCGCCAGCACCGCAACAAAGACCGCCAGCAAAGCATAGAGCCACGGCAACAAGTGCCGGCCATCTGGTGCATCGTCATAAGGGCTTGGTCGCATGCTCACCGAATCCTCAAGGCCATGGTTTCTGGGTGCGGATACTCTGCGAGACCGGACGTCCCGGTCAATCATTCCCGCTTGGTGAGTCCATAATGTTGCGTATTGTCTTAATAAAGCTACCGCCCGCGCCGATACGTGCCGCTTGTGCCTGCCGGCGGCGCTGAGCCAGTCTGCATGGGCTTGGCGGCCGACAATGAGCTGTGAACCCAGGCTGCTGCAGACACGGTTCAAACCGGGTTCGCGCGGCCAATTGCACACACGAAACCGCTCCGAGGGCCCTACCAACACATGAATTTACTGAAGAATGGTGGGTGAGCACGGGCTCGAACCGTGGACCCGCTGATTAAGAGTCAGCTGCTCTACCAACTGAGCTACACACCCACTCGTTCCGCACGGAGTGGAACGAAGGGGCGTATAGACCTTATGGCAGACCTTGTCCACACCGTTTTTCGCAAGCATGGGTCCACGTTGGCGCATCGCTTCCACGCCCCGTCTCCAAAGACCGATCCGGAACGACAAATCAGAGCAGCAACCGCCCCTCGGCGACCTTGACCGCAGCGCCGCCGACGCGCGCATGCCTTATCGAATTGTTCGCGCAATCGAGATGCAGATGGATCAGCGAAGGCCTGCCCATCTCCACACCCTGTTCGATCACCAGCGCGTGGTTGCCCTCAAGCAGCCCATCGAAATCGTGGATCGCGCCCGACAAAGCCGCCGCGGCGGAGCCGGTGGCCGGATCCTCGCCGATACCGTCGAAGGCCGCGAACATGCGCGCATGAAACGAGGCCGTGTGGTGCACGCCGCCACGGCAATAGACATAGGCATAGGCCAGCTGCCCGTCGGCCATCGGCGCCACCCGCTCCCACTCCGCGGCGTTGCACGCGGCCTTGGCAGCCGCCGCCTGATCATGCACCGGCACCAGCACAAAGGGCACACCGGCGCTCCATAGCGACACCCGGTGGTTTTCGAACCCGATCTCCTGCGGGTCCAGACCCAGCGCCGCCCCGATATCGGCGGGTTCGATGTCCACGTCAAAACGCTTCGACAACCGCGGCAGATCGAACTCGGCGAAGCCCGGCTCACCGGTGCTTATCCGCACCCCGCACCGCACCGGCCCGACGCCCTCCTCAAGCATCTTGACCAGGTCGATACCATTGGCGGGAACCGCGCCGCCCAGCCGCCTGTCGGCCAGCGCAATCGCAGCGCCCACGGTGGGGTGCCCTGCAAAAGGCAGCTCCCGCCCGGGCGTGAATATCCTTAGCAGCGCGGTGTGTCCGGCACTTTCCGCCGTCTTGATGAACACAGTTTCCGACAGGTTGAATTCGCGCGCGATCGCCTGCATTTCGTCATCGCCGAAGCGATCGGCATCAAACACCACAGCCAGCGGGTTTCCGGTCAGCGCCGCCCCGGTGAAAACATCATATATTGCGTAATCCGCCATGCCGTGCGACGCCGCTCCCTGTTTGCCGCCGGCCGGTAGAGTGGCGGGAGTGGGCATCCTAGCCAGATTCGTTGATCTGCCAACCGCCGATCAGCCCGACCGTGAAAAGGCTTGCTCCGCATCGCTGAAATGATGCTCCAGCAGCGCCCGCATATAGGCGGGCGTTGTAGGGCCGGCCTCATCAGTGCTGCGCACCGCCAGAACATCTTCCACCTCTTGCTCCGGCGCATCTTTGATATGCGCGCGCATCCGCGCAAGCAGTTGATCGGCGGTCTCCTCGGCGACGAAGCGCCGGAACACGGCGATCAGGCCGCGCCGCCGCCAGCCGAGCAATTGCGGTTCGGCACGCATCGTGAGCGGATCAAGACCAACTTCTTCGAGAGCCTCCCGGCGGATACAGCCCTCGACATCAATCATGCCGTCACGGATATCGGAGTTATCCAGCGCGCCCGAGGGCGCATAGACCTTGCCCGCATTGGCGGTCTGCGTCCCCATTCGCACCAGCACCATGGCGTTGTCCGACGACAGGATCACCGCCGAGCCGAACAGATGCCAGACATCCGCCTCCGGCCAGACATCGATGAAATGCAAAAGCGCCGCATAGGAGACACGGTGGCTCACGCCTTCAAGCACGCCGTTCGTGAAGCCCAGACCGCGATGCAGGATCACTGTGCCGTTAAACAGCCACGGCCGCTCCACCTGTTCGCGCGCCCAATGCGCCTCGATGGCTTTGTGCTCGGCGGTCTGCCAGGGATGTTCATCGGCGTCGAGCCGGAGCCGCACACTGTTCAAAGCAAAGATCTGGTTTTCGGGAAGTCCGGACATCACGCGTCACACCAGATCGAAGGTCATTGCCACCGGGCAATGGTCGGACGCTTTGGGCCGGTCCCAGCCCGTGCGCGGATAGCGCTCCACATCCTGACCTTCGGGAAACAGCGTGCGCCAGGGCTGGCCCGCGCGAATGATGTCGGGCAGCCGGTCGCGATGGCTCCGCGTCATCGCCGGCGAGCCGAGCAGATAGTCGAGCTGGCACAGATGCCGCTCCTCCGGCCCGCGCGTGTGATAGAGCGTCCAGCGGTCCATCTCCGGCCGCCGCATCACCACGTTTTCAGCAAAGCCGTCATCGGTAAACACCCGCACTGCGCCATCATCCTCCTTGACCGGTGTGAAATGATAGCCGTTGCGCCGGTCGCCGGTGATCACCAGCCGCTCGGTGTAATCGTTGAGATCACCGGCGATCACATAGCGCTTGCCGCCGCCATCGGCGCCAAACCGGTCGGCAATGATGTTGCGCACGGCTCGCGCTTCGGCCACCCGGATCGGCATGGTGTGGGTACGTCCGTCGACGCCATTGCGGGGGCCGCCCATGGATTTGAAATGCACCACATAGACGGTGAGGCGCTTGCCGCCGATCTTCAGATCGACTTCCAGGCAATCACGCTTGAAAACACGGTCGTTCGGATGCGCGGCGCCATTGAGCTCCGGCAGCTCAAGACCGGCGGCGCCATAACTCAAATGCGCATGGCTGGTGACCTCGACAATCTCGATCGTCTGTCCGTCAAGCGTTTTGTCCCGGGTCATCAGCGCCAGGTTGATTCCGCGGCTGTCATTGCCCTCGATGAGCACCTTGTGGCGATACCCGTCACCGATCATCTTGAACAGGTAGCCATATTCAAACCGGTGCAGCGTATCGAGGTTTTCGACTTCCTGCAGGCACAGGATGTCGGCATCGGCCTCGGCGATGGCCAGCGCTGTCATCTGCCGCGTGTCATCGGTCAGCGATACGGCCCGCGCGATCTCGGCCTGTCGATACTGGGCCTCGGAGGAAAAATCGTAGAGTTGTGATACCCGGTCCTGCCTAAGCTCATTGCGGAAGCCGGAAAAATCAAACCGGCTCATCAGATTTTCGGCGTTGAAAGTGGCGATGCGAACACTCATGCGGGATCCCGATTCTGCCATGCACTGTCGTGCCGGGAACCCTATTGCGGCGAGGTCGGCCACGCAATCGCCAGGGACGTACGCCGCGACCCGTCTGCATATCCGCCATTAAGTGGCCGGGCTGGTCACCGGCCTTCAACCAGATCAAGCACCAAGCGGGGAATGCCGCCCCCCGGCCCCATGTCGCGACGGTCGAAATCACGCCCGCGCTGCCGTTGTTGGTCCGAAAGCCGTTTGAGATGGACTTGCAGCTTGGCGCGGACCTTGTTGCAATCGGCATCATCCTGCGCGCTCAGCCCGGTGCTGACATCCTGAATGGCCTGAACCATCTCGATGATGTGCTCGCCATGCACCCGCTCATGGGCGGCCAGCCCCTCGTAAAATCGCTTCCAGCTCTGAGCCACCGGCGCAGGCAATGATCCGCGCGGCTTGGGCAAGGTGTAGGTGATGATCAGCCGCGGCCGCGCCGACGCCAAAACACAATCGCCACCTTTGTTCTGGTAGTCGCGCCGCCAGGTCAGCTTGAAGGTGGTGTGGGCAATGGTGCGCCGGTCGCCGCTGATCACCGGGCCGTTGACGCCGATCGATTCGTACAGCTGCGCACCCGTCTTTCCGTCAATCCGGTAGGTTTTGACCTGCTCAACCGGCTCCCAGGCCCGCGCCGGCGCCGCCACGAACAACAACCCGCCAACGGCGAGCGTAGCAACGACCAAGATGAGACGACGAAAACCTGCCATGCGCAGCTCCTGATGATTCGCGGTGCGATCCTACCCCGGAACCGCCGGCACTTCCCGGCGAAGATCAGGCTCGTCGTGAATGAAGGTAACTGCCAGCGCACCCGGCAGTTCCGCTTGCGGTGCAACCTCTGCTCCTGTCCGCTCGGAAACCGCCGCGAGACTGGCAGGATCAAGATGCACCCCGGCCTCGTTCACGCGTGCGGCAAACTCCGCAAGTCGACCCGCCGGCACCACGAAGCGGAACGTTACCATAATGTTGGAAAACAGCGTGTGCCCTTCAATCCAGCCGCCGCAGCCCACGGTGGCGTCATCGATGTCGGCCATGACCTGATGGCGATTGGCACTGGTCACGGCGGCGAGCATCAGCATCCGTTGCATGACCGGCTCTCCCTCCTGCTTCTAGGTGACAACCAGGAAATAGATCCACCACCCGGCAAAAGCCAGTGCGAACCCCGCCACTGCGCCCACCAGCCCGCCGCGCGCCCGTTCTCCCTTCGGACTGCGCCAGGCGCCGATCGCCGCCCCGATCAGCAAACCGGGCTGGCTGGCGATCAGCAATATCGTGGTGACATCCCGCATCGACAGGATTGAACCGATATCAGACATTAGCGGCCTCGCACGGTCTGCATTCGTAGCCCCGCCTTGTACAATGTGATTTCAAGAGCCTGCCGCGTCATCAAACGCCGGGCAGTCTGGCGCGAGTCAATACCCCACGGTCGCAGCGCCCGGCCGGCGCGGGTCGGAATAGCCGAGCAGCAAACCCTTCTCGGCATCGACATGAATGGACTGGGTCGAGCCCATAACGCTTTTGACAGCGACCTTATGGCCCTTGGTCTCGAGCGCCGCCACCGTATCACGGCTGAGCCCGCCCTGCTCGGCGCGGATTTCATCAGGCAGCCATTGATGATGAATTCGCGCCGCCGACGTCGCCTCGGCCACATTCATGGAATGGTCGATCATGTTGGAGATCACCTGCAGCGTGGTGGTGATGATGCGCGAGCCGCCAGGGCTGCCTGTGACTAAAAACGGCTTTCCATCCTTGAGCACGATGGTCGGGCTCATCGAGGACAAGGGCCGCTTGCCGGCTTCCACCGCATTGGCGTCACCGCCGATCAACCCGTAGGCATTGGGCACGCCCGGCTTGGCCGAGAAATCGTCCATCTCGTTGTTGAGCAGCACCCCGGTGCCTGCCGCCACCAGGCCCGAGCCATAGGAGAAATTGATCGTGTAGGTGTTCGACACCGCATTGCCGTCCTTGTCGACAATCGAGAAATGCGTCGTCTCGTTGCTTTCATAGGGCGCAAGCTTGCCCGGCTTGATGGTCGAGGACGGGGTCGCCCGGTTGAGGCTGATGCCTTCGCGAATCTCGGCCGCATAGTCCTTGGAGGTCAGTGCTGCGACCGGCACGTCAACGAAATCCGGATCTCCCAGATACTCGGACCGGTCGGCATAGGCGCGCTTCATCGCCTCGGCCATCAGATGGATCGTGTCGGATGAATTGTGCCCGAGATAGTCCAGCGGATAGCCCTCAAGCACATTGAGGATCTGGATGATATGGGTGCCGCCCGAGCTCGGCGGCGGCATCGAGACAATCTCATGGCCGCGATAGCTGCCGGTGACCGGTTCGCGCAACACCGCTCTGTAGCCGGCCAGATCTTCCATGGTCATCGCGCCGCCGGCTTGCTGCACGGCGGCAGCGATGTTTTCGGCCACCTCACCCTTGTAGAAGCCGTCCGGCCCCTCGGCGGCGATCTTTTTGAGCGTCGCTGCCAGATCCGGCTGGCGGATAACATCGCCCGGCTCGTAGAAGCCGCCATCGGGCTTGTAAAACACCGCAGCCGACGACGGCCATTTTTTCAGCCGCTTTTCGAGCCCCTTGAGGCTGTCGGCCAGATCGGCGGTCACTGTAATGCCGTCCCCGGCAAGCTTGATCGCAGGCGCCGCCGCTTCAGCCAAAGTCATCGTGCCATAGGTCTCGAGCGCCAGTTGCATGCCCGCCACCGTGCCCGGCACGCCCACCGCAAGCCCGTGAAACCGCGACAGGTTGCTGTCGGCATTGCCCTCGGCATCGAGATACATGTCGCGCGTGGCGCTTGAGGGCGCCATCTCGCGATAGTCGATCGCCTTGGTCTCACCGCTCGCCGCGTCATGCACGATCATGAAGCCGCCGCCTCCCAGATTTCCGGCGCGCGGCAAGGTGACCGCCAGCGCCAGCGCCACGGCGACGCCGGCATCGACCGCATTGCCGCCATCCTTCAGGATCTGCAGCCCGATTTCGGCGGCCACGGCCTCCTGCACCGACACCATCGCATCCCTGGCCCAGACCGGATGCACCGCATCCATGCTTGAGTAGATCGCTGCTTCCTGAGCCGTCAGCGACATCGGCGACAGCGCAATCAGGGCGGCGGAGGCGAAGGCGGCAAGTGAGCGGATCATCGGACGGTCCTTTCCGGCTGGGGCGATCGGGGCGTAGCCTGTCATCTGAGATCATATCGCACGGCCGGGCAACCCTTGTATTTTGGGGGCCTTCAAGCGCCACACTGCGTCACAACGCGCACATTGCACATCATCGCGCCCTTTTCAGCGCCGGTGCGACGCCCCATCTATGGAAAATGAGCGAACCGGACATCTGACCATGGCTATTCTGGGAATGATCGGCTTTCTGGCGGTGCTGGCAGCCGTCTACGCGCCGCAATTCTGGGTCGGGCACACCATGCGCCGCCACAGCACCGAGCGGCCGGATTTTCCCGGCACCGGAGCCGAAATGGCCGAGCATCTGGTCGAGCGCTTCGATCTCGGCGGCGTCGGCGTGGAGATGACCGACAAGGGCGATCACTATGATCCCGAGGCGCGCGTGGTGCGGTTGTCGGAGGCCAATTACCGGGGCGCCAACCTCACCGCCGTGGCGGTCGCCGCCCATGAGGTGGGCCACGCCCTGCAACACCATCGCGGCGAACGCGGGCTGGCGCTGCGGCAACGGCTTGTTTCGGTGGCCATGGTGACCGACCGCATCGCCTCGATCTTCTTCATTGCGGCGCCGGTGCTGGCCGTGGCGTTGCGCGCCCCGGGCGCCCTGCTGGGCATGGCGGTGATCGGCATCGGCCTGCTCGGCGTGCGGGTGCTGGTGCATCTGGTCACGCTGCCGGTGGAGTATGACGCAAGCTTCAACAAGGCGCTGCCGATCCTGCGCGAAGGCGGCTATCTCGGCGACGACGATCTCGCCGCCGCCCGCAGCGTGCTCAAGGCCGCCGCCTTCACCTATGTCGCCGGCGCACTGATGAGCCTGCTCAACCTGGCGCGCTGGATAAGGGTTTTGCGGTGAGGAAGGCGTTTGAACGACGACAGCAATACAGTTAGTGGTGTCCCCAATTACCGGCGAGACTCTCGAAAACAGTTGACCGCTTAAGCGCAAATCACGGGTTAAAATAGCTGGCTTGATGATGGACGATTTCAATCGAGATTCGATCGGGATCTTCGAACATGAAGCTTGAGTAGCCCCCGCGATATGAAGTCTCGACCTTTCCAGCCCCCTGGAGCGACAGGCCGATTTCTTGCACATGCTGCGCCATAGCATCGACATCCTCCTTGCTGCCGACCGAGAGGGCAAAGTGATGCATGCCGACGTTTTTTCGATGGTAACCGGTTTCGCAGAACCGCGTTTCGACCTGCACGAGGACGACGACCATGTCGACAGAATTCGAAAGCCTCACAAAAGAACCCGCTTTGCCGTCGGCCTCGACAAAACCCAGGGGCGCAAGAGCTTCCAGATAAAATGCTCGCGAGACAGCCAGATCGCTTACGATCAGAGCCAGATGGCTGAATTGCGCCTTCAAGTTGGGCTGCCCATCCGCTAGTGCCACACGTCAAATCGATTTGAACGCCACATGCATGTGCCCAAATGGGTGAGGACCCATCCAATGGCCCTCACCCGGAATGGTCTCGCCGCTATTGTACGACGACTTCACCATGGTGCCTGTGGAACAGCGTTAGCACATCATAAGAAAGCGTCTTGCCCTTCAAATCTGGCGTGTCCGTTTCAATGACCGCCGAGCGTAGATCGGTGATGTCCACATCGGTGATCATTACGCCGGGATCATCAAAAGCAAACCTGGTCTTGCCCGGCTCCAGATCGCAATCGGTTTGAATATCGAGCTTCACCTTTTTGCCATCGGATTTGGCTGTCGCTCCGGGAAGAGGCAACGGCATGTCCCAGGTTTCGAAATGCAAGCGCGGCGTGACCGGATCACCCCTTTCATTGGCCTCAAGGAACAGATAATCCATGCTGACCATGTTCGGCTTTTCACCCCGGCTGTAGCATTCCGACGCCGCGAACGCGGTGATCAACGGCATTTCGTGGTTGAGCATGGCCCGATGCGGGAAATAGATGCCGCCGGCGGATGAATTGCTTGAAAACAGGCGGCCATCATCTGTCGACATGACCATGATCAGACCATGGCCATCAGACACCCCGTTGCCAAAGCTGGAACCGCTGCCCACGGTGCTCGGGAACACTTCCAGATCGGTCTTGCTGTTCATTCCCTCCACGCGGATTGCTTCAACGAGCGCATTTTCGCGCGTCACAAAGTTCAGGGAGAGCGCTTCCCTGTCGCTCGTTAAGCCAAGCGGGACATGAAAGTCGCCGCCCTTGTCGACGATAGGCTTGGGATATCCGGGCACCGTGCGGAATTCTTCGTCATAGGCAGAGAGGTCGATGGCTTTGGCCGGCGAGAAAGTGCGGCCGCCATCGGAGGATTCGATCAGGGCCGGCGACACTCTGTCGCCATCAACAGTGTCGACACGCGCCAGGACCTTTTCGTCATGGATCGCAAATGAAATCCCTCCCAATGTTTGGGCGACGTCGACCTCGCTTTCCTTTCCGAGCGCTCCCTTTTCAATTCTGCGCAGATACAATCTGCCGGATTTGCGGTCCTTGTAGCCCAGCACACCGAACGGCGGAGGCGCCTTCTGGACGTGTCCCACCGGAACCTGGCTGTAGGCCAGGAAGGGAAAATCGACGTCGTCGGCCTTCGTCGTAACGCTTTCGCCATTGAACCAGAGTGTTCGTTTTCCCGCAGCGCCCGCCACCCAGGCGGCACTTGGCTGACCCGTGAATTTGTCCAGTGCGAGCGTGAACCGCCAGATCCCGCCATTGCCGAGAACCCGCTTTTGGACCTGCAGGCCCTTGTCGCGCTCGACAAATGGCCCTTCGTAACGGTTCAAGATCAGGGTTCCCTGCTCGACGGCCGCAGCCCAGGTCACCCGTCGCATGTCGTCTCGCGTGACAGTAACCTGAGGTCCGCGGAGATAACGGTCGCTTTCCACCGCACGCGAAAGAATTCGCTCCTTGTGAATCGATCCTTCCGTAATCCAGTTATGTGCGATGATTTCGCGCGGTGTGTCCCGGCCGTCGAAAATCTCGTCGGACAAGGGCGTCTCGCGATACAGCTGGCTTCGCACGCCATAGCCTTGTTCAGTCTTGGCGTCCTGTTCGTGCCGATTGATAACTCGCATAGTAACCTCCCATTTGGATTACGTCTCGCTTCAACGGATCAACTGATACCATGCTTTGGTTGCAACAATTGATATCTTCTCGTTTTGCGAGAAAATAGCTACCCTACGCGTGTAAGACGATCTTTCCGAGAACAGGCATTGGCTAAGTCGCGATATGGCTCCATATGGAGACCAGCGCAGGCGACAGGCGGTCACCAGCGGGCTTCCATGCCCAGACCCTCTTCAACAGCCATTATCAGGTGACATCCAAGGGCGGCGGCAGTTTTCCAGACTGCCTCCCGCGCAGCGGCACCTGGATTTTCGACAATAGTGATTTGCTTCCTTGAGACAGGTCGGTAGAAGCAACCCGCCGGGCAATGTTTGCCCGAAAGCCAATTTGCCCCGAAGGAATTCCCGTGACGCCTCCCGACCGCATTGAAGAGCTGCTTGACGCCGCCCGGACCGCCTTTGCAGGCGGGACGCTGGTGCAGCTCAAGCTTGGCGGCTACCACGGAGGAGAACCGGATCTGAAGGCGGTGCTGATCAAGAAAATCAACGTAAAGGGCGGCGAAAAATACTCCTTCACCTACCGCTACAAAACCCGCGACACCATCAAGAATTTCACCGAAACCGAGGCGCTGGAGCTGCTGCGCCGCGGCCTCGCGGAAGAATTTCGCAGCGCCCGATTGGCCACCACGGAATTCGACCTGATGTTCGAGCGCAATGGCGCAAAGATGCGCCTCAAGCGCACCGAGGTGGACGGTCGCGAAGCGCCGTCGACCGAGCACAACCGGACCAAAAACAGGCCATTGACCGAAACCGCCAGGCCCTGGCTCAAAGCTCTCGGGCTTGCCGGCAAAAACGGCGCCATCCGCCATGACGCCCAGGACAAGTTCCGCCAGATCAACAAGATGGTGGAGATTTTCGCACCGCTGATCGCCGCGCTTCATGCCGAGCGACCGCTGATTGTCGATATGGGCGCCGGCAAGGGCTACCTCGATTTCGCGCTCTACGATTATCTCGCCACGGTCGCCAGGCGTCCCGCGCGCATCGTCGGCGTGGAAATGCGTGAAAAACTGGTGGCCGACGGCAACGCCACGGCCAGAGCCTCAGGCTTTGACGGATTGCGCTTCGAGACCGGCACCATCATGGAGTACGACGCTGCGGGCGCCGATGCGGTGATCGCCCTGCACGCCTGCGACACGGCCACCGACGATGCAATCTTCAAAGGCATTGCCGCAGGGGCCACGCTGATCGCCGTCGCCCCCTGCTGTCACAAGCAGATCCGCCGCCAGATGACGGCCGGGAAACCCGACGCGCGGTTCGAGCCGCTGCTGCGCCACGGCATCTTCGTCGAGCGCCAGGCCGAGATGGTCACCGACACGCTTCGCGCGCTGCTGCTCGAACTCAACGGCTACCGCACCCGGGTTTTCGAATTCGTCTCCGACGCCCACACACCGAAAAACAACCTGATCGTCGCCGAAAAGGACGGCCGCGTCAGCCGCGACCGCGATGCGGTGCTAAAACAGATCGCGGACATCAAAACCATGTTCGGCGTGGAGCAACATTATCTGGAAGGATTGCTTGAGGGGTGACTGCCCCCAGCGGCTGTTCCGGGTCTTCCCCTATCAGTTTGAATTTTCCAGCAGATTGCCGATAGCGTTGACTGCGTCACCAACGTCCTCGATGGTTTTCTGAACCTTTTCCGCTTGCAAATCCGCTTCGGTCTTGGGTTGCGCGGCCGCTTCCGCCGCAGCCTGCTCGGCCGCTGCCTTTTCTGCGGCCAGCGCCGCTTCCGCCTCGGTGGCTTCAGCGGCTTTCTTTTCGGCTTCCAGTTCGGCGCGCACCTTTTCTTCAGCCTCCAGCTTGATGCGGGCCTCGCGCTCGGCCTGCACCCGCAGCGCCTCTTCCTTTTCAAGTTGTTCGAACTGCTCGTTTTCGAGCTTGGCCCTGGCGGCTGCTTCGGCATCCGCGGCGGCCTTGGCGGCAGCTGCTTCTGCATCCGCGGCGGCCTTGGTGGCAGCAGCGGCGGCAGCCTCTGCTTCCGCCTGCTTCTCGGCTTCCATCTCGGCGCGAACCTTTTCTTCGGCCTCGAGTTTGATTCTGGCTTCACGCTCCGCCTTTGCCTTCAACTCGGCCTCGGCCTTGGCTTCCGCTTCCAGTTTTTCTTTCGCCGCGGCTTCGGCGGCCTTCTGGGCGTCCGCTTCCGAAACGGCCGCAGGTTGCGCAGCTTGCGTGCTGGCCTCCTTTGCCTCGTCATCGCCGCATGCAGCGAGAACAAGCGTCAGTGCGGCAACGGTCAGAAGTCTGTAGTACATATGGTGTTCCCCCAAAGGCTGTGTATCATGGCCGGCGAAAGAGCATCGGCAGCGTGAGTTTCCGGCCCTCTAGAGCATGGCGAAAATGAACACAGGATTAACAAGGCGTTAATTCCCGGTTCATTGCAGCCAGCGGTTACTCCCTTTCACTCAGCGCCGATCCCTTGGATTAGGTGGGCCGTGCGGAGCACAACTGACATCTTGTTGATGAGCGGCAGCACGTCGCGTTCAAACACGAAGCTGCCGAACTCGGTGTAGGGCAATCGGAAATTCTCGATCCCTGACGCAAAAAGCACGTAGCAATCCTCGTCATGGAAGACAATCTGCACCTTGCCGTCGTGCCAGCGCTGCTCAAGCCATTCGAGCACCTTGGCCGATTCCACGCAGAGCCCCGCAGGAATGGCCGCCGCATTGTCGGTTCGAAATTCGTAGGCGGCGTCGACTTTGACGACGCCGCATGGCACGGTTGAAAGCTTCGTCCCGAACAGTCTGCGAAAAAAGCGGTCAATGGCATCAGTTTTCTGTTGCGCGACCAACAGGCCGGCAAAGCGGGATGTCAATTTGATGTGCAATATCAATCCGCGAAACGTGCTGGTTTCGCCGTCCGAGTCTTCGGTGCGCAAGTCGATTTCGCAGAGTTCGAAGGCCATGCCCTCGTGATCGCCGGCAATACAATCCTCGGTTTTGAAATTCGACCATTCGAGCATCCCTGTTTTCCGGAACTTCTCGAGAAACTGCGGTTCGATGCCGTTCTCATAGCGGAAATTCGAGATGAAACCGAAAACCACCGGAAACAGCCGTTTGCGCAGTTGCTGTTCGAATTGTCTGGACGGTTCGAACACCCATCTCCAGGCAAGCATTCCGATAAAGGGGGCAGACAGAAAGACCAGGTATGCGGGGTAGCCATTGTCGCTTTTCTGTGACCAGACAAAGCCTGCCAAAGCCGCGGCTGTAAAGGCTCCCACCACCGTCCAGATCCGGCGCACTGTGGAATCGATCTGTGCCGGCCGGCCAGCGTCGAATTCTTCGAAACCTGCGCGAATTACGGCGATGCCCTCTGAAGCGGGAAGCCAGGATTCGAGATCGTCTGCGCTACCCAATACCAGTCTCTCCAAAAAGGCCACTGGAGCCGAGGCAGGTTGTGGCGTCAAGGGTCCAACCCCCGTAGAATGAGTTCTATATGCTGACATCAGCTGTCAGCATCAGCCGCATTCGTTCCCGTTTTACCCCGCGAGGCTCTTTCTTTCGCCATCGACTCTGCCCATATTGGCCGGATGGCCAGATCCCGCGCAAAACCCGATCACAAAGTCACCCCCGAGCACGATGCCGAGGGCTTCGGTGAAGCCCCGCAGCAGCCGCTGTCGGGTGCGCCGGTGGGCGGATCGATCTCGGACTGGGCTTCCGATATGGCCCGCGAAGCCGAACTCGAGGCGGTCAAGCAGCGCCGCCGCGAGGAAAACCGCGCCCTGCGTTCATCCGCCGGCAAGCACCGGCTCAAGGCCGGCAAATCTCGCGCCGAAGCCGAGCAGGCGGAAGTTGAAAAACTCAAGGCCAAGAAGACAGCTCGCGGCACCTCCATCGGCAGCACCAGCGACCCGCGGGAGCGCGCGGCAGCCGGGCTCAATGCCGTCGCCGGTCTTGATATCTCGGTCGAGGAAGCCGAAGCCACGGGCGCCACCTCGGCCAACACCGCCACCGTGCAGGCGCTGTCGGCGCTGATCGAAAGTGGCAACCCGCTGTTCAAGAACGGCAAGACCTGGGCCCCGCATCGCCCGGCCCGGCCTGAGAAATCCGAAGGCGGCGTCGCACTGCGCATGGCCACCGAATATGCGCCCGCCGGCGACCAGCCCACCGCGATTGCCGATCTTGTCGCCGGAATCACCGGTGGGTATCCCTCCGTGGCAGGGCAAGCGAGCAATGCGAGCGCCAGCCCGGGAGCGGACGGCGGGGCGGATGCCCCGGCGGAACAGCAAATCGAACCCGAAAGGACGCAAGTCCTTTTGGGCGTCACCGGTTCGGGCAAGACCTTCACCATGGCCAAGGTGATCGAGGAGACCCAGCGTCCCGCGGTGATCCTGGCGCCGAACAAGACGCTGGCCGCTCAGCTCTATTCCGAGTTCAAGAATTTCTTCCCCGACAATGCGGTCGAGTATTTCGTCTCCTACTACGATTACTACCAGCCCGAGGCCTACGTTCCGCGCACCGACACCTTCATCGAGAAGGAATCGACCATCAACGAGCAGATCGACCGGATGCGCCATTCGGCCACAAGGGCGCTGATGGAGCGCGACGACGTCATCATCGTCGCTTCCGTCTCCTGCATCTACGGCATCGGCTCGGTGGAAACCTACACCGCCATGACCTTCCAGATGCAGATCGGCGACCGCATAGACCAGCGCCAGTTGCTCGCCGATCTGGTGGCCCAGCAATACAAGCGCCGCGACATGGATTTCCAGCGCGGCTCGTTCCGGGTGCGCGGCGACACCATCGAGCTGTTCCCGGCCCACCTTGAGGACGCGGCCTGGCGGATCTCGCTGTTCGGCGACGAAATCGAGAGCATCGCCGAATTCGATCCGCTCACCGGCAAGAAGACCGGCGACCTCAAGAGCGTCAAGATCTACGCCAACTCGCACTATGTCACCCCGCGGCCGACGCTCAACCAGGCCACCAAATCGATCCGCGCCGAACTCAAGCAGCGGCTCAGCGAGCTCGAGGCTGCCGGCCGCCTGCTGGAAGCCCAACGGCTGGAGCAGCGCACCCGCTTCGATCTCGAGATGCTCGAAGCCACCGGCGTCTGCCAGGGTATCGAGAACTATTCACGCTATCTCACCGGCCGCGCCCCGGGCGAACCGCCGCCGACGCTGTTCGAGTATATCCCCGACAATGCGCTTTTGTTCATCGACGAAAGCCACGTCTCGATCCCGCAGATCGGCGGCATGTACCGGGGCGACTTCCGCCGCAAGGCAACGCTGGCCGAATATGGCTTCCGGCTGCCCTCCTGCCTCGACAACCGGCCCTTGCGATTTGAGGAATGGGATGCCATGCGGCCCTCCACCGTCGCCGTCTCGGCGACGCCCGGAAACTGGGAGATGGAGCAGGCCGGCGGCGTCTTCGCCGAACAGGTGATCCGTCCCACAGGGCTGATCGACCCGCCGGTCGAGGTTCGCCCGGCGCGCGCCCAGGTTGATGATGTGCTGGGCGAAATCCGCGCCACGGCGGAGGCCGGCTACCGCACGCTCTGCACGGTGCTGACCAAGCGCATGGCCGAGGATCTGACCGAATATCTGCACGAACAGGGCGTGCGCGTGCGCTACATGCATTCCGACATCGACACGCTGGAGCGCATCGAGATCATCCGCGATCTCCGGCTCGGCGCGTTTGACGTGCTCGTCGGCATCAACCTGTTGCGCGAGGGTCTCGACATCCCCGAATGCGGGCTGGTGGCGATCCTCGACGCCGACAAGGAGGGCTTCCTGCGCTCCGAAACCTCGCTGATCCAGACTATCGGCCGCGCTGCCCGCAATGTCGACGGCAAGGTGATCCTCTATGCCGACAAGGTCACCGGCTCGATGGAGCGCGCCATGGAGGAAACCTCCCGCCGCCGCGCCAAGCAAGAGGAATACAACACCGCCAACGGCATCACTCCGGAATCGGTCAAGGCGCACATTTCCGACATCCTCGATTCGGTCTACGAGCGCGATCACGTCCGCGCCTCCATTGTTGCCCCCACCGGCAAGGCCGCCGATGGCGGCGAGGGCGCCATGGTCGGCGCCAATCTCAAGGCCCATCTCGAAGCGCTGGAAAAACAGATGCGCGACGCCGCCGCCGACCTCGATTTCGAAACCGCCGCCCGGCTGCGCGACGAGATCAAGCGCCTGAAGGCCGTCGAACTCGACCTGATGGACGACCCGATGGCGCGGGACACCGGGGTTGAGAACACCAAGGCCAGGCGCAAGGCCGCGGCGACGGGCAAGCCGGTGAAAGGCAAGGGCCGCGCAAGTGCGTCCGGCCGAGATGGTGATGGCGGACGCGATGGCGCATCCAGGCCAATCTCCCCCCAGATGTCTGCGCAGCAGACAGAGGGGGGTAATCTCTCCTCTAGAACAAGCGGCGCGATACCCCCCTCTGCCCCTGCCGGGGCATCTCCCCCGCAAGGGGGGAGATCAGCGGAGGACACTTCCTATTTCCGCAAACCCGACCTTGACGAGATGGGCATCTCCGGCGACCACGCGGTTCCGGCAGGCGGCTACTTCCGCAAGAACGATCTCGACGAAATGACCGTCGGCCGCACCGAAAAGCCGATGCCCGGCAAGACGCCGGCCAAGCCCGACGAGCCGGGCCCGGTCAAACGCGGAAAGGTTGGCGCCGGCTCCTATGAGGACCCGGCCGACGCGGCGCGGCAGAAACGCCGGCCCGGCAAGACGGGGCGGCCGGGGCGGTAGGCAAGGCGGGCGTTTCAGCCACCCTCCCCGTCGTCATCCTCGGGCTTGACCAAGACAAGCGAAGCGCCGTCGATGCTCCCAGGATCCAAGCCGTAATGTCTCCGCCCGCTGTGGCAGACGATGTATCACGGTGTGGATCCTCGCCTCAAGGGCCCTCAAAGGCGAGGATGACGAGAGACGGACGGGTCGGGAGACCCGAGGGCATGTGCGAGAGGCCGCACGAAGGCTCTCCCGGCGCCTGGCTTCAGCCGAGGTGGAGATATCGCAAGAGAGGGTGGCTTCCGAGCCATCATCATTTGCCGCCAGCCCCCGGACCGCTTAACCGCTGATTGCGGAAGCCACGGGTCCGGATGGCTGCACTCCTCAGATGCTGTCGCCGAGCGCGTCCAGGCAGTTTTCGGCCAGGGCCCGGTCGGGGGATTCAGCGCCCAGCGGTGTGGCCCAGCCGGATTCCTCGACAATGCCGCGGCGCTTGTAGCTGTTGGCGCTCTTGAGTTCGGCCATGACACCGGCCGCCATCGGGTCGTTCTTAGCGCTTTGCAGGCAATAGGGTGTGAGCGCTGTGGCGACGGCCGCCATCGAGCCCTTGTCCGACATCTTCACGGCTGCGTTGGCTGTCATCCAGCCGCCCCAGCTGAAGCCGACAACAGCGAGAGCAATCGCGCCCGCTCCCGCGCCCACGAGCGCAGGTTTCGTCCATTCGGGGATGTTCATGAGGATGTCCAGTTCAGGGGTTCGCAGCTCGCTTAATCGCGTGCCGGATGGGTTCTTGTAGCACACTCGCCGGAATTGGGGGGATTGTTTCCGGTTCTGGGGATAGTGATGGATGCAAGCCTCATCCCATCCACCGTCACCCCGGAGGCTGCGACGTCGCTTCGTTTGCCGTGATCAACTCTGGCATGATGGAACTCCTGGCGGCATAGCTGTTCCGCTCTCTCCGACGCCAGTCTTTGACCTCTCCATCCTCATCTTCCGGCATAGATCCGAAGATCGGTTCCCACTGCTGCACTCTCTCCCGCAGGAGGGGCGGATCATCCCGCCGGCCACCCGACGCGATCCAGCTTCCCCTTCGTCCCGGCAGGGCATTTGAGTTAAATCCCGACGTTCCGGTTTACCTGCGCATCAAGCCGGCGGCGTAAGGTTCGGCGCAAGAACCCTGGTGAATTTATCATCAGCAAAGGAGCGCCGGAGCGATGCCTGCAGTCATCCCCAGTCTGTCTGTACCCCTGTCAGCTGTGCGGGCGAAGCCAGGGCATGCTGTGGTTTCGGCTACGCACGGGACGGAGGCTCCGCCCCGGCCCCAGGCAACCGCCCTGGCTGCCGTGCCGCTGGAGGTCCCGGTCTGGCCAGGGCCCGGCACGGTCGATCTGCTCACCAAGTTGCTCGACCTCGGCGAAACCCAAATTACCTACACCGCCACCATCACACTGCCCGAAACCGGCGCTGATTTCTGGGACATGCTGACCACCGCGCTGCCGATGGACGAGTAGCCTTTCTGCTTCGACCGGCATTCCTGCCGTCGTCATCCACAGCTCTCCCCCTTCGTCATCCTCGGGCATAGACCAAGACAGGCGAAGCGAAAACGTCGCCTGTGAGGATCCAATCCGTGGCTCCTGCAAATGCCGCGGATGTGGAGGCAATGCAGAATGGACCTCCGCCTCAACGGCGAAGATGAACAGTGGTGAAAAAGAACACCGATGCGAGGCCGACGGCACTGGCGAGCGCACCACCCAGCATCTCCCGGCGAAACGCCATATAGAGGACTGCCAAGAGACCCAGCCACGGCAGTGTATTGGGCAGGTTTGCCAAGAGACCCTCGAAATCTTTTTCGGTGCCCGACAAAAGGGCAAAGCCGAGCCAGAACACTGTCACGACACTCAAGATCGTTCGCGCGACATATCGGAGGTTTCGACCCAAGGAGAATTTACGCGTGACCAACGCGCTCCTGGATATCTCGAAAATCCGGACTCTTACTCAACCGCAATGCCTGTTGGCGCGACCCAACTCATTGGTCCCCAGCAACGGCTGCATTTGATTAAGTGGATTCCAGTCCCTTCAAATTGATCGTCATCAAAAGCGGCCGTCTTGATTGGCGCGATGATGCCTCGAACGCAGAATCGATGACCACGTCGTTTGCACATCACGCAATCTGACCCGAAAGGGATTTGTATGAGTAGCTACTATCTCGACGAAAATTCAACCGATCTGGACGCGTTACAGTCACGTCTGGAAACCACGGACCTGATCCCGAGCCAGTTGCCTTTGATGGTGAGCATTACGGACAAGATGAACGCCCTTAGATCTGCCGGCATTGCTTCCCTGGGGGATTTACGACGCGCGCTCAAGGACAGCAAACCCCTGAAGGTATTGTCAGAAAAGTCCGGGATCGATCCGGAGTATCTCAAGCTTCTCAGGCGAACAGTCAACGGGTTTTTCCCAAAACCAAGATCGCTGAAGGAGATGGACTGGGTGGATCAAAACGCTATCGCACGCCTGAAAAATGCGGGAATAACCAACACCCGGCAGTTTTTTGACGCAACATCCGTCAATGGAAAGGAGCTTGCGAAAGATGTTGGCGTTGATGGCAAGGATATGCAGAAATTGGCAGTGATTTCCGATCTCTGCCGCGTCCGGTGGGTCAGCCCTTCTTTCGCGCGTGGGATTGTGGCCGCAGGCATCAACAGCGCATCAGCCCTCGCCGAAGCAGACCCTGAAGCTCTTTGCCAGGCAATTGCCGACGCAAACCGGAATGCGGATTTCTACCAGGGAAAAGTGGGATTGCGAGACATCCGGCGGCTGGTGGCGGCTGCGGCCTATGTTCCCTAGCCCTGATATGTAGGCCTAAACAGCATTGATGATACACTTGGAGAATGAACCGTGACCCGCAGGAAAATCTGGGTAGCCTTGGCGACTCTGACGATTGTGGCAATCGCGCTTCTTGGTAAAAACACGTTTACCAAGTTCTATGGCTTCAAAGATACGTTAAACGAAGCGTTCAGCCTGAACAATCAAAGAAATGTTGAAGGTTATTACACTGCAGAATTTGAGTTCAAAATGCTCGGCGCTGCATATCTTTTTGACCGCGGTCGCTACATCCAGGCCTATCATCGTTTCACCGCCCACATTGATCAGCTCAAGACAGCGGATGGCCTAGTGAAAATTCCGGACTTCGCGAGCCAGAAGGAGGAGTTGGGATTTTATCTTGGTCTGCAAGACCCGACGACCGGAGCCTTTATGGATCCATCCTATCCGCCAAGTACCTATTTTGGTCCGACTCTAAACGTCGTTCAGCATCTGGAAAGCCTGGCCGAAAGCATCGGTCAACCGCTGCAGCTCAAGTACCCTTTGAGATTTCTGGAACAGCTGGACACGCCGGAGGAATTGCGTCTGTACCTTGATGATCTGTCCACCGTCGGTACGCTCGCAGCCAAGTTGCCCCAAACCCCCTATATTCTGGGAAGTCTGGATTCGTACAAGGATCTGGAGAGATTGGGACTGTTCACGTTTTCCCCGGAATGGAAAGAGGAACTCGTGAGATGGGTCTGGGAAACTCAGGATCCGGAGACCGGCTATTGGGGTGTAAGGCTCAGGACCAGCGGCGAACTCGTCAATGGAGGTGATGTCAATGTCACGCGAAAGCACGTCAAGGAGCTTCTGGATGAGAGCGGCCAAAATCGCTACGCAAAGTATCCGCTTCGGTATGGCGACAAGATCGTAGATACGACGTTGGAGGAACTGCTTGCCGAGGTGCCTGAAGACCTTTCGGAACAACACGCCTGGTCGATCAACCGATACCTTAGCCAGCAACTGCTGTTCCACCTTTGGGGCCATCTATCCGATGAGCAGAAGGCGATCTCGAAAGTGCGGCTTGAAGAAAACGTTCGCGTCATTTTTGACAGGTTCTATGTGCCGAGCGCAGGAGCTTTTAGCCTCTATGCTGACGAAGACGAGGCCGATCTGGACGGCACCGGCTCATTTCTTGGCCTCCTGCAAGCTTTGGGGGTGTTCTCGGTAGAACGGCAAAGCGAGTTATGGGGCACGCCCGAGGAAACGCTACATGACATGCGAACCGAAACCATCGACCGTTTGACTGAGGAAGACCTGCTGCCATTTGCAGGGACTGCCGACGTGAACTCCATTCGTTTCTATGCCGCGAGGCCGAAGGGAAAGGAGCATCTTTCCGACGCCATGGCCTTCTTCTATCCCAACGAGACCATCGTGCCGGATACGTTGGATCTGGCGTCCAATCTCGACAAATGGATCCACTCAACATCTCAAAACATGGGAGTTTGGATGTCGAGGGAAACAATCGAAAAAAGACTGGCAGAGAACGATACCGCTGGCATTCAATTGGATGAAAGCGCGGCTATGTTGTCGGTTGCCGGAAACATATTGAAGGAACATGGTCAACTGATCGCAATCGGCTTTGACCTGCTTCAGGTCCCGCGCCGAATTGTCATCTACGAACTTGAGGATTTCAGTGATTAGCGAGAGTTTTCGCGGCCGATCAGTCGACAACAATGGTCCGCCAGTCTTTTCATTGAAACTCCTTGGTCAGTTGCTCGAAAGGTAGTGGTGAGAACAGAAGTGTTCCGGGTCGCACGAAGCGGAAACTGCAGCTCATTCATTTTTCGTTGTTGCACACGCGAACGAAGCGGATACCGCCAGGATCACGATGCAACACAACTGCATTCAGTCGTTTCCACTCCCTCCACAACGGCGCCACACTTTGCTCAATCCTACTCGCGGATAGATCGCGAACATTTCGACGCGTGCGGCAGGGAACGCTACGGTGGTGGGCGGCGCTATCGGGAGCACTTGCTTCTGCCCGTCAGGCCGGCGGTGGTCTTCACCGCGATATGAGCCGGGGCAGAGCTGAGCGCCGCAAGCCGACATACTCTGCACTGTCTTCCGAGAAGGCCTAGTCCCCTCCCCTTACGGCTTGCCTTCTGTCCAGGTCACGTCCTGGCCGTAGAGCGGCACGGTGGACAGCGACATCTTGGCCGAGCCGTCCTGCACCTGGCGGGAATTGACCAGATAGATGAGCGTGTCGTTGGCCTTGTCGTAGATCCGGTTGACCACCAGCTTCTTCCACACCAGCGAGCGCGATTCCTTGAAGATTTCCTCGCCGTCCTCGTCCAGATCGATGTCGCTGACGGTAATCGGGCCGGTCTGACGGCAGGCGATGGAGGCATTGGAGGGATCCTCGAACCAGTTGCCCTTCTGCAGCCGGTCGATCACCCCGCGATCGAAATAGGCGACATGGCAGGTCACGCCGGAAACGCCCGGGTCGGAAATCGCATCGATCTTGATGTCATTGCCGAGCCAGTCGACGCCCACTTCGCCGACTTCCTCGGCAATCGCCTGGCCGGAAGCCATGGAAACTGTCAGCGCGGCGGCGGCGATCAGGCCGGCACAAGCGGTGCGGCGGGCGGTCTGTGTCACTGTCATGATGGGTCTCCTTGTCTATCCAACGGGGTCTGGCCAATGCGCCGGGCACGGGCCCTGTGCCCGCAAGATGCGATCTCGGGGCGGTTTTTTGGCGCATACCCGTGGCGCATCGTCGCGTGTTTGACATGTGTTCCACCTCGATATGGACCCGCGACGCCTGAATTGAAAGATCGCCGCCGAAAGATCGGGACCGAATGAAACAGCACGCCGCTTGGCATCGTCCCCCGCCCGCGCTAGATAGAGGACATGACAACGCTGCACTCGATCCGGCCCCTGCTTTTGCCGCCTCCCCGCGTCCTTTTTGCGGTCATCGGCCTGTTCGCGGCCGCGGTGGCGACTGGCGCGGCTTTTGCGGCGTGGAGCGCCAACGGCCCGGCGCTGCTCAATGCGTTGAGCGCCAGCGGCCTGGCCTGGTGCCTCTGATCGTTTGAACCCTTTTATCCTGCCCGCACGCAGCCCATCGGGCCTGCAGCGGTCCGCAACGCTGGAGATCGCGATGAAAGCCTTCCGCACCGTGCTCTGGGGCCTGATCGGGCTGATGGCCCTGGCACTTGGCTGGCTCACCTATGAGTGGCAGCGCACCGAGGCCGAAATCGCCGGCAAGCCCTATGGCGTGCCCTTCGAGCTGGTCGACCAGACCGGCGCGCCGATCACCGAGGCGGCTTTCCGGGGCCGGCCGACGGCGCTGTTTTTCGGCTTTACCCACTGCCCGGAAATCTGCCCCACGACGCTGTTCGAGCTTGATGGCTGGCTGCGCCAGGTCGACCCCGATGGCGGCAAGATCGGCGCCTATTTCGTCACCGTCGACCCCGAACGCGACACGCCCGAGCTACTCGGGGACTATGTCTCGGGTGTCACAGACCGGGTTGTCGGCATTTCCGGGGAACCCGATCGCGTCTCCGACGTCGTCAAGGGATTCAGCGTCTATGCCAAAAAAGTTCCGCTCGACAGCGGCGACCCCGAGGGCGAATACACTATGGATCACACCGCATCGGTGTTTTTGCTGGATGCGCAAGGCCGGTTCAAGGGCACCATCGCCTGGGGAGAAAACCCCGAGATCGCGGTTACCAAGCTTGAAAACCTGATCAGGTAGCAACTGGTCGGCACGGAACGCGGCAGGGGCCCCGCATGGAAGACATCGTTCTCAAACTTGCCGTGATCGGCGCTGCGGGCATCGCCGCGCAATGGTTCGCCTGGCGGCTGCAACTGCCGGCCATAGTGCTGCTGCTGGCCGCCGGCTTCGTCGCCGGACCCGCCACCGGCTTTCTCGATCCGGCCACCGATTTCGGCGATATCTACCGGCCGATGGTGTCGATCGCCGTGGCGATCATCCTGTTCGAGGGCGGGCTGACCCTGAACTTCAAGGAAATCCGCGAGACCTCGACCACCGTGCGCCGCATCATCATGTATTCCGGGCCGATGGTCTGGGGCATGGGCGCGCTAGCCGCCCACTATATCGGCGGCCTGTCCTGGCCGACCGCGATCGTGCTCGGCGCTATCCTGGTGGTCACCGGCCCGACCGTGATCATGCCGCTTCTGCGCCAGGCCCAGCTTCACCAGCGCCCTGCTTCGCTGTTGCGCTGGGAGGCAATCGTCAACGACCCCATCGGCGCGCTGTTCGCCGTGGTCTCCTTCGAGATCATTCTGGTCTATATCGGGCTGCATCAGGCCGAAAACCTGGTGGTGCTGGTGCTGGCCGGTTTTGCCATGGCGATCGGCGGCGGCATTGTCGCAGCCCGGCTGATCGTCTGGGCCTTCATTCGCGGCCATGTGCCTGAATACCTCAAGGCGCCGGTGCTGCTCGCCTCCGTCGTTGCGGTCTACGCGCTCACCAATATGGTGCTCGAGGAGGCCGGCCTTCTCACCGTCACGGTGATGGGCGTGGTGATGGCCAACAGCCGCATCGCCTCGCTCACCGACATGCGCCGTTTCAAGGAAACCATCACCACATTGCTGGTCTCTGGCGTGTTCATCATCTTGACCGCATCGCTGAGCATGGACGATATCCGCTCCCTCGACTGGAGCGCCGCGCTGTTCGTCGCCACGCTGCTGTTCCTGGTGCGCCCGATTGCGGTCATGCTCGCCACCATCCGCTCGGGCGCCACTTTCCAGGAGCGCATCCTGGTTTCCTGGATCGCGCCGCGCGGCGTGGTCGCCGTTGCCGTATCCGGCCTGTTCGGCACCCTGCTTGCCGATGCCGGCGTCGAGGACGCGGGGAGGATGGTGGCGTTTACCTTCGCCGTCGTTGTCACCACCATCTTGCTGCACGGTTTCACGCTCAAGCCGCTGGCTTCCTTCCTGAATCTCAAGCAGCAGTCAAAACCCGGCATTCTCATCGTCGGCGGATCGCGCTGGTCCACAGCGCTCGCCGCCAAGCTCAACGAAGCCGAAGTGCCGGTCTTGCTCGCCGACCAGAACTGGAACCATCTGATCGAGGCGCGGCTCGCCAATATCCCGGTCTATTTCGGCGAGGTTCTGTCGGAATCCGCCCACCACGCCATCGACCCGAAGCGGTTCTCGTCGCTGATCGCCACCAGCGACAATGATTCCTACAACGCGTTGGTCTGCACCGATTTCGGCCCCGAACTCGGCCGCAATCATGTCTTCCAGATCGGTCGCGGCGACGAGAAAGCGCGCCAGGCTCTCAACTTCACCCTGGGCGGCCGCGCGCTGACCGCCGACCCGGTGAGTTTTCTGGAGCTGCGCGAAAAGCTGCTCAAGGGCTGGACCTTCCATCTGACGCGACTGACAGATGAATTCGACTGGGCGGCCTATGAGGCCTCGCGCTCGGAGGGCGCATTCATCCTGCTTTGGGTCAAGCCGTCGGGCACCATCGTCTTCGCGTCCACCGCGCCAGCCTCACCGGGGCCAAACGACCGTATCCTCAGCTTCGCCATGCCGCGGGACGATGCCCGCGCCGAAGCTGCCAGCAAAACCGCCCGCAAAGCCGAAGCCACGGCCGCCGCCAGGACCGCTGAAAAGCAAGGCAAACCTTCGTCATGAGCGATCATCGCTACTACATCGTCACCGACGAGGCCGGCGCCCTGCGCGCCATGGATCAGCTCAGCGAAATCTTCGAGGATGACGGCTATCCCATCGCCACTATGGAGGTGGACGAAGACCAGGGCCTCTGGGAAGCCTCGATCTATATCATCGGCCAGCCGGATGACCGGTTCCGCGCCAAGGTGGAAGCCTGCCTGAAGGCCGAATTCGGCGACGGTGAGCTCAAGATCGAGACCTTCGGCGATGTCGACTGGATCACCAAATCCCTCGAAGGACTCAAGCCGGTGCGCGCCGGCCGCTTCCTGGTGCATGGCGCCCATGACCGTGACGCGGTTCGGGTCAACGATCTGGCGATAGAACTGGAAGCCGGTCAGGCCTTCGGCACCGGCCATCATGGCACCACCGCGGGCTGTCTGGAGATGATCGAACGGGTCATGCGTGCAGCACCGGGTGGGCCGGGCGCTGTCGATCCGGTGCTGGATCTGGGGACCGGCTCGGGCGTTCTCGCCATAGCCGCGGCCATGCTGGGCCCGGTAAGGGTATTGGCCACCGACATCGATCCGGTGGCGACACGGGTGGCTAAAATCAATGTCGGTCACAACCGGCTTGCCACCCGCATCGACTGCGTCACGGCTCCGGGCTTTCACTCAACGGCGTTTTCCGGCTCAGGCCCCTTCCGGCTGATCATCGCCAACATACTGGCGCGCCCGCTGATGCGCATGGCGCCCGATATCAAGCGGCATCTGGCGCCTGGCGGTTCGGTGATCCTGTCCGGCATCCTGGCAAGCCAGCGCTGGCAGGTGCTCGCCGCCTATAACGGCCAGGACCTGCATCACCGGATGACCCTGTGGCGCAACGGCTGGGTGACGATCCACTTGCAGTAGCTCGAGGTCGTAAACCGCAAAGACAAAAAAACGGCCCCCGAAGGAGCCGTCAAACTGTATCGAACTGTATCGAAACCGGTGCGGCGCTTTTTGTCGGCGCGCATCGCGGCAATTCCGGCTTCCCGGTCAGCGCCAGCTTAGAAGAAGTAGGCCTGAGCGCCTTCGCGCTTGAGTTCTTCGCGGCTGCGGCCGAGCGCCTTGAGCTGGGCATCATCCATCGACAGCAGCGCACCGTTGACATAGCGGCGAACCTGGCGTTCGCGGGCGCTGACAAGGCGGTCGAAGGCGTTCTGGAAAAAATTGTTGGCCATGTGCGTGTTCCTTTGGTCGAGTGATTGATCACTCCTCCTGATCCACAAAATAAGCCTTCTGTCGCGAATGTGCAGAGCTTATGTTGCAGTGCAGCTATGCAGCCGCTGCATGCACCGCCGCAGGTTTGGGCAAAGCGCCCGCTTAATTTGCACGGCACGCGCCGCGCAGCCTTACCGGGCCACATTACCGGACCGGCGCATGGAGATGATTTCGCGTCCCCGCCTCCCAAATCGCTCGCGGCTTGCTATAAGGTCGGCAAATCATCTGGCCATTCTCCAAGTTTCGGAAAACCCCGACATGTTTCAGAATTTCGACGTGCTTTCCTCGCCCGATCAGGCCGCCGAACGGATCGCCGCACTGCGGGCAATGTTTGAAGCCTGGGGTGTCGATGCGGTCGCCGTGCCCCGTTCAGACGAATATCTGGGAGAGTATGTTCCGGAATGCGCCGAACGGCTGGCCTGGCTGACCGGCTTCACCGGATCGGCAGGACTGGTGCTGGTCACCGCAACCAGCGCGCATCTCTTTGTCGACGGCCGCTACACCGCGCAAGCGCGCGCCCAGACCGACCCGTCGGTCTTCGACCACCAGGATCTGATCGCCACGCCGTTGCATAGCTTTGTCGGGACTTCCGCGCTCAAGGGCTGTCGCCTCGGAATCGACCCCTGGACCTGGCCTACCGCTGCGGTCAAACGGCTGGAAACCGCACTCGAAAAGAGCGGCGGCAGCCTGGTGATGCTCAAGCGCAATCCGGTCGATGCGGTCTGGCAGGACCGTCCGCAACCGCCGCTAGAGACAGTCACGATCCAGCCGCTTGATTATGCCGGGCGTCCGGCAAACGAGAAGCTCGAAATGATCGCCGACGCCGCCGCGGATGCGGGCGCCGATGCGATTGTGCTGGCAGACCCTTCATCGGTCGCCTGGACCTTCAACATTCGCGGTCAGGATCTGCCGTCGACGCCCCATCCGCTGTCGCGGGCCATCATTCCCGCCAAGGGCCGACCTCAGCTGTTTATCGACAAGCGCAAGACCGGCATCGAGGCGGAAGCCTATCTCACCCAGCTTTCCGAACTGGTGCCGCCGTCGAGTTTTGATGAAGCCCTCGTTACGCTTGGCAAGACTGGCAGCACTGTCATGGTCGACTCCGAGGTGGCCTCGCATGCGATTCCGATGCTGATCGAGGAGGCCGGCGGAACCGCCCGGACCGCGCCCGATCCCGCGCGCATTCCGCGCGCGGTCAAAAACCGGGCGGAGATCGCCGCCAGCGCCTCGGTGCATCGCCAGGATGGCGCGGCAATGGTCCGGTTCCTCGCCTGGCTCGACGCTCAGCCGCCCGAAAGCCTCGATGAAATCAGTGTCGCACAGCAGCTCGAGCAGTTCCGCCGATCCACCGGCGAAGCCATGCAGATGCCGCTGAGGGCGCTGTCCTTCGACACCATTTCCGGCTCCGGCCCCAACGCGGCGATCATACATTACCGCGTCAACACACAAACCAACCGGCGCATCGGCCGCGGGGAAATGCTGCTTGTGGATTCCGGAGGCCAGTATGTCGCCGGCACCACCGACATCACCCGCACCATCGCCATCGGAGAGGTCCCCGAAGAGCAGAAACGCTTCTTCACGCTGGTCCTCAAGGGCATGATTTCGATCAGCGTGTTGCGATTTCCCAAGGGCACCCGCGGCATGGACATCGATGCCTTTGCACGTGTCGCACTGTGGAAGGCGGGCGCGGATTTCGCGCACGGCACCGGCCACGGCGTCGGAAGCTACCTCTCGGTGCATGAGGGGCCGCAATCGATCTCCCGGCGCGGGAGCCAGGAATTGCTGCCGGGCATGATCCTGTCCAATGAACCGGGCTACTATCGCGACGGCGCCTTCGGCATCCGCATCGAAAACCTGGTGACCGTGCATGCACCGCGCGAAATCGACGGCGGCGACGCGCCGATGCTGGGGTTTGAGACGCTCACCCTGTGTCCGATCGACACAAGGCTGATCCTCAAGGATCTGCTCGATCCGGCGGAAATCGATTGGCTCAACGCCTATCACGCCCGCGTCCGCAAGGACCTGTCGCCGCTGCTGAAGGATGATCCGGCGCTCAGTTGGCTGGAAGCTGCAACGGCTGCGCTTTAGGCTTCTTTCCGGCGACGGGAAACTTCCCCAAAGGCAATCTGCTGGAGCTGGGTAGAGACCGGAACATCCCGCTTTGCGCAGGACCTGGAAGGCACTTCACAGCCCCGCGGCCCGCAGCGCGATGATCAGCATCCAGCCGATGGCGAACATTCCCATCAAGGGCACCCGCAAGCCAATGATCAGGCACAAAAACAGCGTCAGCGCTTCCGCTCCGCCACCGAACACCGCGGCTGGCGCAACCAGCGTTGTCAGAACCGCGGCGGGCACCGCGTTGAGCGCCGCATCGACACGTGGCGGAATGCGCTTGAATCTCGAAAGCACCAGATAACCGCCCACGCGCGTCGCATAGGTGACAATCGCAGCCCCCAGAATAATCCAGATGTTGATCGGCACACTGCTCCACGCCCCACTCATGAAGACACCTTGAGCGCTTCACCCGGGTCCGGCTTGTGGTCGAGTGGAAGCATCACGGCCACCACAACGCCCGCCAGGCCTCCCAGACTGACATGCCAGGGCGACCCCACGAACATATAGGCCAGCACCGATCCTAAGCTCGACGCCACCACCACAGGCAGCCAGTTGGCGCGCGACCGAAAGCCCAGAACCAGGCCGAGGAAGTAGATCGACAGCAGAAAATCCAGCCCGTAGATTTCCGGATTGGCGATCAGGCTGCCAAACAGCGCGCCGATCCACGCTTCCAGAACCCACAGCACATAGATCGGCAGTGCCATGCCCATATACCATGCGAAGGTCAGTGGCCGGCCCCGCTCCGCCCGGGCTTCCGCGGCAGCAAATTGCGGATCGACCAGGAAGAAGAACGCCAGCGCCTTTCGCCAGCCGGGCATCAGCCCCATCCTGCGGCCCAGCGCCGCCGAATAGAGCACGTGACGGAAATTGACCGCGAACACAGAAAACACGATCAGCCAGGGCGCAACCTCGGCCCCGAACAGTTCGATGCCCACCATCTGGCTCGCGCCCGCATAGACCGTGGCGCTCATCAGCACCGCCTCGCCGACGCTCAGGCCATTGTCAATCGCCAGCGCGCCGAACAAAAGCCCGAATGGTGCTGCCGCCGCCACGATCGGCAAGCTGTCGCGCGCGCCCTTGAAAAAGCCATCGCCGGATTGGGACATGAATGCTCCTGATTGCATTCAACGGGTAGGTCAGCACTACTGACCTGTCAATTGAATAGCATTGATCCTTTGATGAACCGCGCTGATGGCGCGACTGCCAGCGACATGGAACAAAGGGCCCGTGATACGGAGATGACCACGCGTTGACGTAGATCATGGATTGCTTCTCCGGCCCGGGGCATTGTGAAACCTTGCATCGCCGAAACAACACGGAGTTTGCGGTGAATCGAGCATCATCTGCGAGGCTATCAAGGGAGACAGACCCACAACCGCCCTTGGCGGCCGGCTTGCAGGGTCGCATCATCTGGCACGACCTGGTCTCCAAAGGCCCGGGCGCGGACATGGCCTTCTTCAGCCGTTTGATGGGCTGGAGCTACACCATCGAGCACGCCGAAAACTTCGTCTGGAAGCCGGGCCCCGGCGACTATCCGCTGATCGTCGCCAAGGGAGAAGCCCATGGCGGGGTTTTGTCGGCGGGCCGGGACGAGCCGGCCCATTGGCGCGCCTATGTCGAGGTCCGCGATGTTGATCTTTGCGCCGACAAGGCGCGGCGGCTCGGCGCGACGATCTGCAAGCCGCCATTCGACGTTCCGGGCGTCGGGCGCAGCGTCTTGCTTTCGGATCCGCAAGCAGCCCTGATCTGTCCATTCACCACGACGCACGACTATCCGCCGCCCCGGGATCAGTTTGTCTTCGACCAGCTTGTCAGTTCCAACGCGGCGGCTTCCAGATCCTTTTACCGAAACCTGTTCGGCTGGAAGCTCATCGGTAGCGGCATTCCCGGGCCGGAAGCCAACCGCCAGGGGTGGGATCCGGTGGAGATCGTCAACGCGCCGCATGGTCAAGCCGGCTGGCGCGCGCAATGGATACCCTATCTCGCCGCGCCGGATTTACCAAAAACCATCGCCGAGGCGACCGAATTGGGCGCACGCCGGATCGATCCGCCGACCTCCGTCGCTCAGGCAGCCCCTCGTGCGCTGCTGATCAGCCCGGCCGGCGCGCCTTTCGGCCTGGTCGGAACGGGCGGTTAAACCACACACATACCAAGCCATCAGATCTGAGCGGCGGCACAATCCCCCATGCCACCTGCGCCCCGGCGGGCAAACCCTGCCGGACCGTGGCGGACCGATGCGGATCTCAGCCCTTACGCGCCAGATAAACGGTTTGCGTGAACGGCTTGTCCTGCAGCGGATTGTGAAACGTCACCGGCTCGGCCCAGGCATCTGCAAATACGCCGGCCAGCCGCTCCGTGAAGGCCGGGTCCTCGCGGTCATCCGACCACAGGCCAAACACACCACCTGATTTGAGATGCGCGGCCATCGCACCCAGCCCCTTGGGCTGGTAGAAGCTTTCACTGCGCGCGTCGAGCAGCGCATCGGGTGAATGATCGATATCGAGCAAAATCGCATCGAACTTGCGGCCCGGCGCGTCCGGATCGAACCCGTCGGCGGATCTGGCAAGCGCGAAAAAATCGCCGTGAAGCAGCCGGCACCGCGGATCACCGGTGAGTTCCGGCCCAAGCGGTAGCAGGCCCGAGCGGTGCCACTCGATCACCGCTTCGAGATATTCAACGACCAGCAGCGATCCGGTCTGCGTCTTGTCGAGCGCCGCCTTGGCGGTGTAACCCAGCCCCAGACCGCCGACCACGACATCGAGCGCCTCACCATCACAGGCCGCCAGTCCGAGATCGGCCAGCGCGATCTCCGAGGCGGTGAACAGATCCGACATCAGATGCTCTTCGCCAAGCTTGATCTCGAGAATATCGACACCCAGCCGGGCTTCATGCCGCCGCCGCAGCACCAGCGCGCCGATCGGCGTTGGCCGGTAGTCGAGTTCCTCAAACAGTCTGCTCATGATGCCGGCTCCAATCCCGGTCGGTGATTGGCCGACGGTACAGGTTTTCCCGGCTTATCGGTGGTTTGCCGCCAAGACTCAAGCGGATCTGCGCTTGATCGCTTTGGCGCTCCGGCCGCTGGCAGTTAAGAAGCCTTAGAACCGGCACTTCCAGCCGAAGGAACCTCCGCGCACCTTGCCTTGCGCATCGACATCTACCCCGGCAGTGAAACGGCCGACCGGCAAACGCCGGTCATTGTCCGGATTGGTATCGATCTGCACCCCGATCGACACTGATGCATCCGGATTGTCGCTGCCCCCGACCGTTGGCGAAACCTTGACCCGCCGCCGCCCTTCTCCAAAACTCACCGACGGCGGCAAGACGCCGAACTCCACACCGCCTTTGGCGTTGAGCTGCGCTTCCAGACGGTTTGCCATGATCGAACTGGCCTCGAAAAACAGATCGGCGGACTGGCTTTCGGAAAGCCGCTCCGTGGCCGCGTAAACACCGTGGACCGGGTCGGTGAGGCCGGCCAGCAGATCGGACACGCCGCTGGCAAGATCGCCAACCAGAGCACCGGCCTGTTCGAGATCACCGGGTTCGACATGCGCCGCCAGAGCCTCGCTCATGTCGCCGCCGCCGTCGTCGAGATAGGACAGTGATCCGCAATCGGAGGTTTCCACATCAACGATGATGTCGATTCCGATCGCCACCGTGGCGTCCTGGTCTTCGACCTGCAGATGCTCCTTCAACGTGGTGCCGCTGCGGTCATACTCGAAGTTTTTCAGCAGGTATTCGCCCTTCTTGAAGGTCAGCGTGATATCCTTCTTGACGGCTTTCGGCTCCAGCTTCTTGCTGTGACAGCGATTGCGCGTGGTGTCGATCAGCGGCTTGTCGCCACTGGAGATCTCGAAGGCTGTCAAACTGTCTCCCGATGACCCCTTCCACAGGCCCAGAAACTCGTCGGTTTCCAGATCCTCCGTGTGGCCGAAGGTTTCGCCGGATACATTTATCCAGTCGAACTCCATTTCGGTGCCCTTCTTGTGGATCTGCGCCGTTCCCTTGTAGCTGATCTTGAGACATTTGCCGCTCGCCAGCGCATCCTTGGCCTCCGCCAGTGCCAGATTTTCCGCTTCCACCGCCGCCATCATCTCGATGACCCGTTTCACTTCGGCCAGGATTTCCTTGTACAAAGCCACGCTCAGTCCTCCCTTTTGTCACATTCTCTCAACCGTATGTGCGCCGAAATCACCAGTCTGGCGACCTTGATTTTCAACGTTGCCTTGGCCCCGAGCGACGCGACCGGATAGCTCAGTTTCAGCGGCCCGGAATGGATGATCACCGATGTCTTGCTGACGATATCGGCACAGGCGCGGTCAGCCTTGATGTCAAAGGCGAGCCTGAACGTCCCGTCGCCGATATAGTTTGAAGAGTTGAGGCCATCAGGCGAGACACTGAACCCGAGCGTGGAGATTTTGATACGGCCATTGATCGTCAGATACGCCAGAACGCTGCCTTCGGGGCAGTAGGCCTTTCCCGGCTTGTCCAGGGACGGAAGCGCTTTTTCCGTCAGCTTCCTGACTTCAGACTCCAGGATCCCGGATAACAATCGTTCCACTACAGAGGTCTTGGGAGGCGCCACGCTCTTGTCCCCGCAATCAATTTCTTTTGGCCTTAAATCTGCTGCACCAAGGTCGTCGCTATGGAAAAAGCTTATCGCATAAGCGCGCGTTCTCCAAACCTGTTGGTCGAAAACCGGCCCGGCCCACAACCCGTCTTCACTGTGCACCCGATCGCCGATTGGCGGGATTTTACCTGAAATCAGTTCAAAAACCCGGCTTTGTGATCTCTTCGGTGGATTGCGATCTTGACCGCGAGCCGGCAAACGGGCAACGCCTCCGCCATGACCGCGCACCTTTCGTGCTAAGTGCGCTTCGCAACGCATTTGATGAGCCTCTGCCGAACCGCACGATACCATCACCAGCCATCGCCGTGCCGAAGCCGCATTGCTGCCAGGAGCGGTTAAGGCCGGTCGGCGTTGAACCCGGGATTTCCCTTTCATGACAGACACCTTCCGCAAACCGACCCTCGACAAGGACCTCGACAAATTTGCGGTGATGGGCGAGGCCACCGGATTGATCAATCGCGGTCTCGTCACCCCGGGCATCGCGCTGGTGTTCATCTTCCTGTGCGCGGTCATTGCCGCGGTGTTCGTCACCGGCCAGCCCGGCGCCGTTGTCATTATCGCCGCGGCGACGATCGGCGCCTATATGGCGCTCAACATCGGCGCCAATGATGTCGCCAACAATGTCGGACCCGCCGTGGGCTCGCAGGCCATGACGCTGGGCGTGGCGCTGGCGATTGCCGCCGTCTTCGAAAGCGCCGGTGCGCTGATCGCCGGCGGCGATGTGGTGTCGACTATTTCCAAGGGCATCATCGATCCGGTCGCCGTGTCCGATCCCAACGTGTTCATCGCGGCCATGATGGCGGCATTGGTTTCAGCAGCGATGTGGATCCATCTCGCCACCTGGCTCAGTGCACCGGTGTCGACCACCCATTCCATTGTCGGCGGCGTGATGGGCGCGGGCATCGCAGCCGCCGGCGTTGATGCGGTCAACTGGCCGACCATGGGCGGCATCGCCGCGAGCTGGGTGATCTCGCCCTTTCTCGGCGGCGTGATCGCCGCAGCCTTTCTGGCCTTCATCAAATCCGCCATCATCTATCAGGACGACAAGATTGCCGCCGCCCGCCGCTGGGTGCCGGTGCTGATCGCCATCATGGTCGGCGCCTTTGCAGCCTATCTGTCGATCAAGGGTCTCAAGCAGGTGGTCCAGATCTCCTTTGGCGCAGCATTGCTGATCGGTCTTGCGGCGGCGATGCTGGCCTGGATCGCCGCCCGGCCGGTGATCGCCCGGCAATCGCAGGGCCTTGAGAACCGCAACCAGTCGCTCAGAAAACTGTTCGGCCTGCCGCTGATTTTCTCTGCCGCACTCTTGTCTTTCGCCCACGGGGCCAATGATGTGGCCAATGCGGTGGGGCCGCTCGCGGCCATCGTTCACACCGCCGAGCTTGGGGAAGTGGCGCCCAAGGTGGTGATCCCGCTCTGGGTTATGGCGGTGGGCGCTGTCGGAATCTCCGTGGGCCTTTTGCTGTTCGGGCCCAAGCTGATCCGCATGGTCGGCAACCAGATCACCAAACTCAATCCGATGCGGGCCTATTGCGTGGCCTTGTCTGCCGCGATCACCGTGATCATCGCTTCCTGGCTCGGACTGCCGGTGAGCTCCACGCACATCGCGGTCGGAGCGGTGTTCGGTGTTGGCTTCTTTCGCGAGTGGTACACCGAAAAATCCAGCCGCCGCGCCGAATATGTGGCGCGTCATCGCATCAACCGCGCCGATCCGGTGCGCCGGCAGGAAGACCAGCGCCGCCGCAAACTGGTGCGGCGCTCGCATTTCCTGCAAATCGTCGCCGCCTGGGTCATCACCGTACCGGCCGCCGCGGTGTTGTCAGGCGTGCTGTTCGTCATCCTGCGCGCAGCACTTGCCTGATCCACGCGGCCGGGACCTCAGGCGTCACGCTTGACATCGCTGCAAACCACGATGGTTTCCGGCAGTTCCGCCGGTCCGCCGGATGTGGCTGAAACGGTGGCTTCCCATTTAATCAAGTCGTTCGGGTATATCGCCCGCGGGATGATCCCGGTCATGCCGTTGAACTCGGCTGTCGATTGGCCGTCGGACAGCGGCGTGTTCGATTTGATCTGGCCCGAAGGCACAGGTCTGCCATGCGGCAGATAGCGCAATTCCACTTCAGCTTGAATCAGTAGTGTGTCAGAAAATGCGGGCGAGCATCGCGAGCGGCAGCAATTTCTGACCCAACTTCGAGTGGAAATGCGCTAGTTGAAGGTCAAAAGCGCTTCCATACCGGCCGGCAAGCCGTTGACGGTGGTGCTGGTGATCTTGAAAACCCGCGCAACATTCGCGCTCGCGAACACCTGCCTCGAGTATTGGTTTGTCGCACCGATCCGCTGCAGCGTGTGGCACACATTGGCGATCTCGTAATAGGTGCCCGATTCACTCTCTGGTTCAGGCTCCGGAGGCTTGCGGCCCGGGGCGTTGCCGCCACCACGCCTGGCGCTCAGCCATATATAGATAAGCGCCGCCGCCAACAGCAAAAACAGCACAGTAGACAGGATTTCCATGACATGGCCCCCATCAAACTCAATCTACCGTTGAACATTATCATTTTCCAGCCGATCCGGAAAACCAGCCTTCCTCCGGCAGGCGGATGACTGTACCGCCTCGCTCCGCTGATCGATAAACGTTCCGCCCAAGAATCCGGGCCCGTCGGATAAGACGAAATCGCCTCCACACCGGTTAATTTGCTGCAGACGCCAAATCAAATCAGTATCAAAACGGTTTCATGCGCACTGCTTGATCGCATATCAGTTCCGAATATGGCAGCGCACAATAAGAAACTGAAAGCACAACCTTTAATATTGGAAAATTGTGCTGTAGGGTATGCCAATTGAAACAACAATTATACGTGACACATAAAGCTGGGAGCCGGATATGGCCGATGAAAACGAAATTGTTGTCCAGATCCCGGACAACATGGAGATCACCGAAGAAGAAGTTCAAAAAATCGCCGAGGCTTTACGATCGCGTGTGGTCGATGTGAGTGAAGGCGCCCGCGCAGCCGGCGCCATGGCCAAGGAAAAACATGTTCCCAAAGAGGTTCAGGAAACCGCGCAGGAAAAGACCTATCCGATTGAAAAGATTGTCCGCACCGAACCGGCGCCAAGAAGATGATCAGGTTATTACTTTAGCACCTCACAAGCACGACGGAGCATGGCGTAATGTCCAAAAAAGACAAGAAGGTTAAATCACGGACCGAAGATGCCCGGATATCTCCGGCGCAACTTGAACAGATCTCGCAGGCCATGCGCGCCACCATCCTGGACATCGCCAGCGGCGAACGCGGCGCCGCCGCCCACGCCAAACGCGTTCAGGTTGAAAATCCCAAGCAGAAGACATCCAAGGTCAAGACAAAGAACAAGGCGGTGACATCGCTGCCTGCCAAGGACTGACCGGTCCCCGACCGATGCAACCAGAGTGGAGCATACCATGCATGTCTGCCTGATCAGCCCGCTCACCGTTACCGATTTTATCAATCCTGAATCGACGCTCAACGCCGCCCTCGACCGTGCCGGGCCGAATCTCGGCATCCTGGCGCTGGCGGCGTCTCTCAAACAGGCGGATATTTCGGTCGAGATCTTCCACCTCGACCAGGTGTTTGTCGACTTCCTCAAACCCTTTGCCGACGCGGCAAAACAGGGCTCGGCACCCTCGACGGACGGGCGCCTGCCCGATTTGGCGCATTTTTTCGACTATGCCCGCGATCTGCTGGGAGCCATCGACGCTGATCTCTTCGGCTTTGGCAGCATGTGCAGTTCCTACCCGATGACACTCAGGCTGGCCGAAACGGTCAAGCGCACCAGGCCTCAGGCAAAGATCGTGTTTGGCGGTCCGCAAGCCTCGGTGGTCGATGAGGCGACGCTGCGCGATTTCGCCTGTGTCGACTATGTGGTGCGCGGTGAGGCCGATGTGAGTTTTCCCAAACTTGTCACCGCCCTGGCCGACGGCGCCAGCCCTGAGGATCTTGCCGGTCACAAGGGCGTCACCTACCGGCTCGGCAGCAAGGTCATGCGCAACCCGGATACCCCCGCGCTTGCCGATCTTGACGATCTCCCCCTGCCCGCTTTCGAGCTCGATCCCTATGTGCTCGAACGCGGCGGCTTGCATCTGGAAGCCGGGCGCGGCTGCCCCTTTGCCTGCGCATTCTGCTCGACCAATGATTTCTTCCGCCGCAACTACAGGCTCAAATCGCCCGCCAAGCTTGTGGGCGAGATGGTGGAGCTCAACGCCCGTTACGGCGTCACGGCCTTCACGCTGGTCCACGACATGTTCACCGTCAACCGCAAGAAGGTGGCCGCCTTCTGCGAGGCCCTGTTGGCATCCGGGCATGATTTCACCTGGAGTTGCAGCGCCCGAACCGATTGCGTCGACGAGGAACTGCTCACACTGATGGCGCAAGCCGGTTGCCGGGAGATCTTCTTCGGCATCGAGACCGGCTCCCCGCGGCTGCAGCCGATCATTCAGAAAAACATCGATCTCGACGAGGCCTGGCAGAGCATCGAGACCGCCTGCCGACTGGGCATGGGCACGGCCGTCGCGCTGATCACCGGCTTCCCTGAGGAAACCCGCGAGGATCTGGCCCACACCGCGAATTTCTTCGTCCGCTCGCTGCGCATCGACAATGCCGAGCCGCAATTGTCGGTGCTGGCGCCACTGGCCAAAACGCCGATTGCCGATCAGCACCGCGATGCGCTCTATTTCGACGGCAAATACTCCGACATGTCCCATCAGGGCTGGCGTCAGGATCCCGCCGATATCGAGCTGATCCGCGGGCACAAGGATGTGTTCGTCAATTTCTACGCGGTTCCGACCGAGGCGATGAGCCGCGACTATTTCATCGAGATGCGCGATTTTCTCATGGGTCTTGGCCTGTGGCTGCGCTGGCTGCCGGTGGCGCTGGTCACCGAATATGGCGACATGGTCGATGTGTTTGACCGGTGGCGGCAGTGGAACGCCGACAACCCGGTGGCCACAAAAGAACCGGCCGAGGCGATCGCGCCCGATTATTGCACCTCGAGTTTCCAAAGCCGGTTTGCCGATTTCGTCCGTCAGGAGCTGTTGCCGGACAATGAGACCGTAGCTTCCGCGCTTCGCGCCCTGGCCGATATCGAAGCGCCTTCCAAGGAACTCTTGCGCAAACGCGCGGAATTGAAGGCCGCGCCGGACGCCGCGCAAGTACCGGTTCCGGATCCGGAGAAACCGGCGTTGGCCCCAACCGTCAACCTGTTCGATCTGCCCGTCAATTACCGTGACGTGCTTGATCACGTGCGCGGGCAAACGCCGTTGACATCACTGGAACTCGATCGCTCAAGCATCCTGCTGGTGGAGCGCGATCCCGAAAAGATCGAAATCTGCGAAATCGATCCGCTGCAGCAAGTGATTTTGAGATCCTGCCGGGACGGGCTCGATCTCGATGGCATCACCGGAGCTGTGGAGCAAAGCGGCGTCACAGTCAGCGGCATCAGCGGCCGCAAGCTGGCGATCGGTAGCCTGCATGTGCTAAAATCCCGTGGCCTTATCGAGTGGCAGGGGAGCGCGGATCAGGCCCGGCCCATGAACATGTAACCGCCACGGCGGTAAAGCGGACGCCAGGTCGCAGCCGATTGAGCGAAACCGCGCTCAAAGGCCGGCAAATTGGCGCGCTCATCGGCAATCAGCACAGATGATCCTTCAACCGTCTGCGAGAGCAGGCGCTCAAGCACAGCAGTCCGCGCCGCTTCTTCGGCAAGCATGTGCAGCGTCCGGTCGATCACGATGACATCGAACGGTCCCGGCCAGTCGAACGTCCGGATATCGCCAACATGCGCGTCGATCCTCAGCCCTTCGCGGGCGGCATCGGCCCGAAGGTCTGCAATCCCGGTGGGTGACAGATCCACCGCCGTGACCTGATGACCCAGCCGGGCGATGAACAGCGCATCGCGGCCCTGCCCGCACCCGACATCGAGTATCCGCGCCGCTGACTTGCCATAGGTTTGGAAGAAGTCCTCGAAAGGTTTGGCAGGAGTGCCAAGCCCCTGCTTGTTGTCACGGTAGAACTGCTCATAGTCTGTCGCCATGACGCACCCATGCCAGAATTCCGGGCCGCTGGCCAAGTGAATCTCTTCACCCCACCAGCTCGAACCACTCATCCTCGGTCATGGTGCGCACCCCAAGCGCTTCAGCCTTGGCAAGCTTCGAACCGGCGCCGGGACCGGCCACCAGGATGTCGGTTTTTTTCGACACCGAACCCGCCGCCTTGGCGCCCAGCCGCTCGGCCATCGCCTTGGCCTCGTCGCGGGTCATGCGTTCGAGCGAACCGGTAAAGACGATCGTCAGACCAGCCACCGGGGACTCCTGAGATGGCTTCTCGGCATCCTGAACAGTCAGTTGACTCACCAAATCCTCGACCATGGCGATGTTGTGCTCTTCGCCGAAAAACCGGCCCACTGCTTCCACCACCGCCGGCCCGATATCGTCGAGTGCGTCCATCTCCTCAATCGCCGCCGCGTCGCCCCCAGCCAGCGCCCGTGCCGCCTCGTGAAAGCTCTGCCAGTCGCCATAGGCGCGCGCCAGCGTCCTGGCCGTGGTTTCGCCGACATGGCGGATGCCGAGCGCGAAGATCAGCCTGTCGAGCGCCACCGTGCGCCGCGCCTCGATGGCATCAAACAGCTTCTGTGCCGAGGTCTCGCCATAGCCGTCGCGGTTCTTGAGCTTGAGCAGGTCTTCGGCCGCGTCGCGCTCTGCCAAGGTAAAGATATCGGCGGGCGCGCGGATCGGCAGCGACGGATCGTCATAGAAATACTCGATCTGCTTCTCGCCCAGGCCCTCGATGTCGAAAGCCTTGCGCGAAACGAACAGCTTGAGATGTTCCTTGCGCTGAAACGGACAGGCGAACTCGCCTGAACAGCGGCGCACCACGCCCTCCACACCGCCGGCGGTCTCCTCGCGGATTACCGGGGTTTGGAGATTGCAAGGGCACGTGCTTGGAAATGTGAAACTGACCGCGTCCGGCGGCGATGACACCACGCCGAGCACCTGCGGGATAACATCGCCGGCACGCTGCACCTGCACCGTGTCGCCGATCCTAACTCCCAGCCGCTCGATCTCCTCGGCATTGTGAAGGGTGGCATTTGTCACCACCACACCGCCCACGGTCACCGGCTCGAGCCGCGCCACGGGCGTAAGCGCCCCGGTGCGGCCAACCTGGATATCGATCGCCGTCAGCCGCGTAGCAGCCTTCTCGGCAGGAAACTTGTGCGCGATCGCCCAGCGCGGGCTGCGCGAAACAAAGCCAAGCCGCTGCTGCAGCCCCAGATCGTCGACCTTGTAGACCACACCGTCAATGTCATAGGGCAGGCTCGCCCGTTCGGTCTCGATTCTGCGATAATGCGCGATCAGCTCGTCCACGCTCATCACCCGTGCCATCAGCGGATTGACCGAAAACCCCCAGCGCCCAAAGGCTGCGACCATCTCCGATTGCGTGCCATAGGGCAGCGCCGGCGCGACCTCGCCCCAGGCATAGGCGAAGAACTTCAGCGGACGCTCGGCAGTCACTTTGGAATCGAGCTGGCGCAGCGATCCGGCCGCGGTGTTGCGCGGATTGACATAGGTCTGCTTGCCCGCCGCCGCCTGACGTTCATTGAGCGCCATGAAGTCCGCCTTGGTCATATAGACCTCGCCGCGCACCTCCATGATCTCCGGCACATCCGCGCCCGCCAATTGTTCGGGAATGTCGGAAATCGTGCGCGCATTGGCCGTCACATTTTCTCCCACCGCGCCATTGCCGCGAGTGGCGGCGGAGACCAGCCGGCCGTTCTCGTAACGCAGTGACAACGACAGCCCATCGATCTTCGGCTCCGCCGTCAGCGCCAGCTCGTCAAATGGCGTAAGACTGAGAAACCGCTTCACCCGGGACACAAAATCGCGCGCGTCCTCATCCGAGAACGCATTGTCGAGCGACAGCATCGCCACCTTGTGGGTGATCTTGCCGAATCCCTCGGCCACCGGCGCGCCGACCTTTTCAGTCGGTGACTCACTCAGCTTGAGTTTCGGGAACCGCGCTTCAATGGCCAGATTGCGCCGCTTCAGCGCGTCATAGTCGGCGTCCGACACCACTGGTGCATCATGGGTGTGATAGGCCGCATCGTGTCGGGCCAGATCAGTGGCAAGCCGTTCGAGTTCGGCTCTGGCCTCGGCTTCGCTCAAGGCGTCAACGGGCTTGGTTTCGTGGGTCATCGGCAGCACTCCGGAATCGGAGTTTGTTTTAGAGCAAATCACGCGATTGAAAAGACGAATGCGATCCACGGCCGGTCAATCCGCGGTTAGGATTTTGCACTTACGATGGGCGCTGCCGCACCGATTGCGGCCAGCAAGGACCAACGGACCCCCATGATTGTCGGCGCCCATATCCACTCCGCCACGAAAACAGCCGCTGAGCGCACCGCCGCAAGCAACGCGCCAAATGCGCCCCTTGCCGAAACGGGGACAGGCACTCCGACAACGGACAACGCTTCCGATCCCCTGGCCATCCTTGGAAATTTCGTCGAAGACGCCGCCCGCAGCCGCAAGGCCCTGGCCGAGGACCGGCTCAAGCATCTTGACGAGCAGATGCGCACGCTCAGCCTGTTCGATCTGGCTCCAGGATTCCTGGCCAGCCATTCAGCCCGGATGGCGAGCGAACTGGAATCAGCGGCCAGCGATTTTGCCGGCGCTTTCAAGACGCTTGCTAATGGCGATCCCGGGAGTTCACCGGACGAATATCTGGCCAATGCCTATAGCGAAACGATGGCGCAAGACGCGGGCGACGGCCTGCGCCCGACCCCCGAAGACACCGAGACCGCGGGCCGCTTCGCATCCACCGCGCAGATGCTCAGAAGTATTCTTGATTTCGCGACGCAGGAGAATGAGTCTGGCAACGCCTCCGCGTGGACGGTTGAGCACGCCCGCGACGCCACGACACGCGTCGAGCGCCTGATGGCCAACCTTCAGGCCTCATCGGTATCCACCGGAACCTATTGGTAAGCGTTGTCTAACGTTATGGATTGATGCGCAATGTAGAGGAATTCAGGCTCAGGCCGAATCGGCTGAACCTGAATGCATAAATGAAATCAACGGATTAAATCGTCATCCCGTTTCTGACAAAACGTGAAACGATCTAGTCCGCGCCCTCAAGCAGCCGCGCGGCCGCCGCCCGGGCTTCCGCGGTCACATGCTCGCCGGCCAGCATGCGGGCGATTTCCTCGCGCCGGTCATCGCTGCCCATGGTGCTGACGCGGGTCGAAACCGTGGTGGCGCCGGCCTGCGATGGCCCCTTGGCGATCAGCAGATGGGTTGCTGCCCGCGCCGCCACCTGCGGCGCATGGGTGACCGACAGCACCTGCACGCCCGAAGACAGCCGTTTGAGCCGCTTGCCGATGGCATCGGCCACAGCGCCCCCAACCCCGGTGTCGATCTCGTCGAACACCAGCGTCGGCGCTGAGCCGCGATCGGCAAGCGCCACCTTGAGCGCCAGCAGAAAACGCGAGAGCTCACCGCCGGAAGCCACCTTCATGATCGGTCCGGCCCGCGAACCAGGATTGGTGCGCACATGGAAAGCCACCGCGTCGATGCCGGTCGGCCCGGCAGCTTCCGGATTGCTGGAAATCTCGACCAGAAATTCAGCGCGTTCCAGCTTGAGCGCCGGTAATTCCGCCATCACCGCCTTGGCCAGCGCTTTCCCGGTTGCGTGGCGACGCTCCGACAGCGATTTGGCCGCATGCATGAAGGCCGCCTCGGTCTCTTTCACCCGCGTCTCCAGCGCGTGCAGCCGTTCTTCGCCGGCGTCGAGATCGGCGAGGTCGGCCACCATCCGCGAAGCCAGTTCGGCCAGCGATTCCACCGGCACATTGTATTTGCGCGCAGCCCCGCGCAGCGCAAACAGCCGTTCTTCGGTCTCTTCGAGTTCACGCGGATTGAAATCGGCGGCCCGGAGTGCGGCCTCCACCGCCGTTTGGGCGTCCGACAGCGCATTGAGCGCCGCATCAAGCGCCGTCACCGTCTCGCCCAGCAGTTCCGGAGCCTGTTCGGCCTTGCGCTCAAGCCGCCTGAGCAGGCCGCTGATCACCGGGATCGGCGAACCCTGGCCGCTTAGAATTTCATCCGCCTCGTTGATGTCGCTGGCCATTTTTTCGGCCTTCATCATCAGCGCCCGGCGCTCGGCAAGCTCCTCTTCCTCGCCTTCGGCAGGACTGAGCTTGTCCAGCTCATCGACCGAAGAGCGCAGCCAGTCGGCCTCGCGGCGTGCCTCCTCCACCTTTTCCCGGTGGGCCTTGAGCGCAATCCGCGCCTGACGCCAGCCCTCATGCAACCTGCCAACGTCGCTTGTGGCATCGCTCAGGCCGCCAAAGGCATCCAGAAGCGCGCGATGGGCATCGGCATCAACCAGCGCCCGGTCGTCATGCTGGCCGTGAATTTCGACCAGCAACTGCCCGGCCTCGCGCATCAACGCCACGCTTGCCGGCTGGTCATTGAGAAACACGCGGGTCCGGCCATCGCCTGATTGCACCCGGCGGAACACCAGATCACCATCGTCATCGATGTCATTGTCACGCAACAGCGCCCGCGCCGGATGATCGGCCGCAACGTCGAATACCGCCGTCACCTGGCCCTTGGCCACGCCGTGGCGCACCAGGCCACCATCGCCGCGGCCGCCCAATGCCAGCGAAAGACTGTCCAGCAGGATGGATTTGCCCGCGCCGGTTTCTCCGGTCAGCACCGAAAGCCCGGCATCGAATTCGAGATCAAGCTTCTCGATCAGAACGATATCGCGGATCGATAGCTGGATTAGCATGGCGTCCTGCTTCAGGCGCCGACCAGGCGGGCCCCGGCGCGCGAAATCCACGAGCCCTTGTTCTCACGCGGCTCAAGTCCGCCCGTGCGCAACAGCGTGTAGGAATCCGCATACCACTGGCTGTCGGGGAAATTGTGCCCCAGCACCGCAGCCGCCGTCTGCGCCTCGCTCTCAAGCCCCATCGCGTAGTAGGTCTCGACCAGACGCGCCAGCCCCTCTTCGACCTGCCGGGTGTTGGGATACCGCTCAATCACCAGACGGAAGCGATTGGCCGCTGCCACATATTCCTTGCGCTCAAGGTAGTAACGTCCAATCTGCATTTCCTTGCCGGCCAACTGGTCCCGCGCATAGCGCAGCTTTGCCTGGCTGTCCTCGACATATTCCGAATCGGGATAGCGCTCGATCACCTCGGTAAAAGCTGCAATCGCCCGTGACGATGTGCGCTGGTCGCGGGTGACTTCCGGAATCTGGCGATAGTAGCCCAGACCGACAATATATTGTGCGTAGGCCGCATCTTCATCATTGGGGTAGAGGCTAAGATAGCGCGAGGCGGCGTTGATCGCCTCTGAATAGCGGCCCTGCCGGTAATTGGTGAAGGCGTTCATTACCATCGCCTTGCGGGCATACTCCGAATAGGGGTGCTGCTTGTCGATCGCCTCGAACTTGCGGCCCGCTTCGGTCAATTGCCCGGATTCGAGATTGGCCAGCCCCTGATTGTAGAGCACGTCCGCCGGCTCGATCGACTGCGCATAGGCGGTGATGTCGATATCGGGATCAGACTGACACCCGCTCGCAAGCACAGCCACGCCGGTCAATCCGGCGACAATGAGCGCAACCCGAACCCCGCGCCCGCGCCTACCCTTGGCCGAAACATCCATCCTGCAAAACCTCTCAACAGCCGCGAGAACAACTCACCCGCGGAACCAGACCAGCGTTTCTATCCGGAAATACCCGAACTTCGCAACGTCATGACGGCGCTTTGCCGCAATTTTGTGGCAAGCATGGCGTTTGAGAACCAGTTTAAAGCCAGTTTTTTCCGGGGTTTGAACCGCTTATAGCGCCCAAGGTGCGAATGCTGCCGCGTTGACCGCAACCAGTTCACCATGACGAACCGTATCGCGGCGCGCCGGCGCTTCAACCACTTCATAGGCAGATTGATCAGCCAGCAGCGCTCTGAGCGCCAGGGCGTTGAGCTTGTGGCCGCCGCGATAGCTGCGGTAGCAACCGATAAACTGTGCGCCGGCAAGCGCCAGATCACCCACCGCATCCAGCGTCTTGTGACGGACAAACTCGTCGCGGAACCGCAGCCCCTCGACATTGATCACCTTGTCGTCGTCGCCAACCACCACGGAATTCTCAAGCGAGGAGCCCAGCGCATGGCCGGAAGCCCACAGCCGCTCGACATCGCGCATGAACCCGAAGGTCCGGGCCCGGGCCAGTTCACGACGGAACGTGTCCGCGGTCACTTCGCCCTTCCAGGACTGGCGGCCGATCAGCGGTGTCTCGAAATCGATATCGATTTCAAAGCGGGTGCCGTTATGGGGCGTGAATTCCGCCCAGCAACCGCCCATTTCGATGCGCACCGGCTTGATCACCCGAATGTAGCGGCGCTTGACGGCATGGTTGATCAGGCCGGCATTGTCGATCGCTTCGATGAACACAGCCGCGCTGCCGTCCATGATCGGCACTTCGCCGCCGTCAATATCGATGCTGATATTGTCAACGCCCATCGCATAGAGCGCGGCCATCAGATGCTCGACGGTTGCCACCGAGCGGTCAGGTGCCTTGCCCAGGAGCGTGCAAAGGTCGGTGGACCCAACTTGCGAGGACACCGCGCGCACGCTGATAACGTCGCCGCAAGGCAGATGACGGTTGAAAACGATGCCGGTATCGGGATCTGCGGGATGGAAATCAATGGAGACGTTTTCGCCGGAGTGGACACCGATGCCCGACAGCGAAATTGACCGCGCAATCGTGGTCTGTAGGCCTACAACATTGATACTCATAAGGTCAGCCGTTTCCCGCTTTGTGGACATAACCCCCCAAAGGTCATGCCGTCCCCAGTCTGGTAGTGCAAACCCACGCATTCCCCGGCGCGGTAGCTTGCCACCTAGAACCCAAATTCACGGTCTGCAAGATAAAGCGGCGGCACCCGGTTTCCAAATCACGCTTTTTTTCGCTCTGTTACGACGCTGTAACACAAACGATTTTTCAATTCTCCATGGTTAACAAGAGGTTAGCAATTGGGGATGGCGACTCTCTCGCCGCCATCCGGACCGGCCGGGCACATCCGGCCGGTCAGCTCTACTTGGCCTGGCGGCGCAGGAAGGCCGGAATTTCGAGTTGTTCGTCCTCGTGAGTCGTCCGGGATTGCGGCGTCACCCGGCCCTGATCGTCGAGTTGACCGCGGCGCGGCGCATAGACGCTGGCCTCGGGCGACAGCGGCCGGCGTTGCTGCGGCGGCGGCGTCTGGCCTGAATTCTGGGCCAAGTCGGCTTCCTCGTCTTCGCGGCGGCCGAGCGAGCTCGACAGGCGCTTGAGCAGGCCCATCGGACCGCGCTCGTCTGACTGGACCGGCGAGGTGCCGCGCTGCTCGAGTTCAGCCTTGACCACCGGCGGAAAATCCTCGATCCGCGGCATCCGTGCGGTCTCGGCATCCATGGTTGCCTGTGGCGCCGAGGGGATCGGCGCAGCGGCAACCGGCTGCTCCACCGGCGCTGCCGGCGGTGCGGTCATGGCCGGGCGAGCTTGTGAGGCTTGCGGGCTGGCTTCAGGCGCGCCTGCAAACAACCGGCTCTGCGGCTGGAACGACGGTGCACTGGTCTGGCCGTTACCCTGGCTCGAGGCCGCAGCCTGGTTCGCCGACGCGGTCTGCGCCTTGGCTGCCAGGTCGATCTGGTTGGCGATGTCGAGTTCGCGCTCGAGCTCCGCTTCGGCTGAAAGGATGGTCTCGCCGACCGGGTCCTTCATTACCGGTGCTGCCGGGTTGGCGACCGGGCGCGAAGCCTGCGGCTGAGCCGGCATGGCCGCCGGACGGGCACCCGGGCGTGGTGCCGATTTGGCCGGGCGCTGTTCGCCGGAGCTTTCGACCCGGTCGATCCCGGTGGCGACCACCGAAACCCTGATCAGGCCCTCCAGCGCCTCGTCGAAGGTAGCGCCGAGAATGATGTTGGCATCGGCGTCGACTTCCTCGCGGATGCGGGTAGCCGCCTCGTCGACCTCGAACAGGGTCATGTCGCGGCCGCCGGTGATCGAGATCAGCAGGCCCTGCGCGCCTTTCATGGTGGTCTCATCAAGCAGCGGATTGGCGATCGCAGCTTCGGCGGCAGCCATGGCGCGGCCTTCTCCGGAAGCTTCGCCGGTTCCCATCATCGCGCGGCCCATCTCGCGCATCACCGAACGCACGTCGGCGAAGTCGAGATTGATCAGGCCTTCCTTGACCATGAGATCGGTGATGCAGGCGACGCCCGAATAGAGCACCTGGTCGGCCATCGCGAAGGCATCGGCGAAGGTGGTCTTGTCATTGGCGATGCGGAACAGGTTCTGGTTGGGGATGACGATCAGCGTGTCGACGCATTTCTGCAACTCGTCGATGCCCGATTCGGCCAGGCGCATGCGGCGCTGGCCTTCGAAATGGAAAGGCTTGGTGACCACGCCGACGGTGAGGATGCCCTTGTTGCGGGCCGCTTCGGCGACCACGGGTGCAGCACCTGTGCCGGTGCCGCCACCCATACCGGCGGTGACGAAACACATATGCGTGCCGTTGAGATGATCGACGATTTCATCGATGCATTCTTCCGCTGCGGCACGGCCAACCTCGGGCTGTGAACCTGCGCCCAGACCTTCGGTCACCGCGACCCCGAGCTGGATCAACCGGTCGGCCTTGGACATGGTCAACGCCTGCGCGTCGGTATTGGCGACGACGAAATCGACGCCCTGTAGACCCGCGCTGATCATGTTGTTGACGGCATTGCCGCCGCCGCCGCCAACCCCGAACACCGTGATGCGGGGCTTCAGCTCGGTAATGTCCGGCTTCTGCAAGTTGATAGTCATGGCACCCGTTCCTTCCTTTGGCATGGCCGCAACGCCGCGTGGGCCAATTCGTAAATTCAAAAACTCTCTTTGAGCCACTGCCCCATACGGGACAGGCGGCCGCCGGCGCCGGCGATGGTGGCGAAGCCGCCCTCGCCCGCGCCGTGTGATTCCAGATGCGCGACCTGGGGATAGATCATCAGCCCGACCGCGGTCGAAAATGTGGGCCCCTTGGCAGCCGCCGGAAGCCCGGAGACACCGAGAGGCCGGCCAACGCGCACATTGCGCGCCAGAATCCGGCGCGCCGATTCGGTCAGTCCGGTCATCTGGCTGGCGCCGCCCGTCAACACGATGCGCTTGCCGACAATGGTCGAGCAGCCTGATTGCTGGATCCGGTCACGCAGCATTTCCAGCGTTTCCTCGACCCGGGCGCGCACAATGCGCGATACCAGGCCGCGCGGAACCTGAACCGGCTGATCGCGGTCATCATCGCCGATCGGCGGCACCGAAATCACGTCCCGGTCCTCGCCCGCCTGCGGCAGCGCAGAACCATGCACGACCTTGATCCGTTCGGCATCGTCAAGCCGCGTCGACAGGCCGCGCGCCAGATCCATGGTCACATGCTGGCCGCCCAGCGCAATTGCGTCGGCATGCACCAGCTTGCCATCGTAAAACACTGAAATCGTTGTAGTGCCGCCGCCCATATCGATGGCCGCACAGCCCATCTCGGCCTCATCGGCCACAAGTGCCGCAAGACCCGAAGCGTAAGGTGTAGCCACCATGGCCTCGACCGTCAGATGCGCGCGGTTGACCGAAAGTTCCAGATTTTTCAGCGGCGCCCGGTCAGCACTCAGCACATGCATGTCGACACCCAGCACATCGCCATACATACCGGCCGGATCACGGATGCCGCGCTCGCCGTCCAGCGTATAGCTCGATGGCAGCGAATGCAGGATCGCGCGTTCATTGTGCTGGCTCTGGCGGGTGGCCGCATTGACCACCTTGGCGAGATCCCCGGAAGCGATTTCATGACCGCCCAGATTGACTGAAGCCGAATGGGTTTCGCTGCTCAGCCGCCCGGCGGTCACATTGATGATCAGGCTTTCCACGGTGACGCCGGCCATCCGTTCGGCCGCGTCCACGGCCATGCGGACCGAGCTTTCAACCGCATCCATATCGGAAATCACACCGGCCTTGAGCCCGCGCGATTTTTGATGCCCGATGCCCAGGATTTCGATCTTGTGAGTGCGGCCGGCCAACACTTCGGCCGCCTCGACCGGCGTCAGACGGCCGATCATGCACACCACCTTGGACGAGCCGATATCGAGCACGGTGACAATGCTGGTGCGCTTGGATGACAGCGGCTTGAGCCGCGGCAGCATCGAGGACGGGCGAAACAGGCTCATGAGCGCTTCTCCGCCTTGATCGCCTTGGCGCGGGCTTCCAGCGCTTCCTGGCGGCGTTCGAATGCGGCTTCGCTCAGTTGCAGGGTCACCCGGTCTTCAAGTCTGAGATCCACAAGTGTGATATCGCGCGACAACACATCCCGCCCGGCGTCGAATTCGGCGAACCGGTCAAGCGCTGCTCCGATATCGGAGTCCGGCAGGCGGATGGTCACGCCATTGTTGAGTCTCAGGTCCCAACGCCGGTCGGCGATGCGGATTGCCGCCTTGACGCGGCCGCGCAGTTCCGGATGAAACAGCAGCCGCGCCTCAAGCATATCGGCGTGGCGGTCGGCGCCCAGCCCTACATAAAGCGGCAGGTCGGAATGGCGCGCGCCCGTTAGCGGCGCAATGACATCGCCGCGCGCATCGATCAGCGACAACGCCTCCCCATGCTGCCAGATGCCCGCAGCTTCGCGCTCGGTAAGCCGCACCGACAGGCCACGCGGATAGATTTTTTGCACATGGGCATCGGCCACCCATGGCAGTTCCATCAGCTTGGCGCGCGCCGCGTGGGCATCAATCGCCACCACCGATGTGGACCCGTCGAGCCCCAGTTGCTGCAAAATGTCGATATCGGAAGTCTCGGCATTGCCGCTAACCTGGACGTCTTCGAGCGCAAAACCCGCGCCGGAGGTCACCGCTTGCGTAACCGCTCCGGTGTGGCCTCCCAGCGCCATGCCGTAAAATCCCGTGGCGACGAGGAACGCCAGTGCGGCCACCGATCCCGCATGCGGGCGGATTTCCACCCGGCCCGTGGCCAGCGCCGTAAGCCCCCGCATCGGACGGCGCAGGATCCGCGGCAGAACAAAAGCGCCCGGAAACGCATCGCGTCCGGACGTTTTTGCGGCCCTATCGGCCCTGGTACTGGTTCCAGTCATCGGCGACACGAAGCGTCCTCTACCATCCAGCTGACAAACTCTTCAAACGAATGACCCGCCTGCTGAGCCATCTCTGGCGCGAGCGATGTCGGTGTCATGCCGGGCTGGGTGTTGATTTCGAGCCAGATGACCTCTCCATTTTCGGAGAACCTGTCATCGTAACGGAAATCGGACCTGCTTACGCCGCGACAGCCGATCGCTTGATGCGCCTTCAACGCCAACCTACGTATTTTTTGGTAAACAATTGGTGAAATTTCCGCCGGGCACACATGTTTGGAGCCGCCCGTGACATATTTTGAATCATAATCATAGAAGTTGTGTCCCTGCGGCACGATCTCGGTGACCGCCAGCGCCACATCGCCCATAATGGTGCAGGTCAGCTCGCGCCCCGCCACATAGCGTTCAACCATCACCTGGTCGCCATATTTCCACTCCTTGGATGTGATCACCTGCGGGGGATGGGACTGGTTTTCCTGCACGATGACGACACCGAAGCTCGATCCCTCATTAACCGGCTTGACCACATAGGGCGGCTGCATCGGATGCGCCGAAGTGAAGTCATGCCGATCCATGATCTTCGATTCCGCAACCGGAATGCCCACCGCCTTGGCAACCACCTTCGACAAACGCTTGTCCATGGCCAGCGCCGAGGCGGTGACGCCGGAATGTGTATACGGAATACCAAGATATTCGAGCACGCCCTGGATTGCCCCATCCTCGCCATAAGGCCCGTGCAGCGCATTGAAGGCGACATCCGGTTTGAGCTCGCCCAACACCGTGGCGACATCCGGGCTCACATCCACGCGGCTGACTTGGTAGCCGGCAGCTTCCAGCGCATCGGCGCAGGCATTTCCCGATGAAAGGCTGACCGGCCGTTCCGAGGAAAACCCGCCCATGAGAACGGCCACATGTTTGTTTGATTTCTCCGCAGTCATCCGGTTTCCCTGTTTTGCCCCGCCTGGTGCGTCGGGTCGTGTCTTTCGGCTGCACTACTGGCCATGCCGGTCCTGGCCTTCGGCCCGATTTGGTATCTCCGCAAATTGCGGATTGCAGGCCAGATTACGGGACGAAGGTTGTGCCAAACCGTCTTGTTGGCACCAAGACGAGGTTCACAATCCAGCCTTTTCAAGGCACGGCGAGCTCGAATTGCCCTTTTAAGTTGAAAACTGCACTGCAACAACACAGCCGACCGATACACAACTCATACTCAAATCGTCCGACGTTGAACGCAGCGGATCGATTGTATTGATGCACCGAGAACAACTCCGCCAAAACGGAACGCACCGGCAAACAAAGTGCAAATATTCCTCATCGAAAAAGAAAATGCCCATGGTTCACATTTCGTAAACACATGAGTGCGATTTTTCGGACCCGGCATCCTGTCGCCTCAGACCCAAGGTTCTCTTCATGATTGCAAGCACTTCAATTCGCAACAAGTTCCTGATTGCGTTCAGCCTGCTGATTGCCATCTTCATGGCTGTCGCCGGCACGGCATTGTTTAGCTTTTACAAGCTGAACGACGCCGAAAACTGGAACACCCACACGCACAATGTGCTTGATCGCTCCTCTCGGCTGATTGCCGCCATTGTAGATCAGGAAACCGGCGTACGCGGATTTCTGGTCTCGGGCGACGAGAAATTCTTAGAGCCCTATCACAGCGGCAAGAAGGTCTTCGCCGCCGAACTAGCAGACTTGTTGTCACTGACATCCGACAACCCAGAGCAGCAATCGCGATTGAGAAAGATCGGTGAAGGCTCCGATCTATGGCACCAAAAAATCGTTGATCCTGAGATCGCTTTGGGCAGTGTGCCGGAGACCCTTGAGGAGGCCAGAGCCATCGAAGCCTCCGGCGCAGGCAAAGCCTTCATGGATGGCATTCGTGCGTCTCACGCAGAATTCGTAGCCGCGGAGCGGGCGCTGCTCGTCACGCGATCCGCCACCAAGCATAACACCATGTTGCTGGCCGTTGGCGTGCTGCTTGGCGGCTCGCTGATCACGGTGCTGTTTGCGCTTGCGATGGGATGGATGCTCAACCGCAACATTGGTCATGCGATCATGGATATGACCGGCGCCATGACCAAGCTGGCAAACGGCGACAACTCTGTCGAAGTTCCCCATATCGACCGCAAGGATGAAATCGGTTCGATGGCCGAAGCTGTCCGGGTCTTCAAGGACAACGCAATTCAGAACGCCAAACTGGTTGAGGAGCAGGAAAGCACCAAGGCTAGAACCGAGGCAGAGCGTCAGCGCGCGCAGGACGAAGCCATACAGTCCGAGAGACAGACCGTGCTGCAGAGCTTCGGCGTCGCATTGTCCAACATCGCGTCAAAGAACCTTCAGTACCGGATCGTCGATCAGGTCCCCGGCGCCTATGAAGAGCTCAAGGACAATTTCAACAGCGCCATCGAGAATCTCGAAAGCGCCCTTGTCCAGATCGGCCACAATGCCGATGTGATCCGTGGCGGCGCGGGCGAAATCCGCTCCGCGTCGGACGAGTTGTCCCGCCGCACCGAGCAGCAGGCAGCCTCGGTCGAGGAAACCGCTGCCGCGGTGGAACAGATCACAGCGACCGTCAAATCCACCGCCGACCGCGCCAAGGAAGCAGGTTCGCTTGTGGGCAATACCCGGGCCAGCGCCGAAAACTCCGGTGTGGTTGTCAAGAACGCTGTTCAAGCGATGGGCGAAATCAAGACGTCGTCCGAACAGATCGCCAACATCATCGGCGTGATCGACGACATCGCATTCCAGACCAACTTGCTGGCTCTCAATGCGGGTGTCGAAGCCGCCCGCGCCGGCGAGGCCGGGAAGGGCTTTGCAGTGGTTGCCCAGGAGGTTCGCGAACTGGCGCAGCGGTCAGCCACGGCAGCGCAAGAGATCAAGGAATTGATCACCAGTTCCGGCAATCAGGTGCTCAACGGCGTGAAGCTGGTCGATCAGACAGGTGAAGCGCTTGAAAAGATCTTCGGCTCGGTCGGCGAAGTGTCGGCTCTCGTCAGCGCAATCGTCGAAGCCACCGATCAGCAATCCGTGGGGCTTCAGGAAATCAACCAGGCCATCAACACCATCGATCAGGGCACGCAACAAAATGCAGGCATGGTTGAGGAGACCACGGCGGCAAGCCACAATCTGAACTCGGAAGTGGATTCTCTGAGCACGCTTCTGACCACTTTCAAGACCGACGGTGCCAAGCCGAAAGCCTCCACCAGCACCAAACGTTACATCGCTGCAGTCCCGCCTGCGATTCGCAAACCAGCCGCACCTGTGCAGGCTCGGGTGCCTCAATCCCATGGAAACGCCGCGGTCGACGTGGATAACTGGTCAGAGTTCTGATCGAATCCGACACTTAGACGGGGTCCTGGTTTCGACCAACCAGGATCTGCCGCCATCCCGAGATGGCATAAAAAGCAACAGGCATGGAGCAAAATCCATGCCTGTTTCAGTTTTGGAATTGCGTGATCAAAAACGGTTCAAAACCGGTTTCATCTCGAAGCGCCATCGCGCCTTCAATCGGCTATGCAGCCCGCCAATCTGCTGCTTCAGGCGCTCTATACCAATACCCCAAGAAACTCCTGGACCACCTGGTCGGGATCGAACAGGCCGAGCCGCTTGATTTCCCATTCGAGCCTTATGCCGGAAGTCTCGAGCACCCGTGCGCGGACGGTTTCGCCGAGATTTTCAAGCTCATAGCCCGAGGCCGAACCGGTATTGATCATGAAATTGCAGTGCATCGGCGACATCTGCGCGCCGCCCACGGTCAATCCTCGGCAACCAGCCTTGTCGATTTCCTTCCAGGCGGATGTGCCCTCGGGATTCTTGAAGGTCGAGCCTCCGGTCTTCTCGCGGATCGGCTGCACGGTCTCACGATGATGCTGGACCGCATCCATCGCCGCGCGGATATCCTGCTTGTCCTGGGGGCCGCCCTCAAACACCGCATGGGTGAAGATCAGCCCCCCGGGTGCCGAGGAATGCCGGTAGGCGTAGCCCATCTCGGCGTTGGTAAGCACATGGCGCTCTCCGCTGCGATCGATGGCGTGCACCTCGATCACCCGGTCGCGGGTTTCCACGCCATTGGCGCCGGCATTCATCCTGAGGGCGCCGCCGATGGCGCCGGGAATGCCGTGATAGAAATGAAAGCCGCCAAGCCCGGCCTCCAGCGCCAGCGCCGCCAGGCGCTTGTCGGGACAGACAGCTCCGGCCATAAGCCGGGTGTCCGACACCTTTTCAGCCTGACCAAATCCCTTGGCCGAAAGCCGGATCACCACGCCGGGAATGCCACCGTCGCGCACCAGCAGGTTCGAACCGATGCCCACCGGCAGCACCGGAATCTCCTCGGGCAAAGCCGCCAGAAACTGGGACAGATCCTCCGCGTCAGCAGGCTGAAACATCAGCTCGGCCGGGCCGCCGGTGCGAAACCAGGTGATTTTCGACATGTCCGCATTGGGCGTCAGCCGCCCGCGCACGCCCGAAAGCCTGTCGCCGAGAGACGTCAGCAGCTTTTCGCCATCGACCAGTTGCGGCTTCATGCGCCATCCCCCATGTCCGGCCCGGACCCAGGCTTCAGCGCGGCCAGTTCCTTGGGCAGTTGATTGGCCCATTGGGTGATGGTGCCGGCCCCGAGGCAGACCACATAATCGCCCGGCTTGGCCAGTTCAGCGACCAGCGGCGCGAGCATCGCCGGCCCATCGATCAGCCGTGCATCGCGATGGCCGCCGGCCTTCATGCTTGACACCAGATGCGCCGAATCGACGCCTGAGATCGGATCTTCGCCGGCTGCATAGACCGGCGCCAGCGCAACCGTGTCGGCATCATTGAAACAGGCGGCGAAATCGTCAAACAGACTTTCAAGCCGGGTGAAACGATGCGGTTGGTGGATCGCAATCACCCGGCCCTTGCAAGCGTCGCGCGCCGCTGACAGCACCGCCTTGATTTCCACCGGATGGTGTCCGTAATCGTCAAACACCTCGACCCCGTTCCAGCTGCCGGTATGGGTAAAGCGGCGTTTGACCCCGCCAAACTGATCGAGCCCCTTGGCAATCGCTTCGGGCGAAATCCCAAGTTCATGGGCCACCGCGATCGCCGCCACAGCGTTTGAAACATTGTGGCGGCCCGGCATCGGCAGCCTGAGATCCTTGAGCGAGATTGTCTCTCCGGATTTGCGCCGCCGGATCTCGACATCGAACAGCGACGCAGCGCCATCCATCCGGTGGTTGGAATAGCGCACATCCGATTGCGGGTTTTCACCATAGGTGATCACCCGGCGGTCCTCGATGCGGCTGACCAGCGATTGCACTTCCGGATGGTCGAGACACATCACGCCAAAGCCATAAAACGGCACATTCTCGACAAACTGCCGAAACGCTGCGCGCACCGCATCAAAAGTGCCGTAATGATCAAGATGCTCGGGATCGATATTGGTGATCACCGCCACATCCGCGGGCAGCTTGAGAAAGGTGCCGTCGCTCTCGTCGGCCTCCACCACCATCCATTCGCCCTCTCCCATGCGCGCATTGGTGCCATAGGCGTTGATGATGCCGCCATTGATCACAGTCGGATCGAGGCCGCCGGCTTCCAGCAGTGTCGCCACCATCGAGGTGGTGGTGGTCTTGCCATGGGTGCCGCCAATGGCAATGGCGTTGCGGAACCGCATCAGTTCGGCCAGCATTTCAGCGCGCCGCACCACCGGCAACAAACGCTCGCGCGCAGCCATCAGCTCGGGATTGGAGTTCTTGATCGCGGTTGACACCACCACAACCTCGGCCTCGCCCAGATTGGCGGCCGAATGGCCGATATGGACTTCGATGCCCTTGTCGCGCAGCCGCTGCACGTTGGCGCTCTCGCTCTGGTCCGATCCCTGCACCCGGTAACCCAGATTGTGCAGCACTTCGGCAATACCGCTCATGCCAATGCCGCCGATGCCGATAAAATGCACCAGGCCGATGGTTTGCGGCATTTTCATTGCGATGTGCTCCTGAATTGTTCGGGTTCGATTCCTTCCGCAATAGCTTCTGACAGATTGGCAAGCAAGCGCGCGGCGTCGGGTTTTCCCGTCGCCTGGGCCGCCGACGCGGTGGCGGCAAGTCCCACCGGATCGCGCATCCGACCGGCGATCATGTCCGAAAGCGTTTGCGGTGAAAGCTCCGATTGTTTGACCACGCTGGCGCCGCCCTTGGCCATCAGCGCCGCCGCATTGGCGGCCTGATCATGGTCCAGCGCATGCGGATAAGGCACCAGGATCGCCGACCGGCCGATCACCGCGATTTCCGAAACCGTCGAGGCCCCGGAGCGCGAAATCACCAGATGCGCCGCGGCAATGCGTGCGGCCATGTCGGTGAAAAACGGCGAGACCTCGGCCGTAACGCCAAGTTGCTCGAGCCGGGCGCGGACTGCGGCCTCGTCTTCAGGCCTGGCCTGCTGGACCAGCTCCAGCCGGGCGCGCAAATCATCGGGCAGCAGCGCGATCGCCGCGGGTATGGCATCGGAGAAGAACTGCGCGCCCTGGCTGCCGCCAAACACCACCAGCCGGAAGGGCGTACCCGCCTCGGATGGCTCATAGGGGAAGGCCGCCGCCGTCAGCACTTCCGGCCGTACCGGATTGCCGGTAATCACGGTCTTGGTGGCATGCTTGCCCTGGCCTTCGGGCAAAAAGCCGCCGGCAATCGCCTTGACCCGTGACGCCAGCGCCTTGTTGGCGCGGCCCATCACGGCATTTTGCTCATGCAGCAGCGTCGGCAAGCCGGCATTGGACGCCGCCAGCAACGGCGGGATGGTCGGATAGCCGCCAAAGCCGATCACTGCATCGGGACGGATCTTGCGCAAAAGCGCACCGGCTTCGCGCACGCCCTGAAACAGCGTCCACAGCGCCTTGACGAGTTTCAGCGGATTCTTCGAGCCGATCGTCGCCGAACGCACCACATGGATCTCGCCAGCGGGGAACTTTCCTGCAAAGCGCTCGGCGCGGCTGTCGGTGACCAGATGCACCCGATGGCCGCGCGCTATCAGCTCATGCGCCAGCGCTTCGGCGGGGAACAGATGCCCGCCGGTGCCACCCGCCGACAGCAGGAAGAGCTTTGCCTTGCTCATGCCAACTACTCCGCCGCCACACTGTGGGGCGCGCGATAGACCGGCCGCGACTGCGCCCGGCTTTCGGGCCTGCGGCGGGTGAGCGCCAGCATGAAACCGGCAGTGATCGCCACCGCGATCATTGACGAGCCGCCATAGGAAATCAGCGGCAGCGTCATGCCCTTGGCAGGCAACAGCTCCAGATTGACGCCGATATTGATAAAGGACTGGAAGCCGATCAGCAGCGCCAGCCCGGCCACCGCCAGCCGCGTGAAATCATCCTGCAGCCGTCCGGCGCGCACCAGCCCGCGCAACACCACGAAGCCGAACAACGCTACCAGCACCATGCAGAACAAGATGCCGAATTCCTCCGCCGCCACCGAAAAGACGAAATCGGTATGGCTGTCGGGCAGGATCCGCTTGATAGTGCCCTCGCCCGGGCCCTGGCCGAACCAGTCGCCGCGTATGATTGCCTCGCGCGCGGTGTCGACCTGAAAACTGTCGCCCTCGCCAAACAGAAAGCCGTTGATCCGTTCGGCCACGTGCGGAAACATCACATAGGACGCAATGAAGCCGGCAATCGCCAGCCCACCCAGCAGCATGATCCAGAACCAGGACATGCCGGCCATGAAGAACATGCCACCCCACACGGCAGCCGCCAGCATGGTCTGTCCCAGATCCGGCTGTGCGACCAGCAACGCCGCCACGATGCCGAACAGGATGATGGCAAACAGGTTGCCCGGGATTTCCGGATGCCGCGAGCGTTCCGAAAACAGCCAGGCGCAAATCACCACAAAGGCGGGCTTCATGAACTCAGAGGGTTGCACCGACACGCCCAGAACCGAGATCCAGCGCCGCGATCCCTTGATCTCGACGCCGACAAACAGCGCCAGAACCATCATGGCGATCGATCCCACCAGCAGCAGCAGCGCCATCCGCCGCACCTGACGCGGGCTCAGGAACGACACGCCGATCATTACCGCCATTGCCGGAAGCAAAAAGAATCCGTGCCGCTCGACGAAATGGAAGCTGTCGAGTCCAAGCCGTTCGGCCACCGCCGGGCTAGCCGCAAATGACATCATCAAACCAATGCCCATAAGCCCGACAAAGGCCGCGAGAAAGAGCCGGTCGATGGTCCAGAACCAGTCGGCGACAGGTCCGCGTTCCGCTCGGCTAACCATCATCTTCTCCTTTGTGCCCCGTGTCCACGAGCATCTCGATATCATCCAGAGCCGACACGAGGCTTGTGAAGGCATCGCCGCGCACTTCGAAATTGCGGTATTGGTCAAAACTTGCCGAGGCCGGTGACAACAAAACGGCAGGCATTTCGGCACTGTCCTTGGCCGCATCGCGCGCCGCCGCCATCACTGCCCGGTCAAGCGTGCCGGAGATTTCGAACGGCGTCCGCTCACCCAGGCTCACGGCATATTCGGCCGCCGCCTCGCCGATCAGATAGGCCTTGGCGATGCGCGGCAGATATGGCTCCAGCGCGGCAATTCCGCCTTCCTTGGCCAGCCCGCCGGCGATCCAGTAGATCGGGTCGTAGCTTTGCAGCGCCGGGGCCGCAGCCTCCGCATTGGTGGCCTTGGAATCATTGACGAACAGCACCCGCCCGCGCCGCGCCACCGGCTGCATCCGGTGTTTGAGCCCCGGAAAGGTCGCCAGTCCCGCGCGAATTTCCTCATCGCTCAGGCCGACAGCACGGCATGCAGCAATCGCCGCGGCTGCATTTTGGGCATTGTGTTGACCGCGCAGGGTCGGGATTCCTTCAAGATCGGCGAAATCCGTCGCCTGACCGCCGGCCGCATGGCGCATCATGGCGCCGTCAGCGTAAAAGCCGCGGGTCAGCGGCGAGGCATTCGATATCCGCTCCACCCGCCGCCCTTCGCCCTCAAGCCGGGCGGCGATGTCGCGGCACCATTCATCGTCCATACCGACGATCGCCAGATCGCTCTGGGCCACCAGCCGGGCCTTCACCTCGGCGTAATGCTGCATCGAACCGTGCCGGTCGAGATGATCGGGTGTGAGATTAAGCAGCAGACCGGCGCTCGGATCCACCGTCGGCGCCAGATCGATCTGATAAGAAGAGCATTCAACCACATGCACCCGGTCGGCGGCCGGCGCTTCAAGCTTCAGGACCGCCGTACCAATGTTGCCGCCAAGCTGCGCATCGCGGCCGCTGTGGCTGATCAGATGCGCAATCAGCGCCGTGGTGGTGGATTTGCCGTTGGTTCCGGTGATCGCGATGAACGGGCTGCCCGGCGCCCTCGCGCGGCGCTCTCGCGCAAATATCTCGATGTCACCAATGATCTCGACGCCACTGGCATTGGCCAGATCCACCGTCCAGTGCGGCCGGGGGTGGGTCAATGGCACGCCCGGCGCCAGCACCAGCACGTCAATTCCAGCCCAGTCGGCCTCACGCAGATTGCCGGTGGCGATACCGGCCTGCCGCGCGGCTTCCACCTGGGCCGGATTGTCGTCCCAGGCAATCAACTCGGCGCCGCCGGCACTCAGCGCCTCGGCCGTCACCAGCCCCGAACCGCCGAGCCCGAACAGCGCCACGCGCCGGTTTTTAAAAGTGGAGGCCGCGATCATCGTCTATCTCAGTTTCAGTGTGGCAAGGCCGATCATCGCCAGCCCCACCGAGATGATCCAGAACCGCACCACCACCTGGCTCTCGGTCCAGCCGAGTTTTTCGAAATGATGATGGATCGGCGCCATCAGAAACACCCGCTTGCCGGTGAGCTTGAACGACGCCACCTGGATGATCACCGACAGCGCCTCGATGACGAACAAGCCGCCGATGATCGCCATGACGATCTCGTGCTTGGTGGCAACGGCCACGGTTCCGATCAGGCCGCCCAGCGCCAGCGATCCGGTGTCGCCCATGAAGATCGCCGCTGGCGGCGCATTGAACCACAAAAAGCCCAATCCGGCGCCGATCACCGCGCCCAGGATCACCGCCAGTTCGCCGGTTCCAGGCACGAAATGGATCTGCAGATAATTGGCAAACACCGCATTGCCCGCCAGATAGGCAATCGCACCGAAAGAGGCCGCCGCAATCATCACCGGCACGATCGCCAGACCGTCGAGCCCATCGGTAAGGTTGACCGCATTGCCCGCAGACACGATCACGAAGGCACCGAAAATGACGAAGAACCAGCCCAGATCCAGCAACAGATCCTTGAAGAACGGAAACGCCAGCGAGGAGCCGAATTCCGCGCCGCCGGCATTGGATGCGGCCATCGATGCCTGCATGATGAAAAACACCGCAGCGCCTGCGATCAAGAATTCGATGCCGAGCCTCGCCTTGCCGGAAAAGCCCTTGTCGCTTTGCTTGGTAACCTTCAGATAATCATCGTAAAACCCGATTGCGCCGAACCCCAGAGTGACCAGAAGCGTGGTCACCACATAAACGCTCGACAGATCCGCCCACAAAACCGAAGAGCCGATGATCCCCGCCAGGATCATCAATCCCCCCATGGTCGGCGTCCCCGCCTTGAGGAAATGGGTTTGCGGCCCGTCAGCGCGGATCGGCTGACCACGGCCCTGCCGCACTCGCAGCGAGGCGATGATTCGCGGACCGAACAGGAACACGATCAGTGCGGCGGTGAACATCGCCGCACCGGTTCTGAAGGTGATATATCTGAAAAGATTGAAGAACTGGACTTGGTCCGCCAGATCCACCAGCCAGATGAGCATAAGTTCCTGTCCCCCGGGGTGCTTTATTCTGTTGTGCTGCTGTCGGGCAGCGCCGGAAACTTGTCAAGCAACGCCTTGACGATCTGTCCGAAGCCAATGCCCAGCGATGATTTGACCATGACCACGTCACCATCCCGGAGCGCCGATTTGAGATGCTCGGCCAGACCCTCGGCCTGGTCCCGATAGACGGTTTCGATTTCAGTGCCGAGTTCGTCGCGCAGAGCCTTCATCTCAGGTCCGGCCAGACACACCATGTCGGTCTTGGCAGTGCGGATCGGCCCGGCCAGATCGCGGTGAACACGCTCTGCGAACTTTCCCATTTCCAGCATGTCGCCCAGCACCGCGATGCGGCGGCCCCTTAGCCGGACCGGCATGTCGCCCATCAGTTCCAGCGCCGCGCGCATCGAGGCGGGATTGGCGTTGTAGCTTTCATCGATCAACAAAAAACTGCCGCCATCGATGGCCAGCCGGTGGCGCGCGCCGCGGCCCTTCTCGGCCGACAGGCCCGCCAGCGCATGCGCGGCTTTGGCCAGATCGGCGCCCGCCAAATGCGTCGCCCCCAGCACCGCCAGTGCGTTTTGCACCAAATGCCGGCCGGGCGCACCGATCTTGACGGCAACCTCGTCACCGCCGATCCGCGCGGTGATCGTCGAGCAATCCGGCAAAAGTTTGGAATTGAGAAGCCGGTAGACCGCCTTGGCGTTTTCACCGAAGCCATGAATATGGGCGATCTTCAATGCTCCGGCGCGCTTCTTCAGCCAGCCGAATTTCTCGTTGTCCTGATTGAGCAGCAGATGCCCATCGGCAACCAGCCCTTCCATGATCTCAGCCTTGGCCGCGGCAATCTCGGTCAAGTTCTTGAAGTTGCCCAGATGCGCGGCCGCGATGGTGGTGATGATCGCCACATGCGGCTTTACCATCTTGACCAGCGGCCGGATTTCATCGGCATGGTTCATGCCGATCTCGAACACGCCGAAGGCCGCGCTTTCGGGCATGCGGGCAAGTGTCAGCGGCACGCCCCAATGATTGTTGAACGATGCCGCCGAGGCGTGGACTTCTCCAGATGGCTCAAGCGCCCGGCGCAGCATCTCCTTGCTCGAGGTTTTGCCCACCGATCCGGTGATGGCGATGATCCTGGCCTCGGAGCGTGCCCGCGCCGCGCGGCCCAGATCTTCAAGTGCGGCCAGCACGTCCTTGACCACGATCATCGGCGCGATCAGCCGGCCCAGCGCCGGCAATTTGGCTTCCGAGACCACCAGCAGGCTTGCGCCATTGGCGATCGCGCCGCTGGCGAAATCATGACCGTCGAACTTGTCGCCCTTGATGGCGAAAAAGGCATCGCCCGGCCCGGCTGTGCGGCTGTCGATGGAGATCCCGGTTACGCCCTCGGGCAAATCGCCCAAGGGGCGGCCATCCATGGCCGCAACCATCTCCTGCGTGGTCCACAAGAGGCTCATGGTTTTCCTCCATCAAGCGCCTTGCGGATCTCGGCGTGATCGGAGAACGGCAACACCTTGTCGCCCACCGTCTGGCCTTCCTCGTGACCCTTACCCGCCACGATCAGCGTGTCGCCGGCCCCAAGCATGTCCACCGCCCGGCGGATAGCCTCGGCGCGGTCGCCGATCTCGATCGCCCCGGGCGCGGCAATCAGGATTTCCGCACGCACCGCAGCGGGCTCTTCAGAACGGGGATTGTCGTCGGTAACGATCACCACATCGGCGAGCTCGGTGGCAATCCCGCCCATGATCGGACGCTTGCCGCGGTCGCGGTCCCCGCCGCAGCCGAACACCACCACAACCCGTCCGGTGGTAAACGGGCGCACCGCCGACAGCACATTTTCGAGTGCCTCGGGCTTGTGGGAATAATCGACATAGGCAGGCGCGCCATCAACGGTCGACCCCACCAGTTCAAGCCGCCCCGACGCACCGGTCAGGTGCTCCAGCGCCGCCATTGCCTTGTCGGCCGAGGTGCCGGTGGCAATCGCCATGCCGGCAGCCACCAGGGCATTGGAGATTTGGAAATCACCGGCGAGCGGCACATGGACCTCGAAGATGCGCCCATTGAGATGAATTTCGGCGACCTGCTTGTCGCGCAAATGCTCGACCCGCTTGAGACACAGGAACCCGCCCTTGCGCCCCACGGTCAGCACTTGCGCGCCGGCGCGCTCGGCCACTTCCACCGCGCGCTCCGACCAGGGATCATCAGCAAAGATCACCGCCGGCGCACCCTTTGGCAGCAGCGTATCAAACAGCCGCATCTTGGCTGCGAAATAGTCGTCCATGGTCGGGTGATAATCCATGTGGTCGCGGCCCAGATTGGTGAACCCCGCCACACTCAGGGTGACGCCATCAAGCCGGCGCTGATCAAGCCCGTGGCTCGATGCCTCCATCGCCGCATGGGTCACCCCTTCGCTGGCAAGCTCCGCCAGCAGGCTATGCAGCGCCACCGGATCGGGCGTCGTCAATGTGCCGTATTCGCTGCGGCCGGGCGCAATAACTCCGGTGGTGCCAAGCATGGCTGCCACCTCGCCGGTTTGCTCCCAGATCTGGCGCAGGAACGAGGCGACCGAGGTCTTGCCGGCCGTGCCGGTAACTGCAGCCATCACCTGCGGCTGAGGGCCGAAAAACTCAGCCGCCATCAGCGCCAGCGCCCGCCGCGGGTCTTGGATCCTGATGGCCGGCGCATCGGCGCCCGAAAGATCCGCATCTTTGGCGGCGATGATCGCCAGCGCGCCTTTCGACGCAGCCTCGCGGGCGAACCGCGCACCATCGGCCTTCACGCCCGCGAGCGCAAAAAACAGATTGCCCGGCCCGATCTCGCGGCTGTCGGCTGAAAGCCCGGTCACCGGCAAATCGGGATCGGGTGTCGGGTCGGCCGGCGAAGGCTCGATGAGAATTCCGGGCGGCAGGGCGGAAATCAACGCGGACAGCTTCATGAAATGCTCAGGTCTTTCGTTGCAGGATGGGGTCGCAATGCCCTGCCTATGACTTGTGGTTTCAGTATGACAACGCCGGCGCTGTATCTCCGAAATCTGGCCGGACCCCCAGGAACGTGGCTGACCGGCGGATGATGGCGCCGACCGTCGGTGCGGCGTTGAGGCCCGCCGTTGCAGAAGCTTTTCCCTCTTCGGGCTTCGGTTCGTCAATCACCACCAGCACCACATAATCGGGACTGTCGATCGGAAACGCCGACAGGAAGGCGTTGAACCGCACTTTGGAGGAATAGCGGCCATCGACCACCTTTTCCGCTGTCCCGGTCTTGCCGCCCACCCGGAAGCCATCGACCGCGGCACGGCGGCCCGATCCCCTGGCGACGTTCATTTTCATAAGCTTGCGCATATCGCGACTGGTCGCCGGATCAAGCACCTGCAAGGCCAGGCCGTCCGCTTCCTCGCGGCTGCGCGGCAGGAATGTCGGTGCGATCAGCTTGCCGCCATTCATCAGGGCCGCGGCAGCGACCGCGGTCTGCAGCGGCGTCGTCGACACGCCATGGCCGAAGGAAATGGTGATCGAGTTGATTTTCTTCCACTTCGCCGGCTGGCTCGGCATCGCCACCTCCGGCAGTTCGGTTTTCATGCGCGACAAAAGCCCCATCCGGGTGAGAAACGCCTGGTGACCTTCAATGCCGACCAGATCGGCCATGCGCGCGGTACCGATATTGGAGGAGTAGATGAAAATCTCCGGCACCGTCAGCACCCGGTTCTTGCCGTGGAAATCGGAGATCGTGAATCCGCCGATGCGGATCGAACCGCGTGCGTCGAAACTGTCGGACATCGTTACCTTGCCCGAATCGAGCGCCATCGCGGTGGTGAACGCCTTGAAGGTCGATCCCATCTCGTAGGTGCCCGCCGACATTCGGTTGAGCCGGTCCTTCTGCAGTGCTTCGACGGGATTGTTGGGATCGTAATCGGGCAGCGAGGCCATGCCCAGCACTTCGCCGGTATGGACATTGAGCACCACGCCCGCCGCGGCAATCGCCTTGTATCGCCCGATGGCGGCGGAAAGCTCGTCACGCAGCACGTGCTGAACCCTCAGATCAAGCGACAACCGAACCGGTTTGAGGTCTTCATTGAACGTCATGCCGGCCGCGGCCAGCGCACCCAGGCCCTGGCCGTCGACATATTTCTCCATGCCGGCGATGCCCTTGTTGTCGATATTGACATGGCCGACCACGTGCGAGGCGGTGGGACCGCCGGGATAGAACCGGCGGGTTTCCGGCCTGAAGCCGATGCCGGGAATGCCGAGCGCAAGAATCTGGCTCTGCTGCTTGGGCGTAAGCTGCCTTCTTAGCCATTGAAACCGGGAATTGGACGACAGTTTACGGTGAATGCCGCGCAGGTCGAGATCGGGCAGCACCGTGGCGAGCAGCTCCACCGCTTCGTCCGAATCGACAATCTTGTGCGGCTCGGCAAACAGCGACACGGTGCGGATGTCGGTCGCCAGCACCTCGCCATGACGATCAAGCAGGTCCGGGCGCGAGGCCATCAACTGGTCGGCGCGCATGATCGAGGAGACGGTCTCCGGCGAGCGTAGGCCATATTGCACCAGCCGCCCGCCGATTACCGTGTAGATCAAGGCGAAACAGGCAATTGCGATGATGATCCGGTTCTTGGCCTGTGCGCCTTGCGCCTTGCGCAGGCCCTCGAACTCCAGCCGGCTGTCACCGGCGGCCATCGCCGGGCTCAGCTTCCGCATTCGTCTGGCGATCCTTTTCATGGCTCCACCGATCCGGTTGTCAGTGGGGCGTCGGCTTCACCTTCGGCCACCAGCGGCGCAAAATCGGCAGCGCGCCCTGGCAACTCATCCGGGGTGGCCAACTGGCTGGGCTCGATCGGCTTCAATTTGAGCTCCTCTTCAAAGGCGGTCGACAGATGCTGTAGCCGTGAAGGTTGGTTGAGCAGGCTCCAGTCGGCCTCAAGAAGGTCGATGGTTTCTTCCTGCAGCGCGATCGCCGCCTGCAACTCGCGCACCTGCGAAAGCTTCTCTTCCGCATTGTGCTTGATCTGATAGGTGATGGTCGCCGCCGCTATCATCGCGCCCACCAGCATAAGGTCGAGTGTTCGCAACATGTCTCAGCCTCCAAGCGCCGCGAGCGCGGCAAGGTTGGGAACAGGAAGAAGATCGGCGTCAGGCTTGCCGGCAGGTGCATCGGTGCGGGTTGCGGCGCGCAGCTTCGCCGAACGGGCGCGCGGATTGGCTTCGCATTCGGCATCCGTCGCGGTCACCGGCTGCTTGCCGATCGGGGTAAACCCGGCCAGACGTTCAGCCACCATCGGCATATGCCGCGAGCCGCTCGCCTTGCCGCTGCGATCTAGAAAGAAGCGCTTGACGATCCGGTCCTCAAGCGAATGGAAACTGACAACCACCAGCCGTCCGCCAGGCTTGAGCGCCCGTTCGGCGGCAAACAGCGCGCCGGCCAGCTCACCAAGCTCGTCATTGACATAGGTGCGCAGCGCCTGGAACACACGAGTCGCGGGGTGGATCTTGTCTTGCGGGCGGCGCGGCGACACTTTTTCAATCAGCCCCGCCAGTTGCCGCGTGGTGGAAAAAGGCTGTTTGGCGCGCTCCGCCTCGATCGCCCGGGCAATCCGCCCGGCATGACGCTCTTCGCCCAAGATCCCGAAAATCCGCGTCAGATCGGAAGCTTTGGCCCGGTTGACCACATCGGCGGCGCTGACCCCTGACTGCGCCATACGCATGTCGAGCGGGCCGTCGCGCATGAAGGAGAAGCCGCGCTCCGCCTCATCGATCTGCATCGATGACACACCGATATCGATCACCACGCCGTCAAGGCTTGCCTCATTGGTATGATCGAGCATCTGCGAGAAATTGTCGTGAACCAGGCTGAGCCGCCCTCCCGCAGTCTCGACCATCGCCGCACCCGCAGCGATTGCGTCGGGATCGCGGTCAAAGGCGATCACGCTCGCCCCGGCGTCGAGAATGGCGGCGGTGTAGCCGCCTGCCCCGAACGTACCGTCAACGATGGTCTCGCCGGGTTGCGGCTCAAGCGCCGCCAGAACTTCGCGGAGAAGAACCGGAATGTGGCGGACCGGTCCGCCATGGGCGTCAGCATCACCGTCGCCCCTGTCCGCCACCATTCCGTTTCTCCATCCGTGTTGGACGGTCAGGAACTGGCCGTCCGGTCTTTCCGGGCTTGCGACTGCATGTCCTCGAATGCAGCCGGTTCCCAGAGCTGAAAATGGTCGCCGCGCCCCGCAAACGTCACCTTGTCGGTGATGCCCGTGAAATCGCGGATAAAATCCGTCACCAGAAGCCGGCCTTCGCCATCGAGCTTCATGAACACCCCGCCGCCGTGAATGAGCAGCGACATCTTGTTGGCCTCCAGCGAAAACGGGTCCTGCGATCCGATCATCCGCTCGAAGCGTTCGAGCACCTCCGGACCGGCCATCGAAACCGCCGGAAACACGAAATCCTGCCAGACATAGAGCTCTTCGACCGCCGATCTGGCCAGCACGGAGCGAAACATCGAGGGAACGGATACCCGCCCCTTCGAATCGATCCTGTTTGTCGCATGCGACAGGAACCGGTTCATAACGCTCTACCGCCGCTTCCGCCTTCTGACCCCACGCCATCGACCCTCCGCTTCGTCCGGGTTTTTCCTCGTCTTCGGAGCTCGATCCGGCGCTATCTGCCGTTGCGTGTCCGGTGAGGAACCGCAGTCCGAAATCGGGAAAATCGGCGGACGCCCGCCTGCTGATCTTGGGCATTTGGGATATCATGGGCTAATATGGGCGTCAATGGGAAGATGTCCACCAAGCGCCCCCGGAATACTGCCCGTTAATACCCCGTCAGGATTAATGAAGTGTTAGGAAAGGTGGAGGAAGCGTGAACAGGGCTCGCACATTGCCCGACGCCGGAAGCCGTGCTAATCGCTGCATACGGTCGGCAGTCACCGAGGCGTCGCTGTCCCTTTCAGGGAAGCTAAACCTGCCATTTGGATCGGCACATTCTGGCAATTTCCGTCCAGTGTCCGCATCGTCAAGTCAGCGACCAGCGATCAATCCGCGGACACGCAATGGATGCGACATGTCAAAGCAATCGATTCCGCTCGTGGTGGAGGATATCTCCCCGTTCACCCGCGCGCTGGCGCGGCAAATCAGCGAGAGCAGTGAACCTCCCTCTCATCTGAGCCTGATGAACATGGTTTCCCGCGCCGCCGGGTTTCGCAATTTCCAGCATCTGCGCGCCGCCCGATTGGCTGGTGAACGCCTGGCAAAACCACATATACCGCAAATCATCGACCATCTTCTGGTCGAGCGCACCCTGAACCAGTTCGATCCCGGCGGGCGCCTGCGACAATGGCCATCGCGGCGCAAGGTTCAGGACCTCTGCCTCTGGGCGTTCTGGGCCGCGTTGCCAGCGCGGACATTGATGACCGAGCACGACATCAATGCACGACTGCGCAAGGCTCATCTGTTTGACGATCCCGCCATTCTGCGCCGTACCCTGTGCAGCCTCGGCATGGTCACGCGCAATCCGGATGGAACGGACTACTGCCGCAAGGAACTGTCGCCACCGGCCGAGGCACGCGCGTTGATTTCGCTTCTGGAAACTCGGCGGGAGCGCAATACCGGGCGCTGATCCGAATTGATTGCCAGGCGCCGCATGGTTCCCGGCCACCCGGATGGCCGCCCGCATCGGGGCGGCCGCGCAGCATCGCGCCGCCCCATACCGGGTGGCGCGAGCTTGCTCATCCGCGACCCTTAACAGCGCCAGCGCCAGCGCCTGATGCCACGTGCGGCTGGGCGAGCGGTTTTCGCGCCTTTGCAGATAATGTGTTCAGCAATCGTGCTCGACGCGAACGATCAGGTACGAAGTTCTGACACCCGGAACATTCATTCGGATTCAATCCACCCGCAGAACACTTCGTTGTCAGGGGCAAACACCGTCCGCATCGACATACTTGCTGTAAACCCAGCCGGAGGGCATCGGTGTGCCCCAAAGCGGGCTGGTGCAACGGCCCGACATGCAGGTGATGCCGTACCAGTTTCCACGGCGGTCATAGACCGACACTTCGTCACCCCGGTAGACCTCGCCGATCTGACGGTATTTGGTGCCCGGTCCCGTACGGACCGCTAGAAAGCCGTTTCCGGCTGCGTGATTGTACTGGCTGAGCGGTTTGACCCCGACGACATAGCCCGTGCAGTCGCCGGCCTGGGCCGGGCCGGTCAGCACCGCCGCCAATCCCGCGGCGCAGACTATAAACGCGAACCGTTTGCTCAATGGATTCATGATCTTGCCCTTCCCACTAAACCACTCCGATGGGAAGCTTAGGCTGCTCCCGGTCCAATCAATGCGCATTGACATCGGTCAACGGCAAGCACTCGGGCGACAGGGCAGAAAGAAAGTACGAAGGTCGGCGCGCACGACATGCATTCCACAAGCTGCCTCGCTCTTGGAGCCATTCGGGTTAGGATGGAATCGGTTGCACCTGAATGCATGAACGAAACCTACGGATGAAATCGGTATCCCGGTTCTGACAATACGTGAAACGATCTAGGCTTCGCCCAGCATGGTCAGCGCACTCAGTTTCAAGGTGCCAAGCAATGTGGTGAGGTGAGAAAGATCGCGCGCGGTGAAATTGAAGCTGACCCCGGTGGTGAAGAAAAACTCCGCCAGTTCGGATGGGTTGCTGCCTCGCGCTGCCAGCACATCCGCATAAGGTTCAAAAAGCTCGATGAGCAAAGCAATCTTGCCACTTTCGACCATGGCTTGGGATGACAATCCGCTCTCACCCTGACCGGTCAGCAGGTCACTGGCATCGGGCATTTGCCGGACCTGTTCAAAAAACCGGACGATGGCGCAGTCAAGAAACAAATCAAGCTGTTCCGACAGGCTTTGCGTTGGGTGCCAGCTTTCCCTCACCTCATGGCAAACCTGATCGGCGATCCGCTGCATCGCCGCCGCCATGATCTCGTCCTTGTTGGCGTAACGCGCATAAAGCGTCTGCCGCGAAATCCCGGCTTGCTCGGCGATATCTCCCATGGTCGCCTTGCGCAGCCCATAGCGCGAAAACACCGCAATCGCCGCATCAAGGATCTTGTGATGCCGCTCAGTCATCATAAACAACTTGACAATTTTTGTTGATTTGTCAAATCTATCATAGGAACTCCGGTGAACTCAAGGCAAGGCCCCCGCCCGCCGCACGCCGGATGAGCCGACGAGACCGACTTATCGACCATTGTAAGGCTTGGAGGCAAGGGCATGAAAATTTCCGTCAATGGCCAAACCCGGGATGTGGATGTCGAACCCGACATGCCGCTTTTGTGGGTGTTGCGCGACGAGCTCGGAATAACCGGCGTCAAATATGGCTGCGGCATTGCCCAGTGCGGCGCCTGCACCGTCCATGTCGATGGCCTGGCCGTCCGCTCCTGTCAGTTGCGCGTCGGCGATCTCGATGGGGAAGTGACCACGATCGAGGGTCTGGGCACGCCGGATGCGCTGCACGCAGTACAGGCGGCCTGGATCGAACATCAGGTGGCCCAGTGCGGCTATTGCCAGTCGGGCCAGATCATGGCCGCCGCAGCCCTTCTCGATACCAACGACAATCCCAGCGATGACGACATTGACGCGGTGATGAGCGCCAATCTGTGCCGCTGCGGCACCTATCCGCGCATCCGCGAGGCCATCAAGTCCGCTGCAACCAGCCTCAGGAGCGTGTGACATGGGCCGTTTGAAAACTTTCACCCGCCGCGCCTTTCTGATCGGTTCCACGGCCGTGGCTGGCGGCGTGGCGTTCGGCGCCTACGCTGTGGGCAAACCGCACGCCAACCCGCTGCTCGACGGTCTCGGCGACAACGAAGCTGCGCTCACGCCCTATGTGCGCATCGATGGTGATGGCGTCACGCTGATCACCCCCCGGGCCGACAAGGGCCAGGGTGCCTATTCGGTTCAGGCGGCACTGATCGCCGAGGAACTTGATGTCGAACTTGACCAGATCAAGGTCGACCCGGGACCACCCGCGCCCGCCTATTGGAACAGGGCGTTTGCCGAAGAGGGAGCCGCCTTCATGGCTCCGGGCGACGGGATCGCCAACTGGATGACCCACGGGGCGTTGTCCGCGGCGATTAAGACCATGGGAATGCAAGTCACCGGCGGGTCGACCACGGTCCCCGATGGCTTTGTCAAACTGCGCCAGGCCGGTGCCGCGGCACGCGAAACGCTGAAACTGGCGGCAGCGCAGAAAACCGGTGTCGCGGCAGGTGAGCTCAAGACACAGGCCGGTCAGGTGATGCTGCCTGACGGCACATCCATCCCCTATTCGGACCTTGCCACCATTGCCGCAGACATCGAGCCGCCGCAGGACACCGCCTTGCGAGATCCGTCCGAATGGCGGCTGATCGGCAAGCCCATGCAGCGCGTGGATATCGTGCCGAAATCCACCGGCACCCTGAACTACGGTGTTGATTACAAGATCGACGGCATGGTGCATGCAACCATCGTACTCAACCCCGCCCAGATCGGACCGATGAACAGCTTTGACGCCAGCGAGGCGCTCAAGATGCGCGGCATCAAGGCTGTGGTTCCGGTAACCGGCGGCGTCGGCGTGGTTGCCAACAACACCTGGCGCGCCTTCCAGGCCGCCCGGGCGATCGAATTTGACTGGGGTCCCGCGCCCTTTCCCGCCGCCATGGAGGATCACTGGCAGGCGCTCGCCGAAAGCTTCAACGACGATGCCATAGACAGCCGCAAGCGCGATGACGGCAATGTGGAACACGCCTTCGCCGAAACCGCCGGGCTGATCAGCGCCGAGTTCCGCGCTCCCTATCTGGCACACGCACCGCTGGAGCCGATCAGCGCCATCGTGCGCATTGACGAGGACGGCGCCGAGATCTGGACCGGAACCCAGATCCCGCGCTTTATCCAGAACAATGTCGGCAAGATCACCGGCCTCGATCCCGATCAGGTCAAGGTGCATGTGCTCTATATGGGCGGCAGCTTCGGCCACCGGCTTGAGGATGAAGTGGTCAAGCAGGCAACCGAAATCGCCATGCAGATGAAGGGCACACCGGTCAAGCTTACCTATTCACGCGAAGAAGACATGGTCCATGACTTCCCCCGCCAGATCGCCATGGCGCGGATGCGCGGCTCGGTCCGCGACGGCAAGGTCGAGGCCTATGATCTGGGCATCTCGATGCCATCTGTGGTGGCCTCGCAAATGGCCCGCCAGGGTCTGTCAGTACCAGGTCCCGACAGCATGATCGTGGCCGGCGCCTGGGATCAGCCTTTCGCCATCCCGAACCTGCGTGTCACCGGCTACCGGGCGCCGGAACTGGCTCCGATCAGCTCCTGGCGCGCGGTGGGTGCATCGTCAAACGGCTTCTTCTACAATGCCGGCCTTGATGAACTGATCCACGCCGCCGGCGCCGACCCGCTCGAAGAGCGGCTGCGGCTTTGCAACATTCCCGAAGCCCGCAAGGCGCTCGAGGCTGTTGCCGAGATGTCTGGCTGGGACGGCGTGCTCGGCGATGGCCGCGGTCGCGGCGTGGCGCTCACGCAGTCCTTTGGCGTACATTGCGCCGAGGTGATCGAAGTCACCAACACCGATGCCGGGATCAAGATCGACAAGGCCTATGTCGCCGCCGAAGTGGGAACGGTGATCGATCCGGTCAATTTCGACAATCTGGTCAAGGGCGGGGTGATTTTCGGCCTCGGCCACGCCATGAACTGCGAAATCACCTACACCGACGGAATCGCCGATCAGGACAATTTCCACGTCTTTGAGGGCATGCGCATGCATCAATGCCCGGTCATCGAGGTGCGGGGGCTGGAGAACGGCAGCCGCACGCTGGGCATCGGCGAGCCGCCCGTGCCACCGGCGGCGCCGGCCCTGGCAGCGGCGATCTTTGCGGCCACCGGCATCCGCCTGCGCGAAATGCCGTTCCACAAATTCGTCGATTTCGCATGAGGCCGGTCATCATGAAAACCACCACCATCGCCGCGATCCTCTCTGCCGCCCTGTTTGCGCTCTCGCCGTCCGCCGCCACCGCGGAAACCGGGAGCGGCGGTGTGGTCAACGAGTTCGCGGACGGCTCGGTCACCCGCGAAGAGGGGCTGACCAACTGGCAGACCTACTATGAGGTCGCCTCCCATCCGCGCTGCTCCAATTGCCATGTCGGGGCCAGCAACCAGCCGATGTGGACAGGACCGAGCTATGGCGCGAGCCTCGGCAAGGCCCGTCCCCACGGCATGAACGTCAATGCCGGCGAAAGCCGTATCGGCGTCGAGACGCTGATGTGTTCGACCTGCCACACAACACTGAGCGGGCCCGATCCTGATGCCAATGCGGAGCCTCATGCCGCGCCCCGCGTCGCCGGTGCCTGGCAATTGGCGCCGGTGGAGGCCGAATGGTTCGGCAAATCCTCAAGCTATGTCTGCAACCAGCTCAGGGACCCGGAACGCAACGGCGACCGCAGCATTCGCGAAGTCGCCGAGCATCTCGACCACGATGTGATCCTGCACTGGGCGTGGAACCCCGGCGGCGGCCGCGAGCCGGCGCCACATTCATTGCAAATGGCGATGGACGCCCTGATGAAATGGGCCGCTGCGGGCACGCCCTGCCCGGCCGAATAGGAAATCTGCGATGTTTGCCACCTCCAGACCCCTTGGCCTTGCCGCGCTGTTCATCTTCGCTTCAGCCGCGCTGCACGTTCTCGCTCCGCTGGTCGGCGGATTTTCAGGCCTGCCGCTAATGCTTGTGGCTGTTGGCATCCTCTATGCGGCAATCGGCTATCTGCTGCTTGGCAATCGCCGCTGGCTCGCCTGGCTGACATTCTTGCTGATGCTGGCGGGTGGCATCGTATCGCTGGTGAGCACCACGGGTGCCGGCGCGGTGCCGGGCTGGTGGTGGACGCTGATCATGATCGCCGACTGGGCGGCGGCTGCGATGCTCTTTGCCTATCTCTGGTTGCCCAAACCGGCTGCCCCCTGACCCCGGGGAGCGGCCGGCTTTCAACCAGACCTGGCCTGTCGGCGCCGCCGCTCCTTGAAGTCCCTGTGCGATGCATCGGTGCCATCATGGAATGAGCCAAACCACTTGTCCCAGGGCATTTCGAGATTCCCGTAATTGCACTCGAAATAGCGATGATGCATCTGGTGGTGAAAGGTCCCGAGCGCCAACCGGTTCCGGTCCTTGACCACAAGTCCTTCAAATCCCGTATGCGATGTGGCGGCAGTGAGCGCCTGGTGCTGCATATGGAACAGGATGTGCAAGGGATGCGCGGGCACGACGAAATGAACCAGCACCGACGAGAAAAACAGCAGATGTTCGACCGGGTGCATCGACAGGCCGGACCAGGGCCCGACATTGGTGTTCCTGTGATGCAGCGCATGAAACGCCTTGTAGAGTGCCGGAATGTGGATGAGGCGATGAATCCAGTAGAAATGGAACGAGATCCATACCGGGGTCAGCAGGAACAAGGCCACGAACCAAACCGGGCTGGTGCTCCACATCAGCATCGGCGCGTAGCCATTGGCCATCGCCCAGAACATCAGCACTTCATAGCCGGACCAGAACAGGACACCGCTGCCAAGTGACCAGAACATGTTGTCAAACACCTGATTGTTGAATGTGAAGGCGCGGCTGTCTTTCGCCAGATCCCGCCGGTCATATTTCAACCGCATCTTCTGTTTCTTCCAGACGAAGAAATACAGATGCAAACCGCCCGCGACTATCAACAGCAACAATATGTTGCGCAGATAGATCTCGCCTATCCAGCCGGGCGAAAGGGTTCTCGCCTCCTCCAGCGATGGCTGAAACCAGCGCCAGCAGACCAGAGAAATCGCCAGCACGATGACATTTTCGGCAATCGCAAACCAGCGGCTTGCGATCCACATCAGCATTCGCCGGGGATCGGGCGGCCAGCAGAAAAACGGCGAAACCTTTATCGGAACCGGCGGCCGGTGATGCCATTGCGCGGCAAAGCCCTTCTCCGCGGCGGCCGGCCTTGCTTCGCCGTGTTCCTCCATCACTCCAGCCTCCCGCCCTTGCCAGGTTCATACGGCGTGAAAGTTGCACATTTCAGGGAGTTTGAAAAACGCTGCCGTCTCACGGCCGGCCAAAGCCTGACCGAAGGTGAGAGAATGCCAGCCGGCCTGTAAGCCGGGTTCTGTATGGCCTTGACCCTTGCGGGCCAAAACGTGGCAGCCATTCCTCTGGGGCGCCCATTGCTGGGTGCCTCAAGCAACCTACCCGGATGATCAGCCCCGGAAAAAGGGCTGGGCTTGCGCCCGGCGTCATCCCTATTCGGTCTTGCTCCCGGCGGGGTTTACCTTGCCGCTTCCGTTGCCGGTCGCGCGGTGGGCTCTTACCCCACCCTTTCACCCTTGCCCCGCCGCCTCATTGCCGGCCGGTCCATTGACAAGACCGGCAATCAGGTGGCGGGGCGGTTTGCTTTCTGTGGCACTTTCCCTGGGGTTGCCCCCGCCGGATGTTATCCGGCGCCGTTTATCCGTGGAGCCCGGACTTTCCTCACCCCGCTGCCTTTCGGCAGTTGCGAAGTGCGGCTGCCCGGCCGACTGGCAAGGGCTCCTTAGACCACCGCAGCGCCGATGGCCAGAGAATTGCGATCTGTATTCGGCAAGTGCCGGTTGACAACGCCAGCACACCGAAATACCTCCGGTCACAGGGTTTAGGCCCCTGCCGCTCGCTGGCTTGTCCATGGTGAAGTCCTTCGCAGATATTCCCATCCACCGATTTCAGTTGAATGCGGTTTGATGGCAACGCGAGCGCCCTTCTTGTTCCGCATCCAGACACTGAATGAGGTTTGTGATGACAGAACCAACATCTTCCGAAACCAACATGTTCCTGAACGGTTCGCTGACGCTGCTGTTTGCCAAAACCGCCACACCGATCATCCTGGTTATGGGCGTGAACGGCATGTTTACGCTTGTCGATGCCTATTTCCTGGGCGCCTATGTCAGCGCGGATGCGCTCACGGCGGTAACCCTGATGTTTCCGCTCTACATGCTGCTGGTGGCGCTCTCGACACTGGTATCCAGCGGATTTTCCAGTGTTTTTGCGCGGTTGCTTGGCGCGAATGAGAAATCCCGGGCTCGCGGCGTTTTTGGTCAGGCGCTGCAATTGTCCTTTGTGGTCTGTCTCGTGCTGATAAGCCTCTTCAGCGCATTCGGAGACGCCATTTCGCTCAAGGCCGCCAATGGTGCGACTGATCTGGCCGACATGGGATATACCTATATTTCGATTTTGATCTTCTGTTCGCCGCTTGTCTTCATGCTGGCGATCAACCTTGATGCTCTGCGTTGCGAGGGCCTGCTGCCCGTAATGGCAGCGATAAGCCTGACGTCAGCGCTGCTCAACATCCTGTTCGATTACGTCTTCATCGTCGAATTCGGCTGGGGTGTCGCGGGGTCGGCCTATGCAACTGTAGCGGCACAGGCTGTTTCGCTGGCAGCGATTATCATCTACCGGCGGGCCACAGTTCGGTCCGGCCTAGGCATGAGTTTGAGGCTCTGGCCGGGATCGGATCACTGGCGCGAACTTCTCGCGCTCGGCGCACCCTCCAGCCTCGGCTACATCGGCATCTCCCTGTCTGCCGGGCTTACGCTTTACTGCATCCAGATCTGGGCTGGCGACAACTATGCAGCCACCGCTGGCGCATTCGGGATCATCACGCGGCTGCTTACATTTTCATTCCTGCCGCTCCTGGGTTTGAGCATGGCGTTTCAGACCATTGTCGGAAACAACTACGGCGCACGGCTCTGGCCCCGCTCCAACAAGACCCTGAAACTGGCATCCGTTCTGGCGTTTGTCTATTGCGCTTCCGTTCAGATGATCTTCATCACCACCCGCGCGGAGATTGGCTTCGTTTTCATGGACGACGCCTCTATCGCAGCCGAGATTGCCCGGATCATGCCCTATGCCGTCATGCTGATGTTCGTCTTCGGGCCCCTGATGATGATATCAACCTATTTTCAGGCGATCGGCGACGCCCGACGGGCGGCTCTCCTGGGATTGTCGCGAACCTACTTTTTCGCACTGCCGCTAACGTTCCTCATGCCATTCGCATTTGGCGAACCGGGGATATGGTACGCGGGAGTGGTTGCTGAACTGTGCGTTTTGACGCTCACCCTGGTGGTGCTCCACCGTCGCAGTCTGGGTGGAAAGCCATGGGGCCTGTTTGAGCAGCCGGCGTAAGCGCTCCCGCCGGCTGGACGTTATCCGTTCCAGCCGTTTGATATCAGTCCCCGGTCACAGGTCATCGCAGTTCTCCCTTCCGATCGCGGAAGGGTCATATGAACCTCTATGATCTGCCAATTCGAACCAGGCGTTTGCCGGAGAGCATCTTCAAGGCCACAAAGAATTGCGCCGACCGCTTTATGGGCCGGCGCATTGTGGTTGATCGGTTTAAGTGATGCGGGCTCGCTTCAGCCTATTTCATCAGCCGCTGGACCTTGCCGCAATAGCGCTTGGAAATCGGGTTCATGCGCTTGGCGCCATGACCGGCATTGTATTTGAGAATGGTTCCGCATGTCGAACCACCGCCAAGCTGATGGGCTTTGGCGAGATACTTCATGCCATATTTGATATTTGTCTCGGGATTGTAGAGGCCCTTGGCCGAACCGCGATAGCCCATCATCCGCGCGGTTGCGGGCTTGATCTGCATGAGCCCGATCTCACCGGCAGCGCCGCGGGCGTTGGCGCGATAATTGCTCTCCACCGACACCACGGCATGCGCCAGACTTTCAGGAACCCCGTGCGCCTTTGCGGTTTTCGAGATGAGCTTACCGTGCGGCCGGGCGGAATAGCCGAATTTCAGCTTGGATTCCGTGATTTTGCCCTTCGAAATCGAACCAGTGGATTCACCCGAAGTACCCGTTGTCTCGCAGCCGGCGAGCACAACAGTGAGCAAGGCCGCCGCGGCAGCCGTAAAAATTCGACGCATTGATTTGTAACTCCGAGTGCGCCGTGTCCGCTGCTCATTTATGAGGGTCAGGACGGGGCGGTACCCCTGGCGCGTTGCATATGAGGCCGATCATCGTGCAAGGCCTGATGCCGTTGCCCGATCCGTGCGTTGGAAACCTCTCAATCGCTGCCTCGCATGGCCCAATTGTGGCAAAACCGCCGCAAATTGCTGCGGCGCAATAAACTTGAGTATCAGACTGTAACAATTTCCCGGTCAGGCGACGGTGGTTAGTTCTGTTAAAAGCCGGTGCAGCGTGCCAATGGTCGAAGCATCGGCCACCCCATCGACCCGCGCTGGCCGGAAATGGCGCTGGAATGCGGCAACGACGGCGGAAGTCTGCGCGTTGTAACCACCGTCCACGTCGACGCCATAGCCATAAAGCGACAGCATGGTTTGCAGCGCTTCCACCGGCTCGCCGGAATCGCCTTCCTGGAAAAACCGGCCGCCACTCACCGGCAGCGGCTCCACCCAGTGCCCGATTCCGGCATCCGCCAGCGCCGCCCAGGGGAATTTCTCGCCCGGATCCTGCTTGCGCATCGGCGCCACATCCGAATGCGCCAGCACCCGTTCGGCGGGGATAGAGTGGCGATCAATGATGTCCCTACACAGAGCGATCACCGCACCGATCTGCCGGTCGGGAAAATCCGGCGATCCACCCTCATGCCCCGGATTGGCGATCTCGATGCCGATCGAGGCGGAATTGATGTCGGTGTCGCCCTTCCAGTTGCCCTGCCCCGCATGCCAGGCGCGCGCAGTCTCCGGCACCATCTGGGTGATCAGCCCGGCTTCGTCGACAAAATAATGGCTCGAGACCTGGCTTTGCTCCACACACAGCCAGTCCAGCGCCGCCTGCGCGGTCTCCATTCCGGTGTAGTGCAGAAGCAGAATATCCGGCGTACGTCCATTGCGCCGCTCGCCGCAATTGGGCGACGGCCGCACCGCCGCACCGGCAAACTCAGGTGCGAATTCGCTCATGCCGCGGCACGGGATTTTTCAATCGCCGCAAACGCGGCATTGAGCGCCGCCATCCGGTCGTTGGCAATCGCCAGAAACTCCTCGGGCACGCCGCGGGCCCGCAGCCGGTCGGGATGACTGTCGGCAGCAAGCGACCGATAGCGTTTCTTCACTTCATCAAACGGCGCCGCGTCGGCAAGCCCCAGCACCGCGTAGGGATCGATCCCGTCAGGATGGACATGGCGCGCCAGAATCCGATCGAAATGCGGCTCGTCGACCTGGAAAATATCGGCCACATGGGCGATGAATTCGAGCTCCTTGTGGTGGATCAGGCCATCCGCCTTGGCGATGTGGAACAGCCCGTCGAGCACGTCCTCAAGCATCGCGCAATTGGCTCCGCCATTGCCGCACATCCCCGCAACCCGTTCGGCATAGGCCTCGTAGCCCGCCACATCCTGCTTGGCGAGATTGTAAAGCCGCGCCACATTGCCGGCTTCGGCCTGCGGAATGGCAAAGATTTCCTGGAAGGCGCGCACTTCCTCAGGCGCGACGATGCCGTCGGCCTTGGCCATTTTGGCTGACAGCGCTATCACCGCCACTGAGAACGCCACCTTGCGCCGGGTTTCGGGATCTCCGGCAAAAACCGTGCGCACGGCTTCCACCACGCCCGAGAAGGCGGTGGAGGCGGTTTCGCCGATGGCGTCGAACAGGCGATAGAACAAAGACATGTTTCGTCTTTACGTTATTCGGTCTCAAAAATCGAGTATGGCGCACCGCACAATTACTTATCCGGCTTCGCCGGCGCCGGAAGTCGCGGCTGAGATCAGTGCGATCAGCGGAATTCATTGGACCATTATCGAAAGCGCCCGCTATGGCTACGGCCATGACAGCACCTTTGCGAATCCGGACCAATACAGCTCAATCAGGCAATCACAGCAACCATCCGCTCGCGGGTTTGGCGCTGGGCTTTATCGGTGTGGTGATTTTCGGCGCGACACTGCCGGCGACACATTTCGCGCTGGAGGGTTTCTCGCCCGCTTTCATCACCTTCGGCCGGGCCGCCGCGGCCGCAATCGTAGCCGGTGCCGCATTGCTGGCGATGGGCAAACGCTTTCCCCGCAAGCACGCTGGCACGCTGTTTCTTGCGGGCCTGCTGCTGGTCTACGGTTTTCCCGGCTTTTCCAGCGTTGCCATGCAGACCGTACCCGCCTCCCATGGCGGCGTCGTGCTCGGCCTGTTGCCCCTGATGACGGCGACTTTCGCTGCCCTGTTCGGCGGCGAAAGGCCGGGCCTCGCATTTTGGGCCTGGAGCATTGCCGGCGCGGTGCTGGTGGTGACGTTTTCGCTTTCGGGTGCGGATATCGAACCCGGTCTGGGCGATCTCTGGCTCGGCTTTGCGGCGCTCTCTGCGTCCTGCGGCTACGTCATTTCCGGCAAGCTGGCGCGCACCATGCCCGGATGGGAAGTCATCAGCTGGGCGCTGGTGGTCACGGCGCCGATCTCGATTGCCGGCACGCTGTTCGTCTGGAACAGCGGCGTATCTGACCCGGGCGCCACGGCATCGATGGCCCTCGCCTATCTGTCCCTTGGCTCGATGTTCGCGGGCTTCATTTTCTGGAACTGGGGAATGGCGATCGGCGGCATTGCCCGCGTCGGTCAGGTGCAACTGCTTCAGAGCTTCGTCACGCTCGGTCTCTCCGCTTGGCTGTTGGGCGAGATCATAAAGCCGGTCACGCTCGGCTTTGCCCTTGCCGTGGCGCTTGTCGTCTGGATGGGCCGCAAGGCCAAGGTAAGCTAGAGCAGGGTCAATGTCTCTCGCATTATCGACCTGTCCGGCATCAAGGCAATCCTCTTTGCCAGGTCACCCTGCAGCCGGTCTTGCGAATAACCGTTGAGTACAGAGCCCGAAAGCAGATCGGGGTTTTCAGCAATAAACCCCGAGGCGTCATTGGCAGGGCGCAGATGCATGCGTTCGGAAATTGCACTCATATAGGCAAATGTAACAGTGGCATTGAATTTTTCCGGCTTGCCGGCTTTCTCAACCAGCACTTTGAGACCATTTGCATAAATCAGCAGCGCTTCGAAAAAGCCGTGATGTTCAAGCGCTGCAAAGGCCACGCCAACATGATCGCTATGGCGAAATGCTGCGGGATCGAGTTCGCCCCGCTCGAACCGGTCCAGCATTGCGTTGTAATCGGTCACTTCTGGTTGTCCTGCTCGCTAAGAGCGTGGCTGTCAGCCGCAGTCAGATCGAGATCATAAACCGCCTTGAGCTGCTCAATCTTCTTAAGGGTGGCATCGCCAAATGGCGCCTTGCCTTCAAAGGCATGCAGCGCCATCCCCTCGACCAGCTCGGCAACGGAGATATCGAGATGCTCGGCCAGGCCCTTGAGCACCTTGAGAAGTCGTTTCTCGATCCGCAGACCGGTTTGGGTACGCTCGATTTTCTTCATGCACCCTCTGTCGCATCGCCAGAGAATGGTGTCAAGGTACCAAGATAACACAAACTGGAATTTGAGCGGCCGGAAGGATCAGACGTGGCCCATCACCGGACGGGTTCTGTAGGCGCCTTCCAGCGACCGGATCGAGGCCGCATCGAGCTTGACATCAAGCGCGGCAATCGCTTCTTCGAGCTGACCGATCTTGGTGGCGCCGACGATCGGCGCGGTCACAAAGGGTTTTGACAGCACCCAGGCATAGGCCACTTGTGCAGGGGAAACGCCAAGCTTGGCGGCGACCTTCTCCACCCGCGCCAGCACCGCGTAATCCTGCGGCGAACCGAAATAGCCCTGCGCCATCTTGTCGGTTGCGGCCCGGTTGGTCGCCTGACCCTGCTTGGGCCGGTTGCCCGCCAGAAACCCGCGCGCAATCGGCGACCATGGCACCACGCCGACGCCTTCAGCCTGGCAGTAGGGCATCATCTCGCGCTCTTCCTCGCGGTAAGCCAGATTGTAGAAATTCTGCATCGCTGCGAAGGGCTGGTAGCCGCGCGCTTTCTGCATCTCGCGCAGCTTGGCGAACTGCCAGGCCCACATCGAGGAGCCCGCGACATAACGCACCTTCCCGGCCTGGACGACGGCCTCCAGCGCATCGAGCATTTCCTCGTCTTCGGTGTCCGGATCAAGCCGATGGACGTAAAGCAGGTCCACATAGTCCATATCCAGACGCGCCAGCGACTGATCGATCTGATCGAAGATGTGCTTGCGCGACAGGCCACGGTCATTGGGCCGGCCGTCGCTCATCCTCAGACCCACCTTGGTGGCCACCACCACCTCGTCGCGCCGGGCATAAGCCTTGAGCGCCCGGCCGGTGATCGCTTCGGAATCGCCGTAATTGTAGTGATTGGCGGTGTCGAAGAAATTGATGCCGCTTTCCACCGCCTTGCGGAAGAAGAGCTGAGCCGCCTCTTCATCAATCACCCAAGGGTGGGTCGGCCCGCCCGGCGTGCCGTAACTCATGCAGCCCAGACACAGCCGCGAAACCTTGAGCCCTGTCTTCCCGAGCCGAACATAGTCCATCATCATGCACTCCCTTGGTGGCTTGGATTAAATGGCAACGCTGATGAGCCGCAAGACCCAGAATCAATAGCTCGCCGCTGCCCTTGAGGCCTGGTCATACTGCCCCGACATCACCCGCATCAAGGCCGCGATCTCGCTGATCCGGTTCTCGTCGAGCCCCAGTGTCCTGACGCTTTCGACCAGCAGTTTTTCGCGGATCTCGCGGTATCCAAGGCACAGATCGGCGCCCGCCTGGGTGATCCGGGCGGTCTTTTCCTTGCCGCGCCGGCCCGGTTCCACCAGCTTCAGCGCTTCGAGTTTTTTGAGCGCATAGGCCACCACATGGGTGTCCTCGATGTTGAACATCATGCACAGATCCGCCTGGCTCTTGTCACGCTCGCGGTGATTGACCGCATGCAGGATCTGCACCTCCATGCTCGACAGCCCGTCGCCGCCGGCCGCCGCCGTACCGCGCGCAATCCAGCGCTGATAGGCATTGCCGAGGATCACCAGCGCGAATTCCATCTCCGACAGCGCCGGCAGCGCCCCATCGGCAAGATGCGCCGCGGATACGATCGGGCCAGAGGCTATTTGCTGGGTGGTTTTCCGGTCAGTCACGATTTTCACTCGCATTATATAGATAAATTATTGACGTTATGCCAACAATAGGCATTATACGCAGACTGAATTCAGTGTCCATGGCGCGCAACCGCGATGCGCCCGGCAAACAGCGGCAAAACGCACGCATTGGGGAGAGTGATCATGACCGGCGCCTGGGATTTCTGGATTGATCGTGGCGGCACCTTCACCGATGTGGTCGGCCGCGCGCCCGACGGCCAGTTGCACCAGCGCAAGCTGCTGTCTGAAAACCCCGAGGCCTATCCCGATGCCGCCATTCAAGGCATCCGCGATCTCCTGGGTATCGACCAGGGTGCGCCGATCCCGCCATCCAGGGTCGGTCACGTCAAGATGGGCACCACTGTGGCCACCAACGCGCTGCTTGAGCGCAAGGGCGACCGCACCGCGCTGGTCATCACCAGGGGCTTCCGCGATGCACTGCGGATCGCCTACCAGGCCCGGCCGGACATCTTCGCCAAGGAGATCATTCTTCCCGAGCAGCTTTATGAGCGGGTGATCGAGGTCGACGAGCGCATAATAGCCACAGGCAAGGCGGTGCGCGGCCCGGCGCTGGAGGATCTCGAGCCCGAACTCGCCAGGGCCCGCGCCGACGGCATCGACTCGGTCGCCGTGGTGCTGATGCACGCCTGGCAGAACGCCATTCACGAGATCATCGTCGAAGATGCCTGCAAACGCGCCGGCTTCTCGCAGATCTCGGTCAGCCATCAGGTTTCGCCGCTGGCCAAACTGGTCGGCCGCGGCGACACCACCGTGGTCGACGCCTATCTCTCGCCGATCCTCAGGCGCTATGTCGACCGGGTCGCCGGCGAACTGGGCGCCACACCGTCCGGCGAGCCAGGTCCCACACTGCAATTCATGATGTCGTCCGGCGGGCTTACCGCCGCCGACATGTTTCGCGGCAAGGACGCCATTCTCTCAGGCCCCGCCGGCGGTGTGGTCGGCATGGTCGAAACCGCGGCACTGGCCGGTTTCGACAAGGTGATTGGCTTCGACATGGGCGGCACCTCCACCGATGTCGCCCACTATGACGGTGATTACGAACGTGCTTTCGACACCGAAGTCGCTGGCGTACGTATCCGCGCGCCGATGATGCGCATCCACACGGTCGCCGCCGGCGGCGGTTCGGTTCTGCATGCCGAAGCCGGCCGTTTCCGGGCCGGGCCCGACAGCGCCGGTGCCAATCCCGGCCCTGCCTGCTACCGCCGCGGCGGACCGCTGACGGTCACCGACGCCAATGTCATGCTGGGCAAGCTGCAGCCCGATTTCTTCCCCGCCATTTTCGGACCCAGCCAGGACCAGCCGCTTGACGCAAATGCAGTCCGTGCCGCTTTCGCCGATCTCGCGAACGATCAGCCGGGCAAGTCCGCCGAAGATATCGCCGAAGGGTTCGTCACCATCGCGGTCGAGAACATGGCCAACGCCATCAAGAAGATCTCGGTGCAGCGCGGCTATGACGTTACCCGCTATCTGCTCAATTGTTTCGGCGGCGCCGGCGGCCAGCATGCCTGTCTGGTGGCCGACGCGCTGGGCATGGAATCGATCCTGATCCATCCGTTCTCGGGTCTGCTGTCAGCCTACGGCATCGGCCTCGCCAGCGTCTTCGCCAGCCGCCAGCAGGCGCTGATCAAGCCGCTTGATGAAGACAGCCGCACCGATGTCAGGCTGCTCATCGATTTATTGTGCAAGGGGGTCTTCAAGGAACTCGCCGGCCAGGGCGTACCCGATGACGCCATCAGTTGGCGGCCGCTGCTGCAATTGAGATATGATGGCACTGACACCACCATCCCCGTGGCCTTCTCCGATTTCGATTTCGACGCTGCCCGCAGCGAATTCGAAGCCGCCCACAAGGCGCAGTTCGGCTTTGTCTATGACAACAAGCCGGTGATCATCGAAGCGATCTCGGTGGAAGGCATCGACGACCGGGAAGACAACCGCGCCGAGCCCGAACATCCGCTGACACGCACCGAAATCGGCGCTGGCGAGACCCGCGCGATCTACTCCGGGGGCGGGTGGCGTGACGCCCGGGTCATCCGCCGCGAAACCCTCAAGCCCGGTCACCGTCTCAAGGGGCCGGCGATGATCATCGAGCCCAACCAGACCATCGTCATCGAGCCGGGCTGGGAGGCCGCAATCAACGCCCGTGATCACGTGGTGCTCACCCGGCATGAGAAGCTCGAACGCGCGCTCGCCATCGGCGCCGACACCGCCGATCCGATCATGCTCGAGGTCTTCAACAATCTGTTCATGTCCATTGCCGAGCAGATGGGCGTGACGCTGCAAAACACCGCCTATTCCGTCAACATCAAGGAGCGTCTGGATTTTTCCTGCGCGGTGTTCGATCGCGATGGCCGTCTGGTGGCCAACGCGCCGCATATGCCGGTGCATCTGGGCTCGATGGACCGCTCGGTGGAAACCATCATCCGTCTTAACGAAGGCGACATTCACCCCGGCGATGTGTTCGCCCTCAACGCGCCCTACAATGGCGGCACCCATCTGCCCGACATCACCGTGGTCACCCCGGTATTCTCCGACGACGGGTCGGAAATCCTGTTCTGGGCCGCTTCGCGCGGCCACCATGCCGATGTCGGCGGCACCGCGCCGGGATCGATGACGCCACTGGCCACCACCGTCGACGAAGAAGGTGTGTTGATCGACAATTTCCGCATCGTCGAGCGCGGGCGCTTTTGCGAGCAGGAGCTGATCGCGCTGCTCACCGATCATCCCTACCCGGTTCGCAACGTCACCCAGAATGTCGCCGACCTGAAAGCCCAGATCGCGGCCAACGAAAAGGGCGTGGCGGATCTGCGGAAAATGGTCGTTGATTTCGGGCTCGATGTTGTCGAGGCCTATATGGGCCACGTCCAGGACAATGCCGCCGAAAGCGTCGCCCGCCTGATCTCGACACTGTCGGATTGCGAATACGAGTATCCGACCGACACCGGCCAGGTAATCAAGGTAAAGATCTCGGTCGATCACGACAAACGCGAAGCCACGGTCGATTTCACCGGCACATCCGACGCAATTGCCAACAATTTCAACGCGCCCGAACCGGTGGCGCGCGCGGCAGTGCTCTATTGTTTCCGGGTAATGGTCGAAAAACCGATTCCCATGAATGCCGGCTGCCTCCGGCCGATCCATATCGTCATTCCCGAAGGCTCGATGCTCAAGCCCGCCTATCCGCGCGCAGTGGTCGCCGGCAATGTCGAAACCTCCCAGCATGTCACCAATGCGATCTTCGGCGCACTCGGCGCGCTGGCCAACAGCCAGGGCACCATGAACAATCTCACCTTCGGCAACGATCGCCACCAGTATTATGAAACGATCTGTTCGGGTTCTCCGGCAGGCTATGAGAATTCCGGTCGCGGCTTTGACGGCACTTCGGGCGTGCACACCCACATGACCAACTCGCGGCTGACCGATCCCGAAATCCTGGAGATGCGCTTTCCCGTCGAGCTTGAAGATTTTCACATCCGCGAGGGCTCGGGCGGCCGCGGCCGTTATTCGGCTGGCGACGGCACCCGCCGCACCATCCGCTTTCTCGAACGCATGGATCTGGCAATCCTGTCCTCGCACCGCAACCGGCCGCCCTTGGGGATCGATGGCGGCGGCGCGGGCGAAGTCGGCCTGACCCAGATCCGCCGGCGCGACGGCAGCATCGAGACCCTGAAAGCCTGCGACCAGACAGTGCTGGAGGCTGGCGAAGCGGTGATCCTGACGACACCGACAGGGGGTGGCGCCGGCAGGATCTGAGAACGGAGCGAACCCCGATCCCGGTAGGAACTCTTGTCACGACGCCCGTGATGGTGGGACCTTCCCGGGCCAAATCAGATCGGACGAAAGGCCGGCAGCCTATCCGGCAAGGCGGTCGAGACGCGGCACACTGCGCAATTCGCCGTCGCCAAAGGCCTCAAGCACCTCTTGCGCACTCAGCGGCGGGCCCGAGAAGCGGCCCTCGACATCGGTAACCCCGGCGGCGATCGCGCATTCCAGATCGACCAGGCTGTCGACCCCGGTCAGCGTCACCGGGGTTTCCACGGTCGAGGCCAATTGCAGAAACAGGCTCAGCATCTGGGCAAAGCGTTCCTCGCCGGCCATCGCCTTGACATGCTCGAGATCGAGCCGCACCCGGTCGACCGCATGCGGCCGCGTCATGGCCAGGCCGGCAATTCCTGCTGAAAAGTCGCTGACTGCGATCTCAACTCCGGCTCCGCGCAACTGTTCGATGGCCTGCAGCCCGGCGCGATTGCCTGCCGGAACAGCATTGCTGCGCAAATCAAACACCAGACGTTGCGGTGCAACTTCGGCCGCCGCCAGCATGGCGATCACATCGGTGACAAAACCCGGATCGCTGAGCTGATGGGCGCTGAGCGGCACGATCAACCGGATCTGCGGCGCCCATCCGGCCGCATCGGCCAGTGCGCGTCTGAGCAGCCATCGGCCCAGCAGCAGGGTCAGTCCGTTCTCCTCCGCCAGCGGGATGAACAGTTCCGGGGCCACCACACCGTGATCAGGATGGGTCCAGGTCAATTGCGCGCTGAACCCGGCCGCGCCCTGAGCGCCCGCCGCAAACACCGGCAGGTAGGACAGGTTGAAGGCGCCATTCTTCAGGCCGGCGCGCATATCCGCCTCAAGGCCGCGGCGCAGCTTGTAGTCGCTGTCCATGGACTGGGTGAACATTGAATGGCTCAGCCCCGGCGTCTCCTTGGCGCGGTACAACGCCAGATCGGCCCGCTTGAGCATATCCGAAAGCGTGCTTTCGCCCTTGCGCATCAAAGTGATGCCGATGCTGCCGGAGGTCTCGATGACCCCGCCGCCATGCTCGACAGGCTTGAAAACACTGGTCGCCAGGCTGCGGCAGAAGCTCGAGATCGCCGCCTCGCCGGGCGCACAATCCCAAAACACAACGAACTCGTCGCCGCCCAGCCGGTAGGCCCATTGCGCCGGTCCGCAAGCGCCCGCAATGCGGCCGCCAAGCGCTTTCAGCACCGCGTCTCCAGCGGCATGGCCCATGGTGTCGTTGATGAATTTGAAACGGTCGAGATCAAACAGCAGCACCGCTACGCTCTCGCCCGCCAGGTCCCGGTCAACCCTCGCGGCTGCGAAATCCTCGATCAGTGCATGACGATTGCGCAAGCCGGTCAGACTGTCGTGATAGGCAGCGTGGCGCAGAGCATCCATGCTGGCGCGTTCATCGCTAAGTTGGCGTGATAGTCTTGATTGTCGAATCCCGAGCCCGGCCAGCAGCAGCGCCAAAGCCGAGGGCACGGCGCAAAGCGCCAGCGAAAGCGGGCTTGCCGAGGCGCCGATGATCGCCTGGGTCGACGATACGCTCGCAAAACTGTCTCCGGCGGATAGCGCCAGAGCTGTGGTCGTTCCGATTGCCAAACTGGCGATAACATCTCGCCGACGCATGTTTGGCAGATAAGAATTCAGCATCATGCCAAATACTCCTGTTCCGCCAACGATCATGCGTGAGCAGGATTTAACAAATTGTGACCGGCAATTTTTGTAGTAAACACATGATTTATTTCGTTTCTCAAATTTTAAGCTTTTGTCGCCAAGAATGGCTTCCGATCTTGTCCGGACAAAGCCCGGATTGCGGGATTCCCTCTCAAGCCCAAACCGTGTAGTGCCTTGATGACACCTGATGATTTGCCGGAAGGCCGTCCCATGCCGAGCTTTCGCCGTTCTGTTCCCGGCACCATTAGCCGCCCGGCGCAACCGGCCGCGGCCCGGTTTCGCGGCCTTGTAGCCGCGGCAGTTTTGCTGAGCGCTGGCCTGGTGCTTGCCGGCTGCAATTCATCGAGCCTGACCGACGGTCTGCAACCGGTCGGCAAGACCAGCCAGGCAGCGCCCGCATCCACCGCCCGCCCCGATGTCAAGCGGCTCAAGGCGCCCGGCAACGGCCGCTACGGCGACAGCGACCCGGTGGATTTCGGACGCCGCAAGCCCGACCTCTATCCGGTTCACGGCATTGACGTGTCGAAATGGCAGGGCGACATCAACTGGCGCGAAGTGCGCCGGGCAGGCATCGCTTTCGCCTTCATGAAAGCCACCGAAGGCGGCGACCACACCGACAGCCGGTTCGAGGAGTACTGGCGCGGTGCGCGCGCGGCGGGCATTGCCCATGCGCCCTATCATTTCTACTATTTCTGCCGCCCCGCGCGCGAACAGGCGGCCTGGTTTATCGCCAATGTGGCGCGCGCCTCTGTGCAGATGCCGCCGGTGCTTGATGTCGAGTGGAACCACGCCTCGAAGACCTGCACCACCCGCCCCGATCCCGCCACCGTGCGCGCCGAAATGAAGATCTGGCTGGACATGGTTGGCCGTCATTTCGGCAAGCGCCCGATCATTTACACCCCGGTCGATTTCCACCGCGAAAATCTCGATGGCCATTTCAAGAACTATCAGTTCTGGCTTCGCTCCGTGGCCGCCCACCCGCAGGATATCTATCCCGACCACCCCTGGACCTTCTGGCAGTATACCGGCACCGGCATCATGCCCGGCATCAAGGGCAACACCGACATCAACGCCTTCGCCGGAGGCAAACAGCAATGGCGCGAGTGGCTGAAGAAATACGCCCGGTGAAATGGCGGAACTCGGGTTCACGACCACATCGGAACCGGCCATTCACGACCTGAACGAGGTGGCAGCGTTCGCCGGCCAGGGCCAGGGTTGGAAAAGCCCACAACAAGTTGGACACGATGCTGCGCGCTATGGCAGCATCCGGCGCGGTGGAGAACATGTGGCACAAGGGGCAAGGAATAGACGTGACCGACATCGAAATCAGATCCAGCAGGCAAGCCGACAGGGCGCAGCTTGACGCCCTCTATCCCCAAGCCTTTCCCGAGGAAGATCTGCTGCCGGTGCTGGGGCGGTTGCTTGAAGCGCCGAACGACATCTTGTCGCTGGTGGCATGCCATGGCGAGCAACCGGCAGGCCACGTGATCTTCACCCGCTGCACTGTCGATGCCACGGGCGAACGCGCCGCGCTGCTCGGCCCGCTCTGTGTTGCGCCGGAACTGCAGCGGCAAGGCATCGGCGGCAAACTGATCCGCGAAGGCTTGGCGTTGCTTGCGGCCGAAGGCATCGGCCCCGTCTATGTGTTGGGCGATCCCGCCTATTATAGCCGGCACGGCTTTTCCACCGAAACCGGCGCCGCAACCCCCTACCCGCTCCCCGCGGACTGGGGCGACGCCTGGCAATCACAGTGCCTCATCCCCGCGCACAAAATGCCCAGCGGAACGCTCGTGGTGCCAAAACCCTGGCAAGACCCGGTGTTGTGGGCGGCTTGAGTAATCAGGCTGGCTGACGACTCTTCATCACCGTCGAGCCGTCGGCCTGGGTGACCATGATGTAAAGGTCGTTCCACGCCGCGTCGCCGGCGTCGAACAGGCCGTTGCCATTGGTGTCAAACACCTGACGCAGCGCTTCCATATCGCTGTCGGCGGAGGGGTCCCAATCGGTAAACACCACCTCCTTCTTGCCCGAGATCTGACCGTCGCCATCGGCATCGATCACCAGAACCCCGTCGCCGATCCCGGCCCATGCGGTGCGGTGGTCATAGCCATCGCCGCCGATGTCGAAATAATGCGCGCTGTCGTCGCGTTCGGTGATCGAAATCCCGTCACCATTGAGATCAAACAGGATGGGTTTGCCCGACGAGCCTCCGCCGCCGCGACCGCCGGAGCCGGGGCTGTGATCGCCCCAGCCATTGGTATGGTCAGGCGCCTCATTGTATCCTCTGGTCCCGTCATGGCTATTCGAACCGCGCCCGACAGAGGGACTTTCAGCGTTCCGCCCGCCGGAATAACCGAAATCCTGCTCGTAACTTATTTGGGTTGCCGGCACGCGCGCTCCGGGCCGCCGGCTCGGCGAGGCCTCCGGGCTGCTGGCCAGCGAGCCCGGCGCAGGCGCGCGGGCGCCCTGTCTCTGGCTTGGTGAAGCTTCCGGGCTATTGGCCAGCGATCCGGATGAGCCCCGATAGCTCGAAGCAGGTGCGCGCGTGCGCGCATCTGCCCTTTGGCTTGGGCTTGCCTCGGGGCTGTTGGCCAGAGAACCACGCGAGCCACGTGATCTGGAAGCGGACGCATAGCTGCGGCCATAGTTCTCAGCGGCTTCACGGCTGCCTATACCTCTGGAGCGATTGCCGCCGCCAAACGAATCGATGGAGTCCGACTGTGTCGATCGGGTTGACCGGCTTTCGGCGGCGTTTGTCCGTCCACCCAGCATACCGGGCGACCTGTTGGGCTCCATGCTTGAGGGGTGCAAATCTCTACCTGCGGGCCGCCGGCTCGGTGACGCTTCAGGACTCTGATTCAGCGAATGTGGCAAGCTGAATGGGCTAAAACGATCCTCGGGAAAGGCTTGGTCATAAACGTTCGCCATGCGCTCCGCATGGGCTGCTTCGCTAAATCCAGCATCCTCCGGTTTCCCGGAAAGCATTTGATTTGCAAGGGCCTGTGTAATCTCTTCACCCGCCAATGCTCCGGCTACCGATCCAACTAATCCCATTGCGGTCATGCCCAGCGGGCCCGAGGTGATGGCGGTGGATGCGCCAAGCTTAAACCCAATCGAAGCGCCCGCCAATGCCCCACCAATTCCCAAGGATTGGACTGCAACACCTTTTATGTCTCCGCTCCGAGCGGCATCAGCAACATCAACCAGACCGACACCCACGGTTGTTACAGCACCCAGTCGACCAATTGCTGTCTTCGCTGCAGTATTCCCAATAGTTCCTTTGACGACCTCAATAGTTGTTGATCTAATGGAGTTGACAGAAATAGAAGCGCCATACGATAAACCGTAATTATCATACGAGAAAAAGCCATCACCTCGTTCCTTGTCAGTCATAAGAAAATTTTCCCTTATACATTGTGAGCTTTATAATGAACATTAAAACGTTAAACATAATTGTAGAAATTCCCATTGATACAAGCGATGTAAATATCGGAAATATTGGAGAAATAAAAATAGATCGCATTCCCAAATACTTTACATTGTGAAATTCAAGGGGTAGCATGAAATTAAAATAGATAATGGTCGCCCCAAAGGCTGCGCTGCCCAAAGTTCCATGAATCGACTTTATGTGCAACTTGGGATGCACCTCATTTTTCGATTGGTAGGATAAATAATAAGCAATCGTGGAAAATGTCAGTAATGATGTATAAAAAATGAAGGCAACCAATGAAAAGAAATATACATCTGGGGATTTCGGATCAAACAATAGCAAATTGTGATATCTGTCTGAAAACACGTCAAAGCTGAAAATAAAATTGTAAATTGCGCCGAGGTCGTGCGGTTCAATTGTCGAATCCAAAGAGAAAACGAGCAATGGAAAAGAAACAAGTATTAGAAAATAGGCAATCGCAAGGTATCGCGTTCCGCTCGCGTATAAACCATCATAGTCGTATATCGACGCGGCAAAATATCTAAGATCAGGTTTGTCCATAAATTAGATATCCTAATTCTAGATAAAAAATCGAGTCATTCGATGACCGCAATGATGCTTACTAAGGAGCAGTGCAGTGTTTCTAGGCAGAGATATGCAGTGTATTCGAAAGAATCATTCGGAAACATAGCTCCCTCCCACGCATTGCGCGCCCGCAGCTTTCATCAGCCGATCGGTGGCGGCCAGATTGCTACCGGTCATGACATGGAAGAACACCGGGCTTGCCTGTTCGGACGCCGCCCATTGCCGGATCGCCGTTGCCGCCTCCCGGTCGCGGCCCTCCGCCAGCCGCGCCTGAAAACCGCTCCCTTGATATTGACCACGCGGCGAAAAAATCTCGCTGGCCGCGGATCCCCGCAGAGCCGGAGCGATGGCCTGAACACGCGTATCAGCAGGTCCTGCTCCCTTGGAAATCTCCAACACATCCGGCAACTCTTCCATATACGGCCCTCCCGGCATGAAGGTTCAGTCAGAAACCGGGTGCAAGGCAAACACCACACACGCCGGAGACGGTTTCAACACGCTCAGTCTTCACGCTCGGCGTGCAGTGTCAAGGTCGCGCTTGGGGGCTGTTGAAGCGAGGTTGCCAGGACCACATTGCGCGGGTTGGAACATTGCGGGAATCACCTCATCATCGCCACAAACTGGAAGTGCAGTCGCCATCCCATCAGGAGCTCACGCCATCATGACACGCACCCTCACCTTCGCCCCCGCCGGCATGCTGCTGCTTGCAAACCTCGCCGTTACTCCGGCCCAGGCTCAGCAAACGGCTTGCGGCGGTGATTTCGGCCAGTTCCTCGAGGGCGCCAGGGTCGAGGCGGTCAGTCGCGGCGTCAGCCAGGATGTCGCAAGCCGCGCGCTTGCCGGTGCCCGGATCGACAAGAAGGTGCTGTCGCGCGACCGCGCCCAGGGCGTGTTCCGGCAGACGTTCCTGGAGTTCTCCAAACGCTCGGTCAGCGCCAACCGCATGCAGGTCGGCGCCAAGAAAATGAAGCAGTTCGCAAAGACCTTTGCCCGCGCGGAAGCCGAATATGGCGTGCCGGCCCCGGTGATCACCGCCTTTTGGGGGCTGGAGACCGATTTCGGCGCCGTGCAGGGCGATTTCAACACCATGAACGCGCTGGCGACGCTGGCCCATGATTGCCGCCGGCCGGAACTGTTCCGTCCGCAATTGCTGGCGGCCATCGAGATGGTTGGCCATGGCGATCTCGATCCTAACCGCACCACCGGCGCCTGGGCCGGCGAGATCGGTCAGGTGCAGATGCTGCCCCGCGATATCATCGAATATGGAATCGACGGCGATGGCGACGGTCACGTCAACCTGAAGAAGTCCTCCCCCGATGCAATCATGACTGCCGCCAAGTTCATTCAGGCCCTGGGCTGGCGCGCCGGCGAACCCTGGCTTGCCGAAGTGTCGCTTCCCTCCGGGCCGTTTCCCTACGACAAATCCGGCCTCAACAAGGCCATGACGGTGGGCGACTGGACCGCGCTCGGCGTCAGTTTCCGCAATGGCGCGCCATCATCGCAGAACCTTCCCGCCGATCTGTTGTTGCCACAGGGCCGCAACGGCCCGGCCTTTCTGGCGTTTCCGAACTTCGCGATTTATCTCGAGTGGAACAAGAGCTTCATCTACACCACTTCGGCCGCCTATTTCGCCACCCGGTTGGGCGGCGCCCAGCGTTATGACGCCGGAAACCCCGCCCCCGGACTTGGCGATGCGGCAATGAAACAACTGCAGCAAAAGCTCGCCGCGCGCGGCCACGATGTCGGCAAGATCGACGGCATTCTTGGCGGCGGCACAAGGGCGGCAGTCCGCGCCGAACAGCAACGTCTTGGCATGCCCGCCGATGGCTGGCCGACTGCGGCGCTGCTCAACGCCCTGTAGGCTGCCTGACAGCGCGCCATGCTCCGGGGCACAGTATTGTTCGGGCCCTGTCGGGATCTATTGCGGCTTGGCGTCACCCGCCGCCGGGCCGTCTGCCCGTTTGACCCCGTCTGCATCAAGCGGCCCTTTGGCGGCCTCATTGGCTGAAGGCGGCAAATCCGCCGGATCTGTCGTGGCCGGATTGGAGATCGCGGCGTCTTCTGAGGCGCCCGGCCCGCCGGTTTCCGTCTCCGTCGCGGTATTGGCGGACTCCGCTTCGGCACGGCGTGCGCGGCGCTGATAGAGCGCAAACCGCACTGCACGGTAGCGCGCGCGTCCCACCCACACCACATTGCCCACGCCGTCAAGTTCGGTCTCGTAGGCGCGCGACAGGGCTTCCTTGTAGGAGCCCAAACCTTCGCTGGCCAGGTTTTCGACCCGCTCCATCAGATTGAACCAGATCGGCGACACCAGCAGCGAAATCGCGGTAACGGCGATGGCCAGCCGGTAGATGTCCGATCCGAAAGCGCCGGAGGCAAATCCCGCAGCCGCCAGCACGAACGAGAACTCTCCCACCTGCGCCATTGACAGGCCGGCCAGCAGCGCCGTCTTCGGATCCGAGCCGGTAACGCGCAGCAGGAAGATGTTGAGCGCGGTTTTCAGGACCACAACCAGGAGCGCCGCCGCCGTCACCAGCCCGATATTGGCCATGATGAAATCGAGATCGATCAGCAGGCCGATCGACAGGAAGAACACCACCAGAAGAATACTCTGGATCGGTTCGATCACCGGGATAACCCGGCTTCTCAGCGTCGAGTTGCCGACAATGATCCCGGCTAAAAACGCGCCATAGACCGGAGAAAGCCCCGCCAGGCCCGAAAGGGCGGCAGCCGAGAAGCATAAGGCCAGCGAGCCCAGCGCCAGCAGGTCGACATTGTTCTCGATTGCGCTGGCAAACGGCAGTTTGAGCTTGGGGTTGCGTCCGAACCACCACAACAGCCCCGCAAGCAGCGCCACCGCGATAACCACCTTGAAGACCACATCACCCAGATCGAAGCTTTCGCCGCCAAGGCTCGAGACCAGGATCAGCATCGGCACCACAGCGAGATCCTGCGCGATCAGCACGCCAACCGCGATCCGCCCCGGCGCACTGCGCAACTCCCCCATTTCATCGAGCATCTTCATCGCCACAACGGTGCTCGACAATGCGATGATGAAGCCCAGGATGATGGTTTCCGACAGGCTCGCGCCGAGCGCGTAGGCGAGCACAGTGGCCAGCGCCATTGAGGCCACCAGCTGTCCGCCCGCCACCAATACTGCCGGTTTGATGCTCAGCACGAATGCCTTGATCGACAGTTCCATGCCGATGAAGAACAACAGCACCACAACGCCCATTTCAGCCAGCAGCGTGACATTTTCGGAAGAGGAGATCACCCCGATCCCGGTCGGCCCAAGCAACAGTCCGGCCAGGATGAAGCCTACCAGCGGCGGTTGCCTCAAGCGCATGAAGCCCAGCCCCAGAAGCGCTGCGATGGCCACCGCCAGCGCGATCGCCACCAGCGCATCGCCATGATGGCCGCCCTGCTCCGAAGCCTGTTCCACGACTTGCGCCACGGCGTTTTCGACCGCTTTGACGGCGTCGACGATTTCTTCTTCCAAATCAGCGCTCCTTGCCGCCCAAGCCTAGTGTGCATTCGGGCAAAAGGAAAATCGACTTAAGCCCAACGCATCCGCCGGGCCGTCGACCAGCGGCGCCGCGCGGCAGATTCACCAATTGCAAACCATGCCGGTTCAACCGGACGTAACTCTCTGCTGCTAAACATTGATGTCACAGACCTTGGTAAAGCCGATTGAACAAAGCCGTCCGGAGCAAGCCCATGCCATTGAACACCTCCTCCGCTCAAAGCGCCCTTACAGCCTTTCTCAGGCGCCCCATCACGCTGACAATTTGCACCTACTGGATGTTCTTCTGGCTGCTCAACGGCCTGGACAAATTTCTAGCCCGCACCCATCTGGGCGCCTTTCAATGGTGGGGCAACGACCGCATCGAGAAGTTCGGCATGTATTTCGAGCGCCTCGCCTTTCCCGAATTCATGGTCTGGCCGACCCTGGTGTTTGCCGGCATTGTCGAAATCGCCCTGGCAGTTCTGTTTCTCCAGGCCCTGCGGCAATTGTTCAAGCAGGTGCCCGGATCGGTGCGCCTGGCCGATCTCGGCGTGGCGCTGTCAATCCTGTGCTTCATGGGATTTGCCATTTTCGACGTCATTGTCGGCGACCGCGCGGAGCTTTGGGAACACTCGACCTATGTCGGCGTGCTGCTGATTTCCTACCTGGCAATTGCCGCCGAAGTGTTCTTCAATCATCTGCAAAAACAAACTGCTGAGATGGCAGCTTAAGAACAACCGCACGCCGCCACGCGGGCGGGGCCGCGCACGACAAACAGCTTTGCGTTACGAGCCCCACTCGGTGGCGCCCAGCGCCGTGTTCATTTTACCGATGGTGACTTGAGCTTCGGCCAGCGGCCGCTGCCCGGCAATCAGCCGAAAGACGTCATCGCGATCAACGGTCCAGGTCTCGAAATCACCGCCGGCGCGGACGAACAACAGCGCGGTCTCGATGCGGCTGGCTTCATTGATCTCGATGCCAAGTTGCCGCGCCACCCATTGTTTCATCGCCACAAGATCTTGCAGGGCCAGCCGTCCGTCCACTTCCAAACCATCAGCCATTTCCCGCAGCTCAGGCTGAAACACAGCGTAGCGGTCGTCATGCGAAATCGAGGGCACTTCCCGCAGGCGGAAGATATCAGGGGCTTCGTGGCGCAGGACCGCCAGCAGGCCTTTCTGACAATAGGTGACCTGAATGCAAACCAGAAGCGCCATCGAGTAGCTCATCCCGTTGGCTTCACAACCGCGCGCGAACGCCCACATATTGGTGGTGTCGGGCGGATTCATTGCAAGAAACGGACATGTGATGGGGCTGCCGTCATCCGCTTCCGGGTCCGGCGTTGTCATATAGCCAAGGGCAAGACCGCCGCCGATCGTGGCGAGCCCGGTCAGAAACGCACGTTTGGTCAGGTATCGAAAGCGAGCCATACTGGATCCTCACATGTCTTGGGAGTGGGTTATTCGGCTTCCTGCGCCTGCCGGACGATGCGCAGCATCGTGCGCTTGGGAAGCTTGCTGACAAGCCAGTATTGAAACCGTCTCACCGGCCGCATGCCGCCGAAAGCATCCATGTCCCCGCGCATCATCGCCTCGTAGCCATCTTCAGCAACGCGACGCGGGCTGGCGGTGTTCCGGAAGAGCCTTGTGTCGGCCATTCCCGAAATCGCCGCAAACTCGGTTGCGGTCCCGGTCGGCATGAAATTTGTCACCGAAATCCCGGTGTCGCGCAGTTCTTCGACCAACGCGTTGCTCAGGTAGGCGCCAAAAGCCTTGGATGCGAAATAGATCGCCTGCAACGGGCCGGGCTGCAAGGCGGCAGTGGACGTTACATTCATGATGCGGCCCCGGTTCCGGGCGACAAATCCGGGCAGGAACAGATGCGTCAAGGCCGCCAGCGCGACCGCGTTCACCTGGATCATCGCTTGGACCTCATTCCAGTCCTGTTCGTGAAACAGGCTCCGCGCCCCGAAACCGGCATTGTTGATCAGGACATCAAGATCGATACCCTCGCCCGCAACGCGCGTGAAAATTCGCTCCGCGGCAGCCGGCTCGGCGAAATCCTCAGCCAACACCAGCACTGAGACGCCATGCGCGTTTTCCAGTTCGGTTTTCAACTCGTCAAGCCGATCGGCCCGGCGTGCGACCAGAACCAGATCGCCGCCCTTCTCGGCGTGCAGCCGCGCGAGTTCGCGGCCGATGCCACTGGAAGCGCCAGTAATGAGAGCAGTGTTTTGCATGTTCAGATCTCGTATTTGAACTTGAATTCGGATTCGATTTTGACGCAGGTTTCGAACCATGTCAATAAAGCCGAACCCAAATTCAATTTATGGTGCGAAATGACCGAGGACAGATGGCTGTCGGATCTGCACTGGCGGCGCGAAAGCCAGCAGACACGGAGCGAAAAGACCCAGACGGCATTGATTGATGCGGCTGAGGCGCTGATCGTTGAAAAGGGAACCGACGCCACATCGATCGCCGACATTGCCAAACGGGCGGGATGTTCGGTTGGAACGGTCTATCACCACTTCAAGGACAAGAAGGCGCTGTTCTTTGCGCTGTTCCACCGGATGACGCAAACCTTTGCAGACCTTAACCGTCAAGCTGCCGATCCGGCGTTGTGGAAGGGCGCTTCGGTTCGCGACCTGCTCGGCGGATACATCGATTTCATGCAGCATGTGCGCGATGAAGCCGCTCCGACAAAAGCCGCCGTTGCGCTTGTCCTGGCCGACAATCCGGAGCTTCGCGAGCACATTGCGGAGCTTCAGAGAGAGGGCCGCAAAGCCCTGCTTGAACTCGTCCTGGCTCGAAGCGGAGAAATCGGCCATCCAGATCCCGAATGGGCAGCCGCTTTTGTCATCGATCAGTTGGGAGCCATGCTGCACGCGCGCTCTGATGCAAACCAGAGGATCGCGTCGATCCTGACAATCGAAAATGAAACCTTCAAGCGCGAGATGCTGAAATTCGCCGAAACCGTGCTGGGTCTCGGCCAATCGAACTGAGCGCCAGCAACCGGAGCTGCGCTCGCAGAACATCCGAGCCAGCCGCGTGTAATGCCGTCATCGCCAATCGCCGACCTTGCAATATCGCCGATCTCGTTATGCTTCCTGCAAGGGCACCCGGCACCGAAACCAAGGCATATGCCGCATGCAATGGCTTAGAAAACCGCGGCCAAAGCGGAAATCACTCAAAGCTTGTCGAACTCATCCTTGTCGACCGGCATCAGCATCACCGCTGTCGCCATGACCGCAAAGCCGAATGTGGTGCCGAACGACATCAGCAGAATGAACAGCGCGGCAATGCGGCTTGCGGAATTCCAGATCAGATCACCGAAGCCGTTGATGTTGAAATAAACCACGGCGGCTGCCACCACCCAGCCGATCAGCACCCCGAGGGCTGAATTGAGTAGCACGAAGCGGATCAGTTTCGGCATGGTTTCAAGTTCCTGAATTTAGCGGCTTCGATCTACCGCCCCGGACCGGCTGTCTGCCAACCGGTCCCGGCTTGACGCTGCCGCTCTCCCGGGGGCCTAACGTGCCCCGGGATTTCTCACCAAAGAACGGGCAAACAAAGCCCGTTCATCAAGGCCGGTGCAAGTCTGCGCCTCGGCGGCGCACCGCGCCATGCGACGCATCATCGCGCCGAACCATTATCGCGACCATTCCGGCAGCGCGCCTAATCCGCCATGGTCTCGAGGCTGGCGAAGCCTTCCGGCGCGTCGCCGTCGCCAAACGGCGTCGTCACCTCCACGAAATCGTCCGGATAGAACCCATTGAACCGGGTCCGCAGCGACAGCGAATAGGCGCCGATATGGCCGATCTCGATCCAGTCGCCGGTGTCCACCGTCTCGGGCAACCAGAACGGCCGCGACAATATATCGACGGAATCACAGGTCGCGCCGCACACCCGGAACGGCGCCACCGAGCCGGACTTGCCCTTGCGGATGCGCCGCGCCGGGTCCGGGATGAACCGTGCCGGCAGGGTGATCTTGCCGGTCCAGCTGTCCGAAAGCGACGCCCAGATGCCATCATTGATGTAAAGCCTGCGGCCCTTCCTGAGCAGCACCCGCACGATCAGCGAAAACGCCCGCGCCACCACCACCCGGCCCGGCTCGGCCACCAGCGGCATATCGTCAAAACCCCATTCCGCGATGTTGCCGCGCAGATCGGCCATCAGCTCTTCAAGCCTGGGCATCTTCTTGGCCTTGCGATTCGGGTCATGGCCGTAGACTGCAGGGAACCCGCCGCCCACATCCAGACCCACCAGATCGACACCGGCCCGGTTGCGCACCCAGTCGGCGGATTTGAGCGCCTGTTCATAGGACTGCGCTTCCTCCACCTGGCTGCCCACATGAAAACACAGCCCGACCTTGAAGCCGATGCGGTCGAGCCGCTGCACCAGTTCCACCGCATGGCCGGGTGCTGCGCCGAATTTCTTCGACAGCTCATACATCGCATGGCCCTTGGTCTGCAGCCGCACGAAAATGGTGATCGACGCTGGATCGAGATCCTGCGCCCGAACGATTCTGAGCACCTTGGCGATCTCGTCTTCATGATCGAGCGACATCACCCGGATCCCGTAGCGCTCCAGCGCCAGCCGGATATCCGACTGCGCCTTGACCGGATGCATGTAGAGCATTTCGGCATCCGGCGAGGCGGCGCGCACAGCTGCGAATTCGCCGGGTGAGGCCACGTCGAAAATCTTCACGCCTGCTTCCACCAGCGTCTTGAGCACCATCGGTTCGCCGTTGGTCTTGACCGCATAGGCGGTCTCGCCGGGAAACAGTTTCATGAACTGCACCGCATCCTGCTTGAGCACCTCGGGCCGGAAACAATAAAGCGGCTGATCCGGCCTCAGTTTGAGCGCCGCATCGGTGCCTGTCGCAAATCGTTGCATTTCCGTCTCCCGTTCGGTTGGGCGCGACCCTATCAATGCGCAGGATGAGCGGCAAACGGCGTTTTCCCGTCAGCGGTTGATTTCGGGTGGCCAAAGCTGCGGCTTCATGTCATCGGGTCCGGCAACCACATGTTTGCCGGGGACCCGATCATGACGACACCCAATCACAGCTCAATGTCCGCCGCCACCTGGGGACTGCTGATCCTGCTCGGCCTGATCTGGGGCGCATCGTTCTTTTTCGGCCGCGTCGCAGTGCTGCACATCCCGCCGATGACGCTGGTTTTGTTCCGGGTCGGCATCGCGGCCGTCGCGATGCATATCGTCTTTGGCCGTACGCCCGGCTTCTATCAGACACTTTCAAGCCGCTGGCGCGACCTGCTGATCCTGGGGCTGCTTAACAACGCCATCCCTTTCACCCTGATCTTCGCCGGCCAGACCCAGATCGGCGCAGGGCTCGCCTCGATCCTCAACGCCACCACCCCGCTGTGGACCGTGGTGGTGGCGCAGATGGTCACCACCGACGAGAAAATCTCGTCGGCCAAGCTGATCGGTTGCGCACTGGGGCTTGCGGGCATGGTGCTGCTGATCGGGCCCGCCGCACTCGGCATCGGCGACAGTCCGCTCTGGGCCAAGCTGGCGGTGGTCGGCGCGGCCATCTCCTATGCCTGTGCCGCGGCCTTCGGCAAACGATTCCGCGGCATCGAGCCTAGGGTCACCGCCACCGGACAGCTCACAGCCTCAAGCCTGATCATTTTGCCGCTGGCGCTGGTCTTCGACCAGCCCTGGACGCTCGCTATCCCGCCGATTGATGTCATCGCCGCCGTTCTGGCGCTGGCGCTGGTCTCCACAGCCTATGCCTATATCCTGTATTTCCGGATTCTGAGCGCGGCCGGCGCCACCTCTGCCTCGCTGGTCACGCTGCTGGTGCCTCCCGCCGCGATCCTGCTCGGGATCGTCTTTCTGGGCGAAAGCCTGTCGCTGACCGAGGCATCGGGGCTGGGGCTTATTGCGCTCGGGCTCTTGTCACTGGACAACCGGCTGACCATAAAGCGGGGACGATAGGCCTTCGGGGCCCGTCACAAGTAGAAATTCGAAGACGGTAAAGTCGGGAGTCGGGCATATGGGCGAGCACCAAATGATGAGTTTGTCAGCGCTGATTGACGCGCGCGACGGCGGCAAGACCGATCCTGAGGAAATGGTGCAGTCAAGCCGCGACGCCATTGCCCGTGAGGAGCCCGGGATCGGGGCCTTCGCCCATATCGCGGAAAACCCGGTTATCGCCCCGCAAGGCCCGCTCGCAGGCGTCGCCGTCGGCGTCAAGGACATCTTCGATACCGCCGACCAGCCGACCGCCTACGGCTCCCCCGTCTACCCCAGGCATCGCCCCCGCGTCGATGCCGCCATTGTCGAACTCGCCATGCGGCGCGGCGCAACCATCATCGGCAAGACCACGACCACGGAGTTCGCGTTCTTCCATCCCACCGCCACGCGCAATCCGCACAACCCGGCGCACACCCCCGGCGGCTCCTCGTCGGGATCGGCGGCAGCCGTGGCCGCCGGCATGATTCCCGTCGCCATCGGCACCCAGACCGGCGGTTCGGTGGTAAGGCCTGCCGCCTTTTGCGGCGTCGCAGGCTACAAGCCCAGCTACCGGTTGCTGCCAACCGGCGGCATGAAGCACTTCTCCCCCTCGCTCGACACCACCGGCCTGTTCGCAGCCTCGGTGCGCGATGTCGCCCTGTTTGCCGCCCTGTTGACCGACCGCGAACTTGCCGCGGGACCCGTCGAGCCTTCAAAAATCAGGGTTGGAGTCTACCGCTGCGCCCAGCTCGGCGACGCCGATCCGGACATGCGCGCGGCTTTGGAACAGGCTGCCGGCAGGGCGGCCGATGCCGGTTTCGCTGTCAGCGACATTGCCGAACCCGACGCACTGGCTCGCGCCCGCGACGCTCACGGCGTCATTCAGGATCATGAGGCGGGTCTGGTGTGCGGCTCGGACCTTGCGCGCCACCGCGATCAGTTGAGCTCGCGCCTGATCGAGGCGATCGAACGCGGCCAGACAATTTCCCCTGTGACCTACGATGATGCCCGCCGCAACGCCAAGCGCGGCCGCGCCGCTGCCCGCGCCTTGTTTGATGACGTCGATCTTCTTCTCACCCCCTCCGCGCCCGGTGCAGCACCCAAGGGGCTGGAGACCACCGGCGATTCGCGTTTCAACAGATTGTGGACGCTGATGGGCACTCCAGCGGTCAATATCCCGGGCCTCAGGGCCGCAAACGGCCTGCCGCTCGGCATCCAGGCGGTCGGCCGCTTTGGCGGCGACAGAGCGCTTCTGGCGGCTGCCGCAGCGCTCGAACAGGCGCTTTAAGCCGCGTCGGTCGGGCCTTCAATCAACCGTCCAATTGGGCTCTCAATGACCGGGTCGAAAGCCGCACGAAAATGGCGAAACCGTGACGCAGCTTCGCCCAAAAGTGGCGATACGGCCGCCGGAGCCCAAGATTTAACTCATTCTTAACAGATTCTTCACGTCGAGAATCCTCATATATCTCATGTATTTGAAGACCCGAGTGGGAGGAAATTGCCCCGTTTTAGCTGCAATGCAGCATAGATTTTGCTTTTCACCCTGCCGTCGCGGCGACTATCATCCTTTTGTATAACGCGATGGAGGACCACCATGGGATTTACGCAATCGCTCAATGCCCTTGTGATCTGTGCAGCGTTCATATTCGTTGGGGCAATGCTCTTTATCTGACCTCGGAGCTGGGTGCCCAACTGGGATAAACTGATCAAATAAGACAAACGGGAGCGTTTCGGCGCTCCCGTTTCATTTTGGCTTAAGCCTGAGGCCGCGAGCCCCTACCGAAAGGTGTCAGGCGGCAGCACCCACGGCACTATCATCCTGGCCGCGCAGGCCCAGAAGGTGGCAGATCGCATAGACCAGCTGCGCCCGGTTCATGGTGTAGAAGTGAAAATCATCGACCCCGCGCTCGACAAGATCGGAAACCTGGTCGGCGGCAATCGCCGCGGCCACCAGCGCCCGGGTCTCCGGGTCCTTTTCCAGCCCGTCGAAGCGGCGCGCCAGCCAGTCGGGCACCGAAGCGCCGCACAGTTTTGAAAACCGCGCCACCTGGCCAAAATTGTGGATCGGCAGGATGCCCGGCACGATCGGAACATAGATGCCCGCCCGGCGGACCCGCTCGACATAGCGCTCGAAGAGGTCATTGTCGAAAAAGAACTGGGTGATCGCCCGGGTCGCTCCGGCGTCTACCTTGCGCTTAAGCATGTCGATGTCGGTGGCAAAATCCGGGCTTTCGGGGTGCCGTTCGGGATAGGCGGAGACCGAGATCTCGAAATCGTCGATGGCGCGCAGTCCCGCCACCAGCTCCGCGCCGTTGGCGTAGCCTTCAGGATGCGGCTGGTAGGCAGCCCCCACACCTTCGGGCGGATCGCCCCTGAGCGCCACGAAATGATTGACCCCGAGCGCCTGAAATTCGCGCGCTACGGCGTCGACTGATGCCTTGTCGGACCCCACGCAGGTCAGATGCGCCGCCGGTGCCAGCGCCGTTTCCCGGGCGATCCGGGATACTGTGTTGAGCGTCGGCTGCTTGGTCGAACCGCCCGCGCCATAGGTGACCGAGACGAAATCGGGCTCAAACCGCGCGAGCTTGGTAATGCTTTCCCAAAGCTGGCTTTCCATGTCGCCATTCTTGGGCGGAAAGAATTCGAATGACACCTTGATGCGCTCGGAAAGATCCTCTGCGCTGGCACGGGGGGAGCTGGGCATGTCAGGCAGTTCCTGTGTTTTGAGAAGTATCGTCACCGGCAATCAGCAGGCGCGGGTCGCGGGCAAGCCACAGGCTCACCGTCAGCGCATCCGATGCGTTGTCCGCCCCGGTTTCAGACGGCAGATCGATGATCTGGTCCACCTCGAGGCCGCATTGCTCCAGCCACTCACCCACCTGGGCCTGGCTGAATCCCAAACGCGCATGGGCATGGTCAAGCCGCAGTTCCTCATGATGGTGCGGGGCAAAATCGACGATGATCACACGGCCACCAGGCCTGAGCATGCGGGCGGCTTCGGTGATCGCCGGCAGCGGATCATGCAGAAAATGCAGCACCTGGTGAATGGTCACCACATCGAAACTCTCGCGGTCGAGCGGCAGATTGAAGATATCGCCCTGCCGCACGGAGGCATGGGTGATGCCGGCCTCATCAAGCTGGGCGCGGGCAATCGCCAGCATGTCGCGGCTTGAATCGATGCCGATGGCGCGCCGGTAGCGGTCGGCCAGCAGTTCCAGCATCCGGCCGGTGCCGGTGCCCAGATCGAGAAGCCCGTCAAACGGTGTGCGTCCGATCAGCTTGAGGATTTCCGCCTCGACGCGCTCGTCGGACACATGCAGCCGCCGCAGATCGTTCCAGCTCGCCGCATTGGCGGCGAAATAGGCTTCGGCGCGGCTGGCGCGCGCCTGCTTGACTGTCTTGAGCCGCTCGGCGTCCCGCGCCAGATGCGGATCGGACGGCGAGGCCGCCGCCAGCGCCTCGTCGGTCAGCCGGGCGCGCAGCCCGTCCCGTGCCAGCCGGAAATAGGCCCAGGCACCTTCCTGATAGCGCTCCACCAGACCCGCTTCGCCAAGCAGCTTGAGATGGCGCGAGATCCGCGGCTGCGACTGGCCCAGCACTTCGGTCATCTCGCTCACCGTCAGATCGCCCTGGTTCAACAGCGCGATCAGCCGCAACCGCGTCGGTTCGCCCGCGGCCTTGAGAACCTCGACGCACTGATCAAGCGACAATGGTGATTGCGACAACATGCGAAACCTCGAAAATGATATAAAGATATGTTTATGTCATTTTCGGCGTCGAGGCAAGCCCAATGTCGCTAAGGCTAAACTTGGTGTCGCAATGATAGCGGTTCACGCACTGAAACACCACATGGTCACAGGGCTATGCCTCCAGTTGGGCAGGAGAAACAGCCATTGCGGTTTGTGGCAGGGCAAACACCGCCTTAGCAAATACCGTCCAAACACCGCACGCGGGCGGGCAGCCTCAGTTCCCGGGATAAATCCATTGCTCCCAGATCCGCGCGGTCAAAGCCTCGCCAGTAGCAATTGTACCCGGTTTTTCCACCCACGCGACCACGCCGCGCCGGCGTTTGGCGGCCTTGACGAAACCAAGCGCCAGTTCGGTCGCGTCCTCGTCGGGAAAGTTTTTGGCGATCTCGGCTCCGGCGAAACGGCAGGGATTGTTGTCGCCATCGATCCTCAGTGTTACCCCGCCTTCAAAAAACAGCTGCGTGCGCGGCGGCAGCATCGACAACAGCGGAATTCCGGAGATCACCAGATTGGCGCCGATCCATCCCGGTTCGATCCGGTCGATCCCCATGTCCCTGGCAGCCAACGCCAACTCGTCCGCCGCCACGATCGACAATTGCCGTTCGTTGCGGATTTCAGTGCCGCGCGGATACCAGGGCTCGCGCCCGCCGGATTTGCGCGTCGGACCAGCGTGGTAATCGCCTTCGATGCCGTCAAATCCCAGAGTGAGGGCCTCCACCGGCTGGCTCACGAAATCGCTGCCCCGCGCCGCCAGAACGGCCTCGGCCGCGCCTTTGATCTTTCGCGCCCTGACGATCTCGGGCATGTTCGGGACATCTATTGCGGCAGTTTGCGGGCTCACATTTTTCTCCATCCTGGGAAGGGTCCGGATTGAGACCTAGCTGACCAAACGTTGATGAACCAATCAAAAAACATGAACAGAGCGACCACCTAAGGATCGAGACTGTTGACTACGGTTCACGACCGGGGCGCCCATGATGTGTTCGCATCGGTGCAGTCGTGGTTGCCTTTCCACCGCCCGGTTCAACCGGCCGTCAATCTGTGCTAGTCTATAATTCGCGGGGGTGTTGACCACACTGGTTCAAGGAGATCGACCAGATGTTATCAAATCAGCTGCGCCACGCCCCCGCACCCGCGCTTATCCTCCTGGCTGCCCTTGTGTCCGCTCCGGCAACACTTGCTGCCGATCTGTCCTGCAACAGCCTCATCGAACCGGGGCAGAAAATGATCTGCTCGGGCTTTGAGCCAAACTGGGCGCTGGAAATCACCTGCAATGGAGACGTCACGTCGAATTTCATCGACGCCTTTTCCGGCGATGGCATCCAGACCACGCCCGGCAGCATCAGCTTTGCCACGGAAAACCCCTGGCAACTGGAAACCAGCCACCCGGTGACCGGCGAAATCGCCTACACGCCTGATGGCTGCACCGATGAAAGCGACCGGGTCAGCGATTTCACCTTCACGCCCACCGCGGCCCCGGGCCTGCCAGGCCCGTTCTTCCCGTTCTGCTGCCGGGTGGAGTGAAGTTCGGGGACAGCCTGTTTTTGCCGAACCGCAACACCCCGGGCCCGCTGGGGATCTAGCGCGAAAGCAATCTGTCTCAGCCATCATTGCCATCGCTTCACCAAACGGCGGACGATCCGTCCCAGTTGAAGAACCGCCCGGTGCGTTTGAGCGTCAATCCTTCGGCGATCTGGAGGATTCCGCTGGCGCTTGTGCTCACATCGATATCGGCCTCCGCACCGCCCATATCGGTGCGCACCCAGCCCGGATGGACCATCGCTACGGCCACGCCCATCGGTTCGAGATCGGTGGCGAGCCCCTGCATCACCTTGTTGACCGCCGATTTCGACGCCCGGTAGGCGATCCGATCGGATTTGGCATAGGACAGGCTGCCCATCGACGATGAGATCGTCAGGATGCGCGGGGCGGCGCTTTTGCGAAGATGCGGCAGAAAGGCTTGGGCGACCGCCAGCGGCGCCAGCGTATTGACCGCAAACGTCTGCGCAAATCCGTCAAAATCCATGTCCAGCGTCGACTGCCGATCCGGCCCGATGGTCCCGGCATTGTTGATCAGGATGTCGATCGGCGCATCGATACTAGCCGCCGCCGCGCGCACCGCCTCATGGTCGGTGACATCAAACACCAGATCATGAAATTTCGGATGATGGCAGATATGCGCATCCGGATCCGTGACCTCGCCCCGCGCCGACCCATAGACCGTCCAGCCCTTGCCCAGCGCCTGATTGGCCAGTTCCAGCCCGATGCCGCGATTGGTTCCGGTGATGAGAATGGTGGTCATGGGCGGTGTCCTTGTTCAACGGTTTCACGGTCGTTGAAAAGATCCTAGAATATCAAGTCCACTTGAGGTCAAATCCTTTGTGCGGGACCGGCTCACTTTCGCCGACACCGCTCCCTGGTTCCCAGACTCAGGAGATTCCACGCGAGGAGCGCGCAGACTTGATTGCCGCGTTGGAAGGCATGACAACGCGCCCGACCTTTCGACGCACATGGTTCTTGCCCACCAGATCCCGCTCGTTGCGCGCTATGATATCTTCAGCCACGGGGGCAGGTTCGAGCCCGGCAAACCGACGATAGGCCAAGGCAGCGATCATGGCCGGAATGATGGCGAGCATGCCAACCGATGCAGCCATGCCTCCCGTCAGGATGATTGTCACCGGAGAGGACAAAAGTCCCGCGATGCCATAGGCCGCGTAGCCGGTCTGCCGCATAAAACGCAGCACCATATGAGCCAGCGCCACAAGAAAGATCACCGGAAGAAAAGCCAGAAACGAATATAACAATCCAGAGAGAACCCCGGAAAACATCTGTAAGAGTAGGTCGTGGTTGAGGTAGGTTTCCTTGTCCCCAATCTTGAAATTCGAATAGGTCGACAATTTGAAGATCGTGGCAATAACGAGATTCGCACCACAGCCAGCAGCTGCCGCGAGCAAAAAGGAGCTCAGCGAGGTCCGAACCCGAAGAGGTCCGTCAAAATAGGCCGCATCCCCATGCACAATCAGGCCGGCATCACCATCCTCAGTATATTCACTGTCACCCAGCTGCCGCCGATATTCATCAGACAGCCCGTCGAGGTCTTCGTCAATCTCATGGGTCCGTGCCGTCCACCTGTAAACAGCGCCGAGCACGACGCCAAGAAGCGCCGGAACAAGAAGGCGCGTCGACAGATTGCCATCGGCAATCATCTGCTGCCACAGCAGGGTCGGCGTGTGCAAAACATCCACCAGAATGGCGCTGGCAGCACCAAGACCAACATACGCCGTAGTCTGCGAAAACCCTGTTCGCTGCAAGGCAAAGTGGCCAATGAAAAACACCAGCGCAAATATGGCTGTTCCCTTGAGCGAACTCAGAACCAGCGCGTCATCGGACAGATTTGTTGCAACAGCCCCATCCAATCCGCGCACGGATGCCGCCAGAAGGTAAAAACCGAACACCAGCCCGACGGCAAAAATCGAAAACGGTTTGGTATGTATTGTCATGGTCACCTCGCGTGAAACGTGGCACACCATATACAACCCTGGGATTAAATCTCACTGAAAGCCTATGGTAAACCCGGGCTTACCCGTCCCACCCAAATCATAACACTCCAGATTCTGGCCAGCGCCTGATTGGCCAGTTCCAGCCCGATGCCGCGATTGGTGCCGGTGATGAGGATTGTGGTCATGGGTGGGGTTTCTCCGTTGCTCCAGGCAGCATGCGATCTCAAGGATACTTGAGGTCAAGCGGAAATGCCCATCGGCTCAGATTTTCAGCCAATCGCGCGTAAGACCGCCAGCACCGATGAACGCTGCCAACCTCTTTGCCTCCGTTATTCTAACTACCGAGCCGGAACCCAGCCACCGCGTGTCGACGCGGGAAAGGGCAAGGGTCTCCCGGCTCTCGCACGCTCCCCACTGCATGTCGGATCAAGCCCAACATGACGACGGAGAGAGTTCCACCCCTATCGCGTCAGCCGCTTATACGTCACCCGCTTCGGGTTGACGCTGTCGGCGCCCAGGCGGCGGATCTTGTCTTTTTCATAGTCCTCGAAATTGCCTTCGAACCATTCCACGTGGCTGTCGCCCTCGAAGGCGAGAATGTGGGTGGCGAGCCGGTCGAGAAACATGCGGTCATGGGAGATGATCACGGCGCAGCCGGCGAAATTTTCCAGCGCCTCCTCCAGCGCGCCCAGCGTCTCGGTGTCGAGATCGTTGGTCGGTTCGTCAAGCAGCAGCACATTGCCGCCGGATTTCAAAAGCTTGGCCAGATGCACCCGGTTGCGCTGACCGCCTGACAGCGTGCCCACTTTCTGCTGCTGGTCGCCGCCCTTGAAATTGAAGGTCGAGCAATAGGCGCGGGAGTTCATCTCGTGCCGGCCAAGCTTGATGATGTCGTTGCCGCCGGAAATCTCTTCCCAGACAGTCTTGCCGCCATCCAGCGAGTCGCGGCTTTGGTCCACATAGGCGAGCTGCACGGTTTCACCGATGGTTACCGAACCGGAATCGGGTTGCTCCTGCCCGGTGATCATCCGGAACAGCGTGGTCTTGCCCGCGCCGTTGGGGCCGATCACCCCGACAATACCGCCGGGCGGCAGCTTGAAGGTCAGATCATCAATCAGCAGCCGCTCGCCATAGGCCTTGGAGATGCCCTCGACATCGATCACCACCTGTCCCAGCCGCTCACCGGTGGGAATGACGATCTGCGCTTCGCCCGGACGACGGTCATTGGCAGCCTTGACCAGCTCGTCATAGGCCCGGATACGGGCCTTCGACTTGGCTTGCCGGGCCTTGGGGGATGAAGCGATCCACTCCTGCTCGCGGGAGAGCGATTTCTGCCGCGCCGCCTCCTCGCGGCCCTCCTGTTTCATGCGCTTGGCCTTGGCCTCGAGATAGGCGGTGTAATTGCCCTCATAGGGAATGCCGCGGCCGCGGTCGAGCTCGAGGATCCAGCCCGTCACATTGTCGAGGAAGTAGCGGTCATGGGTAATCATGATCACCGAACCGGGATATTCCCTCAGATGCTTTTCAAGCCAGGCGATGCTTTCGGCATCAAGATGGTTGGTCGGCTCGTCAAGCAGGATCAGGTCGGGCTGACGCAGCAGCAGCGCACACAGCGCCACGCGGCGTTTCTCACCACCCGAAAGCGCCTCGACCGATGCTTCACCGGGCGGACAGCGCAGCGCTTCCATGGCCATTTCAACCTGGCTGTCGAGGTCCCACAGATTCTGCGCGTCAATGACATCCTGGAGCGCCGCGCCCTCATCGGCGGTCTCGTCGGAATAGTTCATCATCAACTCGTTGTAGCGGTCCAGGATCGCCTGTTTCTCGGCCACGCCTTCCATCACGTTCTCAAGCACGGTCTTCGACGCATCGAGCTGCGGCTCCTGCGGCAGGTAACCACGCGTCGCGCCCTCGGCAATCCAGGCCTCGCCGGTAAACTCGGTGTCGAGCCCGGCCATGATTCGAAGCACCGTCGATTTGCCCGCGCCATTGGGGCCGAGAATACCGATCTTGGCATCCGGATAAAACGACAGGTGAATGTTCTCGAGAACCTTCTTGGCGCCGTAGGCCTTGTTCAGCCCCGCCATGTGATAGATGAATTGCCGTGCCACGATGCGCTCCAGACATGAATTGGAAGATTTGAGCGCTATCTATGCGAATCGGAAGCCAAGGGCAATGCGGCCGCGCATCCCCCACCGCCATGCTCCGGAGGCACTCTCGTCCTACTCCGGCTCTACCACCCGGCTGATGCGCCAGGCCTGTACTTGCGAATAGGCGCTTTCGGGCACGTGGTTGGTCATTTCGAAGTAGCGCGGGTGTTCGGCCACCTCGCCAGCCGGGATCGGTGCAAGCTGCCATCGCTCGGCCACGAAGGTGCCTGGCGCCGCGGCCTGTTTGAGCTTTTGCGTAAATGTCTGGTCGAACACGATCGCGCCCTCGAGATCGAGCGACTGCAGGCTTGCGCCGTCAAAACGGGTGCCGATGATCATCGCGCCCCTGAAACTGGCGCCGCCAATACCCGCGCCGGAAAAGTCAGACATCGCCACAACTGCATCGTCGAACACAGGCGCAATGGCATTGATGCCGCGAAAACCGGTTTCGGCAATCACGCTGCCGCGAAAGCTCACACCAGCCATCTGGGTAGGCAGCAGGCCGAGATCGCCCGCCGTGAACGGCTCCTCCACCTCGGCCGCCGCCAGCGCCGAGAATTCCGATTGCCGCACCACCGCGTTTTCAAATCTTGCATGGTCGAGCTGGGCGGCGCCAAACCGGCATTCAACCATCCGGGTCCAGGAAAAATCCGCGTAAGCCAGCCGCGCATGGCGCATCGACAAGCCCGGCGCCACCTCACGGCGGAACTCGGCGAAGGAGAAATCCGCGCCCAGAAAGCTCAGCATCTCGGTCTGCTGGATCGAATTGGCGATCAGCATGGTCAGGAGATCGCCGCGCTCGGGGCTGACCGGACGATCAACCAGCTTCTCGGCCCGCGCCAGCACATCGCTGTCGAGCACCGAGGGGTCGGCCAGCGCATCGGGACGGCGCGCCAGCGCCGAGCGGATCAGCCCGTCGGAATCGCGCGGATTGGCGTTGGACGGCGCCAGGTAGCGATAGGGCCGGGCCACCAGGCTCGCCGCCACGATGCGGCCGCGCGTGGAACTGGTCAAATCGGCCAGTCCGAAACTCTCGATGTCGCCGCCGCCGTCGAGAAAGGTCTGCCGTTCGGCACCGATCAGCGCACCGATCTCCACCACCTCCGGCCCGATCTGGGCGCTGCGTTCGGCTTCGGCCAGCTGGATCTGGGTATCGATCAGCGCGTTCTGGAAGTCGATCCGCTCATTCTGCTCGACAAACAGCTTCGATTGCGCGCGCAGCAACTTGTTCTGCTCGAACAAAAGCGCCGATCCGGCCAGCGCCGCCATCGCGGCGATCAGACCGGTGATCGAAGCCACCAGCCAGCGCCGCGTGGTGATCCAGGCATAACGCGACAGCGCGATCTCGGCAAAATCCCGCGCGGCCTGCGTGGCCTCGTCCACCCGCTGGCCTGCCGCAAAGCGCGCCACATCGGCCAGCGGGCCGGCAAATCGGGTGACCTCGACCTCGGTGCGGCGAAACATCCAGCGCCACAGAGGTTGCCGGAACACGAACACCAGCGACAGCACCACCAGCACGAACAACAGCGCGCCGAGAATAATGCCCAGCACCACCGAGCCGTGATCGGTTAGAAAGCCCGGCATGAAAATCGCCGCTGGAACGCCGCAGGCGACGCCGAGCACGAACACCAGCATCCCCCACCCCGCGCGCCCGAAGCCGCGGCCCTCATTGGACGAGTGCGAAAACCGCGGCATCGCCGCGCCGTCGTCGTCGCCTAGCTCCGCGTCGAGATCACTGGCATCCAGATCGTCATTGCCGGCCAAGCTCCCCTCCCCCTAATCAATCTGCGCCCTTCGGTCATCGGCCGGATGTCCCGTCCCGCAAATGCCCACCAGATGAAACTAACCAATGCCGCGCAAAAGGAAAAGCTCCGGTCTCAAGCCAGTCAAAGCAACGCACAATCCTCGGCATTCGCGCTTGACGATGGCAGGTGCCGAGGGTCAAGTGACGGTTATGGACGACCAGCAATTCTCCCCCTTCACGCTTTCCAGCGCCACCGGCGCCGAGCTTGCAGTCCGGCACATGGCAGCCCAGGGCCAGGCCCGCGGCGTGGTGCAGGTCAATCACGGCCTGGCCGAACACGCGGCCCGCTATCAACGCTTCGCGCATTTTCTCAGCGCCCGCGGCTATCACGTCTATGCCCATGATCACCGCGGCCATGGCGCCACCCGCGCGCCCGATGCCATTCCCGGCGCTTTTGCCAAATCGAACGGCGAAGACCAGGTGATCGCCGATGTCTCCGCAATCCACGCTCTGATAGCCGAACGCCATGCCGGGCTTCCGGTTGTCACCTTTGGCCACTCCATGGGCGGGCTGGTGGCGCTGAATTTCGCGCAGGCGCACCCCGAGTTCAGCGCCGCGCTGGCGGTCTGGAATGCAAACTTCAATGCCGGCGCGCTTGGCCGGGTCGGACAGGCGCTGCTCGCAGCCGAGGCGTTTTTCAAGGGCTCCGACACCCCCAGCGCCATCCTGCCCAAGCTCACCTTCCAGACCTGGGCCAAGGCGATGCCCGATCGCCGCACCGATTTCGACTGGCTGTCGCGCGATCATGTCGAGGTCGATCTTTATGTCGCCGATCCTCTGAGCGGTTGGGATGCCACGGTGGGCATGTGGCAGGCCGTGTTCCGGATGATTTTCGCCGGTGGCGATGCCAGCAATCTCGCCCGGCTTCCCAAATCGCTGCCCCTACATCTGATCGGCGGAGCTCACGATCCGGCCAGCGACAACGGCAAGGCGGTCGACTGGCTGGCGGACCGGATGCGCCGGGCCGGAATGACCAACGTCACCGCTAAGGTGCTGCCCGAGACCCGGCATGAAACCCTCAACGAGATCAACCGCGACGACGCGATGGCCGATTTCGCAGCCTGGCTGGATGCACAGCTGCCGGACCCGGCTTGAAGCGAAGCCAGACCACAGCGAACGCTTCAAGCGGAACCCGATCACCGGGCCCCGCGTTCGGCGCAGGGAAACTGCGGGCGTGACACGCTCCGGACTAACCTGCTAACAGACATTCCGCGAACCGGAGGGGCCACCATGTTTGCTGAACTATTCACCTTCGACAACCTGACGACATTTCTGGTGCTGACCGCACTGGAAACGGTGCTGGGTTTTGACAATCTTCTCTACATTTCCATCGAAGCCAAGAAGGTCGATCCCGCCCGCGCCGCGTTCGTGCGCCGCTGGGGCATCATCATCGCCATCGTGCTTCGCATCGTGCTGCTGTTCGGCGTGCTGCAACTGATCGCCCAGTTCCAGGAACCGTTCTTCGAACTCGCGTTGCCCTTCTTTTCCGGCGCTGTCAGCGGCCATGCGCTGATCGTGCTCGCCGGCGGCGTGTTCCTGATCTACACCGCGGTCAAGGAAATCTTCCACATGATCGGCACCGACGATCTCGAGCATGACGCGGGCCGCCAGGTCCGCCGCTCGGTGGCCGTGGCGCTGGTCTGGATCGTGGCGATGAACCTGGTGTTCTCCTTCGATACCGTGCTGTCCGCCGTGGCGCTGACCGACAATTTCATTGTCATGACCGCGGCAATCGTCGTCTCCGGCTTCCTGATGGTGGTGATGGCCGACAGCGTCGCCGCGTTCTTGAACAAGAACCGGATGTATGAGGTGCTTGGCCTGTTCGTGCTGTTGCTGGTCGGCTTCATGCTGATGTCGGAGGGCGGGCACATTGCGCACCTGACCTTCTTCGGCTACCCGGTCGAGCCGATGGCCAAGACCACGTTCTACTTCGTGCTGACCACGCTGGTCGCAGTCGAGATTGTGCAGTCGCGCTACCAGAAGCGGCTCTTGGCCGAGCGCGCGCTCAAGAACCGGGCGCAGCTCTGACGCTGCCATAATGTAACCGGGCGCGCCTGCTGGATGCGCCCGGACATCGGTATCATCTTGTGCTAACGGTTCGGGAATCTCACCATCGTCTCCCGCCATCATAAGGACCTTGCCATGACCACCGGCGCGAACCCTGGAACCACCGGCGCAAGAACCGGCGGACAGCTGATCGTTGATGCGCTTCAGGCCAATGGCGTCGAGCGGCTCTATTGCGTACCCGGCGAAAGCTATCTCGCCGTGCTCGATGCACTGGTCGATTCGGGCATCGGAGTGACGGTTTGCCGACAGGAGGGCGGCGCCGCGATGATGGCCGATGCCTGGGGCCGTCTGACCGGACAGCCCGGCGTCTGTTTCGTTACCCGCGGTCCCGGCGCCACAAATGCCGCCGCCGGTCTGCACATCGCCCGCCAGGATTCCATTCCCATGGTGCTGTTCATCGGTCAGGTGCAGCGCGACGCCCGTGAGCGCGAGGCCTTTCAGGAGGTCGAGTACCGCCGCGCCTTCACCGAATTCGCCAAATGGGTCGGCGAAATCGACGATCCGGCGCGCATTCCCGAATTCGTCAACCGCGCCTTCTCGGTCGCCCAATCCGGCCGGCCCGGCCCGGTGGTGCTGGCGCTACCCGAAGACGTGCTGCGCGAAACCGTGGCCAATGCGCCAGGCGCCATCGATCCGAACCCGGTGGCGGCAATCCACCCCGGCCAACCGCAGCTTGAGGAATTGGCCGAACGCCTGGCCCGCGCCGAACGCCCGGTGATGATCCTCGGCGGCACCCGCTGGAACAGCGATGCGGTGGGCCAGGTCGAGCGCTTCGCCGAACGCGCGCAGATCCCGGTGGGCTGCTCCTTCCGCCGTCAGATGCTGTTCGATCATCTCCATCCCTGCTACGCCGGCGATGTCGGGATCGGCATCAACCCGGCGCTGGCCGACGAGATCAAGAACTCGGATCTGGTGGTGCTGCTGGGCGGGCGTTTGTCCGAAATGCCGTCGTCGGGCTACACCCTGCTCGATGTGCCGTTCCCGCGCCAGCCGCTGGTTCACATCCATCCCGATCCCGCGGAACTGGGCCGGGTCTATCGCCCGTCACTCGCCATCAACGCCGATCCCGCATCCTTCGCCCGGGCGTTGTCGTCGATCGACACCGACCCATCGCCCACCCGCGCGGACCGCATCGCGCGCATGCACCAATCCTATCTCGACTGGTCGACCCCGCCGCAAACCGGCCCGGGTGATGTCCATATGGGACCGGTCATCGACTGGCTGCGCCAGCGCTTGCCCGCCGATGCGATCCTCACCAATGGCGCGGGCAATTACGCCACCTGGGTGCACCGCTATGTCCGCTTCAGGCAATTCGCCACCCAGGCAGCACCCGCCTCGGGCTCCATGGGTTACGGCGTGCCGGCAGCCGTGGCGGCCAAGCAGGCGTTTCCCGACCGTACCGTGGTCGCCTTCGCCGGCGATGGCTGCTTCATGATGCACGGCCAGGAATTCGCCACCGCCATCCAGCATGGCCTGCCGATCGTGGTCATCGTGGTCAACAACTCGATGTACGGCACCATCCGCATGCATCAGGAACGAGACTATCCCGGCCGGGTCAGCGCCACGGCGCTCACCAACCCGGATTTCGCAAGCCTGGCGCGCGCCTATGGCGGCCATGGCGAAACGGTGCTGACCACCGCCGAATTCGAACCCGCCTTTGAACGGGCGGTCGCAGCAGACATCCCGGCGATCATCGAGATCAAGCTCGACCCGGAGGCCATCACCCCGACCCGCACCATGTCGCAGATCCGTGGTACCGGAGTGAACAATTAGACGTGACGGTGTTGTGCATCCAGGCCCAGGCATCGTTCGTTGCCGGGACTGACGTCATTGCCTGGAGTCGCGACGACCCTTAGCCCACCGATATGACCTGAACCTGGGCGCGCCGGAACAGCGCCAGCACCACCATGCTTGCCACAACGATCACTGCACCGAGAACGAACACCACGCCGGTATTGCCCAGTGCGTCAGCCGCAGCACCCGCCAGTGGCAGCGCCGCCATCATCCAGAGGTAATAGATTGAATAGTACACGCCCATCCCAAACGCACGAACGGCGGGAGGCAGGACATTTGACGGCAATCCGACAATCGGGCCGGCGCCGAGGCCATAGAAAAACCCGACGACCAGAAAAATCGCCGGAACGGTGGTTACCGGAACAAAAAGCACCAGCGGAATCAACAGCGCGTAGCTCAAGAGACTGACCATGATAACGGTGTCGCGGCGGCCGGTCCTGTCGGCGATGATCCCGCCGAGCGGCACCGCCAGCGCGAAAATCACCATGAACAGGCTGGTCATCGAACTGGCCGAGGCCAGCGGCAATCCACGCTCACTCAGCAACGCCGGGCCAAAGCTGAACACCATGGCCAGCGACGTGTTGTAAATCGCCCAGAGCGCACCCGCCAGAAACAGCGGGTATCCGGGCAGTTTCCCGACCGTGATCCGGGCGACTGCCGCAACCGCATTATCCGGTGTTCTGTAAAAGGCGACAAACAGCGCCAGGGATACGGCGATCATCGACAGCACGGTGATCCAGGCCAGCACCAGCCCGCCCATAACCGCGACACTTGGCAACGCCAGAAGCGCCAGCGCGATGCCGACCGGCCAAGAGTTGATGAAGATCGCCATGGCCGTAGAGATTTCGCGGCCGGCGAACCAGTCCACCACCATCTTGGTCATCACCACATTCAGCGCAACACCGCCAATGCCTGCGATCAAGCGGCCGGCGATCAGCGACCACCAGCCCGGCGCATAGCTGATCAACAGGCCGCCAAGCAGCATCAGTATCATGCTGACAGCAACCACCCGCTTGTCGCCAAAAAGCGCCGCCACCGCACCACCAGGAATGGCGACAATCACCCCCGGCGCCATGTAGAGGCCGATAAGCAGGCCGATATCAGCAAGGCTGACGCCGTAGCCCTCAATGATCAGCGGCGAGAGCGCCCCCACCGATTGGAATTGAAACGCCATCGCCGTTCTCGCGAAGAAAAGCACAGCCAGGATCAACCAACGGTTTGAAATTCGACGCTCCTTATAAGGAGCATGGACACTCCTGCAAATGAGCGTAGATGGAAAATTCCATGAAGTACATCCGTCCGCCACACTGGGTCCCATGGACCGAAGGGGGGGTCGGAACGTGTCCCCGGCAACGCTTCGACGGCTCTTGCGCAATCCGGTTCGAGTGGTAGCTTGATCCATGCGCTGACTTTCGAGCGCTGGATGGAGCTTTCGATATGGATGTCCGCAAGACAGTCTTCATCAAAGAGATGATCCATGCCAACGAGTTGGGCAGGGCTTGCAGCCCGATCACCCGGGTTGTCGCGATGGCCGTCATCAAGAACCCCTTCGCCGGGCAATCAATCGAGGATTTGTCGGTTCTGTTCGATTATGGCGGGCAGCTAGGCGAGGAGCTCACCGCTGAAGCAGTCGCAATGCTCTCCGGCTCGCCGGTTAGTTACGGCAAGGCTGCCATAATTGGCGTTGACGGCGAGTTGGAGCACGGCGGCGCAATGATCCATCCCAAGCTGGGCAAGCCGATGCGCGCAGCCGTCGGCGGCGGCAAATCGCTTATCCCCTCCAATGCCAAGGTCGCCGCCGCAGGCGCATCAATCGACCTGCCGCTTGGCCACAAGGACGAGGCCTGGTCATTTGATCACTTCGACACCATGACCGTGATGATTGCTGATGCGCCCCGCCGGGACGAGATCGTTATGTGTATCGGCGTTGCCGATGGAGCCAGGCCACACCCACGAGTTGGAAACGGTCCGATCACCGATTGAACATAGGGGTTGCGGTTGACGGATCCCGATCCAGAGACCCGGCCAACTCCGGTGCGGTTTTCAGCAAAGATTCAACTGCAGAAATTCATCCCCTTTGAGATGGCATTGGAAAAGCCGGGATTGCGCCCAGCTCGGCGGTTAGGGCACCGGCGGGGCAACTTGCCGCCTTGTCCCGGCGCGCTCGCGCACCAGATCCTGGCAATGATCTGCTCCACGCCCCTTTCCGTCTGGTATGACGGCCAGTGCCCGGTTTGCCGTCAGGAGGTGGTGCTCTACCGGCGTATCGACAAAAAGCATCTGATCGACTGGATCGACATCGGCGCACTGTCCGACGATCAACTCCCGCCGGGCAAGAGCCGCGACGATCTTCTGGGCCGGTTTCACGCCCGGCCTGCAGGCAACGACGGTCAGCATGGTAACGGTGACGGCTACCGGATCGGTGTCGACGCCTTCGCCGCAATCTGGCGCCAGCTGCCGGGACTGAACCGGCTGGCCTTTGTGTTTGGCACACCGGGTCTGCGCCAGCTTGCCCAACTGGCCTATCTCGGGTTTCTCAAATGGCAGCGCCGCCATCGCGCGCGCCGTATCGCAGCCACGACGGGATAGCCGGTGTGCGGGCTAAAGAGTTTCGACCGGGGGTCGCGATCACCCTTCCCGGCGTTTGAGCCGGCAACTGCGCATGCGCTTTAAATCGCAATGGGTGTCCTTGCAGCGCATTGAAACGATAAAGTGAAAGGGTGTCGGCGGAGCCTGCCAATCCTGCTCTTCCGAAAACCAGCTCGAAGAGAAGCAACTGGAAAAATCCGGCTCGAACAGATCGAGTTCGGTGCATTGCAGCGCGACATTGTCGCACCAGTCGCCTTCGCAGGCCACGCCGCTCACAAATCCGCTGGTGCCGCCGAATTCCGTGCTGCAGATCGCCACGCCGCTGCCAGGTGCCCGGTGCACAAAGGGTGTCCAGAAGATCCTGCGGACATCCCGGACATTGGGACTGCAGCGCATGGTGATGTCATCACAATAGGACCCGCTGCACAAAAGCCCGTTGGCCAGCGCTCCATGCGGACAGATGATCGGCGGCCTGCCATCCGATGTCGTCTGTTCCTGTGCAAAAGCGATCGAGGCGAAAAGCCCGCAGAGCAACACAATGAGCAATCTCATAATATCCTCCCGTTACCGGATTTCCCCAGCCCCGCCGAAAGACATCATAGCAAATATTACAAACCCGCGCCCGGGCGCAGTCGCCGGCCAACTCAAACGCCGTGGCTTGAAGCCCTGCCGCGCAACGGCTCAAGCGTCCGAAAACCCGAAAGCGTCAGCAACGGGAAGCGTATCCGGCAATTGGGAACCCGCTGGAAAGCCGCAGCGGTTGCGGCGCTCAGTTGCGCAAATGCGCGGTGTGCTGATACACCGCCGTCGAGCGCGCGCCCGAACGGCAATAGCCCAGCATCGGCGCGGGCATTTCCTCGATCGCATCGACCATTTCGCGCACCGCTTCCGCAGTCACGCCCATCTGCCCGATCGGGATATGGCGCGCCTCCAGCCCCATCGCCTCCGCGGCCTGCTTGATGCTGTCGAAAGTCGGCTGATCGGGAACTTCGCCATCGGGCCTGTGGCAGACGACCGACTTGAATCCGGCGGCCTTGATGGCGTTGAGATCGTCGGCGGAAATCTGTCCCGCAACGGAATAGGTCTGACTGATTTCTCGAAGGTCCATGGCGTCGCCTGTCACAATGTGGCGGGTGCGGAAAGGCTCGCGCGCCGCCGGGGATGAAGCTGATATCGATTTAGGCAATGCTCGCGCGGCCGTCAATGTGACATCCGCGCCCGGCCGGACCCGGCGTCGTGCCCCGCTCACGCTCTCCGCGATGCAGCCGGCGTTTGCTCGTCTTCGGCGGGCCGCAGCCGCGCTGTCACCTCGGCAATGATCTCCACCACATCAGGAAAGCAGCCGCAGCAGCGCCCGCGCTGCCCCATGGCGTGATAGACCGTCGAGGGCACGATCAGCCGCCAGGGATCGTCCTTGAGCAGGCGCTCCACCACCGCCTCGATCTCGCCTTTCGACAGGATGTTGCATTGGCACACGATCATCATCAGTTCCGGGATACTCGCCTCGGCGCGGCAGCGGCCTGCGCCGGTTGACGCTAAAACCTGTATGAATTACTCCACAATCAATGAACTAGGCGTTTCGCGCTGTCAAACCGCCACTGCGGATCGCCGTGGCTTCGACACGCGAAATCCTCAAACAAGGCCCGAGTCGAAGCGGCGCGCGGACAAAGGACAACCCCGACTGTGGGCGAACGCATACTCAAAATCCTCGCCTGGATCGTCTCGCTCCTGTGTCTGGCGCCGATCGTCGCGGTGGCTTTCGCCGCGGCCTCGGGCACGCTCGACACCTGGAACAGCCTGATGGCCACAGTGCTGCCAGGCTACGCGCTGACCACGCTCAAGCTGGTGGTGCTGGTGGGCCTCGGCACGGCCATCGTCGGAACCGCCACCGCCTGGCTGGTCACGGTGTGCGATTTTCCTTTCAGGCGCGGCTTCGAGATCGTGCTGGCGCTGCCGCTGGCCTTTCCCGGCTATGTGCTCGCCTATGCCTACACCGATCTACTCGACCATCCCGGCGCGGTGCAAAGCTGGCTCCGGCAGATCACCGGCTGGGGCGCGCAGGATTACTGGTTTCCAGAAATTCGCTCTCTGGGTGGCGCCGCCGCCATGCTGATTTTCGTGCTTTACCCTTACGTCTATCTGCTTGCCCGCGCCGCCTTTTTAAAGCAATCGCCGACCGCCTATTTCGCCGCCCGCACGCTCGGCCACACGCCCTGGTCTTCTTTCTGGCGCATCAGCCTGCCGATGGCCCGGCCGGCGATCGCAGGCGGCATGTTGCTGGCGCTGATGGAAACCATCGCCGATTTTGGAACCGTGGCCCATTTCGGGGTCCAGACCTTCGCCACCGGCATCTACGCCGCCTGGTTTTCCATGGGCGACCGCATGGCCGCCTCGCAACTGGCGCTGTGCCTGCTGGTGGTAGCCCTCACTTTCGCGCTGATCGAGCGCGCCCAGCGCGGCGCCGCAAAACGCTTTCCCGCGGGCTCCCGGCACGAGACCATGGACCGCCACCGCCTCACCGGCTGGCGCGCCGCACTGGCCTTCATCGCCTGCGCCCTGCCGGTGGCGATCGGTTTTGCGATTCCGCTGCTGGTGCTTGCCAACATGGCCATCGACGCCGGCAATTCGCCGTTTTCACCGCGCTATCTCGGCTTTGTCGAAAACTCGCTCACCCTGGCCGCCATCACCGCCTTCGTCACGGTCGCCGCTGCTGTGGTTATCGGCTTTTGCGCCCGCATCGCGCCGAGCCTGGCAGCACGGTTTTCCGCCACTGCGGCAGGCATCGGCTACGCGGTACCGGGCGGGGTGATCGCGGTGGGCCTGCTGGTGCCGTTTGCCGCACTCGACAACATGGTCGACGCCTGGGCACGAAGCAATTTCGATATCTCCACCGGGCTGTTCTTCACCGGCTCGATCGGCCTTTTGGTGGTGGCCTATATGGTGCGCTTCATCGCCGCAGCGCTCGGCGCATTTGACACTGGCATCTCGGCGATCCGGCCCAACATCGACGCTGCGGCGCGCACGCTCGGTCGCGGCTCGGGCCGGATGCTGTTTGAAATCCACCTGCCGTTGCTGCGCCCCAGCCTGCTGACTGCGCTGCTGATCGTGTTTGTCGACGTGATGAAGGAGCTCCCGGCAACGCTGATCATGCGGCCCTTCAATTTCGACACGCTGGCCGTTCAGGCCTACCGGCTCGCATCTGACGAACGGCTCACCCAGGCCGCCCTGCCCTCACTGATGATCGTCGGCTTCGGGCTGCTGCCGGTGGTGTTGCTGTGTCACACGATCGGCCGGTCGGGGCGCAATCGCAAAACGATCAGACCCAAGGCCGACGCGCTGCTTCCGAGCGCGTAAGAAATCGGAAAATCAATCAGACGGTCGGCCGGGCTGGCAGCCGCTTCAGCCTGAATCCGCGACGTCTTCTACCGGCCCGCCGGAAAGCCGGTACTCGGTGGGTGACTGCCCATGGATCCGGCTGAACTCGCGATAGAAATTCGACCGTGTCATGAAGCCCGACTGAGCCGCGATGCTGACGACGCTCTCGTCCGTCTCAAGCAAAAGCCTTGCCGCATATGCCAACCGGAATGCGTTGACATATTGCGACATGTTCATCCCCCGCGTGCGGTTGACCGCGGCCGAGACGCTGCGCACCGGCAGGTGCAGGCGTTTGGCGAGCCGCTGCACGGTCAGGCCCGGATCCTTGAACAGTTCCTGCTCCACCATCAGCGCCTCGAGCCTCGTAGCAATGTCGTCATCCTGAGCATCGGCCACGGATGCCTTTTGCTCCACCGCGCGTGGCGGGCGGAGCATCATCGGCAGGGCGCCAAGCGCGCCAAGCAACAGCAGGATCAGAGGAACCGTGCCATAGGAGATCAACTGTCCCACATGAGCACCGGCATTGATCTCGAAATCGATCGCGATCGCGGTGTCGAGCAGCAGGATGAAGACAATGAATCCCAGACCCCGAACCATCCAGTTGCTCAGGCTGGCTGTTATGCCGACACGCGCATACACCAGCGCATCGGGGCCCTTTCTCCACAGCAGGTAAAGCGCAACGCTGTACCAGGTGTAGCTGAGGCTGATCACCCAATCGAGCAGCCTGAGATTCTGTCCCGAGAGCCAGAACAGAACCATCACCACCACCGGTGCCGCCAGATGCATGAGCGCGGTCCGTCCAAAGGTCCGCGCATCGAGCGTCAGCGAGATGAAACCCAGATAGATCAGCGGCGCCAGAAACAGCGGCAGCGTGCGCTGCAGCGGGATCAGCGCCGCGACCTCGTAGCCGAATCTCAGGGCCACAAACAATGCCTCGACCGCGCCCAGCCCGAAAAAGGCGGAAAACAGCACATTGGCCCGCACCGGCCCCAGTTCCAGCCGCCAGACCAGCACCGCCAGCACGCCGCACAACAGCGCCGTCAGCATCGGCAGCGGAAAATTCATCAGCGCAGGCGTGTCCATCTGTCCTCTTTCTGTCCGGACCTGTCCTCAATCAGGATCAAGGACAGCGATACACTCGCTAACCCGTTGATCTCAATGGTTCCATCGCCCAGTTTCCGGCTCATCCGAAACCACAAAGGACAATTTCGATGAAACGCACACTCACCATTCTTGCGGTGGTTCTTAGCGCATTTTCCACCGCCGCGCAGGCCTCCGGGCCTAAACCCTATCAGTCGGCAATGGCCGTACTGGAAATCCCCGACCCCGATGGCGTGCGCGATCTGGCGGGCTTCCTGTGGTATCCGACCGACGCCGAAGCACCGCTGGTCAATGATTTCGACAGCGAGGTCTGGCGTGAAACCAAGGTCGTCACGGACGCAGACCCGGCCGATGGCCGCTTCCCGCTGGTGGTCCTGTCGCACGGCATGTACGGCAATGCCTACAACCAGGCCTGGCTTGCCGGCGCGCTGGCCCGGCAAGGCTATGTGGTTGCCGCGATCAGCCACCCCGGCACCTCCACCTGGTCGCGCGACCCCGAGATCACGCGGCAACTCTGGGAGCGGCCGATGGATGTTTCCAGGGTGATCGACTATGCCACCACCACACCCGAGCTCGCGCACTTTGTTAACCCCGATCGGGTGTTCATGGCCGGCCATTCGCTCGGCGGCTTCACCGCGCTGGCGCTGGCCGGGGCCCGCTACGATGCCGCGCGGTTGAAAGCATCGTGCGAGCAGACGCCGGATGAACTGGTCTGCGGCATCCTTTCGGGCTGGAAGATTGCCCGGACCGAAGCTGACCGCGTCCGGATGGAAGCCGATCTCTCCGATCCCCGGATCAAGGCTTTCGCCGTTTTCGATCTCGGCGGCACACAGAGCTTTTCGGACAAGAGCCTCGCCATGATCGAACGGCCGATGCTCGTCTTTGGCGCGCCGATCATGAATTCCGGCCTGACCCTGGACATTGAATCCCGCGCCCTTGTTAATACCCTGCCCGAGGGCACCGCGCGCTACATCGAGCCGCCGACGCTGTCGCATTTCGATTTCCTCGGCCTGTGCAAGCCCGGCGGCTATGAACTCCTGGCGCGGGAGGAGCCCGGCGATGAAATCATCTGTCAAAATGGCGGCGCACCGCGCGCGGCCAAACACGAGATGATCATCGATCACCTTACCGGCTTCCTGTCGGACCGGTAATCCCGGCGCCGCCGGCCGTTAGCGACCATCTCTGCCGCACCGCCCCGGACAACCCAAATCCTCGTCCGTCACCGGTCTGGCAAAAACCATAAAAAAGGCCCGGACGCCAAATGTCCGGGCCTTTTCATTCGGAAGGACCGCGTAGGCCTGTGCATTACCATTGCACCTTCCGTTGCCGCTGCGAACAGCGGCAATCAGCGATGATAGTAAGTCAACTTACTTATAGCCGATCTCGTTGTAGATCTCCTGGGCGCGGGTCTGGAATTCACCCAGCTTGCTCAGATTGAGATCATCGGCCTTGAAGCTGCCGAGCCCTTCAACTGCTGAATCGGCCGCGATGCCTTCGACAACAGGATACTCGTTGTTTCCGTTGGCGAAGTACGACTGCGCGGACTCGCTGGTCAAGTATTCCATGAACTTGACGGCATTGTCCTTGTTGGGCGCATTGGCGGTCAACGCCGCTCCCGAAATATTGACATGCGTGCCATTGCCATCCTGATCCGGGAACACCACGCCGATGCGGTCGACAGCATCGCTCAGCCCATCCACATTGCCCTTGATGCCGCGAACGAAATAATAGGTGTTGCCGATCGCGACGGCGCATTCACCCGACGCCACGGCGCGAAGTTGATCTGTGTCGCCACCCTGCGGGTCGCGGGCAAGATTGTCCTTGAGTCCCTGTGCCCAGGCCTTGGCCGCCTCTTCGCCATTGTGGGCGATCTGCGAGGCCATCAGCGAAAGCATGTAAATGTTGGAACTGGACCGTGCGCAGACCTGCCCCTTGTATTTGGGATCGGCCAGCGCCGCATAGGTCTGCGGCGGCTCGCTGACCTTGTCCTTGTCGTAAAAGATCACGCGAGCGCGGGTGGAGACACCAAACCAGTGGCCATCGGGGTGGCGCAGCGCCTCGGGAACTCGCGAAGTCAGAGCTTCCGATTGCACCGGCGCCAGCAGGCCTGCCTGGTCAGCCCGCCAGATGCGGCCAGCGTCCACGGTGATGAACACATCGGCTGGGCTGTTGGCGCCTTCGGTCTTCAGCCGCTCGATCAGTTCGTCAGCCTTGCCCTCGATCCGGTTGACAGTGATGCCGGTGGCATCGGTGAAATCGCTGTAGAGCCGTTCGTCGGTGTCGTAGTGGCGCGAGGAGTAGATATTGACCTCGCCCTCAGCCAGGGCCGGAGAGGCCACGACCGCAAAGGCCGAAACAGAGGCAAAAAGTGCGATTGCGCGTATGGAAAGGCTTGCCATTGGATACTCCATGGGGACCGGTTGATAAACTTGACTATGAAAATCATGTTTATAAATCGGCCGATTTTCTGTCAACCGGTGCGACGCAAAAAACATGATAATTTAAAGAAGGTTTTCGCGGCCGCCATTGCTGCCCCGCCTGACCTGGTCCGGGTCGCGGCCAAGTCTGGGCCGGGTCGGGGCCGCAGCGAGGGCCGGCCGTCTCCGGCGCAGGAAGTTGCAAAACAGTGTTGGCGCAAGGAGGGGTGGCCTGATATCTTGTGTGATCACATTCACCGAGCGGACAGGATATGGGACAGGCATTACCACCGAACGGACAGTTCAACACCAATGCCATCATTGATTTCGTCACGCGAACCATGGCGTCGTCGGACGCCGACGAGATCATGGCATATCTGCGCGAGGTCTCGGTCGGCTTCGGCATGGACAGTTTCGCCATTGCCGGCATTCCCCTGCCCAATGAAAAGATCGATCCTTACGTGCTGCTCAATGACTGGCCGATGGACTGGTTCAATCATTACGCCGAGCAGGATTATGTTCACATCGATCCGGTGATCTTTCGCACCAAGACCTCAAATGATGGCTTCGTCTGGTCGGAAGCACTCAAGAACGTGCGGCTGAGCCCGGCGGCGCGCACCGTGATGAACGAGGCCACGGAAGTCGACATGCGCGACGGGTTCAGCGTGCCCATCCAGGGGATCAATGGTCTGCAGGCGATTGTCACTTTCGGCGCCCACAAGGTCGAACTGACCCGTGAGGCCCGCTCGACGCTGGAACTGATCGCCGTTTTCGCGCATCACCGGCTGCGCATGCTGCGCGAAGAGGAGCGTAATATGCAGTACCGCAAGGAACTGCGCATCACCAAGCGCGAACTCGATCTGATCCAGTGGTGCGCGGCAGGCAAGACAAACTGGGAAATCGGCGAAATCCTTGGCCTGTCGCACAAGACCGTGCAAAACGAGCTCGGCAAGATCCAGCGCAAGCTCAACGCCGTCAACCGCACCCAGCTCATCGCCGAATCCTTCCGCGCCGGCATCATCCGCTAAGCATCACGCATCATCCGCTAATGCATGTCGCGCTCGATTGGATTCAATCGAGTGATAACATACATGCATTCTTTCAAGGTGTTACAGCGTCCCTTGCGCATCCGATTGGATGCGCGGCGCTGTAGCAATTACAAGGCCTCAAAGCCCGCTTCCCCACGCAAGAACGCGTCTGCGGCTGCCTGCCCGCGCCGAAACGGTCATATAAAGTGAATGGCCCCCGCAAGGGATGGCCTGTAAATTCACAGGCGAGCGGCCACGCGATTGCGGTTTCGGATCACGAACGGTCCGATCGCCACCCGGCTGCGCCCGGTTCAGTTCCGGCACGCCGCCCTCAAGGTCCGCGGCGCGGGTATTCGCGAAAGCCCCGAATCAGCGCGCCCATCTCCACGCGCCAAAATTGCAGACCACACCTTTAAGGCTAAATTTCCCCTCTGAAAGCAGAAAACAGTAGGCCGATCCGCTCATTGAAGTGAAGATCAGCCCCTGTAATTATCCAGTCAAATTTAAGGGAGATTTGCCATGTTTCAAGCAATCTGGGGAAGTGGAGTGCTAAGGCGTACCGCTTTGATGGAAGAAGTCTGGCGGTTCCGGCACCATCATTTTGTCGACAATTACGGTTGGGAGGAGATCCGCAAACCGGACGGACGCGAGATCGATGCGTTTGACACCACCGAGGCTGTTCATCTGGTTTTAGCCCTGGAGGGCAAGGTCGTGGCCTATTCGCGGCTGCTGCCCACCACCAGGCCGCATCTGTTGTCCGATGTCTATCCCGAGCTCATCGGCGACCGGCCTTACCAGACCGGGCCGAAGATTTACGAATGGACCCGCTGCGTCTCCGACCGCGATGCGCGCGGCCCCGATGGCACGCCGGCGGCCAATCTGCTGCTCACCGGGGTGCTTGAGTTCTGCCTCATGGCCGGCATCGAAGCCCTGGTGGTGGAAACCCATCCCAAGCTGGTCAATCTGCTGCTCGAAACCGATTGGGAGGTCACGCCGTTGAGCGCACCGGTCGATTTCAAGGGCCACCTGGTGTTGCCGATTCACGCCGAGACACGGCCCAGGGCACTGCTCAAACAGCACGAACTCTATCGTTTCGAAGGACGGCTGATCGATTGCGAGGCGAGCGACAACAACCCGCTTAACCGCGACCAGCCGCTCAAGCCCTTGCCATATATCGAGGGTGATTACTTCGAAAATCATCGCAAACATGCAGTGGGGCAATGAGATGAACCACAATCCCGTCCAGTCCGGCGACACCAAGCTGCGCGCCGCCACCAATGACACACTGGTGGTTTGCGACGCCGCCGCGGAGAAGATCTCCGACCTGCAGGCCTACCTGCTGTTGGCAAGCGAGCGCACCGACCTGCCCAAGGATTTCGAGTTCATCGAATATCTCCTGACCATGACCCATCTCGCCATCCGCCAGGTCTCGGCGAAAACCATCATGGAGTCAGAAGACCGCAAGGCCAGCTAACCCCGCGGGTCCCACCAATCAGACAACAGGCCCGTTTCGCACCCGCGAAACGGGCCTGTTGCGTTGGGCACGATCGCCGGCTGCCGCACATCCGCCAGCAGGCTGGGCATGGCTGTGATCTTCAGGCTTGCACTGCAATCCACCTACCGGACACGACCGAAAAAAAGCTTCACACCTGGACGGAGCTGACGAGAATTATGTCACCCATCTTGATGGGGATCGACGTAGTTTGCCACCGGATTCTGCCAGAAAGCAGGGACATCTTGGGGGAGCAGGTCACGCCGAACAGCAGCGTCCCGATGTCCTGCGCCGCCGCATAGCCTGGTTCGACGGCCAACTCGATCTCGACCCCGAGAAGTTGATCTTCATTGATGAGACTGCGGCATCCACGAAGATGGCGCGGTTGCGCGGACGCAGCCTGCGCGGCGAGCGATGCAGGGCGGCAGTGCCCCACGGCCACTGGAAGACAACCACTTTCACCGCTGGCCTGCGATTGAATGGCATGGCCGCACCGATGCTCCTCGATGGCCCGATGAACGGCACTGCCTTCCTGGCCTATACAGAGCAGGTCCTTGCGCCTGAGCTTTGCGCTGGCGACATCGTGGTCATGGATAATCTGCCATCCCACAAGATCAGCGGCGTGCGCGAGGCGATCGAGAAGGTTGGCGCACAGCTTATGTTCCTTCCGCCATACTCGCCAGACTTCAACCCCATTGAGATGGTCTTCTCAAAGCTCAAGGCCCTTCTGAGAAAAGCAGCGGCCAGAACCGTCGACGACCTCTGGACCATCGTGGCCCACTCCCTCGCAGCGTTTACGCCCGCAGAGTGCAGACACTATTTCGAGGCGGCCGGATATGACCCGGAGTAAGCCGAATCTGCTCTAGACCCACGAAGCTGTATCTACGATCTCCTCGACAGCCTTAGATATTGCTTTTCTACATTATGCGCCGAACGCAGCAATTCTTCCAGCAGTGAGTAGTTAATTCCGTTGATGGCGACTTCGTCGTCGTCATGATTTCTTATGGCAGGATTAACTATCCTAGCAAGTATTGTTAGTTTTTCGTACTCCTTCTTAACGGATGATATTACGTTCGGCCAATGAATAAGAATTTTGCCGTGTTCAACTTCATCTTTTCCATCAATAAAATGGAGCAATTTATCAATAAATTCTATTGAGCCGTCTCCGATCATTGCTGAATACCAATCGTTTGAATAAGATAGAATATCGATAGTTGCCAATTTTTGCGCCTCGTACAAAGATATAAACTGAGATGTGGAAGAATTCAGGTTATAGTTGTCCGCATCAATGGCTCGAAAATAGGCGAGATACTTTCTCAACTCTGCTGATGACCATTTCCCAGGCGAGCTATCCATACCCCTCATATCAGCATCGAAAAACTTGAAGCGTCGAAATAGGTTTTCAACCTGTAGTTCTGTCAAGGAAACTATTGCCTCCTTGCGTTTCCAATAATCAAATTGATCAATAGAAATCTCCTCTATTTGCGCGATTAGTCCTTCCTTGAACATCGAGATGATATGAATAATTTCATTTTGCGGCGTGTGGATGCCTTTTGAGACTACTATATCTTCAAAACGACGAGCGAGGATATCAGCTGCCACTCGTTCATCCATATGCAAATTTGGAATCTGAAATGCACTAAGAATCATTTTCAAGGACGACTTGGACGCGAATCTCTCTATCCAAAGAAGCCTTGCGGACTCGAAAGCTTCTAGCAACTCGGCAGGTGGTGAGCCACCATCAAAGGCGGACCGCACCAGGGCCGACAACCTTGAAAGCCAATAATGTGACCTCACGGGCTGCTTCAAAAGATCAGCTACGTTGTATCCAATCTCGTCGTGCAACGTATCCACTGGCCTAAGGGCTAGTCGCGAACGCAAGGAAGTAAATGCCTTTCTTGCCGCGGTGCTAAGCCCCGGATGCTGAGTCGCAATTTCTGCATCTGACCAGTCCGGATCGACTAGATATACAGAATCATGATCGAGAATCGGAACAGGCACTTTATCGCCAAGCGACACGGTCACCTTCTCGGAAAGATATCTCACCTTGTATTCAATTTGGCTAGCTTCATAAAAGTCTATAACTATAAATTTGTGATCCGTCTTCGGTATGTATGTGTAATTTGAATTCGGTCGCTGAAGTACAAGCATGGATATCGCATATGAATTCACACAAAAATCAATACAGCCTAATATGTCATATTTGTTAATCACCTATGAGCCCCCACTTCATGTATAATTCTTTAACATTACTGTAAATAAGCGACATGTAAGCTTCAACTGAGAGGGGGTAAATGTCATAATGTTTAACTATAATACGGTTTTCCCTGAAATATTTCTTCAACTCAGGATCATCATAGTATGGCCTTGGCAAAACTGCACCGATCAAGTTATCCTTGATCTGAACGTCTTGATCCGTCTGGATCTCAATCGCAAGAGCGCGGTCATCAGCCTCAAGTTGCTCCCTGTTGTAGAGTGAACACAAAGCTGCCACTTGGGCATGGCGGACGCCGAATTTCCTGCGCCCCACAACCTGGTCGTAAGGCTTGGCTCTGCCAGCGAAATACGAAGCATCATCTCCGAAAAATATATCTATTAGCAAGTCCAGACAGTCTGATTTAGAAGACAGCTGATAGCCATCCGGAGAAAAAGAAGAAATGTATTTTGGCAGCCTATTGGAGTACAAGGCCCCAGAATCGAATGGAAAAATTCTTGTTTTATTCACCAGGCAGGTGCTCTTAAACACCATCACCACTGGAAGTTGCCAGAATTTAGGTTCATTTACAAATTTTCTGTAAGATGGCCGGCCATGAAAAAAGTAAGACAGTTTCTCGTCAGTGAAAGTGTCACATGGTATGGTTTCTATGACTCCATTACCAAGAATTGATAACAGGTTCGAACCCTCGGTAGAATGAACAAGTGGAAGGGACGATCCAAAATTTGTACCCTGTTCTGAAATATATTCTGCCAACGTATACTCTTTGAAAATATTCATACAGATCGCCTTTTTGGGCTTACACATGGTAGAATTTGCCATTGTTGATACACCCAATAGGGATCGCGTAGAAGGATCAATTAGCTGCACATATACTGGCGCGGCCGGGTAGGCTGCGGCACTATTCAGCCGCGATTAGCCCAAGCGACTGAGCCAAGAATTTTTCCAATCTCTCAGGCTTCGTTTTGCGGTTTTCTTTGAAACTGTTCTGAGAATGCCTGTCCGTTTCTCGAAAACTGACACAACCTGTGAGCAGTTGCAATGAAGGTCCGGTACCCGCCCTTATCTAACAATTTCCCCTTTGGTACTTTCGTCCCGTAGCTGCAACAGCTCAATCATTTTTCGATTTGTGTTCGATTCCCACTTCCGAGTTCATCTGGCCGTCGATTGCCCTCTACGAATCGAACTCGGAAGCACCAAGGCATTGATTTTCAAGAGAATTGGCTATTTTGGTGACCTCAAATCACAGAACTTGGAAGCAACTTCCGAGTTCTGTTTGGATTTTCGTTCCGATCAGCGCGCAAATTCCGACCAGTTAATAGCCGTTACAAAATGCACGCATCATTGATATTACTAGTAATTTTTAGTTGCTGGGGTGTTTTGATGCCGATTTGAAGCGGATTTAAAGATCGAGGTCCGATCCGGTCTGACAGCCTGTTTGCTGCCCATTGTGCAAAATCTCCTGACAAGATGGATTTGGCATTACCTACCGTGCAGAACCTCTTAGACCTTTGTGTTTCAGGCCATTTTCGCCAATTCCCACTTATTCTCGGATATTCCCGCCTTTTGGCAGAACCGGGTGACAAACTACATCCCGCTTAATCCCGGATATTCCCGCCTTTTGGCAGAACCGGGTGACAAACAACAACCAAAGCGACCGGGAAAAGTGGTAGGCCTGGAGGGATTCGAACCCCCAACCAAGCGGTTATGAGCCGCCGGCTCTAACCATTGAGCTACAGGCCTTTGCCATCGTTTTGCCGGTGCGGTGTCAGGCTTCGGGTCTCCCCGGCCCGCGTGCCGTACCAGCACTGCGAATGGTTGCCGTTTAGACCAAATTCCGCCCCTTCACAAGCCGTGGGCATTGCGCCGGCAAGCCTGGTTTTGGTGCGGCATCCGATTGCACAACCAAGGCCCGGGCCAGCCACGTATGCGAGACTGCCATGACCCGCAGGCGCCAAGGGCAAGTTCCTGCCGCCGCAATGCGCCCACAATCGCACCGCACATCAGGCGGGACGGGACATTTAATGCTGACTGCAGATCGGAGACCCCATGCACACATCCGCTTTCATAAGCCGCGCCGCCCTTGTTGCCGGCGCGTTCGCAGCCTTTTTGGTGAGCACCCAGGCCCCGGCCCGCGCGGAAGACGCCAAGCCGCCGATGCCCGGCGTGATCTCGACATCCGGCGAGGGCGTTGCGTTGGCGGCGCCCGACATGGCGGTGATTTCGCTGACCGTTCTGCGCGAGGCCGAGACCGCGCGCCAGGCCCTTAACGCCAACAACGCCGCCATGGCCCAGGTGCTCGAGGCCATGAAGGCCGAAGGTGTGGCCGAGCGCGATCTGCAGACCGGCGGCTTCTCGATTCAGCCGCGCTGGGTCTATCCGGAAGCCAAGGACAACCACCGGGAGCCGCCCAGCATCGTCGGCTACACTGTCAACAACACGCTGACCCTGAGGATCCGCGATCTTGCCAAACTTGGAAGCATTCTCGACACCTCGGTAAGTCTTGGCGTCAACCAGGGCGGCAACATCTTGTTCACCAATGACGACCAGGACAGCCTGCGCGATGCTGCCCGCGTGGACGCCATCGCCAAGGCCAAGGCCAAGGCCGAGCAGATGACCGAAGCGCTCGGCGTCTCGCTGGGCCGCATTACCCAGATTTCCGAAAGCAGCCATGGCGGAGCCCCGATGCCGATGATGCGCGCCGAAATGGCCATGGCTGCCAAGGTCGCCGACGAGGTGCCGGTGGCCGCAGGTGAAAGCGAATACCGCATCACTGTCAACGTGACATGGGAAATCGACCAATAGGCACCGGCAAGCACATTTGGCGAAACGGCAAAACCCCGGGGGATCCGATCCTCCGGGGTTTTTGACAGGCGTTGATTGTGATCGCCAGACTCTAGCGGCGAACGCGGATCACCGGGCAGCGGTGCTGATTGGCGAACACCACGCGCACCGGGCGGTGATGACGATAGCCTTCGACCACCACCTTGCGATGATTGGCACGAACGATATCAGTGTGGCGCAGGCCCATGCGGCGGGCTTTCCTGAGCGCCCGGCGCGGCTTGCAGTAACCGCGGTCACGATGGCGCTCGAACCGGTCCCAGCCGCCATGGCGGCCATGATCGCGAATGATCACGCCACCGCCCGGACCACCGATTCTGAAATCGAAGCTCAAGTCTCCGGCGGTTGCGGCCGGAGCCGAGGCCCCAAGACCGGCGGTGGCGACGACGAGTACGGCGAGTGCATTGCGCAGGAAGGGTTTCATGGCGGTTCTCCTGATGCGGCGCGGCGGCGCCTTGGGGTGGATCAGCGGGGTTGGTCTCTGGTCTCGACCGGTTCACCCGATCGATTGAGCTGACCCTAGCCATCCCCGCCTGAACCGAAGCGGAACTGCCCATTCATACTCTGTTCATACATTTTGACCCGGCGCGCCGGACGACAATTGCCGCCCCCAGACCTGCAACGGCTTGGCGCTTTCGCGGGCCTCGCCGATGTCACGCCAGTTGAACTCCGCGATCAGCCCTTCAAGCGGAACGTAGCCCAAACGCCGCCAGAATCCGTCAAGCGGCACGTAGCCTGCCGGACGCGCCGGGTGATCCGGCGGCCGCATCACCGAGGCGAAAACCGCCCGGTCAAACCCTTGCGCCCGGGCCGCGGCCTCGCGCATTTCGAAGAATGTCCGGCCCGCGCCCTGCCCGCGATAGCCCGGCAACAGCACCGATTCGGCCAGATAGAAATGCTCCGCCACATCAAGCCCGGCGCGGGCAAAGGGTGCTGCGAATTCTTCAGCGTGATCACGCAGGGGCGCGGCGGTGGCGGCTCCCACCATCTCGCCATCCGCGGTGTAGGCTGCGACGATGACCGCGCCGCGAGAGGCGGCGAATTGGCCAAGATATCGCGCTTCGTAAGTGGCATCGCCATCGTAGAGATAGGGCCAGTCGCGAAACACTGCGATCCTGAGCCGCGCCAGATCCTCAAGTGCCGCACCGATGTCGTGAGGTCCGAGCACAGCATAACTCAGCCCTGTCGCAGCGCCGGTCACGCGTTTGGCCTCAGCCGGCCCGGACCTGGGAGATCCAGTCCTGGAGATTGTAGGAGGTCGACACCCGCATGATCAGCCCGTCCTCGATTTCGAAGAAAATGCCCGCCGGAAGCGCGTAGCGCTGGCCATTGGCCTCGGGCAGTCCTTCCGCGGTGGCCAGATAGGTCCCGCGCACCGTGAATTCCGCCGCCGCCCGGCTGCCCGTCTCATTGACCATGATGACGATATCGCCCAGCTCCTCGTCATAATGCCGGCTCATCGTGGCGTTGAACCAGCGGAACTTCTCCTTGCCGATTTCGCGGCCGCCCTGATTGATATCATGGATCACATCCTCGCCCAGGCAGGCGAGCATCCCGTCGAAATTCTTGGCATTGAAGGCGTCGAGATAGGTGCGGATCAGCGCGGTGGCGTTGTCACGGGTCATATCGGGCTCCGGCTACAAGAATGATTCCGCTCACAGGTGCCACAGCCTTGCAAGCCGTGACAAGGGTCGGATTGCCGGTTTTGTCGAGTGGCGTGATCACCATCATCCACCCCGGCTGTCTCAACCTGACTGCGACCAGCGCTCGAGCTTAGGGATGCCGCGGGTGAACATCCACGCCATGAACCCGGGAACACCCTTCTTCTTGAGCTGTTCCACACAATGGTCTTGCATTTGAGCAGCCGTGAACTCTGGATGACGAAACGCGCCGCCTTCGTAACATAGCGAGCAATAGGTCTTCGACCGGCGGCCGTCGGCTTCGGTGCCGCCACCCTCCGGATCTTTGTTCATCGGCATTCCGCAACTCTGGCATTTGACAAGCATACTCTCTGCCTTCCGATGTTTCGAGAAATTGACGTCCTCCGTAGTTAATGATAAACAATGGACCATTGTCAATGGTATGAGAATATGCGCATTGGAGAACTGGCGCGCCGCGCCGCTGTCAGCAGGGACACCATCCGCTTCTACGAACGCAACGGACTGCTCAGGTCCGATGTCTCCGTGGATCCAGGCAACAATTACCGCGACTACCCCGATGAGGCGGTCCCCACACTGGAGCTGATACGGGAAGCCCAGGATGCCGGATTTACCATTGCCGAGCTCAAGACCTTCCTTCACGAACTTGTCGACTCCCCCGATCCCGATTTCGATGGAGAAGGTTTTCTGCTCAGCAAGATCGCCGACGTGGAAGCGACAATCAGGAAATCCGAGAAATTTCTCCGCACTCTTCGCGACACGCTTGAGGGCTTGCGCGCAGCCGCCTACAAGGACCAGTAGCCTAATCCGGCCGCCGGAATCGCGCGTTCAACCCGCAAGCGCCGCGCGCAACCGCGCTATCGTATCCGCCGCCTTGCCGCTGGCCGCTCCATCGAGCCGGACAGCGAGATCGCCGAGCACGGCAGCTTCACGCTGCCGGATCTCGGCAAACGCCGCCGTCCCCTTATCCGTGAGCGCCACCAGCGGCGAACGCCGGTGCCGCGGATTGTCGGAGAAACGCACCAGGCCCGAAGCCTCAAGAGCGTTGACCAGCTGCTGGATATGCTGGCGGCTGACCGATTTGGCGCGCGCGATATCGGGCACCGTCGCCGGGCCATGATCGCTCAGATACTCCATCTGCGCGCGCATGGCGCTGGTCACGCCGAGATCGGCATGCAACGCGTCCCCCGCATTGGCAAGCGTGTGGAAGGCGCGGCGAATCTCGACAATCAACCTGTAAATTTCCGCCGCGTCGCTGTTCATGTTCACTCTCCGGGCGTTTTGTCCGGAACCCTGTTTCCATCGGTGTTGCGCTTGATCTCGCGAAACGGCAGGCCGAGCGAGAACCACAGCGAAGATGCCCTGTTTGCATCGACCTCATCAAGCCCCAGCCTTTGCCGCTCAAGCGCATCGCGCTCCTTGCGCTGGTAGGTGCCGAACACCCGATCCCAAATCACCAGCGTTGCGCCGTAATTGGAATTGGTCTCGCGCTCAACAGTCGAGTGATGAATCCGGTGCATGTTCGGGGTGATGATGATGCGGTTGAGTAACCGCTCGAACCCGGCGGGCAGGCGGATATTGGCATGGCTGAACACGGCAATGCCAGCATCGACCAATTCAAACAGCATGACAGCGGCCGGCGGCAAGCCGAGCGCGATCACAATTCCGATGGCGACCGGCGCGGAAATCAGGAATTCCAGCGGATGAAACCGCACCGTTGTCGACACATCGAGATGGGTATCGGTGTGGTGAACCCGGTGCACCCGCCACAGCAGCGGCACATTGTGCATGGCGTAGTGCACCCCCCACGCGCCGAAACTGCGCGCCAGGAATGTCAGCGCAAGCGCCGCCGCAAAGGGCGCATCAAGCCAGTTCAACAACCCGATATCGAGGGACCGGGCCAGATCCGCTGCCGCCACCGCGCCGAGCGGAAGCGCGCCCAGCACCACGATATTGATCGCCGTCAGCGCAAAATTCGCGGGCCAGCGCCGCCGCCGCATCGCACCTTCCGCGCGCAACGCAATGATTGTTTCAAGCAGCGCCAGCAGGATCAGCGCACCGAAGAAAATCCCATAGGTGAGCATCTCCATGTTGCCCCGAAGGGCCGTTTCGAAACCGGTCATGTGTGTCTCCTATTGACAAGTTTGTTGTCAAAATAGATATTGACAACTGTATTGTCAATTTGAAAGGACGTGACATGAAACGCAGAACGCTTTTCGCAACTCTTGCAATCGGCCTGACGGGCCTTGCCGCCGGATGGGCCTCGGGCCTCAAACCCGGCATTGTCGACGAGGCCGCCGCCGTGGAGCGAACCTACGGCCGCGGCTTTTTCGCTGGCCAGCCCGGCATCTGGAACGCCGCCGATTGCGGCAGGTTCATCGGCCTGGCCACCGAGCACTTGACCCGCCAGCTTGACCTGGACGACAGCCAGGCGGCCAGGCTCGACGATCTCATCCGGGACGCCGCAACGGCTTGGGACCGGGCGTCTGACGATCCGGATTTCGACCGGGAGCGCATCCACACGCTCGCCCCGCCCGCGCAACTTGCCGCCTTCCGTGCGATGGCGCAGAAGGCCGGCGCGCTGATGGCCGGACTCGAAGCGCCGCTTGCGGCATTTCACGCAAGCCTCGACGCCGGGCAGCAGCGCAAGCTTGCAGAGCTTATGGCCGAGCATCGCGACCGGCGCGGCAGGCCTGGCGGCTGGTGGCGCCGGCACGGTTGACGCCGATTCGCACCCTGAGTTGCAGGCGCACGCCCAAGGCGGACATCCCGCCCGCACCGATTTCCCCGCCGGCGGTTGCGGGCGGGGGACGGTGGTCCTGATCATCCGGAGGGCCGCACGCGGGTCGAGCCTCACTGGGAATGGATATCGGGTGGCGCAATCCGCGCACGGCCCGGAATTCGCCGGACGCGGTGCGGCGTCCGACAGACGATGGCAAGCCGGGCCGGACGGAAGGGGGTTTCCCTTCCCTCGTGTCCGCTCCGGATTGGCCCGGAGCCGCGGTGCCCCCGACCGGGGCCCGCGCGCCTGGCGTCTCAACCTCGGTTCCGGCACGGCCGCTCCGTCCGAAAGACAGACCGGCCGCCACAGGCCCGTTTCAACGCCGGCTCCGCCCCGCCAATGGGACTTGATGGAACAGGCGCCTCACCGGTGGCTGGTCCGGGCGGGGGCTCACTCAGGATCCATCGCCCGCCAGCGGAACCGCGTTGGCGCATCGCCTCCCCGGGTCTTGCGCCGCACGTTCAGGCGCTGCCTCCGGGGCCTCCCTCCCGCCTGGTCCGAAACGTTCGCGAGCCATCCGGGCGACGGGAGCACACCAAGTATCCCATCGAACCGAAAGGCGGGGATGAAATCGCAGATCGCGCCCGGCAAGTGCCTGGAATCGCTGATGAGACGGTTCCGGCTTGTCCCCGCCCAGGAGGTTCGAGCGCCTGGCGCCCGGCTCCGCCCCCCACCCGGATCACCAGCGCTGACGCCTGGCTCTCCGGCCTTCCCTCGAGGGAGAGGCAGGGCGGTTGTCCGTCGGTCTTCGATTTCCGCTCTTGCACAGAAGACAGCGGCAGGGCGGAGGCGAGCAAAGCCACGAAGAACAACCCTTGGAAGAGACAGGGGCGGAGGCGAAAAGTTGGCGGACCCAGTTTCCATTCGTCGATCAACTCAGCCCCCGCTTCCGCATACCCGGTCCCCGCTTCGGCATACCGGTCCCCGCTTCCGCATACCCGGCCCCGTTGGTTATCCCGGCCTCCGCTTCGTCATCCTCGGGCTTGACCCGAGGATCCATAACCAAACAGAATTCCAGTGTGACCGGGTATGTCTTATGAGCTGTCGTGAGAGGACCGGTGCAGATTAAAGGGCTTGGGTCTGGATCCTCGGGTCAAGCCCGAGGATGACGAACTGGGAAAGCCTGGGCATGACGGCCTGGAACGCCAGAGCATGGCGATTAGGATGGCCCGGGGATGACGGCCTGAAAGGCCCGGGATGATCACGGACGGAAGCACCCGGGTGGCGGGTGACAGAGGCCGGGGCGGAGACGAGAAGTCAGCGGGCCGGATATCCGTCAACTGGTCATCCCAGCGAACCGCCGCCTCTGTTGCTTGGCGCGCCGTCTCCCCCGCAAGGTCGGAGATCGCGCGCGCCAGCGCATCCCGCTTCAGTTGCCTGTCTCATCCTGCAACTGCGCAAGCAGCCGTTGCGCCTTTTCGATATTATACTCGGCCCCAGCCTCGCAGTAGACCTCCAGCGCCACACTGACCGCTTCGATGGCATCGGCGCGCCAGCCCGCCTCGCCGGTTCGCTCAGACAGCGCCTTGAAGGCGAGCGCCATGTTTTCTCTTGTCTGCGCCCACAGTAACGGCACCCGTTCACGGGTTCGCTCTTCAAGGGCTGACCGGTAGGCCGCAACCGCCGCCTCAAGCCGCGCCGTGCCGCTCTCCCGTTGCCCGAGACTCCGGAGCGCTGCGCCGAGATTGTTCTGCGTCATCGCCCAGTCAAGCGGAACCCGCGCGCGGGTTCGCTCCTCAAGCGCTGACCGGTAGGCCGCAACGGCCTCCTCAAGACGCGCCGTGCCGCTCTCCCGTTGCCCGAGAGTCTGAAGCGCATTGCCGAGATTGTTCTGCGTCATCGCCCAGTCAAGCGGCACCCGTTCGCGAGTCCACTCCTCAAGCGCCGACCGGTAAGCCGCAATAGCCGCCTCAAGCCACGCCGTGCCGCTTTCCCGTTCCCCGAGAATTGAGAGCGCGTTGCCGAGATTGTTATGCGTCGCAGCCCAGTGAAACGGAACCCGTTCGCGGGTGCACTCCTCAAGCGCTGACCGGTAGGCCGCAACAGCCGCCTCAAGCCGCAACGTGCCGCTCTCCCGTTCGCCGAGAGCATTGAGCGCGAGTCCAAGATCATTGAGTGCGGCGCCGCGTTGATCCGCGGTTGCCGCCCGGTCCCGGCTGAGCTGCGCCAGCGCGATCGACACCTCCAGATCGAAATTCAGCCCCTTGTCGCGGCCGCGGACATACCATTCGTCCTGAACAGCGCGCAGCGCATCGAACAGGTTCGACCCATCAGGGGTTTCGAGTTCGAGCTTGTGGGCGATTTTTCGCGCGGCGCCGGTTGCATCCCGATTCAGGATGTTCTGGCGAATGCCTGCGCCGAGCAAGGCGATCCCCCGTGCCTGCATTTCGCTTTGCATCTCTTCCCATTGGGCGACCTCCCGGTCGGCTTCCGCAGCCGCATCCGAGAGCCGCCCCTCATCGGTCAATCGCGCCAGACGATCGAAAATCTCATCAAGCTCCGAACCGAAATTGTGGCCTCGGGCCGCGTCAGTACGCACCTCGATCGCCACCGAGATGGCGCGTTCAATTTCGGCCATCGCGGTTTCGATATCTTCGGCATCTTCCGAGTACTTCCGGGCAAGGGCGATGATCGTCTCTTCGGGGACACCGGTTTTTTCCGCCCGGAGACCTTCTTCCGTTTCCGGAATGCGCCGAAGCAGCTCTTTTAGCAGGGCGGTGTGCACATGCTGGTTCCGCTCAATCGCCGCCAGTTGCCCTACGACATCGCGCCGGAAGGCGGGCATGACCGAGGCTTCGAAACCCGGCTGGACCTTTAGCGCCGCGAGCACCTGCCGGGCCACAAATGCCAGCAGGGTGCGGTTGTGGCCCGCCTGCGGATCGGGGCTCGGTTCGGCGAACTCCTCCGATTTCATGGCGGCGGCATCGACAATCAGGCCGGGCAGCGCCGCCATGTCCCATTGCGCGCCCGCGATACCGGCGGGATCGATGACGATCAGATCGACAACCGACGCCAGCGCCGCTTCCGCTGGCGCAACCGCCGTGGCCGGAAGATCATGATTGCGCCTGGCGCTTTCGCGATAGGCCGTCAGCGCCGCCGATGACGCCTGGCTGACCGCGGTCTTTTCAGGGCAATCGCTCCAGGACCGGTAACCGCGCCACAGCGCCGGCATCGCCAGCAGCGTGCCCGCACCGCCAAGGGCGATCATCCCCGCCCCGGCGCTGGAGGCCGTCGCCACGGAGAACAGCCCCATGCAAAACACCGAGAGTTTGTCGCAGATTTCGGAATTCATCGCCCGCCCCGTTGCCCGGGCATACTGCACGAGCCCCGGCAATGTGCGCAAGAGTTGCATCGCGTTTCGGGCAAGTGCTGTGGCGGGGGCGGCGACTGGTGTGACGGCTGGCGGCGGACCCGGCTCAAAAATTCGGGAAGCCGCGCGCCTGCCATTGATTGCGCGGGATCGCATCGCCCACCGCGAATGCAAAGGCCGAGACCTTGAAGGCGTCATCATCGACCGTGCAGCGAAAGCTTAAATCGTACCAGACGCCCTCGGCGCGGAACGCGGCGTCGCCGACGGAAAGCACATTGCCGCTGTCGAGCCCGTAGGAGGGCAACAGTTCGGGCCGGTAGGGCGGCGCGGCGCGGCGCAACTGCTCGCGCAGTTCGGTGGTGCAAAGCTGGCTGGCGCGCACCGCCCGCGGCAGGCTGCCCATCGCCACCATGGCGGCCGTGTTCTCGGTCAGCACCGGCGAAAACAGCTCCCGCGCCTCGGCCAGCTCACCCGCGGGCGTCACGGCGTCGTCCTGTGTTTCGGCGTCGTCTTGTGTGTCGGCGGACGGCGCGTCCGGCGGCGGCGCACCGGACAAATCCTCTCCGGGGTCCGGGGCTGCGGCGAGCGCCGGGGAGCCGGGAACATCTGATGTCGGAGCACCCAACGTTGGCGGGCTCAGCGCCGCATCCGGCAGCGCGATCTCCGGCAGGGCGACGCCCGCCGACTGTTCACCTGGCGCCAGCGCCGGGTCCGGCACACTTTCGGCAGCAGGTTCGGGCGCTGGGTCGGTGTCCGGCGCCGGCTGGGTATCCGGCTCGGACTGGGCATCCTGTGGAGACGCCGGGGGAGCATTGTCCGACTCGGTCTCTGGCCCGGAGGCTGAGACGGGGTCGGTTGCGTCCTCCCCGGGCGCGTCAGCCGCGGGCGGGTCCAAAGCCGTCTCATCGGGCGTGAGCGCCGCCAGCCTGTCCTCCGCACCATCGCCATCGAGCGCCTCGCGGGGGCCTGCATCGCGCTCGCCGAATTGAAACACCGGCCGCAGCACCGGGATCGGCACAGCGCGCGCCACCTCGGGCGGCGTCTCGCCGGCGGCCGGATCGGGCGACGGCGGGGCCTGTGCGGGTTCGGGCTCCGCCGGGTCCGGTTCAGGCGTTTCGGGTTCGATTTGCTCAGCCTGCGGCGGGGTTTCGGCAACATCCGGTTCAGGTTCGGCTTCTGCCTCGGGCGGATCCGGCGCTTCGGCGGGCGGTTCGGTCTCCGGCGGCTCAGGCTCCGGCGGCGCGACGATGGCGACCTCGATCGCCGGCGGCGGGGTTTCCTGGTCCGCCTCCGGCGCGGGCAGCGACACAAGCAGCGCCACCGCCACCAATGCATGCAGCGCCAGGGAAATCGCCAGTCCCCGGCCCAACCCGTTCGAGCTGATTGCGCGCCACGTCATCATGGCGCTATCCATAGCAACAATCAGGCGGAAACAAGGGCAAAAACGCCTGCGCACACACAGGCGCGGCACAAGCCCGGCCGTTTCCCGGCAGTGGGCCTCAAATCCCGGGCGCACCGGCAGCAAGATGCCGGATGCAACAAGGCCCGGCACATGGCCGGGCCTTGTTGTGTTCCTTGCCTGCAGCGGTGCAAGGCGTCAGGCATGACTGTCAGACATGACGGCTCAGGCGGCGCGTCGGGCCGACGTCTCGGTGGCGGATGCCGCCTGCGCGGTGCCCGACAGTTTGAACCGGCCGACCAGATCGTTGACGATGGAGCTTTCGCTGGCCAGGCGATGGGTCACCGCCGTCGTCTCCTCGACCATTGCCGCATTCTGCTGGGTGGACTGATCGAGGCTGCTGATGGCCAGGTTGCACTCGCCCAGCCCCACCGATTGCTCGGAAGCCGCCGTGGCGATGGCCTCGATGTGCTTGGAGATGTCGGTAATATGGGTGGCGATCTCGTTGAGCGCATCGCCGGTGGCGGTGACATGTTTGACGCCGTCGGCCACTTCCTGCGAGGAATCGCCGATCAGCTCCTTGATCTCCTTGGCGGCCCCGGCCGAGCGTTGCGCCAGTTCACGCACCTCCTGGGCAACCACGGCGAAGCCCTTGCCGGCCTCTCCGGCGCGCGCCGCCTCGACCCCGGCATTGAGCGCCAGGAGATTGGTCTGGAAGGCGATGTCGTCAATCACCCCGATGATCGAGGAGATCCGGCCCGAGGCGGTTTCGATGCGGCCCATGGCGTCGACCGCGTTGGAGACCACCTTCAGGGACTCCTCGGTGCTCTTGCGGGTCTGTGTGGCCATCGACGAAGCGTCCTTGGCGCTGGCCGTCGAGTGGCTGACGGTCGAGGTAATCTGCTCGAGCGCCGCCGAGGTTTCCTGCAACGAGGCGGCCTGCTGCTCGGTGCGCCGGCAAAGATCGTCGGCCGCCGAGCGCATTTCGCCGGAGCTTGCGTTGATGGTGTCGATGGCGCCGTGCACCTGGCTGAGCGTATCGCCGAGCCGCTCCAGCGCGGCGTTGAAATTGACCCTGAGATCATCAAGCCCGGCCGCGAAAGGCTCGTTGATGGCAACGGTGAGATCGCCCGCCGCGAGCCGGTTAAGCGCATTGCTGAGAGCTGCGACGGCCGTTGCGGTGGCCTCGGCTTCCCGGGCTTTCGCGGCTTCACGCTCGCCGCGCTCGGCATCGGAGAGATTGCGCTCCTCATCCATCTTGGCTTCGAGGCGCCGTTTTTCGATCGCGCCATCGAGGAAGCCCTGCAGCGAGCGCGACATGGCGCCGGTCTCATCGCTCAGCTCCTTGCCGGGAATCCGGGTGTCCAGCTTGCCTTCGGAGACCGCCAGCATGGCTTCCGAAAGCCCGCTCAGCGGCCGGGTGATCGAACGCGAGACGATCACGCAAACCACGATGGCCACAATCAGCAGCGCCATATTGATCATGCCGGCGGTGATCATCAGCGACAGGTTGTCCGACGCCAGCGCGCCGGTATCGTGCTCGAGGTCGGCGGCGGCCTTGAGTTCGATCTTCCGCAGCGCCTGAAGCCGTCCCGTGGTGGTTGCGAGCCATTCGGCCTGGTCGATCCCGGCGGCCTGGATATCGCCGTCGGCGTCAGTCAGCTTTTTGCGCAGCAGCTTGACATTCTCGATACCGGTTTCCTGGATCAGTCGCTTGTATTCAGCGCGATGGGCCTTGGGTTCATTGTAGATGAAGTTTTCGGTAAGCACCGATTGCTTGGCGATGTGGCTGTTGAATTTGAGATAGTTCTTGGCCGACAAGTCTCCCACGGCAAGCGCCGTGGTGATCAGCCCGCGCTCGCGGGCGCCATATTCCTTGACTTCGGCCAGATCCATCAACGCCACGATTTCCATGGCGGTCTTGGCGTCGGAGGTCAGGTCGGTCGCCATGAAACCGATCTCGATAATCTCGTCTATGATCGACGCGTAAAAACGCATGTTCTCGCCCGCCGTAACTCCCCCGACATCGACCGCCGCGCGATGCGCCGCTTTGTCGTCAATATGCGCGGTCAGCCGCGCAAGTCTTTCCAGAAATTCGGGATCGTCGGCATCGGCCACATGGGTGATCACCTCGGCAAACCGGGCCACCTCGACATCGGTCTCCGCGCGCGCCTTTCTAAGCCCCTCCGGGACAGTGGTCGCGTTCGAGCCGATGAATCTGGCGCTGTGACCGCGCTCGGCTTGCAGATTGTGGGTCAGGGCGCCCAGCTCATTGACGGTTTCAACCAGCTCTTCAAGAAACTTGGCCTTATTGTAGGTCGCCAGATTGGCACTGAACACAAGGCTCGACAGCACCACCAGACAAATCAGCGGCAACCCGGCGACCAGCGCGATGCGCTGGGAAATGGAAAATTTTGCGAACACAGAAGACATTTTGACTCACGATTTTGATAGCGGTGGGTAAGCGCTTTCATGGCGCGGAGTCGCATCATGCGGTTATGCGAAATCTGGCAATCAACTATGAAGAACCTCTTAAGACGTGAGCCTTGCACGGGACAAATTGTCCTCCTTCATTGTCGCCGCCACCGAGATTTCCCGTAACCGGTTGCAAAAGCTGGATTTCCCGGTTTTTGAGGACCTGCACGGCCTGATTGAGAACTATTCCAGGCCTTCGCCATAGACGTGAATTTCTGTCACCCGGGGCCTGAAGCTGTCGCTCCGATTGCCGCTGAAACGACCGCGCCGGCAAACCGCAAGCAGGCCAAAACCGCTGCGCAAAACGCCACGCCGCAGTCCCGGGTTTGCCTCTTCGCGTTGAGGCAGGGGAAACCCTGACGGGTCACGCGATACCGATCCGCGCCAACCATCAGCTCCGGTCGGGACAGGGGGAAGAGAAGAGCGGCGACCAAAGGCGCTTGTGGGTGAAAACGGCAAAGAAAAACCCGGACGTTTCCGTCCGGGTTGTTTGATTTCGCGCTGTCGAACCGTCTAGCTGTCCAGGAACGAGCGCAGCTTGCGCGAGCGGCTGGGGTGCTTGAGCTTTCTAAGCGCCTTGGCCTCGATCTGGCGGATACGTTCGCGGGTCACCGAGAACTGCTGGCCAACTTCCTCGAGCGTGTGGTCGGTGTTCATGCCGATGCCGAAGCGCATTCTGAGCACGCGTTCCTCGCGCGGCGTCAGCGAGGCCAGCACACGGGTGGTGGTCTCGCGCAAATTCGCCTGGATCGCCGCGTCGATCGGCAGCACCGCGTTCTTGTCCTCGATGAAATCGCCCAGATGCGAATCTTCCTCGTCGCCCACAGGCGTCTCCAGGCTGATCGGCTCCTTGGCGATCTTGAGCACCTTGCGCACTTTTTCGAGCGGCATGGCGAGCTTTTCCGCCAGTTCCTCCGGCGTCGGCTCGCGGCCGATCTCATGCAGCATCTGCCGCGAGGTGCGCACGATCTTGTTGATCGTCTCGATCATGTGCACCGGAATGCGGATGGTGCGCGCCTGGTCGGCAATCGAGCGAGTGATGGCCTGCCGGATCCACCAGGTGGCATAGGTGGAGAACTTGTAGCCACGGCGGTACTCGAACTTGTCGACCGCCTTCATCAGGCCGATATTGCCTTCCTGGATCAAATCGAGGAACTGCAGGCCGCGATTGGTGTATTTCTTGGCAATCGAGATCACCAGCCTGAGATTGGCCTCGACCATCTCCTTCTTGGCGATGCGGGCTTCGCGCTCGCCCTTTTGCACCATCTGCACGATGCGGCGGAATTCGGAGATCGAGATCCCGGTTTCCTGCGCCAGATTCTGGATTTCGGCACGCAGGTCACGGATGCCGTTGGCTTCCGACTTGGCGAAATCCTTCCAGCCCTTGGCCGACAGGTTGGCGATTGATTTCATCCAGTTGGGATCGAGCTCGGCGCCCGAATACTGCTGCAGGAAGTCATCGCGCTTGACGCCATAGCTTTCCGCCAGCCGCAGCAGGCGGCCCTCGTTACTCACCAGACGCTTGTTGATGTCGTAAAGCTGCTCGACCAGGCTGTCGATGCGGTTCTGGTTGAGCGACAGCGACTTGACCGCAGTGATCAGCGCGTCTTTCAGTTCCTTGTAGCGGCGCTCCTGGGCCGGCGACAGCGTGCCGGTGGCAGCCAACCGCGCCTCGACCTGCTGGTCCTGAAGCTTCCTCAACTTCTTGTAGGTGTCGGCGATGGTATCGAGCGTCTCCATCACCTGCGGACGAAGTTCGGCCTCCATGGCGGCGAGCGAGAGATTGTTCTCGTCATCGTCGTCCTCGTCTTCCTCGTAATTCTGGCTCTCGCCGCCAACATTGGTGATGTCGTCGGAGGCCGCGCGCTCCTTGCGCGCCTTTTCCTTTTCCTCGGCCGCCTTGCGGTCGGCCTCGATTTTTTCCGGGCTCTGGAACTGCGGCGCCGCCTTGGCCTCGGGGCCGGAATAGGTGGTCTCCAGATCGATGATCTCGCGCAACAGCGTGGCGCCCTCGTTGAGCTCCTCGCGCCAGATGATGATCGCCTGGAAGGTCAGCGGGCTTTCGCACAGGCCCGCGATCATGGTTTCGCGGCCGGCCTCGATGCGCTTGGCGATGGCGATCTCGCCCTCGCGGGACAAAAGCTCCACCGAGCCCATTTCGCGCAAATACATGCGCACCGGATCATCGGTGCGGTCGGTCGGCTCTTTTTTCTTGGTGGTGGTGACGGCGGAACCGCTGGCGGTGGCGACTTCGCCGCCCTCGCTGGCTTCCTCGGCCTCCTCGGAATCCTTGTCCTCGCCCGCCTCGTCTTCCTCGACCACATTGATGCCCATGTCGGACAGCATCGACAGGATGTCCTCGATCTGCTCGGAGGTCACCTCTTCGGACGGCAGCACGGCGTTGAGCTCGTCCATGGTCACATAACCCCGTTTTTTCGAGGTTTTGATCATCTTCTTGACGGCGTCATCCGTAAGATCGAGCAACGGCCCGTCGGGCCCGCCGCCCTCGCGCTCGGTCTCGCTCTCTTCTGCTGCTTCTTTTACCTTGCTTGCCATGGACAGTTACTTTCCCCGGATCTCGTTCGGTTGATCTCGGCCCTGCGCCTGCAATCTGACGCCGGCTGCCGCCGGTTCGGCGGACGCCGTTCGCGAATCATCCGGTTTGTTGTGCCGTGCGGATGCTTAATTCCCTATTAACCATGCCGATCTTGAAGGCCCGCCGCTGGTTTCGGCCGGCGATCACACGTGCGCCAGCCGCCCCACCGGCCGATCGATCACGCGCAATTTGCGTCAGGTAGGTGATTCCCACAAAAAACCTATCCGTCAAGGCTTATCGGCGAAAAAGCGCAGGCATCCGCAAAATACGCCTGAATTCGCACCGCAAGCCAGTTTTCCTGTGACCACCCTATGTAGGGGGCGGTTTTGACTTCACAAGTGGGCAAATGCCAAATCCCTGCCGCAAATGGCCGGTTTAGCCGCGCCCGCCCTTGATCCGGCCCGACAACACGCCGAAGCCATCGATGATGGCTTCCTGGTTTTCAAGCCGCGCCACTTCGAGCTGGACCTCGCGCAAAGCCGACATCAGTCCGGGAATTCCGTCTTCGTCACCCTGCTCGGTGGCCTCGGCAATGTCGCGCTCGAGTTCGGTGCGCTGCCATTTGAGCGCCCGGGTGCGCTTGTGCAATGCCAGCGCCTGCAAATAGCACTCGCGCGCATCCTCGCCGGCGGCTTCCTCGGTCGCCGTCCAGATCCGGGCGTTGCGGATCTGGCCCTCAAGCCGGACGATGAACTCCGCCTGGCCATCCGCCTCGAGCGCTGCCTGCAGCCGCTCGCGATCAAACCGTCCTCCGACGGACGCCGCATCAAGCATCACCTGCCAGACCCGCATCAGGCCCTTATCGTCAAATTCGAGGGCGGCGAGTTCGTCGAATTCGTCATGCAGCATCTGCGGATGATTGGCGACCGTCATCACCAGCACTGTCTCGCGCAGCGACGGCATGTCGGAATGCCCGCGCACAAGGCCCGAGCGCGCCAGCTTCTCCGACACCGCCACGCCGCGCGCCTGCTGCGCGCCTTGCTGCGCACCGCTGCGCCCGCCCCGCTCGTAACCGCCGCGTTCGCCGCTATTGCGGCCATAGCCGCCCTGCCCGGCCTTGCCCCGGCCGCCACTGCCGCTGCCACGGTAACCGCCGAAAAACGCCTGCAGGCGCTCACGCATATCCTGCTGATAATGCCGGCGCACGCTTTCATCGGAAATCACCGAGGTTACCTGCCGCAGCCGGGCTTCGAGTTCGGCGCGGCTTTCCGGCGTTTCGAACACGCCGGCGCCCGCTTCCCGGGTCCAGACCACATCGGCCAGCGCCCGGGCCTGGGCCATCACCTGATCGAACGGCGCGCGCCCCTCCTGGCGCACCAGATCGTCGGGGTCCTTGCCCTCGGGCAGCAAGGCGAACCGCAATGACCGCCCCGGCCCCACCAGCGGCAGCGCCAGATCGGCGGTGCGATTGGCGGCGCGCTGGCCGGCTTCATCGCCGTCAAAGCACAAAACCGGCTGCGGCGTGATCCGCCAGATCAGCTTGAGCTGGTTTTCCGTCAACGCCGTGCCGAGCGGCGCTACGGTGTTTTCGATGCCGGCCTGGGCCAGCGCGATCACGTCCATGTAGCCCTCGACCACCACCATCGTGCCATCCTGGCCGCAGGCGCGCCGGGCGCGGGCGAAATTGTATAAAACATTGCCCTTGTGAAACAGCTCGGTCTCGTTGGAATTGAGATATTTGGCCGGTGCTGTGGGCGACAGTGCCCGGCCGCCAAAGGCGATCACCCGTTCACGCGAGGACAGGATCGGAAACATGATGCGGTCGCGGAACCGGTCATAGGAGACCGCAATGTCGGGGCCGTGAACCACCAGCCCGCAGGCCTCGATCTGCTCCTTGTCGACACCGCGCGCAGCCAGATGCTCCTTGAGCGCGCTGCGGTTGTCGGGACTGTAGCCAAGCCGGAACGACGAGATCGTCCGCCCCGAAAGACCGCGATCGCGCAAATAGGCCCGGGCCTTGGCGCCTTGCGCACCCTGCAGCTCCGCCTCGAAGAAAGCGGCCGCCATTTCCATCACATCCTCAAGGCTGGCGCGTTGCTGTTCGCGCCGCGCGGCCTCGGGATCGGGCGCCGGCAGCGCCACGCCCGCCATGTCGGCAATACGCGCCACCGCTTCGGGAAAGCTCAGGCTTTCAAGTTCGGTGAGAAACCGGAAATGATCGCCCGACACGCCACAGCCAAAGCAGTGATAGCGGCCCTTGCGATCCTCGCAGTGGAAACTGGGGGATTTCTCCCCGTGAAACGGGCAGCAGGCCCACCAGTCACCGCGCGAGGTATTGGTCTTCTTCCGGTCCCAGGTGACATGGCGGCCGATCACGTCCGAGATCGGCACGCGCTCGCGGATATCGTCGAGAAAGGACGGTGAAAACCGCAAGATCGGACAGGCCTCCGGTGCCTAAAATGGGTGAGGGTCAGCCCGTTCTTATAGGCCGGGCGGGCCGTGCTGGCAAAGACCTTCGCGCAAAGCCCTCACCGCAATTCGCACACACGCCGCGCGGGCCGGGATCGCCTTAGCTGAAGAGGCCCAGCCGCATGGCGTAGACCACGGCCTGCGTGCGGTTCGAGCAGCCCAGTTTCTGGGTTGCGATCGTCGCGTAATGATTAACCGTGTGTTCTGACAGGCCGGTGATGCGGGCGATCTCGGCGCTGGTCTTGCCTTCCGCGGTCCATTGCAGCACCTCTGTTTCGCGGGCATTGAGCACCGATTTGGCGGCGGTGTCATTGGCCGTAACCTTGGAGACCTGCTCGATCAGCAGCGTCGAAAACATCGCCAACGTCGACAATTCTTCCGCCGACAACGGCTTGCGGTCACCCATGAACGACACCGCATGCCTCTGGCTGCGCACGTCGATAACCGGAAAATACACACCCATGGTCAGCCCGAACCGCGAAAACAGCGCATTGGCGTCGTCGAGCTCGGCGCCGGGGCGTTCGGTGTTGATGTTTTTGACTTCAAACACCAGCGGCGTGATCTGCTTGCGCAGCCCGTCGAGCACCGGGCTGTTGCGGGCCAGCCCCAGACGGTCGTAATCGGCGATCAGCTCCGGCGGCCAACTCGACATCATCGAGATCTGCGATATCGATTTGTCGGCCCCCGAAATGGCGGTCGGCAGGGCGATGACCGAAAAGTAGCGGAACTCATAGGCTATGCAGGTCTTGCGCAACACCTGCATGGCGTCGAAAACCGTGCGGATCTTGCTGATTGGCTCGAAGGGCGGGCTTGAGAAGATGGAATCGGACCAGGATGACATCACCCGGCCTCAGTCAGCACGACGGAGCGGACAAGTTCCTGAAACTCGTGACAATAGCCGATCAATTCGCCGCCATTGCTGTCGCGGTAGCGTCCGGCAAGGGCGACCAGCCGGTAATCGCCCGCATCATCGCTGATCCGCATCACATACCGAAAGCGATTGTGCCCCGCCGTCACCGCTTCGATAAGCTGCTCGACCAGCACCGCATCCTCGGGATGATAGCGCGCCAGCGCCTGGCTGAGGTTCACCGGCTCGTCCGAAAACTTCAAGCCGTGGATCACGAACGCGTCGCGGTTCCAGTACATCAGCCCTGTGGAAATCTCGAGCCGCCAGATCCCCAGCGGATAGACCGAGCTGAGCAGATCAACGATTTCGTCAGCCGAAACGCCGACGCCATTTGAGGCGACTGAGCCGGTTTCGGCGAAATTCAGGCGGTCTACTTGATCGAAGTGGATTTGTGATGCGACTTCGCGCGACATTCGCGACCCTTTGGCTGAAACACGGGAACGAGGAACAGACCGTTATCCGACCCGCCCCCTTACTTACAATAAGCGAAATTTCGCCTATTGGGGGCAGTCCGGCAATACCGCAAGCAGATTGCGGCTTATCCATCTGCGCAAGCGGCCCTCTCGCACAGTTTAAAAAATTTCCTCTCAGGCAAGACGGTGCTGCCATCCAGGCTTTTGGCTACGCTGCGGTTCGGAACAGGCCGGGAAAGGCATGCGCCGGCGCAGCGGGAACCGGCGGCGTGAAGCCGCCGGAGCTGGTTTACTGCAACAAACCCTTGACCATACCGCAGGCCTTGGAGAAATCCATCTGGCCCGGATAGCGCTGCTTGAGCACATTCATGCATTTGCCCATATCGCGCAGGCCTTGGGCGCCGGTCTCGTTGATGACCGAGGCGCACAATTCACGCACTTCTTCCTCCGGCAGTTGCTTGGGAAGGAACTGCCGGATGATGGCAATTTCGTCCCGCTCCTGCTGGGCAAGCTCCAGACGTGCGTTCTCCTCATAGATCGAGGCTGATTCCTCACGCTGCTTGATCATCTTGGTCAGGATCTGCAGAATCTCGTCATCGCTGACGGGATCCTTGCCGGTGCCGCGATTGGCGATGTCGCGATCCTTGACCGCAGCCTGAATCAGCCGCAGCGTCGACACGCGGCGCATATCCTTGGCGCGAATGGCATCCTTGAGCGTTTCGGCAAAACGTTCCCGCATGATGATATCTTCTCCGGCAGTTCTCGCATCCACCCTCGTGGCCCGCATTCGCGGAGCAACAGGATTACCCTTTGCGCCGCATCCTGTTCAAGCAAATAATTGCCGGGACCGCGCCACTGGGCTGATTGACCGCAGCTTGCGCCTTGTCTATTTACCGTCATCTGCATAACTGGACCGATGCGCGCGCATAGCGCGGGAACTGCATTCCGCGCCGGGTCGCGCCGGGCCTTCAACACGTGTAAATGGCGATTGCCATGCCGGGCTTCAAGCCCCGGCGCGGCGGCCCCCGGCCCCGCCCGCATTCAGCGCCGCCGATGGAGTGGACATGACCCAAGAAACCCCGACGACAGACCCCTGGACCGAGATCAAACCGACCGCTGTCGCAGTTTTTGCCGACGGCACGGTGATCACCGGCCAGGGCGTGGGCGCCACCGGCCGGGCGCAGGCTGAAATCTGCTTCAACACCGCGCTCACCGGCTATCAGGAGATTTTGACCGACCCTTCCTATATGGGCCAGATCGTCACCTTCACCTTCCCCCATATCGGCAATATCGGCGCCAATGACGAGGACATCGAGGACCTGACGCCCGCAAGCCGCATCGGCGCAGTTGGCGCGATCTTCAAGGCCGACATCACCGAGCCGTCCAACTATCGCGCCGCGCGCCATTTCGACCAATGGCTCAAGGCCCGCGGCATCGTTGGCCTTTCGGGCGTCGACACCCGCGCGCTGACCGCCTGGATTCGCGAAAACGGCATGCCCAACGCGGTCATCGCCCATGATCCCGACGGCAATTTCGATCTCGACGCGCTTCGCGCCGAGGCCGCCGCCTGGAGCGGGCTCGAAACCCTGGATCTGGCCAGGGACGCGACATCGGGCCAGTCGTCAAACTGGACCCAGACACCCTGGGTCTGGGACGAGGGCTACCGCGAGACCGGTGAGGCGACGGCCCACATCGTGGCCATCGATTACGGCGTCAAGCGCAACATCCTGAGGCTGTTTTCCGGTCTCGGCTGCAAGGTCACCGTGGTGCCCGCGACCATGAGCGCCGACGACATCCTGGCCATGAAACCCGACGGCGTGTTCCTCTCCAACGGTCCCGGCGACCCTGCCGCCACCGGCGCCTATGCCGTGCCGGTGATCCGCGCGCTGACCGCCAGCGGCCTGCCGGTGTTTGGCATTTGCCTGGGCCACCAGATGCTGGCGCTGGCGCTCGGCGGACGCACCGTCAAGATGCATCAGGGCCATCACGGCGCCAACCATCCGGTCAAGGATCACACCACCGGCAAGGTCGAGATCGTGTCGATGAATCACGGCTTCGCGGTCGATGCCGACAGCCTGCCCGAGGGCGTGGAAGAGACCCATGTGTCGCTGTTTGACGGCACCAATTGCGGCCTGAGGCTCACCGGCAAGCCGGTCTTCTCGGTCCAGCACCACCCCGAAGCCTCCCCGGGCCCGCAGGACAGCCATTACCTGTTCCGCCGCTTCATGAACCTGGTCCGCGAACGCCAGGGCCTCGAAGCCGTCGCCGAACGCTGAAGCAGGCGGCCGTTATGCGTTGGCCGGTTTGGCGCTCTGCTTAGGCTGGATTGGGGCGGGGAGCAGGGCTTTGGCGCCGGGTGCATGTGCGGCGGCAATGCCGGACAAACCAACCCATACCCTTGATTGACCGTGGGTCTTGTTTGGGCGGGGAGCACCCATTTTCAGCATAGTGAACCAACATCGGCTATCTGGACAAACCTGTCGTTTGCTTTCCATGAACGAATTGCTGGTCTAAAGCGCTTTGCTGACACGGGCCGGCTTGTGCTCTTTTTTCTCAACAACTCGAACGCCACCGCTACCCGGCGAAGATCTGGGATGGCTTTGGCGATTAACCCGCGCAGTGATGAATATGAAACGGTGTGCTGTTGTAAGGCCGGCCAGGCATCATTTTGCCCTGCGGGCGTGGCTCACCCAAAACACAAGCGTGAAGCTTCCGTGCGATTGCGCGCCTTGGTCCGTTTCAAGATCGCTGAAATGTGCAGTTTGACTGTGCCGATCGTGATCGACAGCGCTTCGGCAATCTCCTGATTTGAAGCGCCGTTGTGAACCAGCCGCATGATCTCCAGTTGCCGCGCTGTCAGGGAACCGCGAACTGTAGACTGGGTGGTCTGCTGCCGCTCGATCTGGGCGGGGTTGGCTTCAACCATCGAGCGGGCGGCGGAAAGTGCACGGGTAAAACCCTCAAAACTGCGCACAACCTCTGCCACATGCGGTGGCACGACAGACGAGGTGGTTCTGGAGTGTTGCTCAAGCGCGCTCACCGCCTGCGCCAATGCGTTCAGCGGCTGTGACACATCCTGCGTGGCGATGGCCGCAAAGCGGCTCTCGGACACCTCATTGCGACGCGCATCGCTCAGCGCACGTTCCAGTGCCATCAACGCCTCGCGCCGGTCCGTGACATCGAGCGCCACACCGTCCCAGATCACAGTCCCGTCCGGCATCCGGCGCGGCTGACCCAATGAGCGGACCCATTTGGTGCCTCCGGACTGCAAGAGCACCCGGACTTCTTCATCCAGCGTTGTCAGGTGCTGTGCTGAGTGTTCAAGGGCCGCCACAAAACGCCCACGGTCATCCGCATGGATCCAGGCATGATCAACTGCGGGTTCGGCCATGAGAGCCTGGGCATCCAGGCCAAAAGCCGCCTGCACCTCAGCACTGACATAGATGTAGCGGTACTTGCCTTCTGGTGTGCGCATCCGCTGCATCGTGTGGCCGGGAAAGGCTCCACCGAGCAGGCTGGTCACATCTCGGGTTTGGGGGAATTCTTCATCATTCATATATCTATAGGTATAGAAACTAGAGAAAAATGTAAAGAGAAATATAACTTTCTATATTCAAAGCGCCGATTTTGCGCTATAGGCTTACGCAAACGCAGCCGGAAACGGGCGCCGCCGGGAGGACGGAACTGTGGGAAAAATCATCATCGAAGCGCGTGTGAACGAACTGGCGACACGCCTTGGCAACCCCCATGTGCCCTTCCTGCCCCGCGAAATCATCGCCGATGCAAAGCGGTGTTTTGATGCCGGCGCATCAGTCTTTCACTACCATGGCCGAAAAGAAGACGGCGCGCCGGATCACACCTCGGAGTTTTATCTTGAGACCAATGCAGGCATTCGCGCGCAGTCAGATATTCTGATCCACCCCACGCTGGGGTATGTGGCAAATGATGCGGATGCGCGCGAGCGCTTCGCCGCTGTTGAAGCGATGATGCTGTCGCCAGACACTGCGCCCGATTTTGCACCCATGGACTGTGGCAGTGTGAATGTGGACTGGTGGAATCCCGTGACGGGCAGCTATGATACCACCGATCTGATCTACAAAAATTCAACCGCGACACTGCTGTATTTTGCGGAGCGCATCGACCAGTTTGGGCTGAAACCCTATCTGGTCAGTTGGAACGTCAGCTTTACCCGGCAGATTGAACAGTTTCTCAAGATGGGTGTTCTGCGCGGCCCGGCTTACATCTGTTTTTGCATGACGGATGAGATCATTTTCGCCGGACACCCTGGCACGCAGGCCGGACTGGATGCGCATACCGCCTTTCTACCCAAGGATTTTGAGACTGTCTGGACGGTTGTGAACTACAAGGGCGATCTGTTCCAACTGACCGAAAAGATCATCCGGCAAGGCGGCCATATCTCCATCGGACTAGGCGACTACGCCTATATGGATGGCGCCCAGCATATGACCAATGCGCAAGTCATCGACAGGATTGTGGCACAGGCCCGCAGTTTGGGGCGCGAGCCGGCAACCGTCACGGAAACCCGCGACATACTTCAAATGGGAAAACAAAAATAGCGGTCTGAGCCGCATTGATGCTTAACGGGAGGAACAAAAATGAAACTGAAAACACTGATGATCAGCGCGGCGAGTGCCGTGACCTTTGCTTGTGCTGCAAATGCAGCGGAACTGAAAATGCAGACATTTCTGGGCGCCAGTGCCTCGACCACCAAAGCGTTCGAAGCGATGGCCGCACAGCTGAAGGAAGATACCGGTGGTGACGTCGCGATAACCGTACTGCCCGGCGGTTCGGTCGTCGGCGCGGGCGAGACGATTGACGCGATCCAGAACGGCTTGCTTCATGGTCAGTACACCGCCCCCAGCTATTTTGCAGGCAAGGATGCCGCCCTTGGCGTGCTTGGCGATACGCTTGCCGCCTATCCGGACAGTGCCACGCGCGATCGCTGGTTCACCGAAGGCGGCGGGCTTGACCTGGCTCGCGCACTTTACGCCAAATACGACCTGATGCTGATTTGTCCGATCTACTGGCCCTCCGAACAGATCCCGTCCAAGGTCGCCATCAATTCGGTCGCCGATCTGGATGGTATCAAAATGCGTGCGCCCGGTGGCATGGCTTCTGACCTGCTCAGCCGTGCCGGAGCATCGCTGGTGACAATGGGCGTTGGCGAAAGCGTGACAGCGATGGAAACCGGTGTGCTGGATGCCACCGATCTGGCAAATGTCGCGCTGAACGTGGCTTTGGGCATGCACAATCAGGCAAAATACTCCGTGCTGGCCCGTCATTCCATGGCGGTGACGGAAATGTCCGTGTCCATGGACGCCTGGAACGCGATTTCGGCTGAAAACCAGCAAAAATTCGAGGCTGCCTGCAACGCGATGTCAGCGGAACTTCAGACGACGCTGAGCGCTGAAGATGCCGCCGCCGAAGCTCAGGCCAAAGCCGATCTGGGCGTGAGCTTCATTGCATTCGGTGATGAGGACGCTTCCAAGTTCCGTGCGATGACCAATGATGTCTGGGCGGACTGGGGTGCCAAATCCGCTGATGCGCAGGCCGTGGTGGACAGCCACAAGGCCTTCATGGCCAGCATTGGTCTGAACTGATCCTTCCTTGGGCGGGGGTCGTGCCCTGGGGCGCGGCTCCTGTCGGAGCCATTCAATGAGCTTTCTGGAGCGATTTGCCCTTTGGTTGGGGCGCATGGCAGCGTGGTGCTTTGCCGCGATCATCCTTGTGATGGTTTACGAGGTACTGGCCCGCTACGGCTTTAATGCACCGACCACTTGGGCGCATGAGGTTTCAATCATACTGGCGTCGGTCGGCTTTGTTTTTGGCGGTGCATTCTGCATGGCCGAGGGCACCCATATGCGGATCTCCTTTCTGGTGGACAAACGCCCGTGGCTTGCGCGCATTTCAAATGCCCTCAGTCTGATGGCCGGAGCGGTCTATTTGTCAGGGCTCTGCTATGCCGCCTGGCGGATGGCTGAAAAAGCGTTGTGGCGGTTCTCCCTCTCGGGCGCCTGGGATCCGGAGCGATCCGGCAGCACACTCAACTCCCCCTTGCCGAGCTATCTCAAGGCGCTTCTGTTTGTAGGCTGCGCGATATTTTTGTTGCTGGTCCTGCAACGCATGATCCCGCGGCGGAAGGCCTGATGGATATCGGCACCATGACTTTGCTGATCGTCGCGGCTATGGGATGCATGCTGATGCTCGGCGTGCCGCTGGCATTTGTGTCAGGCTCTATCGCGGTGGTGCTGGCGATCACGCAGTTTGGCTGGAACGCGCTGTTTATCGTGGGCAGCCGGACCGTCGAATTCCTTGACAGTTTTGCTCTGATCGCGGTGCCGATGTTTGTCATCATGGCCTCGATCATGGAGAAGTCCGGTGTGGCGGGCGATCTCTACCGTGCCTTTCACGTCTGGGCAGGTGGTTTGCGCGGTGGCATCGGGGTCGTAACAACCTTTGTGGCTGTTTTGTTGGGCGCGACAACAGGCATCATCGGCGGCGAGATCGTCCTGCTGGGCCTCATCGCCCTGCCGCAGATGCTGAAACTGGGCTACGACAAGAAACTCGCTATCGGTACAATCACCGCCGGTGGCAGTCTGGGCACGATGATCCCGCCATCGATCATTCTGATTTTCTACGGGCTGACGGCCGAGGTCAGTATTTCCCACCTGTTCCTTGCCACCCTTGTTCCGGGACTGATGCTGGCGAGCTTTTACATCGCCTATATCCTGATCCGCTGCGGCTTCAATCCGGCGATGGGCCCACCGCTGAGTGCCGAAGAGCGTGACATGCCGCTGGCTGACAAGCTGAAGCTGCTCGGAGGTGTGGCGCTGCCCATGTTCGTGGCAGGGGGTGTGCTGGTCTCGATCTACGCGGGCTTTGCCTCCATCACCGAAAGTGCGGCCCTTGGGGCCTTTGGCGCCGCGATTGCTGCGTGGGTTCGGGGGCGTTTCAGCTTTGAAATGCTGCGCGATGTGCTGATACAGGCGCTGCGCACCTGCGGGATGGTGTTCTGGCTTGTGTTTGGCACCAATGCCTTGATCGGGGTCTATAACCTGATGGGCGGGATTGATTTCGCGCGCACAACCCTTGGCGGCGTCTCCAATGAACCTGTGGTGATCCTCGTCGTAATGATCGGTGTTTTCATCCTTCTGGGATTCTTCATCGATTGGATCGGCATCCTGTTCCTGACCATGCCGGTTTTCCTGCCGGTGCTCACGCAGCTTGGTTACGATCCCATCTGGTTTGGGATTGTCTTCAACCTGTCGATGCAGATCGCGTATCTCACGCCGCCCTTCGGCCCTGCGTGTTTCTATCTAAAAGGGGCAGCACCGCCGGATGTTACCTTGCAAGACATCTTTGCCGCGCAATGGCCTTTCATCGCGATCCAGATCTTGGCGCTGATCATTGTCGTGCTCTGGCCCGGCCTGTCCCTTTGGCTTCCTCAAATGGTTTACGGATGATCCTTTATGGCTGATGCTTCCATCCTAGATACATTGCCTGCCCCACAAACCAACCGGCTGAGTGGAAAGGACCATCTGGTCCTGCTGGAACAGATGATGCTCATCCGCCAGTTCGAAGTCCGCGCCAAGGAGTTGTTCCTCAAGGGTGTGATCAAAGGGACTGCGCACTCTTCGGTCGGACAGGAGGCGATTGCTGTCGGCGCGTGCCATGCGCTGGAGCCGCGCGATTTCCTGCTCACCCACCATCGCGGCCACGGCCACACCATCGCCAAGGGGGCGGACATCGGACGCATGTTCGCCGAGCTTATGGGAAAGGCGGAAGGATATTGCGGCGGCATCGGCGGTTCGATGCATATTGCCGATTTCGACCTCAACATTCTGGGGGCCAATGGGATCGTGGGTGCGGGCATGGGCCTTGGCACCGGGGCAGCGCTGGCAGCGAAGCTGCGCGGCGATGGGGCAGTGGGTATAGCGTTCTTCGGCGACGGCGCCTCCAACGAAGGAATATTTCACGAGGCAATGAACCTCTCTGCCTTATGGAAACTGCCCCTGATCTTCTTTTGCGAAAACAATCAGTACGGGCTGAGCACAGCGACCGAAAGCGTCGTCGCAGGCCGGGGTATCGCCAGGCGGGGCGACGCCTATGGCATTCCCAACTCGGTGATCGACGGCAACGCACCCGTTGCCGTGTTTGACGCCGTCGAAAAGGCGGTGCTGCGTGCCCGCGCGGGCGACGGACCGACGCTGATTGAGGCGATGACCTATCGCTGGGACGATCATTCCATGCGGGCCAATCTGACGGGTTACCGCAATGATGACGAAGAAACCGGCTGGCGCGCCCGTGATCCCATCGCCCGACAATGCGATCTCGTGCTAGCCGCCGGCGATTTGGACCCGGAGCAATTTGAAAAGTTGCAGGCCGGGGTCAATGCCGCCGTTGAGACCGCCATCGACTGGGCGACAGAACTGGCAGAGCCAGACCTCGATACGGCAAAGCAAATGGTCAAGGTGCCGGCCGCTGCAATCACGCTGGCCGAGCCTTTGCCCGGAACCCGCGCAATCACTTACAAACAGGCCATAAACGAGGCCTTTCACCTGGAAATGGCGCGTGATGACAGTGTCATCCTGATGGGTGAGGATGTCGGGGCCATCGGCGGCATTTTCGGAACCACTGCCGGCTTGCAAAAAACCTTCGGTCCGGAACGCGTCCGCGACGTGCCGATTGCGGAAGGCGTACTTGCAAACTGCGGTGTAGGCGCAGCATTGCAGGGCTTTCGGCCGATTATCGAAATCCAGCTGTTCGATTTTGTCACCCTGATGATGGACGCCATCGTCAATCAGGCGGCCAAGGCCCGCTTCATGCTGGGCGGCAAGGCGCGCGTGCCCATTGTCTTTCGCGGGCCGCAAGGGGCGGGCATACGTCTGGCAGCCCAGCACACGCAATCGCTCGAGATGCTGTTTGCCAACGTGCCGGGGCTCGAAGTCTATGCTCCCGCATCGGCCTATGATGCCAAGGGGCTGATGGCCGCCGCCATCCGCTCGGACAATCCGGTCGTGTTTCTGGAGCACAAACTGCTCTACCTCGGTGCCGAAACAGCAGTCCCGGAAGAGGCCTACGAGATCGCTCCGGGACGCGCCCGTATCGTGCGAGAGGGGAGCGACTGCACCGTCATCGCGACGCTTGCCATGGTCGAGCGCGCCGAGCAGGCCGCCGAGCGATTGGCCAAAAAGGGCATCAGCGTCGAAGTCATCGACCCGCGGACGATCAAGCCGCTGGATATGGAGACGATCCTGACCTCGGTGCGCAAGACCAACCGTGCCGTCGTGGTGCACGAGGCCCCCCTCTTCGGTGGATTTGGCGGGGAAATCGCAGCCTCCATCATGGAGCAGGCCTTTGACTGGCTGGATGCGCCGGTGGTCCGCGTCGGCGCGCCGGAAATGCCCGTCCCCTACAATGACCGGCTGGAGCGGGACTATATGCCCGACGCCCGCGACATCGCCACCGCCATCGAAACCGTTTGCTACCGGAGGTAACCCCATGTCCAGCCGAAAAGTCATCATTCCCGAAGGGATGGAGAACATCTACGACACCTACCACTACGCCCCGGGCATTCTTGTCGGCGACACACTTTACTGTTCCGGTCAGGTGGGGCGCGACGCCAATCTCAACGTCGTTGAAGGAGTGGAGGCGCAGTACACACAAGCTTTTGAGAATATGGGCAAGGTGCTCGCCGCCGCGGGGGCAGATTGGGATGATGTCGTGGAACTGGAAAGCTGGTTCGCGCCAGACATGGGCAATCTAAGCACTTTCATGGCCGTGAAGGACCGTTTTTTCACCAACCTCTATCCCACCTGGACGGGCTTTGGCGTGCCCAGCTTTTCCATGCCCGGCATCATCGTCGAAATCAAATGCAAGGCCATTCTGGGACTGTCGTCATGAGCCGTGACCTCAAGGCTTTGCTGAGCTCGGATCAGACAAGCCTGGGCACCTGGACCCAGATTGCAGCCCCCGAACTGGTGGACCTGATCGGGCTCAACGGCTTTGGCTTTACCATCATCGACTGCCAGCACGGGCCTTTCGGCATTGAAACGGCCGAAAATCTTGCGCGTGCTGCCGATGCCAACGGCATTGCAAGCGCTATGCGGCTGGCCGATAACGATCCCGTTCAAATCATGAAGGCGCTGGATGCAGGGATCCGCCACGTGGTGATCCCCAACCTCGAAACCGCTGAGGCGGCGCAGCAAGCGGTGGCGGCCACGCAGTTCGCGCCGCATGGTCTGCGCGGCGCCTGCCCGTGCTGCCGCTCGGGTGGACATTTTATCCGCAACTGGACGGAGTATGTTGCCGAAGAAGAGGCCCGGGTGGGTGCCATCGCCCTTGTCGAAACCGCCAAGGGTGTTGAGAATATTGAGGCAATTGTCAGTGTACCGGGCCTGACCGCATTGATGTGTGGACCTTTTGATCTGTCGGTGTCCATGGGCCTTCAGGGCAACTGGCGCGCGCCTGAGATCGGCGAGGCGGTGGCTCATATGGTGGCCACTTCCATAGCTGCTGGTTTACCGGTGATGATGCCCGTTTTCTCGTCCGATCAGGGCGAGGCGAAACGCCTGATTGCGCATTGGCGAAACCTCGGGGTCACCACCTTCGTGGTTGGGTCTGACAAAATCCTGATTGCTGATGCGTTTTCGCGTTGGACAGAACATCTCGCAAAACAGTCGCATTTCAGACAGGCCGACGACAGTTCGCTGGCTGATTTCTAGCTACGAGAAGTTGCTTCGGCCAAAGTTAGCAGAACCACCCGATCGACCAACAAGCCCTGGTTCGTACAATTGTCCTACCCTTGGCTAGAGTAATTCCTGAAAACGTTGAATCACATATACGTCACAAAACGCGTTTGAAAACAGCTATTTGCTGTTTGAAAGGCAGTGATTTGTGACCCGACAAACGTAGGAAATGCTCTAGACCAGAGCATAGGGGAAGCAAGTGCCAAGCCAGCGAGGAAAACGGCCTGACGCTTGGGCGGCATTCCTACCAGCACCGAAACCAATGGACCTTACCCTTCAACACTTTCGGCGCTTGGAGCTACCCGGCGTTGTTCCGAGAATATCGATCCCGTTGTTCCCTCTTCAAGCACATCCCGTCGCGCAACTGTAAAGGTCTGCATTCAGCGCCACGCGGTCATTGGTGCCATTTGCAGTATCACGTAACTGCGGGCTCAGACCTGCCATGCGCTGCGGCGAGCACCAAGGTCTGCTTCGGGCCGGGAGCGCCATTGCGACAGAACTCATCAATCGTCTCAAACGGGCGGGAAGCGGGCTTTCGCTATACTGGAACCCAATGTTGGCAATGCGGACAAACCTGCCGTTTGCGATGACGCCCTGAATGGCTGCTTGTGAGCCGCACGTAGTTACGAGGTCTTTCCGGAACGCTTGCCTCTCTCGATCTCGGTTGCAAGGGCTTCCATCTTGGAGCTCCAATACTGACGAATCTGGTCAAGCCATGCCTGCACATCCTCAAAACCCGATGGATCAATTGAATAGCACCGCCTTGCACCCTCTATACGCACGTTTGCAAATCCGGCATCCCGCAAGATGCGAAGATGTTGAGAAACAGCTGATTGCGAAATGCCAAATTCGGCTTCGATGACAGTGACGATTTCGCCCGAGGCATGCTCACGCTTTGCTATCAATTCCAATGTTCGCCGTCGAACGGGATCAGACAGAACATCGAAGGCGTGCATCAACCTTCCCCCGTGTAGAAATCTGCCGCTCGCTGAGCGGTCTCCATTGCGACTTGATTTGGCGCGCCGTCTTTGACATGGGCTTCGCCCCATGCTTTGGCCCAGGAGCGTAGCCGGTTCTTGCCAGCCTCTCCTTCAGCCCATGCCTGACCGGCCTCAATAACGGATCGGCCATCCGAACGGAGGTACCCGTCCATTCCAAGCAATGCCAATTCCCAGCCAACACCAGTCGCGCCGGGACCATATTGGTCCCAATGTGCTTCACTTTCCCGGTCGGTGGGCAGCTCATGCTCAAGCGTCAGCAGTGTACCTTCTTCTACGCTTTCCATCGTGACCGTGACCCAGCTCGTGTTCCCTGCGAACTCCCATGTGAGTGATAAGGTGCTAGGCGGTTCACAGACCCTGATCTCGCCATCGGCATTGCCCTCGATTGAGAAGCGACCTCCAAGCCGTAAATCGCCTGAAACTCCACCGAACCAGCGCTTTAGTCGCTGCTCTTGTGTCACGGCACTCCACAGGTCCACTTGAGTGGTTGAATAGGTTCGTTTCACACGAACCACATGCGTGGGGTGACCCTCGCGCTGTCCTTTGCCAACTTCCCTGGTGTCAGCGCCGATCGCTTTGCCAAAATCCACAGTTCTCATCCCGTAAGCCAAAATATTAGCCACCACTAATATCAGGCTGTACTTATAAGATCAACGTTGCGATCTTGTTGCCTTGCGGGTCGCGAAGATAGCCGACATGGAAATGGGGACCGTAGGAGTCCCTAAAGCCGGGCTGGCCCTCGTTGAAACCGCCTGCGGCAAGTGCTGCGGCGTGCGGGTCACGAACCCGCTTTTGATTGCCCGCCTTAAATGCGACCATCAAACCGTTACCAGCCGGGGCCGGATGTCCATCAAAGGTTGGTTTGACGTAAAAACCCGGCAGAGCCACAGACTGACCCGGTTGCACATGTGACAGCCAAGCGGACGAAACGGGCCTTGCTAGATCGGTTTTCAAACTGCACTCTGGGCGCGATTTCCCAAGCATCCAGAAAGAGAGCGATGACAACGTCGACTATCTCGATTGAACCGAACTCGGTGCACTCCGAGCTATCAAATGAAATCGAACAAAACCTGCTCCAGGCGCTTACCGAACTGAATGCGCAGTCGACAAACACCACCATTGTACTGACGGCGAGAGATGCAGACGGAAAGATCGTGGGAGGTGTTTCAGGTTCGACATCCTATGGATGGTTTTTGGTTAAGCTGCTGTGGGTTAGCAATCAGTTGAGGGGGACCGGCATTGGTAAGAGACTGATACTCGAAGCCGAAGAGTATTCCAGAAAACGAGGCTGCCATGGCGCTTGGCTCGATACGTCCAACCCGCAAGCTCGGGAGTTCTATCTGAGGCTTGGTTATTCCGACTTTGGAGTGCTTGGCAATGGCCAGGACAAGCAGCCGGTCGGGCACAAAAGGTGGTTTATGAAAAAGTCCCTTTAGGTTGATCCTGGGCGGCTCTTCGATGCGAAGTTTCGACTCCAGGCAACCACTCATCCGTCTCGTCCGGGTTCGTCCGGATTTCTGGAGAAAAGCGCGATCTTGTTGCCTTGAGAATCGCGAAGCTAGCCGACATCGAAATGAGATCCGTAGGAGTCCCGGAAGCCGGGCCGGCCCTCGTCGGTTCCGCCTGCGGCAAGTGCTGCGGAATGAAGGTCACGAACCTGCTTTTGATTGCGCGCCTCGAAGGCGACCATGGAACCGTTGCCAGCCGAGGCCGGACGTCCATCGAAGATTGGTTTGACGTAAAAATCCGGCAGAGCAACGGACTGACCCGGTTGCACATGCGACAGCCAAGCGGACGAAGCCGCGGGCGGCGGCGTTTGCGTCAGAGTCCGCTTCCACAACGGATGTCAACGCCGCAAAGCGCTTACGCGGACTTCAGACTTCGTCCGGTAGCATAGGTAGATCTGTCGGCCCTGGATCAAGTCCGGCAGCCGTCAGCATTGCATGGACCTGCCCCCTATGGTGAGTAGCGTGATTGAACATGTGCACGAGGTTGAAACCGAAGTCAGTTTCGACGGGCGTTTCGCCGCGCTGCCACTTGACCCTGCGCGAGAGGTCGTCTTCGGTCAGACTATCGCACCACGTTTTGATCTCATCGTCCAATGCAGCCCGTTGGCGCTTGTAGTCCGACCAGGTGCGCGGAGCATCTGTGTATGGGTGACGTACACCGATCTCGTTGACAGTGGCGTCGTCGCCCCGTTGGCGGGCAAGCCAGATGCGATGGTCCCAAAGAATATGGTTTAACGTTTCAGCGACAGACCTGAAGAAGGCTCCGCGATCCTGCCACCGCTCTGCATCTGTGAGCTTTTCCGCCGCTGCGATAAGCGACCGGTTCTGCCATCGGTCATATCGCGCCATCGTTCTGGCATAGGTCGTGTCAATCATTGCGTCTTGTTTCCTAAAAGAGCATCACGAGGTGGCATCCTGCCATCGCTTCGCAGCCATGGGTAAGATCAAGCCCCATTTGGTCTCCTTTGGAGGACCAAGCGGCCTAAAGCCCAGTTTAGTGTAAACAGATATCGCTCTTTTGTTGTTGGGATGAGGATCGGTCGCAATGACAGGTACGCCAGCACCGAAGAGCATTTCCATTCTCATTTTGATAAACGCTGAGCCATGTCCAGCACCGACCATTTCGCCGTCTCCGATGAACTGATCAATTCCCCGTGTCCCCTTGGGAAGATCAGCAAAATGATGTCCCTCCCATCCATGCACGGTGTAATCCTGCATAAATGCAAAGGGCCGACCAGCATTGGAAACGATCCAACGGGCTACCCGGGGATCAGCCAAAGCAACCGCATCATATGGCTCATCTGAGCCCCACCATTCCCGTACATGCGGGCTCGACCGCCAGGCCGCGAGCAAAGCAAGATCATGTAAGGTTGCCTTGCGGAAGCTGTACGTATTCGGAGCAATCATCCAGGCAAAGTAGCATTTTCGATGATCGTTCGCTGCCCAAATCCGGCCGTTGGCGGACGAAGCAGCATTGGTTTCTGGGGCTCCAACCTAGCCCTTATCCGTCGCGCCCGGGTTCGTCCGGATTGCTGGAAAACAGGGCGATCTTGTTGCCTTGCGGGTCGCGAAGCTAGCCGACATAGAAATGAGGCCCGTAGGAGTCCCGGAAGCCGGGCTGGCCCTCGTCGGTTCCGCCTGCGGCCAATGCTGCGGAATGAAGGTCACGAACCTGCTTTTGATTGCGCGCCTCGAAGGCGACCATGGAACCGTTGCCAGCCGGGGCTGGACGTCCATCGAAGATTGGCTCGACGTAATAATCCGGCAGAGCGACAGACTGGCCCGGTTGCACATGTTATTGCCAAGCGGACGAAGCTGCCGTTCACTTTATCCTCTCTGGTGGCGGCTTTGAGATAAGCTACAGCTTTCTTGCTGGGAGGACTCCTGCCATTTGCGTTTCTTCCCATTTTTCGATCAGGGGCTCTCCAAGGCCCGCGAATTCGCCGCCCTGTATGCTTAATCGCGTTATGCGATCCAGTCTGAAATGGCGTAATGCTTCACGCAGTTCGCACCAGGCAACAATCAGTCCTGCATCAACGTAGTAGATCAGAACAAGTGGCCAGATCGTGCGCTTGGTCTCGCTTCCTTCAACGTCAAGATATTCTATCGCCAGTTTTTTCTCGCTCCTGATTGCGCGGCGAACCTCGCCGAGGTTGACGGTCGCACTGTCCTCGATCCCCCACGCGGATGTCAGAAGCCGACGGGTGCCCGGCGCCACCCCATGTAGCTTGCGCGCCGCGCGACCCGCAGAGCGCCAAAGGCCTGGATCGCCGGTCCGCGCGATCAGACTGAGACCAACGGAAATCGCTTCGGCTTCCTCGACATCAATGTTGATTGGTGGAAGGTCGTATCCCTTGCGCATGACATAGCCGATCCCCGGTTCGCCGACGATCGGTGTCTGCATCGCCTGCAGGCTGGCAATGTCGCGATAGACAGTCCGGATGGAGATTTCGAGTGCTGTTGCGATCTCGCGCCCAAGAATTGGTCCCTTCGCGTTTCGCAGCAACTGAATGATCTCGAAAAGTCTGGCCGATCTGGACATCGCGATCCCTTCCTACTTTTTGAAGGCTATCACAACGCTACTGCCACACAGATGGCAGCAGCGCTCAACTATTAGATCGAAGGATTGATGTCAGAAAGATGGTGAACCCCAGCTATGGCCGCACTTCTTACCGGAAATGATGTTGCGCGCGGCACACGGCTGATGATCTTCGCTGCACTGCTGCTGGCCTCGGGTGCGACATCCGCCCGCTTCGCGACGGAGGGCATGAATGTCTTCGTGGTGGTGTTCTGGACCAATCTGACAATGTTTATCATGATGTCGGGATACATGTTGATTGCCCGTCCTAAGGGCGGGGTTCATAGCCACAAACTACCACTCCATTTTCTCAGATCGGTGTTCACCTACGGCGCGCTTGTGGCCTACTTCTATGCGCTGGCACAGATACCGTTCGCGAATGCGGTCGTTTTGCAGTCGATGGGCCCGATTTTCGTGCCCATCCTCGCCTTTCTTGTGTTTCGCCGATTGTCAGACCGATATGTCTGGCTGGGGGTCGCGATCAGTTTCGTCGGTGTCATCCTGCTCGTCCGTCCTGATCGCATCGGGGTCTCTCTGGGTGAAATCTCCGCATTGCTCGCAGCCCTCGGAGGGGCAGCCGCTGCCCTCGTCATCTGGTCCCTGGCGTCAACAGAACCTGTTGCGCGACAGATGTTCTACTTCTCTTTCTTTGCGTGCCTGCTATCTGCGCTTCCGCTGCCATGGACGTGGCAAGTGCCAACTCTTGTACAACTGACCCCGATCATTGCCGTGGCGGGCTTTACGATTGCTGGGCAATTTTACTATGCGAAAGCCTTCTCATCTGCCCCGGGCGACAAGGTCATCACATGGAGCTACATGGCAATTGTCTTCGCGGCGCTCTTTGGGTTTGCTTTCTGGCGCGAACCGATTGTGATCCTGTCTGCGCTTGGCGCAGGACTGATCGTGGGCGGTGCGCATCTGGCAACGCGGGCACGCTGAGGCTGCCGTTCGCGCCGCGCGCAGCGTTGGTCAAGTCGGGCCCAAAGCTGCCGCTTGTCCGTCTCATGCGAACAAAGCTAACTTTCGTCACGGTTTTCCCAGCGACGGCTTTTGGGTCAGCCAGAATGCTTTGATCCGGAACTTACGGAAAATTTCGGTTTAGGGGAGTTTACGCTCGTGGTGAAACAGCATGTCGGGCAATCTCGGCAGCAATAACAAAATACTCCGGGTCAGAATGAATAAACGAGAGAGTTGTGGCACCTTCAAGAGCGACGACTATCTTTGCCGCGGCTTCATTCGACCCTTCGTGTCCTCTGTTTGACAACTCCTCCGAAAGCCAATGCTGAAGTGCTCGTTTGTGGCGTTGAGATGCCTTTCGCGCAGGATGACCCGGAAGATCTCCCAGCTCCATACTCAGCCTTGTGAACCCCGATCCAGTCCAGCTTGGCGTCATTGACCACTTAGCCAACTGATCAAAAAGATGAACAACAAAATCGTCAGTTGACGCAGCTTCCGGAGCCGCCCATTTTTGAAATGCGGCAAGTGACAATTGATTTTGCTTGTCTAGCGCGGCTCCTACCAAGGCATCCTTACTCGGGTAGTGGTAATACAAGGTACGCTTCGTTACTCCCGCAGCCGCAGCAATGTCATTCATACTTACCCTTGCGTAGCCTCTCCTAAAAAAGAGCAGGAAACTCGCATCCAGTATCGCGGCAACAGTCTTGTCCGATGAGCGTGGCATATCCGTTATGTACACCCACTAGTGCATAAACGTCACGAGTAATCATCGTTATCATCATCATGAGTTTTTTCATGGAGGTGCCGATGACGTTGGCAAAGATCACAAAAGTAGTCGCGCGGGCCGTGCTGGCACCACTTGAACGGCCTATCACAACTGCAACTGTGTCAATTCCGCAGGCACCCCTCGTTCTTATCGACATCCAGACGGATCAAGGCATTGTCGGGCACAGTTACGTCTTTACCTACACTCCAATCGCACTCGGCCCGATGATTGGCTTGGTAGAAGACATGGGCGCCTCACTGATCGGAAAATCCCTCCACCCGATCAGTCGAATGGCTGAAATGGAGCAGCAGATTAGATTGTTGGGACGACAGGGGCTTGTAGCGATGGCGTTGGCTGGTTTGGATATGTCCCTATGGGATGCGCATGCCAAATCTCTCAACTGCACGGTCGTCGAGGTGTTGGGAGCCGCTGCCCGGCCAATTCCCTGTTACGATAGTCTTGGCGTATTCGCCATTGGGCGGGACGAACCGCTATTGGAGAAATCGATTGGAATGGGGTTCAAGGCAATCAAGATCAAAGTAGGTGGGGGTACTCTTGCACAGGATGTCACCGTACTGAATGCGGTGCGAGGTCAGATAGGTCCAGATATCCGGTTGATGATCGATTACAATCAAACGCTGACAGTGCCCGAAGCTGTCACTCGAATTCGACGGTTTGAGGATGAAGGGTTTCAGCTGGATTGGGTAGAAGAACCCGTTGAAGCGGAAGACTTTGTAGGGCACAGCGCTGTTCGCAAATCCGTCAAAACAGCAATTCAATCCGGTGAGAACTGGTGGATGCCTGATGATGCGGCAAGGGCTATCCAGGCAGGGATCAGCGACCATGCAATGTTGGATGTCATGAAAATAGGGGGCATCACCGGTTGGCAACGCGCCGCGTCATATGCCCGGGCTGCCTCACTTCCTGTTTCAAGCCACCTTTTCATTGAGGCAAGTGCACATGCGCTTTGTGCCACGCCAAATGCGCATCTGCTTGAATACCTGGATGTGGCAGGTGCGTTGCTCGAAGCACCACATCACGTCGAAGACGGTTCTTTGACGCCACGTGGCCCCGGTTTGGGCATCGGTTGGAACGAAAGCGCGGTCCAGCGTGCTCTGATCTAAGCCTGGCAATTGGAAAGGCAACGTCGATGCAAAACAAGCAGGTTACCGCAGGCGTTTTGAAAATCGAATATGTCGAGTATGGAGCGGCTGATGGATGGCCTTGCATACTAGGCCATGGTTTCCCCTACGATGCTATAGCCTACCAAGCCTCTGCGCGCCTTCTGGAAAAGGCCGGCGCGAGAGTGCTGACGCCTTACCTTCGCGGCTTCGGAGGCACCTCATTCCTTTCCGCAAAAACACCGCGTTCAGGTCAGCAAGCGGCACTTGGGGCAGATCTACTGGCCTTCCTTGATGCGCTGGAAATCGAGCGCGCCGTTTTGGGCGGCTATGATTGGGGTGGTCGAGCAGCGTGCATCGTGGCTGCGCTCTGGCCTGAAAGAGTGACCGCGCTGGTTTCGGGCAACTCATACAACATTCAAGACATTGCAAATGCCATGGTGCCCTCTGATCCCCAAATGGAAGCCGCGTATTGGTACCAGTATTTTTTCCATTCCGAGCGAGGGCGTATGGGACTCGAGCTCAACAGAAGCGGTTTTGCGCGTACGCTCTGGGAGATGTGGTCACCAAACTGGAAGTTCACCGATGAAGATTTCAGGGCCAGCGAAAATGCCTTGTATAATCCCGACTTTGTCGAGGTGGTCATTCATTCATACAGACACAGGTTTGGTCTTGTTCCGGGTGATCCAGCATACGAAGAAATTGAACTGAAGTTGGCCGCGCAACCTGACATCAATGTCCCTGCAATATGTATCGATGGGAGCGCTGATGGCGTATCAAACTCCACGCTTCAGAATTCGCAAAAATTTCTCAACGCTTACGAGTACCGCGTTTTCAACGGAGCGGGTCACAACTTGCCTCAAGAAAGGCCCGCTGAGTGGGCGAGTGCGGTATTGGATGTAAAGGACTTGGCTGAGAATGCCTATTCCAACGTTTAGTTCCGAGCTCGCCTCAAAAGGTCGCGACTGCTTAAGTGGGGCTTTTTCTTGGAATCGAACCTGAAATTCGCCAAATCGCGGCATTCGACAGTTTGGGCTCAGACCTGCCATGCACTGCGGAGAGCACAAAGTTTGGCTTTACGCCGAAAGTGAAAACCGGGAATTTCGACATGAATGGCGGCGAAAGGTTCAAAGCTGCCGCTTATCCGTCTCGTCCGGGTTCGTCCGGATTGCTGGAAAACAGCGCGATCTTGTTGCCTTGCGGGTCGCGAAGGTAGCCGACATAGAAACGAGGTCCGTAGGAGTCCCGGAAGCCGGGCTGGCCCTCGTCGGTTCCGCCTGCGGCAAGTGCTGCGGAGTGCAGGTCACGAACCTGCTTTTGATTGCGTGCCTCGAAGGCGACCATGGAACCGTTGCCAGCCGAGGCCGGACGTCCATTAAAGGTTGGTTTGACGTAAAAATCCGGCAGAGCCACAGACTGACCCGGTTTCATGGGCAGCGCGTAGCTCAGGCCCTCGGGCCCCTCTTCCAGACCGTAGTCGAGGGCTGGCAGGAACGCGGAATAAAACTGTTTCGCGCGAGCGATATCGTCGGCACCGACGGTGACATAGGCAATCATGCTGCGTGTTCTTTTCCGGAAGTCTGGTTATGACAACGCGTTTCCCGGATGATGATAGGCCAACACGCAATCGGGCTCAACAATGGCTTCACGAGACGCCGTTTGATCGGCCAGCCTGACACATCGCCGCCTTCTCAGTTGCTTGAAGGTAGCGTGTCAAAGGTAGTTATGCCCTCAGGAATCATGTGCCAGTCTTGCTTTTCCTCGCAGAATATCGCGATTTTCGGGCCGCGAAATGCGCCAGGTTCATCGAGCGTGCCGACTTTCAGAACAATTTCCCTCAGGCCCGGCCGTTCGGTGATGAGATGTGTGCCACACGTGCCGCAAAATGAACGTGTGACGGCATCAGGCTTCTCCGGGTTCCGGTATTTGCGCGCTGGGTCGCCGCTAAAATGGATGTGCTGTGGGCTTATCAGCATGTAGTAATTCGGCCCGCCGCCTGAAAAATACTGACACGCTCTGCAATGACACTGCGCCCTTAGCTTGGGCCTGGAGGTTACGGCGTATCTTATCGATCCGCAGAAACAGCCTCCCCTCATCTCCTCACCCATTTTGAAACCTCCCTTTGTCAATCGAGATTGAACCGTTCAACCGAAAAGCCGGCATCATGATGATCCTAAGGCGCGATGGAGATGCTCATCCGCCGCATGAGGCGCGCGACGGCGACGGCTTTGTCTTCGCTGCTCAGTCCCAGGGTCGAGGTCACATCCGATTGCATGAGACTGGCCAACCCGTGAAGCGCCGACCAGATGTAGATCGCGTCGTGTTTGACGGGATCGGGGATAGGGTGACCGGGGTCTTTCAGGGTCATTGTGCACAGCTTGTCATACAGAATTGAGAAGGCAAATTGCGCCTGCGCCAGCATTTCAGGATGCGCCGCGCCATCAGGTAGCGCGGTGTTGAACATCAGGCGGTATTGCAGCGGGTATCTCCGTGCGAATTCAAGATAGGCGAGCCCCATCTGGTGCAGATCATCGTAAGGATCGTCACAGGAGTGTCTTGAAGACAGATGCTGGGCAAAATCCGCAAAACATCGTTCGACCACGGCCGCGAGAATATGATCGCGTGACCGGAAGTGTTTGTATGGAGCCTGGTGCGAGACACCCAGACGGCGCGCCACTTCGCGCAAGCTAAGATGTTCGACACCCCTTTCTTCGATAACCGAGAACGCCTGCTCGACCAGTGCTCGCTTAAGCGGTTGTTTTGTCTTTGTCGGCATCACGGTGCTTTGTTATCCCCTGCATGATTTGCTTCAGTATCCGGATTGTTGGGAAAGGGGCAACATCGCGAAGCCATCGCCAAGCAGGTTGGATTGTACACCCATGCGCGATCGACAGGCTCCGATGCGCGACCAGGACAGCGACGCTAGGAGAAGCAAGTCTGCTGCAAGCCCTCGAGCAGGAGCTCGCATACAGGCTTTTCTGACACCATGGTTTGCGGAATTTCCGGCGCCCTGAAAGGCGAGGATAGAACTCACCGGAGAGATCGAGCCCTGCCCGCTGTTCCAAACCCTGCGCAGGCCACGTAAAACCCTGATATCCCTCCCGCTGTCGCAGCCAAGCGGCCATCCGGCCCCTCATTCACCCCAATATCCACCGCTACGACGGCACTTCTAGGTCATGACCTTTCCCGGGTGAGGTGGCGGGGGTTTCCAAACGAGCTGCGCATCCTTCCGTCGGAACAAGCCAAATGTCGCATGCCGCGAGTTCAGTTGCCGTCGCTGCACAATTGCCATTGGTCGCGGCAGCCACAAGGGCACTTGGCCCATGTTCTTTCGGAATTTCAGCGCAGATTGATCCAAGCCTCAAGTCCGAAGGTTGACAGTGTCTACTCATTGAGTAAAAAGGTAGGCGCTGTCAACCCTGGAGGTCGATATGACATCACCAGTCTATGTGTCGATTACCGGTTTGCGGGTGCGCCGTTTCTGGCAAATCGCAACCTTCTGGCGTCATGCTATCGCGTCGATGAACCAGGCCCGGCGTGCGGACGGATGCTTGAGCGCCGAAGCGCGAACAATCAACGGCATACACCACACCAGAAGTGTCTGGCGAAACCGCGCCGCCATGCTCGAATATCTGCGGTCCGGTGCTCATCTGGAGGCGATGCGGCTTTTTGATAAGATCGCGACCGGAAAGACCTTCGGGTTCGAAACGACGGAGGTTCCTGACTGGAATACGGTCCACGCGCTCTGGCATGACAAAGGCAATGAGGTCTAGGCAGACGCTCTTTTGTGTTATCGGATAGTGCTCCATGCACCGGCATATTCAGGTGCCCCGTCAGTGTTCCAAACAGGCCCGAGAGCATTCCTCATCTTGGTCCGAATTGCTTGCGATAAGTGGTCGGATCTACGCCCTTGTGGCGTTTGAAAGCCAGCCGCATGTTGTTGACCGACGCAAAACCACAGTCAGAAGCGATGGCCTTTACCGGTGCGGATGATGATTCAAGCAATTGTGCGCACAGTTCGATCCGCAGGTTTTCAACCATGCGCGCAGGAGTGACACCCGTCAATTGCACATGCTTTCGCGCGAAACTGCGGCTGGACATGCCACACCTGCTGGCAAGGGCGTCAACACGAAGATCCGCGTCAAGATTCTGACCGATCCAGTCATGCAGGTCGCCAAAGGCGTGATTGCCGTCGCCCGTTTGCATCTCCAATGCCTTGCTGAACTGCTTTTGCCCGCCCGACCGGATCAACGGCACCACCAGTTCGCGCGCAACGGTGACAGCGGCGTTGCGTCCAAAACCCGCAGCGACCAAAGCCAGCGCCATATCGATACCCGCTGAAACCCCCGCAGAGGTCCAGATGTTCCCGTCCTGGACATAGATCTGGTCCGGATCGACCCGTGTCTGCGGGAAAAGCTCGGCAAAATCCGCTGCGAAACGCCAATGCGTCGCCGCGCGCCTGTCCGTCAACAGACCTGCGCGCGCCAGAAGCAGGCTCCCTGTGCAGACCGATGCAGTGATTTTACTCAGATGCGCATGGCGTATGATTTCATTGATCAGATGCGTGTCCTGGCAGGCCAAGTCCAGCGCATTCGAGCCGGGAACGATAAAGATATCTGCGGGGTTCTTGAGCGTCAGGCTGTCCTTGGCATCCAGCATGAGCCCTGTATCGGAGGAAACCCGCCCACCTGCCGGTGTGCAAAATTCCAGGTCTATAGAACAGCATGCGTTCACTCTTGCCGCCGCTTCAAAGACTTGCGCCGGACCCGCAACGTCAAGGAGCGTGACATCAGGATAAAGAAGAAATCGAACGAGAATGGGCTTGTCCTCGGCTTGGCGGAAAATGATGCCATATTGGCATTCCTGCCAAAACACTAAGCGCTATGTTTTGCCAAGAGCAACAAAGGATGCACCTTTGGCCGTTTTGGACCTGAGACCGGAATGTGAGCGCTGCGACAAGGATTTGCCAAACATCCCGCCTCGACTGAGCGTGTTCTGGCAAAGCGCAGCTGTTTGACGTCCAGCATCTCCAATGCGGACAGGGTCTTTTGATGCCCGGGCGGCTTGGCACTCCATTTTCGGCGGGCGCGATGCGTCTCGCCGTGTTGCAGATTGTACATTTCTGGCAGGATGCCCGGGCGACATGGGACAAGGTGCAGCAAATGGCGCGCCAGGCGATCTCGGACGGGGCCGAGGTGCTGTCTCTGGAAATTCTCTCGCCAAATCAGGCGGGTACGGTCCAGATGTGATGCGCCTGACCGGACGAAAAGCGGCGGCCTCGAGATGGCAGGTCAAGTCGGCGCTGTCATTCGAAGGCTTGAAGCATGCCGTGTTGAGCAGTCTCTTGCCATTCTGAATTGCCTTGAAGAGGCGTCCCGCAACTCTCAGGGGTTTTGGACCGCGCCAAGGGCAGCGAACACTTTGTAAAGACAAGACCGAAAGGGCTGATCTGATGGTTTCATATGCAGACAAATGTGCGGCCTTTCACAGGCTGCATCAAGACGGCAGCTTTGTGCTCCCGAACGCTTGGGATGCAGGCTCGGCTCGGCTGATGCAAAGCCTTGGCGCCAAAGCACTGGGCACGACCAGCGCAGGACACGCCTGGGCCGCCGGTCGCTGCGACGGACTGCTGAGCAAGGATGAGGTTCTCAGCAACGCGGCATCAATAGCCGAAGCGGTCGATATTCCGGTTACGGGAGATTTGCTGAACGGCTTCGGCAACAGGCCCGAGGACGTGGCCGAAGCTGTTCGCCTTGCCGCTGACATTGGGCTGGCCGGTGCATCGATTGAGGACACGACAGGGGATCCGGACGCACCGCTTTATGATCGCGCATTGGCCCTTGAGCGGATTGTGGCAGCGTTGGAGGTCGCCAATTCCCTGCCGAACCCATTCGTGCTGTGCGCCCGGGCAGATGCGCTTTTTGCAGGCATTCCGGACCATGACGAAGTGCTGGCCCGTTTGCAGGCGTTCGACAAGGCCGGCGCGCATTTGCTCTATGCGCCGGCCTTGATGACCGAAGAGCAGATAGAGAGGGTGCTGTCACGGGTAAGCGCGCCGATAAATGTTCTTGCAGGGATCGGAAACCCGTTGACGGTGGATGGGTTGGCCAAACTCGGCGTGCGCCGGATCAGCGTCGGATCATCGCTTTACGGACATGCAATGGGTGCGTTGCGCAGCGCCACGACCGAACTGTTGGGCGCCGGGACATTCACATGGGCAACACACAACATGCCCTATGCCAAAATCCAAGAGATCATGAATGACACCTGACGAGCTCGCAGCCCTGCATCCAAAACTTTATCATGTGACCACACCCGGCTCCTGGCCTCAGATCAGCAGGCATGGCTTGCTCTCCGCCCGGGCCGCAGTCGCTCTTTTTGATCCCGAAAGGACAGTACGCACAGCCGCACTGGAAAGGAGGCGCTCGACGACGATCGCCCTGGATCATCCTGAATTGGGACACATGGAAATCAACGACCAGCTTCCGCTTAGCGAAAAGGCCCTGGAAACCTGCCTTGATGACGGGCTTTCACCGCTGGATTGGCTTTCAATTCTAAATCACCGGGTTTTCTTCTGGCCCAGTGAAAAGCAGCTGGCGCGTTTGTTGGGCGCGCGTATGAACAAAGGCCGGGACAGAGACGTTTTGGTCTTCGACACCCTGTCGGTGGCCAAGGCGCATCCTGATCTTGTCGACCTCTCGCCGATCAATTCCGGAGCCACCATTCGTAGACCCGCCAGACGCGGATTGGCCACATTTACGCCTTTCGCTGAACTCAGCTACAACGACTGGCGGCGGCAGCGCGGGAAAACCGACCGTATCGTTGAGGTCACATTGCGCGGCTTGCTCCCGGACCCCGCGGCTCATTTGATCCGGATTGATCATCATATCGGTTGATCGCCTGAGGGATATCCGATTTCCCGACGCTCCGCTGTTGCGATTATGTCTACAGCTATTTGGACGCCCGATCGGGCGCCTTCTGCTCGGGCAGACGGACGACGCGTTGCGTTTCAAGATGAACGGCGTCAACTGACAGCGGACTTTGCCGGAGAATTTCTGTCGTTCGATCTACCGCTCGAGCTGACGGGCACAGCTGTTCAGAACGAGGCCTGGGCGTATCTCGCACGCATTTCATTCGGTCAAACACGCACATAAGGCCAAATAGCAGGTGATCTGGGCCGCAATCTCCGTCTGCACGTCCGCGAATGCCTGTGCCGGTGCGAAGAGGAAGGCCGTTGGAGCGTTCGACTGGATTATGGCAACCATGCGGGTCTCCACAATTCAAACACTTGATTGAAAGACAAATGCACGGTACATGATACACGAAATCAAACAATCGTTTGAAATGAGATTCCCAATGAGCATGTCCCTGCCTGCTGACGAGAATCCGGACGAGGGTACGACAAAGGCCGATCTGATCAGAGCTGCATTGAAGCATTTCGGTGAGCACGGCTATGATGCTGCATCGCTCCGTTCGATAGTCAGCGATGCCCTGCAGAACATCTCATCCATTAAATATCACTTCGGCTCGAAGAAGGGCCTGTATGACGCATGCGTTGTCGCAGTAGCTCGACGGATGCGTTCTGAGGGTCCGGGAGAGATGCTCGATCTGCTTGCAAATGACCCACACAACCTGACGCCAGAAGAAGCACGCAGTACAATCCGGATCATCATTGGCACCGCCATTCGTGATGCGCTTCGTCCGGGATCACGCTCCGACACAAAATTCATGCGCCGCGAAGTCCTGATGGGCGGGCGCGGAGTTGATCTTTTCTTAAAAGAAGTGTTGCGCGGGCACATCGATGTGATGGCAGCGCTCCTCTCCCGTGCAGAAAATCTGCCGCCGGAAAGTTCGGCCGCCCGCCTGCGGGCGCTGGGGATTATCGGACAAACAACGTTCTTTTTGACCGCAGACATTTTAACAAAAAAATCAATGGGGTGGGACCGTTTTGATGATCGTGTCCCGGAACTCATTGATGCGATTTATCCAATACAACGCAACCTGAAAGCACTCCTATGAATTGGCGTATCCTCTTGTTTGTCCCGGCAATTGCTGTCGGGATCGGGGCCTTTCTGGTGATCAACAATCGTGCGCCGGAGTTTGCGGCAAGCGACGGCGCGCGCCCGCTGGTGCCTGTCCGGGTGGCGGACGTTGTTTTGGAACCCGTCGCTGTCCATGTCACAGGATATGGCCGTGTAGAGCCTGTGCGCAAATGGGAAGGCATCAGCCAGGTCGACGGCCAGATCATCGAGACGATCGATGGTCTGGCCGTTGGCGGTTTCATCACCCAAGGGGATGTCATCCTGATCGTCGATCCTCGCGACTACGAAATCGCACGCGATCGCGCTCTCGCCAATTTGGCCATCGCCGAAGCCCAACTCGCTGAACTGAACGCCCAAGAGGGAAACACAGCCGAGCAACTGGCGCTGGAACGGCAAATCGAACAGATCGTGCAGGCCGATGTCGATCGCCGCACCTCTCTTGTCGAAAGTGGTTCGACGGCTTTGGCGTCATTGGAACAGGTACAGCGAGATCTGATCTCGCAACAGCGGCGTGTCCTTGATCTCGAAAATGCGCTGGCGTTGTTTCCCGTCCAGCGCAGCAGCGCCGAGGCCACACTGGCCTCACGTCAGGTCGATCTCGAAGAAGCAGTGCGACAATTGGGGAACACCAGGATCATTGCACCTTTTGACGGTCGAATCCTCGAGGAGAACGCATCTGAAGGCGTCTACATTCGGCCCGGCGACAGACTGCTGACCATCGCCTCCATTGAGACAGTGGAAATTGTCGCAGAGGTTCAGCCCGCCGCACTGGCTGAAGCATTGGAACTCTTGATTCCCAACGCCCAAGACGTCATCGAGCGACTGAATCCGTTCGAAGGAAATGCTGCCATAAAGGCCCTTGGCGCTGCGGGCATCGAAGCAACCGTTGTCCTTTCGCAAGGGAGCGAACACCGGTATCCCGCCGAGATCGTCCGCCTCGACGGCTCGGTAGACAATACGACAGGCACGCTGGGCATTGTCGTGCAGGTGCACGATGCCGGCGTCCCTGATGCTTTGACCCGGCGCCCGCCACTCACAAACGGCGCCTTTGTGTCCGTGCTCTTCCATGGATCAACCGATGAACCGCAGGCAGTTATCCCACGGTCGGCGCTGATCGGGGGAGAGGACGGCACATATGTCTACCTGGTTGATACTGACACACGGCTTACCCGGCAGGACGTGATCGTCGCCGGACGCAGCGCCGGTGATATCGTCATTTCCGCTGGATTGGAGACGGGGGATCAGCTTGTTCTGACCCCACCCGAACCGGCAATCCTTGGAACCCTCCTTGCACCGGTTGCTTCCGATGAAGAGGCCGTTCTTCAATGATCCGGTATTTCGTTCATCACCCGGTCGCATCAAACATCCTGATGATTGCCGCCTGTATCCTCGGCCTTTCGGTGCTGCCGGATATCGAACGGGAAAGCTTCCCGGAGTTCACACCATCCCGGGTGACCGTTGGCGTGGTTTATCCCGGCGCATCGGCTATCGATGTTGATGAACAGGTCTGCGCGGAACTCGACAGCGCCCTGAACGGGGTATCCCAGCTCGACGATATCGAGTGCCAGTCAACCGAAGGACTTGCCACACTTACACTCACCATGGTCGAGGATGGCGATATCTCGCAGTTCTTCAACGATGCGTTGTCCGAAGTCCAAGCCCTGCAAGGACTGCCTGAAGACACCGAGGAACCAACGGTGGCCATCGCAGATCGAGAAGAGCAGATTGTGCTCTTGGCCGTCTCCGGGATCGATGGCCCGGGCGGTCTCTTGAGATACGCCGATGAGTTGGCAGTCCGGATTTCCGCCCTGCCCCTCGTTGCAGATGCCGAAGTCGGCGGAATCAGCGAGCAGGAGTTCCGCGTCGCCCTCGATCAGGCGGCGTTGCGTCGATACGGAATGTCTGCGCGCGATGTGGTCGAAGCGATCAATGCGCGGTCTTTCAACCGGCCGCTCGGAACTGCACAAACACAAACTCTGGACGTCACCTTGCGTTATCAAGGGGTGCGGCGAACGACACCAACCCTGGAAGAGATCGTGATACGCGAAACCAGCGCTGGAGGGTTTGTGCGCGTTTCGGATGTTGCTGATGTCCGTTTGATTTCTGCGCAACCCGAGCTGCAATCCTTCATCGATGGGGCTGAAGCCGCAACAATCCGGGTCCTGAAAACCAACGCGGCGGATGCCATAGATGCCTTTGCGCAAGTGCAAGAGGTAATCGATGCCGAAGAAGCACGCCTCCCCGATCCGTTTCAAATCACCATTGTCAACAATGAGACAGAAAACATTCAGGATCGTATCCGCGTCGTTGTCGAAAACACGGTGATCGGACTGCTTCTGGTGTTGGTCGTGATGTCACTGGTGTTCAGTTTCAAAGAAGCGTTCTGGATCTCCGCGACACTGCCGATCAGTTTTCTGGGGGCGTTTTTTGTCATGAACATCCTGGGTGTTAGCATCAACATGATCTCGCTCATCGCTATGCTCATGGCGGTCGGCCTGATCATGGATGACAGCATCGTCATAGCTGACAACATCGACAAATGGCGCAAAAAAGGGAGCCCGAAACAGGCTTCCTACCGCGGCTCAGCCGAGGTCGCACCGGGCGTGTTTTCGTCCTTTCTGACGACGGCATGCGTGTTCACGCCATTGATGTTCCTGTCAGGTGAACTGGGCTCCATCCTGGAGGTCGTTCCGGTCGTGCTTCTGGTGGTTTTGGCGGTGAGTTTGGTGGAGGCTTTTCTCGTCCTCCCCAACCACCTCAGCCATGTAACCGCGGATCGCGAAACGCAAAACCGGCGGTTTGCGCCACGCATGATCGAGGCGTTGGCCGAACGGATCGTACTGCCGACCACAAGGTTTTGTGTGGAATGGCGCTATGCCACGCTTGGGCTCACCTTCGCGGTGTTGATCGCAAGCGTTGCTTTCATGACGTCCGGTATCATCAAGGTCGTGGGTTTCCCGACAACCGAAGGCGACACGATCGAGGCGCGCCTTGCCCTGAACGCGGGCTCGCCGCTGGAACGAACGGAGGCTGCCGTCGCGCGACTATTGTCGGGCATCAAGGCTGTCGATCGCGAACTCACACCGTTGACCGAAGAGATGCAACCGCTCGTCGAGCGTGTTCTGGTGCGCTATGCCACCAATCAGGATGTGCGCAGCAACGGGCCTCACACGGTAACGGTCACCGTCGACCTGCTGGAAAGCGCGTTGCGCAATGTCGCCGCCGATGAGGTTGCGCAGAGATGGAAAACCGAGACCGGCCCGCTGGCCGATGTCGCACAGTCAAGCTTTATCCAAACCTCTGGCACTCCCGGCGGATCAGACCTTGATGTGCAGTTGTCCTCTCGTGACCTCGATCAATTGGAGAGGGCAACAGCAGACCTTTATGCGCGCTTGATCGCACGGCCGGATGTGACCGGCGCTTACAACGATTTCTCGTCCGGTCAGGCACAGATCGAGCTCAGCCTCAACGATTTTGCAGCGGCTGCCGGTCTGACACCGCAAAACCTGACCGGGCAATTGAGCGCAGCCTTTTCGGGATCCGAAACGGACGAGTTCTCACAAGGCTTCTCGGATATCGCGATCCGCGTGGAAATTGCTGACACGGTGCCAACCATCGCGGAACTGGAGCAGTTCCCAATCATGCTGCCCGGAGGTTCCAGCACGCCACTTTCGCAGGTGGCCGACATGCTGTCGGTCGAAGGCTACACGCAGATCACCCGGCAAAACGGTCAGGCCATCGCGCGGATCATCGGGCAGATCGATCGAAATGTGACAACGTCTACGGTTATTTCGAATGAAGTGCGTACGGTCTATGCTCCGCAGATCGCCGCGGTTTACCCAGATGTCACCGTCGGTTTTGGCGGCGCGACCGAGGCGCAACAAGAAACCCAAAGTTCAATCTTCGCCGCGCTGCTGATTGGACTTGTCGGTGTTTATCTGATCCTGGCCTATCAGTTTCACTCCTACGCTCTGCCCCTTTTCATCATGCTCTCGATCCCATTTGCGATCATCGGGGTTATCATGGGTCATATGATCATCGGGATTGATCTGTCGATGCCGAGCTTCGTCGGCTTCGCCTCACTGGCGGGGATCGTCGTCAACAACGCAATCCTGTTCCTCGCGTTCTTCGAGATGGAGAGTGAAGAAAGCGCCGCCGAAGGTGCGATCGAAGCTGTCCGTCACAGGTTCCGTCCTGTGTTGTTGAGCTTCACGACCACTTTCGTGGGCCTTTTGCCCATCATCTTCGAGACGTCACCGCAGGCCCAAACCATGGTGCCGCTGGTTACAGCGGTGGCTTTCGGCCTCCTTTCCTCCACGATCCTGACCATCTTCGTGCTGCCATCTGCGCTCACCATCTATTTCGATTGGGCGAACCTCAAGAAATGGCGCGACAGCCGGAGTTATGCGGATGATCTGGACCAGGTGCCCGCGGAATGACGATCTCCCGGCGGGCCTTCATGGGAACTGCGTTGATGACATCGCTGAGCGCCTGCACGGCCCGTGGCACGCTCACGACGCTCCCCGACACGCCCGATCACCAAGTGCAACAGATCATCGCAGCTACAAATCGAGTGTCCTTGGACAGTGCTGTGCGCGCCGATCGGCTCTCCTTTTCAAAGATCGATGTAGCGGTCCCGGAGCACCGCGAAATCGGAACGGTCCCGGTCAGCGGCGCAAATGCGTTCTCGGTTCTTTCACGTCAAAACCTGGACACGGAAGACGCCCTTCGCGCAGCGCTGCAAAACGCGCCGCGAAACGCTCCTCTGACGCTATGGATTCATGGCTACAACAATACGGCCGCGGAGGCTATCTACAGGCAAGCCCAATTGGCAATCGACGCCAAGATGGAAGGCGCGCAGGTCACCTTTGTCTGGCCCTCTGCTGCTACCGCGCGGGGATACGTCCACGATCGCGACAGCGTTCTGCACGCGCGCCAGCCACTCTCGGACTTGTTGGACACACTCGATCGCGTCTGGCCCGGAGACATCGTCCTTGTGGCACATTCCCTTGGTGCGTTCCTGGCAATGGAGACCCTGTCGTGGCGCAATCGGGGCGGTCATCGCGCCAACATCAACCTGCGCGGCCTTGTGCTCTTGCAACCTGATATCGCAACAGATGTTTTCCGCGCGCAGGTCGCTGGTGCGGGTCCATTGCCCGAACTTTCGGTTGTCGTGGCCTCGGACGCAGACCCCGCCCTGTGGGTGTCTGCGCGGGTCTCGCAATCCGATCGCCGGCTGGGCGCGCATACCGACCCTGACTTTTACATGCCGCTCGGATTTCGGTTGCTGGATGTTTCAGGCATCTCGGATGCAAGCCAACCGCATCTGGTGGCCTTCAGTTCGCAGGCTTTTCTGTCCTATCTCAGCCGCCTTCAGCGGTCTGATCTGTCCTGACAAGGAGATTTCATGAGCGTTCCCAGATCCGCCCGAGACACGCCTGATGCGCCAAACGGCTTTCAATCGATCCGCTTGTTGATCCGGACACAGCTGTGGGCGCAGATCCTCGCTGCTCTCGTTCTCGGCGTCGGCTTCGGCCTACTTTTCTCACCGGAGACGGACACGGTCTTAACCGTCTCCGCGGAACGGATCGAAAATCTGGGGGCTTGGCTTAAACTGCCGGGCGGCATCTTCCTGAACATGATCCAGATGATCGTGATCCCGCTGATCATCTCCTCAATTGCGCTTGGCCTGATATCCGCCGGTGATCCGGTATTTTTGCGCAAGGCCGGAACGCGGATCGTTCCCTACTTTGTGAGCACGACAACCATCGCGGTGCTGATCGGTGCCGCGTTGGCGACCTGGTTTGAACCCGGGGCCTATGTGACCTTGGCAGATCCGGTTGATCTACCGGCCGCAGCAAGCCCGGTCGCGACCCAGGACACGCCTTTCGCCGAACAAATATCATCTCTTATTCCGACCAGCCTGACGGCCGCCAGTCTCTCGCGAGACATGTTGCAGATCGTTTTGATTGCAATCTTCCTTGGCGTGGCGCTTGTCTCCCTGCCTGAGAGAACCGCGCGGCCGATGATCGATCTTCTTGGGGCATTGCAAGCCGTGGCGCTCAAAATCGTCGCCTGGGCGATGCTGCTGGCCCCCATTGCCGTGTTTGGTTTGATTTGCGAATTCGTAATGCGCGCCGGCCTCGATGCCTTGCTGGGCATGTCCGCCTATATCTTCTGCGTCGTCGCAGGCCTGATCCTGCTCCTTTTCGTCTATCTTGGCATCGTGGCGGTGCTTGCCGCGCGCAATCCTTTGCAGTTTTCGCGATCCATTCTGGATGCTCAGCTCCTTGCCTTTGCCACCTCAAGCTCCGCCGCAACCATGCCAGTGTCAATGCGCGTGGCCCTGGATAGCCTGGGGGTCCGGCCCGCCATTGTGCGTTTCATCATTCCGCTAGGCGCAACGGTCAACATGGATGGAACAGCCCTTTACCAAGTGGTTGCGACGCTGTTCATGGCGCAAATCTATGGGATCACGCTGGACCCGGCGTCTTTCGCCCTGATCGTCCTAACCGTCGTCGGCGCATCAATTGGCAGCCCAAGCACTCCAGGAGTCGGCATTGTAATCCTGTCGGGTATCCTCGCCTCCATCGGCATCCCGCCGGAAGGTGTTGCAATCCTGCTTGGCGTCGACCGGTTGCTCGACATGTGTCGAACCGCTGTCAATGTCTCGGGCGACTTGACAGCCTGCGTCGTCATGAACCGATGGTTGGCGGAACCTGACAATCAGGAGACACGAACATCTTGAGGTCAGGTCAAACGGGCGAATTTGTCTTTCTGCCCGCTCCCGCCAGTCCCTGACCGCCGCCCGGGCAACCACTTCGGGAACGAGAGCCAGCATCGCCACAAGCGCGGGGTTCACCGCTCCCCAAGCCACGCATCAAATCTATCTGCAACGGTTTTGAACCCGCGGGTTTCGGCATTGAGACGTATCTTCTGCACCAGGCACGCAAGCTGCGCCGCCCAGGCGTTGGCAAAACCCGGACGCTTCTCCAGACCTCTTCTGAAGCCGTCCAGGCATAATCGTCGAAGCCGGGCTGCATTCAATACTCGCGCGTCACACTGGTACCGGTCGGCGTAGACAGAACATCGCCGCGCCCCGCGCGTTGAACAAAGGTCGTTCGCCCACTCACCGGACGGCTGCTCGAGACGAACCGCACCGGCATCAACGAGATGGACAGAACACACCGGATCTCCCGCATGGAAAAGGATCGCACGCGGCGGGAGGTCAAGGACCTCGGCGTCGGACGAGATCGACCTAACGATAGAGCCCATGATATGATCGTAATCATGTGTGCTCGCACCACAATGTGCAACTCTCCGACAAAAGGAGAGCGGACATGCGCATCATTCTGGCAGTCGGTTTGTTGGTTGTTTCTTTGGGATCGCCCGGCATGTCTCAGGACAGTCAGTCGCCCTATGCCGGGTTCGAAGCCCGCGATATCGCCGCTCTTTCGGCACACGATATCGCCGAGCTCAAAGCCGGTCGTGGATGGGGCTTGGCGCTTGCAGCGGAGTTGAACGGGTATCCCGGCCCGATGCATGTTTTGGAGTTATCCGAAGAACTGGCGCTCTCATCAGATCAAAAGGCGCAGATTATCGAGGTTATTGACCAGATGCGCGCCGACGCGATTGCGGCTGGTGCTGAGCTCATCGCCGCTGAAGCAGCCCTGGATCAAGCCTTCTCAGAGGGCGGCATAACCCAAGCGGCGTTGCGAGACGCGGTCGCGGCGGCCGGAAGTGCCCGCACCGACCTGCGTTTCGTGCACTTGTCGCGCCATCTGCTCACCATCGAAATCCTGGATGACGTTCAGATCGAGCGGTACGCCATCTTGCGCGGTTATGCACAAGATCCATGCAACTCTGTTCCGCAGGGCCATGACGAAACGATGTGGCGCCGCCACAATGGATGCAACAACTAGCGTGTTTGGCGAAGGACCCTGACAAGGGGCCAGACAGGCTTCACAAGCCCCCGAACGCGCGCGCCTCCAAATCCGGCCATCCAAGCGATCACGCCCTCGCAACGTCCAAAAACCGACCCCGCAGGGCAAAGCGCAAATTGAGCAGCACGGCGGCGACGCCGAGGCCCAGCGCGAGGCCGGCCCAGACGCCCGGGCCGCCATAGCCAAGGCCGAAGCCCAGCCCGTAAGCCGCCGACAGCCCCACCGGCCAGTAGCTGATCACCGCGATGATCATCGGAATGCGGGTGTCCTTGATGCCGCGCAAAAGCCCCGCGCCGATCGCCTGGATGGCGTCGACAAGCTGGAAGGCGGCGGCCACCAAGAGCAGCGGCACGGCAACCCTCAACAGCTCCGCCGCATCGGCATTGGCCTCATCGAGAAACAGGCTTACGAGCGCTTCGGGAAAAGTCCAGAACAGCGCCGCCGCCATCAGCGAAATGACGACCGACAGTCCCATCACCGTATGCGCAGCGCGCGCCAGTTGATCCATGTCGCCACGGCCATAGGCCTGACCGACGCGCACGGTTGCGGCATGCGACAACCCGAGCGGGATCATGAAGCTGATCGAGGCCAGCTGAATGGCGATGCCGTGGGCAGCCAGCGGCACGGTGCCGAGCCAGCCCATCATCACCGAAGCCGCCATGAACAGCCCGACCTCGGCCAAAATGGTGAAACCGATCGGCAGGCCCAGCCGGAAGACCTCGAAAAAAGCCGGCCATTCGGGCCGCCAGAAGCGCTGGAACAGCCGGTATTCGAGATGCCTGGGATGCAGCACCGCCCAGCCGGCCATGATCAGGAAGATCACGGTTGAACTGACCACCGAAGCCACCGCCGCGCCGCGCACGCCCATCTCGGGCGCGCCGAAATTTCCGAAAATCAGCGCGTAGTTGAGAACGCCATTGACCAGGGTGCCGATCAACGCCGACCAGAGCACGATCTGCGCCCGTGATCGCGCCGCGAAGAACGACCGCAGCGCCATCATCAACAGCGCCGGAAACATGCCCCACTGCGCGATTCTAATGTAATCGCTGGCAAGCGCCGCCAGTTCCGGCTTCTGCCCCAGCGCGATCAGCGCCGGCTCCAAGAACCACAGAAGCGGCATCACCAGCGCCGCGTAGATAAGCAGGATCCACATCCCCATCCGCACCGAACGGCGCACATGGGTGGGATCATTGCGCCCCTCGGCTTGCGCGGCCAGCGGCAAAACCGCAGTGGCGAAACCGACCCCGAAAATATAGACGACGAAAAACGCCTGCGAGCCCAAAACGGTGGCCGCCAGTTCCTCGGTGCCGTACCAGCCGAGCATCACAACATCGGTGGTGGCGATGGCGATTTGCGCGATCTGGGTGCCCACCAGCGGCAGCCCGAGCGCCAGCGTCGCCCAGATATGGGCGCCCCAGCTTCGATCGTCGGCCCTGTTCATGGCTGCTGCACTCATGGCGTGAAAATCTTCAAATATCAATTCCGGCAAACGCTTATGCGCCCGCTGGGCCGGTCTGGCAAGGCGGTGATCGACCCGATGGCAGCGCCATTGAACGCTTCCCGATCATGTCACACAAACCAGTAGTGAATTCCAGATGGCATGCATATGCAAGATATGGCACCCGGTCTGGCTTCGGTTCTCAAAGGCGGGCAAGCCTGTTCCGCCCAGCCCTGGACCCCTTTACCAGTTCCTCATCATCGCCGGGAGCCAGGCGTTACACGCCCCTCACACCGGGTTGTTGAACGTGTCGCAGGATTCCAGCCGGCCGCTTTCAAAGCCGCGGGCGAACCACTCCTTGCGCTGCGCCGCGGTGCCGTGATTGAAGCTCTCGGGAACGATGAAACCCTGGGTGCGGCGCTGGATGGTGTCGTCGCCGATCTGCTGCGCGGCATTGAGCGCCTCTTCCAGGTCGCCGCGTTCCAGCAAACCCTTCTGGGCGGTGTAATGCCCCCAGATGCCGGCGAAGCAATCGGCCTGCAGCTCCACCCGGATCGACATCCGGTTCTGCTCGGTCTGGCTCATCGAACGGCGCATCTGGTTGAATTTCGGCAGCACGCCGATCACGTTTTGAACGTGATGGCCGACCTCATGGGCGAGCACATAGGCCTGGGCGAAATCACCCGAGGCCTGAAACCGCCGCGCCAGCTCGTCGAAGAACCGCAGATCGATGTAGATCTTGCTGTCGCCCGGACAATAAAACGGCCCGGACGCGGCACTGGCGTTGCCGCAGGCTGACCGCACCGCATCGGTAAACAGCACCAGCGTCGGTTCGGGATAATTGACGCCCTGGGCCTGCATCACCCCGTTCCAGACATCCTCGGTCTCGGCCAGCACAGTGGCCATGAACTGGCTCATCTCGTCCTGACGCGCGGGCGTCACCTGGCGCTCGGTGACCGCCGGGTCGCCACCGGGCAGGCCGGAGCCGCCGCCAGCCAGAATCTGCAGCGGATCGATGCCGCAGGATTTGAGCACCACAAACAGCACCACCAGCACCACGATGGTGGAGATGCCCCCACCGGAGGCGCGCCGCAAGCCGCCAGTGGGCAGCCGCACACCGCCGCGCCCGAACGGATTGCGCGCCCGTGGCGCGCGTCCGCGCCGGTCCTCGATGTTGCGGCTTTGGCGGCGGCCCTTCCAGTCCATGGTCTTCGCGCTCCCTCACGATGGTTTCACCCTTAATGCCGCAGCCGGGTGTTTAGTTCAATGCGTCCGTCAACCAACCGGCCCACAGCCCGCGCCGGGCCCGGGCGAAAACCAGCCGCCGGAAACCGAAAAATTGATCAGGATCACTGCATTGAAACGGCAAGTTCCTACTGTTGCAGCCGGAGACCCAGCCCATGCGCCAATTGAAACACCAACCGATCCCGAAACAATTGCCCGGCAAGATCCTTGCCTTGCTTGTGCCGTTCCTCATGCTCGCCCCCGCAGCCGGACCGGCGCTCGCTGACAGCGCCGCCGTCGCCCGGGGTGAAGCGGTCGTTGATGAATGGTGCCGCGACTGCCATGTCAGCAAGGGTGAGGACCCCGGCGCCGACATGGCGCCATCCTATGTCGATCTGGTGGCCGTGGAAGGCCGCGATCGCGCCTGGTTCCAGCGCTTCTTAAAGGAAGACCACTTCCCGATGACCACTTTCCGCCTGTTCGACCACGAAAAGGCCGATGTGGTGGAATGGTTGCTGGATTTGCAGCGGAGAACCCGCTGAATACCCGAGCCTTGAAGCTACAGCAACCAACGGAAGGCCCGCTGCAGCTCGGCCGCGCCATCGCGTTGATACCAGCGGCCATGGGCAAGAATGATCCGTTCGGGGTCCCAGCCGATCATCGTTTGAACGGCAGCCTTGAGCTGCGGTTTCTGCTTGCGATAGGTCAGCCGCAAGTCGCGCGGCATTGAGCCGTCCGGATCGCGCACACCACCGAGCCAGGTTAGAAGGCGCATCACCCGGCCAAGCTTGATCGGCTCGAAACTCTCGATGAAATCCGTGAGCACCAGCGTGCGCGACGCACGGTGAAAAAACTCGACCTCGGTCATGAAATCACCCGCGACCGGCAGGGTGTCGATCTCGTCGTCCCAGGGGTAACCCGTTGAACCATCAAGCTCCCGGGCCTCGAAGTCGATCCGCGCACCCGCCTGTTCGCGGATTCGCGGCGCAAGCCAGACCGTGGCCTCCGGCCATGCATCGCGCCATTCAGGCGTCCACCAGTAGTGAATCCGGTTTGGCCCGATAATGTGGGCAACCCGGCCCAGCGCCTCGATTTCGGCGTGAAGCCCGTCTGCTAGCGGCGTCGGCGAGTGGATGAACAGATCGCCGCCCGAGAGCCGGATAACAGTCATGCGCGTGGGGAACGGAAATTCGAACGGTCCCGGCCCAAAGCCGATCACCGGCCCGTCGACAATCCACACATCGTCGGCCACCGGCTTGAGCGTATCGAGCGGCGGATAGGTTGCGTGATCATGGCTATCGGAGGTCATGGCGGTATCTTTTGCTAAAGTTGGCCGATGCTATCGCAACCGCATGTTCGCCGAAACCGCGTATACGCGACCGGTCAGAACCACGTTTCCCGCCTGAGACCTGAAGCGGGAACCGTTCTCCGAGCCCGCGTGCAGTCACATCGGCCCGAATTTGCCATGACTGATTTATGATTGGGTTTCGGGCGGCGGAAGTAACGTTGAGTACTTCCCGCCTACACCTTCTCCAGCCGTTCGGCGATCCAGATCTTGATCAGCGCCTGGCGGGTGACGCCGAGCCGGCTGGCCTCCTTGTCGAGGCCGGTCACCACCCAGGCCGGGAAATCGACATTGACGCGCTTGGGCTCCTGCCCCGGACGGCGGGCGCTTGACCAGTCAAGATATTCGCTCACATCCTCGCCATCATCAAACCGGCGGTCAAATTCCTCAGCGGTGATCGTGACCGGTTTCGTTTTTGCAGCGCTCATAGCCTTTAACCTCTCCTTCACGGGCGCGGCGCACCGAAATGATCCGGATCACTGCGCCACGCAGTGTTATGACGGCGCACCAGTGTCTGCCATCAATCGTTCCAACGGCCAGCCAGCGTGGTTCTCCACCAGCACGCGCAGGCACGACCAGGGTGTTTTCATCTCTCCAAAGCAGCTGCGCCTCAATGAAATCGATGCCGTGCTTGGCCTTGTTGATCTCGCTTTTGGCAGGATCGAACTCGAACATGGCTAAATTTAGTATGGAAATGGTATAATTTCAACTCAATCAAAATCACAGTGTCCCGGCGGAATTGCAATCTCAGTGTCCGCACAAGCCAAGCAGGCGGTATGAGGGCGCGCCTCATGACATCCCATCCCGCCCTCCCCTTGCTGACCTTCCCCGATTTCCCCTTCATAACCGCGTTTTGGGGTTTCCTCTGGGCGTCCATTTGCCTATAAGCCGCGTCTAGCCTCTAGGTTTGCGCATGGCCTCTCCCGACCGGTGGTTCCGACGGGGGATTTTTTGCGCGAAGCCCGCCAGATACGGACCCGGACCATGCCGAAAAGAACAGACATCAAGTCGATCCTCATCATTGGCGCGGGCCCGATCGTTATCGGCCAGGCCTGCGAGTTCGACTATTCCGGCACCCAGGCAGTCAAGGCGCTGAAGGAAGAGGGTTACCGGGTGATCCTGGTCAACTCCAACCCGGCCACCATCATGACCGACCCGGGGCTTGCCGACGCCACCTATATCGAGCCGATCACGCCGGAAGTGGTGGCCAAGATCATCGCCCGCGAGCGCCCCGATGTGCTGCTGCCGACCATGGGCGGCCAGACCGCGCTCAACACGGCGCTGTCGCTCCGCCGCATGGGCGTGCTCGAGCGTTACAATGTCGAAATGATCGGCGCCAAGCCCGACGCCATCGACATGGCCGAGGACCGGGCGCTGTTTCGCGAAGCAATGGGCCGCATCGGGCTCGAGACGCCGCGCTCGTTTCTGGCCAACGCCACCGACATCAAGGACACTGACCGCAAGCTGCATGAGGCTGAACGCGCCCGGCTGCGCGCCGAACAGTCCGGCGATGCGCTCGATGCAGCGCTCGACGCGCTGGAAAACACCTGGAACCTGGGCGAATCCGACCGCAAGCAGCGCTATATGAGCCACGCCATGGCGCAGGCCGTGCGGGCGCTCGACGAGATCGGTCTGCCGGCCATCATCCGCCCCTCGTTCACCATGGGCGGCACCGGCGGCGGCATTGCCTACAACCGCTCGGAATTCTTCGACATCATCGAACGCGGGCTCGACGCCTCGCCGACCACCGAAGTGCTGATCGAGGAATCAGTGCTCGGCTGGAAGGAATACGAGATGGAGGTGGTGCGCGATCAGGCCGACAACTGCATCATCATCTGCTCGATCGAGAACATTGACCCGATGGGCGTGCACACCGGCGATTCGATCACCGTGGCCCCGGCGCTGACGCTCACCGACAAGGAATACCAGATCATGCGCAACGCCTCGATCGCGGTGCTGCGCGAGATCGGGGTGGAAACCGGCGGTTCCAACGTGCAGTTCGCCGTCAACCCCGAGACCGGCCGCCTGGTGGTGATCGAGATGAACCCGCGGGTGTCGCGCTCCTCCGCGCTGGCGTCGAAAGCCACCGGCTTCCCGATCGCCAAGGTCGCCGCCAAGCTTGCCGTCGGCTACACGCTCGATGAACTCGAAAACGACATCACCCATGGCGCCACGCCAGCCTCGTTCGAACCGTCGATCGACTATGTGGTGACCAAGATCCCGCGCTTTGCGTTTGAGAAATTCCCCGGCGCCGAGCCGCTTTTGACCACGGCGATGAAATCGGTCGGCGAAGTCATGGCCATCGGCCGCACCTTTGCCGAAAGCCTGCAAAAGGCGCTGCGGGGGCTTGAAACCGGGCTCACCGGGCTCGACGAGATCGAGATTCCCGGGCTTGGCGACGGCGACGACGACAACGCCATCAAGGCGGCCATCGGCACACCCACCCCCGACCGGCTCAGGATGGTCGCCCAGGCCATGCGGCTTGGCATGAGTGCTGAAGACGTGCACGCCATGTGCAAGATCGATCCGTGGTTCCTGGCCCAGATCGAAGAAATTCTCGGGATGGAAGCCCGCATTCGCGAGCACGGCCTGCCGGCCGACGCCGACAATCTGCGGCGGATCAAGGCGATGGGCTTTTCCGATGCGCGGCTGGGGTCGCTGACCGGCAAGCGCGCCCATGAGGTGGCAAGCCTGCGGCGTGAACTGGAGGTGCGCCCGGTCTACAAGCGCATCGACACCTGCGCCGCCGAATTCGCTTCGCCGACGGCCTATATGTACTCGACCTACGAGACGCCTTTTGCCGGCAGCCTCGCCTGCGAGGCGCGGGTCTCCGACCGCCAGAAAGTGGTGATCCTGGGCGGCGGGCCCAACCGCATCGGCCAGGGCATCGAGTTTGACTATTGTTGCTGCCACGCCGCCTTCGCGCTCAAGGACGCGGGCTTCGAGGCGATCATGGTCAACTGCAACCCCGAGACCGTTTCGACCGACTACGACACCTCCGACCGGCTTTATTTCGAGCCGCTGACCGATGAGGATGTGCTGGAGCTTTTGACCAAGGAGCAGGAGGCCGGCACGCTCAAGGGCGTGATCGTGCAGTTTGGCGGCCAGACCCCGCTGAAGCTCGCCGATGCGCTGGAAAAGTCAGGCATTCCCATTCTCGGCACCGTGCCGGACATGATCGATCTCGCCGAGGATCGCGACCGCTTCCAGAAGCTGCTTCACAAGCTTGACCTGATCCAGCCCAACAACGGCATCGCCTATTCGGTGGAACAGGCGCGACTGGTGGCCACCGACATCGGCTTTCCGCTGGTGGTGCGCCCGTCCTACGTGCTCGGCGGCCGCGCCATGCAGATCATCCGCGACGAGACGGGCCTGTCCAACTACCTGCTCGGCACCGTGCCCGAACTGGTGCCCGAGGACATCAAGGCGCGGTACCCCAACGACAAGACCGGCCAGATCAACACGCTGCTCGGCTCCAATCCGCTGCTGTTTGACAGCTATCTGACCAACGCCATCGAGGTCGATGTCGACTGCCTGTGCGACGGCACTGATGTCAACGTCACCGGCATCATGGAGCACATCGAGGAAGCGGGCATCCACTCGGGCGATTCCGCCTGTTCGCTGCCGGTTCACACGCTGTCGGCCGAGTTGGTCGACCGGCTCGAGACCCAGACGGTGGCGCTCGCCCGGGCGCTCAATGTCGGCGGGCTGATGAACGTGCAATACGCCATCAAGGACGATGTGATCTATGTAATCGAGGTCAATCCGCGCGCCTCGCGCACCGTGCCCTTCGTGGCCAAAACCGTGGGCGCGCCGATTGCCAAGGTGGCCGCGCGCATCATGGCCGGCGAAAACCTCGCCACCGCCTTTGCCGCTTACGGCGATGTGCCTGATCACCGCACGCTCACCCACATCGCGGTCAAGGAAGCCGTCTTCCCCTTCGCCAAGTTCCCCGGCGTCGACACCCTGCTAGGCCCCGAAATGCGCTCCACCGGTGAAGTCATGGGGCTTGACCGCGACTACGCCCTGGCTTTTGCCAAGGCCCAGCTTGGCGCCGGCAACGACCTGCCGCGCTCTGGCACGGTGTTCGTCTCGGTGCGCGACGAGGACAAGCCGCGGGTGATCGAGGCGGTCCGCATTCTCTCGGACATCGGCTTTGGCGTGATGGCCACCTCCGGCACCGCCGCCTATCTCGGCGAGCAGGGCTTTACGGTCGACAAGGTCAACAAGGTGATGGAAGGCCGCCCGCATATCGAGGACGCTATCCGCAACCGCCAGGTCCAGATGGTGATCAACACCACCGAAGGTCAAAAGACCATCTCGGATTCCAAGTCCCTGCGCCGCGCAGCACTGATGCAGCGAGTGCCCTATTTCACCACCATGGCCGGCAGCCTTTCGGCCGCCAAGGCGATCGCCGCGCTGAAAGCCGGCAATCTCGAAGTCCGCCCGCTGCAGGATTACTTCTGACGGTAGGTCGAGACCGCCGGGCTTCGCAGTTTTTCCGGCGAGCCCGGGCAACCGGACCCGAACCTGCCGGCAGCGCAAGGGCCGTTGAGGCCCTTGCCGGAACACGCGTAATCTCCTGAAAAAAATGCCCGCAGATTGAGTGCTGCGGTAGGGGGTCGATGAGTCTTGAGAGATCCGACCCCCTACTTTTGATTGTATCAATACGTATTTCAACTATAATCTGAAACATTGCAGCGCCGGACATCCGATTTGATGCGCCAGAACCGCTGCAAGTGTTTGAAACAATGCATGTCGTGCGCAACTGTATTTTGATGAGCGCAATCTGCATTGGGCGAGATCGGATTAATCCGCTCAAGCAAGCGGCTCTCATTCCGGCTCAACAACACAGTTTTCAACCGGTGGCGCAGGCGACCTGCCGCCATCACGGTTTATCTGCTCAGGGGGAGTGCAAAATCATGAGTATAACCACACAAAACAGATGGAAAATGGGCGTTGCCGGATTTGCTCTTGCAGCATTGTGCGGATCCGCGAACGCGCAGATGGCCATCCCGAAGGACGTGAAACCGACCTGTGTCGCCGACCTCGACAAATGGTTTGCGGACGGCACGCCGACAAAGAACGGATTGGTCAATCCGGCCGACAGTCTAACCTTCACAACCGACAACTCCGGCAATGGCGGGCCGGACCTGTGCAACTTTTACCAGTGGGGCGCACAGATGTTCCTTTGGCTGACTTCACCGAATGCCGATGGGCAACCGGTGTTTGACTCCCAGAGCTTTTTCAACGTGTCTCCGGAAGACAGCAACGGCAATCGTACGCTGATACCCAACACGGGCTCGGCCGCCAAATTCGCTTTGAGAGCCGCAAAACAGGATGACGGGCAAGAGGAAATCGGCGAAGTCGGGCAGGCTGGCGGCAGCGGCGTGCTGATGTCGCAGCAAAAATCGCTCGTGTACTACGGCATTCATGTCAACGAGGTCTACGGCTACTTCCTGACCGGGCAAAAGGACGGGGGACTGCCAAACGCGACAACATTTCCCCGCAATCAGGCAGATCTCGCTGCCATCCAGGCCTATGTGAAGACCGCCTTTCCGGACATCTCCCTAGACGATCCGGACACATTGACCATCGAGCTGAAAACCTCGTGGGTCGACGCCCAGACAGTCTCCGATCCCGGTCAATACCTGGTCATAGATGCCGAAGTTCCCGCCTTCGACATGGCTGCGGATGTATGGACATTGAAACCCGACCCCGAGCCGATGCAACTGGCTCTGGTTGGAATGCATGTCGTTGGCACGGTACAGGATCACCCGGAATTCATCTGGGCCACCTTCGAGCATGTATCAAACGCGCCGGATGCCGGATACTCCTACACAAACACGGCCGGACAGGTGGTTGAGCAATCCTACAGCTCAGCCGGTGAATTTCTGTTCATGGCCAGCGGCGGCAGCGAGGCGGATGCAAATGTCGAGTGCATGAGCGTCGACAAGAGCGGGAACATCGTCGCCAATTCAACGCCTGTCGAGGCGCCGGCACCGAATTGCGAGGGTGGTATCGTGCCATCGAACACGGTGCGCACAAATCCCTGGGGCAGTTCGGCCGCCACCCAAAGCGGTGCGGTAATTGACAACAACACCCTGTTGCTCTCGATCAACAACTCGGTGATCGGTCAGTTGAGCGAAGGCGATGTCCGCAAGAATTATGTGCAGGTTGGCGGGTTGTGGACGACCACCTCGAGCGATGCTCCGATCCCAAATCAGGTGCTGCACTCTCAACGTGGCTCACTAAACCTCGCCAACGCGACGATGGAAACCTATCACCAGCAGGGCAAAAGCGCTCTCAATTGTTTTGACTGCCATCAACTGGCAGCTTCTGCAAAAAACAGCTTTGAAGCTTTCGGCTTGTCGCACATCTATTCGCAAATCTCGCCACTGGCGGTGCCAAAGTCCGTCACAGCCAAATGCACGGCCGAAGGCGGGTCGCTGCAATTCCTGAAAAACGTCACATGTCAGAATGCCCAGGCGGTAGCGGAGACGAGCCCCCCATGCGGCGGACAGAATTACCAGCCGTTTAAAGTTGGCAATGAGGTCTGGGAGACGCAGGATCAGTGCAGCGGCGAGCAGCAGCCCTACACGACGCCGAACAATGAACAAAGCTTCATGTGGTATTCCTGTAGCCGTTATCCGGACGACTGCTGAGCAAAGCCTGCGAACGATGCGGCGGCAGTGTGGGGTCAACCCCGTTGCCGCCGCACTGCTTGCCGGCCGCCCCAGACTGGGCCGCACCCCCTTTGATTGCACCCGCCTTCGCCTTCGCGTAATCTTCTGACGGTGGAGGGCCGCGTGATGGCCAAGAACATTGTCATTCTGCTCGATGGTACGTCGAACCAGATTTCGGGTGATCGGACCAATATTCTCAGGCTTTACGGCAGTCTCGAGCGTTCGCGCGAGCAACTGGTGTTCTACCAGCCCGGCGTCGGCACCTTCGGGCTCAGCGGCTGGTGGCAGCGGCTCAAGTCCAAGTTTCTCATCGTACTCGGCCTGGCGACGGGAGCGGGCATCGCCGACAATGTGATGGATGCCTACCGGTTCCTGATCAAGCATCATGAATATGGCGACAGGATCTATGTTCTCGGCTTCTCCCGCGGCGCCTACACCGCGCGGCTATTGGCCGGCTTCGTCCGCATTTTCGGGCTGGTGCGGGTCGAGCAGATGCAGCTTGTGCGCTATGCTTGGCGCGCCTATGCGCGGCTCGGCCAGCCGGGATCGAAGGATTTCAGCGCCGAGATCGGCCACTATCAGAAGGTGCTGCGCGGCAAAAGCGTACGCATCGAGTTTCTGGGGCTGTGGGACACCGTCGCTTCGGTGTTTGATGTCCGGGCCGGGTTCCCCTGGCTGACCACCACGCAGAAGGCCTACACCAATCAGAACAATCGGGTGAAATCCGTCCGCCATGCCGTGGCCATCGACGAGCAGCGCACCTACTTCCAGCCCTCGTTGTGGGAGCCGGGTCAGGCGTTCGAATTCTGGTCCGATGAGGCCAACGGCTTTGATACGGTTCCACAGGATTTCGAGGAAGTCTGGTTTGCCGGCTGCCATGGCGATGTCGGCGGCGGCCATCCGGACAAGAAAAGCGGCCTGGCCAAGATCGCCTTTGCCTGGCTTTACCGCGAAGCCGTGCATCTGGGCGTCAAGGGCAATGACGACGTGTTCGCACTTCTCACCCACGGATCTGACGGCAGCAAGCACGCCGAGGCCGGTCTGGCCGGCGACGAGGCCGAAAAGAACGCCAGGACCTATGGCGAACCCGACCCGCTGGCCGGCATCAACCAGTCGATGAGCCGCGGCTGGGCGATTGCCGAATTCCTGCCGCGCAAGATCCCCAAAACCGCGTTCTACAACAGGCTGCGACTCGGCAAATTCTATATCCCGATGTTTGATCGCCGCCGTATCCCGGAAGGCGCAAAACTGCACGAGGCGGTGATCGATCGTCTCAACAAACACCCCGATTACAAACCGCCCAACCTGCCGCAAACCTATGAGGTTATTAAGACCCGGGCTGCATCCCCAAACGCGGGAGACGGATAGCGAGAACAAAGCGTCCGCAAACAGGGCGCAGCAATACAGCCAAGTGCATATAATCTCCCCCCTTGCGGGGGAGATGCCCCGGCAGGGGCAGAGGGGGGTATAGATGGGTCAATTTCGAGGGGCCGGTGCAAGGCAAGAATCACCCCCCTCTGTCACCTCGTGACATCTCCCCCGCAAGGGGGGGGAGATTGCGGTAAGTGTCGGCCCGCCTCTATCAAAGCCCCGCCCTTACAGCGATGGGCCCGGCACAAGCCGGCTGCCGTCGGTAAAGCGGGAGAACCGGAAGCGGGAGAGATCGTGGCCGGTGGGCCGGTCCGCGGCCATATGGGCGATTGCCCTGCCAAAGCCCGGGCCGATGCCGAAACCGTGGCCGCTCATGCCGGTGGCGACGATAAGCCCTTCGATCGACGGCGCCCGGTCGACCACCGGCACCACATCGGGCATGGCGTCGATCATCCCGGCCCATTCATGGGTGATCTCCGGCGCGCCAAGCGCTGGAAAGCGGGTGGCGAAACGTTGCTTGACGAGTGCCGCGCGGCCGTTTTCGGGCGCGGGCTCGAGCACCCGGCAACGCTCGAACGGGGTCTCCTCATCCGGCCGCCAGTTGCGCGCCGTTCGCCAGCCGTCGGGATAGTGCCGGGGAGCCGAAAGCCGGAACCGGGTTTCCCCCAGTGATTTGGCGGCCAGCGGCAACCAGGCGCGCAAGTGCCGGAAGGCGTCGGGGCCGATGTAAAGGTCATGGCTGCCGAGCGCCGAAACGGTGTAGCCGCCATCCTCGCGGCGGCGGAACGCCAGTTCCTCATCCGCGGCATTGCCCGCAAAGACCTCGGCCATTGCCGCAGTCCGGGCCACGCTGGAGCGCACTGACAATTGCGGGATCGACACCCCGTGACGCCTCAAAAACAGCGAGGACCAGACACCGCCCGCGACCACCACCTGCTCACAGGCAACCAGCCCCGCTTCGGTGTGGACGCCTGCGACCCGGCCGGCCGAGATATCAAGCGCCCGCGCCGCGCACGCCTCGCGAAGGCCGGCGCCCTCGCTCTGCGCCAGTTCGGCGATCGCCGGCACCGCCTGCCATGGCTCGGCGCGCGCATCGGTGGGCGACCAAAGGCCACCGGCCCAGCGCTTGCCGCCCGCACCGCTGTCGACCAGATCGGCCACACCCGCGCCATCGAGCAATTGCACATCGAGCTGGTTGCGGCGGCCGATGTCGAGCCATTCCGCCTGTTTGTCGAGGTCCTCCCGGGTGCTCGACAGATAGAGAATGCCCGAGCGCCGGAACCCCGTGCGACCGGAGGCCCCGGCATCGAGCTCCTCCCACAGCCGCGAGGCTTCCATCATCACCGGCAGCTCCGCCTCGTCGCGGCCAAGCTGGCGGATCCAGCCCCAGTTGCGGGAGGATTGCTCGCCCGCCACCCGGCCCTTTTCGCAAACGAAGGTCTTGAGACCCAGCCGGTTGAGATAAAGCGCGGTGGTTATCCCGATTACGCCGCCGCCGATGATGACAACATCGACCTTTCCGGGCAGCCGGTCGCTAAAGCGAACGGGCGTGGCGGCGGTGATCGGAGCCGGCTGGCGGGATGTCATGATGAGCTCCGGAGCTTGAGGCAAGGCGTCGGCACAGATAGGCTCTGAGCGGTGGGCTCTGTCAAGGAGAGACAGATGGATGATGCTCAATCGGCCGCGACGCGGGATGCGCGGCACCTCTCCGCAAGGTGGCGGGGATGAAGACCACACTGATCAGTCTAGCGCTCGCCGTGGCGGTGATCGCAACAGGCATCATGGTCCTGCGCCTGATTTTCCCGTTGCCCGACATCGCAGGTCGTCCCTCCAGCACCGGACTGCCAGCCGATCCCTCCACCCGTCTGGGCGCCGCATTTGACGCCGAGATCCGTGCTCGCCCTGGCAAGACCGGAATTGCCCCGCTGTCCGACGGCAATGACGCGCTCGGCAGTCGCCTCGCGCTCGCCGCCTTGGCGGAGCACAGCATCGATGCGCAATACTACATCTGGCATGATGACATCTCCGGGAACCTGATGCACCGGGCGCTCTACGATGCTGCCAAACGCGGCGTACGGGTTCGGCTGTTGCTCGATGACAATGGCATTCCAGGACTTGATTCCACCGTAGCGGCATTGAACGCCCTGGACAATTTCGAGATCCGGCTGTTCAACCCGTCGACCGTGCGCAACCCGAAATTTCTCGGCTATGCGCTCGATTTCTTTCGCATGAACCGGCGCATGCACAACAAATCCTTCATAGTCGATGGCGCCGTGGCGATCATCGGCGGACGCAACATCGGCGATGAATATTTCAAAGTCGGCGACGAGCAGTTTTTCCTCGATCTCGACGTCGTCAGCCTTGGCGCGGTCGTGCCTGAAACCGCTGCAGCGTTTGACCTTTACTGGAACAGTGCTTCGGTGTTCGGCGCCGAGACCATCATTTCCGGGAACGGCGATCTAGACGCATTTCTGCGCCGGACTGAGCAAGCCGCCACGGGCCCCTCGGCGGCAGCGCTGAAAGCCTCGCTGACCAGCAGCGCCCAGCGTGTGGCCGAAGATGGGGCCGTGATGGAATGGGCGGATGTGCGGCTGGTGGTCGATGATCCGTCCAAAGGTCTGGGCATAGCCCGCCGGGATCAGCTTATGATCACCCGTCTCGGCGGCATCCTGGGCGAGGTGAAGAGCAGGCTGGAACTGGTGTCAGCCTATTTCATTCCCGGTCGGCAGGGGACCGAATTCTTCGCCGGTCTGGCCCGCTCCGGCGTTCAGATCCGGGTCCTGACCAACGCGATCAACACCACCGATGTGCTGATGGTTCACGCAGGCTACACAAAATACCGCCGCGAATTGCTGGAAGCCGGGGTGGAGCTGTTCGAGCTCAAACTGCGCGACGGACATCCGGGCAGCGAGGAGCTCAATCCGATCGGCTTGTCCGGCGCCAGCCTGCACGCCAAGACCTTCGCCGTGGACCGGTCCCGCGTGTTTGTCGGCTCGTTCAATTTCGATCCGCGTTCGGCGACGCTCAATTGCGAAATGGGATTCCTGATCGACAGCCCGACGCTGGCGCAACGGGCGACAGAAGCGTTCGATCAATCGATACCGCTAGCCGCCTACCGTCCGGCGCTCACGCCGGAAAACAAGATGATCTGGCGTGAAACCAAACCCGATGGCGAGGTCGACATCTACCAGCAGGAGCCCGGCGCAAGTTGGATCCAGCAGGTTGCCATCGTTGTGATCGGCCTGCTGCCGGTGGAATGGATGCTGTGATGAATGCCCGAAAAGGCTCTCCGGCGGGCTGCTTCAAGGCCGCTCTGCATCTGGACTGTAAATGCCTCACCCCGCAGTCACCGGCTTGATCGTGGCGATCACCGGAGCGTGGTCGGACGACCGGTCTTTTGGCAGGCTGGCGGCAAAATGATCATCATAGACTTCGACCTTGGTGACCTCGCCGCGCCGCCGTGGATTTTTCGGATTGAGCCCGTTGGAGACCACGACATAATCCAGCGTTGAACCGGAATTGACGCCGCCATGGGTATGCGGCCGGGTGAGCCCCTGCGTCACCACCAGATTGAAGGCGTCGTAAAGCTTGTAGACATGTTTGAGAAAGGCAAACTCCTCCGGAATCCCGTTCGAGGCAACGCTGCCCCAGGACCAGACCCGGTCGGCCTGGGTGAGGATCGAGATCGTGTGCGACGCCGGATCCTCGTTGAGATCGCCCAGCAGCACCACGCGGGCCTCCGGGTCGGCATCGATCGACTGGCGGAACATGCGGTAGATGGCGCCGGCTTCCGCCGCCCGCTTGGCCACCTGATTCACCCCGGCCATGGCGCGCTCCATATAGGTGGTGCGGATCTTGTCGTCCCAGCCGGCAAGCGCATCGATCACCTCATCATCGACAAAAGCGCCCTGGGATTTGAAATGGCAGACGAAAAACCGGGTTTCGCCGATCCCCGGCAGGTCGATCACCGCATCCGCAGGCATCCGCGAGAATTTGAACCCCTCCCCGATTACCGTGTCGGCGGGCACACCGGCCACACCCGCAAGCGGCGCCGCGCTCACAAAGGGATAGCGCGAGGCGATCGCCACGGTGGCGTTGGTGTAGATCGCCGGGTCGTCTTCATCAAAACGCGGCGCGGTCGGGCAGTAAAAATGCGGATAGCCGTTCGCAGCCAGTAGCTCCCTGAGCTCTTCCTGGGACACCACTTCCTGAAAACCGATCACATCGGCATTCATCTCACCGAGCATCGCCGCGATCCACGCTTTCTTGGCGTCCCATTCGCTCCCGGAATAGGTCGCCGTGGGCTTCCGGTCGTACCAATAAATGCCCGGCGCGGCGAAGTGATAGAGATTGAATGTTGCCACCAGAACATTGGCCATGACGCCCTCCTGCAAAAGCTCAAGTTGTATTGATCCATTGTGACACCGCCGCAACGCATAGCCAAGCGGGCGTCTGTTTGGCATGGATCCCGGTGGGCAAAACGCCCGGGATTTTTTTCAGGTGAATTTTTTCAGCGGATTTGATAAGCGTGAAAAAGGAAACATTGGAACGGCTCCGAAGTGTCCACTTCGGGGGCCGTTTCGTTTTTGTGCCTGCCGCGCTGCGCAATCCGCCGGCGGCGGCAGGATTGGACAAGGAAAAGACCGATGGTTGAGAAGGTTCCGATGACCCAAGGGGGCTACACCAAGCTGCAGGAAGAACTGCGCTGGCGTCAGCAATCCGAACGGCCGCGGATCATTGAGGCAATCTCCGAAGCGCGCGCCCATGGCGACCTTTCGGAGAATGCCGAGTATCACGCAGCCAAGGAAGCCCAGAGCCACAATGAGGGCCGCATCGGCGAGCTTGAGGACTTCACCTCGCGCGCCGAGATCATCGACCTGTCGAAACTGTCAGGCGACACCATCAAGTTCGGCGCGAAGGTGAAACTTGTTGATGAAGACACCGACGAGGAAAAGACCTACCAGATCGTCGGCGACCAGGAGGCCGATGTGAAAGCCGGCCGGATTTCCATCTCCTCGCCGATCTCGCGCGCGCTGATCGGCAAGACGGTTGGCGATTCCGTGGAAGTGGTCGCGCCGGGCGGCTCCAAGGCCTACGAAATCCTCGCCGTCGAGTGGGGATGACCAGCAGCTTCGCGGAGGCCTGAAAGACCTCCCCGGTGGTTGCGCCACAGCCCTCACCCGCCAGGACATCTTGATGCCCCACGAACCTTCACACCGCCCCGGAGCATACCAAGGCGATGCGGGGCGGCAGGGATTGTTCGTGCTCAACATGCATCGCAATTTCACCGGCGTATCGGCGACCGCCGCGGCGGTAACACGGCAACAATGCCAGGAGTTCGATCTCAAGCTCGTGGGCGGGCCCCTGCCCGGCTGCCCGGAGCCGATCTCGTTTTCCCAGGCGCTCAGGTTGTCGCGCACCCCGCCGCCCGGTAAGCCGTTTCACATCTGGCATGTGCGCCGCAATCCCGAAATGCGCGCCGGGCTTTATGCGCGCGACTTGCTACGGCTGCCGGTGCGGCTGGTGTTCACCTCTGCCGCCCAGCGCCGCCACAGCCTGCTGCCACGTTGGCTGATTTCGCGCATGGACGCGGTCATCGCCACCACCGAGGAGGCCAGCGCCTTCGTGCCCCATGTCCACGCGGTGGCCCCGCACGGGGTCGACATCGAGCGGTTTCACCCCGCGCCTGTGCGCAGCGACGCCTGGGCTGCGACGGGCTTTCCCGGGACCGCCGGGATCGCCACCATCGGCCGTATCCGTGAGGAAAAGGGCACGGACCGCTTTGTCGAGGCGATGATTGCCGCCCTGCCCCGGTTGCCGGGCTTCACGGCACTAGTGGTGGGCAAGGCGACCGTCGAGCACAAGGGCTTTCTGGCCCGGCTCAGGCAGCAGGTGGCGGATGCCGGGCTGGCGGACCGGATCCTGTTTCCCGGAGAAATCGCAGCTCCGGACCTGCCCGGGTTGATTCGCGGCCTCAGCCTGCTGGTGGCTTTGCCGCGCTATGAAGGCTATGGCGTCACGCCGCTTGAGGCGATGGCCTCGTCGGTGCCTTTCGTGGCCAGTGACGCGGGCTGGTTCGAAGCGTTTTCAGGCGGCGGTGCGGCAGGACGGGTGATTCCCGGCGGCGACCCGGCGGCGGCGGCTGATGCGATCGTCGACATCCTGTCCGACCCCGATCAACACCAGACCATGGCCGACGCCGCACGCGCGCGCGCCTTGGAGCGGTTCAGCGTCGATGCGGAGGCCGAGGCCATCAACGCGGTCTATGAGACACTCTGGTCGAAGGGGTAAACCGGAAACCCTCGCAAGCCGTCGTGAAGCCTTTCCGACTACCGGTCGGCTTCAAGCGCCACCAGTCCCTCGTCCTTGACCTGCCGGATGGTCAGCATGGTGCGCACCGTGTCGACATTGTCGGTGGCTGTCAGATCCTCGATGACGAAGTTCTGGAAATGGCTGAGGTCGCGGGCCACGCAATGCAGCAGAAAATCGGATTCGCCCGAAACCATCCAGGTCTCGCGTACAATCGGCCATTCAATGGTGCGGGCCGCGAAAGCCTTGAGATCGGCTTCCGACTGATGCTTGAGCCCGACCATGCAGAAAGCCACCAGATCGAAGCCCAGGCTCGGCGCATTGAGCTGCGCCCGGTAGCCCCGGATGATTCCCGCCTGCTCCAGCTTGCGCACCCGCCTCAGACAGGGCGGCGCGGAAATCCCCACCCGTTCTGACAGATCGACATTGGTGATCCGGCCATCCCGCTGCAATTCGCGCAGGATCTTGAGATCAATCGTGTCGAGTTCGGCCTTGATCGTCATGTTTCGGTTCCTGTCTCGGCCCCGGTTGCTGGCCTTGGTGCGGACATCAATCCGGCTTTGTCGCTGTTTGGACGCAACTTTATTGCGTTACCCGGCGACGGCTGTAAAGCCTCAACACATCACGCAATCGCGAAGTTCTGTGCGTAACCGCCGTGCGGAGCTTGAATCCCCCCGCCCCCCATACATAAATGGGGGTCAAGAACCATCAACACGACACATCGGGCTGGCATGAGGCCGGCGATCGTCATTGATGCGTTACAAGGGTTGGCCCACACTGGCCGCTCGCAACAGCTATTTCAGGATACCAAGATGACCACCCGTCACGTTCCCGTCCTCATCATCGGTTCCGGTCCGGCCGGCTACACCGCGGCGATCTATGCAGCCCGGGCGCTGCTTGAGCCGGTGTTGATCGCCGGCATGGAGCAGGGCGGCCAGTTGATGATCACCACCGAGGTGGAAAACTATCCCGGTTACGCCGACCCGGTGCAGGGTCCGTGGATGATGGAGCAGATGCTCAAACAGGCCGAACATGTGGGCGCCGAGATCGTCAACGATCTGGTCACCGAGGTCGAGATCAGCCAGCGCCCCTTCACGGTCAGGACCGATTCCGGCGCGGTCTGGACCTGCGACGCGCTGATCATCGCCACCGGCGCCCAGGCCAAATGGTTGGGCATCCCCACCGAGAAGGAATTCATGGGCTTCGGCGTCTCGGCTTGCGCCACCTGCGACGGCTTCTTCTATCGCGGCAAGAACGTCGTCGTGGTCGGCGGCGGCAACTCCGCCGTTGAGGAAGCGCTTTATCTTTCCAATCTCGCCGCCCAGGTTACCGTGGTGCATCGTCGCGACGAATTCCGGGCTGAAAAGATCCTGCAGCAGCGGCTGTTCGACAAGCCCAACATCAATGTCATCTGGGATTCGGAAGTGATCGAGTATCTCGGCGCGCCGGCTGAGCCGCCGATGCCGGCCTCGGTCAACGGCGTGAAACTGAAAAACCGCAACACCGGCGAAATCACCGACATGCCGATTGACGGCGTGTTCGTGGCCATCGGCCATGCGCCGGCCGTCAGCCTGTTCAAGGACAAGCTCCGTTACAAACCCAACGGCTATTTGTGGACCGCACCCGATTCCACTGCCACCGATGTGCCGGGCGTGTTCGCCGCCGGCGACGTGACCGACGACATCTACCGCCAGGCGGTGACGGCAGCCGGACTGGGCTGCATGGCAGCGCTCGAAGCCGAACGCTACCTTGCCGGTGTGGAACGCCACGCCGAAGCCGCGGAATAACACCGCAACGGCCCCGCAATCCGCACGCGCTCCGGGACAGGCGCGCGGGCTTTAAGGCCGAGCCTAGAGACTTGGCCTCAGGACCGGGAAACGGGGCAAGGGATTGCGCCAAAGCGCGATCCCTGCCTTGATCGGGCCCGAACCGGGCCTTCGAACCGGGCCTGCGGGCGACGATTTCCAAGCCGGACAAACCGGCGACCACATCAAGGCCGGGTCAACCGGTTCGATCAAAGGCTGACAAACAGCCAGAGGGAACAGGGTGAGCACGATGCCGCTCGACTGGGACAAGTTGCGCATATTTCACGCCGCCGCGGAGGCCGGCTCTTTTACTCATGCGGCGGAGAAGCTGCATTTGTCGCAATCGGCCATCAGCCGCCAGGTCTCGGCGCTGGAGATGGACATCGGCGCCAAGCTGTTCCATCGCCATGCCCGCGGCCTGATCCTGTCCGAACAGGGCGAGATTCTCTATCAGACCGCCCATGAAGTGCTGATGAAACTGGAATCGGTCAAGAACCGCCTTGTCGAGACCCGCGAACGCCCCACCGGAAAGTTGCGGGTCAACACCACGGTCGGGCTGGGACAGGGCTGGCTGACCGAGAAGGTGCAGGAGTTTCAATCCCTCTATCCCGATGTACAGGTGCAGCTGATCCTCGACAACGAGGAGCTGGATGTGAGCATGCGCCAGGCCGATTGCGCCATCAGGCTGCGCCAGCCGCAACAGCCAGACCTGATCCAGCGCCGACTGTTCACCGTGCATTTCCACGTCTATGCGTCCGCCGCCTATCTGGCGCGTTACGGCGAACCGACATCGGTGGCCGATTTCGACAACCACCGGATCATCACCTTCGGCGAGCCCTCACCGGCCTATCTGAAGGATGTCAACTGGCTCGAATATGCCGGCCGCAACCCGGACAATCGCCGCGAGGCGCAATTGCAGATCAACAATCTTCCGGCAATCCGCCGCGCCACCATCAATGGCGCGGGCATATCGATGCTGCCCGACTACATGATCAATCGGGAGGCAGGACTGGTCCAGCTCAATGTGTCTGCCGACATTCCGAGCTTCGACACCTATTTCTGCTATGCCGAGGAGATGAGAAATGCAGCCAAACTCAAGGCCTTCCGCGATTTTCTGATTTCCAAGGCGCGGACCTGGAACTATTGAGGCCGAAGGGCGCGCAGGCCGTCGGGAGCGCACGCTCGCAGCTCACCGGACGCCAGAAGCCCAAAAAACCGGCAGTCATGCGCAATTTGCATGGCTGACATGCACCGCCTCCCCTTGCTCATTGCTTAAGAAAGCACCATATCGACTACAGCTGATGCACCTTTGGCGGCCTACTCCTCCCAGTGCCGCCGCATGAGCTGTTCCCCTCTGGAGGTTTTTGACCTTCATACCTATTGGGCCCGAGAGCAATCTCGCGGCCCATTTTTTTGCCTTGTGTTTGCTTTTTTTGCACGGCGTTTTGAACCGGAACGCCGCCCCGCGCCACCTTATGCTATCCCTGCAGCAAGGAAGACGGCATGCGCGGCAAAAGAGAAATCCTCGAAGACTATCTGGTGACCAGCGCCAGGTTGGGCGACCGCGATGCCATTGCCCGGCTGGCGGCCTTGCGTGGACCGGGCCTTGTACGTCATGCCTACCGGCTGCTCGGCAACCGCGAAGACGCCCATGACGCGGCTCAGGACGCCTGGATCGAAATCATGCACGGGCTTCCCGGCCTGCGCGACGTTCGCGCCTTCAGGGCCTGGGCCTACAGGATCGTGACCCGCCGCGCGGTCAGGCTGATTTCAGCGGGCAAATCCCGCCGCACTCGCGAGGCCGAAGCCGCGATCGAAAATGACACCGTGACCGATGGTCAGGGCCCCATGGCCGCCGACGCAAGAGCGATCCACCGGGCGATCGAGACACTACCACCCAATCACGCCGCAGCGATCTCGCTGTTTTACTTCGATGAGATGAGCATCGCCGAAATCGCCGTGGCGCTGGACGTGGCCCCCGGCACCATCAAGACCCGGCTGATGCATGCCAGAACCAAACTCACCAACGCCTTGAAAGGAGACTTGGATGACTAAGCTCGACGATTTGATCGAACAGGCCCTGTCCGATCAGGACAAGGACATCTTGAGGGAAACCCGCGAACTGGGCTGGTTCGCGCTCGGCGCCAGCCAGTTTCGCGGCAAGCTCGGCTGGGTCACCTGGGTGATCATGGCGGTGCAGATCACCCTGTTTGTTATCTCGGTCTGGATGGGCCTCAAGTTCTTTGCAGCCGGCGACGCGCTGACCGCGCTCAAATGGGGCCTGCCGGCCGCCACGCTGCTGATCCTGGCCACCATCATCAAGACCAGCCTGATGCCGCAAATGCAGGCCGACCGCATCCTGCGTGAACTCAAGCGCGTCGAACTGATGATCGCCCACACCAGGGGCTGAACGGCAATCCCCCGCTCAGGCGTCAGCCAAAGCGGGGGATGTGCACTCAACAGGCCTGTTGCTTTGTCAGCGAAGGGCCGCGCAAAAGCGCTGGATGCGATTGCACGCCTCCTCAAGCAGATCCTCCGAGGTGGCGTAGGAGATGCGGAAATTGGGTCCCAGGCCGAAGGCCGAGCCGTGCACCACAGCCACACCTTCGCTTTCCAGCAATTCGGTGACAAAATCCTCGTCGGTTTCAATCACCTTGCCCGATGGCGCAGTCTTGCCGATGGTGCCTGCGCAAGACGGGTAGACATAAAACGCGCCTTCCGGGGTCGGGCATTTGATACCGGTCGCCTGATTGAGCATCGACACCACCAGATCGCGCCGGCCGCGGAAGGTTTCCTTGTTGGCCGGAATGAAGTCCTGGGTGCCGTTGAGTGCCTCAACCGCCGCCCACTGGGCAATCGAGCAGGCCCCGGAGGTCTGCTGTCCCTGGATCATATCCATCGCCTTGATCAGTTCCAGCGGTCCCGCAGCGTAGCCGATGCGCCAGCCGGTCATCGCATAGGCCTTCGACACGCCATTCATGGTCAACGTCCGGTCTTTGAGTTCCGGCGCCACCTGCGCGGGCGTCTTGAAGACGAAATCGCCATAGGTCAGATGCTCATACATGTCGTCGGTCAGCACCCAGACCTGGGGGTGACGCTTGAGCACCTCGGTCACCGCCTTGAGTTCGGCCTCCGAATAGGCCGCGCCCGACGGGTTGGACGGCGAGTTGAAGATCAGCCATTTGGTTCGCGGCGTGATCGCCGCTTCCAGATCGGCCGGCTGCAGCTTGAAATCATTGTCGATGGTGGTTTCCACGGGCACCGGCGTGCCGCCGCAGATCGCCACCATTTCAGGATAGCTCACCCAATAGGGTGCGGGGATCACCACCTCGTCGCCGGCATTGAGCGTCGCCATGAAGGCGTTGAACAGGATCTGCTTGCCACCGGTGCCGACAATGGTCTGCTGCCAGTCATAGTCGAGATCGTTCTCGCGCTTGAACTTCGCGGCAATCGCCTTGCGCAGCTCGGGAATGCCGGAAACCGGCGTGTATTTGGTCTCGCCGCGATTGATCGCCTCGATGGCCGCCGCTTTGATATTGTCCGGCGTGTCGAAATCAGGCTCGCCCGCGCCAAGCCCGATCACATCGCGGCCCTTGGCCTTGAGCTCCCGCGCTTTCTGGCTGACAGCAATGGTTGCGGAGGGTTTGACCCGGGAAAGGGCGTCGGCGAGAAAAGCCATGGCATGGGCTCCGGTGTTCGCGGTCAATGATACGGACGCGTCTGGCGTCCCGGGACTTTCTATGTCGCAACGGCGGCAGCGATGCAAGCCACAAGCCCCTCCGGCAGCGCGGTTGATGCCGTAACTTAACCAGTACGTAACGATTTGATGCTAGTCCCGAGGGTTACCGCAGCACTCAAAAGCCGGAGACCTGCGCGATATGGACGGCCGACGCAAGCCGCATTTTCTGCAAGACGACCGGGGATTTTACACCACCTCCTACGGTCCCTTTGTGCTGCGCTCGGCCTTCCAGCCGATCTTCAGCCAGGATGCCCAGGGGCATTTGACCATCGAGGCCTTTGAAGCGCTCATTCGCGCCAACCGTGGCGGCGAGCCGGTTTCACCGGGGCACTTCTTTTCCATCGTCGAACCCGAGGATGCCGTTCAGATCGACACCTTGTGCCGCGAGTTGCACATCCTCAACATGGGCCGGCTGGAGCGCAAGAAGGCCCGCCTGTTCATCAATTTCAATCCGGGCCTGTTCGATGCCGTCGCCGATATCGAGGCGGAGGTCGAGCGCATGGTCGAGGTGGCGCTGCGCGCCGGGCTGCGCCCCGGACGCATCGTCTGCGAAATCACCGAACAGGGCGGCGGCGACGCGGCGGTGCTTGACCGGCTGGTCAACGGCTTGCGCGCCCGCCTGTTCAAGATCGCCGTGGATGATTTCGGCGCCGACGATTCCGACACCAAGCGGGTTGACGAACTCAAGCCGGACATCCTCAAATTCGACGCTGCCTGGGTTCGCCGTTTCACCGACACCAGCGCCGGCATGGGCCTGCTCAAGCTGATGGTCGAACAGTTCCAGGAGCGCGGTTTCATCGTGCTGTTCGAGGGCCTGGAGGAAGACCATCAGGTCGAGTTCTGCCACCAGATCGGCGTGCAATTGATGCAGGGCTACGCGCTGGCCCGGCCCGAAATCGTTCCGACCAGCTTCAATGAGCGGTTCCCCGAAGCCCAGCCGGATCTGGCCATGGGTAGCGTCCGCCCCGCAGCGGCCGCTCCGGACCATGGCGAAGACAGCCCGCCGAGCTTTGCGGCAAGCTTCTCGCCCCGCCCCTATCCGCAGCGCCGCCCGGCCACCTTCGGCAAGCGCGTCCGCTAATGCATGTCGCGCTTAATTGGATTCAATTGAGCGATAACGGACATGCATTCTTTCAAAGTGTTACAGCGTCCTTCGCGCATCCGATTGGATGCGCGGCGCTGTAGGCTTCCGGCCCTCCGACACATTCTTGACACCACAATTGTCGCGCAAGGCCACAAAGCGGTCCGAAAGCGGCCGCCTTGTGCGCATTAATGTCCCGGGCAACCAGATCGGGGAAAGATCATGCTTCCGGAAGACGATTATCTGCGACTTAAGCCGGCCGACGGCCATCACAAGACAACCTTGCGCATCGCGCTGATGGCGCTGCTTGGCTGCCTGCTGCTGATGTCGGCGCTGGTGCTGCAGGCCGGGGCCACACCCCATTACGGCGGAAAGCCCACGGCGCCCGCCGGTTTCGATCATCGTCATCAGGTCATCGTGCCCGGCCTGGACACGGTCAGGACAGGTTCGCCGACTCGGCCAGTTGAGGCGCGCGCCGTGTCGTTTCCATAAGCGCCGCCTCGGGATCGGTTAATCCGGAAACCACCACCGACACTTCCGGCGCGCGCTCGATGATCAGCGATCCCGCGCCCGTAAGCCGGCCCGAGAGGCCGCGCCTGATCCTGAGCCCGCTGATCGAGGCATAGGCCACCACCACCGGATCGCGGGCGGGAAATCCGGGATGCGCCTCCAGATGCGAACCACGCAGCGTGAGCCGCGTCGTCGCCCAGCGCAGGCCCGCATAGGCCAGCAGACAAGGCACGCCGATTGCCAGAACCGCCAGACTGACCCGGGCGAGATTGTCGCTGCCGCGCCCGATCTGCACCAGATAGAGCCACATCGCCGCATAGCCCACGGCCACCACCAGCGCCGGCAGGAACAGTGCCGCAACACTTGCACGCCAGAACGGCCGTTGCGGCGTGGAAGGCGCCGTTGCGCGGGTGTCGCTATCGAGTTTGATCTGGTCGCCTGTCATGGGAATCGAGTTTAGACCGATTTTGCGCCATGTCATGCCCGTCAGTGCGACCAAGGGCTTTTCCGGCGCTCGCAACGCACCATATGAGAGTAAACAGCAAGAGGCGCCCCATGACCAAGACCACCAGACCGCCCCGGCTTGCAGTCCGGATGATGGCCCTTTCGGGCCTTTGCGCAGCGCTTGTAACGGGCATGGCTACACTGCCGGCCGCCCATGCGCGCGACACCGTTCCCACCCAAAAAGTCAGCGTCGATGTCGAGGTGCTCGCAAGCGGGCTCGATCATCCCTGGGGACTGGAAGTGCTGCCTGACGGCGCGATTTTGATCACCGAGCGCAGCGGCGCGCTGCGGTTGTTGCGCGAGGGAGCCCTGTCCGGGCCGATCTCGGGCGTGCCAACCGTTGCCGCCCGGGGCCAGGGCGGGCTGCTCGATGTGGCGCTGGCCAATGATTTCGCCCAGAGCCGGATCCTGTTTCTAAGTTACTCCACCCGCGGCGATGACGGGCTCGGCACGGCGATTGCCCGCGCCCGGCTATCGGAGAATGGCGGCGCGCTTACCGACGTTACCGAAATTTTCCGGATGAACCGTTTCAGCGGCAATGGGCGGCATTTCGGCTCGCGCATCGCGGTGGCCGGAGACAACACGATCTACTTCACCATCGGCGATCGCGGCGATGCCGACCGCGCCCAGGACTGGAACGACCATGCCGGCGCGGTGTTGCGAATAAATCCGGACGGATCAGCACCCGCCGACAATCCTTTTGCGCAAAGCAGTGCCGGCGCTTCCGAGATTTGGTCGAAAGGTCACCGCAATGCCCAGGGCATGACCTTCGACCCCAAGAGCGGCACACTCTATGCGGTCGAGCACGGCGCGCGCGGCGGTGACGAGGTCAATCTGCCCAGGCGCGGATTGAACTTCGGATGGCCGGTGATCTCATATGGCAGACACTATTCAGGCGCCGAGATCGGCGTCGGCTCGGCCGCCGAAGGCTATGAGCAGCCGCTGCACTACTGGGATCCCTCGATCGCGCCGGGCGGCATGGCGGTCTATCGCGGCGAGATGTTTCCCGAATGGGATGGCGATCTGCTGGTCGCAGCCCTCAAGTTCCAACTGCTGGTACGGCTTGACCTCGATGACGAATCCGGCGAAGTGCTCGGCGAGGAACGGTTGTTCAAAGGCGATTACGGGCGCATCCGCGATGTGATCGTCGCGCCCGACGGCGCGGTGCTGATGGCGACCGACGAAGGCGACGGCGAGATCCTGAGGCTGTCGCGCACCCCCGATGGCGGCAATTGAGCCCGGCCGGCAGCGCCCACTGAAAGACACGCATCATCATGCTGAAAACCATATTCATCGGCGTTATCGCGCTCGTCGTCGCTGCCCTTATGGCGTTCGTCCTGATCGGGCGGGAGCGAAGCTGGGAGATCATCGCCGGCTCCCCTGATCGCGGCTTCTATGATTTTGCCACCGCCGCGCGCAGCCCGACCGAAAACGACGCCCTGGCCTGCGGCCCCGGCCTTTGCGAAAATCCGGATTTCGAGATCGCACCTGTTGACGGTGCGCCCGAGACCGTGATCGCCGAGCTCGCCGCCCGGCTGCTCACCATCGATTCACTGGCGCGGCGGGTGGACGACGGCGCCGACCCGTTGGCAGCGCGTTTTGTCACCTATTCGCCGCTGATGCGGTTTCCGGACGTCATCCATCTGCGCACAACGCGCCTCGCCGATGGACGCACCGGGATCATGGCCTATGCCCGAGCACAACTGGGCCAGAAGGATTTCCGAAAAAACCGCGCCCGGCTCGAAACCTTGCTCGAGGCGCTCCCGGGCTCCTGATCCCGAAGATCAGATCATCAGACGCGAGCGGCCGGAGAGCCGCAAAGCGGCCTCCGGCTGCCGGGTCCGGAAGCTCCGCGAAGCCTAGCCGTCGCGGGTCTTTTCAAAGGCTTCGATATCTTCAGCCAGGTCCTGATATTCCTCACAGGCCTGCGAACCGCAAAGGCTCTCGATCGCCGAGAGCTGGGCACGTGCGCCCTCGAGATCGCCCTTCATCAGCAGCGCCTCGCCGTAATATTCGCGCACCAGCGCGTATTCCGGATCGATCTCGAGCGCCTGCAGATAATAGCCGATGCCCACTTCCAGCCGTCCTGCCTTGCGATGGGCAAAACCCAGGAAATTCAGGATCCGCTTGTCATTACGGTTCGACGCCAGGGTGAGCACATCAATCGCCTGATCATAGCGCCCCGCATAGGCCAGATCGCGACCAGCCTCGTAGAGACTGTCATCGTCGATGGCGCCCTTTTGGGGGTCGACGCATTTGCCCTGGCGCTTGTCCCAGACCTTGCCGTTGCGGCATTGACTGGTGGTGTCGGACGCGCCCGAGCCGCCATCGCCTGCCGCAAATGCGGCCGGCGACATCGAAACGCCCACCGCCGTTGCCAGCGACAAAGTAATCATACGCAAATCATGTTTCATTCCGGTCTCCCTCTGGTCGCAACGGCCGGCCAGCACTTCCGGCCCGTTTTGCGAACCACGAATTTGAGCCCGGACCACATCAAGTCAAGTGCACAGATCTTCACATCTGCGAGACTTCCGCGCAAATCCGGCTCCCGCAACGGCTGCCCGGCCTGAAAGACCGGTCGCCGCAGAAGCTGTTTGAGCTCTCAAAATCCGCCGGTTTGCGGCTTGCTCCGCGGCGAGGCACCTGTTAGCCGTCGCAGATCATCCCGCCGCTTGCCGACCTTTGTTTTCCGGAACCTCCATGCCGCGTCATCTCGCCAATCTTCTACTGTTGCTCGCCGGCGCCATCTGGGGCATGGGCTTTGTCGCCCAGTCCACCGCCATGGACAATATCGGGCCCTTCATCTTCATCGGGCTGCGCTTCCTGGTCGCGGCACTGATGCTGGCGCCCTTTGCCTGGCGTGAGGCCCGCGCGGCGGCGCACCCGGTCTCGTCGCGCAATCTCGGCGGGTTCGCGCTGATCGGCCTGACGCTGTTCATAGCCATGGCGCTGCAGCAATTTGGCCTGACCATCACCACGGTGACCAATTCCGGTTTTCTGACCGGGCTATACGTGGTTTTCGTGCCGTTTCTCAGCCTGCTCGTGCTGGGACAGAAGCCGCATCCGGTGATCTGGCCGGCGGTGCTGATGACCTTTACGGGCATCTGGATGCTGGCCGGAGGAAGTCTCGGCGATCTCAATGCCGGTGATCTGTTGACCATCGGCTGCGCGGTGTTCTGGGCAACCCAGGTGATCCTGGTTGGCCGGTTTGTCGGGCCGAGCGGGCGGCCGCTCACCCTGTCCTTTGTGCAATTCGCGCTCGCTTCCGCGCTGGGCCTCGGCTTCGGTCTGGCCACCGAACCCTTCGAGCCGCCGCAGATCGTTCTGGCACTGCCCGAAATCCTGTTCGCAGGCATCGCCGCGACGGGTCTGGCGTTTACTTTCCAGGTGATCGGCCAGCGCTATACCACCGCGCCGCAGGCGGCGATCTTTCTGTCCACGGAATCGCTGTTTGCCGCCCTGTTCGGCGCCATTCTTCTGGGCGAGCGGATCCCGCCGATCGGCTATGCCGGCGGCGGGTTGATTTTCATGGCCATCCTGCTGGCCGAACTGGGCCCGGCACGCAAGGCCCAGGCGCCCGCACGCTGAGCCTGTCGCCGGATATGCCACGGTGCCGGGCAGCGGCAGCCAAAATTCAGCGGCCCGCAGCCCGGTTCGTGATCGGCAGGCTCCGCGCTGCGCCGCAGGATTGCCGCAATCAGGGCAAATCCAAGGCGCTGCGAAGCACCTGCAACGCCAGTTGTTTTACATCCGGAAGAGGTCGCGCAAACTTGCGAAGCGCGCCACCTCTGCCACAATGTGGCGCAAATATGTCTCTGATATTGTTCAATTTATTCACGCCAAGTGATTTGCCTGCCGCAGGTTACGCGACCTAGTTTCCTCTCCAACGCACCACTAACGGCGCGTTGAAAACCTACGAGGAAGACGACAATGAAAAAGACAATTCTGACCGCCTTTGCAGTGTTCGCCATGGCCGGAGCGGCCTTTGCCGGCGAAGTCGAGGGTGTGGTGACCAGCTATGACCCCACCACCCGAATGATCGTGCTCGAAAGCGGCGAAGCCTTCCGTCTCGCCGATGGCGTCGAACTCGACGGGCTGCAGCCCGGCGGCAAGGTGGTCGTGACCTTCAACGACGGAACCACCGACGCAACTTCCGTCGCCGTAATGGAATAGCGGCCAAGCAGGTTTCCCCCGGCGGGCCGTGTCCGGCGCAAATCAGCGATCGGCGCAAGCCAAACGATCGCAGGTTTGCGTCGGATGCGGCCCAAAGGAGGCCAGCCGCTGCTCAACGGTTTGCGGGCTTTGCCATCCACTCGCGGATCGCCTGAGCCCCGGGGATCAACGGCATTCGGTACATCTTGCAGCCGGTCTCGGGTGGCGGAAACCTCCCGAGCGGCGCGCACTCCATCGATCATGGGCAAAGCGATCATGACGTTTGTAGCACTGGCAATTGCATCCGCAGCCGCGCGCTCTGCCGCTGCAGCACACCAGATCGCCATCATCCGGTCCGGAGACGAAACGGCCAGCACAACCGAACTCGCGAACCTCAAACAATCACAAATGCTTGGCCGGATCGCTCCGCGCGATGCGGCCGGACCCCTGGCGGGCGTCATCAAACTTTTGCTTGCCAATTTCCCACAAAACACGCATCTTTGGCGTGTTCGGGCAATTTGCGAACACGGGAAGACCAGAAACATGCGAGCCGAAGGCGCACAAAAAACTTCGGGCGGCTGGGATGAAATCTCTCATATCCAAGGATATGGAGGGGCAAAGCCGTTAAAATCAGGACCTTTCCAAACACTTCAAGAACTGCCTGCCATAACCCCCGCGCCAATGCGGGATATGACATGACGCGCGCCGACCGGTGATCCCCGCGCGGAAACCGGAAGGCAATCAAAGGACCTGACAGAATGGCCGAAACTGGTACCGTAAAATTCTTCAATATTGACAAGGGCTTCGGCTTTATCAAGCCGGACAATGGCGGTGCGGACATCTTTGTTCACATCTCAGCCGTCCAGGCCTCCGGTCTGACCGGACTGGAGGAAAACCAGAAGGTATCCTTCGACACCGAGCCGGATCGTCGCGGCAAAGGCCCCAAGGCGGTCAATCTCAGCCTCGCCTGATCATCCGCTTCGACAAGATCTCGCATCAAAGCCCGGCGCCTTATGGATGCCGGGCTTTTTCGTTTCCCGCAACGCAAGCCGGGTCTGCCGGGCGCCGCTTCGCATCTGCACGGTCTTGATGCGGAACAGCATTGTCGGAGAAGAGCATGTGCATCGCCGCTGCCAGCCCGCCGGCTGAGGCGCCGGCCCATGGGCGACCATCGGGTTTGTGATTTGCATGGGGCGGCCAACGGAGTTAACGTTTTGTTCAGATACCGTTCAGCTTCGCCCGGCTAGGTTGGGCCAAGCTGAAACCCGGCGACTTAACAGATGGACGCAGTCAGGGTGCCGTGCTCGCCAGATCGAACGGCCGCGCGACGCTCTGAAGCCAGACCACCAATCCGCCAACCCCGCAAAAGGACGTTGCGATGACCCCCTTCTTCAAGACTATCGGCATCACCCTGCTGACCGCGGCGACTGCCCTGGGCCCGATGACTTCCGCCGCACAGGCCGGCGGCGACAGCGGCGCCTGGCAGCGTGAATCGAACCAGTCGACCTGGTACGGCAAGCGCTTTTACGGCAAGGACTACAAGCGTCACTATCGCGGCAAATACAAACCTCACCGCGGCTATCGCCACCACCGCAACAACTCTGACGCGGTGCTGCTGGGGATTATCGGGTTGGGTGTCGGCGCGGCCATTGGCGGCGCGATTGCCAACAGTCACAACAGCCCGCGGGTGATCCACCGGCCGGCGCCGCGTGTCCGCAACTACCATCAGGCCGCACCGCGTACCGTGCGTGGCGGCGGCAGCTTCGAGCCGTGGACACAGTCATGGTTGCGCTACTGCTCGAAGAAATACCGGTCGTTCAATTCCTCGACCGGCACCTATCGCGGCTATGACGGGCGCGACCATTTCTGCGTCGCCCGCTAAACAGCCACGACCTGATCATCTTTGAAATCACCGGTCTTGCAGTCATGCAAGGCCGGTATTTTGTGAGCTGCCTGCTCCGGAGGGATTTGGCTGACGGCGCTTGCAGGCAGGGATTGAGCCCTACAGCCCTTGCAGGAAGGGATTGGTTCGGCGCTCGTCGCCGATCTTGCCGCCGGGGCCATGGCCGCAGATGAAGCCGATCTCGTCGCCAAGCGGAAACAGCTTGTCGCGGATCGAATTGAGCAGCGTCTGATGGTCGCCGCCCGGCAGGTCTGTACGCCCGATGGAGCCCGCAAACAGAACATCGCCCACATGGGCAATGCCTTCCTGGCGATTGAAATAGATCACATGCCCCGGCGCATGGCCCGGCGTGTGATAGACCTCGAACTCATAGGCGCCGAACGACACGGTATCGCCCTCCTTGAGCCATTGATCCGGCGTGACATTGCGCACATCCATCTCCAGCCCGAACATCTGCGCCTGGCCTTCAAGCCCCGACAACAGCGGCAGGTCGGCCTCATGCGGCCCGATGATCTTCACGCCGAGCTTTTCGCGCAGCTCGTCGGCGCCGCCGGCGTGATCGATATGCCCGTGGGTGAGCCAGATCGCTTCGATCGTCAGCCCGTTTTCGCGGATGGTCTGCAAAATCACGTCGACATCGCCGCCCGGATCCACCACCACGCCGGATTTGGTGTCCTCGTCGAACAAAACCGTGCAGTTTTGCTGGAACGGGGTGACGGGTATGATGCCCGCGCGCAAATTGCCCATAATGATCATCCTGTGTGGCGTCGACTCAATGGCCGCAAGGTGAACGCACGCGCCGCCGATGTCACCCCCCTGACCCGCGTGACCGAAGCGCGCATCGATCGCGCCCCAAGCACCGGCCCGAAGGATCGTCACACCGGCAGCGGTCCGCCTTCCTTGAGCGTGTCGAGCACGATCGCGGTCTTGACGTGCTGCACCGATTCATGCGGCAACAACACATCGCTGACAAAGGCCGACAGGCTGCGCAAATCCGGCGTTACCACCTTGATGATGTAGTCCATTTCGCCTGTAAGCGAGTGAGCTTCCAGAACCTCCGGCAGTCCGCCGATCAGCCGCGCAAAGCGCTGCGCATTGTCGCGATTGTGGGTCGCCAGCGTCACCGTGATCAGATTGACGATGCCGACGCCAAGCTTTTCGCGATCGAGATCGGCGCGGTAGCCTCTGATAAATCCTTCCTGCTCCAGCCGGCTGCGCCGCCGCGAACATTGCGAGGCCGACAGGTTGATCTTGCTCGACAGCTCGTTATTGGTCAGCCGCCCGTCCCGCTGCAACAGCCGCAGCAATTTGCGGTCGAATTCATCAAGATGCATACAATTTCTCTCTTTCATGGATCTGATGCATGAAAATCGCGGAAGCCTTGCGGATATCGCGCCTTATGCATGCACCTTGCGTCGAATATGCCGCATTCTGCGCATCAGTCAACAAGCACCGGGCGATCACGATCCGGTCGATAGAGAGGAGAGACAAGATGGGTCCGTTCCCCCACGATGCGCCGCGCGCCGAGATATCTCAGGACAACCCGGCCGGCACCAATGGTTTCGAGTTCGTCGAATTCGCTCATCCCGAACCGCAAGCGCTGGAAGCGCTGTTTACCCGCATGGGCTACGCGCCGGTAGCCCGCCATCGCGAAAAGGCGATCACCGTGTGGCGTCAGAGCGACATCAACTACATTCTCAATGCCGAAAAAGGCTCCTTCGCCGACCGCTTCGTGGAAACCCACGGGCCTTGCGCACCGTCGATGGCCTGGCGGGTGGCCGATGCCGAAAAGGCACTGGCACACGCGGTCTCAAAGGGCGCGGAAGAATACACCGGCGACGACAAGACGCTCGACGCCCCGGCGATTGTCGGCATCGGCGGTTCGCTTCTCTATTTCATCGACAACTGGGGCGATCAGGGCTCGCCCTATGATGCCGAGTTCGAATGGCTCGGTGAGCGTGACCCGAAACCGGTGGGCGCGGGCTATTACTATCTCGATCACCTGACCCACAATGTCATCCGCGGCAATATGGACAAGTGGTGGGACTTCTACCGCGACCTGTTCAATTTCCGCCAGATCCACTTCTTTGACATCGAGGGCAGATTGACCGGCCTGGTCTCACGCGCCATCACCTCGCCCTGCGGCCGCATTCGCATCCCGCTCAATGAATCCACCGACGACAAGAGCCAGATCGAGGAGTTCCTGCGCAAATACAATGGCGAGGGCATTCAGCACATCGCCGTGGGCACTGACGACATCTACGCCGGCACCGACTGGATTGCCGACAAGGGCGTCAAATTCATGCCCGGACCGCCCGACACCTATTACGAGCAGTCTAAGACCCGCGTGCCCGGCCATGAAGAACCCATCGAGCGCATGAAGCGGCACGGCATCCTGATTGATGGCGAGGGCGTGGTCGACGGCGGCATGACAAAGATCCTGCTGCAGGTGTTTTCCAAGACCGTGATCGGGCCGATCTTTTTCGAGTTCATCCAGCGCAAGGGCGATGAGGGCTTCGGCGAAGGCAATTTCCGCGCACTGTTTGAATCCATAGAGGAAGACCAGATCCGCCGCGGCGTTTTCAACGACGCTGCGGAATAGGGTTTTCGTGCGGCGCTAAAACACCAAGACAAAAAACCGGCCGCAAAAAAGCCGGCGTTGCCAAAAGATGACGCCGGCTTGTTTATGGTCCCGTGAAGGCTGGCTATTCCGCGGCGGCACGCTTGGGCTGCACCTCGGCCATGTAATCATTGACCAGGTTCATGGCGATCTCGCCGACCTTGAAAGTGTGCGGGCCGATCTCCGAGACCGGCGTGACTTCCGCCGCCGTCCCGGTGAGGAAGCACTGCTCAAACCCGTCAAGCTCCTCGGGCATGATTACCCGCTCGATCACTTCGTAACCGCGCTTTTGAGCCAGTCCGATCACCGTGCGGCGGGTGATGCCATCCAAAAAGCAATCCGGCGTCGGCGTATGGATCTTGCCATCACGCACGAAAAACACATTGGCGCCAGTAGCTTCAGCCACCTGCCCGCGCCAGTCAAGCATCAGCGCATCGGCATAGCCGCGCTCTTCGGCGCGGTGCTTGGACAGCGTGCAAATCATGTAAAGGCCCGCGGCCTTCGAACGCGACGGCGCGGTGCGCGGATCCGGGCGGCGGTACTCGGCGAGATCCAACCGGATGCCCTTCATCCGCTCTTCGGGATTGAAGTAGCTTGGCCACTGCCAGATAGCGATGGCCAGATTGATGCGGTTCTTCTGAGCCGACACACCCATCATCTCCGAGCCGCGCCAGGCAATGGGGCGCACATAGGCGTCCTCGAAACCCTGACGTTTGAGAAGCTCGATGCAGGCCTGATCGATCGTATCGACGCTGTAGGGGATGGTGAAACCGAGGATGTCGGCAGAGGTGTGAAGCCGCTCCGTGTGCTCGGTCAGCTTGAAGATCTCGCCGCCATAGGCGCGCTCGCCTTCGAACACCGCACTGGCATAATGCAGACCGTGGGTGAGCACATGCACCTTCGCATCCTTCCAGGGCACGAAGTCTCCATTGAACCAGATTTCGCCCTCGAGCTGGTCAAAAGGTACGGACGCCATTTGCGTTTCCTCCAGGCGGTATGCCGCCATATTGAATCTTGTCTGAAGCCGGTGTCGGTGACCGTGAGGCCAGGCGCTAAACAGGCGCCGGAACGGGCAAGGGCAAGCCGGCGGGCGGGCCAATTTGCCTCGCGCGCAATTCCACGCTAGCAATTGCGTCAAAATATGTCAACATGGCTGACATATTCGAAAGGAAACGTCGCGATGAGCCCTGCCGGCGCAATCAAGCCCAAATCCGACCCTGACGCCGCCACGCCGCAGGCCGACGATGACGGCATCGATTTCGAGATTATCGAGCTGCTGTTCTTCGCCTATCGCGATTTCATTTCCGATCCGGATGCCATTCTCGACACGTCGGGATTTGGCCGCGCCCATCACCGGGTGGTGCATTTCGTCAATCGCGAGCCGGGGCTCACGGTCGCGGATCTGCTTGATACGCTCAAGATCACCAAACAGTCGCTAGCGCGGGTGCTCAAGCAACTCATCGATTCAGGCTATGTGACCCAGGTTGCAGGACCCGAAGACCGGCGGCAGCGCCGGCTCTACCCCACCGCACGCGGCCGCGAACTGGCTCTGGCATTGGCACGGCCACAGTCTCGCCGCATCGCCAAGGCACTTGGTAAGCTTGATGCGGGCGGCCGCGAAACGGTGAAGGCATTTCTGGCGGGAATGATCAACTCCGGCGCCGCACGCGAGGCGCTCGTCCGGCACGGGCAACCCGATGCGGTCCGCGGGCCTGAAGAGGGCAACCGGGACGAGGATCAGGAGGGACAATCGTGATGAGCACAGCCACCACCGCTTCGGACAAACCGGACACCGAGATCGCCACGCTCAATGACGACGCGGCCCATCTGCTGGTGGTCGATGACGACACCCGCATCCGCGATCTTCTGTCGCGTTATCTCACCGAACAGGGCTTCCGCGTCACCACCGCCGCCGACGCCGCCGAGGCCCGCCGCAAGCTCGAAGGCATCGATTTCGATCTGTTGGTGCTTGATCTGATGATGCCCGGCGAAAGCGGGCTGTCGCTGACCCGCTCGCTGCGCGAGCTCAAATCGGTGCCGATCCTGATGCTCACCGCGCTGGCCGAAGGCGAGGCCCGCATCGACGGGCTCGAGGCCGGCGCCGATGATTACCTGGCCAAGCCGTTCAATCCGCGCGAACTGGTGCTCAGGATCAACAACATCCTCAAGCGCGGCGGTCAGCCCGAGGTCGCCAAGGTCGAACAGGTGGTGTTTGGCCCCTACACTTTCGTCATCGCCCGGCGCGAGCTTAAACGCTCCGGCGAGCCGGTGAGGCTAACCGACAGGGAGCGCGAAATCATGGTGATCTTCGCCCAGAACGCAGGCGACACCGTGCCCCGCCACGAACTGGCCGGCGGTGACACCGAGGTCGGCGAACGCACCATCGACGTGCAGATCAACCGCCTCAGGCGCAAGATCGAGGAGGATCCCGCCAATCCGGTGTGGCTGCAGACCGTACGCGGCATCGGCTACCGCTTGAGCGTGGAGACATCCAGCTAAGTCAACTTCAGCATAGCCTGCAGTGTTTCACCTCTAATTCTAGAAGGTCAAACAACAGATATTTGTTAACTACGTAATTTTATCGTCACCCTGCAAATTTTAGGGGCGACATATGACAATCTTCTCACGATTTGGAATGGTCAAGACCGTCACTGTCATGACCACCGGTATTCTTCTGACATCGTTGGCTGTGGTCGCAATGGCCGTGTCCGGTACGATCAGCGCGCAAATCCAGAACCAGGCAATCGACAGCCAGAATACCAGCCTGCGCACCGCCGCAACCATCGTTGCACGCGATGTTCCCGGCACCACCGTGACCTGGGCCCAGGACGGCAATGTCGACCGCATCGTCATGGAGGGCATTCCCGGCGAATACGAAACCCATGAGATGATCGACACCGTCGGCCGGATGACCGGCCAGACGGCCACGATCTTCGCCTGGGATTCAGAAACCAGCGATTTCTGGCGAAAGACCACCAACATCATCAAGCCCGACGGAACCCGCGCGGTGGGAACCCAGCTCGGCCAGAAAGGCGCCGTCTACCCGATCCTGACCCAAGGCAAGACCTTTCGCGGCGAAGCTGTGATCCTGGGAACGCCCTACTATACGATCTATGAGCCGATTTTCTCGCCTGCGGGTGACACTATCGGCATTCTGTATGCGGGCGTGAGATCCGCCGAGATCGATGCCGTCTCGGGCCAGATCATCACCGTCATCGCCATCGTCTCCGCGTTTGTGCTCCTGGCCGCCATCGCGATTGCGGTCTTTGTGAACAAGATCATCCTCGGCCCGATCCCCAAACTGACCCGGGTCGCGACCGAACTGACTGAAGGCAATCTCGACATCGAGGTTCCCGGCAACAACCAGCGCAACGAGATCGGCTCGCTTGCCACCGCACTGGCGGTGTTGCGCGACAGCGCGCTCGAAAAACAGGCACTGGAACTTCAGTCGGCTCAATCAGTTGAGCAATCCGAGGCGGAGCGGCAGCGCCGTGATGCCGAAAAGGCGGCCACTGACCGCGATGTCGAGACCGCGGTGCATGAACTCGGGGTCGCCTTGAGCGCCATGAGCAATGGCGATCTCAGTGTGCATCTGAGCACTCCGTTCTTCGGCGAACTCGAAAAGCTGCGGGTTGACTTCAACCAGACCGTCAAACGGCTCAGCGAGACTATGGCTGAACTGCGTGGCGAAACCCACGAAATCGATGCCGGCGCATCCGAGATGCTGGATGCTTCCAATGATCTCTCCCGCCGCACGGAGCAGCAAGCCGCCTCCCTGGAGGAAACCTCGGCTGCCCTTGACGAGATCACCGCCACCGTTCGCAACGCGGCAGGCCGCGCCGATGAAGCCCGCACCATGGCGGAGCAGGCTCAAGCAAGCACCGTGACCTCACGCGACGTGGTGTCCAACGCAGTCAATGCAATGGCGCGAATTGAAACCGCATCAGGCGAGATTTCCAACATCATCAACGTGATTGACGAAATCGCCTTCCAGACCAACCTGCTGGCGCTCAATGCGGGCGTCGAAGCGGCTCGGGCCGGGGAAGCGGGCAAAGGCTTCGCGGTGGTTGCTCAGGAGGTTCGCGAACTGGCGCAGCGCTCGGCAAGCGCGGCCAAGGACATCAAGGGCCTGATCACCAAATCCGGTGAGGAGGTCGCGAGCGGCGTGAAACTGGTCAATGACACCGGGGATGCGCTGAGCACGATCTCGGAACAGGTCAATGCCATCAACGAACATATCGCATCCATTGCGACCGCGGCTGGTGAGCAGACCACCGGATTGGGCGAAATCAACAGCGCTGTCAATCAGATGGATCAGGTAACCCAGCAGAATGCGGCCATGGTGGAGGAAGCCACCGCGGTGATGCACCGGCTGGCCGGCAGCTCACAAAAACTGTCGCGCATGGTTGGGCGGTTCGATGTCAGCGACGCCCACGCATCGCCCAGGGGGCTGGACCGCAAGGTGGCCTGAACGCCGTCCCTATCCGCAACCCCTACAGAACCACGGCCCGTGCTGATGCGCGGGCCGTTTGCTTTGATCGCCCCGCGTTTTTGGCAAAACCGAAACCCGATCTCCGTAGCAGCTAAGCTTCGAGACCGTCACCTGAAGCCGGTCAGGCCTCTGATGAACTCAATCATGAATTGCATTTCTTGACGGAATACCGGATGCTATGGTTGCAGAGCCATTGCATCCAGTCCACGCCAATCAAGAGATCCCGTCATGACCGCTTATTCCACCTCAATCAGGCTCACCGCCTTTCCGGTGCTGGTCGCCCTGATCCTGCTCATGTCGGCCGCCGCCGCGCATGCCGGCAAGATCACCATCCAGATCGTCGCCCGGCCGGCCCAGGCCGCCGCAGTGGCCGGATGGAGTGCTCAACTTGAGGCAGATGCGGGCGCGGCTCTGGCCGGCAAAGAGATGGCGCCGGGCGTGACCGTGCCAATCTGGATCGGGGTGAATTTCGCCAAACACCACATCATCCCGCAAACCTATCTACAGGCCGTCGCCGGCCTCGCCATCACCAGTACGGCGGGCAATCAGGGACAGCGCGACCGGCTGGTCACCGCCATTCGCACCATCTCCGCAGGCCCCGCAGGCGGACCGCCCGGACAATGGAACCTCGGACCCGTGGTCTGGGCGCCGATCAATCTGTTTGAAGGCCCCGACGGGTTTTACCGCAGCGATGATCCCGGCGAAGGCGGCGAAACCAAGAAACCCAAAACATTCGACCAGTTGCGCTGGAGCCTGCTTCAAGACGCGCTCAAGTCGCTGACCAATGGCGGTATCATGGCGCCGAAATCCTACACCACCACCACCGATTATCTCAACAAAATGCAAAAAGGCGGCAAGACCGGCTTCGAGATCATCGTCGAGGCATTCGAAGCGCTGGCCGCCTATCGCGGCGGCCAAGCCGGCGTCAGTCCGTTCTCGACCACGGACTGGGTCGGTCAGGGCAACAGGCCGATAGATCTCGAAGACCTGATTGTCTATGTCAACAACCTTGTGGTGGCGCGGCTGTCGCAGAAGATGAAGAACGCCTATCACTTGAGGTGACGGACGCCCGCCCGGCGCCTCGCCTGACCGCTCGAGTTCACCCGCGAAGGGCTTGGCGGTCAGGGCGCCAACACAACGAGCCGGTCACAGCAGCCCGTCAGGCAGTTTCTGCTCGCCCGCATCGGTGATCCGGCGGAACCAGAAGGTCAACAGCGTCGAACTCATGACGATGAACAGCGAATAAAGCGCCGGCACCGCCATCACTGACTGGGCTTCCGTGCCCGCAAAGGTGAACGCAATGATGGCGATTGCCAGCGGCCCGTTCTGGATGCCGGTTTCCAGCGCGATGGTGCGCGCGTTGCGCGGATGCAGCTTGAGCAATGTCGCAAAGCCGTAGCCGATGGCAAAACCGAAGACCCCGAGCGCGATCGCTCCGAAATAGGTGGCCCAGGTCGTGGTCATCAGGAAGTCCCAGTTTCTGGGAATCCAGGAAACGATCAGAAACAGGATGAAGACCACCGCCAGAAGCGAGCCCAAAAACTCGGTCACCGCCCCGGTGTTGGCATTGAGCTTGCGCAGCCCCATACCGATCGCCACCGGCACCAGCAGCAGCACCAGTGTGGCGATGATGTTCTCGCGCGGGATCTGCAGGTCCAGTGCTCCCGCATAGATCACCAGCACCAGCGGGATCAGCAACACGCCGAACACGGTCGAATTGACCGTCATCAGCACCGAAAGCGCCAGGTTGCCTTTGGAGAAATAGGCAAAGATGTTGGAGGTGGTGCCGCCGGGCATGCAGCCCATGATCAGGATGCCGATCTTGATCGGATCGGAAACCGGCAGGGTGATGGCCAGCAAAAAGGCGATGAACGGCATGAAACCGTATTGCGATACCACGCCGATGAACAGCCCGTAGGGCCGTTTCAGCGCCAGTGCGAAATCGCGCGGTGTCAGCGATGCGCCCATGCCCAGCATGATCACGAAGATCATCAGCGCGAGAATGGCTTGTTCCAGTGGTCCGACCATAATTCCTCCCCAAAAGCCGGTCGTTTCGTGTCAGCGGCTCAGGCGTCCACCTGGCCTCCGCTTGCGGTTTCGGCCGTCACGAGCGGGCGAAGATCCTTGCGCAGGATCTTTCCGACATTCGATTTGGGCAGGTCGTCGCGGAACTCCACGAGTTTCGGCACCTTGTAGTTTGTCAGATGCGCCTTGCAGTGGGCGCGGACATCCTCGACCGACAGGTCCGGATCGCGGCGCACGATGAAGGCCTTTACCGCCTCGCCCGAAGCGCCGTCCGGCACGCCGATCACTGCGGATTCGACAATGCCGGGATGCGAGGCCAGACAATCCTCGATCTCGTTGGGATAGACGTTGAAACCCGAGACCAGAACCATGTCCTTCTTGCGGTCGACGATGCGGAAATAGCCGTCCCCATCCATGGTCGCGATGTCGCCGGTCAACAGCCAGCCGTCGCGGATCGTCTTGGCGGTCTCTTCGGGCTTGTCCCAGTAACCGAGCATGATCTGCGGTCCGCGCGCTGCCAGTTCGCCGGCCTCGCCCGTGGCCACCGGTTTGCCATCGGCGCCCAGGCACATCACCTCCGTCGAGGGCACCGGAACGCCGATCGAATTGGCGCGGGTGCGGCCGAGCGGATTGAAGGTGATGACCGGCGAAGACTCGGTCAGCCCGTAGCCCTCCAGCACCGGCTTGCCGGTGATCGTTTCCCAGCGCTCCGCCACCGCCTTTTGCAAAGCCATGCCGCCGGCCGAAGCGAATTTGAGATGTTTTGGCGGCGTGTCCTGGAACCAGATCTCGTTGGACAGGCCGTTAAACAGCGTGTTGACGCCGCTCATCCAGGTGATGGGGTAGTTCTCGAACGCGCGCTTGAGATTGGACAGCGGCCGCGGATTGGGAATGAGGATGTTGCGCGCGCCCAGCCAGTAGAACCCGATCAGGTTCACCGTAAAAGCGAAGATGTGGTACATCGGCAAGGCCGTCAGCGCCACTTCCTTGCCCTTGGTTACGCCGCTGATCATCTCCATGGTCTGCGCCATGTTCATGATGATGTTGCGGTGTGACAGCATCGCGCCTTTGGACACGCCGGTGGTGCCGCCGGTATATTGCAGGCAGGCAATGTCATCCGGCTCCACGCCGGTGGTGTAGGACCCTGAGGCGACCCGGCCCGGATCGAGATGGGCATGGCCGGCCGCAATGGCGTCGGGCAACCGGATATGGGCCACCTCCACCGGGTGGATGGACTTGTCCCAGTGCTTTTGAACAAGGCCGACGATCATCTTGGGCAGGGCCGGCATGAATTCCGCCACCCTTGTAACGATCACCGTTGGAATATGGTGACCCTTCAGCGCTTCGGGCAGCTTGTCGGCGAACATGTCGATGATAATCAGCGCGGCGGGCCGGGAATCTGCGAATTGCTTGGCCATCTCCTCCGCCGTGTAGAGCGGATTGACGTTGACAAGCACACAGCCCGCCTTGAACACCGCAAAGGCAGCAACCGGAAACGGCAGGCTGTTGGGCACTTGCAGCGCCACCCGGTCGCCGGGCTCAAGGCCTGCCACTTCACGCAGATAGGCGGCAAGTGCGGTCGACATTTCATCGACTTGTCTGAAACTCAGCGTTCCGTTCATGCCGTTGGGCAGGCAGACGGTAAACGCCGGCTGATCGGTGTAGACATCAGCCGTGTGGCTGATCAGGTCTCCAAGATTTCGAAACGGCATCTCGCCGATGTCACTGCGTACGGCCGGGCCGTAAAATGCGGTCCAAGGTCGTTCCATCTTTGTCTTGCCCCTCCCAGAACAGTCCCGATTAGATGGGTCTATTGCCTCCCTTTGCAAGCCCCGATTGGGCGATTGCATGCAAACACCCGCGTTTTTGCGTTCTCGCGTCGGCTTCCCGTCACCTATGCGGCGGCCGGACGCGGATTTTGAGCAGGGTCGCGGCAGGTACCCGTAAAGCTGCGGTCGCGCAGCCGGTTGTTGCTACCCATCCGCGCCGAGCTTGGCTATAACCAAACGACCACCACGCACCACCGCACAGCGCGGGAGGCCGACAGCCATGACCAGCATCGATTCCATCCGCCGCGAATATGAGCGCTATCCGCCCAGTGGGTTTCGCCGATTCACCCGCTGGTTCACCAAGCGCATCCCCACCCGGCTCTATGCCCGAACGCTGCTGATCATCATCATCCCCGTGGTGCTGTTGCAGTCGGTGATCGCCTTTGTGTTCATGGAGCGGCACTGGCAGACCGTGACCCAGCGGCTGTCGATGGCGGTGACCCGCGACATTGCCGCAATCATCGATGTGCTCGACAGCTTTCCGCAAGCCAGCGCCAATGAGGAAATCATCCGCATCGCCCGCGAACGGCTCGATCTCTCCATCGCCATCGAGCCGGCCGGAGAACTGCCGCCGCCCAGACCGAAGCCGTTTTTCTCGATCCTCGACCAGATTCTTTCCGAAGAGATCACCCGACAGATCCAGTTGCCGTTCTTTATCGATACGGTGGGCAATTCCAACATTGTCGAAATCCGCATCAAGCTCACTGACAGCATCCTGCGGGTCTTTGCCAAGCGCAGCCAGGCCTACGCCTCCAACACCCATATCTTCCTGTTGTGGATGGTCGGCACCTCGCTGGTGCTGTTGTTCATCGCGATCCTGTTTTTGCGCGGTCAGATCCGCCCCATCCTGAAACTCACGCAGGCGGCGGAAAGCTTCGGCAAAGGCCAACGCATGCCCGACGATTTCCGGCCGCGCGGCGCCGATGAAGTCCGCCGCGCCGGACTGGCCTTCATCAAGATGCGCGAGCGCATCGAACGTCAGATCGAGCAGCGCACGGCGATGCTCTCGGGCGTCAGCCACGATCTCCGCACCATCCTGACCCGCTTCCGCCTGCAACTGGCGCTGGCTGCCGACGGCCCCGAACTCGACGCGCTCAACAAGGACATCGACGACATGCAGTCGATGCTCGACAGCTACCTCTCTTTCGCCCGTGGCGAGGCCGAGGAGGATGTCGGCGCGCTCAGCCTGCGGTCAACCGTGGAAAAGACCGCCGCCGACGGCCGCCTGCACGGTGCCGAAGTCACCGTGACCGTGGAGGGCGATGACGAGATCAATGTCCGGCCGAATGCGTTTGCCAGGCTTTTGACCAATCTGGTTTCCAATGCCTGCAGGCACGCAGACGCCGTTACCATCCACGCCCAGAACCGCGGCAAATGGCTGACCATCGCCATCGACGATGACGGGCCGGGTATTCCCGCCGAGGCGCGCGAGGACGTGTTCCGGCCGTTCTACCGGCTCGACGAGGCCCGCAACCAGGATGAAAGCGGCACCGGGCTGGGGCTCGCCATCGTGCGCGACATTGCCCGCAGCCACGGCGGCGACGTCACCCTGTCCGACAGCGCCATGGGCGGCCTGCGCGCCACCGTACGATTGCCGGTGTAACGGCAAGAAAGAAACCCGGATGGGGCGCTACATCAGCCTTGCGCCATCGGGTGCCGGCTTGTTCACTGCAGCCAGCACAATATCGCCCTTGTCATCGGCAAAGCCCAGCGTCAGCACCTCGGACATGAACGGTCCGATCTGCCGCGGCGGGAAATTGACCACCGCGAGAACCTGCCGCCCGACCAGTTCGCCGGGCGTGTAATGCGCGGTGATCTGCGCCGAAGATTTCTTCTCGCCTATTTCCGGGCCGAAATCGATCCGCAACTTGAAGGCCGGCTTGCGCGCCTCCGGGAACGGTTCGGCGGCGACCACCGTGCCCAGCCTGATATCGACCTTTTCGAAATCATCCCAACTGATGATCTGGCTCATGCGAACACCCCGATGCGAGCGCGGCAACGAGGCTGCGCGTTCATAGATATGCAAGCGGAGTTAAATCCTTCCCGGGCTTAACCGGCAAGTTCCCGCGAGCGGTCGGCTGCCGCCTTGAGCGCCGCGTCAAACAGCGGCTGCATGGCCTCGTCCGCCATCAGCACCTCAAGCGCCGCCGCGGTGGTGCCATTGGGCGAGGTGACATTCTGGCGAAGCTTGGCCGCGCCGTCCGGAGACCGGTGCATCAATTCACCGGCCCCCGTCACGGTCGCGCGAGCGAGCCGCATGGCGAGGTCCGCCGGCAGGCCCAGTTTACGGCCTGCCTCCGCCATGCACTCGACGAGATAAAACACATAGGCCGGGCCACTGCCCGACACCGCCGTCACCGCATCAATCTGCGCTTCATCCTCAAGCCACTCCACCGGCCCGCAGACCGACAGCAGCCGGTCGATCTCGGCTTTGGCCTCCGAACTGACCGAGGCATTGGCGACCGCACCGGTGATCCCCCGCCCGACCATGGCCGGGGTGTTGGGGATCGAGCGCACCACGGCGCCGCCGAGATGGCTTTCAAAAAACGCGATTGTTTTGCCCGCCGCGATCGACAGGCTGACGGTCTCCGGCCCCACCAGTGGCTTGAGCCCCGGCAGCACCGCTTCCATCAATTGCGGCTTGACCGCCAGCATCAACACGCCGGCGACAACGCCCTCGGGCGGGCCTGCCACCACCCGAACGCCGGCCTCGGCAAGCCGCGCCGAAAGGATCTCGGAAGGTTTGGGATCGACCACCAGAATAGCCGCGGGATCGGTGCCCGCGTCGAGCCAGCCCGCCAGCATCGCGCCGCCCATATTGCCCGCACCGATGAGCACCAGGGGAGCGGAAGGCGAGATCATGTCAGGCCTCGCCGCGGGTTTCGAACATCACCGCCTCGATCGCCGAGCGGGAGTCCATGCCCGACCAGACCACGAACTGGAATGCCTGGAAATAGGCCTCGCAAGAATCGAGCGCGTTGGACAACAGCACCTCGACCTGACGGTTGGTCGGCTCGGCTCCGCCGGCCAGCAGCAGCGACTGGCGGAAGATGATGACGCTTTCCTGCTGCCACAGATCGAAATGTCCCATCAGCACCTGACCATTGACGTGAGACAGCAGCCGCATCACCTCGGTGACGCGGGTGTCGGGAACCTTGATATCGAAGGCGCTGGCGATGTGCAGTGCCTCGCAATCCTCCATCCAGGAAAAGGAGACATGATAGTCGGTCCAGTGGCCTTCCACGGTCATGGCGATTTCGTGCTCGCCAGAACGTTCGAAAGTCCAATCATTGGCCGCTGCGACGAATTCGATCATGTCCACCGGATTGGAGTGCCGTTCGAACTCGTAATTGCTAAGATTCATGCCCCACCTGGTTCCCTTGCCGCTCCGACGCCCCGCTCAGTGCAAAGGGATGCCAAAGCTGTTTTTCTTGCAAATCCGAACCGCTCCCCTGGGGCCTCGCAACCGCGACCGCCACCGGGGCCGTTTGCCGCCCGATCCGAATCATCATTTAGAATCAGTGTATAAATGCAGAGTCGGAGCGCCAGTCCCCCGATCGCATTTTGTCAGGGAGAGCCTGTGGACCGAGCTTCGAAACTGATTCCGCCGTGACTCATAACCGACTCACGCAAAAGGCTTTTTGAAGTTTGGCCAGCGGTGGAAAACCTGTGCAAAAAAAATTCGGCAAACGGCCCGCTCAGGTCTTCTTGGAGGCCGCCCGTTTGGCTGCGGCCGGTTTTGCCGCTGCGCGGGCCTTGGCGGCGGGCTTTTCCGCACCTTTGGCCTCGAGCGCTTCGAGCCGAGCCGCAAGCGCATCATTTTCCTCACGCGCCTTGATCGCCATGTCGCGAACCGCCTCGAATTCCTCGCGTTTGACCAGGTCCATCGAGTTAAGCATCCGCTCGAGCTGCGCCTGTATGGCGGTCTCTGCCTCCCGCCGCACGCCCTGGGCGGCACCCGCCGCATCGGTCATCAGTTTGGCAAGTTCATCGAGAAGCCGGTTGGGTCCGCTGTTCATGATCGTCATCCCTGCTTTGGCGCTGCATGAAATGTCCATTTGCTCAAATTGAGGTAAGCGCTCCGGCCCGCAGTTGCAAGCAGCTCAAATGCCGCAAGCCTTGCGCAAAGCCCGTATGACATGTCAGAGGAGCAAAACCCCACGCGGCCGGCCCCAAAACAGCCTCAACGCCGCGGCAATCTACTGGACGGGCCAAAAATGGCCGGTCTGGCGGGAAGGACTGCGCATTGGACTACATGGCCCCTTTGCTCTCGCTAATGAGTTTCCCGGACATCGACCCGGTCATCTTCGCCATCGGTCCGGTGCAGATCCGCTGGTACGGCCTGGCCTATGTGGTGGGCATCCTTTTGGGCTGGCGCTACGCAAGGCGGCTGGCCGCCAATGACCGGCTTTGGCCAGGCGGCAAATCCCCGGTCACACCGCTGCAACTCGATGACTTTTTGCTTTGGGCCACCATCGGCATCGTCGCCGGCGGCCGTATCGGCTATATCCTGTTTTACGATTTCGCCGCGGTTGCTGCCAATCCTCTGCGTGCCTTTGAAATCTGGAACGGCGGCATGTCGTTTCACGGCGGCGTTCTTGGCACGCTTCTCGCCATGATCCTGTTTGCCCGAAAACATACGATTCCGCTGTTTAACCTGTTCGACATCGTCTGCGCCGTGGTTCCAGTCGGGATCTTCTTCGGCCGGGTTGCCAATTTCATCAATTCCGAACTCTGGGGCCGACTCACCGACGTGCCCTGGGCCTTCGTGTTTCCGACCGGCGGACCGTTTCCGCGGCATCCCACCCAGCTTTACGAGGCGGCGCTTGAAGGGCTGCTGCTGCTTGCCGTGCTTGCAGTGCTGATTTACCGCGCAGGCGCGCTCAAATCCCCCGGCATGATCGCCGGCTGTTTCTTTACGGGATACGCCCTGTCGCGCATTCTCGTCGAGTTCTTCCGCGAGCCCGACGCCCATATCGGTTACCTGTTCGGCGGTTGGCTGACCATGGGCATGGTGCTGTCCACACCGATGATCCTGATTGGGCTGTGGGCGATGCTTACGGCCAGATCGCGCGCCTGAGCACCAGATCCGGAAGGCCCGCGCCCATGACCTCACCTCAAGCCCCGCCGCCTCGCCCGCCGACCCCTCTGGCGCAAAAGATCGCCGGGATCATCGAGCAAAGCGGCCCGATGCGGATTTCCGATTTCTTCGCGTTGTGCCTTGCCGATCCCCAGCACGGCTATTACCAGAGCCGGCAACCCTTTGGCCGTTCGGGCGATTTCATCACCGCGCCCGAGGTCTCGCAATTGTTCGGCGAGATGATCGGCGTGTTTCTGGTCCATGCCTGGCAGGCCCAGGGCGCGCCCGCAAACGTGCGGATCGCCGAGATCGGGCCAGGCCGCGGCACGCTGATGTCGGACGCGCTGCGGGTGATCGCAAGGCTGTCACCGGATCTGTTTAAAAACGCCACCTTCCACATGGTCGAAACCAGCGAACGGCTGCGCAACGTCCAGCGCCAGACGCTGGTGCGGATCAAGGAGCGGATCTCCTGGCACATGTCGTTTGAAGAGATCCCCGATGGTTTTACCCTGATGGTTGCCAACGAGCTGTTCGACGCCATCCCGATCCACCAGTTCGTCAACACCACTGAAGGCTTTCGCGAACGCGTCGTCGGGCTCGATCGCGACGGTCGGCTTGCGTTTGGCGTCGGCGCCGGCGGGTTCGACCCCTCGCTGTTGCCTGAGGGTGAAAGCGCGCCACCGGTGGGCGAGATCTTCGAGCTGTCGCCGGCGCGCACGGCTGTCATGCAGGCGGTCGCCGCCAAGCTGGTGCGCGATGGCGGCACTGCGCTCACCATTGATTATGGCCATCTGATCACCGGTTTCGGCGATACGCTGCAGGCCGTTTACCGGCACGAATTCGATCCGCCGCTGGCCCGGCCCGGTGAGGCCGATCTCACAAGTCACGTGGATTTTCAGGCCTTGGCCGAGGCGGCCCTGGCAATGGGCGCACATGTGCACCAGCCGATGAGCCAGGGCGAATTCCTGGTCGGGCTGGGACTGGTCGAACGCGCCGGCGCGCTCGGATCGGGCCGCGATGCGCTTGCCCAGGCGGCAATCCGCGACGCCGTCAACCGGCTGGCTGGCGAAGGTGAAGGCCGTATGGGTGCGCTGTTCAAGGTGCTGGCGATCAGTGGCGCAGCGGCGAAAATCGCCCCCTTCGATCCTGCCGCCGCTTGAATGGACGAATTGACAGACGCATCCGGGATGGCCACCATCGCCGCGCAATCGAGGACGAGCAGCGGATTCGGCGTTCCCTTGGGACCGGCGGGAGGACCAAATCATGACGCTTGATCGACGCGGGCCGGAACCGGTCCGCAGCGCGCTTTTGGATGAGACGTCGGATGGCGGCCGCATCGCGCATGGCTTTTTCAGCCGCGCCGGCGGCGTATCCTCCGGCCTCTATGAAGGGCTCAATGTCGGCCTTGGCTCCAATGACGACCAGGCCCGTGTCACGGAAAACCGCCAGCGGGTGAGCCGTTGGTTCGGCGCGGATGCCGACCATCTGGTCACCGTTCACCAGATCCACTCGCCCGATGTGCATGTGGCCACCCGCGACAACGCCGCCGACCGCCCCAGGGCCGACGCCATCGTTACCGATACCCCGGGCCTGGTGATCGGAGTGCTCACAGCCGATTGCGGCCCGGTGCTGTTTGCCGACGCCGAGGCCGGCATCATCGGCGCGGCGCATGCGGGCTGGCGCGGTGCCTTTGACGGCGTACTGGAAAACACAGTGGCGGCAATGGAGCGGCTGGGCGCCATGCGCGGCCGGATCTCTGCCGTGCTGGGCCCGTCGATCAGCCAGGACAATTACGAGGTCGGGCCGGAATTCGTCGGCCGGTTTGTCGCACGCGATCCGGCCCATGCGGCCTATTTCGCCGGGTCCGCAACGCCCGGCCACGCGCTGTTTGATCTGCGGCGGTTCACGCTCGACCGGCTGGCGGCGGCCGGGCTCAAGGCCGACATGACGCCGCACTGCACCTATGCGGATGAGCAGGCATGGTACTCCTACCGGCGCGCCACCCACCGCAATGAACCCGACTACGGACGACAGATCTCCGCTATCGCCATCAAGGAGGACGCCCATGGCCCTGCATTTTGAACGCGAGGAATATGACGCCCGTTTGCACAAGCTGACCGAAAGCATGCAGGCTGAAAAGCTCGATGCGATGCTGCTGTTCGCTCAGGAAAGCATGTATTGGCTCACCGGCTACGACACCTTCGGCTTCTGTTTCTTCCAGTGCCTGGTGGTCAAGGCCGACGGTTCCATGACCTTGCTGACCCGGTCGGCGGATCTGCGCCAGGCGCGCCACACCTCCACCATCGAACAGATTGTGGTGTGGACTGACCGCACCAATGCCGATCCGGCATTGGATCTCAAAAACCTGCTCTCCGATCTCGATCTTCTGGGCGAGCGCGTCGGCGTCGAGTACGACACCCACGGCCTCACCGGCGCCAATTGCCGCAAGCTCGACAACCAGTTGCAAAGCTTTGCCGAGCTGATCGACGCCTCCTATCTGGTCAGCCGTCTGCGGCTGATCAAAAGCCCGGCGGAAATCGCCCATGCCCGCCGCGCCGCCGAACTTGCCGATGCGGCGCTTGATGCGGCGATGCCGCTGATTGCGCCCGGCGCCAACGAGGCCGACATCCTGGCCGCCATGCAGGGCGCGGTGTTTGCCGGCGGCGGCGATTACCCGGGCAATGAATTCATTATCGGTTCGGGCGAGGACGCGCTGTTGTGCCGCTACAAGGCCGGGCGCAGGACGCTGTCGGCCAAAGACCAGCTGACGCTCGAATGGGCCGGAGTCTACGCTCACTATCACGCCGCCATGATGCGCACCGTGATGATTGGCGAACCGACACCGCGCCATGTCGAGCTTTACGATGCCTGCCGCGAGGCGCTGGACGCGATCCTCGCCATCCTGCGACCCGGGCACAGCTTCGGCGAGGTCTTCGACGCCCATGCCGATGTGATGGACGAACGCGGGCTGACGCGCCACCGGCTCAACGCCTGCGGATATTCGCTGGGCGCGCGGTTTACGCCGAGCTGGATGGAGCACCAGATGTTCCACGCCGGCAATCCGCTGGAGATCGCGCCGGACATGACGCTGTTCGTCCACATGATCATCATGGATTCGGAATCCAACACCGCCATGACCTTGGGACAGACCTATCTGACCACTGCTGACGCACCGGTTTCGCTGTCGGGCAAGCCGCTCGATCTCATCACGGTGTGAGACAGTGGCGGCTAATGATTGACAGGTTCGCCTCCGGGATTTCATAAAAGGCTCTGAAAACGGGCGGACACCAGAATGCAGGCCATCAAAATCATCGCCGCATTGTGTCTGGCGGCCATTACGCTGACCGGGTGCAACAGTACCGAACAGACATTGCAGCCAATTCCGGGCGATGGGCTTTCGGCCGACCAGCCGCAGCAACCCGGCGTGGCGCCCATCAGCCCGGAACCGGGCCTGAATTCGGCTCAGAGCCCGGCCCTCAATGCGGCTTCGGGCCAATCCGCCTCCGCTACGCCCGGATCCGCCGCACCCGCCTCTGCGACGCCCGCATCGCTGCCCGCGGGTCAGGTGCGCGGCCGTATCCGCTTCACCCCGGTCATCGGAGCCCCGGTGAACGCGGTCACGCCCTTGTCACGGCAGTTGGCCGTTCAGGCCCGCAATCGCGGTCTGGCGATCTTGAGCGCGGCCGACACCGGCGGCGATCACGTCCTCAAGGGCTACTTCTCCGCCGAAACCTTCGACGGGCAGACCACGGTCTTTTATGTCTGGGACATCCTCGATCCGGCCGGGGCGCGGATGCACCGCATCCAGGGGCAGGAATCCGTGACCGCCCGCAGCGGCGACCCCTGGGCGGCAGTGCCCGCCGATGTGATGGAGCGCATCGCCACCCGCTCGATCGACGACTATGTAAACTGGCGCGGCCTGTGACCGCAGCGCACCCGTCCGTACTCAGCTAAATCCGCTGCCCGAGGGCAATCGCGACGCTTTGCCGGCAACAAGATTGCCGATCATTCAACAGAAAAATCGCGGCCTTGGAACATGTGCGCTTGCAATCATCGTAAGCACCGCTAAAAGGCGGGCCAACGGGTTGACGCCCCGTCCGCCTGTGCACGACGCGCAGGCTGCGACGCGGCCGGAAAAACAGGCGGTCCCAGATGAAGGTTTTCGCGGGAAACTCGAACCGGCGTTTGGCTGAATCCATTTGCAACTATCTCAACGTGCCCCTGGGCAAGGCCAGCGTCCGCCGCTTCGCCGATCAGGAGATTTTCGTCGAGATCCAGGAAAATGTCCGCGGCGAGGACGTCTTCGTGGTTCAGTCGACTTCCTACCCCGCCAATGATCATCTGATGGAACTCTTGATCATGATCGACGCCTTCCGGCGCGCCTCGGCCCGGCGGATCACGGCAGTACTTCCCTATTTCGGCTATGCCCGTCAGGATCGGAAACCTGGCCCCCGCGCGCCGATCTCGGCCAAGCTGGTGGCCAATCTGATCACCGAAGCCGGCGCCGACCGTGTTCTGACACTCGATCTCCATGCCGGCCAGATCCAGGGCTTTTTCGACATTCCCACCGACAACCTGTTCGCCATTCCGCTGCTGTCGCGCGATGTGAAGGAGAACTATCCGGATTCGAGCCTGATGGTGGTCTCTCCCGATGTCGGTGGCGTGGTCCGCGCCCGGGCGCTGGCCAAGCGGCTCGATGCGCTGCTGGCCATCGTCGACAAGCGCCGCGACCGGCCCGGCGAATCCGAAGTGATGAACATCATCGGCGATGTCGAAGGCAAGAACTGCCTGCTGATCGACGACATCGTCGATTCCGGCGGCACGCTGTGCAACGCCGCGGAGGCGATGCTCGGCAATGGCGCCAAATCGGTGACCGCCTACATCACCCATGGCGTGCTTTCGGGCGGTGCCGTGGCGCGGGTGACCTCGTCCAAGCTGACCGAACTGGTGATCACCGATTCCATCCAGCCCACCCAGGACATCCAGTCGGCGCACAATATCCGGGTGATCTCGACGGCATCGCTGATGGGCGAAGCGATCAACCGCACCGCCGCCGAACAATCGGTATCGAGCCTGTTCGACTAATGCATGTCGCGCTCAATTGGATTCAATTGAGCGATAACGAACATGCATCATTTCAAAGTGCTACAGCGACCTTTGCGCATCCAATTGGAGGCGCGGCGCTGTAGAGCAAATTCCTGCAAACATTGAATCACATATACGTCACAAAACGCGTTTGAAAACAGCTATTTGCTGTTTGAAAGGCAGCGATTTGTGACCCGACAAACGCAGGAAATGCCCTAATCAGCCGAGATAAATGGCAGCCACGCCGGCAAGTGTGGCCCCGCCCAGCACGACAAACAGATTGAGCCGGAAGCGCAGCAGCGCCACACCCGCCGCCAATGCAATCACCAGCGCCATCGGATTGAGCGTTGCGAGTTCGGGAACCGGCAGGCTCAATGGCCCGGCCACCGCTTCGCGCACAGTGCCGAACAGCACGTGAAGCCCGAACCAGACCGCCAGATTGGCAATGACCCCGACCACCGCTGCGGTAATCGCCGCAAGCCCGGCCGACAGCCATTTGACCGAGCGCAGCCGTTCGATATGCGGCGCACCGGCGAAGATCCACAAAAAGCACGGCGCAAAGGTGAAAAACAGCGCCACTGTTCCACCCAGAAGGCCGCCCAGCGCCGGATCGAGTCCGGCTTCGCGCGCACCGCCGAGAAAGCCCACAAACACCAGCACCAGGATCAGCGGACCCGGCGTGGTTTCGGCCAGTCCGAGGCCCGCGAGCATATCGCCCGGCATCAGCCAGCCATGCACCTCGACCGCCTGCTGGCCGACATAGGCAAGCACCGCATAGGCGCCGCCAAAGGTGACGACGGCCGCGGTGCTGAAGAAACCGGCCATGGTGGCGAAGGCCTGCGGCACGCCCGGAAGCGCGATCAGCAGCGCCAGCGGCGCAAGCCAGATCGCGCCCCAGACCAGCACGGTGCGCAGCGTCGGTCCGGTCAGCCGCGTCTCCTCCGCCGGTTTGTGCTGCACAGCATCCGTCCCGGTGCCACGGCCAAGCGAGACCGCGATACCAACCAGGCCGGCGCCGAGCACGATCAGCGGAAACGGCAGTTTCAAAAAGGCGATGGCGACAAAGGCCGCGACCGCCAGCCCCCAGGCAAGCGGCGTTTTCAGAGCCCGCTTGGAAACCTTGAGCAGCGCCTCTACGACGATCGCCAGCACCGCAGCCTTGAGGCCGAACAGGATGCCCGCGACCACGGGCAGTTCGCCGAGATGAAAATAGACCGCCGAAAGCGCCATGATGACGACAAAACCCGGCAGCACAAACAACAGTCCCGCTAGCAGCCCGCCGGTCACACCGCGCAGCAGCCAGCCCGAATAGGTGGCGAGCTGCATGGCTTCGGGGCCGGGCAGCAGCATGCAAAAATTCAGCGCATGCAGGAACCGGTCCTCCTCTAGCCAGTCGCGGTCTTCGACGAGCTCCCGGTGCATCAGCGCGATTTGCCCGGCCGGCCCGCCAAACGACAGCACTCCGATGCGCCCGAACACCCGGGCCATCTCACCCAAAGTCGGATCCATGCGCAAAGCCGTCGCTTCGCTTACGCCTTCGGGCCGACTCACCGGCGACCGGTCATCCATTGCCGATCTCCAGGGCTTCGACGGGCAGTCCGGCTGCGATCCAGGCTTCGATGCCGCCTGCAATCAGCGCGGCCTCGACGCCGCTATCGGCTAGATAGCCGCGAACCGCCTGGCTCACCTCATGGCCATGAACGCAATAGATCATCACCGCCCTGCCCTTGTAGTCTCCCGCCCAGTCGGCGGCGGCGAACGGATGCCGCCAGACGGAACCAGGGATTTGCACGTCCGACGCCGCCCGCGCCATGGGCTTGCGCACATCGATCAGACACGTCTCGCCGCGCGTTGTGGCGAACTGCTCCGGCAATACGGATATTTGATTGTGGAATTGTGACGTCGGTCGGGTTCTGGACATAGCTTTGCTCCGCAAGATCTTGCGTGGTTCGCGGAGCTTGGAGCCGGCACGGCAGGCCGTGAGGCTCTCGACGGGAGATCCGGATTTCCCCGTTGCCAAAACCTAACCGCCGCCGGACGGCCCGTCAATCAGCGGGCTCCAGGGCGAATGAACGCCCCATCTGTTGCCGCAACCAGGTGATGAAAGCCCGGCTTTCCCGGGCCTTCGACGTATTCAGGGGCTCTATGATCCAATAGGCCGCGCCGGTCTCGACCCGACCCTTGAAGGGCGCCACCAACCGGCCGGCTTCCAGCCCGTCATGCGCAAGCGTCTCCCAGGCGAGAAACAGACCCTGCCCGGCGACGGCGGAATCAAGACACAGCGACGCATCGGAGAAAACCGGCCCCGGCTTGAGCCGGGTATCGCGCAAGCCCATCGGCTCGAGCCAGACATCCCAATCGAACACGGTGAACTGGTCGCGGATGATTGGCACCCGGGAAAGCGGTAGCCCCTTGGCGAGTTGATCCGCGATGGCGGGGCTGCACACAGGAAACACCCGCTGTTTGAGCAATTTGGCGGCCTTGACGCCAGGATATGGCCCATGGCCGACGCGAATGCACACATCGACATCCGAGTCTGCCATGTCCACCAGGCAAACTGTGGCGTCGACCCGGATCCTGATGTCCGGCCAGGCATCGTTGAACGCCTTGAGCCGCCAGACCAGCCATTTGGCAGCAAACACCGGTGCGACGGAGACCACCAGCGCCCGGTCGCCAGTGCCTGCGCATTTTTTCAAACCCGTCGACAATTCGCCAAATCCTGCCGTCAGATGCGGCATTACCGATTGAGCCAGTTGGGTGGGTCGCAAGCCCTTGGGGTCGCGAACAAACAGCGTCTTGCCGATCTGCGCCTCGGTCTTCTGGACCTGCTGGCTGATCGCGCCGGCCGTGACCCCGAGCTCCTCGGCCGCCGCCTTTAGCCCACCGAGCCGCGCCACAGCCTCGATCGCCCGCAGTCCGTTGAGATGCACGCGATTGAGTTCCTTCACTTTAGCTTTCCTTAAGAGATGACGCGAATTTCTCGATAGAAAACGGCATCTGTGCCAGATTACGATATAGTCATGCTATATCTATCACTGATCAAGTCAATCTGCCGGATGCACCTTTCCCTGGCCAAGGCCAAACGCGATGCGGCGGCCAGGTGTTGGGCGCGTGATCCACTGTCGCATCCGGCAATTGCCGCCATGTCCCCCACAGAGCTGGCCGACCTGCCGTTTCCGGCCTACCGGCTGCCGGGCAACGGCGCGGACGAGACGGCAGGACAGGCCCACGCCACGCCTGATACACAGCCCGCGCAGACCTGCGCCTCACACCCCGCAAAGCCTTGCAATGGAGCGGTTGCTCGGCTATAGCGGCCACGTCCGTGCAGACACCCTTGGAGGCAACACGGATGAGACGTCGCCCTTTTGCAACGAAAGGCGGCGTTTGATGTTTTTGGGGCAGGTTCACACCGTCCCGACAAACAGCCCCAGATAGAACCTCGAAAGGATATGCCATGAGCAACGCAAGTTACGAGCTCAAGGCCGAGGCGCGCGAACGGGTAGGTAAGGGGTCCGCCCGTGAACTTCGCCGCAACGGTTTGATTCCCGCTGTCATCTATGGTGACAAGAAAGACCCTGTTTCCATCGCGCTGTCGCGCAAGGACGTCACGCTGAAGATCCACAGCGGCGGCTTCATGACGACGCTGGCCACCATTGATGTCGACGGCACCAAGTACAACGTCCTGCCCAAGGACTACCAGCTTGATCCGGTGCGCGACTTCCTGATGCATGTCGACTTCCTGCGGATTTCGAAGAACACCCAGGTGACCGTCGAAATCCCGGTGCATTTCGAAAACGAAGAGAAATCGCCCGGTATCAAGCGCGGCGGCGTTCTCAACGTTGTGCGCCACACGGTCGAGTGCAACTGCCCGGCCAACTCGATTCCGGAAGCTCTGATCGTCGATCTGACCGGTCTGGAAGTGGGCGACGGCGTTCACATCTCGGCTGTCACCCTGCCCGAGGGCGTGGAGCCGACGATCACCGACCGCGACTTCACCATCGCCACCGTGGCGGCCCCTGCCGGCCTCAAGAGCGACGACAACGCCTCTGACGAGGACGGCGCTGAAGAAGCCGCTCAGGACGAAGGCGACAGCGAGAGCCAGGACTAATGCATGTCGCGCTCAATTGGGTTCAATTGAGCGATAACGGACATGCATTCATTCAAAGCGTTACAGCGTCCTTTGCGCATCCGATTGGATGCGCGGCGCTGTAAGCTCTCCAACCCCGTATTGAGGACCAGGCTCCATGTTGCTCATCGCAGGACTTGGAAATCCCGGCCCTCAATACGCCAAAAACCGGCACAATGTCGGCTTCATGGCGGCGGAGGCGATTGCCCGCCGCCATTCCTTTTCCGGCTTCTCGAAGAAGTTCCGCGGCGAGATCGCCGAGGGCGAGCTTGCCGGTGAAAAGACGCTAATCATCAAACCCATGACCTTCATGAACCTGTCGGGCGACAGCATTGGCGAAGCCATGCGCTTCTACAAGCTTTCACCGACCGACGTGATTGTCATGCATGACGAACTGGATCTGGCGCCGGGCAAGCTGCGGTTCAAATCCGGCGGCGGCCATGGCGGCCACAACGGGCTCAAATCCGTCGACGCCCATTGCGGCAAGGACTACCGGCGTCTCAGGATCGGCATTGGCCATCCCGGCGACAAGGCTCGGGTCAACAGCCATGTTCTGGGCGATTTCGCCAAGGCCGACTATAGCTGGCTCGATCCGCTGCTCGACGCGATCGCCGACCATGCCGAACTGATGGCAAAGGGCGACGATGCCGGGTTCTTGAACAAGATCGCACTGGCCACCGGAACCGCCACGCCCAAGCCCGCCAAACCGGCCAGGCCTGCCGGGTCAGGCAAGTCCGCCGGATCGGATGGGCCGGTGATTGCGGCTGATCATGTCCAGACCGGAGAAAAACGCCAGACCGGAACCGGCAAATCCCACATCCGCCAGGCGCGCCAGTCCAAACCCGCAGCACCCGCCTCCGGGCCAATGGCCGACATGCTCAAGAAGCTCTTCGGCGGCGGCAAGGAGTAAGGCCCGCGCCGGTGTGGACCTCCTCCCCTAACCGCGCATGCCTGATGGACCATATGACGCCGCATTCGCGCTGACATCCGGCTCACGCCATCGTCATTGGCTATTGATCTCGCAGACGCGATAACGTTCAGCCATCAACCAAACCAAGGGAGCGCGAGGCTTTGGCCCACCGCCCCGGCAAGTCCAGCGAGGCGTGATCATGCGAGCTTCCCCCTTTATCCGCAATGTGGTTCCGGCCCTTGGCCTCCTCCTGTCAGCACTGTTCATCGCCCTTTCGGGTCCGGCGCTGGCTGGCCAGATCAATGTTTCCCCCGGCGGGATCGCCATCGACGGCCACGATCCCGTCGCCTATTTCACCCTGAACAAGGCCGCGCCCGGCGATGCGGCCATCACCGCCACCCACAAGGGCGCGACCTACCGCTTTGTGTCCTTGGACAACAAGGCGCTGTTTGAAGCCAATCCGGAGCAGTATGCGCCGCAATATGGCGGCTACTGCGCCTATGGCGCGTCACAGGGCTACAACGCGCCGGTGGAAGCCGACAAGTTCACCATCGTCGATGGCAAGCTCTATCTCAACTACAATGGGCGGGTGCAGAGTACCTGGCGCAAGGACACCGCAGGTTTTATCGACAAGGCCGATGCCTACTGGTCCACCCAGTAAAGCCGGGCCACGTGTCCGGGGTCAGGCCTTGAGATCGGCCACCCGCTGCCAGAACAGATCGATGAAGCCGGAGATTGACGCCTCGATTCCCCAGGCGACGGCCTGGGCGGCTTCGGCGGAAAACAGCATCATGCCAAGCCCGGCGATCAGCCAGTACATCACCGACAGCCGCATGTTCTTGAGACTGTCGAGCCGGTAGTAGCCGGCATCGTCGAATTCGGTTCCAATCAGATAATCGCCCCAGCTGTAGTCGCTGGAGACCAGAATGTTGACGGCCGGCGTGTCCGACAGCTTGTCGGGGAACACGTTGAACACCGCGCGGATGACATGGGCAAGCACGCCGAGCGCGGCAAACACCATGCCGGCGACGACGAAATGCCAGGTGGCGAGCTCGATATCCATGGGCCTCTCTCCCGAACGCGGTCAGAACCATCATGCCCGGCAATGCTTACAATCGGGTTGATGGTCACAAACCGGCGCGGGGCTTGACCCTGATGGTCCTTTCCCGCATAGCCAGCGGCAATTCCCCGATCAGACACGAGACGAGACAATCCATGGGTTTCAAATGCGGTATCGTTGGCCTGCCGAATGTCGGCAAGTCCACACTGTTCAACGCGCTCACCCGCACAGCCGCAGCGCAAGCCGCGAATTATCCGTTCTGCACCATTGAGCCCAACACCGGCGAAGTGGCGGTGCCGGATGCGCGGCTTGGCAAGCTTGCGGCGATCGCCGGCTCCAAGGAAATCATCCCCACCCGCATTTCCTTTGTCGACATTGCCGGCCTGGTGCGCGGCGCGTCGAAAGGCGAGGGTCTGGGCAACCAGTTTCTGGCAAATATCCGCGAAGTCGACGCCATCGTGCATGTGCTCAGGTGCTTCGAGGATGACGACATCACCCATGTCGAAGGCCGGATCGACCCGGTCGCCGATGCCGAGACGATCGAAACCGAGCTGATGCTCTCAGATCTCGACAGCCTCGAGCGCCGCACCGAGCAGATGCGCAAGCGCGCCACCGGCAAGGACAAGGAAGCACAATTGCTGTTGCCGATGATGGAAGCGTCACTGGACCTTCTCAAGGACGGCAAGCCGGTTCGCCATCTTCTCAACGGCATCGCGGCGGAGGATTTGAGGATCCTGCGCAGCCTGAATCTGCTGACCTCCAAACCGGTGCTCTATGTCTGCAACGTTGCCGAAGCCGACGCGGCTGATGGCAATGACCACACCCGCGCCGTGGCGGCAATGGCTGAAAGCCAGGGTGCCGGCGCGGTCACCATCTCGGCGGCGATCGAGGCGGAAGTGGCACAATTGCCCGACGCCGAGGCCGAAGAGTTCCTAGAGGCCATGGGGCTTGAGGAACCGGGTCTCGACCGGTTGATCCGCGCCGGCTACGACCTGCTCGACCTGATCACCTATTTCACCGTCGGACCCAAGGAAACCCGGGCCTGGACCGTGGTGCGGGGCGCCAAGGCGCCGCAGGCGGCGGGCGTGATCCACACCGATTTCGAGCGTGGCTTCATTCGCGCCCAGACCATTGCCTATGAGGATTACGTTACGCTCGGCGGCGAGGTTCCGGCCAAGGAAGCCGGCAAAGCCCGCGATGAAGGCAAGGAATATGTGGTTCAGGACGGCGACGTCCTGCTTTTCCGCTTCAACACCTAAGCCCTTGGAATCAAGGCCGATCCGGCTTCGCCAGAGATACGGTGCTGAACCGGAAAAGGCCTTTGCCTTCAAAGTCACTTCTTCGCGAGCCCGCTTGTACCGGGCCGCGCAGCGGTGCAGGCTCGCGCGGTCATGAACACCCAAACCCATATTTTGCTCGCCGCAACGCTGTTTGCGCGTCCGGGCCGCGAGAACCGTTTGCGCAACACCGCTGTTCTCACCGGCGCGTTGATCCCCGATGTCCTGATCTTCGCAATGTTCTTCTGGTCCAAGATCATCGGCGCGCCTGAGTCCGAAGTCTGGAGCGTATGGTATTTCACGCCGCCCTGGATGACGGCGATCGACTGGATGAATTCAGTTCCGGTGTTTCTGGCCCTGCTCGCTGCCGCCTATACGCTGAGCCGCAGTGAATGGGGCAATCCACGCTACGCGGCTGCGCTGATGCTGTTCACCCTCGCCGCGCTGACCCACATCCTCGGCGATCTGCCGTTTCACGTCGACGATGGCCACGCGCATTTCGTACCCTTTACTCAATGGCGGTTTGAATCGCCCGTTTCCTATTGGGATCCGCGCTTCTACGGCAATGTTTTCGCGCTGATCGAACTGGCGCTAGGCCTAGGTCTGATTATCGTGCTGTGGCGCCGGTTCAGCAGACCCGCGGTGCGCGCGATTTTGGTTATCGCCACCCTCGCCTACGCGGTGCCCTATATCTGGTTTGTGCTGCTGGGCGGACATGCCGACCATCCGACCGCCGCCGCGCCGCTGGCGCTCCTCTCCGAACTGCGTTCAAGCTGAGGCAATTTCACCACAGGGCGGCCCGCGCAAGGGGGATTGGCGCAGGCCGCCGGACTGGCTGTGGGTCAGGCCTTTTTCACCGGGCAGGTGGACAGTCCCAGGACCGTGTAGAGCGGGCACGTGCCGAACAGGCCGGTGAACAGCGGCACCACTCCGATCAGCGTGAAATAGCGCCAGGACGCCTCCTGATAGAGGAAAAACATCGCAAGCAGAACCAGGCCTGCAACGACGCGGAGAACACGGTCGATACCGCCGACATTGGATTTGAACATGGGGGCTCCTTAAGTTTGGGGCCGGTGAACCACCGGATCATATCCAAACTACCACATATAAGCGCTCGCTATTTGACAGGGATCAATTCACGCCGGGAAATCCTTTCATGCTTAAAGGAAATCGATTAGGTTGCGATGCGAATCCGCGAGCCAGAAAGCGACCCCGCCCCATGCAAGACCAGGAACTGATCCATTTTGAAGACATGAGCCCCGGAACCGAGTATCCGCTCGGCCCCAAACAGGTCACCGTCGATGAAATCATCGAGTTCGCCACCGAATTCGATCCTCAGCCCATGCATCTCGATGAAGCCGCGGGCCGGGCCTCGATCCTTGGTGGCCTCGCCGCTTCGGGCTGGCACACCTGCGCCATGATGATGCGGATGATGACCGACAGCTATCTTCTGCGCGCAGCGGCGGAAGGCGCTCCGGGGCTTGATCACGTCAAATGGAAGCGGCCGGTTCTGGCAGGCGATGTGTTGGCTGGCGAAACCCGTGTGCTCGACCGGCGTCAATCACGCTCGCGGCCCGGCATCGGCATCGTCAGCCTGCGCCATATATTGCGCAATCAACACGGTGAGACGGTGATCGAATCGGAGAATCCGGTGATGGTGCGGTTGCGCGCGCCCGAAGGAGCCTGATTGATGAGCCAGACCCTGTCCTTCACCCCCGGCGCCCGCCTGGAGATGGGAAGCCATCGCTTCACCGCCCGCGAGATCATCGACTTCGCCACCAAATACGACCCGCAGCGCTTCCATATCGATGCCGAGGCTGCCAGGGACAGCGTCTTTGGCGGACTTTGCGCCTCTGGCTGGCATACCGCATCGACCTGGATGAAACTCAATGTCGCAACCATGCACCGTGAAAGCCGCAAGGCCAGAGCTGAAGGCCGCTCCCTTCCCGAATTCGGCCCCTCGCCCGGCTTTCGCAATCTCAAATGGCTCAGGCCGGTCTTCGCCGGCGACGAAATCCGCTATTCGCAAACCATGCGCGGCACTAGGCCCGTCGCATCGCGCCCGGGCTGGTCGATTCTCGAAACCCTGGCGGAAGCCCACAACGAGGCGGGCGAACTGGTGATGAGTTTCGATTCCGCGGTGCTGGTCCGATTTCCCCAAACTGACGACGCGCCATAGCCGGTTCGCACGCGGGCCTTCATCGACTTACAGCTTTGGCATGACCGCTGTGCGAGTGCGACACCGCCTCAAGACAGTTGGTTTGCCGGCAGACTGCGCCACGCTTTCGCGGATAATCACCGCAGCTTAGTGGCCTTCATACTCGATCAGCGTGCGCACCTGCACGCCCAGATCCTCAAGCTTCTTGCGCCCGCCGAGATCGGGGAGATCAATGACGAAACAGGCTGCCACGATGTCGGCGCCCATCTGCCGGAGCAGCTTGACCGCCCCCTCGGCAGTGCCGCCCGTGGCGATCAGGTCGTCGACCAGAATGACGCTCTCGCCTTCCGCCACCCCGTCCTTGTGCATTTCCATCTCGTCGACGCCGTATTCCAGGCTGTAGGCCACCCGCACTGTCTCGTGCGGCAGCTTGCCCTTCTTGCGGATCGGCACGAAGCCCGCCGAGAGCTGATGCGCCATGGCCCCGCCCAGAATGAAGCCGCGCGCCTCGATGCCCGCGATCTTGGAAACCCGCTGTCCGGCATAGGGATGCACCAGCTCATCAACCGCCCGCCGGAACGCCCGCGGCGCGCCCAGGAGCGTGGTGATGTCGCGAAACAGGATGCCGGGCTTCGGATAATCCCTGATCGTGCGGATCGAGGCGTGAAGTTCATTTCTCAGCTCAGACATGGAGACTTCCCGATTGACAGGCCGCCCGCGCGGGCGGCCGGGAAAAGCGCAATGTGCGACGCACCGCGGCGCGGCGCAAGTGGCATTTTGCCGGACATGAAAACGCCGCCCGCAGGCGGCGTTTTACGATTGAAGCGGTGCAAGACCGGTCAGTGTTCCTTGCTGGCGAACACCGCCTTCTTGGTCAGATACAAAAGCGCCGTAAAGATCAGCAGGAACATGATGACCATGAACCCGGTCTGCTTGCGCTCTTCCATATGCGGTTCGGCCGCCCACATCATGAAGGCCGAGACATCCTGGGCATACTGGCTCACCGTTTCCGGCGATCCGTCATCATAGGTCACCATCTCGTCAAACAGTGGCGGCGCCATGGCGAGCGAAACCCCGCCAATGTAATAGGGATTGTAGTAGGTCCCCTCGGCCACTTCCTTGCCCGCCGGCGGCTCCTCGTAGCCGGTCAGCAGCGAGTAGATGTAGTTCGGTCCGCTCTCATTGTAGGCGGTGAAGATGTCGAAGATGAACTGCGGAAATCCGCGCTCAACGTAACGGGCTTTGGCCAGCAGCGAGAAATCGGGCGGCGCAGCACCATTGTTGGATGCGGCAGCAGCCTGCGGGTTGGGGAACGGTGACGGGAAATAATCCGCCGGAATCGCCGCGCGGGTGAACATGTCGCCCGCATCATCCGGCCCGTCCTCGACTTCGTATTCGGCAGCCAGAGCCTTGATCTGATCTTCCGAGTAGCCAAGATCCTCGAGCGTGCGGAAGGCCACCAGATCGAGCGAATGGCAGGCCGCACAGCTTTCGATATAGACCTTGAGACCGCGCTGCAGCTGGGCCTTGTCATAGGTGCCGAACATGCCGGCGAACGACCAGTCGAGTTCGCGCGGCTTGTTGATCGGATATCCCGCTGCGAATGCTGATCCGGCGCCAATGACCGCGGCCATGGCGAGCGGAACGATGCTTGCAAGAAGCTTTTTCATATCTTCGGTTCCTTTCCGTCGCGCGCCGCTCAGCCGCGGGTTTCCGGTGACGCCGTGGCGCCGGCCGCGGCCCCGCCATTGCCGGCCTTTTTGGCGAGCACGGCTTCGGTGATCGAATTTGGCAGACGCTTGGGCGTTTCAATCAACCCCAGCACCGGCAGGATGATGAGGAAAAACGCGAAGTAATAGAACGTCGCGATTTGCGCCATCGTGGTGTAGACGCCTTCCGCCGGTTTCGCACCGAGCCATCCCAGGAAGATGGCGTTGGCGACGAAGATCCAGAAGAACAGCTTGTACCAGGGCCGGTAGACCGCCGAGCGCACCTTCGAAGTATCGAGCCAGGGCAACACGAACAGCACCGCGATCGACCCGAACATCGCCAGCACGCCGCCAAGCTTGGCGTCGATCGGCCCGACATTGAAGGTGATGGCCCGCAGGATCGCGTAGAACGGCAGGAAGTACCATTCCGGCACGATATGCGCCGGTGTCTTCAACGGATCCGCCGGAATGAAATTGTCGGCATGGCCCAGATAGTTGGGCATGAAGAAGATGAAATAGGCGAACACGATCAGGAAGATGCTCATCGCCAGCGCGTCCTTGACGGTCGCATAGGGCGTGAACGGCACCGTGTCGGTCTTGGTTTTCACCTCAACGCCGGTCGGGTTGGTCTGACCGGTCACATGCAGCGCCCAGACGTGCAGGATAACAACGCCGGTAATCATGAACGGCAACAGATAGTGCAGCGAGAAGAAGCGGTTGAGCGTCGGATTGTCCACCGCGAAGCCGCCAAGCAGCAACTCCTGGATCGGCTGGCCGATCCCCGGGAATGCGGTAAAGAAGCCGGTGATCACGGTTGCGCCCCAGAACGACATCTGCCCCCAGGGCAACACATAGCCCATAAAGGCCGTGGCCATCATCAACAACAGGATGACGACGCCGAGAATCCAAAGCACTTCGCGTGGCGCCTTGTAGGAGCCGTAATACATGCCGCGGGCGATATGCAGATAGACCGCGACAAAGAAGAAAGACGCTCCGTTGGCGTGCATGTAACGCAACAGCCAGCCGGAATTGACGTCGCGCATGATTTTCTCAACCGACTGGAAGGCAAGCGCCGTATCCGCGGCGTAGTGCATCGCCAGCACGATGCCGGTCAGAAGCTGGACAACCAGCATCACCATAAGGATGCCGCCGAACGTGTAGGCGTAATTGAGGTTCCGCGGCACCGGGTAGGAAACGAAACTGTCATGCACCAGCCGCGGCAGCGGCAGGCGCGAATCGAACCACTTTCCGAAACCGGATGTGGGCTGGTAGGTCGAATGATCGCTGCTCATGGTTTCAAGCCCCCTCAGCCGATTTTAATGACAGTGTCGGAAATGAACTCGAACTCCGGAACCGGCAGGTTCTCCGGCGCGGGTCCCTTGCGGATGCGCCCTGCGGTGTCGTAGTGCGAGCCGTGACAGGGGCAGAACCAGCCGCCATATTCACCGGCCTGGCCAAGCGGAATGCAGCCCAGATGGGTGCACACGCCAATCATCACCAGCCAGCTTTCCTTGCCCTCGCCGGCTGACCGCGCAATGTCGGTCGCAGGCTCCGTGCTCGAAACATTGGCGTTGCGCGCAACCGGGTCGATGAGATCGGTCACCGCCACGGCCTCCGCCTCGGCCATTTCCGCTTCGGTGCGGTTGCGGATGAACACAGGCTTGCCGCGCCATTTCACCGTCAGCGACATGCCGGGCTCAAGGCTCTCGACATCGACCTCGATCGTGGACACTGCCAGTGTCGAGGCATCCGGACGCATCTGGTCGATGAAGGGCCAGGCAAAGGCGCCCGCGCCGACAACGCCGGCCATTCCGGTGGCGATGTAAAGGAAATCGCGGCGGGTGGGTTCGCCCCCGGCTTCGCTCTGTGTCATTGGCTCACTCACGGCTCAACATCCTCTCAAGCTGCGTCTGGACCAGCATTCCGTCCCACCGCCCCAGGTAGATCCGGCCTCATTCAGCAAACGCGGATTCGGCCAGTGCCGACAATGCGGCGGAATTCTGTCAATCGCGCGGTTTCTATGCGGGATGAACGCTAAAGTCCAGACCGGACGAAAGGAGAAGGGCACATTGTCGCGGGAAAAGCTCCGGCCTATTCCGCCGCCTCGCCGGCGCCGATGAAGCCGCCCGACTGCCGCGCCCACAATTCGGCGTACAGACCGCCCCGGGCGATCAATTCGGCATGGGTGCCGGTTTCGAGAATCCGCCCCTCGTCCATGACGATCAACCGGTCCATCCGGGCAATGGTCGACAGCCGGTGGGCAATGGCGATCACCGTCTTGCCATTCATCAATTCGTCGAGATTGTCCTGGATTGCGGCTTCCACTTCCGAATCGAGCGCCGAAGTGGCTTCATCGAGCACCAGGATCGGCGCATCCTTGAGCATCACACGGGCAATCGCAATGCGCTGGCGCTGCCCGCCCGACAGCTTGACCCCGCGCTCGCCGACATGGGCGTCGAGTCCCTTGCGGCCGCGCTGATCGATCAGATCTTCGATAAAATCGAGCGCCTCGGCGCGCACTGCGGCCTGGCGCACGGCGTCGTCGTCAGCCTCGGGGCGTCCGAACAGGATGTTTTCCCGGATCGAGCGGTGCAGCAGCGACGTGTCCTGGGTTACCATGCCGATCGCCTGGCGCAGCGATTCCTGGGTGACGCCGGCAATGTCCTCGCCATCGATCTCTATGCGGCCCGACTGCAGATCATAAAACCGCAAAAGCAGATTGACGAAGGTGGATTTGCCCGCGCCCGAGCGGCCGACAAGCCCGATCTTTTCGCCCGGTGCGATGTCGAGCGAGAGATCGTGGATCACCGGCAGGCTCGGGTCATAGGCAAAGCTCGCACGGTCAAAACGGATTGCGGCGCGGCTCACCTCAAGCCGTTTTGCCCCGGCCGGGTCCGACAGCGCGATCGGCCGCGCCACCAGCTCGGCCGAGTTCTGCACCGTGCCGAGATTGCGCATCAGGCTGTTGAGCTGGGTCATCATCCGGCCCAGCAGCATGTTGAGCCGCAGCACCAGCGACAGCGTGAAGGCGACCGAGCCGACCGAGATCGCACCGGCCAGCCACAGATTGATGGCAAATCCGGCGATCGCCGCGATCATCAGGCCCGAAAGTGCGGCCAGCGAGGCGCGCACCCCGGTCAGGTGTCGGGTAAAGGGCAGGATCGCGCCGATGAACTGGTCAAAGCCGGCACGGATGTAACGGTCATTATCCGCCTCGCGCGCATAGAGCTTGAGAGTCTGGATATTGGAGTAGCTGTCGGTCAGCCGCCCGGTCAGCAGCGACGAAGCCTCGGCGCTGGCCTTTGCGTAGCGGCGAATGCGCGGCACGAAGTACCGCGCCAGCAGCCCGAAAGCTGTCACCCAGACCATGACCAGCGCCGCCAGCCGCCAGTCGAGCTGCGCCACCAGCGCAATCGTGGTCACCGTGTAGATGACGATGAACCACACCACCTGCAACAGCGAGACCATGAAATCGCCGGTGGCCTGGCCCACCGACCAGACCTTGGCGACGATCCGCCCGGCAAAATCATTCTGGAAAAAGCTCAGATCCTGGCGCGAGACATGGGCATGGGCCTGCCAGCGCACCAGGTTGAAGAAACCCGGAACCACCGCCTGCTCTTCCACCAGCGCCGCCAGCGTGACCACGGCAAACCGCGCAAACACCACCACGAACAGCATGAACGCCAGCGTTGCGCCATGCGACGCGATCAGCCCGTCCCACCCGACAGACGGATCGGCGGCATCGAGCACATCGACCAGCCGGCCGACGAAGTAAAACAGCGCGGCTTCCAGAAGCGCCACCAGCCCGCCAAGCGCCAACATCGCGATAAAGGCGCCCTTGGCCTGTCCGACATAATGGGCCAGAAACGCCAGCACCGGGGCCGGCGGCCGGTAGCTGTCGCGCCGCGCAAACGGATCGATCCAGCGCTCGAACAGGCTAAGGATGGGGGAAAAGATCTTCAACGCGGCATCAGGCTTTGAGCCCCTTCCAGTTGGGCGCGCAATTTGGGCAATGCGCGCAATGCGCGGACCCGTACCAGCGACAGCCCGCAGCAAGCATATAGGCCACGCGCGGCCGCCGGCAAAGCGCCGGCCGCGCGTGGTCTGCCTGACTACTCCGCCGCTTCCTCGGTGGCCGCGTCGATGAAGCCGCCCGATTGCCGCGACCACAGATCGGCGTAGATCCCGCCGGACTTGATCAGGTCTTCATGCACACCGGTCTCAACGATCTCGCCGGCGTCGAGCACCACCAGCCGATCCATCTGCGCAATGGTTGACAGCCGGTGCGCAATAGCAATCACCGTCTTGTTCTCCATCAGCGCAAACAGGTTTTCCTGGATCGCCGCCTCGACTTCCGAATCGAGCGCCGACGTGGCCTCGTCAAGCACCAGGATCGGCGCGTCCTTCAAGAACACCCGCGCAATGGCGATGCGCTGGCGCTGGCCGCCCGACAGTTTGACCCCGCGCTCGCCGACATGGGCATCAAGCCCGGTGCGGCCTTCGAGATCCTCCAGATCGGCAATAAATTCCAGCGCATTGGCCTTGCGCGCCGCATCGAGGATTTCCGCCTCGGAGGCCTCGGGCCGGCCATAAGCGATGTTTTCGCGCACCGAGCGGTGCAACAGCGAGGTATCCTGACTGACCATACCGATCTGCGCACGTAGACTGTTCTGGCTGACTTGCGCCACATCCTGGCCGTCAATCAGCACACGGCCGGATTCGAGGTTGTAAAACCTGAGCAACAGATTGACGATCGTCGTCTTGCCTGCACCGGAACGGCCAACCAGTCCGATTTTCTCGCCGGGCTTGATGGCCAGAGACAGGTTCTCGATCACTCCGCTTTGCTTGCCATAGTGAAAGCGCACGTCCTCGAAGGCGATCGCGCCTTTTTTAGCAACCAATTCGCTGGCGCTGCGACTGTCGACGACCTCATGCGGCTTGATCATCATGCCCATGCCGTCCTGAACCACGCCGATGTTTTCAAAAAAGCGCGAGACTTCCCACATGATCCACTGCGACATGCCGTTGATCCTGAGCGAAAGCCCGATGACGACAGCGATGGAGCCCACGGAGACGATGCCGGTCAGCCAGAACCAGATCGACAACGCCGACACCGCAAACACCAACAGTGAATTGTTGAAATAGATCAGTGTCTGGAAGGTCGTGACCAAGCGCATCTGCCGGTGCACGGTTTCCAAAAACATGTCCATGCTTTCCTGCGCATAGGCCTCTTCCCGGCCCGCATGCGAAAACAGCTTGACGGTTGCGATGTTGGTGTAGCTGTCGACCACCCGGCCGGTCATCGCCGAGCGCGCATCGGCCTGGTCCGCGGAGATGCGCTTGAGCCGCGGAACGAAATAGCCGATGAGACCACTATAGACGACCAGCCAGAGCAGCAGCGGCAGCACCAGCCGCCAGTCGGCGGCAGCGACCATGCCGATCATCGCCAGGAAGTAGACCGCCACATAGACGAACACGTCCAAGAGCGCCATCACCGATTCGCGCACCGCAAGCGACGTCTGCATCACCTTGGTGGCGACCCGTCCGGCGAACTCGTTGGCAAAGAAGTTGAGACTCTGGCGCAGCAGATAGCGGTGCATCTGCCAGCGCGCGACCATCGGGTAATTGCCGAGCAGTGTCTGATGCATGATCAGCGAATCGATCAGCACGATCAGCGGCAGGCCGATCAGCACCATGCCGCCCATCCAGGCGAGCCGAACCCATTCGCGTGCGAGAAAGCCTTCAGGGTCGGAACTGGCCAGCCAATCAACGATCGAGCCGAGGAACCCGAACAGCAGCACCTCACCGATCGAGATCAGCGCCGTCAGCACAGCCATGGCGATCAGCCATGGCGCGGCGTCGCGCGAATAGTGCCAGCAAAACGCCACCAGCCCTTCAGGCGGCGCCGAAGGCGTGGCCTGGGGATAGGGATTCAGTCGACGTTCAAACCACCCAAACATGGATGTCTCCTGAGATGTTTTCATGCCATCACGCGTCAATTATGCGCTGGCAAAACCAAAAAACGAAGGTCACGCGATGGCTGTAAGCGCCCCAGGGAAAGGGCATAAAAACTGAGTTTTGAAACAGATACCGCGTTTAACCCGGATGATCAGTGGCCAAGGACCGCTGGTGGGAAGCTGACAGGAATAATGCGCATTACAGCCTCCATGGGTTCGCGTTAAAGATGATCCGACATAGACCAGAATTGCTCCGACTGCCAGACCGGCCCGGCGGGATTCGATCACCTGACGCAACTTGAAGCTTGAAACAGTGGTAAAAACAACACAGACATCGCGTCATGGCCAAACCTTCCATCGCACTCTACCAACCTGACATTCCCGGCAACACCGGCGCCATCCTGCGGCTCGGCGCCTGTCTCGGGATCGATATCCACATCATCGGACCCGCTGGCTTCGACCTCTCTGACCGGGCGCTCAAACGCGCCGGCATGGATTACATCGAGATGGCCGCACTGGCCCGCCACGATGGCTGGGAGGAATTCGAAGCCTGGCGCGCCCAGGCCCGCCGCCGCCTGGTGTTGATGACCACCCAATCGGCCACTCCCTATATCGGCGACACCGTCCAGACCCTCACGGACCAGGACGTGGTGCTGTTCGGCCGCGAAAGCGCCGGCGTGCCGCCAAGGGTGCACGACGCCGCCGAAGCGCGGCTGACCATTCCCATGGCCGAAGGACGGCGCAGCCTCAATCTGGCAATGAGCGTCGCGATGGTGGCCGGCGAGATCAACCGCCGCTTCGGCTTGTAGGACCGAGACCAGCCGCGCATCTGGGAACCAGCCGCGAACATGGCGCCTGCCGATAGCTCAGTCATAACTGACCACTTCGAATTCGATGCCGTTCTCATCATCGAAATAAAACCGGCGGCCAGGCTCGTAATCGGCGTGATTGTAGGGCTTGTAGCCCAGGATTTTCACCTTCTCCTCAACGCCGTCGAGATCGTCGACGACGATGCCGACATGGTTGAGATTGCCCGCCTCGCCGCGCGGATTGCCGTTGCGCGGAGCTGCACCCTCCTTGGGTGTGAAGACTGCCAGATAGACATCATCAGAGCCGACATGGATCGACAGCCCGCCATTTATCGCCGGTCCCTGCCAGCGGATTTTCCAGCCGAAGGCTTCGCACAGCCACTTCGCGGTGGCGGGAGCATCGGCGACGGTGACATTGAGATGTTCGAGCGTGGACCGGGTCATTGGGGTTTCCTTTTCTTGCATTGCACTGACTGAATCTCATGTTACTTTCTCAAGTTCACTTGAGATCAAGAGGTTTTTTTCAATCATGTCGACAAACCTGAAAACCGGGCTGCTTTCGATCGGCGACGTGGCTCGGCGCACCGGTCTCGCCGTCTCCGCAATCCGCTTTTATGACGATGAAGGGCTGGTCTCGGCCCGGCGGACTCCAGGCGGAAGGCGCATGTTCATCCGCTCCGACATCCGGCGATTGTCGTTCATCCTGATCGCCCAGCAATTGGGCTTCAGCCTCGAGCAAATCCGCGCGCAGCTTAAGAAATTGCCGCTCGAACGCACGCCCACCAAACGCGACTGGGAGAAGATCAGCCGTGGCTTCCGCAGCCATCTCGACGAACGCATCGCCATGCTCGAACGGCTGCGCGACCGGCTGGACGGCTGTATCGGCTGCGGTTGCCTGTCGCTTGCGGCTTGCAAACTCTACAATCCCGAAGACGCGGCGGCCCAGACCGGTGCCGGGCCGCGCCTGGTGGTGCAGCAAACCATCAGCAAGCCCGATTGAGTGCGCCGCCTCAAGAAACAGAGGCGCACGCCGTCAGGAAAACATACCCAAACGCGAACGCCGAAGTTTCCAACCCGCAGCCGGGTGCTGTATCAATCCGCCGTTGGCAGCCGCCGCATGGTGAATTCGATGGTGTCGTCGTCGCCAGGCAGTGCGCGCCAGCTTTCGACCTCGGTCCAATAGGCGGCCTTGGGCCAGGTGGAAAACCACTCCCGGGCCTTCTCACGCGCCTCGCCGCGGCTCAGCCGGAAGGTCTCGCGCACAAATCCGCCCGAGACACTTGCGGATTTCTGCCCGCGCGCCCGGGCGATTTCCCGGCGCAGGCCCTCAAGCGGCGGAGGCTGTCGATATCGGCTCACGGCTCATCCTTCTGCATCCGGAAACATAGCGCAGAACGGCGAATTGGGCGAGTCCTGCCGCGTTTCGGCCTCGCTCACCCGGCCGCCCGTGCGGAGAAAAACGCGGCGCAATACAAGGCAAAATCCCGATCTTACATCATGCCGATTGTGCTGATATGACTGCGCTTCGCAGCCAATGAGGACACCCATGCAACGCCCTAACCTGCCGGTCGGCCTGCCCGACGATATCGAAGACAAGAAGACCAGGGCCCGCCAGTGGTTTGAGCATCTGCGCGACCAGATCTGCGCGAGTTTCGAAGCGCTCGAGGACGAAGCCGAGCACCCGCAATCGCCCGGTGATGCCGGCCGTTTCGAACGCACGCCCTGGCAGCGCGACGAGGGCGCGGGCGGCGGCGGCACCATGTCGATCATGAAGGGCCGGCTGTTCGAAAAGGCCGGCGTTCACACCTCCACGGTGCATGGCGAATTCTCTCCTGAGTTCCGCAAGCAGATCCCCGGCGCCGAGGAAGATCCGAAATTCTGGGCCTCGGGCATCTCGCTGATCGCCCATCCGGTCAACCCGCATGTGCCCACCGTACACATGAACACCCGCATGGTGGTGACCACCAGCCAGTGGTTTGGCGGCGGCGCCGATCTGACCCCGGTGCTCGACAACCGGCGGACCCAGACCGATCCGGACACGCTCTTGTTCCATCGGGCCATGGAAATCGCCTGCGAGCGCCACGCGGTGGCAGACTACCCCAAATTCAAAGCCTGGTGCGACGAATATTTCTTCCTGCCGCACCGTGACGAAGCGCGCGGCATCGGCGGCATTTTCTACGACTGGCTGCACACCGGACAGGACAATGGCGGCTGGGAGGCCGATTTCGCCTTCACCCAGGATGTCGGGCGCGCCTTTAACGTGGTCTACCCCAGAATCGTCCGCTCCAACTTCACCAAACCCTGGTCGGACGCCGAACGCACCGAACAGCTCATCCGCCGCGGCCGTTATGTGGAGTTCAACCTGCTTTATGACCGCGGCACCATCTTCGGCCTCAAGACCGGCGGCAATGTTACCTCGATCCTGTCGTCGCTGCCGCCGGTGGTGATGTATCCCTAAAAGCGCTACCCGCGCGGCGTGCATCGGCACGGGATTTCTGCTACACTTGGCCTCTACCGGCCAGAACGCCGGCTCCACGGCGTCCTGGTTTTCTGCACTGAAAAGAGGAGTTGGCCATGAAGACCTTCCATTGCGGATCCCTCGTTCCGGGCTGCGACTGGCACACCCGTTCCGACAGCGAAGCCGAGATCGTTTCGCGTGCCATTGATCATCTGCGCGGCGCCCATGGCGAAACCATTATCCGACCATCGATTGTCGAGCAGATCAAGGACCGGACGATGGACGACAAATCCGCCGCCTGATCGCAGCACGAAGAAAGACCTGAAGCCGCCCAGTAACCGCTTGCCCGGTCGTACCTGGACGGTGAGCCTGAGGATGTGCCGGCAGTAACCGCGAAAATGAGACCGCGCCCAAATCCTCCGATGCGCGCGGTCACGCGGCTCATGCCCACACGCCTTGACGACCTGTCCGCGACAAGAAGACGCTGCTCAGTTGAGCGTCGACAGCAGCGCTTCTTTTTCAAGTGTGAAGTTGCTCTTGACCCAGCGCGCTTCCAGCGCCGCGAGCGTGGCGCCCATTTCCGGTCCAGGCTCATGGCCGTGAGCGATCAGGTCCGCGCCCGCGACCGGAAACACCGGACGCCGCCATTTCAAAGCATGCGCCAGTTGCCGGTTAAGGGCGGCGGACTGCTCGAGTGCGGCAGGATCGCTTTCAGCCTTCCCCCGGGCAGAAACCAGCGCAAGCCGGATGCGGTCACCAACCGGGCCGCAACCAAGGCTGTATATCAACCGGTCGAGCGCCGTGATCGCCATATGCGGATCGGCATTCGGGGCTTCGGCCCATTCGTCAAGCCGCACGGCCTCGGCCCGCGACAGTCTCAGCCGTGCTGCCAGCTCCCGCACCCGCGCCGGATCAGGCGGAATGATCGCCATCAGCCGAAGCATCGGATCGGCCTCCCAGTCCAGCGCTGCTTCGGTGGAGATCAACCCGGCGATCGAATCGATGCCCCATTTTTCCGTTTCCGGCAGTACCGCCGTCAGCACGCCGGTCTGGCGCATCCACAACAGCGCCCGCCCCGGGTCGCGGGCACAAAGCAGGGTCTTGAGTTCCTTCCAGACCCGTTCCGCCGACAGGTTCGACAATTTGTCGCGCGCCCGCGCGCAGGCCTTCAGCGCCTCCGGGTCCGGGCGGCCGTGGCCATAATGGGCATCGAAGCGGAAGTAGCGCAGCACGCGCAGATAATCTTCGGCAATCCGCGCATCGGCCGCGCCGATAAAGCGCACCAGCCGCGCCTCGATGTCGGCCAGCCCGCCGACAAGATCGATGACATCGCCGTGCTGATCCGCATAAAGCGCATTGATGGTGAAATCCCGGCGTTCGGCGTCCACCTGCCAGTCGCGCCCGAAATGCACCTTGGCGCGGCGGCCGTCGGTCTCTGCATCATGGCGCAGCGTGGTGATCTCGAAGCCCTGGCCGTCAATCACCAGAGTGACCGTGCCGTGATCGATTCCGGTGGGGACCGCTTTGATTCCCGCCGCTTGCGCCCGCGACACCACATCTTCCGGCGGCCACGTGGTGGCCAGATCGATATCGGAGACCGCGAGCCCCATCAGCGCATTGCGCACCGCGCCGCCAACAACGCGGATTTCCCCGCCATCCTGCTCGCCATCTTCATTGAACAGCGCGAAAATGCGGCTCAGCGCCGGATTGGAAAACCAGTCCTGGCCGGCAACGCCCGGATTGCCGCTCATACCCTGTCGGTCGCTCACGCATAGAGCCTTTCATACATGGTCCGGATAATGCCGGCGGTCACGCCCCAGATGTAGTGTTCGCCATAGGGCATGACGTAGTAATGCCGCTCGACATTCTCCCAGACCCGGCTTTCGCGCTGGTGGTTGGCAGGATCCATCAGGAACGACAACGGTGTTTCGAACACCTGATCGACCTCGTCGGGATTGGCGGCCAACTGATATCCCGGCCGCACCACCGACAGCACCGGGGTAATGCGAAACCCGGTGGTGGTCATATAGACCGGCAGACGGCCGACCGGCTCGACGAATTGCCGGTCGAGCCCGATCTCCTCCTCCGCCTCGCGCATGGCGGCAATCTCGGGGCTGCCGTCTTCCGGATCGATCGCACCACCGGGGAAGGCGACCTGACCCGAATGCTTGCGCAGCGCAGCCGTCCGCCGGGTCAGGATCACCCGCGCATCGGGACCATCATCGGTCACCGGCACCAGCACCGCCGCCTCGCGCAACCGCACGCCCGACAGCCCTGACACCAGGTCCGGATTGAGCACGTGATCGCCATGGGCGAGATGCGCGGGCTCGGGCCCGAAGGCATGGCCGGGATCGTGGCGCGCCGCGCGCGTCCGGAATTCGCCGGCGTCGAACCGGCGCGGCAGTGTGGAGGTTGTGCCGCTCAAACCCGCGCCTCCAGATCCGCCATCGCCATCACCGGAAACACCGCACCCGCCGAGCGGATCGCGAACACTTGTACGCCGTCGATGTCCACCGCTTCGCCAAGGGCCAGAAGATCGTAGGTCACCGCACGGTTGACCAGCGCCTCGAGCCGTCCGCGCACCAGGATATAGGGCTTGAGCTGCTCGTCCTTGCCCTGGGTGACAAAGCGCAGCGGATGATCCTGATCGGCGCGCACCACGTCGCCGACATTGGTGCGGAAGCTGAGCACAGCTTCGCCATCCTCTTCGCCCACCGACATCTCGACCGCCAGAAACGGCGCATCTACGACCCGGATACCGATCTTTTCCACAGGTGTTACGAGGTAGGTCTTGCCGTCCTCGTCGCGGCGCAGCACCGTCGAAAAAAGCCGCACCAGCGCCTGCCGCCCAATCGGCGTCCCCATATAGAACCAGGTTCCGTCGGCGCGGATTTCCATGTCGATTTCGCCGCAATAGGGCGGATTCCAGCGCTCGACCGGCGGCAAACCGTCCTTGCCCGCATTGCGATCGGCCTGGGCGCGCGAAATCATCGCCGCCAGATCGCTAGCGTCGGATTTCGTGTTGGTCCTTGTTTTTGCCATTGTCCTGTCCAGCTATGTTGGGAGCGCCACGCCGAAACGGTTTGCGTCGCCGACACGTGACCCTGTGGTAACCAGATAGTCAACAGCACTGCCCTTGTCAGCCTTTCAGCGTAGAATAAGCTGACCCCAGACCCGAAAGACAACACGCGGAGATTCCCATGGGACGCATCGACACCAGCGCCGAGCCGATCGACCAGAAGGCCGTTGTTGCCGCCGCCGAACAGGCGCTGGACGATATCAAGACCATCAGGACCGCGGTATCGGACGTGATCTTCGGCCAGGAAAGCGTGGTCGAGCAGACCCTGCTGGCGGTGTTTTCGGGCGGTCATGCGCTGCTCGTGGGCGTGCCGGGGCTGGCCAAGACCAAGCTGGTTTCAACGCTTGGCGCCGTGCTCGGGCTGTCGTCCAACCGCATCCAGTTCACTCCCGACCTGATGCCGTCTGACATTCTGGGCTCGGAAGTGATGGACCAGGACGAGGCGGGCCGCCGCTCCTTCCGCTTTGTGCCTGGCCCGGTGTTCACGCAGCTTTTGATGGCCGACGAGATTAACCGCGCCTCGCCGCGCACCCAGTCCGCGCTGCTGCAGGCCATGCAGGAATATCACGTCACCGTGGCCGGCGCGCCGCACGATCTGCCCCGCCCGTTCCATGTGCTGGCGACCCAGAACCCGCTCGAGCAGGAGGGCACCTATCCGCTGCCCGAAGCCCAGCTCGACCGCTTCTTGATGCAGGTCGATGTGCCCTATCCGGAAATGGCCGCCGAACGCCGTATTCTGCTTGAAACCACCGGCGTCGACGAGGCCGTCGCCCGGTCGGCCATCACTATGGAACGGCTTGCCGAGATCCAGGCGCTGATCCGCCAGATGCCGGTGCCCGAATCGGTTGTTGACGCAATTTTGGAGCTTGTCCGCGCCGCCCGGCCAGGCCACGGCAACGCCAAGCTCGACGAGATCGTATCCTGGGGCCCCGGCCCCCGCGCCGGACAGGCGATGATGCTGTGCGCCCGCGCCCGCGCGCTTTATGACGGACGTCTTGCCCCCTCCATTGACGATGTGCGCGCACTTGCCGAACCGATCCTGCAGCATCGTATGGCGCTCACCTTCTCGGCCCGCGCCGAAGGCATCGGCATTCGCGACGTAATCGCCGATCTCATTGCCCCGAAGGCGGGCTAGCCGATGGCCCAGATCGGCCAGCTGACCCAACCCACGGCCCGGCTCGACGCACTCGCCCGCGCCCGCCAGCGCGCAGCCCTGCTGCCCGATTGCCTGGCCGAGGCGCGGCGGGTGGCCAACACCGTGATTGCCGGCTGGCACGGCCGCCGTAAACGCGGCATCGGCGAAACCTTCTGGCAATTCCGGCCCTATGTGGAGGGCGAATCGCTTGCCCGCATCGATTGGCGGCGTTCGGCCCGTGACGATAACCTCTATGTCCGCGACCGCGAATGGGAAGCCGCCCACACGATCTGGCTCTGGGCCGACCGATCGCCCTCGATGCTTTACAAATCCGAGACTGCGATTGTCGGCAAGGAAAGCCGCGCTCTGGTGCTGATGCTGGCGCTGGCGGAGATCCTGTCGCGTTCGGGCGAACGCATCGGCTGTCCCGGCGTGATGGAACCCCTGGCCTCGCGCAATGCCGCCGAGCGGCTGGCTCTGGCGCTGGCGCATGCCCCGCGGCAAACCGGGCTGCCGGATCTGGGCCAGGTGTCGCGGATGAGCGACGTGGTGCTGATCAGCGATTTTCTCGATGACGCCGAGGCCCTCGACATCGCCATCGGCCCGGCGGCGCGACGCGGCATTCGCGGCCATGCCATCGAAATCTCCGATCCGGCCGAAGAAAACTTCCCCTATGCCGGCCGAACCGAATTCCGCGATCCCGAAACCGGCGAGAAGCTGGTAGCCGGACGCGCTGAAACCGTGGCGGCGGACTACCGCCGCGCTTGGCTTGCCCGGCGTGACGCCCTGGGCCGGGGCGTGCGGCGGCTGGGCTGGTCCTATCTGCCCCACAGCACCGACCGGCTGGCGTCCGAAGCGCTGGCTGCGATGCATGCGCGGCTTTCGGGCGTTCCGGCAGCCGGGAACCTGTCCAGGGTGGCAGCCGACAAAAACGCCCTCTCACCAGCCAGCAAGGTTCAAAGCGCATGATCGCCGGCCTGCCCATTGCTTTTGGCGCTCCGGCGGTGCTGCTCGGGCTTCTGGCGCTGCCGGTCATCTGGTGGCTTTTGCGGCTGACTCCGCCGCGCCCCGAGACCGAACCCTTTGCGCCACTGGCTGTTCTGGCGCGGGTGCTCAAGCCCGAGGAAACCCCGGCGCGCAGCCCATGGTGGCTGACAGCCCTGCGGCTGCTGATCGCAGCGCTGATCATTCTGGCGCTGGCCGAACCGGTGCTCAATCCGCGCGAGAAAGCCCTGAACGAAGACGGACCGCTGGCGCTGATCATCGACAATGGCTGGTCCAGCGCGCCCGACTGGGAAGACCGCGTGGCAGCCGCCGAGGCGCTGATCGAAGAGGCCGCCGCCAGCGAATTGCCCGTTGCGATCGTGCTCACCGCCGAGCGTCGCCATGATGCGACGCCAGGCACAGTCGATCGCGCGCGCGACCGGTTGCGCGCTGCCAAGCCGCAGCCGCTCCGGCCCGAGCGCGACGCGGCCATCACCGCGCTGATTGCCGCTTTTGGCGAAACCCGCCCGGGCACGGTCGCCTATCTCACCGACGGCATCGGCGCGGAGGCTGATGACAGCGCATTCGGCCGCCTGTCCATGCTTGATCCGGCCGCCATCCGGATCATTGGCGCCGAGCAGGCAGCGGCGCTGGCGCTGACCAGCGCGGACAATGGCGCCGACACGCTGGAGGTTTCGGCCACCCGCCTCGAGACCGGCGCAGCGGACGAATTCCGGCTGGTCGCGCGCGATGCCAAGGGCCGGGAAATCGCCACCGGAAACCTGGCTTTCGACCTGGACGCCTCCAGCGCTTCGGGCGCCATTTCCGCGCCGTTCGAGATCCGCAATGACATCGCCCGCATCGATGTCGCCGGACGCGAAACCGCCGGATCCGCGCGACTGCTCGACGACAGCTTCCGTCGCCGCCGGGTGGCGTTGATTTCAGGCGAGGCGGCCGACATTGCCCAGCCACTGCTGTCGCCGCTCTACTACATCAACCGCGCGCTTGCGCCCTATGCCGACCTGATCGAGGCCGACAGTGCAGACCTGGGCACAGCGCTGCCCAAGCTGCTCGGGCAATCGCCGGCGGTCATCGTGATGGCCGATATCGGCATCCTGCCCACCGAAGTGGCCGAGCCGCTTTCCCGCTGGATCGAGCGCGGCGGCACGCTGATCCGCTTTGCTGGCCCGAGACTGGCCGCTGCGCCCGCCGAAGATCCGCTGGCCCCGGTCAAGCTGCGCAAGGGCGAGCGCGAACTCGGTGGCGCACTGTCCTGGATGGAGCCGCAGCCGCTGGCCGATTATCCGGCCACCGGTCCCTTCGCCGGATTGCCGACGCCGCGTGACGTCACCGTCAGCCGCCAGGTACTGGCAGAACCGTCCGCCGATCTTGCCGAGCGCACCTGGGCAAGCCTCGCCGACGGCACCCCGCTGGTGACCGCCTCCGAGCGCGGCGCGGGCCAGATCGTGCTGTTCCACGTCACTGCCGAAGCGGGATGGTCAACCCTTCCGATCTCCGGCCATTTCGTCGACATGCTGCGGCGTGTCGTGCAATTGTCGCGCGCGGTGACGGGAGGCGGCGAAGCCGGATCCGGCATCCTGCCGCCCTGGCGGCTGCTTGACGCCAACGGCGCTCTGGCGCCCGCAAGCGGCGACGCCAAACCACTCGACCTCACCGGGCGCGCGGTCACCCGCGCAAGCCCCGACAATCCGCCTGGGCTCTATGGCACCGAGGACGGGTTCGTGGCGCTCAACCTGTTCGAGCGCGGCGAAACCCTGAGCCCGATCCGGTTCCCCGAGTTTGAAAGCCCGGTCACGCGCGCGGCGATCACCGGCGACAACGCCACCGATTTCCGTCCCTGGCTGTTTGGCGCGGCACTGCTGGCGCTGATCGCCGACACGCTGATCGTGCTCGCGCTCAATGGCGGCTTCCGGCGGCGTCCGCGGGCAGCCCGGGCTGCCACCGCGGCGCTTGCGCTGATCATTGCACTGCCTCTGGCAGCCGCGCTGGCTCCGGGTGCAGCCTTCGCGCAGGACGTTCAGCCCGGCGACGCCGAATTGCTCGAAAGCCTTGACCGCACCCGGCTGGCCTATGTGCTAACCGGTGACAACGAGGCCGATCGCACCAGCCGCCTCGGGCTTGACAGCCTGTCGCAATATCTTGCCAACCGCACTGCGCTGGAACCCGGTCCATCAATCGGTGTCGACATCGAGACCGATCAGCTCGCGCTCTATTCGCTGATTTATTGGCCAATGAGCGAGGATGCCGACATGCCCTCGCCGGCCGCCGTCAGCCGCATCGATGCCTATATGAAGAGCGGCGGCACGGTGCTGTTTGATACCCGTGACCGGATCGCCGATCTTGGCGGCGCATCGAGTACGCTGACGCGCAGGATGCAGCAGATCCTCTCCAGCCTCGATGTCCCGCCGCTCGAACCGGTGCCGGCCGACCACGTGCTGACCAAATCCTTTTTCCTGCTCGATACCTTTCCCGGCCGCTATGCCGACGGCCCGCTCTGGGTCGAGGCTATTCCGGAAACCGACGATCCCGCAGTGCGGCCCGCGCGCGCCGGCGACGGCGTCTCCTCAATCCTGATTACCGGCAACGACATGGCCGCGGCCTGGGCCAAGGACGAACGCGGCTATCCGTTGTTTTCCACCGTGCCGCCCGATCCCTGGCAACGCGAATATGCGTTCCGCTCGGGCGTCAACATCGTGATGTACATGCTCACCGGCAACTACAAGGCCGATCAGGTGCACATCCCCGCGCTTCTGGAACGGTTGGGACAATGAGATGAGCCTCGCCTTCGATCCATTCCTGCCCTTGCCGGTCCTGGCGATGCTCGCCGCCATCGCCGCCCTGCTGGTGGGCTGGGCGATCTTCAAGCGCATGCGTGGCGCCATGCTGCGCGCGCTGGCGCTGGCGGCGCTGGTTCTGGCGCTCGCCAATCCGGTGGCCAATTTCGAAGATCGCGAGCCGGTCACCAGCGTGGTCGCCATCGTCGTCGATCGAAGCCCGAGCCAGGGGACGCTCGATCGCGTGACCCGCACCGATGCCGCCTTGAAGGCGCTGACCGAGCGCCTGGCGCGCTATCCCGTTTTCGAGCCGCGCATCATCGAGGCCCTGCCGGACCCGGGCGCCAGATCGCCTTCCACAAGGCTGTTTGAGGCGTTGGCATCCGGCATCCGTGACGTGCCGAGTTCCCGGCTGGCGGGCGCGGTGATGATCACCGACGGCCAGGTGCATGACCTGCCCGGCTCGCTGGCGGCACTGGGGCTCGATGCGCCGCTGCACGGACTGATCGTCGGCGACGAGAACGAAATCGACCGCCGCGTCGACGTGCTGCGCAGCCCCCGTTTCGGCATCGTCGGCGAGGACCAGGAAATCGTCTACCGGGTCAGCGACGACGGCGCCCTGAGCCCGGGCCAGCCGGTCGAAGTCCGTGTGCGGGTCAATGGCGAGGAAATTGGCAGCGAGACCACCACGGCCGGTCAGGAGAGCAGCTTCTATCTCAACCTGCCACGCGGCGGCGAAAATATTGTTGAATTCTCCGTCGACTTGATCGAGGACGAGGTCACTCCGTCGAACAACCGCGCGGTGGCGCTGATCGAGGGCATCCGCGAGAACCTGCGAGTGCTGCTGGTTTCGGGCGAACCCCATGCCGGCGAGCGGGCCTGGCGCAATCTGCTCAAATCCGACGCCGCGGTTGATCTGGTGCATTTCACCATTCTCCGCCCGCCGGAGAAGCAGGACGGAACCCCGATTTCGGAGCTCTCGCTGATCGCCTTTCCGACCCGCGAGCTGTTTGTCGAGAAGATCGATGAATTCGACCTGATCATTTTCGACCGCTACCAGAACCGCGGCGTGTTGCCGGTGCTCTATTATGATTACATCGCCCGCTATGTCGAAGATGGCGGCGCGCTGCTGGTCGCCGCAGGCCCAGAGCTCGCAGGCATCGAATCGATCGCCGACACGCCGCTGGCTCCGGCATTGCCGGGCCTGCCCACCGGTGAGATCACCGATGCCGGCTATTATCCGCGGCTGTCGGACGATGGCCGCCGCCATCCTGTCACCCGCGCCCTGCCCGGCGGCGCCCGCGAACCGCCGGCCTGGGGCCGCTGGTTCCGCACCGTCGGCGTCACCAACACCGTGGGCAATGTGGTCTTGCACGGCGCTGAACAACAGCCGCTGTTGGTGCTCAACCGCCACGGCGAAGGCCGGGTGGCGATGCTCCTGTCCGATCACGGCTGGCTCTGGGCGCGCGGATTCGAGGGCGGGGGACCGCATGTGGCGCTTTACCGGCGCATCGCCCACTGGCTGATGCAGGAACCCTCGCTCGAGGAAGAAGCCTTGAGGGCTTCGGCCAATGGCCGCAGGCTGGTGGTCGAGCGCCAGACCATGCAGGAGACCTCGGATCCGGTGACCGTCACCCTGCCCTCGGGCGCAACCCGCGAGATCGCGCTGCAGCCCGAGGCCGACGGCTTGTTCCGCGTAGAGCTGCTGCTTGACGAGCCGGGCCTGGTGGAAGTGACGTCCGGAGAGCTCTCCGCGCTCGCCCATGTCGGTGCGGTCGACGCGCCGGAATTCCGGGCGATGGTGTCGACCACACAGATTCTGGAGCCGATCGCCCGGCAGAGCGGCGGGCTGGCAACACGGATCGACGCCAGCGCCGGCAATCTGCCGCAGATCCTGCCGACCCGCACCGCCAGCATCAATGCCGGTGAGCGCATGGGCCTGCGCGCCAGCAATGAAAGCGTGCTCAAGGGCGTGCGATCGCTGCCGTTGTTCGGCGGCTTTTTGGGTCTGGCGCTGATGATCTTCGCGCTCGGCGCGACCTGGTTCCGCGAGGGCCGTTGAGCCACAAACACGCTGTGCCGGGCGCTTCCCTTGCTAAGCGCGATTGCGATGGCGGATCTCGCCTTCGAGCTGGTCCGCCTCAAGCCCGTCGAAACACGCTGCCAGCAGACGCGCGGGATCGAACGGCCCGGGGAGTGTCAACGCGCCCGGCCGGGTCGGTGAAAAACCAAGCGGGCCGTAATAGGGCGCGTCACCGACCAGCAGTACCGCGCGGCTCGGGGTCTTGGCAGCAGCGGCCAGGGCAATCCGCACCAGTTCCCGGCCGATCCCGCGGTTCTTGTGCGAAGGCCGAACCGCCAGCGGGCCGAGCAGATGGCAGCTCTCAGTCCCCGCCAGCACCGGCGTCATCCGCACCGAGGCGATGATCTCGCCGCCATCGGCGGCCACATAGGACAGGGCGCGGTCGTGCGGCCCCTGTTCGCGCACCCGCTCGGCAGCGCGCACCAACCGACCGGGGCCGAAGGCTTCTTCATTGATGAGGTCGATGGCCGCGTCATGGGACGCGTCTTCGGTGAGAAAGACAATGGTCTGGCAAAGCATGGAAACATTCCGGATCAGGACGACAAGACATGGGTTTGCCCGCGCGGCAAGCGCGGGAGGAAGTCTTTTCAGCGTCGTCGCAAGGCCTTGGTCGGCATCCGGTTTTTCCTGTTTCGCTATCGCCCTTAGCAAAGCCCTTCGCTGTCGTCCAATGCAAAACGCACCGTTCACCCGGATTTTCTTCGCATTCGGTCATTTCCGGCCTATGTCAGGCTCAAAGGAGAAAGCACATGGGCATGTTGGTGGACGGCGTCTGGAATGACGTCTGGTATGACACGAAATCAACGGGCGGCCAGTTCAAGCGGTCCGAAGCTGCGTTCCGCAACTGGGTGACGGCTGATGGCGAGCCGGGGCCATCGGGCGTGGGCGGCTTCAAGGCGGAAGCCGGGCGCTACCATCTCTACGTCTCGCTGGCCTGCCCCTGGGCGCACCGGACCCTGATCTTCCGCAAGCTCAAGGGACTGGAGGATGCGATCTCGGTTTCTGTCGTCGATCCCTATATGGCCGAGAACGGCTGGGAGTTCCACGAGCGTGATGGCGCCACCCGCGACCACCTCAATGGCAAGGATTATCTCTGGCAGGTCTATGTTTTGGCCAAGCAGGATTATTCAGGCCGGGTGACGGTGCCGGTACTCTGGGACAAACAGCAGAAAACCGTGGTTTCCAACGAATCCTCGGAAATCATCCGGATGCTCAATTCCGCCTTTGACGCGATTGCCCGGCCCGGAACGGATTTCTATCCCGAGGACCTGCGCAGCGAGATCGATGCGATCAATGAAATTGTCTACCACAAGGTCAACAACGGCGTTTACAAATCCGGCTTCGCCACCACCCAAGCCGCCTATGAGGAAAATGTGCTGGCGCTTTTTGCGGCGCTCGACATGCTCGATCAGCGCCTCACAGGCAACCGCTATCTCATGGGTGAGCGGCTGACCGAAGCCGATTGGCGGCTGTTTACCACGCTGGTGCGGTTCGATCCGGTCTATGTCGGACACTTCAAGTGCAACATCCGCCGCATCGCCGATTATCCGGCGCTCTCGGGTTATCTGCGCGAGCTCTACCAGATGCCCGGCATCGCCGAGACCGTGAACATGGACCACATCAAGGACCATTATTACGGCAGCCACGAGACCATCAATCCCACGCGGATCGTGCCCGTCGGTCCGGAGCTGGACCTTTGGGCTCCCCATGGCCGTGAAGGTTTGAAAAAGGCGGCCTGACTGGCACTTCCTGCGGGCCTCTCTTCCGGCAATCACGGTTTCAGCTCACCGGTTTGCCCGGCCTACCAGATCTCGCTGAAAGGCGTGTCGCCGGCAAGCTCCGCCAAACGTCTGCGGGTGGCGCGTGTTATCCCCTCGGGCAACTGATCGAGTGCGAAAAACCCGGCCTCAAGGATTTCGCGGTCCGCCTGCTTGGGCGCGCTTTGCGTTACCGTACAGCGGTAGAGAACGACATGATCGCGGCGGCTGGTGGGTCTGTTGAAATAGATCGTCACAAGATCCGGTGCACCGATGATTTCGAGATTGCCTTCCTCGCTCAGCTCCTTGGCCAGCGCTTCAAGCAAGGTTTCGCCGTGCTCGACCCCGCCGCCGGGCATGTGCCAGCCGGGCACATAGGAGTGGCGCACCAGAAACACCCGGCCCGCCTCGTCAAAGGCGGCGGCCCGAACCCCCAGCGTCATCCCGCGGGTGAACGCAGACCAGGTATGAACCAGCCAAGTGACGAGGCTTGCGCGCCAGTTGCGCTTCTCCGGTGGCGGTTCGGCGCGGTTCCCCTGTTCCTCCAGCGATTGCGCGGTATCCGGCGTGGCACCACTATCGGGCAACGCTTGCGAGCCGTTGCCGCGACCGGTAATGCTCCTGTCATGTTCCGACTTGCTCATATTTCCGACATTCACCTCGGGCCGTTGCCGCGCGTTTCGATCGCCGAACTCACCTCAAAGCGGATCACCGGCTATGTGAACTGGAAGCGCAATCGCCGCAAGCACCTTTTTGGCAACACACTCGAACGGGTGCTGGCGGATATGCGCGAGGCGAAACCTGATCACGTGGCGATCACCGGCGATCTGGTCAATCTGGCCACCCGAACCGAGGTCGAGACGGCGCGCCTGTGGCTCGAGACCCATTTCGACCCGCAGACAACCACATTGGTACCGGGCAATCATGACGCCTATGTGCCCGGCGCCTTTCAGCACTCCACTGCGGCCTGGCGACCATGGATGCGCTCCGATGAGGACGACGGGCGCAAGAAGATGTTCCCCACCTTGCGCCGGCGCGGCCAGGTGGCGCTGATCGGCCTGTCGACCGCCAATGCCACGCTGCCCTTCATGGCAACCGGCGATTTCGGCCGGAAGCAGGCCCGGGCCGCAGGAGAGCTGCTCGATGAGGCACGCGAGGAGGGCCTGTTCCGGGTGATCCTGATCCATCACCCCCCGGTGCGCGGCGCAGCGCATTGGCACAAGCGCATGCACGGCATCGGGACGTTTTCCAAAATGCTCAAACGTCACGGCGCCGAACTGGTGCTGCACGGACACACCCATCTCGACACGCTCTATCACCTGCCGGGCAAGGATGGTGCGGTGCCGGTGGCGGGCATTGCATCCGCAAGCCAGGGCCCCGGCGGCAAAAAACCGGTGGCGGGATTCAATCTGTTCGAAATCGACGGCAAACCCGGAGACTGGCGGCTCTCCCACCAGCGGATGCGCCTTTGCGACTCCGGCACGGGCGTCAATTTGATTGACGCCGGGCTGATCGGCGCAACCGCCTGATCAGCCGATAAACGCCGACAGCCGGTCCCAGAAGGCTGCAAGCAATGCCGCAGCGCCGGCCACGCAGCCCAGAATGAACCAGGAGGCCGACAGCGCAAAGCCACTGTTGCCGCGCTTGGGCTTGGCCGGTGTTTCCTCAATGATCGCCGGCGCACTGGCGGGCGGGATCGAGGCCTCAGCGGTGGCTTGCGCATCCTCGGGCGCCAGCGCCCATTTGTCGGGTCCGGTCGCCAGCACCGTGGTTGCGCCATCCTGTGTCCCGGCCTCGTCTGCCGCTGTCTCGCTGCTTGCCAATTCCGTCTGCCCTTCCCCATTGTCCGGCAGTCCCGCCGACCGCTTCAAACTCTCGAAATCGCCAGCCAGAATCCGCTCACGCTCAATCACCCGCTCGGCGATATAGCGCGCCACCGCATCGGCGGTATCGGTGACATCGCTGGTGTCGGAAATCACCACCCGTCCCAGCCGCGTATCGCGCACGAATCGGAACACGCGCCGGTCCTGGCCCATATGCACATGCGCCACGGCATCCACCCACAACCGCGGTTGCAGGCCTTGCGAGATGCCGAAATCGAACCGGTCGTCGTCCGAACCGATATCGTTGAACACCGGTTCAAGCTCCTGGGCGAGCAACTCGAGCCGGGCGCGGTCGGCATCGCGCATGTCGACCACCACATCGGTGCGGTCGGCGGCTGCGATCTTGACGTCGCGCACCACGTCAGCGAGACGGCGCTCGGGCGAGCTTTGTTTGAAATTGTCGGTCATGGCGATCAGGGCCCTGTTGGTTAAGGAATCCTTAGCACAGCCGCCGCTTGAAGGCGACAATCCGGCAATCGACATTTCCACATGTGGTAAAGATGCCAGCCGGCCAGGATGACCGGCTCCCGCGCAGAGCCGCGGATCAACCGTCGTGAGCGACCGCCGCGGCGAGTGCGCGCGCCAGCACATCCGGCGCTTCTTCTGGCAGCATATGCCCCCTCCCGGCCAGCACCTCGAGTTCGAAATTCGCAGGCAGGTGGCCTGGCTGCGGGCACGTCAGAACCGTATCCGTATCACCCCAGATCACCCGCACCGGCATCGCGAGCGCCGCCAGCGCATCGCCTGGCAACACGCCCTGGCCGTTACCGGGGCCATCAGGGAACATCGCCTGATAGGTTTCATCAAGCGCCGCAAGCGCCCCGGATCGGGCGCGGTCGGCAACGAAGCGGTCGATCGCCTGCGGTGACGGGAGGAAGCCCGGCGCCGACATCTCTTCCAGGCAGGCGCGAATCTCGTCCACCGTTGCGGCTTTGGCGTAGCGCGCCAGAAGACCGGCATTGATTTCCTTGGCCATGCCGCCGGGCGCCACAAGCGTAAGCGATTTGACGCGCGTTCCCACCCGCATGGCGATCAGCGCCGCCACGGCCCCGCCCATCGAGTGGCCGGCAAGATGGAATTCCCCGATCCCCGCCTGATCGCACCCGGCGAGGATAGCCTTGGCCATCCGCCCCGCGCCGCCTCGCCCTTCGGCATCGAGCGATTCGCCATGCCCCGGCAGATCGACTGCGATGGTGCGGATCGTATCCGGCATAGCGGCAATCACCGCATCCCAGGCGGCGCCCGAGCCGCCGAAGCCGTGCAGCATGAGCAACGGAACGCCCGCGGCTGGCCCTGAACTCATTATGTGAAGATCGCGCATCGCCCTACCCCGGGTTCAGGTGAAAATCCCGCGGCATCGGGACGGACGCCCGGTGCCGCGGATGGTCTGGTGCTCCGGCTCAGCCCTTTTTGGAAGCCAGCGCCCGGTTGGCAGCCGACACCACCGCTGCCAGTGACGCGGCGACGATATTGGTGTTGATACCCGCACCGAACAGCTTGCCCGACGGCGTTTCCATTTCCATGTAGCAGATCGCCGCGGCGTTGGAGCCGTGCTGCATCGAGTGCTCGGAATAGTTCGCCACCGTCAGATCCATGCCGAGATAGATCGACAGGGCGTTGACGAAACCGTCGATCGGGCCGGTGCCGCGCCCTTCAATGCGCTTGGTCTCACCATTGTCGGTGATTTCCGCCGAGACAATGCGCACACCGGGAGCGTCGGGATCGGTGTGGGTGTGGTGATCGACAAAACCGAGCCGGGCGCCGGGCTGATCGACATAGATCTCCATAAAGCACTCATGGATGCGCGCCGATGGCAGCTCGCGGCCCTCGACATCCGTGATCCGCTGGATTTCCTCGCGGAACTCCACCTGCAGTGCGCGCGGCAGATTGAGCCCGTAATCCTCCTGCATGATATAGGCGATGCCGCCCTTGCCAGACTGCGAGTTGATGCGGATGATCGCCTCATAGGTGCGGCCCACATCCTGCGGATCGATCGGCAGATAGGGCACTTCCCAGTCCGGCTTGTTGGCCTGACGGATGGCCTTCATACCCTTGTTGATCGCATCCTGGTGCGAGCCCGAAAACGCGGTGTAAACCAGTTCGCCGACATAGGGGTGGCGCTCGCCGATCGCCATCTGGTTGGAATATTCATAGACCGATTTCATCCGCTCGATGTCCGAACAATCGAGCTTCGGATCCACCCCTTGGGTGAACATGTTGAGCGCCATGGTGACCACATCGACATTGCCGGTGCGTTCGCCATTGCCGAACAGCGTACCCTCGACCCGGTCAGCCCCGGCCATCAGCCCCATTTCGGCCGCGGCAACACCGGTACCGCGATCATTGTGCGGATGCAAAGAGATCAGCACGCTGTCGCGCCGGTCGATCTGCCGGCACATCCATTCGATCTGGTCGGCATAGATATTGGGTGTCGACATCTCCACCGTCGAGGGCAGGTTGATGATCAGCTTGTTCTCGGGCGTCGGCTGAACCTCGGCAATCACCGCGTTGCAGATCTCCAGCGCCACCTCGAGCTCGGTGCCGGTGAAGCTTTCGGGCGAATACTGGAACCGGTAGCCGCCACCGGCCTTTTCCGCCATGTCGGTGATCATCTTCGCGGCATCGACGGCGATCTGGCGAATGCCGGCGACGTCCTTTTGAAACACCACCCGGCGCTGTAACTCCGACGTCGAATTGTAAAAATGCACGATCGGCTTGTGTGCGCCCTCGAGCGCCTCGAAGGTGCGGGTAATCAATTCGGGACGGCACTGCACCAGTACCTGCAGCGACACATCGGCAGGCACATTGCCCTCTTCGATGCACCAGCGCGCAAAATCAAAATCGGTCTGCGAGGCCGAGGGAAATCCGATTTCGATTTCCTTGAAGCCCATGTCGATGAGCAACTGGAACATCCGCGCCTTGCGGTCATGCCCCATCGGGTCGACCAGCGCCTGGTTGCCGTCGCGCAGATCCACCGAGCACCATACCGGTGCGTTCTCGATTTGCCTGGAAGGCCAGGTGCGCTCGCTCAGATCCACCTGCGGATAGGCGTGGTATTTTCGGGCGGCTGTCGGCATGCCCTTTTGTCCGGATGAAGGATGTGCGGTCATTTTCGCTCTCTCGTTCCTGGCCCGGCCGGAGGCCGCTTATCAAGCGGCGTCAACAGGCATAGGGCCGTCATGTTGCATTCGGTAAAAAATGTAAAGTCTGGAAGAGGAGCAGTGCAGCGTCAGCGGCGGTTCGACCGCCGGACGCTCCTCAACGGGCCCGGCGATCGCCGCTAAGTGCGAGAAGCAGTAGGCCGCCGAGACGCGCATGCAAAGCCGTCGCCGCCGCAAAGCGGGCAAAGGACGACTGGGATTTCGGCGCGTTGGTGTTCATGGCAGGCGTGATAGCGCGGGTTGGGTTGGATGGCAAGGGGCTTCGGAAGAGCGAAACCGGGGCCATGCGCCTCCAGGCGATGTCAACGTTCCCCAGCCGTCCCCCGTGCAACATGCTCTCAACTCTGGTATGGAGCCCGGAAACAACAAGCCACGGTTCACCGGTTGGCGGATCACGGTTGCGAAAGCCATGCCTGATGCCACACGATTATTCGAAATTCACGCTGCCCGGCGCAGATGCCGCGAGCCCGACGCCGGCGGTATCTCCGTTGCAGGCGTTTGGCTGGCAACCGTTTTTTGCCCAGCAGACCAGCACCGACGAGATGGCCACGCATCCGCCGGCGCGGGTGACGGAGGTGCACCGCAGCGGTTTGCGGGTTCTGGGAGACGGGATCGACATGATCTTGCCGCCGCGCGCCGACGCCACGGTCGGCGACTGGCTGCTGATTGATCACGAATTGCCGAGCGCCAGCCGGCTGTTGGAGCGCAAGAGCCTGATCAAGCGCCGCGCCGCCGGCCACGAGGTCAAGGTGCAACTGATTGCGGCCAATATCGACACCGCCTTCATCGTCACGTCCTGCAATGCCGATTTCAACGTTGCCCGGCTCGAGCGTTACATCGCGCTGACCCTTGAAGCCGGGGTGACACCGGTGATTTTGATCACCAAGGCGGATCTGTGCGACGACCCGGCGACCTATGCCAAAACCGCGGAAGCGATATCAGACCGGGTCACGGTGGTGACGCTTAATGCCCGCGGCGAGGAGCCGAATGTCAAGCTCGCGCCCTGGTGCAAACCCGGCCAGACCATCGCCTTTCTGGGGTCCTCCGGCGTCGGCAAGTCAACGCTAACCAATGCCTTGACCGGATCGGAGATCGCCGCCACGCAAGGCATTCGCGAAGACGACGCCAAGGGCCGTCACACCACCTCGCACCGGCAATTGCATGTACTGCCGGGCAGTTGCGCGGTGCTCGACACGCCGGGCGTGCGCGAACTGCAGCTTACCGATGCCGAGACCGGCGTGGCGGAAGTGTTTTCCGACATCGATGCGTTGTCGGCCCAGTGCCGGTTCAACGATTGCAGCCACGAAAGCGAACCCGGCTGCGCGGTTCTGGCCGCACTCGAAAGCGGCGAAATCGACGCGGCGCGGCTTGGGCGCTGGCGAAAACTGCTGGCCGAGGACCGCCACAACACCGCGACCCTGGCGCAGCGGCGGTCGAGAGACAAGTCCTTCGGCAAGATGGTTCGCCAGGTGAAAAAGATCAAAGGCCGGTAGCACTCGCAAAACGCCCGAAACGGCAAAGCCCCGCCGGTTTTCACCGACGGGGCCTGATAAGTCAGTCAGCCGACTCATGCATGTCGATCGTGAGCAAAGCTGATCGCGGGATCATGCACACCGCAAAACTCAAGCTGTCCTGGTGCTGCCCATCCAACCGGATGTGCGGCACCAGGACTCAGACCTCGTTCTCGCTGCTGATGATCTTGCCGACCAGGCCATACTCCTTGGCCTCCTCGGCCGACAGCCAGTAGTCGCGGTCGGTGTCGGCGGCGATCTTTTCCACCGGCTGGCCGGTGGCCGCCGAGAAGATCTTGTTGAGCCGCTCGTTCATCTTGATGATCTCGCGGGCCTGGATCTCGATATCGGAAACCATGCCGCGGGTACCGCCCGAGGGTTGATGCAGCAGGAAGCGGGTGTTGGGCAGGCACAGCCGCTGCTCCTTGGGCACCGACACATAAATCAGCGCGCCGGAGGAGGCGACCCAGCCGGTGCCGATGATCCACACCTTGGGCTTGATGAAGCCGATCATGTCATGAATCGAATCACCGGATTCGACATGACCGCCGGGCGAATTGACAAAAATGCGGATGTCGTCGTCGCTGGCCGCGGCAAGCGCAGCCAATTGCGCGCAGACCTTATGCGCCAGTTCCTGGGTGATGCCGCCATAGATGAAGATCGAGCGCGACTTGAACAGATTGGCTTCGGCTTCCTTGCCCAGGGGCAGTTCGGTGGTCTTTTCGTCTTCGTCGCTCATCAGCCAGTCTCCAATTGATGTGTGCTTCGCAGATAGTACGAACCGGCCTTTGAGACAATGGCGCGCGGCAAAGCAAACGCAAAACGCCCCGGCAGCACAGCAATTGTCTGCTGCACCGCCGGGGCGTCTTTGGCATCTTGGCTGACCGATCCGGAACCGAAGCCCGGCAGCGGAACTCAGACTAGCCCTGCGCAGCCGTTCTGTTGCCGCCCTGATCAGGACGCTGGTTGCGTTCGCCATTGCGGCGACGGCGACGGCGCGGCTTGGTGGCTGCGGGCTGATCGCCGTTGCGATTGGCGTTGGCCGCAGGCTGGTGCCGGTTGGCAGGCTTGCCATCCGCAGCCTCTGTCTGAGCCGGGCGTCCGCCCTGCCCCGCCTTGCGACCTGTACCGGGCTTGCCGGCACCCTGCTTGTTGGCGCCCGGTTTCCCGGCCGACTGCGGACGGCCCTGCCCGGGACGCTGGCCGCGCGGGCCGCGCTTGATCGGCGCAAAATCCCCATCGGGATCGGCCAACGCGTCGGAATAGGTGCCTTCCGGCGCATTTTCGACCGGGATCGCCACCTTCAGCATCTTTTCGATGTCCCGAAGCAGCGAACGCTCGTCCGGCGCGCAGAATGTCACCGCCGTACCTTCCGCGCCGGCGCGCGCGGTGCGGCCAATGCGGTGGACATAGACTTCCGGGACATTTGGCAGTTCGTAATTGACGACCAGGCTCACGCCCGGCACGTCGATGCCGCGGGCGGCGATATCGGTGGCAATCAGCACCGGCACGGTACCGGCACGGAAACCGGCAAGCGCGCGCTCGCGCTGGCCCTGCGACTTGTTGCCGTGAATGGCGGCGGCATTGATACCGTCGGCCTCAAGCCGTTTGGCAGCCTTGTCGGCGCCGCGCTTGGTGCGGGTAAACACGATCACCCGCTCACCGGGGCGGCCGCGAATGAGGCTCGCCAGCGCGCCCATCTTGGAGGGTGTCTGGATGTGCATGACGGTGTGTTCCACCCGGTCGGCGGTCTTCTTGGCCGGGATCACCGAGACTTCGGCCGGGTTCTTGAGATGACGGGCGGAAAGCTCGCGGATCTCCTTGGGCATGGTAGCCGAGAACAAAAGCGTCTGGCGCGAATTCGGCGTCATTGCCAAAAGACGCTTGATTGCCGGCATGAAGCCGATATCGAGCATCTGGTCGGCCTCGTCGAGCACCACCACTTCAATTTCATTAAGCGAGACGGCGCGCTGTTCGATCAGATCCATCAGGCGGCCGGGCGTGGCGATAAGGATATCAACGCCTGACGCCAGTGCCTTGATCTGCGGACGGATCGACACGCCGCCGACCACAACGGTCGAGCTCATATTCAGCTTGCGGCCATAATCCTTGACGCTTTTGGCAATCTGCGCGGAGAGTTCGCGGGTCGGCGACAGGATCAGCACCCGGGCTTTCTTGGGCGCGGCGCGCTTGCCCGGCGCCAGCCGGTGCAGGATCGGCAGCGAGAACGCCGCGGTCTTGCCGGTGCCGGTCTGCGCCAGGCCGATTACGTCGCGGCCTTCCAGAACCAACGGGATTGCCTGCACCTGGATCGGTGTCGGCGTCGTCAGATGCAGCTGATCGAGCGTGTCGAGAAGGGCCTTGGACAGGCCGAGTTGAGAAAACAACATGGAATAACTTTCAGAATGTGGGCAGGCGTCGGGGGCGTGCGCTACGCACTGCCAATCGCGGTCCATGCCCGATAACAAAAATCCCGCCGGTCGCGCTTCAGGGCGCAATCGCAGGTGTTCAGGTTGGGCGCATCGCCGCTGGCCGACGCGAAAATTTCAAGGTGGATGTCAGGGGAAGTCAGAACACGCTCATCATCATAGCGGCGTGCAGCGGCCGAAAAGGCCCCTATCCAGTTGCCGCTCATAAGCCTGACAAATGCGGCCAAGTCAAGGCGTTGGCCAAATTATATTGCACCGCACAATGCGCCGGACACAGGCACCGCACCAAGTCCTGGAGATGGCAACTGCCCGGACATGGCGCGCCAAGAAACCTCCAATCACCTTGACATGATACCTTTTGGTGCTATTGATGCGATACCAAAAGGTATCACATCTGGAGTTGTCATGTCTGATCGCCGTTTAATTTCGCAGGTTCGCAATGTCGCCCGTCAAAGGGAGATAGACGCGGAGTGCGGGCTTCGCGCCTGCCCTTCCCCAAGTTTTTCCGGGGCACGGCCATGAGCCCCGAACAAGGCGCCTTCCGGGCCTTGGCCGATCCGACCCGGCGGGAAATCCTCAAACATCTGTCGCGCTCGGATATGACCATCGCCGAGGTCGCGGATCTGTTCGATGTCACCCGCGGCGCCATCAAGAAACATCTCGTCATCCTCGAGCAGGGGCAGTTGATCTCGGTGGAGGCCAAAGGCCGCGAGCGCCTCAACCGCCTGCGACCACATGGCCTGAAAGCCGCCACGGACTGGCTCAGCTATTTCGACCGGTTCTGGGACGACAAACTCGCCGCACTTGGCCAGGTAATCGATGCCGCAAATTCCACCAAAAAGGACAATGACAATGAGTAACGCCACAATCGAAAAATCCCTGATCCTGAACGCCTCTCCGGAGACCGTCTGGGCCTATCTGACCGACAAGGACAAGCTCGGCGCCTGGTTCTACGCCGCCAAAGTCGACCTCGAACCGGGCCAGGACTATGTATTGGTGGACAATCCCGAAGCCGGAAGCACGGATCGCAAATGCTGGGGCACGGTGCTTGAGATGACGCCGTGCACGCATCTCAAATACACTTTCACGATCAACCCGCTGAACGGATCGCTGACCACTGTGACCTGGAAGCTGGAGCCGGTTCGGGGCGGCACCAAATTGTCGCTTGTGCACGAGGGCATTGAAGCCGCCGCCGGCGAAGCAGCCATGGGACTGCTGTTCGGGCTCGATTCCGGCTGGGACCGGCATCTTGCCAATCTCCGGGCTTCGCTCGCTCCGGACAATTGAAGGCGCTCACCCTCGCACCTTTCCCGGCCAGACCGGAGGCGTCATGCGCCTTCGGTCTATTTGGGCCTGTCCGACACCGTTGCGGCCATGCTTCGGACCGTTGCGCGGCCCGGCGTCAGCGCGATCGCGACTATGACAATCGCACAGGCGAGCCATTGCGCGGCTCCAACCGGCTCGGCGAAGGCAAACCAGCCGATCAGGAACATGGTCGGCAGTTCGATACTGCCGGCAACCGCCGTACGCGCGGTGCCGATCATCGGGGCACAGACCGTGTAAATCAGTTGCGGAATCAGCGCTGATCCGAAGGCAATGCCCGCCACCAGCCACCAGCCTGACGCGCTGGCAGGCAACACCGCCTCCAGCGGAGTAGCCACAACCAGCGGCAGCAGCCCGGCCACCGATCCCAGCGACACCGCACCAATCCGCGCCAGCGGCGGCAAAACGACAAGCTTGTGCACCAGAACATTGATACCGAATCCAAAGCCCAACGGCGCCGCCAGCGACAGCATCAGCGCAGGCAGTTGGGCCGCAGAAACCGCAGCCGGAGATGACGCCAACATCGCCGCCAGCACAATCATCATGGCCGCCAGCACCGACCTCCGTCCGGGCCGGTCGCCAAACACCAGCCAGGCGATCAGCAGCGTGAACACCGGATAGGTCATGTAAAGCACGCCGACGGTGGAAACCGGGGCAATCTCGACCGCGCGGACATAGCCGATCCAGCCAAGCCCCATCGCCGCCCCGGCAACCAGCCCCCAACACAGCGCCCTCCACTCAGCTCGCGAAAACCAGAGCAACGGCAGCAACGTGACGGCAGCAATCGTATAGCGGAAAAACGCGATCGACTGCGGCGCCATGCCCTCGGCCGTCAGCGACCGGGCGAAATAGGGCACCAGACCAAAGCCAACCGAAGCGAGTATAATTCCGAGCGTCGCCAGACCGACGCTGGCTGCATTTGAATGATGCAGGGAATGATGGCTCATCATTGTGCCCTATCAGGCCCGCTATGACCGTACAATCCGCGTGCTGGATCGCTTCTGCCAACCCCGGCATCTGGGCCGCGTTTTTGGCATGCGGCGTCGCAATTGCCGATTGTCATCACCGGCCATTGAAAATAGGATCGCGCTTCGGGTTCCGTGAAGGCAAAGCCTTCGGGATGAAAAGGGAACACGGTAGGGACGACCCGAAACGGGGCCTGATCCGTGGCTGCCCTCGCAACTGTGAGCGTGAGCTGAGTCCTGTGGGGGAAAAACCCCAAGCCACTGGTCCAATCCATTGGGATAGCCGGGAAGGCGGACAAAAGCCAAAGCGCGAGCCAGGAGACCTGCCCGGATCGGGAAAGCCGCTTTCGCGGTTTTGAATACAAACCTCACGCACGATGGGTGCGGAAAGGATCGGACCATGCATATCGAACCCGGCGTCGTTGACGGCGCCAAGATCGTCCTGAGCTACGCAACCGCGGCCGCGGCCGGCGGACTGCTTGTGAAAATGTCCTGGGACACAATCAGCAGGGATGGCGGCGTCGCTTCGCTCGCCCTCCGCTCGGTCTTCACCACACTTTTGGTGTTTTCCTTCTTCGAGGTGTTGCCGCATCATCCGGTCGGCGTCTCGGAAGTCCATTTCATCCTGGGCTCAACGCTCTATCTGATCTTTGGCGCGGGACCGGCGGCCATCGGTCTGGCGCTCGGGCTGTTGATCCAGGGCGTGCTTTTTGCGCCCTTTGACCTGCCGCAATTCGGCATGAACGTCACCACGCTTCTGGTTCCGCTTTATGCGATGTCGCTTCTGGCCAAGCGCATCATTCCCGCCCACACCGCCTATAAGGACGTGAGCTACAAGCAGGCCCTGGCGCTGTCGACCAGCTATCAGGGCGGCATCGTTCTCTGGGTTGGCATCTGGGCGCTCTACGGCCACGGCTTCGGCGCCGAGAACCTGTCGCAGATCGCAGCCTTCGGCGCGGCCTATATGCTGGTTATCGTGCTTGAGCCGCTGGCCGATCTGGGCGTGCTGGCAATTGCCAAGACCATGACCCGGACCGACGGCGGTCTGTTGTTCTACAACCGTCTGCACAACGCCACGGCCTGACCGCGCGCAATGCCGCTTTTGACCATGACGCCGCGCCGGGCAAATCCTCGGCGCGGCGTTGTTTTGCCAGACACCGCCAAGGGCAAACCGGAGCCGGCGGCTGGCAACCTTTGCTCCCGGCCTGGGGGCATCTGAACGGGAAAAGACCGCATGAACATCGACATGATCCGCGCCGCGCAATCCCGGCTTGATGGCCACGCCCGGCGCACGCCGCTGCTCAATTCGCCGTTCCTTGACGAGATCGCCGGCCGCCGCGTCTGGGTCAAGCCGGAATGCCTGCAGCACACCGGCAGCTTCAAATTCCGCGGCGGCTGGTCAGCAGTCTCGGCGATGGATCCCGAGCGGCGCAAGCGCGGCGTGCTGGCATTTTCGAGCGGCAACCACGCCCAGGGCGTGGCGGTCGCTGCCGCCCGGCACGGCGCACCGGCGGTGATCATCATGCCATCGGATGCGCCGCGCATGAAGATCGGCAACACCCGCGCGCTTGGCGCCGAGGTGGTTTTGTTCGACCGCGCCACCGAGGATCGTGACGCCATTGGCGCCCGGCTCGCCGCAGAGCGCGGACTGACCCTGATCAAGCCCTATGACGAGCCGCTGGTGATCGCCGGTCAGGGCACTTGCGGCCTGGAGATTGCCGAACAGGCGTCGGAAAATGGCATTGCACAGGCCGACGTTCTGGTCTGTTGCGGCGGCGGCGGTTTTGCCTCCGGCATCGCGCTGGCGCTGGAAGCCGACGCGCCCGGCCTGCGGGTGCGCCCGGTGGAGCCCGAGGGCTTTGACGATGTCACACGCAGCCTTCAATCAGGCGCAATCGAGCGCAATGACCACCTCTCGGGCTCGCTGTGCGACGCGATTCTCACCCCGCAACCCGGCGATCTGACTTTCCCGATTCTCAAGCGGCTGGTGGGTCCGGGCCTTGTGGTTACCGACGAACAGGCACTCAAGGCTGTAGCGCTGGCCTTTTCCCGCCTCAAGCTGGTGGCCGAGCCAGGCGGCGCTGTCGCGCTTGCCGCCGCCCTGTTTCACGCGGACCGGGCCGACGGCGAGGATGTGATCGCCACCATCTCCGGCGGCAATGTGGATGCGGAGGTGTTTCGCATGGCGCTTGAGAAATCTGCTGATTGACAGCGGTCGCCACACTTTGGCGTGGCCCGCCGTGGCGCCTGTGAACAAAGCCACATGCTTTACATCGCGGTACAGGCCGGCGTGGTGGCCAGCACCGCGGCCAGATCCCGCCGTTTGACCGCCGCCTCTACGAGGGTCCGGCGCTCCGGTGTGAGAAGTGGCACCAGATGCGAGCTGTCCCATTCAAAGGGCTTGTATTCCTCATCATTTTCGATGGAGTTGCGCAAGAAATACTCGACATCGGGATTGAGTCGGATCAGCGTCCTGTCGGCAATGATGAAGAAACCGAAGGCGATCCCGCGGCTTCCGTCCAGCCAGAAATCGAGCGCCTCATTGACCAGCTCCATCAGCAGGTGATCGGCCTCGTTCTCCGGCGGCGCCGAGAAGTGGCCGCAGAAAAAAATCGTCGCCTTTTCAAGCCGCTCCGCATGCCAGTCGATGGCGTAATTGGGCAGCCCGCCGACACAGACGGAAAACCCCGGATAGGCCTCTCTGATGATATGGCGCTTCCAGGCGCGCAAATTCGCCTTCGGATCGCCCTGGTTGGCAAAAGCGGGATAGCGGCCATTGTAGATCTCGTAAGCAATATCGACTGAATCGGCACAACGAAGATAAGCGTTTCCATAATTCGTAGCTTGCACCTGCTCGCGCATCGATCGCTCGACGGGCGTGAGATCCTGCACCTCCGGGTGCGGATGATCTTCAAACGACCAGACGGCGACTTCTTCGGCGCCGGCCGGGCCAATCCCCTGGTCTGACAAGCCAAATCCCAGCACCAGCACGAGGCCGGCAAACCAAGTCAGCGGTTTTCGCGTCGGTTTTATCCACATCGCTCCAGCCAACCCTATCTTTGCGTCTTAAAGTTGAAAACTAGCAAGGAAAGAGACCCATGAGAAGTGAAAAGGACCCGGCCCGTTGCCGCAACCTGCGGCAAATCGAAAGGGAGATCGATCAACAGAGAGACCCAGGCGAAAAACAGCCAATTGAGGAACCGCGCGGAAAGCCTGCGCGCCGATATCGCCGTGGCGTCGAGGGAATTATACAGGCTGGAAGCGCTGAAGGCAGGCCTTGGGGCAGTCGGCAGGATAGTCAAACCTGCGGGCGCGGGCACGGCTGCAATTTCCGTTCAGATTTCCGTCCTCAAGCAGAAACTGGAACAGCAAAACAGCAATCTGAACAGAGTGATGCGCGATATCGAACATTTCAAAGCCGAGGATGCGCGCCTTAGACAAGCGCGGGATAAAAACGCGGACAAATTGGAGCAGCTTGATTGCATAACGTCCTATTAAGCCAGCCTTCGCGAGGCGTCCGCTCTCACCCCAGCCGCACGCCTTCGTCCTTGGCCTTGTGGCCGGGCTCGACATGGATGATCACCCGAACGCCATCGACTTCGGCCATCAGCGCCGCTTCCAGCCGGTCGCAGATGGCGTGTGACTGCTCAACCGTCATCAGTCCGTCAACCACCAGATGGAACTCCACGAACGAGGCCCGACCGGCCAGTCGGGTACGAATGTCATGCGCTTCGATTGCGCCATCGGCATGGGCCTTGATGATCTCGTGAATGCGCTCGGCATCGACGCTGTCGAAGGCGCGGTCCATAAGCCCGTCGACCGACGACGCGATCACCTTCCAGCCCTGCCACAGCACGTTGATCGCCACGATCAGCGCCAGCAGCGGGTCAAGCAGCGGCTGATCGAACATGATCGCCAGCACCAGCCCGATGATCACGCCCGCCGAGGTGATCACATCGGAGAGCACATGATGCCCGTCGGCGGACAGCGCGGGCGAACGATAGCGCCGCCCGGCACGGATCAGCACATAGGCCCAGGCGCCGTTTATCACTGCCGCCGCGCCGTTGATGGCGAGACCCAGCGTCGGCGCCTCGATTGCCGGCGGCGCCATCAGGCCGCCCACCGCCTCGCGTACGATCATCAGCGCGGCGAGCACGATCAGCACGCCCTCGAGCACGGCGGAGAAATACTCGGCCTTGTGGTGGCCGTAGGGATGGCCTGAATCGGCGGGTTTTTGCGCGTAGCCCACGGCAATGAAGGCTGCCAGCGCGGCAATCACATTGACGGTGGATTCAAGCGCATCGGAATAGAGCGCGATCGACCCGGTGATCTGCCAGGCGAGAAACTTCAGCGCCATCACCCCCAGCGCCAGCGGGATCGACCACAACGCCAACCGCCTGACAATCCGCGCCGACTGCGGCATCGCCCGCTATTCCTGCAGCGAGGCGATATAGGCGATAATCGCGTCGACCTGTTGCGGCGTGGCGATGAATTCCGGCATGTCGGGATGACCGGAGTAAATGCGGCCATCGGCGAAGGCCTCTTCCAGCGCATCGATCGGAAAACTGTCCGACAGGTTCCGAAACGGCGGTGCCGCCTCATGCGGGCTGGCGTCGGCCTCGCCCACGCCGTGGCAATTGCCGCAATTGGCTTCAACAAGGCCGCGGCCCTCGGCAAGCACTGCCGTTTCCGCAAACGCCTGCGGCGTCGCGGAAAGCGCCGTGGCGCCAGCTGTCAACAAAGCCAAAAGCCCGATCGGTCGTAACGATATCTGTGTCATGCCGCCTTCACCTTTTTCCTGCGCGCCAGATGCGCCACCACATTTTCGATCATCCGCATGCCGGCGTCCTGGCCCAGCGTCATGATCGATTCGGGATGGAACTGCACCGCCGCCACCGGTTCGCTCTCATGTTCGATCGCCATTACCACGCCATCGTCGGTTTCCGCGGTCACACGGAACGGCTTGGGCAATGTGGCATAATCGGCAAAGATCGAATGGTAGCGTCCCACGGTCACCTCATTGGGCAGGCCCGAGAAGATCACTCCATTGGACAAAACCCGGATGCGCGACGGCTTGCCATGCACCGGAACCGCAAGCTCACGCAGATCGCCGCCATAGCTCTCGGCGAGCGCCTGCAGCCCCAGACAGACGCCGAACACCGGCAGATCGCGCGCCCGCGCTTTCTTGATGGTGGCCGCGCAGTCGAAATCCTTGGGGCTGCCCGGCCCGGGCGACAGCACCACCAGATCCGGTGCGACCCGATCGAACATCTCATCGGTGACCGGCGCGCGCACAGTGGTGACCCGGGCGCCGGTCTGGCGGAAGTAATTGGCCAGCGTGTGAACGAAGGAATCCTCGTGATCGACCAGCAGGATCGACACGCCCTCGCCCACCCGCGCTGTCTGCCGGTCTGACGCGCCGGCATTGCCCAGCCGGGCATCACGGATTGCCGAAAGCATGGCGGAGGCCTTCAATTCAGTCTCGGCCTCTTCCTCTTCGGGATTGGAATCAAACAGCAGCGTCGCCCCGGCGCGCACTTCGGCAACGCCGTCCTTGACCCGGATGGTCCTGAGCGTCAGGCCAGTGTTCATGTCGCCATCAAAGCCGACCATGCCGATGGCGCCACCATACCAGGCGCGCGGGCTCTTTTCATTGTTTTCGAGAAAACGCATCGCCCACAATTTCGGCGCGCCGGTCACCGTCACCGCCCAGGCGTGGCTGAGAAAACCGTCAAACGCGTCCATGTCGTCGCGCAACCGGCCCTCGATATGATCCACCGTGTGGATCAGCCGCGAATACATCTCGATCTGGCGGCGGCCGATCACCTTGACCGAGCCCGGCTCACAGACCCGGCTCTTGTCGTTGCGGTCGACATCCGAGCACATGGTAAGCTCGCTCTCGTCCTTCTTGGAGTTGAGCAGCTTCAGGATCTGTTCGGAATCGGCGATCGCATCCTCGCCGCGCTTGATCGTGCCCGAGATCGGACAGGTCTCGATGCGTCGCCCGTTGACCCGAACGAACATCTCCGGCGACGCGCCGATCAGATATTCCTGCTGCCCCAGATTGATGAAGAAGGAATAGGGAGACGGATTGATGGCCTTCAGCCGGCGGCTGATTTCCGACGGCTTGGCCTCGCAGCGCTCGAAAAAGGTCTGACCCGGCACCACCTCGAACAGGTCTCCCCGCTTGAAGCTTTCCTTGGCGCGCTTGACCAGTTGGGCATATTCGCCGGGCGTGTGGTCCCCTTTGGTCGGGATCTTGTCGGCCGGTCTGAACTCTTCCTCGGCGATTGCGCCATCGCGGCCTTCGGTGCGGAACTCGCCCAGTGCAAAATCGTACCGGTCGATCCAGGCCTTGGCTGCATGGTTGTCGACCACCAGGATTTCGTCGGGCAGATAAAGCAACAGATCTCGCTGATCGTCGGGCCGCGCGAGCTTGAGTGGCACCGGGTCAAACTGGAACGCCAGGTCGTAACCGAAGGCGCCGTAAAACCCGATATTGCCGTCCTCGGCCGAATAAAACAGATCGACGATAACCCGCAGCACCGAAAACACCGTCGGCGCACGCGAGCGCTCCTCCTCGGAGAATTCGCGGTCAGGCTGCTTGATGTCGATGCGGATCTGCCTGCCCTGGCGCGGTGCGCAGGTAAAATCCGCCTGGCCCTGCAATTTGGCTTCGAGAATGTCGAGAAGCGCCTCGCCGCGCTCGTTGTAGGCTTCCAGCGTCAGCGCACGGCCCTTGGCGGAAATGCCCAGAGGCGGGTCGACAATCGCCGTATCCCACCGGGTGTAGCGACCGGGATATTCATAGTTGGACGAAAACACCGCGCCGCGGCGGCTGTCGAGCGCATCGATATAGCCCGAAATCGCGTCAGCATAGGGCGTTTCACGCCGCCGCCGGGTGATCGTCACCCCACCGCGCGTGACATACTGCGCCGCGCCGTCCTCAAGTACCGTCGTTCCCATGTCTTTTCTCCGTCTGTCCCGGTCCGGTGAGCCAGGCCCGGCGGGACAAACAAAAAGCCGCCGGACCTTGGGGTCCCGGGCGGCTTGTTGATCTCATACGCGCATGCGTGGTCAAGGCCGCCGAAAGCGTGCCCACCACCAGTTGTTCTGTGCCACATGCGTCATCATGAGATGTCTCTTACCCCAGCAGACCACCCGCATCAAGACCTCAACGGCAGGACCGGGCCGGCGCAGCGAGCAAGAAGGCAGATCGGCGATAACTGCGAGCGCATGGTCCAGGCTCGCCCGTCCATGCGCGCCTCTAACCAGCCGTACGAGAGATCTGAACCGGTCATGCCAGGTACCAGCCTGGGTCGCGGACGTGATCATGGCGACGTTGTTGTGTTGCCACGCCTGAGGAAATGAACGATCAGCCAGGAAAAGCATGCCCAGGCCGCGCCGAGCGCCCAGCCGGCGGCCACGTCGCTCGGCCAGTGAACCCCGAGATAGACCCGGCTGACGCCGACCATCATGGCCACCAGCACTGCGACCACAATCACATAGACGCGCGCGCGGCGATCATCGAGAAACCCGACGACGATGGAGGCCAGGGTCAGATAGGCGACCGTGGTCACCAGCGCATGGCCGCTCGGGAAGCTCAACGTGTGAACCGTGTCGAGATGATCGACCAGATCCGGCCGCGGCCGTCCGTAATATTGTTTGAGGGTCTGGCTGAGCAGCGCCCCGCTGCCCACCGACAGCACCGCGTACAACGCCGCGCCATAGCGCTTCGTGACGATGAAAAATCCGGCGATCGCCGCCAGTGTCAGCACAATCAGCGGAAACCCGCCCACGGCGGTGACCTCGACCGCGGTCTCCTGCAACCAGGCGGGCCCAATCGGTGTCGAGGGATCGTCCGCAAGGCGCAGCGACAAAAACAGCGCTTCATCGATCTGGCGGATTTCGCCAGCCGCCACTTCCTCGGCAATCTCGATAAAGGCGTAGACACCGAGCGTGACGATTGCCAGCAGGGTGACGGGCAACCAGTTGACGCCGCCGGAACGGGTGTCGCGAAAAAGCCAGTTGGTCACGCGGTCGAGCAGGGATTGTGTCGTCATAAGCAGGCAGGCCTTTCCTGGGTGTCTCGGGCATGCAATCCGCCATTCGGCAACTGGTTCCAGTCTGCCGCCAGCGGACGGGTTCATGACAAAACCGTAATCAATCGGCCACGACGCGGAAAGGTGCGACGCGTCATGTTTGGACCGTCACAAGACGATCAAGAACAAATCCGCAAGGGGAACATCATGGACCGCCCGATTTCTTATCTGCTCATTGCAGGTGTCACCATTGCCGGCATCGCTGCCAGCGCCTACGCCGCACAGGCCGCCTCCGGCTCGGTATCCATCACCAAAAGCCGTGGCGAGATCTGCATGGTCTCCAATGGCCTGCCCAATCACTCCACCGGCAACTTTCCCAATTCCGGCAATCCGCACCGGATTGCCGCCCAGTCCATCGAGGTCTGCGTGCCGGAAAATCCGGTCAAGACCTCGCGCGCCACAGCGTTGCGCGGCTCCACGGGCTTTGCTCTCAACGGTGTCATGATCCGCCCTGGCACCGCCGACTATTACGACCCGTCCTCGCGGCGGGGCTTTAGCCGCAACCCGGCCTCGGGCTGGAAGCTCGATGGCAAGGGCGCAGCCCAGCAACTGGGCCTCGACAGCAACAATGCCCATGTCGACAAGCGCGGGCTCTACCATTACCACGCCAAACCGACCGGGCTGCTGGCCAAAACCAACTCCTCGCTGGTCGGCTTCGCAGCCGACGGCTTTGAAATCCATTATGTCGGCGGGCGCGCCAAATCCGGCTATACGCTCAAGCCCGGCAACCGCAATGGCGGTCCCGGCGGCAAACATGACGGCACCTATGTGCAGGACTGGCAGTACACCGGTGGCGCGGGCAAGCTTGATCAGTGCAACGGCGGCGAGCTCAATGGCAAATTCGTCTATTTCGTCACCGACAGCTATCCCTACTTTCCCCATTGCGCCTGGGGCAAGGTGAGCCGAGATTTCGGCCGGCCGTAAATCCCGCCCGCCACCAGTATCGAACCCGGATCGGCGTTTTCGCCATCCGGGTTCTTTGCATCCGGCCGCTTCCGTACCCATATCAGCTCTATGACACAGACAGCGATTGTTGCCGTTCTGGCGGAGACCGGTCGATCCGGTTCCGCCATTGAGCGTACCGTTCGCCAGCAAGGAGACCATTGATGAAAAGCAGAGACCAAAACCACACGCGGACCTTCACCGAAGAAATCGAAGTCATGGGCAGCCAGCTCGTGCAGCAGATCAAGGACCTGTTCAATCAGGGCAATATCAGACAGTTGCGCATCAAGAAATCAAATGGCGACATCATGCTTGAAACGCCGCTGACCGTCGGTGTTATCGCAGGCGGTGCGGTGGCGCTGGCAGCACCGATGCTCGCCATTCTCGGCGCCATCGCCGGTTTCGCCACACGTGTCCGGGTCGAGATCGTCCGCGAGGTCGAAGGCGACGACACGGCTGACAACGCCACCGAAGACGCCGGCACAGGCTATGGGGACAGCGAGGTCAAATCGGACGACATTTCGGCTCGCTCCGCCGAACCCGCAACCAAATCCAAGCCCGCAGCCACAAAACGCAAGGCAACCGCTTCGGCGCGAACCGCCACTAAGGCCAAATCGGCGATCAAGGCCAAAACCGGCGCGAAGGCGAAAACGGCGCCGAAACGCAAGACCTCTGCCAGGAACAAGACTGGCGCGGACTAAACCATTTGCGGTTTTGACCAGGGCGGCTGCCTTGAGGTCGATGGCCGGTTCGACATCAGGATCGGGACGCGCGCGAACGCGCCTTTGTGGTAAGCGTGGGCCATACCCTTGGAGTCTGAGGATTAACCCGATGCGTCCGGTCCTGCTGATCCCGTTCCTGACGCTGGCGTTGATGGGCGTCGACCTGCCCGAAACCGGGCCATTGCCGGCGCCCGATCCGCGTGAGCCCGCGACACCGGCCGAAACGTCTGCTCCCTCCCCCGCGCCAAAGCCATCTGACGCAATCAGCACGTCCGGTCAAAAGCCCTCCGAAAGCGCAGAGGGCGCAGCCAAGTCCAGTGCCGCGAGCGCCAAGAAGCTACCCAGCATTGAAGCGCCCGAAATCGACCCGGCGGCGCTTTCGGCCTGTCAGACGGAACTGCGTAAGCTTGGTGTGACCTTTGAAAGGGTCGATCCCGTTGTCGGCGAAAACGGGTGCGGCATCCGCGCGCCTTTCGCTGTGACGGAAATCGCCAACGGCGTGAAGCTGCGCCCGGCGACCCAATTGCGGTGCGCGACAGTGATCGCCATGGCCAGATGGGTGGATCGCATCGTCGTTCCGGCCACTGCGGCCCTGCCCGGCGAGGTGCGGCTGATGCGGATCAACCACGCCTCGACCTATGTCTGCCGGCGGCGCAACAACCAGCCCACGGGCAAGATGTCCGAACACTCGATCGGCAATGCCATCGACATTGTGAGCTTCGAGTTTTCAGGCCGCGACCCGATCACGATCTCACCACGGGACGGCAAGGGCACCATCGAGGAGGCATTTCAACGCGCCGTCAGGGCTGGCGCCTGTCTCGATTTCACCACCGTGCTCGGCCCAGGTGCCGACCAGAGCCACAACAATCACCTGCACCTCGACATCGCCGAGCGCAGAGGCGGCTACCGGCTGTGCCAATAGCATCCGGGCGGCGGCACGGCCGCCCGGTGTTTCAGGTGCACAGACCTAGAACAGGCCTTCGATCTGGCCCTGGTCGTTGAGGTAGATCTTTTCCGATGACGGCGTTCTGGGCAGGCCCGGCATGGTCATGATTTCACCTGTGATTACCACGATGAACCCGGCGCCCGCCGACAGGCGTACCTCGCGCACCGGCACCGTGTGTCCCGATGGCGCGCCGCGCAGGTTAGGATCTGTGGAGAACGAGTATTGCGTCTTGGCCATGCAGATCGGCAGATTGCCGTAGCCCTGCGCCTCCCACTGCCGGAGCTGCTCGCGCACCGACTTTTCAGCAATCACCTCGCCCGCGTGATAGATCGACTTGGCGATGGTTTCGATCTTCTCAAACAACGGCATGTCGTCAGGGTAAAGCGGCGCGAATTGCGCGGCGCCGGATTCGGCCAGTTCGACCACCTTGTGCGCCAGCTCCTCGATGCCCGCGGAGCCCTGGGCCCAGTGCTTGCACAGGATCGCCTCGGCTCCGAGAGTTGCCACATAGTCTTTGACCGCCTGGATCTCGGCATCGGTGTCGGAAACGAAATGGTTGATCGCCACCACCACCGGCACGCCGAATTTTTTGACGTTCTGGACATGCCGGCCGAGATTGGCGCAGCCCTTCTCTACGGCCTCGATGTTCTCCTCGCCAAGATCGTCCTTCTTGATGCCGCCATTCATCTTCATCGCCCGCACCGTGGCGACGATCACCGCCGCGTCGGGGTTCAGGCCGGCCTTGCGGCACTTGATGTCGAAGAATTTCTCGGCGCCCAGATCGGCTCCGAAACCCGCTTCGGTGACCACGAAATCAGCCAGTTTCAGCGCTGTGGTGGTGGCAGCCACCGAGTTGCAGCCATGGGCGATATTGGCAAACGGGCCGCCATGCACAAAGGCCGGATTGTTTTCAAGCGTCTGCACCAGATTGGGCTGCATGGCGTCTTTGAGAAGCACCGTCATCGCGCCATCGGCCTTGATGTCGCGGCAGTAGATCGGGCTCTTGTCGCGCCGGTAGGCCACGACAATGCCGCCGAGCCGCTCCTGCAGATCCTCAAGGTTCTTGGCCAGACACAGGATCGCCATGACTTCCGAAGCCACGGTGATGTCGAAGCCGGTCTGGCGCGGGAAGCCGTTGGCCACACCGCCGAGATTGACCACCATATCGCGCAACGCCCGGTCGTTCATGTCCATCACCCGGCGCCAGACCACCCGGCGGGCGTCGATGCCCAGATCATTGCCCCAGTAGATGTGATTGTCGATCATCGCGGACAACAGATTGTGGGCACTGGTGATGGCGTGAAAATCGCCGGTGAAATGCAGGTTCATTTCCTCCATCGGAACCACTTGCGCCAATCCGCCGCCCGCAGCCCCGCCCTTCATCCCGAAATTCGGGCCCAGCGAGGCTTCGCGAATGCAGATCATCGCCTTCTTGCCGATGCGGTTGAGCCCGTCGCCGAGCCCCACCGTAGTGGTGGTCTTGCCCTCGCCCGCCGGCGTTGGATTGATGGCGGTGACGAGAATGAGCTTGCCGTCGGGCTTGTCGCTCTGGCGGGCGATGAAATCGGCCGACACTTTGGCCTTGTCATGGCCGTAGGGAACCAGATCCGTTGCCTCGATGCCGAGCTTTGCGCCGATCTCCATGATCGGCCGCTTGCTTGCCGCGCGCGCAATCTCGATATCGGATTTGTACTGAGCCATTGTGTCGTTTTCCTCTTCCCGACCTGGTCCGCATTCACCACGCGAACGATGCGTGGAATTAAGACCGAAAGCGAAGTCGATAACGGTATGAAACCGGACGCGCAATGCGCCAATTGCGACACATCACCCGCGACGGGCTTGTTACCGCCGGTCGCGAAGCCGTGAAGGCAAGTGATTTGCCCAATGCCGCACTGGCGCGGATGCTGCGAGCTATGACAAAGACACGCACCATGCTCACCGCGCTGATGGTCATCGGCGGCCTTACTAACACCCCGGTCCGGGCACAAAACACCGTCGACGACTGGAAATGGGCGGTTGATCATTTCCAGACTTTCGGCATCTGGGAAAGCGCCTGCGATCACCGCGACATTGGCAACGGCGAAGAACGCCGCTGCTATGTGCGGGTCGTCGATGTCTACGCGCCGCGGCCGGACTTCGGCGCAACCTTCGTCTTCATCACCCACACCACCGCTGAAGGTCTTCGGTTCGAATTCTCTTTTGAGAAAGGAACCGAATTCGACCCCGGCGGCTTCGCGGTGATAGAAGACGGCAGAATCGCCTTTGACTATGCACCAGCCCGCTGTGAAGCCGGCACGCAATGCATTATCGCCGGTGATGAAGCCAACCGCTTCACGGCAAGCCTGACCGATGACGCGAGCCTTCGTCTCGCCTTCACCGACAAATCCGGCCGCCAGTGGGAGCGCCTTTGGACCGGTCAGGGCTTCGCGGAGGCGCTTGCCGATCTGACCCGCGAAAGCGCGAAACGGAACCTGTGAAGCCTGCTTGACAGGCAAGGCGACCCGCAATCCTGACAGATCTCTGGGTAGCAACCGGCAAAAACCTTAGTCGGCATGCGTCAAACGCGCGCGGGGGTGAGGTTCTCACTGCCCTCAGGATTGTTGGAAACCATCGAAGCTGATTTAATCATCGCGAATTCAATACGGGCCGGGAGTTTCATGTCGCCGTCACAGCGCTGACGGCGACTGCCAATACGCATGCGAACCCTGAAGCGGGCGCGGGCGTGTGAAGCTCTCCGCCCTCCGGAAAACTTCATACACCACGCCGACCGGGGATCTGACCCAGAATGTGAGTACCCCGGTGGCCGACATCATCAATGACTATATATTTTATGAAATCGCGGCGCTGCTGGTGCTGGCCGCTGCGGTGGGATTTCTTGGCTTGCTGGCGCGCCAGCCGCTGATCGTCAGCTTCATCGCGGTCGGTGTCCTTGCCGGCCCGTCGGCCTTGGGCATTGCCCAATCAGACGAGTACATCGATCTTCTGGCTGAACTCGGCATCGCCATATTGCTGTTCCTGGTCGGGTTGAAACTCGATCTGAAACTGGTGCGAATGCTGGGAACGGTTGCCTTGCTGACCGGACTGGGTCAGGTCGCGTTCACAACGGTCTTCGGCTTCCTGATCGGCTTGGCGCTTGGCCTGGGTGTCACAACCAGCGTCTATGTCGCGGTGGCGCTGACATTTTCGTCAACGATCATCATCGTCAAGCTGCTCTCGGACAAACGGGAGATCGATTCGCTTCACGGACGCATCGCGCTGGGCTTCCTGATCGTTCAGGATCTGGTTGTGGTGCTGGCAATGATCATGTTGTCGGCCATTGGCGTGGGAACCGCTGGCGATGGCGCAGTTGCCGATGTCTTGATGGTTTTCGTCTACGGCGCCGGGATGCTGGTGCTGGTCGGCCTGTTCATCCGCTATCTCGCCAACCCGCTGGTCGACAGGCTGTCGCGCGCGCCCGAATTGCTGGTGTCGTTTTCAATCGGCTGGGCTGTGCTGCTGGCGGCGGTCGGGCACTATCTCGGCTTCGGCAAGGAATTGGGTGGTCTGCTGGCCGGCGTTTCGCTCGCCTCGACGCCATTTCGCGAGGCCATTGCGGCACGGCTCGCCTCCTTGCGGGATTTCCTGCTTTTGTTTTTCTTCATCGCACTTGGCGCAGCGCTCGACCTGTCGGCGCTCGGAGCGAGCGTCTTCGCGGCAGCCATATTCTCCCTGTTCGTGCTGATCGGAAACCCCTTGATCGTGCTCGCCATCATGGGTGCGATGGGATACCGCAAACGCACCGGCTTCCTCGCCGGACTGACCGTGGCGCAGATCAGTGAGTTTTCCCTGATCTTCATGGCGATGGGCGTCTCGATCGGCCATGTCCAGGAAGAGGCGCTGGGTCTGGTCACCCTTGTCGGGCTGATCACCATCGCGGCTTCCACCTACATGATCACCTATTCGCACCAGCTCTATAACCGGCTCGAACCGGTGCTCGGCCTGTTTGAGCGCAAGTCTGTGGGAAACCTGGAAGATGCCGGAGAAGTCGGCGCCAACACCTACACCATCGTCATCTTCGGGTTGGGTCGCTACGGGCTGGCAATTGCTCAGGAACTGCAGAGCCATGGTCAAAAAGTTCTCGGCGTCGATTTCAATCCGGTTGCGGTGCGTCACGCACGCGCCAATGGCTTCGATGTGGTGTTCGGAGACGCCACAGATCCGGAGTTTCTTGCCCATCTGCCACTCGAGGGTGCGAGGTGGGCGGTGTCGGCGGTTCCAGAGCACGACACCGGTGTAACCCATGACGATCCGCGCAAGGCCCTGATCCGCTCGCTCAAGAATCTCGGGTTCAGCGGACGCGTCGCTGTCTCGGCGCACAGCGAGGAAATGGCCGGAATGGTCCGCACCGTCGGCGCGGATCTGGTGCTAAGGCCGTTTCGCGACGCGGCCATCCAGGCGGCCGCGCTGGTTATGGAAGACGTCGCGCCAAGCAATCTCGACTTCACCGATCCCGAAGGGCAAAAGGAGTTCAATCAGTGACCGATGCAACACTTGCTGCGGCGCGCTATCAAGGGCGGAACCTGCCCGACAAAATTCTCGCGGTTTGCACCCTGGGAGACGGAGACGAGGAGACGCTTAGGGCTGCCGGGCAACTCGCCTCAGCCTGGCAATCAGATCTTTCGGTGCTGGTCGTCACCGAGCAGCCCGCTGAAATCGATTCGATTGCCCGCCTGACCCATGTCTCGCCCGCCGAGATCGAAGGGCGTCTGGCGTCCGAATGCCGCGAAAAGATCAGCAGCCTTCTTGTCGAGGCGGCCCCGGGCCTGGAACCATCGATCGGCGTCCGGTTTGGCAAGCCGTTTATCGAAATCATTCTGCACGTGCTGGAAAACGACATCGGACTGGTGGTCAAGATCGCCGAGCCGCCGCGTGGCATTCAGCGTCTGCTGTTTGCCAGCATGGATCAGCACCTTTTGAGAAAGTGCCCCTGCCCTGTCTGGTTGCGGCTTCGCAACAGCCCGCTGTCGGCCTCGACCATCATGGTCGCGATCGATGTGGATGAGGAGCTTGCAAGCGAACCCGAGACGACGAAGAGGCTGAACCAGACGATCATGGATGCGGCGGTTGCCATGGCCAGCGTCAACCAGGCGACTGTCCATGTACTACATGTCTGGAACGCTCCCGGCGAAGGGCTGGTGCGTATGTTGTCGGGCGCGCCCGATGGCAACGAGGCGGCCGACCAATATGTCCAGCAGGTGCAAGCGCGGCATTGGCGGGTGCTCGACCGGTTTTTGACTTCGGAAAAGGCGCGCATCGGGCCGGAGCGGTTAGATGGTGTGGATCTGCTGCCGCATCTCGAGCGCGGCGAACCGGGCGAAGTGATCGCCGAGCAGGCGCGCGCCCTCGGAGCCGACCTGCTGGTCATGGGCACGGTCGCCCGGACGGGCGTTCCCGGACTGATCATCGGAAACACGGCCGAGGATACGCTCAACAACACCGATTGCTCGGTCATGACGGTCAAGCCGCCCGACTATGTCAGCCCTGTGCAGGTGCCCTGATCAAAGGGCGCAAGCACCGCCGCGGCCCGCCTCCGTCGACGTGAGCGACCTCGAGGAACCGGAACGGTACCTGCCTCTGGGCACAAAATCGGGATCTTGCTGCGGCCTACCCGTCGCCCATGGCGATGAGGCTGGCGTTGCCGCCCGCGGCTGCGGTGTTGACCGAAACCGCCTGTTCGACCGCAAAGCGCATCAGGTAATGCGGCCCGCCGGCCTTGAAGCCGGTGCCCGACAAACCCGAACCACCGAACGGCTGGGTGCCGACGATGGCACCGATGATGTTGCGGTTAACGTAGACATTGCCGGTGTCGAGCCGGTCGATCACCTTGCGCACGGTCGCCTCGATCCGCGTATGCACGCCCAGCGTCAGGCCGAAGCCGGTCGCGTCGATGGCATCGAGCACCTGATCGAGTTGCTTGGCCTTGTAACGCACCACATGCAGCACCGGTCCGAAGATCTCGCGGTCGAGCGCCGCGGCATTCTTGAGCTCGACTATATGCGGTGCGAAAAACAGACCCTCTTTCGGCGTCTCGCCGGCATAGAGGAGTTTGTGGGACTTGGAGACGGTGGCGATATGCGCGGCGAGCATGTCGCGCTGGGCTTCGTCGATCACAGGGCCGATGTCGGTGGAGGGATTGTAAGATTGGCCCAGCCTGAGCTCGCGCGCCGCCCCCTCGATCATTTCGATCATATGATCGGCAACGTCGTCCTGAACAAACAGAAGCCTGAGCGCCGAACAGCGCTGCCCGGCGGACCGGAACGCCGACATCACCACATCATCGGTCACCTGCTCGGCCAGCGCCGTGGCATCGACGATCATTGCGTTGAGCCCACCGGTCTCGGCGATGAACGGCACGATCGGCCCGTCCTTGGCGGCGAGCGCACGGTTGATGGCGCGCGCGGTCTCGGTCGAGCCGGTAAAGGCCACACCGCCGATTTTCGGATGCGCCGTCAGCGCCGCACCGACATCGCCGGCTCCCGGCAGGTACATCAGCACATCTTGAGGCACGCCTGCCTCATGGAGCAACACCACCGCCTCGTGGGCGATCAGCGGCGTTTGTTCCGCTGGTTTGGCGATCACCGCATTGCCCGCAGCAAGGGCCGCCGTGACCTGACCCAGAAAGATTGCCAGCGGAAAGTTCCAGGGCGAAATGCACACGAACACTCCGCGCCCGCGCCAGCCGAGCCGGTTTTCCTCGCCGGTCGGCCCAGGCATCTCCTGCATGGTTGAAAACATCTCGCGCGAGCGCTCGGCGTAATAGCGCAGGAAATCCACCGCTTCGCGGATTTCAGCAATGCCGTCATCGAGCGTCTTGCCCGCTTCCACTGCCAGCAGCGCCATGAACCGGTCACGGCGCTCTTCAAGCAGGTCCGCAGCCCGGTGCAGCGCCGCAGCCCGCAGTTCAGGATCGGTCCGCGACCACGACTTGAACCCGCTGGCCGCGGCCTCCACCACCTTGCCGACATCGCCGGGATTCGCAAAGCAAACGGTTCCGATGATGTTCGAAGGATCCGATGGCGAGCGCATCTGCCGCGACGAGCTCTTGGGTTTGAAGCCCGGCGCCAGCGGGGCGGCCGCCACCTGCTCGCGCGACCGCTCCATACCGCCCAGCAGTTTTTCAAGCGCAAAGCGGTCGCCGAATTCGATGCCGCGCGAATTGAGCCGGTCCGGGTAGATCGCCAGCGGCAGCGGGATCTGCCCGTTGCGCGCCGATTGTCCGCTGGCAAGCCCGAGCTTCACATCCGGACGCTCCAGCAGACTGGAAATCGGAACCGACTTGTCGCCGGCCACCGCCACAAAGGAGGAGTTGGCGCCGTTTTCCAACAGCCGCCGGACCAGATAGGCCAGCAGATCGCGATAGCCGCCAACCGGCGCGTAGATCCGGCAGGGAATCGGGTCATTGCCTTCATTCAGGCTGTCATAGACCACCTCGCCCATGCCGTGCAGGCGCTGGAACTCGAAGCCGCTGCGATCCTTGGCCATCTCGATGATGGTGGCCACGGTAAGCGCATTGTGGGTGGCGAATTGCGGAAAGATCACCTCGCGCAGATCGAGCAGCTGCCGCGCGCAGGCAAGATAGGAAAGGTCGGTGGCAGCCTTGCGGGTAAACACCGCATAGCCTTCAAGCCCCCGTTCCTGCGCGCGCTTGATTTCGGTGTCCCAGTAGGCGCCCTTGACCAGCCGCACCATCATCCGGCGGCCATGCTTGCGGCACAATCCGGCAATGTGGTCGATCACCTGCGGCGCACGCTTCTGATAGGCCTGGATCGCCAACCCGAATCCGTCCCAGCCGGCCAGCGTTTCGTCGGCGAAGGCGCGGTCGATCACATCCAGTGACAACTCTAGCCGGTCGACTTCCTCGGCATCGACCGTGAAATTGAGATCATGGGCCTTGGCCATCTGCGCCAGCCGCACCAGATCGGGCACCACCTCCTCAAGCACCTGTTCCCGGTGCGTCGGCAGATAACGCGGATGCAGGGCGGAAAGCTTGACCGATATGCCCGGCCGGTCCGGCAGCATGCGGCCGGCCGACAGTTTGCTGGCCGATTTGCCGATCGCCGCGATGGCGTCGGCATAGGATTGGAAATAGCGTTTTGCATCGGCCCGGGTGCGGGCGCCCTCACCCAGCATGTCGAAGGAATGGCGAAAGCCCCGCGCCTCGTTTTTGGCCCCGCGGCCGAGTGCATCCTCGATGGTCTCGCCGAGCACGAAATGATGGCCGAGAAACCGCATCGCCTGGCGTGTCGCCGTGCGCACCGTCGGCATGCCCATGCGCTTGACCAGGCCACGCATCACGCCCTCAGGCGTTTCGCCGGGTTTGATCACCCGCGCCGACATCCCCAGCGCCCAGGCGGAGGCAGAGACGAACCAGGTGTCGCCATGGGCTTCATGGTCGCTCCAGCCGCCTTCCTTGAGCTTGTCCTCGATCAGCCGGTCCTGGGTCAGCGCATCGGGCACCCGAAGCAGCGCCTCGGCCAGAACCATCAGTGCCAGCCCCTCACGGGTCGACAGCCCGTAATCGCGCAGGAAATCCTCAACACCACCGATCTGCCCGGACTCCGTGCGGATGGCCTCGATCAGCTTGGTGGCGCGGGCGTCGATGGCGCGGTCCTGCGCGCTGGTGAACGTCAGGTCGCGCGCAAATTGCTGCGCCAACCGGTCATCGTCGGGCGCATGCGGCGCGTGAAAGGCGGTCAGGGCAGGCTTTGTGGCGGCGGTCATGGCGATCTCCCGTGGATGATCCAAACTATCGCTTGATAGAACCAATTATTCTCCATATTTTAATATTAGTACAAATTATTTCACTATCATTCACTCGAATTATGGAGAATTCATGAAGGAAATTGACCGCCTTGATCGCAAGATCCTTCGCGCCATCCAGGATGACGGCCGGCTGACCAATCTCGAACTGGCCGACAAGATCAGCCTGTCGCCCACCGCCACCGGTGAGCGGCTCAAGCGGCTGATCCGCGACGGCTACATCACTGGCTACGCGGCACGGCTGTCGCCCCAGAAGCTCGGCCGCGGCATGCTAGTGTTTGTCGAGGTCAAGCTTGACCGCACCACGCCTGATGTGTTCGACGCTTTCGCCGATGCCGTACGCCGGTCCGACGACGTGATGGAATGTCACATGGTGGCGGGTGGTTTCGACTATCTCGTCAAGGCGAGAGTCAGTGGCATGGACGCCTATCGGGCGTTTTTGTCCGACGTGATCCTGCCGCTTCCCGGCGTACGCGAAACCCACACCTATGCGGTGATGGAAGAGGTCAAGACCACCGACAAGATTCCCGTATGAACCGACATAGGTCCTTCCAATCCGAGCGGTCCGGCATAGATGTTCTTAAGCTAATTCCAATCGCGGTGTGGAACGGCGCACGGAAAGCCTGTAACGTGACTATGACGCGGGATTCAAACGATTAAGATGACGGATTGCTTTTTATGAAAGGCCATGACGCCCTTCTAAGCGAATTGAAGGCGGTTGCGACCGAGACCGAGTTGGGCGATTTTCTGCGCCAATTGACCGCGAAATTCGGTTTCGACCGGTATGCGATCGTCGACATCCCGGCCACCAGCAGTCAGCGGCTTTCCAATCACATCACCCTGTCGGATCTGCCACTCGATTTCATAGAGGGCTACGACGCTCTTGGCCTGTTGCGCAATTCGCCGATTTTCGCCACGCTGAAGCGCTCCACCGCGCCGATTTCCTGGGATCTCGAAATTTTGAGAAAAGGCCGGCCTGCCAATGAGGTTGAACCGGCGCTGAACCTGTTCAGTACCCACAAGATCAATTCCGGCATTTATTATCCGGTGCACGGCCCCAATGGCCGCCGCGCGTCAATGGGGTTTTTCGGCAATCGCGATGCGCTGACCCACACCGAAATGGGCCAGCTCGGGCTGTTCGTGCTGCATGTCTATGACGCCTATTCCAACCTCACGACCAAGACCAAGACTGCCGCCAGCAACATTACCGCCCGCGAGCTCGAAGTGCTGCACTGGGCCGCCAACGGCAAGACCTCGACCGAAATCGCCGCGATCCTTTCGCTGTCGGACCACACGGTCAACACCTATATGAACAGCGCCATGCGCAAGCTCGACTGCGTCAACCGCACCCAGCTGGTCGCCAAGGCGTTGCGGCTGCACCTGATCAGCTAGGCGTCAAAGCGCCAAACGCAAGGCGCGGCCGTTGGCCCGCGGAGCGCCTGGGCCGTTCTCGCCTCAGCGGTCGAGAATGGCGCGGATTTCCACCAGGTTGGAGCGGAAGCGAAGCACGTAAAAGCCCATCGTGGCCAGATGGGTTGGCATGATCCATCCGCTCTCATTGCCATTGGAGATGATGAAGGGCTGAATTTTCAGTGCGGCTGACAATTGCCCGTCCATCTCGTCCCACAATTGCTCGAGATTGCGCTGCGCCACCACGTCGCGGAAATCCTCACGGGTGGCTTTCAAAATGCCATAATAGCCGTAGAGCTGGCCATAGGAGAACCAGAACCGGTCATCGGCGCGGGTGTCGAACCAGCCGGAATTATAGTTCTCCGAGCGGTCGCGCAGGATGGCGGATGTTGAGCCCACATCCGACGCGATACGGTCGAGGAACTGGATCAGATTGTCGGCGCGCGCATCATAGATGGCGGTGCATTTGGAAAGCCTGTCGTTAAAGGCTTCAAGATCGGCAATTGCCGAACGGTAGAACGACGGCGTCGGCGTTTTGGGCCCGAACGGGCTGATGCCGAAATACCAGGTGTATTCATCAAACTGCATCGCGCCGCGCGCATCCTGAAGATCGCCATCCACCTGGCTGGTGCCGCGCACCCGCCCAAGCGTGTCGACGAATTCGACCGTCGTGCGCCGGATCGCCTGATTGACGCCGCGCTGGAAGGCGGCCTTGTTGTCAAAGAACGGCGTGTGATCCCAGTCGATGCCGAAAAAACCGGTCTTGTAGAGGATCATCGACGAGATCCAGGCGTTCTGGTTGACGTTGAAATCAATCAGGTCGGACGTCGCCGCCACCATCGCCGACGGCGCGCATTGCCCGTCACCGGTGGCCGTGCCCGGTGTTGCTGCAATCATCTCGCGCTGCGCGGGATACTCGGGATCGAAGCCCGACCAGAACTGCGATTGCCAGAAGAAATAGCCGTAAAGACCTACGAACAACACCACGATGCCGCCAACGATCGCCTTGAGGATGAAGCCGCGTTCGCGATACCAGCGCGCCAGCGTGACGAAGGGCCACAACAGCGCCGAGATCACCACTCCGATACCGCGGCCGATGGCGTGAAAGATCCGTTCGAAAAAAGCGATCACGGGATCAAGCATCGTCCTGGTGTCCTTTCAATCCATAGAGCCGCGCCCTCAGCGCCGCCTTGTCATTGAGATAGGTGGTCGACAGCACGTTCACAACATATGCGCGGTAGCTGTCGGAATATTCTTCATAGGCGTCATAAAAACCCTGCTTGTCAAAAACAAACCGGGACACGAAATCGAACGGCGACAGGCGCGCCAGCAACCGGTTGACCAGCCATTGGTCTTCGTGATCGGGCGTGGCGCGGCACAGCATCAACCGCCAGTCGGCCCGCACCTCGCTGATTTTCACTTGTCCGGTGGCGCCGATTTCGCGGGTCGCTTCCTGCAGGAACGGATAGATCCGCTGCTCGGCGATCAGACCGGCGTTGCGGTGCATCCAGGTCTGCAGCCAGACCCGGTCGGCCCGGATCAGGTCGACATCGGGATCCGTCAGCCGGATCAGATCAGCAATCGCCATATCAGCCCGGTGGGTGAAGAACTCCGATGGTTCCACCCAGGAAGCGCGGGGCAATTGCAGCCGGCCGCTCTTGGAGAGATACTCGAAGATGCGCGCATGATCGGCAATGTCGATATAGCTCACTTCCCAGGGCCGGGAACGGCGGAAGCCGGGGGCCTGGCTGTCGCAGATCACCGTGGTGGTGCGCCCGTCGCGGAAGATGAACACACCATCGAAATGGTTGGCCCAGTAGGAGGTGTGGGCAAACACCAGCTGGTCGGGCACCAGCGCGTTTTGGCGGATATCGCCGGTCTCCCGCGCCAGTTCCACCATACGATTGAGCATAGCGTCGTCGCGCCAGCCATCCTTCGAGGTCTCGAGCCGGTCGACCAGCGTGCGCAATTCCGTCGCCTTGCCGAGCATGTCCTCTGCCGACATGACCCGGAACCGCACTTCGTCGATCGCCAGCAGATCCTCGACGCCCGACACCAGCGCCACCGGATCCTCGATTTCACCATACAGCGCATCCTTGATTGTCACCGCATGCACGGCACGGCGGTTGCCATCAAAAAACGCGTGCATCAGCCCCGCGGTGTTGGAAAACTGGGTATGCACCACCGGCAGGGTTTCCTGCTCCGGCGTTAAAATCACGAACCGCCGGTTGACGCCATTGGGATCGAGATATTGCTTGTCTTCGAGCTCCTCGGCGATTTCAGGCGAAAACCCGGTCATGTCGATCCGGAACCGCTCCAGCTTGGTTTCGGGCAGGCCAAATGCCTTGAGCGCCTTGTTGTAGCGCCCCACCAGATGCGGCTCGTCCACCGGAAGCAGCCGACCGTAGATCAGCTCATTGTCGGCGAGCAGCTTCATTGGTTCCAGCGCCCGTCGCGTTTCATCTCTTCGATCTCTTCGATGGAGCGTTCGCGCTGCCGCTCACGGCGGATGATCTCCTCCACAGCACTTGCATCAGATCGGTCGGTGTAGCGGAACTCGGAATCGGCGTAGCGGTTGATTTCCTGCAGCACCATCTCGATGGTAAAGGGCTTCCGCAGCTCTGAAATCATCGCCAGCTTCTCGTCATAGGGCTTGTGCATGAAGGCTTCAGCGGTCTCGAACCATTCATCGGGCAGATCGATATCCATCGCCCGCATCTTGATCGCATCGGTGATGTTCTTGATGGCCCGGCCGGTAAAACGCGGTTCCGCCAGTTTGATGCGGTGCAGATATGCGCCGATATCGGCGATCGTCTCGACCTTGCCGCACTCCTTCTCAAACCTCTCCCAGACCGAAAGCAACCCGTCTTCCTGCGGCCGGTCGTGACCGTCGTAGGAACGCGCCACAGCGGTCTTGATTTCCTGGCTCGCAAACAAATCATGCTCACCCAGCGGGATTGCATGGTTCTTGCCCGCCAGCAGCGCGAAGATATCGACATAATCATTGAGCGATTGCGGCCCGTCGACCAGCCAGCGCGCACCGGCGCGTTGCCTGAGCGCGTCGTCGACATTTTCGGGATAGTTGGAAAACATTCCGAAACAGCAATTGCCGCGCACCACCGTGGAGGCGCCGGCAAAGCTCTCCATCAGCACCGCGGTGACCTCCTGCTGGCCCGCCGAAGCGCGGTCATCCGAACGCTTGGCGGCGACCTGGTCGATGTCGTCGATGGTGCCGAAACCGATTGCACGCGGATTGATGACGTTGTCGACGAAGGCCTTGCAGTTCTGGCCCGACTTGCCCTGATAGGACGAAATCTGGTCGACGCCGAAATTCTCGTAGTGAAACGGATAGCCCGCCACCTGGCAGTAGTCATGGACCATGCCGGCCATCATCTGGATCAGGATGGTCTTGCCGGTGCCCGGCGCGCCATCGCCGATGAAGGTGAAGACGAAGCCGCCGAGTTCGACAAACGGATTGAGCTGCCGGTCGAAATCATAGGCCATGACCATCCGCGCCAGCCGCATCGCCTGATGCTTGGCGAGATGATTGCCGATGATCTCGTTAGGCTTCTTGAAATCCATCACCAGCGGCTTGCGGCGCTGGCCGGGCGCAACATCGAATCCGTCGAGGGTGAAATTGTCGCTTTCAAGCCTGAGATGGGTCTGGCCGAAGGCGCTGAGCGCGTCAAACCGGCCGCGGCGGCTGAGCAGCCCCTCGATCGCCACCCGCGCCAATGCTCGCGCCCGCGCCGTCATCGCGGTCTCGTCGGGCGCACCGGCAATCGCGGCATCCAGCCCGCCGATCAGCGATTTCAACGCATCCTGCGGCGTGTCGAACTGGAAGTCGGGCTCCTCGGTGTCATTGGCGGGTTCGCTCTCGCCGTCCACCGTTTGCAGGATATAGGCGGCGAAAGTGAAGGCCGCGACATAGGCCGAGGCCGCCAGCAGCCGCTTGAACCGCTCGGCATCCTCGCCTTGCAAAGGCGCCTGGGAGTTGCGCGACTGGAGACTTTCAAGGTCGGACTGCTGTCCGAACATTTCCGCCACCGCCAACGCCACCGCAATACCGCGGCGGGTTCTAAACAACAGCGTGTGCTGCGGGATCGACAGCATCTGGTCATCCGCGCGGATCACCTGAATGGCTTTTGCCAGTTCGATCTCGCGGGTCCGGCGCATTCCGCCAGTCGACACCGTGGAGACAAAGCGCCGGCTGGTGCCCGCCAGCGGCGTCGCCGATCTGGAGTCCTGGCTCTCGAGAACAACGATGCGGGTGACCATCGACTGTGCCAGTGGTCGGTGGCGCGCGATATCGTCCTCGGGAATCGTCGTCAGTCCGGTTGTCTGGCTCATGCGGTCATACCTCGCTGATCACTTGCTTGCCCGAAACCACATGCACCGTGAAGCCTGAGAAAATGCTCTCCGCTTCGCCCGAGGCGTAAAGCGCCTGATAGGCGTCATGCGGAACCAGCGCATGTTTCTGGTAGGCGCTCACACCCTGGCGCGTGGCTTCCAGGTCGTCGGTATCGATATGGTATTCGTCGCGTGCCGGTTCCGAACTCCACAATCCGTGCTTGGCCGGACGCTCGGTCTTGGAAAGCACCTCCTGCATGGTCCAGGTGAGAAGCCAAGCGTTCTCATCACGGCGCACCCTGGACAGGATTGACGAAATCCGGTCGCTGTTGTCCGTCACCCCGGCCGAATAGAACGGCCCAAGCACGAAGCGGCGCAACTGCTTGGGATGCAGATGCTCGAAATCCTCATCGATATTCTGCGCAATCGTCACTGGCGACAGCGAATAGGCGCCGTGACGTTCTGCCGAAGCATCGAAGGCGCGGGCGAATTCGGGATTGAGCAACCCGCCCACCGGCAGCGGGATATCGACCTCCCGGTTGAGCTTGCCATCCTTGGTCACCAGCATTTTGGCAATCGCCTCACTGGAATCCTCGATCGTCGCCATATAGACCATCGGCAGCGTCTGACTGCCATCGAAGACGCCCCAATGAACCACGTAGAACGGCCGGCGGGTCTTCGGATTGACCGACACCCGGATGGTCTCGGGCAGGATGAACGGCGCAAACACCTGATCCTTGCCGATCTCCTCGAGATAAAGCCGCTCGGCAATCTGCTCCTGCAGGGCAGCGGGAAACTCCCGGTGCCGCAGAATAAAGTCGGCCATTTCCGCCTTCAGCGTCTCCGGCTCCGGAATCGCCGCCAGCCGGTCCTTGGCCGTTGCGCGATCATTTTCCAGCGTCAGCACGTTCTGAAACACCGGAAAGCCGCTGTCCGCGCGGCTGATGCGAAACCGCTCCATGAAACCGACCCGGTTCTCCCAAGCCGAAAACGTCGCCTCGAGCCTATCGACATAGGGAATGATCACCTGCCCGACCAGGCCGTGGGCGTAGAGCGGCGATTTGTTGTCGCTGAGATAGACCCTGAGCCCGTTCAGCGCCGCACGCATGGACCGGAAATAGGCGCCGGCGGGGCCCGTATCAGCGCGCATCAAAAACCCTCATGGTCATGCAGCCTGTCTCAGCGCTGCACGTAATCGGCGGAATTGTGCTTTTCCAGAACCTCGGCGAAGCGCCGCGCGAAGGCATCGTCGGCCAGTTGCTTGCGCCGCTGGATATCTTGCGTCGACAGCATGTTCTTCTCGTGCATTTCCAGAAGATCGCCGATGTGCTGTTGCGCAGCAGCGCCGATGCCCGCCATGGTCTCCTCGGCGGCCGTGTCGACCCGGCTGCCCAGCGTGTTGATCTTGTGGGCCACATCCTGCTGCGCAGCGGTCTTGAGCGAATCCTCAAGCGCCTTGTAAAGGACGATGCGCTGTTCGGTGTCGATGGTCAGCTTGTTGATCAGCGTGTTCTGCGCAGCGATCTGGTTGTTGAGCGAATCCACGAAGGTCTGGAACATCGAAGTGTAGCGCTCCAGCGTCTGGCTTTCGGCCAGCAATTCCTGTTCCTTGGCCTGCTGCTCATTGTATTCGGTGGCCAGCTTCGAACGCTCGCTCTCCAGATCCGTGCGGGTTTTCTGGTCGGTCGATGCCGCGATCCGGTTTTCAATGTCGAGCAATTGCGGATTGAGCTCCTCGATCCGCTGCTGCGTCGCCTCCAGCCTGCCCATGGTTTCCTTGCGCCGCTCGATCACCTTGATCAGGCTCGCCTCGGACGTCTTGTAGCGGCTGTCGAGAATGTCCTTCTGATCCTTCAAAATACCGGTGATGGTGTCCGATTTCTTCAGAAGTTCCTGGAGGTTTCCAGACAGCGACATGTTCCGGACGCGTTCCGAGCGCATTCGCTGCGCCCGTGATTTCGAAAACATCGAGATGAAGCTTTCCATGCCGGAATAGCCCTTCATGCTCTCGAATTCGCTGCCGAATACATTGGTCGCATCCTCGAGCCCGATGATCAGGTCGGCGATGTTGGTCTCCATCATCCGCTGCTGGCGCAGCACATCCTGAATGCGGGCGTTTTCAATATCGAATTGCGGATCACCCAATTCGGCATCGGCATCCGAGATCTTTTCAAGCACCACGCCCGAGGCCTCGATCTTGGATCGCATATCCTCGACCACCGCACGGGTTTTCTCGATTTCCGCGTCGAAACTCTTGATGCTCGCCATACTCGGTTTTCCCTGTCGTTGCGCACCGGCCGGCCGGTGTCCGGAGATTGGGTCCGGACCGCCCGGACCCTTCAGCGTCATCGATCTCGCTGTAAGAGAAAAGGACGCCGTAACAGCTTGATTGCATGCATGGACCCTGCCGTTTGGCTGGTCTTGATGGGACCCCGCACGCATTTGGCTGTTTGTAGCACCGGAAATCGAGCTAGCAAACAGCGCGCCCCAAAAACCTAGGTACGACGATCCGCAAATAAAAGGGCCGCCCCGAAAGAGCGGCCCGCAATCGAATTCAGTAAGCCCAAGCTTATTCTGCGGAAGCCGGATCCTTCATGTAGGCGATGACATTGGCGACATCCGCATCCTTCTTCAGACCGGCAAAGGCCATCTTTGTTCCCTTCACCACCTTGCGCGGCGCACGCAGATAGGCCTCCAGCGCCTCAAGCGTCCAGGTGGGGGTTTCTTCGGCATAGCTCGCCATGCCCTTGGAGTATTTGTAGCCCTCAATAGAGGCCACCGGACGATCGATGATATCGACAAGATGAGGCCCGACCTTGTTCTTCGCCTCATCGACGACATGGCAGGCCACGCATTTCTTGAACACCTTGGCGCCCTTGGCCGCGTCGCCCTCGGCGAGCGCTGCAGTTGGGGCACAAAGACCGGCCGCCATGACGACGCCAAACAACATGGAAAGGGAAATGCGCATGAACAGTCTCCGTTCGTGTTTAAAGATGCCCCTGCTTTAATCGCAAGCGGCCATCAGGGCAATCCGCCGATGGTTTAGCCCTCGTGGGGCCAGCCCCCTTACGCAACAGGGCGCGGCCCGCAAGCCGCCATATCCGCACAAAAACCGGCCAAAACGCATATTTTAGCCAGCAGGGTTCATCACGTCATCCCAATGGCGGCGACAATAAGACACATATTTGTCGTTGCCGCCGACCTCGATCTGCGCCCCTTCACGCAGCACATTGCCGTCCTGATCGGTGCGCGCCACCATCGTCGCCTTGCGTCCGCAATGGCAGATGGTGCGCACTTCCCTCAGCTCGTCGGCAATCGCCAGCAGAGCCTTCGAGCCGGGAAACAATTGACCGCGAAAATCCGTGCGCAAGCCATAGGTCATCACAGGAACCTTCAAACGGTCGGCCACCCGCGCCAATTGCCAGACCTGGTCCTCGGTCAGAAACTGCGCCTCGTCGAAGAAGGCGCAGGCGACCTTACCGTTTTTCTGCATGCCCTCGATCACCTGGTACAGATCATCCTCGGGGCGAAACGGGACAGCGTCGCAGTCAAGCCCGATGCGCGACGCGATTTTGCCGACGCCCGCCCGGTCATCGAGACTGGCGATGAACAGCACCGTGCGCATGCCGCGTTCGCGGTAATTGTAGGACGCCTGCAGCAACAGGGTCGATTTGCCTGCATTCATGGTCGAGTAGCTGAAATAGAGCTTGGCCAAAGCTGCTCTCCATTGATTGTCCGATCCCCGGGCAAGCCGGGGGTGAGGGCCGGAAACGGGTTGAGGCCCCAAGCCGGGCTCCATTTGCCTTCTTGGCTTTTATTGCCAACCGGCGGCCCTTTGCGCCACCCTGACACGCCTGCTTTCAACAGCCGATTTCGCCGCCTGCGAACAATTTGGCCTGATTGCGGCTTGAGTTCGCGGCCCTAAGGTGATTGTTTCACGCTTTCGGAACACGGGAGAGACCGAATATGACAAAAAAACTGACCCTTACTTTTGCCGCCTTGCTGCTGGCCGGCACCGCCGCTGCGCAGGCCGCTGATCCGGAATCGTGCAAGAATGTCCGCTTCGCCGATGTCGGCTGGACCGATATTCAGGCAACCACCGCCGTTGCCGGCGTGGTGCTCGATGCACTCGGATACACCCAGGAAGTTCAGGTGCTTAGCGTACCGGTGACCTATCAGTCACTGAAAAACAAGGACATGGATGTTTTCCTCGGCAACTGGATGCCCTCGATGGCCGCCGACGTGCAGCCCTTCCTGGATGACGGCTCGGTCGAATCCATTGCCCAGAACCTTGACGGCGCTGGCTATGGCCTGGTGGTGCCCGGCTACGCAGCCGCAGGCGGCGTCAAGAGCCTCACCGACATCGGCAAGTTCAAGGACGAGTTCGACGGCAAGATTTACGGCATCGAGCCCGGCAATGACGGCAACCGCATCGTGCTCGAAATGATCGCCGATCCGGCCAATGGCCTCGACGGATTCGAACTGGTTGAAAGCTCGGAAGCCGGGATGCTGTCCCAAGCCGAAAAGGCACTCAAGAACGAGGAATGGATCGCTTTCCTCGGCTGGACGCCGCACCCGATCATGGGTGAGATGGACATTGCCTATCTCGACGGCATGGGCGATTCCGGCTTTGGCGCCGCCACAGTGCACACCAATGTGCGCGCCGGCTACACCGGCGAATGCCCCAATGCCGGCAAGTTCGTTCAGAACCTGTCCTTCTCGCTGACCATGGAAAACCAGATCATGGACGCGATCCTCAAGGGCGAAGACGCCAATGAGGCTGCGCTGGCCTGGCTCAAGGCCAATCCCGACACCGTCACCCCCTGGCTTGACGGCGTCACCACCTTCGATGGCGGCGATGCCGCTGCTGCGGTCACGGCCAAGCTCGGCATGTAAGCGACACTGTTGCGGCCCGGCGACGCTCCTAGATGGCGTGCCGGGCCGTAACGTTTGTCCGGGGGGAATGGCATGGACAGTTTTGCAAATATCCTGACGGCGTGGAAAATTCCGGTCGGGCAATGGGGAAAGGCGTTCTTCAGCTTCCTCACGGACAATTTCGAGTTTCTGTTCGACGCCATCGCCGACTCGCTCAAGTTCCTGCTCGACGCCATGATCGACGGGCTGTTGTGGCTGCCGCCGATCATCGTCGTGCTGGCGATCGCCGCAGCCGGCTGGCGCATCCAGAAATCCTGGAAGCTGGGGCTCGGCATCATTTTGGGACTGATGTTTATCATCAACCAGAACCTCTGGAAGGAAACCGTCGAGACCCTGGTTCTGGTCATCTCGGCGGCATTCATGTCAATGGCCATCGGGGTTCCGATCGGCATCTGGCTCGCGCACCGGCCGAAGCTTTACGGCTATGTGCAGCCGATCCTCGACCTGATGCAAACCATGCCGACCTTCGTTTACCTCATTCCGGTGCTGATCCTGTTCGGCCTGGGTCTTGCGCCCGGCCTGCTGGTCACCATTATCTTTGCTTCGCCTGCACCGATCCGGCTCACCTATCTGGGCATCACCTCGGTGCCCAAGCCGATGATCGAGGCCGGCCAGGCCTTTGGCGCCTCGCGCCAGCAATTGCTGCGCAAGGTCGAGTTGCCCGCAGCGCTGCCCACCATCATGGCCGGGCTCACCCAATGCATCATGCTGTCGCTGTCCATGGTGGTCATTGCCGCGCTGATCGGGGCCAATGGGCTCGGTAAACCGGTGGTGCGTGCACTCAACACCGTCAACATTCCGCTCGGTCTCGAGGCCGGCATCGCCATTGTGATTCTGGCCATCATCCTCGACCGGATCTGCCGGGTTCGCATGGGAGCCACATCATGACCCGCGACACCTATCGCGGTTCGGTCCGCATCGACAATGTCTCGATCATCTTCGGCAACCATCCCGAACAAAGCCTGGCGCTGGCCGACAGCGGCAAGTCGCGGGCCGAAATCCAGGAACAGACCGGCGACGTCCTGGGTGTGCACAATTGCACCGTCGACATCAATGAAGGCGAGATCCTGGTGCTGATGGGCCTGTCGGGCTCCGGCAAGTCGACACTGTTGCGCGCCGTCAACCGGCTCAACCCGATCAGCCGTGGAACACTGATTGTCGAGTGCGGCGACGAGACTTTCGATGTCGGCGCCTGCGACGCCAAGCAGCTCATGCAGTTGCGTATGGACACCGTGTCGATGGTGTTCCAGCAATTCGGGCTGTTGCCCTGGCGCTCGGTCGCCGACAATGTCGGCTTCGGTCTGGAGATCGCCGGCATCTCCGATTCCGAGCGCAAGACCCGGGTCGCTGAACAGCTGGAGCTTGTCGGACTGTCCGACTGGGCCGATCGCATGGTCGCGGAATTGTCGGGCGGCATGCAGCAGCGCGTCGGTCTTGCCCGCGCCTTTGCCACCGGTGCGCCGATCCTGCTGATGGACGAGCCGTTTTCCGCCCTCGACCCGCTGATCCGCAGCCGGCTTCAGGATGAATTGCTGGAACTGCAGGCGCGTCTGGGCAAGACCATCATCTTCGTCAGCCACGATCTCGACGAGGCCATGAAGCTCGGCAACCGCATCGCCATCATGGAAGGCGGGCGCATCATCCAGTGCGGCACGCCGCGCGACATCGTCAATTCGCCGACCAACGAATATGTCGCCGATTTTGTCGCCAACATGAATCCGATCGCCATGCTGGCCGCCCGCGACGTCATGGCGCCGGGCAAGCCGGATGAAGCGCGCGGCCAAACGCCGCTGTCGGCGTCCGTCACCCCCGACACGCCGCTGGCCGAGATTATGGACGCGCTTTCGCGGCGCGATGGGACAATCGGCGTCATTGACAACGGTGTGGTCACGGGTTCCATCACCGCAGATGACGTGGTGCGCGGACTGACCCGCCACAAGCGTTGATCCCCGGATGTATCCGCGGCAATTTATGCTGCGGATCCAACAGCATATCCAATTGCAGACCAAGGAGACTGAATCATGGAAGTTAAGGGCAAGGCCGCCATCGTCACGGGCGGAGGCTCGGGCCTCGGCGCGGCAACGGCGCGCGCACTGGCGACTGCCGGCGCGAAGGTTTCGCTGCTCGACGTCAATCTCGAGCAGGCGCAATCGGTGGCCGATGACATCGGTGGCCGCGCCTTTGCCTGCGATGTGGCCGATGCCGGCGCCGCCGAAGCGGCCATTGCCGGCGCGGCCGAGGCCTTCGGAGAAGCCCGTATTCTGGTCAATTGCGCCGGTATCGCGCCGGCCGGTCGGGTTGTCGGTCGCGAGGGACCGCATGATCTCGAGCTGTTCCGCAAGGTCATCGAGGTCAATCTCCTGGGCAGCTTCAACATGCTCAGGCTGTTTTCCGACCGCGCCACCAAGCTCGATCCGCTTGCCGATGGCGAACGCGGCGTGGTGATTTCGACGGCCTCCGTCGCCGCCTTCGACGGCCAGATCGGCCAGGCCGCCTATTCCGCCTCCAAGGGCGGGGTGCATGCCATGGCGCTGCCGATCGCCCGTGAACTTGCCCGCTTCGGTGTTCGCGTCATGACCATCGCGCCGGGCATCTTCGCCACCCCGATGCTGCTTGGCATGCCCCAGGAGGTTCAGGACAGTCTCGGCGCCTCGGTGCCATTCCCGTCGCGCCTCGGCCAACCGGAAGAATATGCGCGGCTGGCGCTGCACATCGTTGAAAACGTCATGCTCAACGGCGAAACCATCCGGCTCGACGGCGCCATCCGAATGGCACCCAAATAGGGCTGCGATGAAACCACCGGTCAATCCCATTCGTGAAACCGATGAGGAGGCGCGGCGTCTCGCCCGCCGCCTCATCCGCGGCGCGCGGTTCGCAGCCATCGCCGTGCTGGAGCCTGGCACCGGCTTCCCTTTCGCAAGCCGGGTGCTGACCGCGATCGACACCGATGGCGCACCGGTGATCCTGATCTCCGGACTGTCGGTGCACACCTCGGCGCTCGCCGCCGATTCGCGCGCCTCGCTGCTTTTCGGCGAGCCCGGAAAGGGCGACCCGCTGGCCCATCCGCGCATTACCTTGCGCACCGGGTCCGAGCGCATTGCACGCGACAGCGATGCCCACCTCCGGCTTCGCACGCGGTTCATCGCCCGGCACCCCAAGGCCGCACTCTATGTGGATTTTCCGGATTTCGCATTTTTCCGCATGACCCCGCTGTCGGCCAGTCTCAATGGCGGCTTCGGCAAGGCCTTCGCGCTTGAGGGCGACGAATTGACCATCAGCTCTCCGGCAATCGCCGATATGGCGGAACTTGAGCCCAGCGCCATCGAGCACATGAATTCCGATCACGCCGATGCCGCTGATGCCTATGCCCGCGCCTTCGGCAAATCCCGCAAGAGCGGCTGGAAGATCTGCGGCATCGACTGCGCCGGCCTGGATCTTGCCAACCAGGACGATTTGCTGCGCATCGAATTCGACGAAATCATAAAGGATGCAGGCCAGCTTCGCCGCAAGCTGGCCGACCTGTCAGGTTTGGCCCGCAGGAAATAGGAGTATCCATTAAGAGTTTTAGAACTAAACTATTTCCTTACGAACTTTTTTTCCGATACAGTGATACCCGTTCAAGTGATTGATTGCGAAAGATATAAAATGATTGATGCGGAATGCCTGGAGACCAACTCCGGCAAGGCTGCCGAATTGCTGGCGGTCATGGGAAATCAGAAACGCATGCTTATCCTGTGTCATCTCGCCCAGGGCGAAATGCAGGTGGGTGTGCTTGCGGAAAAGGTGGAGCTGAGCCAGTCGGCGCTCTCGCAGCATCTTGCGAAGCTTCGCAACCAGGATCTGGTCAAGACCCGGCGGCAGGCCCAGACCATCTATTACTCGATCAAGTCACCGTCTGTGCTGACCATGCTGCAAACGCTCAACACGATTTTCTGCGCGTAGGCCGATGCGCGCGGATCCCCGCACCAACGCTTGACGCTGCCCCTGGAGCTTCCCCATATGGGAGGCGAAAGGAACTCGACCATGACCACAACAATCAAAATCGGCGGCATGCACTGCGGCGGTTGTGTAAGCTCGGTGGAGAAGGCCGCGCGCGCCATCGAAGGCGTCTCCAATGTCAGCGTCAGCCTGGACGACAACGCTCTGACCGCGGATCTCGCAAAGCCCGAGCTTCTCGACGCGCTCACCGGCGCGATCGAGGACTGCGGTTTTGATGTTTTGAACACATCCGCCTAATTTCGCGATGACAGCCAAGCCCGACCATCTGACCTTCGATATCTCAGGCATGACCTGTGCCAGCTGCTCGGCGCGGGTTGAGAAGGTACTGGCCCGCCAGCCCGGGGTCAGCGAAGCCCGGGTCAATCTGGCGCTGGAACGCGCCGACATTGAGGGCGACAGCCTAGATCCCGACAATCTCGCATCGGCCATCGGCAAGGCGGGTTTCGGTGCGGTGTTGCGGCGCGATGATTTCGCCGCCGCCCGGCAAGCCGATGAGGCCCAGGCCGCGGCCCGGCGCGCCGAGGAACGGCAAACGCTCGCGCGTCTGGTGGTTTCGGCGATCCTGACCCTGCCGATCGTCATCGGTATGTTGCCGATGATGACCGGACTGGGCCAGGCCTGGATCTCGCCGCTCTGGCAGGCCATTCTTGCCACCGGCGTGATGGCCATCTCCGGCAGCCGCTTCTGGCATGAAGCGCTGGGCGCGCTGCGCGGCGGATCGGCCAACATGGCAGTGCTGGTCTCGCTGGGCACCGGCGCAGCCTATGCCTGGTCGATGTGGGTTCTGATTAGCCAATGGGGCGACCCGCATGCGGGCCATGGCGGCATGGCCTCGCATCTGCATTTCGAAGCGGCGGCAGTGGTGCTCACGCTGATCATGCTCGGCAAATATCTCGAGGCCCGCGCCAAATCGGGCGCCGCCGGCGCGTTGCGCGCGCTGGGCCGGCTGCAGCCCGACACGGCCGACCTCAAGACGCTCAACGGAACGATCCGCACCGTGCCGGTGGAACGGCTGACCGCAGGTGACATCATCATCGTCAAGCCGGGCGCGCGCGTGGCCGCAGACGGCGTTATCGTTGCGGGTCTATCTTCGCTTGATGAGGCTATGGTCACCGGCGAAAGCATGCCCGTGGCCCGCGGCCCCGGCGATGCGGTCATCACCGGCACCACCAATGCCGACGGGGTGCTCGAGGTCGAAGTCCGCGCGGTCGGCGCCGACACCAGGCTCGCCCGCATGACCCGGCTGGTTGAAGAGGCCCAATCAGGCCAGGCGCCGGTGCAAAAACTGGTCGACCGGATTTCGGCGGTGTTTGTGCCGGTAATTCTGGTCATCGCGGCCATCACTCTCGCCGGATGGCTGCTGCTTGGCGCGGATTTCGAAACCGCCATGGTGGCGGCTGTGGCGGTGCTGGTGATCGCCTGCCCCTGCGCGCTCGGCCTGGCGACGCCCACTGCGCTGGTTGCCGGAACCGGAGCCGCCGCCAAAGCCGGTATCCTGATCCGTGACATCGAAACCCTGGAGCGCGCCACCGACATCACGGCGATCGCGTTCGACAAGACCGGAACCCTGACCGAAGGTTCTCCGGAAGTGGCCGCGCTCTATCCTGCAGAAAAGGGCGGCGAAACCGAATTGCTGCGGTTGGCCGCCATGGTCGAGACCGGCAGCGAGCACCCGCTGGCCCGCGCGATCCTCACCCGCGCCGAGCGGTCCGGCGTGCCGATTGTGCCCGCCACAGACATTCGCGCCGTGCCCGGACGCGGGCTTGAAGGCCATGATGGCGACACCCTCATCCAGGTGGGATCGCAACGGTTTCTCACCGAGGCAGGCGTCGAGACCCAAGATCTTGAAGACGCAATCAGCGCATCCGGCCCGGGAACGCTTGCCTGGGTGGCAGCCGGCGGCAAGGCGCTCGGCGCGATCCTGCTGGCCGACGCCATCCGCCTGGAGGCCGCTTCAGCACTTTCTAATCTCAATAACCGGGGGCTCGCCACGGTCATGCTGACCGGCGACAATCAGGCCACCGCTCGCGCCATCGCCGATCAGGCGGGCGTCTCCGACGTGCGCGCCGGTCTGCTGCCCAATGAGAAGCTTGACGCGATTCGCGGTCTCGCTGCGTCCACCGGCGGCCATGTTGCCTTTGTCGGCGACGGGCTCAACGATGCCCCGGCGCTGGCGGCGGCCAATCTCGGCATCGCCATGGCAGGCGGCGCCGATGCGGCGCGTGAGGCTGCCGCGATCACCCTGATGCGGCCGGACCTGCGGCTGGTGCCCGCCAGTCTGAATGTCGCCGCCAAGACCCGGCGCACCATCCGCCAGAATCTCGGCTGGGCTTTCATTTACAATGTGATTGGGGTCCCGCTTGCCGCTTTCGGCATTTTACCGCCGGTGTTCGCCGGTGCGGCAATGGCATTCTCATCGGTCAGTGTGGTCGCCAACTCGGCGCTTATGGCGCGCTGGCGCCCGGAACTGGACGGGCGGTAAACCGAAAGCGCGGCGCTTTGGATCTAGGAAAAAGGCAGACGGGCGTCACCCGGCGGGGATGACGCCCGTCAAGCGACAGCGGGAATCCCCCGCCATGCCGCCGGTCGTCGCGGACAATGCCCATCTAAACTTGCTCCGGCCTTACGCCCCAATTGGCGGCTTGCGATGGGTTTGCGGCCGTGGCAAAGCTCTGCGCCACAGCGCGCGGACTGCGCGTGCCGAATTTTCACCGGCAAATGCCGGCCCGGTGGAGGCAAAGCAAAGGACCGACCATGGCGCACAAGATCATCATCGACACCGATCCCGGCATCGACGACGCCATGGCCATTGCCTATGCGATTGCCCATCCCGACATCGAGCTTCTGGCGCTGACCACCATATTCGGCAATGTCCGCACCCATGAGGCGACACGCAACGCGCTGGCGCTGCTTGATCATTGGGGCTCGAACGCGGATGTCGCCGAAGGCGAGGCCGCCCCGATTGTGATGCCCGCCAATGAACCGAGCTATCTGGTGCATGGGCTCAACGGCTTCGGCGGTGTCGAGATCCCGCCCTCGCCACGCCTCAAACACGAGCTCGACGCGGTCGATTACATCATCGACGCCGCCAGCCGCTTTCCCGGTGAGATCACACTGTGCGCGGTCGGACCTGTGACCAATCTAGCCAAGCTGCTCGAACGCGATCCGGAGATCGTCACCCGGCTGAAAGCGGTCGTCGTCATGGGCGGCGCAGTGCATGCCAAGGGCAATGTCACGCCGATGGCGGAAGCCAATTTCTGGAACGATCCGCACGCCGCCGATCAGGTCCTGGGTGCCGCCTGGCCGCTGGTGCTGGCGCCACTTGATTGCACCATGCCGGTGGTGTTCACAGCGGATTTCATGCAGGCGCTGTCCAAGGAGAATCCCTCACTCGGTACGCCACTGGCGGCCATGGCAGAGTTCTACACCCGTTTCTACCGCTCGCATCTGGGGCTCGGCGGCTGCGTGCCCCATGATGTGATGGCGCTGTCGTGGCTGACGGTTCCCGGCGCGTTCCGGCTGCAAAAGGGCGCGCTGGCGGTGCTCACCGACGGCCCGGCAATCGGCCAGAGCCTGTTCCAGCCAGGCGGCACGAAAAGCCGCGCCACGGTGTTCGACGGCCGCCCCGACCATCTGGTGATGGTCAACACCGATCCCGAGATGTTCATGGCTGACTACATGATGGTGCTGACCCGCCACGCCAACTGAAGAGCCTGTGGACCGCAGCACCCGCCGCCCTAGATAGGCCAAGAACCGTCCCGGTCTGATGCCCCAATCTGGCCTGGTTTGACGGCAATGGCGGAAGGTGCACCCAATGCAGAGTTTTGAGCCCGGCGGTCTCGCCGTCATCATCGGCGCCGGCGGCGGCATCGGCGCGGCGATGAAACAGGCGCTCATATCATCGGGCGCCTTCGCAAAGGTGCTGGGTTCAGCTCGCTCGCCGGGTCCCGGCGTGGAGCTGCCCGGGCTCGATCTGACCGATGAGCCGACCATCGCCGCCACCGCCGCGCGAGTGAAGGCGACAGGCCTTGAGATGCGGGTGCTGTTTGACGCCACAGGCTTTCTGCATGGCGATGGCTTCAGTCCGGAAAAATCACTCGCGGCTCTCGATCCGGCGCATATGGCGCGGTCCTTCGCCATCAACACCATCGGCCCGGCGTTGTTGATGAAGCATTTCCTGCCGCTGCTGCCGAGAACCGGAAAATCGGTGTTTGCGACCTTGTCGGCCAAAGTCGGCTCTATCGGCGACAATCAACTGGGCGGCTGGTACAGCTACCGCGCCTCCAAGGCCGCGCTCAATCAGCTGGTTTGCACCGCGGCAATCGAACTGGCCCGGAAATCACCGGACGCGATCTGCGTGGCGCTGCATCCGGGCACGGTGGAGACCGGCTTGTCGGACGGCTTCGCCAAGCAGGGCCTGAACGTGCGCAAGCCTGATCAGGCATCGAGCGAACTGAGCGAAGTCCTCGACCGGCTCGATACTCGCCACACCGGCGGATTTTATGATTACAACGGCGCGGCCCTGCCCTGGTAGCGGCCCGCGCCATGCCAAAGCTCTTTACCCGGCCTTCACTGTGAACGCGGTAATCTGCCGCCCATGTCTGACACCAGAAACATTCGCTGGGGCATCATCGGCGCGGGCGGCATCGCCCGCCAGTTCGCAAGCGACATCCGCCATGCGCAGGGTGCTTCTCTCACCGCCGTGGCCACCCGCGGCCCTGCCAAGGCGCAAGCCTTCGCGGGCGATCAGGGCGATGTCACCGGATTTGGCTCGCTAAGCGAGATGCTCGCCTCCGGCCGGATCGATGCCGCTTACATTGCCACACCCAATTCAGTACATCACGCCCAGGCACTGGCCTGCATCGCGGCCGGCATGCCGGTGCTTGTCGAAAAACCGCTGACCGCCAATCTCGAAGCAGCGCTGGAAATCGAAGCGGCTGCGCGACAGGCGGGCGTCTTTGTGATGGAGGCGATGTGGAGCCGCTATCTGCCGGCCATGCAGGCGGCCCGCAAGGCGATCCGCGATGGCGCGATCGGCACGGTCAGGCGGCTTGAGGCCGATCTTGCCTGGAAGGTCGATTACAACCCATCTCACCGCCTGTTCAACAAGGCGCAGGGCGGAGGGGCGCTGTATGATCTCGGCGTCTATCCGATCTCGCTCGCACGCTGGTTCCTGGGTGAACCGCAAGAGGTGAGCGGCGTCTGGCGCCCCGCGCCCTCGGGCGTCGATATGAGCGCCGAACTGACATTGCAGTACCATGCGGCAGAGGCGCGGATAAGCTGCGGTATTGACCGGGACGGCGACAACCGGATGATCATCGAGGGTGACAAGGGCGTCATCGTGTTGGGGCCGCTCTTCATCAAGGCGACGGGTTTTGCGATCTACCCTTCGCGCGCGATTGCCGATTGGGCCCAGCCCGGCGGCAGTGCAGCCCCGACACGGCTCAGGCGCAAACTGCTCGGGTTGCTGCCGTTGCCGGGTGTAAAGCGCCACGCTTTCGCTCTCAAAGGCTCCGGCCTGGAATTTGAAATCGAAGCCGCCTCCAATGCCATTCGCCAGGGGCTGACAGAGGAACCGGACAACCCGCTCGATGAAACCATCGCCAACTTGCGCATGATCGACACGGTGCTCACCGCACCACCTCGCCGGAACTAAAAACTCGAACGCGGGCGGAACACACCGATACCGCTATTGAGCGCCAGCGCCAACTCGGTCAGATGCAGCGCCCGCGCACCGGAAAAGAATGGCGTCTCGCCAGAGCGCAGCGCCCGCGCCATCTCTGATATGCCGCGGCCGAAATCGATCTGTGAGGGAAACGCCGCAAGCTGTTTCGTGGCCGGCGCGGCTGGATAGGCGACCGGCCTGCCCAGCGTCAGCCTGAGCGGCAACACCTGGCCGCGCTGGCGCTCGAACCGGCCGGCAAGCCGCTGCAGCAATGGCCGCTTGGCATCGAACCGGCTCAGATGCACCGGCGAACGGTCGTCCCACAAATCCCGCACCACGATGGTGCCCTCGTCGCCGACAATGGTCAGCGACCGGTCACGCGGAGCGGCCAGCCCGCAAGTCAGTCGCGCCGTCACCCCGGAGCCAAACGACAGGCAGCCCACCGAGAAATCCGCGGCCAGCGTCAAACCTTCGGTCCCCGGCCCCTTGTCGGGAAAGGTCAACGCGGAGAACGCCTGCCCGCTTTCAACAGGGCCGAACAACGCCACCAGCCAGGACAGGCCATAGCCGGCATGTTCGAGCGTGCACCCGATCTCGAACTCATGCAGGCCCGGCCATCGGGCGCCTGAGCGCGATCGCCATTCAGTCCAGTTGTCCTTGAACACCGGCCCGTCTTCCATTTCGGCATAGGCAAGCCGGGGTGTTCCGATCCGGCCCTCCTCAAGCAGCGCGGCAGTCAGTTTCTGAGCGTCCGACAGCCCGTTGGCCGGCGCAGCACAAACGGTAAGTCGCTTCGCGGCCGCCAATTCAATCACCTGGCGCGCTTCATCAAAGGTCATACCCAGCGGCTTTTCGCAATAGACATGCTTGCCCGCCTCAAGGGCTGCGCAGTTGAGGGCGAAATGGCTTTCGGGCGTCGTCAGATTGACAATGATGTCCACTTCCGGATCCGCCAGACAGGCATCCAGTGAGGCATAGGTTCGAAGGCCGTGAAACTCACAAAACTGGGCGAGCCGGTCAGGATTGCGATCCCACACGCCGGCAACCGCGAGACCATCATGATTGATGAGCGTTGTCATGTAGTAATCGGCGACGAACCCGGCGCCGACTAGGGCGGTATTGGTCATGGTCGAGCTCCCGGCTTCCTGCGTGCCGAAAGCCTAGCGAAGCGGCGTTAAGATGCGGTTGCCTCGTAAGGATGCCCCGGCGAAATCACACAAGCATTGCCGATAATCATCTCGCGTCAGCCAGGAAGGAGGCGATCCAGACCAGCGGCGCGTTCCAGTTGATCGCATATTCATTGGTCGAATAGGATCGCGCATCATCGACATAGCAGGCTTGCGGAGCGCAGCCCTTGAGCACCTTGATCGCATAATCATCGGCCGGCTGGCCATTGGGCCCGCCCGCCATCACGCCCTTGGGCGGCTTGGGATAGGAGGGATCCTTGGTGTGGGCAAACATGTTTGAATGCTGCCGCTGGGCATATACCGTGCCGTAGCCGGTGACATAGGAAATCCCCAGCGCGTTGCGCCCCAGCAGATAGTCCATGCTCTCGCGCACCGACTGCAGATAGCGGCGACTGCCGGTCAGATCATAGGCGGTGGCAACCACAATCATGTTCTGGATCAGCGAATGGTTCGATCCCCAGCCGTAGCCCTCCTTGGGGCCATACATGAAACCGAAAGCTTCCCTGGCCTGGGTCTGAAGATAGCCGTCGGCGGCATTGATCACCGAAGCCCGGATGGCCTTGAGATCGCGCGATCCGAGACCGGATGGCACAGTCGCCAGATGCAGCCGGCCCAGCGCCGCCGTGGAGCGCCAGTTGAATCCGTCATCGCTGAACACCGGACCGGACCAGTGCGGCGAGGCCTTGGCGCGCTTGAGCCAGGCCGCATCGCCCGTGGCGAGATAAAGCTCAGCCGCCGCCCAGTAGAACTCGTCGGAGACATCGTCATCCTGATAGTCGCCGCCGCCATAGGTGCCGTTGGTGGTCGGCGCATAGAGTTTGGGATTGGCCTCGGCCGCCTTGTAGGCGCGGATTGCCGCTGACAACAGCCACTGAGCATAGGCGGCGTCATGGCGGGCAAACAGCCGCGCGCCTTGCGCCGCCGCTGCGGCCAAATTGAGCGTCGCTGCCGTCGATGGCCGGTGCAACACCCGTTCTTCGCGGTCGCGATGCGGAAGGATTGGCCCGATGGTCCAGCGGTTGCCATGCATCTTGTGATGCGCCATGCCGGCCAGCTTCTCGCCTTCCGGCACCATCATCGAGATCAGAAAATCGAGCTCCCAGCGCGCTTCATCGAGAACGTCCGGTATGGCGTTTCCGGCCTCCGGAATGGCGATCAGCCGATCCTTGAGCGCCGCCGAACTGCCGCGGCTGAAATTGAGCGCGCGCTCGTAAGTAGCCAGCAATTGCGCAGTGGCTATCCCGCCATTGACGACATATTTGCCGAAGTCCCCGGCATCGTACCAGCCGCCGGCGACATTGAGTTTGTAACCGCAGCTCCAGGCTTTGCCATAAACCTTGCGGGCGGTTCTGGTGTCCACGCATTTGACGGAAATGTCGCCGCGATTGGGTGATTTGCCCAGATGCCCCGCCGGACGCGCATAGGCCTTGCCTGCAAGCGCGCCATCGATCGCGATGCCGCTGCGCACCTTGTAGAAGTAGGACAGCGCGTCAGATCGCAATTGCTCATAAGCATCGCGCGAAATCGCGAAGGGATGGCTGGTTTGCTCGCCCACCGACAAGCGGTAACCCTGGCCGGGCTTGTCAAAATCGCTGAAATCGATGGTGTGCACGTCAAGCCCGGAGGATGCGTCCCACCCATCGGCTCGGGTCCATCCGGAGGTGAGCACCGAGCCCGATGCCGACAGCAGTTTCCACTCAACTGGCGACGCATCGCTGCGCACCAGATTGGCGCGTTTTGGGCCGCCGGGCAGATAGGCAGTCTGGTTGACCCGGATTACCGGGCCGGACCCATTGGCGGCCGCCGGAACCGGTGGGGGTTTTAGCCCCGATTGCAGCGACGCCGAGTGAAGGCAGAACCGCCAGGACCGGTCCGAGCCGCCAAGCTGAAACACCAGTTGCGCAGGATCATGGCTCGCACCGGCCTGGAAATCGGTGCTGGCGCTTTGTTTTTCGGGTGACAGGCGGCGGCTGATTTCGCCCTCCGGTGTCCACGGTTCGCCGCCCTTCTGGGCCAGCGCACGCATCGGCCCGTCGCCGGAGACCACCAGTGAAAGCCGGTAGTTTTCGCCTTTCTGGAGCACCAGATCATTCAATCCGAGGATCGCATCCCAGGGCTGTGCGGTGCCGCCAGCCACCGTACCGCACAGTGCGCCGGGTTCATATTCGAAGGCGATGTTGGGTGTGGCCCACCATTTACCGGTCAGATTGGCGCGCACGAAGGCGGGATCGGGCAGCAACTCGGCCGCCATGGAGGGCGTGAGAACGGCGGGCGATGCCAGCAATGCGGAGAGGCCGATCATGGCCCTAAAATGCGTCATGGCTGTTTCCGGAATCCGTGATCGGGACTGGCGAACGGTCTCGACCCTTCATGGTCACGCCGCCGCCTGGGTATGCATTCAGCTCAAAGGCTAGGCTTTCGCCGTGAAAAAAGGCTTAACCCTCGGCTTAACCATGCGCTCGCACGCGCCCAAATCGCATCGGTTGTCGGCTCTAATGGTGCGGGTAACACCCATCCCGGACCGCCTGTTCCCGGCTCAGCTCGCAAGCCCCAGCAAGGCCCGGCATAAGTCGTGATCAGGATCAGCAAGCCCGTCAATGACATCAAAATGGTGCCGGCCGGCCTCCTCGATCACCGTCATCGGCGTCTGGAAACCGCGCCACATCTCAAACAACAGCCGGTTCTGGCGCACAAACTCCGGCCGCTCTTCGGCCCCGACCCAGGCGGTCACCGGAATGGCCGCCAGCGGTTGGCCAAGCACCGGGCTCTCCGTCTGTGCTTCTTGCGCATCGATGCGAAGAATGTCGTTCATCTCGGTGCGCATCAGCGGCCTGAGGTCGTGAACACCGGAAATCGAAGTAACGCCCTCCACCCTCTCGAGCACTTCGGCGGGCAGCAATGGCATACCGCTAATCAACCGGGTGACCAGATGCCCGCCGGCCGAATGGCCGCTCAGGCGGATCGGCCCTCCAATCTCCCGCGCCGCGAAGCTGACCGCCTGCACCATCTCAAGGGCAATTTCGCCAAGGCGCGCGTCGGGGCAAAGCGTGTAGCTCGGCATCGCGACCGCATAGCCATGCGCCAGCGGCCCGGCCGCCAGATGCGACCAGAAGGATTTGTCGAACGCTTTCCAGTAGCCGCCATGCACAAACACCATGATACCCTTGACCGCACCGTCCGGCAGGAACAGGTCCAGCACCTGGCGCGCGCCAGCTCCATAATCGAGATCGATGCGCGCGCGACCCACAGCGGCCCGCGTCTCGCGAAAGGCCGCCGCCTGCTCGGCCCAACGCTGCGGATAGTCCGCCGCGCCCGCTATATGGGCGCCATTGGCGTAGGCGTCGTCATAATCTGAAATCGGATAGTCGCTCACCGGTAAACTCCTTTGTTCATGGCATAATTGCCGGACGCGGCGCGAAGCGCAATCGAAGGGTTGAATTCAGAATATTTATCATCCGATAAAAAATTTGACCTTTTGATAAAACCGTTTCATTCTTTGCCAATCGCGGCGATGGCGTCACTGAGGAGTTGCGCCAGACAAGACCGCTAACGAGGTTCTCGACAAAGAGGGGGTCCTGATGACGACTGTGTCCGATGCCAGCGACGTGAAATCCAGGCGTCTTTCCGACGCCGATTACGCAGACAATTTCTCCGATGTTCACCCGCCGCTAACGCCGCATGAGGCGCTTGTAGAGGCCGACCGCTGCTATTTCTGCTACGATGCGCCCTGCATGACGGCCTGCCCGACATCGATCGACATTCCGATGTTCATCCGCAAGATCCAGGCCGGCAATCCGGTCGGATCGGCCAAGACGATTTTTGACGAAAACATCATGGGCGGCATGTGCGCCCGCGTTTGCCCGACCGAGACCCTGTGCGAGGAGGCCTGCGTGCGCGAGGCCGCGGAAGGCAAGCCGGTCAAGATCGGCCTGCTGCAACGCCACGCCACCGACACCTTCATGGAACGCGAGCAGCCGCACCCGTTTGAGCGCGCCGCCCCCACCGGCAAGAAGGTCGCCGTGGTCGGCGCCGGGCCGGCCGGACTGTCCTGCGCGCACGGCCTGGCCGTGCATGGCCACGATGTCACTGTGTTCGAAGCCCGGGAGAAATCCGGCGGGCTCAATGAATTTGGTATCGCCGCTTACAAGACCACCAATGACTTCGCCCAGGACGAGGTCGATTTCATTCTTCAAATCGGTGGCATTACCATCGAGCACGGCAAGGCGCTCGGCCGCGACGTGACGCTCGATCAGCTCGCAGCCGACTATGACGCGGTGTTTCTCGGCCTCGGCCTTCCTGGCGTCAACGCGTTGGGGCTCGAAGGCGAAAACGCCCGCGGTGTGATTGACGCCGTCGATTTCATCGGCGTGCTGCGCCAGTCGGAAGATCTTTCGGCACTGGAAGTCGGCCGCCGGGTCGTCGTTATCGGCGGCGGCATGACGGCAATCGACGCTGCCATCCAGTCCAAATTGCTGGGCGCCGAAGAGGTCACGATCGCCTACCGGCGCGGCCAGGAGCACATGAACGCCTCGCTCTACGAGCAGGAACTGGCCCAGACCAACGGCGTCGTCATCCGCCACTGGATGATGCCCAAGGCCCTTGAGGTGAGCGATGGCGCCGTGTCAGGCGTCACACTGGAAAAGACCATGCTCAATGGTGATGGCAAGCTTGCAGGAACCGGCGAAGAGGTGACGCTGCAAGCCGACCAGGTGTTCAAGGCCATCGGCCAGACCCCGGATGCCGGCCCGATTTCCGGCATCGACCTGGAGAAAGGCCGCATCCGCACCGATGATCACCGCCGCACATCGCATGCGAAGATCTGGGCCGGCGGCGATTGCATCGCCGGCGGAGAAGATCTCACCGTGGTCTCCGTCGAAGACGGCAAGATCGCTGCCCGGAGCATTCACCAGGCCCTGATGGGCTAAGGGAGGAGACGACATCATGGCTGATCTATCCACCAATTTCATCGGCATCAAATCCCCCAACCCGTTCTGGCTGGCGTCCGCGCCTCCGACCGACAAGGCCTACAATGTCGAACGCGCTTTCGAGGCCGGATGGGGCGGGGTCGTCTGGAAAACGCTTGGCGAGGCCGGACCGCCAGTGGTCAATGTCAATGGACCGCGCTACGGCGCGATCTGGGGCCCGGACCGCAGGCTTTTGGGGCTCAACAACATCGAACTGATCACCGACCGCGATCTCGAGGTCAATTTACGCGAGATCGCCGAGGTCAAGAAGCGCTGGCCGGACCGGGCGATGATCGTCTCGATCATGGTGCCCTGCGAGGAAGCGAGCTGGAAGGCGATCCTGCCGCGTGTCGAGGACACCGGCGCCGATGGCATCGAACTGAATTTCGGCTGCCCGCACGGCATGAGCGAACGCGGCATGGGGTCGGCCGTGGGCCAGGTGCCCGAATACATCCAGATGGTCGCCGAGTGGTGCAAGCAGTATTGCCGCCTGCCGGTAATCGTCAAACTCACCCCCAACATCACAGACATCCGCTACCCGGCCCGTGCCGCCAAGGCTGGCGGCGCCGACGCAGTGTCGCTGATCAACACCATCTCGTCGATTGTCTCGGTGGATCTCGACAATTTCGCGCCGATGCCGACCATTGACGGCAAGGGCTCGCATGGCGGCTATTGCGGCCCTGCGGTCAAGCCGATCGCGCTCAACATGGTGGCGGAGATCGCTCGCGATACCGAAACCCGCGGCCTGCCGATTTCCGGCATCGGCGGCGTGCAGACATGGCGCGACGCCGCCGAATTCATCGCGCTGGGCTGCGGCACGGTGCAGGTCTGCACCGCGGCCATGACCTACGGTTTCAAGATCGTCGAGGAGATGGCGCAGGGCCTGTCGGACTGGATGGACGAGAAGGGCTACGCAACAATCGCCGATTTCCAGGGCCGCGCGGCGCCCAATGTCACCGACTGGCAATATCTCAATCTCAACTATGTCACCAAAGCCAAGATCGATCAGGACCTGTGCATCAAATGCGGCCGCTGTCACATCGCCTGCGAGGACACCTCTCACCAGGCGATCACCTCGATGGTCGATGGTGTGCGGCATTTCGAGGTCATGGACGACGAGTGCGTTGGCTGCAATCTGTGCGTCAATGTCTGCCCGGTGGACGATTGCATCACCATGGTGGAAATGACCGAGGGCACCGATCCGCGCACCGGGCGCGAGATCGACCCTGATTACGCCAACTGGACCAGCCATCCGAACAATCCGATGGCCAAGCAGGCCGCGGAGTAGCATCGAAATCAGTCCAGATCAGTAAACGCGACATACGACCGGCCGTCCCAGACGGCCGGTCGTTTTGCATTGGTGGCAAAGTTCCTATTGCGGATATTTTTTATCCTTGATAATGATTATCCAGAAATGGGAGAACGTGTCGATGAAACTGGGCGATGGCGTTGAAGTGGCGATCCACTGTGTGGCAACCCTGGCCGGACTGGAGCCGGGTGCCGCAATGCCCGCTTCCGCGTTGGCGGATTTCCATGGCGTATCGCAATCCTATTTGCTCAAGCATCTGGCGAAACTGACCGATGCCGAGATTCTGACATCCGCCTCCGGACCATCGGGCGGCTATCAGCTCGCCCGTCCCGCGGACCGGATTACACTTGCCGATATCGTTGTGGCCGTGGAGGGACAGCAACCGGCATTCCGTTGCGCCGAGATCCGCAAACGCGGCGGCAATCCGCTGCCCGACAATGCCTATCCGCTTCCCTGCGGCATCAACCGCGCCATGCTGCGCGCCGAACGGGTATACCGTTCGGCCCTTGCCGAGGTCCGGCTTTCCGACATCGTCGAAGAATTTGTCAGCGAAAGCGATCCGCGCGTGATCGCCCGCGGATGTGCCTTTCTCGAGGCCAACCAGCGTCGCCGCAAATAAGTCTGCAACCAACAGAAAGGACCCGATCCCATGCAATCCCGTCTTCACTATCACGAGGCCGAACCCGAAATCATGAAGGCCGTCTTCAAGCTCAATCAGGCGGTCCAGGCTTCGGGCCTCGACCCGAAACTGCTGCATCTGATCAAGCTCCGGGCCTCGCAAATCAACGGATGCTCCTATTGCGTTGAATTGCATTCGCGCGAAGCCCGCGCCGACGGCGAAACCGAGCAGCGGCTCTACCTTGTGTCCGCCTGGAAGGAATCGCCGCTGTTCACGCCAGCGGAACGCACAGCACTGGCCTGGACCGAAGCGCTCACCCTGATCGCTTCGGAAGATGCCTCCGACGCGCTTTATGCGGAGGTGCTTGAGCATTTCGGGCCGGCCGACCTGACCCGCTTGTCGGTGGCCATCTCGATGATCAACACCTGGAACCGCCTGGCGATCAGTTCGCGGATGATCCATCCGGTCAACCAGGCGGCCTGACGCAACACGGCCCGGTGGCCTTTGGCGGCGGCGTTGATAAAACAGCCGCCGCCCCTGCTCCGGGAACGCTGGATAGGCCCTAAAGGGCCCAAGTGGTCTTGCCGGGTAGTTTGCCAATCCGACCCACAGGCGCTATCACCGCCGCTGTGTTTTTTCCGTCATGGTCTCGTGGGAGTGACGAATGATAGTGCGGTTAATTGGGCTTCTTGCGGTGTGCGTGTTCCTTGGCTCCTGCCAGACGCTCTCCAAGGAGGAATGCGTGGCCGCCGACTGGCGGGTAATCGGCGAGCAGGACGGTGCGGCGGGCCACAACCCGCAAGATCGCTTCGCCCGTCACGTCAAAGCCTGTGAGCGCGCCGGCATCGTCGCCGACCAGACGCTTTGGTTTCAGGGCTACCAGCAGGGACTGCCGCGCTACTGCACGCCGCTCAATGGTCTCGCAGTCGGCAGTCAGGGCAGGTCCTACGCCAATGTCTGCCCGGTCGATCTCGATCCCGGATTTCGTGAGGGTTACAGCCTCGGCAAGGCTCATCATCGCGTGAAAAGCGACATAAGCAGCAAGGAATCGCAGATTCGCGGTCTCGAGCAGACGATCCGCGACGATGAGGATCTGCTCCGCGCGAACACGACCGGCGATCGTGACATCCAGCGCCGGATCGATGACAACCGCTGGAGAATCCGCGATCTGGAACGTGAGGTCGGCCGGCTGCAATCGGATCTGCGCCGCATAGAGGACGACATGACGGATTTCCGCTACAGCCGCGCGGGAAGAAGCTGACGGCTGCCACCGGAGACCTGCCCATGAATGATCGCCGCGACCTTCAGGCCCTGTCCCGGCAAACCCGGGACGTCTATGAGCGCAATGCCGCCCGGTTTGACGCCGAGCGTGGCAAACATCTCTATGAAAAGATCTGGCTTGACCGCTTCGCCGCTTTGCTGCCGCCGAAGGCTTCCGTGCTAGATGTGGGCTGCGGCAGCGGCGATCCGATCGCCAAATATCTCACAAGCCTCGGATTTGCGGTGACCGGCATCGACGCCGCACAGGCGATGATCGATCTCGCCCGCTTGAAGTTCCCCGAAGGCGTTTGGCTGCAGGCGGACATGCGGGAACTGGATCTGGGTCAACAATTTGACGGGGTGATCGGCTGGAACAGTTTTTTCCACCTCACCCAGACCGAGCAGCGCGGGGTGCTGCCGCGACTGGCCGGCCATCTGGCGCCTGGCGGAACGCTGATGCTGACCGTGGGGCCGGAAGCTGGCGAGGTGAGCGGCCATGTGGGTGATGACCGCGTCTACCACGCGAGCCTGGCGCCGGAGGACTATGAAGCGATCCTCATAGAGAACGGACTGACCCTCGTGGATTTCGTCCCGGAAGATCCGGATTGCGATTTCCAGACTGTGCTGCTGGCAGCGCAACGCGACCGCTGAACCGTAACGGCGCGGCTCCGGAGCGAACCAAGGCCTAAATCAGACCCTGGCCCGGAACAGCGTCCGAAACACCGTCACAGCGAACTGAAACCAGACTTTCAGGCGGGCGGCACGCTGTCATTAAGACACGGTCAACTGGCCGCGATGCCCGGCCTCAGGCCGCATCGCCAGCGGATTGACGCCGAACCGGTGCCGGAAGGCCCGCGCAAAACCCTCCGGCGAGCCGTAGCCGTAACGCCGCGAAACGGCATCCACCCGGTCGCCGCGCCTAAGGTCCTGACGCGCCAAGGTCAGCCTCCAGCGCCGCAGATAGGCGGCCGGCGTCTCTCCGGTCACGGCGGCGAAACTCTCGGCGAAACGACTGAGCGACAGTCCGGCGATCGCCGCCAGATCGTCATTGCGCCACTCCCTCCCAGGCTGGTCGTGGATCGCCACCAGCGCCCGGCTGAGCCGTGGATCCGACAGCCCCGCAAGCAGGCCCGGCCGGGTCGATCCCGCCTCGATCTGCGCGCGCAGCAACCGCACGATCAACACCTCGCCAAGCCGGTTGACCACCGAGGCCGAGCCGCAGCGCGCGGCGTCGATCTCCGAGCGGATCAGGCGCACCAGCCCCGCAAGTTCCGTATCGCCCTCAAGATCGTAGCAGGACCGCGCCGGCAGCGCGGCCATCAGCGGGTTGGCAGTCCCGCCCCAATCCACCGCCGCCGAGAGCAGCACCCTGTCCGAAGCGAGATCGCGCCCGACCCCGGCCGCCCCGAACCAGATCATCGAAGCCGAACCGTCCGCCACACTTGTGACCACCAGCTCCGCCTGCTGCACGGAGGCTGGGCAGACCCGCAGCGCAAACCGCTCCATCAGGGTCGTCAGGCGGTCAAAGGATTGCATTTCGGATTTTCCATCAGATTAATCGGATTATACAGATAATAATTCCGATAATGTGACAAGGCAACCAGCTCGTTGAAAGGCTTCCCCGATGCTAATGCCCCGCCAAAAAACCCCGGACCTCTCTCTTCCCACACTCGATCACGGCCAGTTTGACCTGACCACCGACGCCTCGGAGCGCGGAACTGTCATCTGCTTCTACCGTGGTCTGCATTGCCCGATCTGCGCCACCTATCTCACCGAAATGCAAAAGCGGGTGGCCGATTTTGCCGAGCGCGGCGTGGCCACCATCGCGGTCAGCTCCGATGGCGAGGAACGCACCCGCCAGATGGCCGACAAGATCGGCGCCGACAGCTTGCGGTTCGGCTATGATCTGCCGCTGGACAAGGCCCGGGAATGGGGTCTTTACATCTCCACCTCGCGCGGCAAGACCTCGATCGGCATCGAGGAGCCGGCGCTGTTTTCCGAACCGGGCCTGTTCATGGTGACGCCGCAACAGACGCTCTATTACGGCTCGGTGCAGACCATGCCTTTCGTGCGTCCGCATTTCTCCGAGCTGGTCGGCGCGCTCGATTTCGCAATCAAGAACGACTATCCCGCACGCGGCGAGTATACCGGCGACGTCTAGGGTCCGGCTCGCACCCGCCCTTGCGGCCATGGCTGCAGTAGGTGTGAACCCAGCCATCACCCGCCTGACGCATAGTTTCGCCCGGGCGGGTGGTCTGGGTCAGTTCCTCAATCGAGCGGTGCTCATCAGACCCGGCGCGGCCTGTCAGATCGATCGCTGATTGACCCGCCGTGACAGCTCTTCGGCGCTTTCCACCCGCTCCGAATAGCGGTCCACCAGATAGGCGCTCCGCCCGCGGGTAAGCAGGGTGAATTTGACGAGTTCCTCCATCACGTCGACCACGCGATTGTAATAGGACGAGGGCTTCATGCGGCCCTCACCGTCAAACTCCGCGAATGCGCGGGGCACCGAGGACTGGTTGGGGATGGTTATCATCCGCATCCAGCGCCCCAGAGTGCGCAACTGGTTGATGGTGTTGAAACTCTGCGACCCGCCGCACACCTGCATCAGCGCCAGGGTTCGGCCCTGGGTGGGTCGGACCCCGCCGATCGGCGCCAGCGGCAGCCAGTCGATCTGGGTTTTCATCAGTCCGGTCATGGCGCCATGGCGTTCGGGCGAGCACCAGACTTGCGCCTCCGACCACAGCGACAGCTCCCGCAATTCGATAACCTTTTCGTGGCTCTCATTGGCGTCGCCAACCAGCGGCAGGCCCGCGGGATCGAACACCCTGACTTCCGCGCCAAGCGCTTCGAGAAGCCGCTTGGCCTCGAAGGTCAGAAACCGCGAATAGGACCGCACCCGCAGCGATCCGTAGAGCATCAGGACCCGCGGCTTGTGCCGCGGCTCGTCCGGCAGCGCCAGATAATCAACATCGGGTTGATCGAGGCAATCGGGAACAATGTTGTGCAAATCCTGCGTCATGGCGCGGTCACCACCTCTCCGTCTTCCTTTGTAAAACTGGCGCCGGATGGCACATCGAGCAGGGCGAATACCGCCTCCGAAGGACGGCACAATGCCACGCCCCTGGCGGTGCACACGATCGGCCGGTTGACCAGCACCGGATGCGCGACCATCGCCTTAAGCAGGGCGTCGTCACCGACATCGGGATCCGTCAGCCCAAGCTCGACCGCAGGCGATTTCGACACCCGCAACGCTTCTCGCGGGGTAAGCCCGGCGGCTGCAAACAGACCGAGCAATTGCGCTCGTGTCCATCCGGTTTTCAGATATTCGACAACCACCGGTTCGCCGGCGAAACCGCGAATGATCTCAAGAACGTTGCGGGAGGTCCCGCACTCCGGATTGTGGTGAATCACGATATTCATTGCCTGGCCCCGTCGGTCGCGTCATCAACGCGACCCGGCTTAGCGCAATCCATGCGGCGACACCACATAGAAATATCGGCATTTGTTGATAACTGATCGGGCGTGCGGCCTTGGCCGGATTATGCGACCAGCCCGATGGCGCGTTGGTTTTCCTTGCTCTTGAGCGAGAAATCGCCACCATCATGCTCCTTGGCCGCGTCGGTGGTCAGCCAGGCAATCGCCTCGCCCGCCCAGTCCGGCGAAATATGCCAGGCCCAATTGAGCAGGGCTACCGGATTGATGCCCGAGGCCTTAATGGTGCGCTGCATTTCGGTCGCAACCGTGCCGGGCGACAGACCCACCACACGGATATTGTCCTGCATGTTTTCCGCGTGCGCCGCACGTGTCAGTGACAGCACCGCCGCCTTGGACGCACAATAGTGGCTCCATCCCTCCAAGGTGCTGATGGCGGCGCCGGACGAGATGTTGATCGCCACGCCACCGCCGGAACGCTTCATCGCGGGAATGCCGGCGCGCAGGCCGTGATAGACACCTTTCACATTGGTATCGATCACCCGGCCCCATGCCTCGGGATCGGATTGATCGAGCCGCGCAATCGGATCGATAATACCGGCATTGTTGACCAGAACATTCAAACCGCCGAAATGCTCCACCGTGGCGTCGACCGCCGCCTGGACATCGTCATAGCGCGAGACGTCGCAGACCACCGCCAAGGCAGCATCACCAATCTCGGCCGCAATGCGCTCAATGTCGGACTTTGACCGGGCAGCCAGCACGACCCTGGCTCCATATCCCGCCATGATTCTCGCCGCCGCTTCCCCGATGCCACGGCTCGCGCCGGTGATCAGAGCGGTTTTTCCGGTGAGATCTACGCGCATCAATGGCCCTTTCATTGTCCGATGCGATCCCACGGCTGCAACTGAGCTGGGGCGCCTGGCGATAGATGTGACAGACAGGATAGTTCGCACTGCTTGCGCCAAGATTGCGTTCTGGGCGGATCCCGTGTGTTTTGAATCAAGCGGAATCGAACAAGGCCGGCATGCGCCGGACAACCAATTGTCAGATGGATTTGGAGGGTCGGTGGCGGCGCCCGGCAGCTTGCTCCGGAACCGGACGCATGATTTTGCACTGGCTCGTTCAGAAGGTTGCCGAACCCCGGCCGTATGACGAAGGATATCATCGCAGCCGGTCAGAACGCGCGGATGCGAAGGGCCTGAGCGCCTTCAATTCAAGGCTTGAGCCCGTCAAGAAACAGCTTATCGAGATAGCGCGCCGCATCCTCGAAGCGGCCTTCAGCACCCAGATCCGGTCCCAGAATGACCTGCACCTGGACGTCAAAATCGGCGTAGTGCTGGGTGGTCGACCAGATCGAAAAGATCAGATGCCGCGGGTCGACCGTGTTGATCTTGCCGTCCTTCATCCAGCCGGCCAGCACTTCCGCCTTCTCATCGACCAGTGGCTTGAGCTCGCTTTCCAGCAATCGCTTGATGCGCGGCGCGCCCTGAAGAATCTCATTGGCGAACAGCCGGCTTTCCCGCGGAAAGTCCCTGGCCATCTCCAGCTTGCGGCGGATATAGCATTGCAGCTCCGGCAAGGGATCGCCCACCGCGTCGAGCTCTTTTAGGGGTTCAAGCCAGGTGTCGAGCAGCCGAGCGATCAGCGCCTCATACATGTCCTGCTTGCGGCGGAAATAATAGAGAAGATTGGGTTTAGACATGCCGGCATGGTCGGCAATCTGGTCGATTGTTGCGCCGCGAAAACCGTGCGCGGAAAACACTTCAAGGGCGGCGTCGAGGATGCGTTCCTCGTTTTCCATCTGAATGCGCGTCTTGCGCTGGGTTTCCATCGCCCGTGCCTTCAAGTTGAGCGCCCCCCTGCCCTGTTCAATTTATCTGTTGCCGGTCCCCGTTAACCCGTCGTTTCCCGCGACAATTGGCCTTGACCGGATATTTGGCCCTGTTAGAGTTTTATCAAACAGTCAAGAATTCGTAACACAGCTTGGCGCTCAAGACCAAGCCTGCGAATTCGCAAAATGACTTGAAGATCGGGAACCCCAGGCGTCAGGAGGCGCGTCAGCCATGTCGAACCGGCTAAATACCACCCCCAACGACCTGCGCGCGTTCTGGATGCCGTTCACCGCCAACCGCCAGTTCAAGCAGAACCCGCGGATGATGGTGGCCGCCAAGGACATGCATTTCACCGCAGCCGACGGCCGCCAAATTCTTGATGGCACCGCCGGGCTCTGGTGCGTCAACGCCGGCCATTGCCGCCCGCTAATCACCGAGGCGATCCGGCAACAGGCGGGCGAACTCGATTATGCCCCGGCTTTTCAGATGGGCCACCCCAAGGCGTTCGAGCTGGCCAACCGGCTGATGGACATTGCGCCGGACAACATGGCCAATGTGCTCTACACCAATTCCGGCTCGGAATCGGTGGAGACGGCGCTCAAGGTGGCGCTTGCCTATCACCGCGCCAGAGGCGATGGCTCGCGTTTCCGGCTGATCGGCCGCGAGCGCGGCTATCACGGTGTCAATTTTGGCGGCATTTCGGTGGGCGGCATCGTCGCCAACCGCAAGATGTTCGGGACGCTGCTGACCGGTGTCGACCACCTGCCCCATACCCACCAGCCAGACAAAAATGCCTTTACCCGCGGTGAACCCGAACACGGTGCGGATCTGGCGGACGAGTTGCAACGCATCGTCACCCTGCACGATCCCTCGACCATCGCCGCAGTCATTGTCGAACCCGTGGCGGGCTCGACCGGCGTGCTGATCCCGCCGAAGGGCTACCTCAAACGGCTTCGCGAGATCTGCACCCGGCATGGCATCCTGCTGATCTTCGACGAGGTCATTACCGGCTACGGCCGGCTCGGCAGCGCCTTTGCGGCCCAGCATTTCGACATCAAGCCCGACATCATCGTCACCGCCAAGGGGCTGACCAATGGCGTGGTGCCGATGGGCGCGGTGTTCGTGACCGCCGAGATTCACGATGCCTTCATGCAGGGGCCCGAACACCTGATCGAGTTCTTTCACGGCTACACTTATTCGGGCAATCCGATCGCTTGCGCCGCAGCACTTGGCACACTGGAAACCTACAAGCAGGAAGGTCTTTTCGAACGCGCCGCCGAACTCGCGCCCTACTGGGAAGAGGCGCTGCACTCGCTCAAGGGCGAACCGCATGTCATCGACATCCGCAACATCGGACTGGTGGGCGCCATCGAACTCGAACCGATCGCCGGCGAGCCGACCAAGCGGGCGTTTTCCGCCTTTGTCCGCGCCTGGGAAAAAGGCGCGCTGATCCGTACTACCGGCGACATCATCGCGCTGTCGCCGCCGCTGATCATCTCCAAATCACAAATTGACGAACTGATCGACTGCGTTCGCAGCGTACTCAACGAGGTTGCCTGACCATGCAGATTATTGAAAACGCCATCGGCGGCAAACAGGCGATCTCCGCCTCCGACCGCCGTTCGCCGGTCTTCAACCCCGCCACCGGCGAACAGATCGCCGAACTGCCATTGTCGACGGTCGAGGAAATCAACGCCGCCGTCGCCAACGCCAAGGCAGCCTTGCCGGCCTGGGCGGCGATGCCGCCACTCAAGCGCGCGCGCTTCATGTTCAAGTTCAAGGAATTGCTCGACCGCCATGCGGCCGACATTGCCCGCGAAATCTCCCGCGAACACGGCAAGACCCATGATGATGCGCTGGGCGAAGTTGCCCGCGGCATCGAGGTGGTGGAGTTTGCCTGCGGCATTCCCAATCTGCTCAAGGGCGATTTTTCCCGCAATGTCGGCCCAGGCGTCGATTCCATCGCCGACCGCCAACCCTTGGGCGTCGTCGCCGGCATCACCCCGTTCAACTTCCCGGCCATGGTGCCGATGTGGATGTATCCGATTGCGGTGGCCTGCGGGAACACCTTTGTGCTCAAGCCGTCCGAACGCGACCCCTCGGCGCCGATGCTGGCCTGGAAACTGTTTCAGGAAGCAGGCTTCCCCGAGGGTGTGCTCAACATCGTGCATGGCGACAAGCTCGCCGTCGACACGCTGCTCGATCACCCCGACATCAAGGCCGTCAGTTTCGTCGGCTCCACCCCGATTGCTGAGTATGTCTATTCGCGCGGCACCGCCAACGGCAAGCGCGTGCAGGCGCTCGGCGGCGCCAAGAACCACATGGTCGTCATGCCCGACGCCGACATGGACCAGGCCGCCGATGCGCTGATGGGTGCGGGCTACGGATCTGCCGGAGAACGCTGCATGGCCATCTCGGTCGCAGTCCCGGTGGGCGAAAAGACCGCCGACGCCCTGGTCGCCAAGCTCAAGCCGCGCGTCGAGGCGCTGAAGATCGGCCCGGCCACCGATGACAGCGCCGAGATGGGCCCGGTGGTCACCAAGCAGCACCAGCAAAAGGTGCTGGGCTACATCGATCAGGGCGTCAAGGAAGGCGCCGATCTGGTGGTCGATGGCCGCGGCTTCTCGCTGCAAGGCTACGAGGATGGTTATTTCGTCGGCGGCACCCTGTTCGACCGGGTCACAACCGACATGACCATCTACAAGGAAGAAATCTTCGGCCCGGTGCTCTCGGTGGTTCGCGCCGGCAGCTTCGACGCCGCCGTTCAGATGATCAACGATCATGAATATGGCAACGGCACTGCGATCTTCACCCGCGATGGCGACGCCGCGCGCGCCTTTTCCGATTCCATCGAAGTCGGCATGGTCGGCATCAATGTGCCGATTCCGGTGCCGGTGGCCTACCATTCCTTCGGCGGCTGGAAGCGCTCGCTGTTCGGCGATCACTCGATCTACGGCCCCGAGGGCGTGCGTTTCTATACAAGGCTCAAGACCATAACCTCGCGCTGGCCCAACGGCATCAAATCCGGCGCAGTCTTCACCTTCCCGAGCTGATCGGGAGAGACAACTTCGCTGTTCCGGACCCGGCTCCGGGCAGCATCAATGACCGAAAGTCTGGAGGAATTTCCATGTCCGCACCCGCAGCAAATCTTCGCATCAACGCCGACCGGCTGTGGGATTCGCTCATGGAGATGGCCAAGATCGGCCCCGGCGTGGCCGGCGGCAACAACCGCCAGACCCTGACCGATGAGGACGGCGAAGGCCGCAAGCTGTTCCAGCGCTGGTGCGAGGAGGCGGGACTGACCATGGGCGTCGACACCATGGGTAACATGTTCATGACCCGGCCCGGCACCGATCCCGATGCGCTGCCGGTCTATGTCGGCTCCCACCTCGACACCCAGCCAACGGGGGGCAAATACGACGGTGTGCTGGGCGTGCTCGGCGGTCTCGAGCTTGTGCGCACGCTCAATGATCTCTGCATCAAGACAAAACACCCCATCGTTGTCGTCAACTGGACCAATGAAGAAGGCACCCGTTTTGCACCCGCCATGCTCGCTTCGGGCGTGTTCGCCGGCGTGCTCGAACAGGACTGGGCCTATGACCGGGTCGACGCCAAGGGCAAGCGCTTCGGCGACGAACTGACACGCATCGGCTGGAAGGGCGACGAGGAGGTGGGCGCGCGCAAGATGCACGCGCTGTTCGAACTCCATATCGAGCAGGGCCCAATTCTCGAGGCGCAAGGCAAGGATATCGGCGTCGTCACCCATGGCCAGGGCCTGCGCTGGATCCAGTGCACGGTCACCGGCAAGGAAAGCCACACCGGCTCCACCCCGATGCCGATGCGCAAGAACGCCGGTCGCGGCCTCGCCCAAATCACCGAGCTGGTGCATGAAATCGCCATGGACAATGCCCCCAATGCCGTCGGCGCCATCGGCCATATCGATGTCTACCCGAATTCGCGCAACATCATCCCCGGCAAGGCGGTCTTCACCATCGATTTCCGCAGCCATGAACTCGATACCTTGAACGGCATGGTCGACCGACTGATGGCGGAAGCGCCGAAGCTGTGTGACGCGCTGGGCGTGAGCTTCGAGGCCGAGATCGTCGGCCAGTTCGACCCGCCGGAATTCGATCATGACTGCGTCAAGGCGGTCCGCGACGCCGCCGAGCGGCTGGGCTATTCGCACATGGATATCATCTCCGGTGCAGGCCACGACGCCTGCTGGATCAACCGCGTCGCCCCGACCTCCATGGTAATGTGCCCCTGCGTCGATGGCCTCAGCCACAACGAAGCCGAAGACATTTCCAAGGAATGGGCCGCCGCCGGCGCCGACGTGCTAATGCATGCGGTGGTCGAAACCGCCGGGGTGGTGGAGTAGAGCAACCGGTGGCCTCCCGGTTCGCGCGGCGGCTGGCAGGATCGCACCGAAACGGCAGCAACGGAGACAACAGGCATGACACAGACCGCTAAAGTCCTCCCCATCGACCGCGTCGATGAACAGCAGTTGCGCATTGATCTCGCGGCCGCGCTCCGGCTTGCGGCCTATTACGACTGGCACGAGGGCGTCGCCAATCATTTTTCGGCCGCCTTCTCGCCGGACGGCAAGAAGTTTCTGATCAATCCGCGCTGGAAGCACTTTTCACGCGCCAAGGCGAGTGAACTGCTGCTCGTCGACGCCGATGACCCGAGCACCATGGAACGCGAGGATGCCCCCGATCCTTCAGCCTGGTCGATCCATTCCGCAATCCACCGTCGGGTGCCACATGCCCGCGTGGCGCTGCATATCCATCCGCCTTACGCCACAACACTGGCCTGCCTGAAAGACCCCTCGATCAAGCCGGTCGATCAGGTCACGGCGCGGTTTTTCAACCGGCTGGCGATGGATATGTCGTTCGGCGGCATCGCATCGGAGGAAGCCGAGGGCGAGCGCATCGCCTCCACAATCGGCAATCATTCCGCGGTCATGATGGCCAATCACGGCGTCACCACGCTGGCGCCCACGGTGGCCGAAGCCTTTGACGCCATGTACCACCTCGAACGCGCCTCCCGCACCATGGTGCAGGCCTATTCCACCGGCCAGCCGCTCAATGTGATGAGCGACGAGATGGCCGAAGGCGTCGCCCGCGAATGGGAAACCTACAAGGACGCCGAGTTCTCGCATTTCGAGGAGATGAAACGAGTGCTCGACCGCGTGAACCCAGGCTACGCGGAGTGAACATGAGAGTTGAAATAGCCGAATGATTGGAAAACCGCTCAGCGCCGGCAATCAGGCTCCTCTCCCCCCCGGGGAGAGGTCGGGCGCCGCCGCGCGGGGACCGGGTGAGGGGGTCTTCGCCGCGAAACCGTTGTCCGCGACCAAAGCGCTGGCGCCCCAAATGCGCAAACAACCCACCGACGGCGAGCACTTGCTGTGGTTTGAATTGCGCAATCGGCAGCTCAACGGCTTCCGCTTCAGCCGCCAGGTCCGGTTGGGGCAATACATCTGCGATTTCTGCTGCCGCACTCAGAAACTGGTCGTCGAACTGGATGGCAGCCATCACGCCTTGATCGAGACCGAAGACGCCAAACGCACGGCATGGCTGACACAGAGCGGCTACAGCGTGCTCCGGTTCTGGAATGACGAAATCGCGTTCGGGCGGGCCGCCGTTCTGGACACCATTCTTGCCGCGCTCGAGGGGCGCCTGAAGCCCCCTCACCCAACTCAGGCATCTGCTCAGCTTCGCTTCGCAGTGCCTTCCTATCCCTCTCCCCGGCGGGGAGAGGAGCCCGATCACCGCCTTCACAGGGGAACACCATCATGAGCACCACTGTCATCAAGAACGGAACCATCGTTACCGCCGATCTGACCTACAAGGCGGATGTGATGATCGAGGGCGGGGTGATCACCGCCATTGGCCCCAATCTGGTCGGCGACAAGTCGCTCGATGCCACCGGCTGCTATGTGATGCCCGGCGGCATCGATCCGCACACCCATCTCGAAATGCCGTTCATGGGCACCTATTCGACCGATGATTTCGAAAGCGGCACCCGCGCGGCGCTGTCGGGCGGCACCACCATGGTGATCGATTTCGCCCTGCCCGCGCCGGGCCAGTCGCTGCTCGAGGCGATCCAGATGTGGGACAACAAATCGACCCGCGCCAATTGCGACTATTCCTTCCACATGGCGATCACCTGGTGGGGCGAGCAGGTGTTCAACGAGATGGAAACCGTGGTCAAGGACAAGGGCATCACCACCTTCAAGCACTTCATGGCCTATAAAGGCGCATTGATGGTCGATGATGACGAGATGTACTCCTCGTTCTCCCGCGTCGGCGAACTGGGCGGCATTGCCATGGTTCACGCCGAAAACGGCGACGTGGTGGCCCAGCTCCAGCAGAAGCTTCTCGCAGAAGGCAACAATGGCCCCGAGGCGCACGCGTTCTCGCGGCCGGCCGAAGTCGAGGGCGAAGCCACCAACCGCGCCATCATGATTGCCGACATGACCGGCACCCCGCTCTATGTCGTGCACACCTCCTGCGAACAAAGCCACGAGGCGATCCGCCGCGCCCGCCAGAAGGGCATGCGGGTGTGGGGCGAGCCGCTGATCCAGCATCTGACATTGGACGAAAGCGAATACGCCCATCCCGATTGGGACCATGCCGCGCGCCGGGTGATGAGCCCGCCCTTCCGCAACAAGATGCATCAGGATTCGCTCTGGGCCGGGCTGTCGGCGGGATCGCTGCAGGTGGTCGCCACCGATCACTGCGCCTTTACCACCGAGCAGAAGCGCTACGGCGTCGGCGATTTCACCAAGATCCCCAACGGCACCGGCGGGCTTGAGGACCGGATGCCGATGCTGTGGACCTACGGTGTCGCCACCGGGCGATTGACCATGAACGAGTTCGTTGCCGTTACCTCCACCAACATCGCCAAGATCCTGAACACCTATCCCAAAAAGGGCGCGGTGCTGGTCGGCGCCGATGCCGATCTGGTGGTCTGGGATCCCGAAAAATCCAAGACCATCACCGCCGGAAGCCAGCAATCGGCGATCGATTACAACGTCTTCGAAGGCAAGGAAGTCAAGGGGCTGCCGCGCTATACGCTAACCCGTGGTCATGTTGCCATCGACGACGGCGAGATCAAGACCCAGGAAGGCCACGGCCAGTTTGTCAAGCGCCCGCCGGTCACGCCGACCAACAAGGCGCTGTCGACCTGGAAGGAACTGACCTCGCCGCGCAAGGTCGAGCGCACCGGCATTCCGGCCAGCGGCGTGTGAGGATGGTGTTCCGGCCCCGGACCATTTCATAATCCGGTCGCCGGCAACGGGAGAATGCAATTGAAACGAGAAGCCGCACTCGATGTCTAACACCGTTATCTCCGCCCAGAATCTCGACCTCACCTTCGAGACCAATGACGGGCCCGTACATGCGCTCAAGGACATCACGCTCGATATCGCCGAGGGTGAATTCGTGTCGCTGATCGGGCCGTCGGGCTGCGGCAAGACCACGCTGCTCCGGGTGATCGCCGATCTGGAGAAGCCTACCGGCGGAAACGTTTCGATCAATGGCATGACGCCGGAACAGGCGCGGCTGGCGCGCGCCTATGGCTATGTGTTCCAGCAGGCAGCATTGCTGCCCTGGCGCACAATCGAGGACAATGTGGCGCTGCCGCTTGAGGTGATGGGGCTCGACCAAGCCACCCGCGCTGCCCGCATCGAAAGCAATCTCGAACTGGTCAATCTGTCAGGCTTTGAGAAGAAATTCCCCTGGCAGCTTTCCGGCGGCATGCAGCAGCGCGCCTCGATTGCCCGCGCGCTCGCCGTCGAGCCCGACATGCTTTTGATGGACGAACCCTTCGGCGCGCTCGACGAGATCGTCCGCGATCATTTGAACGAGCAGCTCCTGAAGCTCTGGGCCAAGACCAGGAAGACCGTGGTCTTCGTCACCCACTCGATTCCGGAAGCCGTGTTCCTGTCGACCAAGATCGTAGTGATGAGCCCGCGGCCTGGCCGCATTCACGACATCATCGATTGCGATCTCGGCAATGACCGGCCGCTCGACATCCGCGAAACCCCGGAATTCCTCAAGGTCGCCCATCAGGTGCGCGATGGCCTGCGCGAGGGGCACAGCTATGATGACTAGTGCGCTGCGAAATCAGAACTTGGCAACCATCGTGCGCCCCGCTACCTCCGCCGATCTGCCGGCCTGCGCGGAGATCATCAACAGCTACATCGATGGCACCGAGTGGCTTCCAAGGACGATTTCGCGCCAGGATCTGGAAGCGCTCTTCGCACCCGAACTGCTCAATCAGCGAACCGTTTTGGTGGCCGAAAGCGATGGTGAAATCGTCGGTTACGCTTCGCTTGATACCGAAGCAGGTTTTCTGCCTGCGCTCTACCTCAAACCTGGCGTGCGTGGCGCAGGCCTGGGCAAGGCCCTGCTCGATGCGGTCAAATCTGCTTGCCCGAATGGATTCGAACTCACCGTGTTCGAACCCAACAAGGATGCCATGCGCTTCTATATCCGCGAGGGTCTGATCGAAGTCCCGGACGGCCGCAAATCCGACACCGAGGAAGGCGTCCCCACTCTGTTGATGCGCTGGCCGGGAGACGTGACATGACGGCACGCATTCTCCTACACGACAAGATCCTGCCCATCGGCGTTGTGGTGCTGGCAATCATCGCCATCTGGTATGCGGCGGCGGTGTTTTTAAATGCACCGTTCGAGCGCGACCAGGCCGAGCGTGCGGAAACCGAGATCAGCTTTTCCGAAATCCTGCCGCGCACCATGGCGCAGGAGCGCCCGGTGCTGCCCGCGCCGCATCAGGTGTTCGCCGAACTGTGGAACACCACGGTGGAAAAGAAGATCACCTCCAAGCGCAGCCTGGTCTACCATTCCTGGATCACGCTGTCCTCGACCCTGCTTGGCTTCGCCATGGGAACCGTTCTGGGCGTGGCGCTGGCCGTTGGCATTGTCCATTACCAGACGCTCGACCGGTCGCTGATGCCCTGGATCATCACCTCCCAGACCATTCCCATCCTGGCGATTGCGCCGATGATCATCGTCGTGCTCAACGCGGTGGGGATTTCCGGGCTGCTGCCGAAGGCGACGATATCGATGTATCTGTCGTTCTTCCCCATCGCTGTCGGCATGACCAAGGGCTTGCGCTCTCCCGAGGTGATGCATCTTGACCTGATGCGCACCTATTCGGCCTCCCGCGCGCAAACCTTCTGGAAGCTGCGGCTGCCCGCGGCTGTGCCGTTCCTGGTCACCTCGATGAAAGTGGCAATCTCGATTGCGCTGGTCGGCGCCATTGTCGGCGAACTGCCCACAGGCGCTGTCGCCGGCCTTGGCGCACGGCTACTGGCAGGCTCCTATTACGGCCAGACCGTGCAGATCTGGTCCGCGCTTTTGATGGCGGCGGCGCTCGCCGGAATTCTGGTGATGACGGTTGATATCATCGGCGCCTGGGTCAACCGGCGCATGGGGGTGAGGCCGGCATGAGCGCAGCATTTCTCATCGCCATTCTGTTCTGGCTGTTTGCCTGGGCGGTCAATGTCTGGCTGGTGCGGCTGAAGCCGTCGAGCCCCTCGGTGGCGCGGTTAATCAATGTGGCGATCCCGGTGCTGTTCGGCGCAGCGCTGATCGCGCTGTGGGAAGGGGTCACCCGCGGCTTCAATGTCCCCAGCGTGCTGCTGCCCGCGCCCTCGATGATCTGGGACCGGATCACCAATTCGCCGGACATCCTGTGGACCGACTTCCGCCAGACCTACCTTAAGGCCGTGATCGCAGGCTACGTGATGGGCTGCGGCATCGGTTTTATCACTGCCATTCTGGTTGACCGCAGCCCGTTCCTGCGTAAGGGCGTGATCCCGGTCGGCAATCTGGTGGCGGCCCTGCCGATTGTCGGCGTCGCCCCCATCATGGTGATGTGGTTCGGTTTCGACTGGCAATCCAAGGCCGCCGTCGTCGTCGTGATGACCTTCTTCCCGATGCTGGTCAACACCGTCGCCGGACTGGCGGCCACCGGCTCGATGGAGCGCGATCTGATGCGCACCTACGCCGCCTCGCGCTGGCAGACGCTATTCAAGCTGCGGCTTCCCGCCGCAATGCCTTTCATATTCAATGCGCTCAAGATCAACTCGACTCTGGCCCTGATCGGGGCCATTGTTGCCGAATTCTTCGGCACCCCGATCGTGGGTATGGGCTTTCGGATTTCCACCGAAGTGGGGCGCATGAATGTGGATATGGTCTGGGCCACGATTTTCGTCGCGGCGCTGGCCGGGTCACTTTCCTACGGGCTGATCGCCCTTGCGGAAAGGGCCGTGACTTTTTGGCATCCGTCCTACCGGCGCAGAGCCGGTTCATAACAAGACGGAGCCGCAACCAGAGGAGAATGGCATGAAGAAGACGCTTTCAATCACAATGGGCCTGGCGCTGTCGCTGATGGCAGGCTCGGCGCTTGCTGCAGACAAGCTCACCCTGCAGCTCAAATGGGTCACCCAGGCCCAGTTTGCGGGCTATTATGTCGCCCAGGACAAGGGCATGTACGAGGCCGCCGGCCTCGACATCGAGATCAAGCCGGGCGGGCCTGACATTGCGCCTCCGCAGGTGATCGCCGGCGGCGGTGCCGATGTCATCGTCGACTGGATGCCGTCCGCGCTCGCAAGCCGCGAAAAGGGCGTGGCCCTGGTCAACATCGCCCAGCCGTTCAAATCATCCGGCATGATGCTGACCTGCCGCAAGGAAACCGGCATCACCTCGCCGGATGACTTCAAGGGCAAGACGCTGGGCGTCTGGTTCTTCGGCAATGAGTATCCGTTCCTGTCCTGGATGAGCCAGCTGGGCATCCCGACCCAGGGCGGCGATGACGGCGTCGAAGTGCTCAAGCAGGGCTTCAATGTCGACCCGCTGATCCAGAAGCAGGCCGATTGCGTGTCGACCATGACCTACAACGAGTATTGGCAGGTCATCGACGCCGGGCTTTCCGCTGACGATCTGATCACCTTCAAATATGAAGACGAAGGTGTCGCCACGCTCGAGGACGGGCTCTACGTGCTTGAATCCAGCCTTGAGGATCCGGAGATGGTCGACAAGCTCGCCCGCTTCGTCAAAGCCTCGATGGAAGGCTGGAAATGGGCCGAGGAAAACCCAGATGAAGCGGCCATGATCGTGCTCGACAACGACGCCAGCGGCGCCCAGACCGAGAAGCATCAGAAGCGCATGATGGGCGAAATCGCCAAGCTGACCGCCGGTTCCGACGGCACGCTCGACGAAGCCGATTATCAGCGCACCGTCGATACGCTGATGAAGGGCGGCTCCGACCCGGTGATCACCAAGGAGCCCGAAGGCGCCTGGACCGCGGCCGTCACCGACAAGATGAAGGCGATGTAATCATCATCATCCGATAGACTTGACCGGCCGGCCTTACCGCCGGCCGGTTTTGATTCCACCACAAGGACGAACGACCATGGCAAGCACGCTCAGCGACAAGATCGATCAGGGCCAGGGCCTTGCGCCAGCTGACATCGTGCTCAAGGGCGGGCAACTGTTCGATCTCACCACCGGCGAACTGCGCGATGGCGACATCGCCATCTCGGGAGATCGCGTCGTCGGCACGCTCGAGACTTACTCCGGCGTTGAGGAAATCGACATCTCGGGAAAGATCGTCGTTCCCGGTTTCATCGACACCCATCTGCACATCGAAAGCTCGCTGGTCACGCCCCATGAATTCGACCGCTGTGTGCTGCCGCGCGGAATTACCACCGCGATCTGCGATCCGCATGAGATCGGCAATGTGCTGGGCGCGGACGGCATCCGCTATTTTCTCGATTGCTCGGTCCAGACCATCATGGATATCCGCGTGCAGCTTTCGAGCTGCGTGCCCGCCACCCATCTGGAAACAGCAGGCGCTCAGCTCGATATCGACGACCTGCTGCCATTCCGCGACCACCCCCAGGTGATCGGCCTTGCCGAATTCATGAATTTCCCCGGCGTTCTCGCAAAGGACCCGACTTGCATGGCCAAGCTCGAGGCGTTTCAGGGCGGCCATATCGATGGCCACGCGCCGCTGCTGCGCGGGCTCGGCCTCAATGGCTATCTCGCCGCCGGTATCCGCACCGAGCACGAATCCACCACCGCCGAAGAGGCGCTCGAGAAGATGTCGAAAGGCATGCATATCCTGGTGCGCGAGGGCTCGGTGTCGCGCGATCTCGATGCCCTGATCCCGATCATCACAGAGCGCAATTCGCCGTTCCTGGCGCTGTGCACCGACGACCGCAATCCGCTCGATATCGCCGAGCATGGCCATCTCGATTACATGATCCGCCACGCCATCGCGAACGGCGTCGAGCCGCTGGCAATCTACCGCGCCGCCTCGATCTCCGCAGCCCGCGCCTTCGGCCTCCGCGACCGCGGACTGGTGGCCCCGGGCTGGCGCGCCGATCTGGTGGTGCTTGACACTCTGGAGGACTGCAATGCCGAGATGGTGTTCTCCGCCGGGCGCAGGGTCACCGATCATCTGTTCGCCACCCGCCCGCATACGCCGCCGGTGGGCACCGACAGCGTCCGCGCCCCGCGCGTTGAGGCAGACTCCTTTACCGTGCGGAAAAACCGCAGCCAGACCCCGGTGATCGGCATCCTGCCGGGCAAGATCATCACCGAGCGCCGCGATCTCGATCTGGCCATCGAGAACGGAGAAAAGCAGGTCGATCTGGGCCGTGACATCCTGAAGATCGCAGTGATCGAACGGCACGGCAAGAACGGCAACATCGCCACCGGCTTTGTTCAGGGCTTCGGACTGAAGCGCGGCGCCATCGCCTCCACAGTCGGCCATGACAGCCACAACATCTGCGTCGTCGGCGCCTCGGAATCCGATATGGCGGTGGCCGCAAACCGCTTAAGTGAAATCCGCGGCGGCTTCGTGGTCGCCTGCGACGGCGAGGTGGTGGCAGAAATCGCGTTACCAGTCGCAGGCCTGATGAGCGACCAGCCCTATGAGAGCGTGCGCCAAACCCTGATCCCGCTGCGCCAGGCCGCGCGCGATCTCGGCGGCACACTCGACGAGCCGTTTTTGCAACTGGCGTTCTTGCCGCTGCCGGTGATCCCGCATCTCAAGATCTCCGATCGCGGCATGATCGATGTCGATGCGTTCGAGATCATCGATCCCTAGACTTCGGGCGAGCCGCAGCCATCAGGTGGCGGAAACCTCCAGTTTCTCGCTGTCGCCCTCGATGAAGCAGAACCCGTTGGCGCCCAGCTCCAGAACTGCGCCTTCAAGATGGGCGGCGTGGCTGAGATCAACCAGGGTTGCCGGCTGGCTCAGCGTCACCACGCAATCCTTGGGCGACAGATTGAACAGGCACAACACCGCCCCCTGCCCCGCGCCGCGCCACAGGCCCATGATCGGTTCCGGCAGATCTAGGAACCGGTACTTTCCGCCCGACAGCGCCGTATGGGATTTGCGGAAATCGATCATCGACCGGTAAAACGCCAGCACCGAATCCGCCCGGTCCTGTTGCAGATCAACCGCACGTTCTGCCTGCGGCGCTTTGACGGGCAGCCACGGTCTGGCTTCCGAAAATCCTCCGTGCTCCGCCTGCGCCGTCCACACCATCGGCGTGCGGCACCCGTCGCGGCCCTTGTATTCCGGCCAGAAGCTGATCCCCGGCGGGTCGGTCAGCTCATGAAACTCCATCTCGGTATCGATCTGACCCAGCTCCTCGCCCTGATACAGGCAGATGGAGCCTGGGAACGACAGCAGCATGGCCGCCGCCTGAATGGCGATCGCATCGTCGCCATGGCCATGTTCGCGCCAGCGGCTGACATGGCGCATCACGTCGTGATTGGAAAAACTCCAGCACGGCCATCCATCCGGCGCACCGGCAAAAAAGCCTTCGATCCGGGACCGGAAATGGCCGGGATTGTAGGAATTGCCAAGCATGTCGAAGGAATAGGCCATATGCAGCCGCTTGGAGCCGGACGTATAGGCCGCCATCACCTCGGTGGCGCGCAGGATCTCGCCCACTTCGCCAACCATCATCCGCGCGCCGTAGCTGTCGGTTAAAGCCCGCATACGTTCGAGAAAGCCGATGTTTTCGGGCTGGGTTTTGGAGAAACGATGATCCTGCATCTCGTAGGGGATCACCGCATCCCGCGCCGCCTCATCGGGGCTAATCGGATTGTCGCGCAGTTGGGCGTCGTGGAAGTAGAAATTCACCGTATCGAGCCGGAAGCCGTCAACGCCTCGCTCGAGCCAGAACCGCATCACATCGAGCAATGCGTCCTGAACCGCGCCGTTGTGGAAGTTGAGATCAGGCTGCGAACTCAGGAAGTTGTGCATATAATATTGCCGCCGCCGCGAATCCCAGGTCCAGGCGGGTCCGCCAAACACCGAGGGCCAGTTGTTGGGCGGTGATCCATCCGGTTTCGGATCGGCCCAGACATACCAGTCGGCCCTGGCGTTGCCGCGCGACACCCGGCTTTCCTCGAACCATGGATGCTTCGACGAAGTGTGGCTGAGCACCTGGTCGATGATCACCTTCAGGTCAAGCTGATGGGCCCGGTCCAGCATGGCATCGAAATCGGCGAGCGTTCCGAACAGCGGGTCGATATCCGTGTAGTCGGACACGTCATAGCCCATATCGGCCATCGGCGAGGTGAACACCGGCGACAGCCAGATTGCGTCCACACCCAGCGAGGCGACATGATCAAGCCGCGAGGTGATGCCGGCGAGATCGCCGATGCCGTTGCCATTGCTGTCCTGAAACGAGCGCGGATAGATCTGGTAGATCACCGCGTCGCGCCACCAATGCTCGTTGATGCTCATGATTGGCTCCAAAATCTGCCTGGTTGTGGCAGCGGATGTTGCGATTCTAATCGTTTTAAATCAGCGCACGAGACTTGGGAAGCCACCGCGCGGCAAGTGCTGCAAATTTCAATGACGACGCCATTCGATGCGTTGCAGGAACACAACGCAGCGCAATCGGCAAAGCACGCCGCTTTGACCGCGCTAGACTGTTCGGCGAGACTGCAACATTGGCAAGGGGAGAGCGCAATGGACAGGGCAACCGCACGGAGTTTCGGCAGGCTGTTCTCCCCCATCGACCTGCGCGGTCACACCTTGCGCAACCGCATCGTCTTCGGCGCGCATACCACCAATATGGCTGTCGAGGGTTTTCCGACCGAACGGCACGCTGCCTACTACGCCGAACGCGCCATTGGCGGCGCGGCGATGGTGGTGGTCGAGCCGATGCCTGTGCATGCCGCAGCGGTTCTGACCCGCGGCAATTTCCGCCACAGCGACGACGCGGTGATCCCGCATTTCAGAAAGGTGACCGGGGCGATCAAGCAAAATGGCGCGGTCGCCATCCAGCAGCTTTATCACATCGGCAGCCATGGCGATCAGGACAATGCCTTCCATCCCGCCTGGTCACCCTCGGGCATGCCGAGCTATCACGACAGCGACGGCTCCCACGCCATGCGCGAGGCCGAGATTGAGGAGACCATCGAAGGTTTCGTGCAGGCGGCGCGGCGCTGCCGCGACGCGGGCTTCGACGGCGTCGAGGTCTGGGCCGCCTATCACGGACTGGTCGACCAGTTCTGGACGCCCTGGTCCAACCGCCGCGACGATCAATGGGGTGGCAGCCTTGAAAACCGCACCCGGTTCTCACGCGAGATCATCACCCGCATTCGCAAGCTGTGCGGCGACGATTTCATCATCGGTCTCGCAGTCAATGACGAGCCGGATTTCGAAATCGCCCTGCAACGCGAGGCAATCAGCGAAATCATCGAACGCCACGACCGCGAACAGATGATCGACTATGTCACCTGCGGCTCGGGCAGCTATTTCGATTTCCACAAACTGATGCCGACCTTTCTCTATCCGGAAAAGCTCGGCGCCGATCTCGCGGGCACGCTCAAGGGGGTGGTCAAACATGCGCTGGTCACCGCCGAAAGCCACATTCGCACTCCCGAAAACGCCGAAACCGTGCTGGGTGAAGGCCAGGCCGATCTGGTCTCGATCGTGCGCGGCCAGATCGCCGACCCGCACCTTGCCAACAAGGCGCGCGAAAACAGGCCTGAGGATATTCGCGGCTGCCTGTCCTGCAACCAGATGTGCTGGGGCCGGCGCTCGCGTGATTACTGGATTTCCTGCGTGGTCAATCCCTCGGTCGGCCGCGAGGCGGACTGGAACGGCGACCGGTTCACACCCGCGATCAAGCGTAAATCCGTACTGGTGGTGGGCGGCGGACCAGCCGGCCTCGAGGCCGCACGCGTCGCTGCCGAGCGCGGCCACCGCGTGGTGCTGGCTGAGGCATCGAGCCACCTCGGTGGCGCCTTCCGGCTCGCCGGACTGCAGCCCCGCCGCGCCCAGGTCTCCGATCTGATCGAATGGTACGAACGGCAACTGATGAAGCTGCAGGTCGAGATCCGGCTCAACGCCTATATGGACGCCGATGAGGTGATCGCCGAACAAGCCGATGAGGTGATTCTGGCCACCGGTTCGCTGCCGCCCGAAACCGGCTTCCAGAAGGCCATTCCCCATTATCCCGAATTGCCCGGCTTGAACCATGGCCGGGTGCATTCAGCCGAGGATGTCATGGCCCGACAGGCAAGGCCTGGCAAACGGGTGATCGTTCTTGACGAAGGCGGCAACTGGAAAGGCTGCGGCACCGCCTGGAAGCTTGCCGAAGACGGTCACCAGGTCACGATCGTCACGCCCGATCCGATGATCGGCAAGGAACTGCAGCGCACGGCCGCGGATTTTCCGCTACGGCAAACCCTGGCGAAGCTCAAGGTCGCCTTCGTGGTCGAAAGCGCCATCACCGGCTGGGACGGAAGCGTTGCGACGGTGCAGTCCTTCCTCGATGGCGGCGTAACGAGACTTGAAGCCGACGACCTGGTGTTCGCCACCGCCAACATGGCCGAAAACAGTCTCGCACTGGAACTGGCCGCGCGAGGCCTGCGCTTTGCTGAAATCGGTGATGGCGCGGCCCCCAGACAGGTGCCCTACGCCATTTACGATGGCCGCAAGATCGGGCTTGAATTGTAAGTTGAAACTTACGCTGCCGGTTGCTCTTCCAGCCCAAGAAGGAAATTGATCGACGGCCGCGCCTTGACCAGATCATCGATCGAATAGGTCGACAGCACATCAAAAAACGCCGCAAGCGCCTTGCGCAACGCAGTGTTCAATCCGCAGGAATCGACCAGCGGGCATTCGGTGGCGTCGTTTTCGAAGCACTCCGCCATGGCGAAGTTTTCCTCGGTTACCTTGACCACGTCGAGCAGGGTGATGTCGGTGGCCGCGCGGCCAAGCCGGATGCCGCCATTGCGGCCGCGCACCGAAACCACCAGGCCGGATTTGGTCAGCGGCTGCAGGATCTTGAACAAAAACAGCTCCGAGACGGAATAGGCCTCGGCGATGTCTCCGATGCGGCTCAACTGCCCGTCATTGGCCGCACAATACATCAGCATCCGCACCGCATAATTGGTTTGACGTGTCAGCCGCATGATTTTTCTCCATCGCCCGGGGCTTGCGCTTCCAATCCCGAGTCCAGCCAGTTTAGAATGCTTCCAGAAAAAGGAAACCCTTTCATTCAAGTTTTTGCCGCGGGCGCTGATCCCGCCACCGATATGAGGCGATCATGGCTGAAATCACCCGTTTTGAAACCGTCAATGGCTTTGCCCGCGACGCGGTTTCGCTCCAAAACTGGCGCATCCGCCCATACAATTTCTGGGCCTTCCGCCATGTCTCCGAAATGGTTCGGTCCGCCAGGATCAAGACCGGCTCTCCGCGACCGCTGCCAGCAGAAGCCGCCAACCCTGACATGATGCAGCGACCCGCGTTCTCCGGCTCGGGCGAGACAATTGCCGGGCTGCTCACGCGTGGTCAGACCGACAGTTTCCTGATGTCCCGCGACAAGGAAATACTGTGTGAATGGCACGCCCCCGGCGTCAACCGCGACGATCCGCATCTGGTGTTCTCGATCTCCAAATCGATCACCGCGCTGATCGCAGGCATTCTCGAGCATAAGGGTCTTCTGGATGTGGAAACCGCGGTTGGCGATCTGGTGCCCGAGACCAGGGGCAGCGCCTATGAGGACGCCAGTGTGCGCCATCTGCTCGACATGCGGGTCAGCCTCAACTTCGATGAATCCTACCTCTCGGAGGACGCCTACGCCCGTTACCGCCGCGCCATGGCCTGGAACCCGCCAAACGGCGACGGCAGCGAAGAAGCCGGCCTGCTGAGTTTCCTGTGCACGCTCGCCAAGGCGGACGGCCCCCATGGTGGCGACCACGCCTATCTCTCACCCAATTCGGACATGCTCGGCATCGTCGTGGAACGTGCCGGCGGCGCACGGTTTTCCGACCTGTGTTCGCACCATCTCTGGCAACCGCTGGCCGCATCGGCCGACGCCGAGATCACGGTCGATCATCTGGGCGCGCCGCGCACCGCAGGCGGCATGTCGCTCCGCCCGCACAACCTTCTGGCGCTGGGTGAAATGCTGCTGGCAGGCGGCCGGACCAATGGCCTTCAGATCATATCGCCGGACTGGCTTGAGGATATGCGGAGCAACGGCGACCCCGACGCCTGGGCGCGCGGCAGTCAGCGGAATTTCCTCAAACATGGCCGCTACCGCAGCAACTGGTACCAGATCGGCGGCAGGTCAAACGCCTTCCTTGCCGCAGGCATTCACGGCCAGTTCCTCTATTGCGATCCCGACACCGGCACGGCCATCGTCTGCACATCATCCCAGCATGAACCACAGGATGATGCGCTCGATCAGGACTATCTGGCGATGTTTGCGGCCATCAGCGCAACGGCCTGAAGACCGCGCCTATTCGAACACGATCGCCGGCATTTCCCGCGTTCCCGACAATTCGTCGAGACGGGCGCGGACATTGGCGGCGATCTCCCGGTAGACGGCGGCATGCGGCCCGTCCGCGGCCGTGGCGACCACCGGTTTGCCCGCATCCGAGGTCTCCCGGATCGGCATCGCCAGCGGCACCTCGCCCAGGAACGGCACGCCGATACGCGCGGCTTCCTCGCGGGCGCCGCCATGGCCGAAGATGTCGTGCCGGCCGCCGCAATCGGGGCAGAGAAAATAGCTCATATTCTCGACAATGCCCAACACCGGCACATTGACCTTGTTGAACATGTTGAGCCCCTTGCGCGCGTCGATCAGCGCCAGATCCTGCGGCGTCGAGACAATCACCGCGCCAGCCAAAGGCACATTCTGTGCCATCGTCAGTTGCGCGTCACCGGTGCCCGGCGGCATGTCGACCACCAGCACGTCGAGTTCACCCCAGGCCACTTCGCGCAGCATCTGGTTGAGCGCCGACATCACCATCGGGCCACGCCAGATCATCGGCGTGTCTTCCTCGACCAGAAAGCCCATCGACATGACCTTCAGACCATAGTTCTGCATCGGCTTGAGCACCCGGCCCTCAAGCTGTTCCGGCTGGCCCGAGATGCCCAGAAGCCTCGGCATCGAGGGCCCGTAAATATCGGCATCGAGCACGCCGACGCTCAGGCCGCTGGCCTGAAGCCCCAACGCCAGATTGACCGAGGTCGTGGATTTGCCGACGCCGCCCTTGCCCGACGCCACCGCAATGATGGTTTTGACGCCCGGCACATCCATTTTGGGGCGGGCCTGCGGCTGTCCGCCAGCTGCTGCGGCCTGCGGCTGGGGCCGGGCTTGCGCCTGCGGGCGGGGTTGTATCGCTGGTCCCGGTTGCGCTCCTACGGCACCGGGCTCGCGCGCCGCCGTCAGCGCCACCATGGCGTCCTTGAGACCAGGAACGGTCTTGGCCGCGCGTTCGGCGGCCTCGCGCAGCGGCTCGAGTTCCTGGGCGCGGGCGGAGGGAACCGTGAGCGAAAAATAGGCCTTTCCGTCCGCAATAAAAATGTCGGAGACCAATCCGAGATCGACGATATTGCCTTCCAGATCCGGCCCTTTGACGCTTTTCAGCTTGGCCAGGACATCTTCCTTGGTGACGCTCACAATGCACTCCGCAGCTTGATTATCTCTCACGCCTTCACATAGTGCGCGCGGCGCGTCAATGAAATGCCGGCGCGTCGAAAAAGCCCCGTCTTCTACGCCGCTTTGCGCCGCTTGAGCACGAAGAAGGGCACGATCGCCGTCAGCATCAGCAGCCGCGCCACATGATGGCTGGCGACAAAGGTTGGATCGATGCCAAGGATGACCGACATAGCCGCCATGGTCTCAAGGCCGCCGGGCGCGAAAGCAATCAGCACCGCCGTCAGATCCATGCCGGTCAGCCAGGATGCAATCACCGCGAACACGCCCGCCAGCGCCACACCGAGCAGGGTCACAGCGGCGCCGGCGCTCAAGGCAAGGCGCAGTTGCTGCCAGGTGACGCCCGAAAAGCGCGATCCGATCAGCGCGCCCATGGACACGAAGGCAAGCGTCGCCAGCCAATAGGACATCACCCCTTCAACCAGCCCGGTGACATGCAGACCGACCGAGACCAGCATACCGCCAATCAGATAGGCGGCAGGCAAGCCGGCCCGCTTGAGCAGATAGCCCGCTGCAGCCGCGATCAGGATCATCACAATTAGCGGAATGGCGGCGGTCTCCTGAGGCGCAACCGCGGGGCGTTCGGGGATCCGGCCGGTCACCGCGATGGCCGCGGGAACCAGAAGCGTGAGCGCCAGCACCCGGATCGACTGCACGATCGAGACGGTGGTCAAATCCGCCTTCACGCCCTCGGTCAGCCCCAGAACATAACTCAAATGTCCGGGCGACGATGACAGGAAGGCGGTCAACCGGTCCATCGACCAGTACCGGATCAACAGGGCGCGGGTCAGGAAGATGATCGCAAACAGGCTGCCGGCAAGCGAAATCAAGGTAATCGGCCAGGCCCGGATGGCGTCGAGAACCTCCGGTGTCACCCCCTGCCCGATGGTCAGTCCGAGAATGATGAAGACCACGTCGCGTAGGTGCTGCGGCAGCGCCGCGGTCTTGATACCCGCAAGACCGGCGAGCGTCACGGCGGTCGCCGGCCCGGTGAGATACGGTGCCGGAAACGACAGCGCCACAAAAACCGCAGCACCCGCCGCGCCAATGCCCAGCGTCAGCAATGGCGCTTGCCACGACCCCGACGGCATTGCGCTGGCCTCCTGTTTCATGGGCAAGACCCGGTCCGAAAACCGGCGCTGAGAGAATCAATCCGGATGAGGATGCAGCATAGGGCCGGGCGCGACACCCTGCCAGCCCCTCAGGTCGGCCAACGCCATCCGATCGCAACCTGCGGCGCGGCTGGTGCGTATAATCCTGCAGGCGGATCTGCTATCGAACCGTCACTTGCCGCGGCATGCGATTGCCCAGAACATGAGACGGCCGGGCAAAATGAAGTCGCCCGGCCGGTTCATGTGCCCCACGCGGGACTGGTCAGTTGGAAACGGCGGTCAGTCCGTCAACCGTGAAGAACAGGGTCTCGCCCGAACTGTCATCGACGCCGTCATTGTCGGTGACGAGATACGCCTTGCCCGTGCTGTCGATCGCCAGACCCTCGACCTTGTCGACCACATAGCCATTGAGCGACTTGAGGTCCGGCAGCAGATCGCGCACCTCCTGCTTCTCGACGAGAGGCAATGCGCCGCCAAGTTCAGCCGGCGTCATCTGGCTCATGGCAACCCGGTAGATTTTCTTGATCGCCGCCTTCTGGCCGATCTGGTTGTCGCGCTCGATGATATAGGCGAAACCGTTATGGATCTCGATGTCCGACAGGCCGACCCAGCCTTTTTCGGCCGGAGCGTCGAGCTTGTAACGCACCGCGCCCCATTCCTTGCTTTGGGTGTTGTAAGCGACCAGCTTGACCTCACCCTCGGCGTCATCCTTCCAGGAGCGTTGCACCGGCATCCACAGCACATCGCCATCGCGTGCGATGCCCTCGAAGCCGAAGCGCTTCTCCTGCGCCAGCAGCGCGGCGGGAAGCGGAACCTCCTGCTTGATCTCACCCTTGGCATTCACATGATAGAGCGCGTGCGGCACCAGCCGTCCGGTGCGGCCTTCCGAGGCCAGCCAGAAACCGCCCTGACCATCGGTTGTCACCCCTTCGAGATCGAGCTTCTGCGCCGGGAACCCGGCCCGGGTAATCTCAACCGACGCGGTAATGCGCGCCGGTTTCTGTGTGGCGTCGATGGTGAAAATCGAGGGCTGATAGCCGTAGAAGCTGTCATTGACCGCATAAAGCCTGCCGTCGGCGTCAGGGTCGGCGGCAAGACCCGACAGCGCCCCCCATCCGATCAGCCCTTCGGCGCCTTCGGAGGTGATTTGCGGATAGGCGGCCGGGGCCTGCTCACGCTGATAGATCATCACGTGGCTGCGCACGCCGCCGTCTTCGATCAAATCCACCTCATTGGCCGAAACCAGGAGGTTGCGCGACGGGATCGCCACCATGCCTTCCGGGCCGATGCCCGAGGGAAGGATCTGGGTAAGCACCGGCTCGGACGGGTTGGAAACATCATAGACGCCGATCACCGAAGCCCGCTCTGCTGCGACGAACACATGCGGCACACCGTCAAACTCGGCGAACTCGATCGATTCAGGCTCGACGCCCTTGGCGTCCGAACGCTTGTCCGGATAGTGACCGGTGGCGATGACGGCATGTTCGAATGACACGCCCGCCTCGAACACCACGGTTCCGTCCTTGTTGAAGATCGTCCAGCCGCGTGAGCCGCCCTCGTAGTCACCCTCGTTTGCGGTGGCGAAATGCGCATCGTCGATCCATTTGACCGCATCGGGTTCGCGCTTGCGATCCGCCTGGGTCTCGGTAAAGCGCAGCGCGCCACGTTCATCCGTCAGATCGACATTTTCAAGCGTCACAGCGCCGGCGGAGAAGTGCGAGATCACCTCGCCAGCCCGGTCAAGCACCACGATGTGGTTGTTCTCCTGCAGCGTGACCACGGTCTCGCCAAGGCTGTTGATGTCGACAAATTCCGGCTCCGGGTCCTCCGGCGCGATTTCCGCCAGTCCGGTGACATCGGCAAAGCGCAGGCTCGTGCAATCGGCGGCGCCGTTGGCAATCTCGATCATCGCCACCTGGCCGGCGGGCATTTGCGGTAAAGCCCCGTCATCAAGATCTTCATCGCGTTCGTTCTCGATGGCGATGGCAATGAACGAGCCATCCTTTGCGCGGGCGATTGAATCGGGCTGACCGCCCAGATCGCAAGCCGCGGTCACGGATTTGCCATCGAGATCGACGGTCAGCAATTGCCCGCCGGTGTCCACGAAATTCTCAGACGTGTTGACCGCCACATAGGCGTTGGCGCCGATGATGGTGACCGATGTCGGCTCGGACGCCGCGACCTCTTCGCCCCCGGCAGGCGCTGGAGTCGCCATCGACACATTGCCCAAGGGCTTCGGCGCAGCCGGATCGGAGATGTCGATAATGCCGACAACACCCAGCGGGCTGTCTGTGTAGACCAGTCGCTGCCCGTCTTCGCTTGCGGCGATGATCTCGGCAGAGGTTTCCCGGTCGGTATCCTCGCCCTGCGCCATGTTGGACGGCGTGGCGAACGAGGCCACCCGGTTGAAATTCATTTCCTCGGCCGAGGCCGTTGCGGCGATCAGGGCGAGGACGGAGGTAAAGCTGAGCAGTCGCGACATAAGGCAATCTCCCGGATTAAGTCTCCGACGATCTGCCACCGGCACCGTTGCAGCTTCATGACATCTTCGTAACAGTTTTATGAAAGCAGCCGCTGGCCGGAGGTGCTGTACGCACCGCCGCAAACCGGCAGGCTGCGAACCCGGGCGGCTAAAGCCGCAGCCGCAGCATGCCTCCCGCGCTGCGCGAACAGCAGGCCATCATCCGCGATCCTTCCGCGCGCTCATCTGCCGCCAGCACCCGGTCGCGATGATCGACCTCGCCCGCAAGCACGCCGACCTCACAGCTTCCGCACAGCCCTTCCTCGCAATCGCTCGGCACATCGATGCCCGCCGCACGCACGGTTTCAAGCAATGTCGCATCTGCGGGCACCGTCAGTTCCAGATCCGAATCCACCAGCTCCACCGCAAAGGCTTCGTCGCTGGCAAGCACCATGCCGGCGGAATCGGAAGAAAACGTCTCGCTCCTGAGCGACCCCTCGGGCCGGTCCACGCAGCATTCGGCGAGCGCCTCAAGCATCCGATCAGGCCCGCAGGCATAAATCTGCGCGCCCTTGTCACAACCGCTGATGATCGAGGCCAGGTCGGCCCGGCTTCCCTCGTCGGAGACATAGAGAACCGTACGGTCGCCATGATCGGCGAGTACCCGGTCAAGCAGCGCCATGGCGGCACGATTGCGGCCGCAATAATGCAACACATAGTCACGGCCGGATCGCTTCAGCCGGTCGGCCATCGCCAGGATCGGCGTGACGCCAATTCCACCGGCAACCAGCACATAGCGGCCCGCCGCCTCTTCAAGCCGGAAATAGTTCTTCGGCCCGCGCAAGCGAATGAGATCGCCGGGTTTGAGCGCATCGTGAATGTATCGCGAGCCGCCGCGGCTGTCGCTCTCGCGCAACACCGCAATGGTGTAGCCGGGATCGTCGGGATCGCCGCACAGCGAATATTTGCGGCTTAAATCGCCCAGTTCCAGATCCACATGGGCGCCGGGCGACCAGGCCGGCAAAGCCAGGCCATCCGGGTCCTCGAGCCGAACCTGCTTGACGCCGTCGGCGATGTCGGAAATCTCGGAAACCCGCACCGTGCGCGCAATTTCCCGGGCCGACGGCGCACCCACCGGGAACGAGACCGATTGGCCAAGAATCGAGGCATCGCCACGCTCCGGATTTTGCGACGGGTCCCATTCGACCAGCAATTTGTCGGGTCCGCGGAAGGCGAGATTCGGCAGGTAGCTGAACTCCTGGCCTTCGACCAGCCGCATGTGCGGCAACCGCCGGGCAAGTTCCTCGATGAAAATCCGCATTTCCAGCCGGGCGAAATTCTTGCCCATGCATTGGTGGCTGCCATAGCCAAAGGTGAGATGTTCGGCGGCGCTGTCACGGTAGATATCGAGGAAATCGCCATTTTCGAAATGCCGCGGATCGTGATTGGCCGAGGCGCTGACGATCAGCAATTTCGCGTCGCTGGGAATCTTCACGCTGGCAATTTCGGTATCGCGGGTGGCCTTGCGCCGCCAGGCCATCACCGAACCTTCAAGCCGTAGGCATTCCTCGACCGCATTGGGAATGAGCCCGGGGTCCTTGCAGATCCGGTCCCAGACGATGCGGTTCGACAACAGCAGCTTCAGCGCGTTGGTGCTGGCAAGCGCTGTGGTTTCGTGACCGGCGACGATGATCGCCATCATCATCGAATGCAGGTAGGAATCGGTCACCACATCGGGAATTTCGGCATTCTTGCGAATGGCGTAATGCATCCAGCCCTGACCATCGGGCTCGGTGCGCATCTTGTCGAGCACCTGCCCGGCATATTGCCAGAACCGTCCCACCGCATCAGCCACCTTCACCTGCTGCTCGGGCGAGGGCTTGCCCCAGGTGTTGACCGTATGCGCGACGGAGTATTCCTTGAGCGTATCCATGTCCTCCTTCGGAACGCCCAGAAAATGCAGGGCCACAGTGAGCGGGATCTCCCACAGCATTTCAGCCACCAGATCGGCGTTGCCGCGGTCGATGAAGGCATCGACCTTTTCGCGTGTGAGCGCGCGGATCATGTCTTCCTTGGCGGCGAGATTGGCCGGCAGGAAATGCTCCATCAACGCCCGGCGTCGCTCCATATGCGCCGGCTCGTCCTCGTTCACCAGCGTCCGGCCCATAGCGTAATCATAGCGCTTGAGTGTTTCCAGCGCCGCATCGCTCGGTGGCACGACGCGCTCCAGCGCAATCGAGGGCGAGAAGGTGATGTTATCGCGAAACACCGCCTTCACATCCTCATAACGGGTCACCACCCAGTAGCCGAGTTCGGGTGCGTAAAACACCGGTTCCTGGTCGCGCGACCATCGCAGGGCTTCGGCGGGATTGGCGAGATATTCGGGCGCGAAGGGATCGAAAGCAGCGGCCTTTTGAGAGACCGGACATCCGCCCGGGTGACCATTGGACTGCTCGTTCGAGCCGGGACTGGCAGGACAAGACGGCGCAGCGGCCTTGTCGGGCGAAAATTCCCCCTCGCGCATGGCTTTCTCCATTTACTAATAACGCACAATATGTTCTTTATTTGTAACGTAGACTCCGCGTTCGCGTCAATCCGCGACCTTGGACCGAAGGCATTGCGGCTCGACGTCGTGTTTCATCCCGGCTGCCTGGGACAGCGGTCTCGAAGCCACCCCGCAACGATCATGGAAGGATCAGATGAGCACCTTGCAAACCCTGTCGCGCGGCTTGACGGTGCTGGAACTGGTCTCGCGATCGCCCGATGGTCTGGCAATTGCCGAGATCGCCCGGCAGCTCGGCGTTCACCGGGCCATCGCCTACCGGTTAGTGACCACCCTTGAGGAGCACATGCTGGTGGCGCGCGGAGATGACGGGCGCATTCTGATCGGCAGCGGGGTGGTGGCGCTCGCCGGGCGCTATCAGCCGCAATTGCGCATGGCCGCGCAGCCGGTGCTGGTGAGCCTCGCCGAAGCCAGCGGCGCCACTGCCTTTCTCTGCGTCGCCCAGGGTGATGAATGTGTGGCGGTCGAGGTGGCGGAACCAGAGCAGCCGATGCTCAAGGTTTCCTATCGCGCCGGCACCCGACATCCGATTTCCCGGGGAGCGGCGGGGCTGGCGATCGCCATGCAACGGCCGCCACAAAGCTCGGACAGCGCCGCCCTGACAGCCGCCCGGAACCAGGGATACGCCCTCACTCGCGGGCAATTGCAGGAAGGCGCTATTGGCCTCGCCGCACCGTTGATGCACGGCAATCATCAGCTTGCGGGCGATACGCCCCCGAGCAGCCAGATGCATGGCATATATATGTATGCCAACCCGACACACGGCGCCCAGATACCGGGCGTGCGGGCCTGCATCGGTGTCGTCGCCATGCAGGCGCTGGATACTGAAACCGCAGCTACCGAAGTCCTTCGTCATCGCGACCGCCTGCTCTCGGCGATCGGCTGAAACCTTGGTGCCGGTCGGGAATGGCTAAAGCGACGCCCGCACCACATGCAGCTTGAGAAAGGCGACCAGCATCGCCAGCGCCAGCGTCGGACCCGCACCGGTGCCAATCATTGCGTCATTGTCGCGCAGATCAGACTGCCTGAGCGTGCAGCTCCAGTCGCCATCGGCCTCATGCGCCTTGCCCTTGAGCACGATCGACCATTCCGGAAGATGGGTGTTGACCATATGCAGCACTGCGTCGGTCGCGTCGCGGCCGGAAAGCGGCCCGGATTCGCCAAATCCTTCATTGGGAAACGCCGTCTGCAGCGCCCGGACCACCTCGTCATACAGGTCCGCATCGATATGCCGTGCCTGTAAAACCGCGTTGTAGACTTGTTTCAGGCCGTCGCTCACGATCTGGTCCTCACTCATTTCCGGTTGGGGTTCGCATCGATACCGATTTCGCGCGCCCTTCGCCTTGACGGAAATCAACCGCGCAGGCCCAAGCCGGGGCCGACTTCCTGCTGAAGCGTAAGATGGTGCATCAGATCGGACAGTGAAATCACGCCCTGCAGGCGATCACCATCCGCCACCATCAGCTTGCGCCGTTCGCCGCCAAGGCGCTTGAACACCTCTTCGAGTGGCATCCCGGCAGACACCGTATTGTCCGCTGACGCGGGCGTCATCACATCCGCCACCCTCACTGTCACCCATTGCCCGCGATCCACCGACCGGGCGCCGGCGGTATCGGCAAATCCCAAAAGCCGGTCATCCGACACCACCGGCACGAAGCTCACACCGTGGCGCAACATCACCTCGTCAACCAGCTCCGAAATCGTCGCACTGGCTTCGGCCGTCCACACCGTCTCACTCATCACAGACGCGGCGGTCTTGCCGCGCAGCGCCGCTTTGATCAGCAGGTTCTGGTAGCTGCCATTGGACGCGTTGAGCACAAAGAACCCGATCAGGATCTGCCAGACCCCGCCGACCCCCTGGCCGCCGAACACCGCCAGCGCACCGGTCAGCATCAAGAACATGCCGAAGCCCGCGCCGAAGCGGCTCGAAATCCGCGTGGCGCGGATCACGTCACCGGTATACCCCCAGATCGCGGCGCGCAGCATCCGCCCGCCATCAAGCGGAAAGGCGGGCACCAGATTGAATACCGCCAGCACCAGATTGATCAACGCCAGATAACCCAGCACTGCCGTCACAACGCCGCCACCCGCTCCGTCACCCAGATTTGCCGCCAGGTAAAACAGCGCCGCCAGAGCCAGGCTCATCAGCGGACCGGCGGCGGCGATAAGGAATTCCGACCGGGGATCGTGCGGCTCTTCCTCGAGCTCCGCCACACCACCGAAAATGAACAGGGTAATGCCGCCGACATTGAGCCCGTGAGACCGGGCGACCAGCGAATGCGCCAGTTCATGCAGGATCAACGAGGCGAACATGCCAAGCATGGCGATCACGCCCAGTATGGTATGAAGCGCGGCCGATCCTCCCGGCAACGCCTGCGGGAAATAGGAACCCGACAGGCTCCACACGATCAGCGCGGCGATCAGCAGCCAGCTTGGATCGACCTTGAGCTTGAACCCGAATATCTCGAAAAGCTGGACGGCGTTTTTGAACATGTCGTCTCCCGATAAAGTGCCCGGACATCATGCCCTGATCTACACCCCTCGGAATTGATCGACATCATCTCCAGACTAGCACGCACTCCCGGCGACAAATGGTCGTGGTTTTCCCGTTGTCGGCTTCCAAAACTGGGCCTATTCAAGCCGCGCGGGAAAGCCCGACGCGCGCAGATCGGTCCCGAGGCGGTCCTCGAGCAGTTTGGCGATTATCGGTGATTGCGCGTCGCCGCCATAGGCGGCCTTGGCCTCGACATAGGTCTGCGCGGTTGCCGCGGCCAGTTCCAGCGGCACACCGAATTCGCGGCCGAACTCCATCGCAAACCCCAGATCCTTGAGTGCCAGATCCAGATTGAACGCCACGTCATAAGAGCCGTTGAGGATCAGCGCACCCTCGGTTTCGTGCACGAAGGAATTGCCCGACGAAGCCTTGATCGCCGCCCAGGCCTGGCCGAGATCGAGCCCGCCGCGCTTGGCCAGCATCAGCGCTTCACCGCAGGCCTTCAGGTGAATGAACGCCAGCATGTTGGTAATCACCTTGATGATCGAGGCGTTGCCAAGCGGTCCCATGTGGAAGATCTGGTTGCCCATGGCCTCAAGCGCCGGCAGATGCAATTCGAACAGGTCCTTGTCGCCGCCCGCCAGCATGGTGATCTGGCCCTGGGCGGCAAGGTGCACCCCGCCGGTCACCGGCAGTTCCATGGCGCGCACGCCCTTCTTCGACGCGATGGCGCCAAGCCGCAGCATTTCCTCCCGGCCCAGCGTCGACATCTCGATCCATGTCGTTCCCGCCCGGGCGGTGGTCAGCACTTCATTGAGAACCTTCTCCGACACAGCCGGCGACGGCAGGCAGGTAATGACCGCATCGCAATCCCGGGCAAGCTCGGCCGGACTGTCGTGCCAGACGCACCCTTTTTCCATGTCGAGATGCCGCTGGCCAAGTGCCGGATCGATGTCAGTGACCGAAACATCGAAGCCGGCCTCAAGCAGGCTCGCCGCCAGATGTCCGCCGAGATTGCCCAGCCCGATAAACCCGTAGCGCATTGTGCCACCCCTGTTCTGTCTGTGAAATGAAATCTACGCCCGCTCAGCCGTGGCCGATCAGCGCCTTGGTCTCGAGATAATCGGCCATGCCCCAATCGGCATATTCGCGGCCATTGCCCGATTGCTTGTAGCCGCCGAAAGGTGCTGTGAGGTCCCAGTCGGGATAGTTGATATGCACCTGCCCGGCCTGCAATTGCCGGGCCACGTTGCGGGCACGTTCGAGATTGCCCGATTGCACATAAGCCCCCAGGCCATAGACCGTATCATTGGCGATGCGGACCGCCTCGTCTTCGCTGTCATAGGGCATGATCGACAATACCGGGCCGAAAATCTCTTCCCGTGCAATCCGCATATCGGGCGTCACCGCGCCAAACACCGTCGGCTTGACGAAATAGCCTTGGCCCAGACCCTCCGGCCGGTCACGTCCGCCCGCCACCAGCGTGGCGCCGTCCTGGATGCCCGAGGCGATGAGGCCCTGGATCTTGTCATACTGAACCTGGCTGATCACCGGCCCGAGATCGGTTGCGGGATCGAGCGGATCACCGGTCACCAGCGCTTCGGCCGCCCGTTTGGCGATTTCCAGCGCCGCGGCGTGGTTCTCACGCGGCACCAGCATCCGCGTCGGGGCATCGCAGGACTGGCCGCTGTTGCCGAAACAAGCCTCAACGCCCGTGCCCACTGCCGCTTCAAGATCGGCATCGTCGAGAATGATGTTGGGCGATTTGCCGCCCAATTCCTGCGCCACACGCTTGACCGTGTCGGCGGCCGACTTGGCCACTAGGATCCCGGCCCGGGTCGATCCGGTGAACGACACCACGTCGATCTCCGGGTGCGAGCTCAGCACCTGTCCGACCCCAGGCCCATCACCATTGACCAGATTGAACACGCCGGCCGGGACCCCGGCCTCGTGCATGATCTCCGCGAACACGATGCCGCTCAGCGGCGCGATTTCGCTGGGCTTGAGCACCACCGTACAGCCCGCCGCAATCGCCGGCGCCACCTTGCAGGCGATCTGGTTCATTGGCCAGTTCCATGGCGTAATCAGCCCGGCCACCCCGATCGCCTCATGCATGATCAGCGTCGATCCGCGCTTGTAGTCAAACGCATAGGCCTCAAGCGCCGCGATCGTCGCTTCGATATGCCCGAGACCCGATCCGGCCTGATCGGACGTGGCCATCTTCACCGGCGCGCCCATCTCCATGGTGATGGCCTGGGCGATGTCGTCAATCCGCGCTTCATAGACATCACGGATGCGGCGCAGCAGCGCCAGCCGCTCCGCCTTGCTCGAAGCGCTGAATTCCGTGAAAGCAGCCCGCGCCGCGGAAATCGCCCGCTCCGCATCCTCGCGTGTACCGATGGCAACTTTCGCGACACTGCGCTCGGTCGCCGGATTGATCACATCAATCGCGGTCGCGCCTTGAGAGGGCGCAACCCATTCGCCGTTGATGTAGAAGCGTCCGATATTGTGGTCAAAGCCCATGGCACCGTCTCAAAGATAGATGTTGAACGCTTCCCGGATCGCAGCGTCGGTGGCCGGATCAAACAGCGGTTTGGTGGACTGTTCCAGGATTCGGTTCTTGCGCGCAATGGCTTTTTGTATCAGATCCGGCTTGCCGATCTCCGCCCATTCCTTGGGGCTGGTCCGGTCGGCGACCGCCGGATAGATATATTCGGTCTGCATCAGGCTCAAAGTCTGCGGATGGCCCAAATAGTGACCCGGCCCCTCCAGGCACACCTGCCGCATCGCCTCGAGGCTGACGCTGTCCTCGGTCACATCGATGCCGCGCACGCAGCGCAGCACCTGGCCGAGAAGATCGTCGCCGAGCACCAGAGATTCCATGCAGAAGCCGAGCAGCGAGGCATGCATGCCGACTGCTTCATAGACCATGTTGAGCCCGCTCAACCCGGCCATGGTGTTGGAAATCGCCTGCTCCCATCCCGCCTGCATGTCCGGCAGTTTCGAATCGGCGATGCCCGCCGCCGCACCGCCGGGAAGGCCGTAAAACCGGTGCATCTGCGCGCAGCCCGCCGACAACAGCGCCTGCTCGCCTGAGCCGCCCGACATAGCGCCGGTCCGCAGATCCGAGACGAATGGCCAGGTGCCGAACACGGCCGGGTGCCCCGGCGCCATGGCGTTGACATAGACCACGCCCGCCAGGCATTCGGCCACCGCCTGCACGATCGCAGTGGCCAGCGGCGCCGGCGCGGTGGCGCCCGCCTGCCCCGCCGACAACAACAGCACCGGCATCCCCGCCCGGATGCAGTGCTCCATGGTGATGCAGCTTTCCTCGGCGAACTTCATCGGCGGCACAACAAAACAGTTGGTGTTGGACACGAAGGGCCGTGCCCGCCACGCCTCCTCGCCGCCGGCGATCATGTGCAGCATCTCCATGCAGCCCGCCACATGCGACGGGTCGGAAAAGCTGGTGCCGACATGCTTGCTGGTGCCCCCGCAACAGGCATAAAGCGTGTTGATGTCCATTTCGAAATTGTCGACCACATCGCGCGCCACCAGTGCGCGCTGGAAGAAATGGACGTTGTCGAGCGCATGGGTGATGCGTGCCGCATCGTAAAGGTCCTGTGCGGTGGATTCGCGGTACTCGCGGTTTTCAATATCGACCACATGCACAGCGGCGCCGGCGGTGCCGTAATGCACCCGGGTTCCCGACAGATCGAGATCATGGACCGGGTCACGGCCCATCAACACCACATCCTTCTTGGCCACCGAGAGCATGTCCTCGACCAGCGCGCGCGGAAAGCGGATGCGACCGTCTTCGCCAAGAAGCGCTCCGGCCCCGGTCAGGATCTCAACGCCCGACGGCGGCGCCTGCGACAGCCCGATGGTTTCCAGCGCATCAAGCGCCGCTTCATGAATGCGCAGCACATTGGCTTCGCTGAGCGGCGAATACTGCCCGCCGCTCATTCCGGCTCTGACGGGCCGGAGATTGTCCGCCAGCGGCGCGGTTCTTACCGCGACGCGGCCGGCACGGCCACCGGAGCGGCGTTTGGGCTTATCAACTGTTTCAGCGTCCATCACCAGCTCCTGTGGTCTCAATGTCGATCATTCACATCCGCACACGCGCGGAGCTTGGATCGTAAAGCGGCTTCAAGGAAGCAATCGCCGCGTGCCGCTCACCCGCGATCTCGATTTCGTAACGCGAAGACAGCATCTCCTCGGCGCTCTCGCCGGAGCACGGCACATAGCCAAGTCCTATCGCGCCGCCGAGGTGATGACCGTAATTGCCCGAAGTGATGATCGAGACGATCTCGCCATCGCGCACGACCACCTCGTTGTGGAACATCAGGGGCTCCGGATCTTCGAGCTGAAACTGTACCAGCCGTCGCGACAATCCCGCTTCGCGCTTGGCCAGCACCGCATCGCGGCCGATGAAATCGCCCTTTTTGGTTTTCACCGCAAAGCCGAGCCCGGCCTCCAGCACATGATCCTCATCGGTGATGTCGTGGCCGAAATGCCGGAACCCTTTTTCGATGCGGCAGGAATCGAGCGCGTGCAGCCCGCAAAGCTTCAGCCGGTGATCGCCGCCGGCTTCCCACAACGCCTCGAACACATGCGCGGCCTGATCGGAAGACACGTAGAGTTCCCAGCCCAGTTCGCCGACATAGGTGACCCGGTGCGCACGCGCGAGCCCCATGCCGATTTCGATCTCGCGCGCCAATCCGAACGGATGCGCCTCGTTGGAAAAATCATCGGGGCTGACTGCCTGCAGCAGCGACCGTGAATTCGGACCCATCACGCACAGCACCGATTCCGCCGGCGTCACATCGGTGATGACGACGAAGTCGTCGCCCAGATGCTTTCGGAGCCAGGCAAGATCGCGCTGCAACGTGGCGCCGGGCACCACCAGCAGGAAGGCTGTTTCGCTCAGCCGCGTCACCGTCAGGTCGCACTCGATGCCGCCACGGCCATTGAGCATCTGGGTGTAGACGATGCGGCCCGGCTCGACATCCATCTGGTTGGCGCACATCCGCTGCAAAAAATTAAGCGCATCGCGGCCCTCGACCCGGATCTTGCCGAACGAGGTCATGTCGAACAGACCCACAGCTTCGCGCACCGCCTTGTGTTCGCGAGCCTGGTTGTCGAACCAGTTCTGCCGCTTCCACGAATAGTGGTACTCGCGCGCCTGCCCCTCGTCGGCGAACCAGTTGGCCCGCTCCCATCCGGCCACTTCGCCAAACACCGCGCCCCGCGCCTTTAGCTGTTCATGGATCGGCGAACGCCGCACTCCGCGCGCCGTCGCCATCTGCCGGTAGGGAAAATGATCGGCGTAGAGCAGCCCGAGCGTCTCCGAGACACGCTCCTTGAGATAATGCCGGTTCCTCTGGAACGGCTGCGCCCGGCGGATGTCCACATCCCACAGATCGAACGGCGGCTCACCGTCGTTGATCCATTGCGCCAGCGCAAACCCGGCGCCGCCCGACGAAACGATGCCGATCGAATTATAACCGGCGGCAACCCAGTAGCCTTTGATCTCCGGGGCTTCGCCAAGATAGTAGCTGTCGTCGGGGGTAAAGCTCTCCGGGCCATTGAAGAAGGTGTGAATACCGGCGTCCGCCAGCAATGGCAGCCGGTTGACCGCCTGTTCGAGGATCGGTTCGAAATGATCGAAATCCTCGGGCAACTGGTCGAAACAGAAATCCTCGGAAATGCCATCCATGCCCCAGGGCTTGGCCTTCGGCTCGAAGGCGCCAAGCAGCATCTTGCCGGCGTCTTCCTTGTAGTAGGCGCACTCATCGGGAACCCTGAGCACCGGCAGCCGCGGCAGGCCCTCGATGGCTTCGGTCACGATATAAAAATGCTCGCAGGCATGCAGCGGCAGCGTGACGCCGGATTGCGCGGCCAGATCGCGGCCCCACATGCCGCCGCAATTGACCACAATGTCGGCCTCGATAGCACCGGTCTCTTCGCCACGCTGCCAGTTGACACCATTGACCTTGCCATCCGCGGTCGACACCGAGGTCACCTTGACGCCTTCGACAATTGTCGCGCCGTTCTGCCGCGCGCCCTTGGCCAGCGCCATAGCGATATTGGCGGGATCGCACTGCCCGTCGAGCGGCAGATGCACCGCCGCCTTGACGTCGCTGACATTGAGATGCGGATACATTTGTTTGACTTCGTCGGGACCAACCTCGCGCACATCGACATCGAAAGCACGGGCCAGCGATGCCTGCCGGTAGATCTCCTCCTTGCGCTCTTCCGTCAGCGCAATGGTGATGGAACCGCATTGGCGCATGCCGGTGGCAACACCGGTTTCCGCTTCAAGCTTGACGTAGAGATCTGCCGAATATTTGGCCAGCCGGGTCATGTTGATCGAAGCCCGCAACTGCCCGATCAGACCTGCCGCATGCCAGGTGGTGCCGCAGGTCAGCTGCTTGCGCTCCAGAAGCACGATGTCGCGCCAGCCGAGCTTGGCCAGATGATAGGCGACCGAGCAGCCCGAAACCCCGCCGCCGATGATGACGGCCCGGGCATGGGTTGGAACAGATTTACCTTGCGCCATCAGTTTAACGCGCCTTTCAATTCATGACCTGATTGTACGAGCCGGTTTGCGAGATGAGCGATATGGGCGGGACCGACCTCGCAGCAACCTCCGACAATCGTCGCACCGGCCTCGATCCATTCCATGACGTGATCGCCATAGGCTTCAGGATCCAGATCCGTGCGGGCCTTGAGCGCGGTAACCGTGCCGCCGATTCCCAGATCATCGGCCTTGGTAAACCCGTTGGCGTAGCCGCCATGGGCAAGGCCGGTTCGCGCCAGGATCGCCTGGCCCTGTGTGACTGCCTCGGGCCATGAGCAATTGATCAGCACGGCCTGCGCGCCCGCATCCGCCGCTGCGCCGGCAGCAAGCTCGAGATCTTCGCCAGAGCGCAACCTGGTTCCGTCTGCATCCATCACCGACATGCCGCACCAGACCGGCTTGCCGGTTTCCACACCCGCCTGCACCGCCGCCCTGACCTCCTTGACCGAAGACAGCGTCTCGCAAACGAACACATCCACCGCCGCGCGCTGCTCGGCGACCACCCTGCGATAGGTCGCAAGACATTCCTCGAAGGCCGGCGCCCATTCGGGATAGTAGCTGCCGTGCAGCGGCGGAAGGCAACCGGCAATCGTGATCTGCCGGTCGCCGCGGGCAGCCAGGGCAACCGCAACAGCCTTGGCCTGCAACGGCTTGAACAGGTCTTCGCTGGCGTCTCGCGCAAGACGCTCGGGCGTAGCAGAATAAGCGTTGAGCGTCAGCACACGGGCACCGGCGTCGATGAAATCACGATGAACCGCTTCGACGATTTCGGGTTCATCCATCAACACCTTGGCGGACCAAAGCGGAGACGGGGGTTGCGACGAGCGGCGGATCAGCTCTTGCCCCATGCCGCCGTCAAGCAGGATTATGCCGGCCATTGGACAGCACTCCCGAAAGGGGCTTGCCAACTGCGGCACATGAGGGCTGCGGACGGTTTCACGCGCGAATTCTTTCGTTTGTCGGGTCCCAAAGCGGCGCATCAGCCTGCACGGTTGCGGCAAAACGTTCGCCAAAGATCTCGACTTCGAGCGCCGTTCCCGGTTCAGTCAGATCGGCGCGCAGCATGCCGAGCGCGATCGATTTGCCGGTCCGGTGGCCCCAGCCGCCGGAGGTGGTTTCGCCGACCACCTGGCCGTCATGCCAGAGCGTCGACATATATGGCGCATCGCAATCCCCGGCCTCCACCAACAGCGTAACAAAGCGTTTGGATACCCCGCGCTGGCGCTCGGCTTCCAGCGCCTGTTTGCCGACAAATTCGGGCTTTTCCCATTTGACGAACCGGTCGAGCCCGCCCTCAAGCACCGAGTAGTCGGTCGACAGATCGCCCTTCCAGGCCCGGTAGCTTTTCTCAAGCCGCATCGAATTGAGCGCAAACATGCCAAACGGCTTCAATCCATGCGGAGCACCGGCCTCCATCACCACGTCGAAAATCGCTTGCGTATCATCGACCTTGGTGTGGATCTCCCAGCCCAGTTCACCGGCGAACGACACCCGCACCAGATGGCACCAGGTGCCGCCCACTTGCGCCGACTGGTGGGTGAGCCAGGGCTTGCTCAGATCCGCGTCGGTGATGCCGGACAGGATATCGCGCGATTTCGGTCCGGACAGGATCTGGCAGGAATAGGCCTCGGTCACATCCTCGATGGAAACCTCGAGCCCGTCCGGCAGATGCTTCTGCAGCCATTCGAGATCATGCCACTGGGCGGTCGCCGCGGTAATCAGGAAGAAAAACTCCTCGCTGATCGCCATGATCGACATTTCGGTGATGATCCGGCCCTGAGCATCGGCGAAATAGCCGAGCCCGATCCGGCCGGGCTTCGGCACCAGGCCGGTAATCAGCGTGGCGAGCCAATCACGCGCGCCGGTGCCTTCGACCCGGAAGCGCGAGAAGCCCGGCAGATCGAGGATACCGGCCGCGTCGCGCACCGCCAGGCATTCCTCCTTGACCGCCTCGAACCAGGGCCCCTCGCGGCGCCAGGTCTGGGTGGCTTCCTCACTTACATCATCGCCCGGCCGGGCAAACCAGTTGGCCCGTTCCCAGCCATTGTAAGCACCGAATTGTGCGCCGAGCGCGGCGATCCGGTCGTGGACAGGCGACAGCTTCTTGTTGCGGCCGGCGGGCCAGGCGTGATGCGGGAAGTGCATCGCGTATTCGTGGCCATAGACTTCCATGCCCTTGGCTACGCAATAGTCCTCGTCACAAAACGCGGTGAAACGGCGCGGGTCGCACGACCACATGTCCCACTCGGTCTCGCCCTCGGTGATCCATTCGGCCAGCACCTTGCCGGCGCCGCCACCCTGGCAAATGCCGAAGGTGAAAACGCAGGCCTCGAAGGCGTTGGGGACGCCCGGCATCGGTCCGATCAGCGGAATGCCATCGGGCGTATAGGGGATCGGGCCGTTGATGTTCTTGGTCAGACCGGCGGTGCCGAGCAACGGCACCCGCTCGACCGCATCATTGATGTACCATTCCAGCCGCTCGAGATCGTCTGGATAGAGCTGGAACGAGAAGTCTTCCGGCATCGGATCATCTGGCGTCACCCAATGAGCCTTGCAATTGCGCTCATAGGGCCCGAGATTGAAACCGTTCTTTTCCTGCCTGAGATAATAGGAGCTGTCGACATCGCGCAGCAGCGGCAGCTTGCCGCCGGTCTCCTTGCTCCAGGCCGCCACTTCGGGCACTTCGTCAAACAGCATATATTGATGGCTCATCACCATCATCGGCACGTCGCGGCCGAACATTTTGCCGATTTCACGGGCATAATAGCCCGCCGCATTGACCACATATTCGCAGCGGATCTCGCCTTTCGGCGTGGTGATCACCCATTCACCGTTGTCGCGGCGCGCGCCGGTGGCCGGGCAAAACCGGTGGATCCGGGCGCCGAGATCCCGCGCACCCTTGGCCAGCGCCTGGGTCAGCTGCGCGGGATCGATGTCGCCGTCATAGGGATCATAGAGCGCGCCGGTCAGATCATGGATTTCGGCGAAAGGATAGCGTGACTTGATCTCGTCGGGCGTCAGGATATCGAGATCCATGCCCTGATAGCGGCCCATGCCTGCCACCCGCTCAAACTCCTGAAGCCGTTCCTTGGAATGTCCGAGCCTGATCGAACCGGTGACATGGTAGTTCATCGGGTAATCGACAGCCTGGGCGAGCCCCCGGTAAAGCTCCGCCGAATAGCGCTGCATATTCATGATCGACCATGAGGATGAAAACGTCGGCACATTGCCCGCCGCATGCCAGGTCGAGCCGGCTGTCAGCTCGTTCTTTTCCAGCAATACGCAATCGGTCCAGCCGGCCTTGGCCAGATGATAAAGCGCCGAGACACCAACCACCCCGCCTCCGATAATGACGACCCGCGCCTGACCTGCAATCTCGCTCACCGCTACCTCCTGACCACAACTGGTTTGCGGGAGTATCCGGCGCGGCTTTCCAATTCGCAATTGGGCGCAAATGCCTTTATTAATCGATAAAAGCGATTAGTGTGCAAAGCAGCAATTCTGGGGAACCGGTCATGCAAATCGAACTACTGGAAACCTTCCTCGACCTGATGGAGACCAAAAGCTTCAACCGCACCGCCGAACGGCTCGATCTGACCCAGTCGACAGTCTCGGCGCGGGTGCAATCGCTGGAGACCATGCTCGGGCGGAAACTGTTTACCCGCAGCCGCGCCGGCACCCAGCCCACGCCCGCCGGGCACCGGTTGCACGACCATGCGCGCGCGCTGCGCCACCAATGGAACGAGGCGCGGCGCTCGGTACAAAGCACGGGCAATTTCTCCCAGTCGCTGCGCATCGGCATCCAGCATGATCTGGCATCAAGCCACATTGCCGACTGGGTGGCGGGCTTTCGCAAGATCCTGCCCAATGCCGCTTTCTACATCGACCTCGATTTCTCCAACCAGATGAGCGTCGATCTGCTCGCCGGCGAACTCGACATGTCGATCCTGTTCACGCCCAAGCACCTGCCCGACCTGCACCATGAGTTGATTGGCGAAATCGGCTACCGGTTGATCAGCTCCTACGCCCGGAACATCGCCGAGATCGAGCCGCAGAGCTATATCTTCACCCGCTTTTCGCCCGCCTTCGAGAAGGTGCACAATCCGATGATGGCCGATCTTTCCGAGGCGCCCTTGTCGAGCGGGCAGAACATCACGGTCTGCGGCCTGCTCTCCTCGCTGGGCGGCTCGGCCTATGTGCTGGAAGACTCGGCCGGGCAGATGGTGGCCGAAGGCGGGTTCAACTATGTCGGCGACGCCCCGCGGATTCCCCAGGGCGTCTATTTCGCCATGCATCTGCGCAACCGCCATTCGCATGTCCACCGCCGCATGCTTGAAAGCGTGCGCAAGCAATTGCCGGCCCGGCAACCTGATCCCCAACCCAGAGCGGATTGAGCTGAAGCTGGCTCAAGCCGGCTGCAGGCCGCGGGCGGTCTCCATCACAATGAAAATGGCGCCAGCCACATAGGGGCCGGCGCCATCCCTTGCGGGCCATCAGATGGCCCGGGTCTTTAGACCTTCCAGGCGGTCAGTGCTTGAACTTCTTGATCTGTCCCGCCCTCAGCCGCTCGCTGTAGGATTCGAGCTCGGCCTTGACCAGCTTCATCAGGAAGTAGAGCGCCAGAATATTGACCACGGCCATGGCGAAGATCGCCGCATCGGAGAAGTCGATAACCGGCCCCAGGCTGGCGGCCGCCCCGATGACGATGAACACACAGAAGATCAGCTTGAATATCAGCTCGGAGTTCTTGCCCTCCCCGAACAGATAGGTCCACGCCTTCAATCCGTAATAGGACCATGAGATCATGGTTGAGAAGGCGAAGAGAATGACCGCGATCGCCAGCACATAAGGAAACCAGCTGATCGAGGCCCCGAAGGCCGCCGAGGTCAGCGCGACGCCGGTGTTGCCATCGACGGTCGCGATGCGAGAGCCATCGAGAACATAGAGGCCGGTTTCGGGATCGTTGATCAACTGACCGGTGATGATGATCACCAGCGCCGTCATGGTGCAGATCACCACGGTGTCGATCAACGGCTCCAGCAGCGACACGAAACCCTCGGTTATCGGCTCCTTGGTCCGCACCGCGGAGTGGGCGATCGCCGCAGATCCGACGCCCGCCTCATTGGAGAAGGCCGCCCGCTTGAAGCCCTGGATCAGCGCGCCGACCATGCCGCCCGCCACGCCAAGACCCGTAAAGGCGCCAGCGAAGATCTGGCCGAAGGCCCAGCCGATCATGTCGTAATTGATCACCAGGATGATCAACGCCGCGCCGACATAGAGAATGCCCATGAACGGCACCACCTTCTCGGTCACCCGCGCAATGGATTTCACCCCGCCGATGATCACCGCGTAAACCACAGCCGCGAACACGATCCCGGTGATCCAACCCGGATAATCACCGGTGATACCGGCGATCTGCGCATGCGCCTGGTTGGCCTGGAACATGTTGCCACCGCCAAGCGCACCGAGAATGCAGAAGATCGAGAACAGCACGGCCAGGATCTTCCCGCCGGGCAGGCCCAGTTCGGAAAAGCCCTTCGAGATGTAATACATCGGGCCGCCCGACACCGTGCCGTCGGGATACTCGTTGCGGTACTTCACACCAAGCGTGCATTCGGTGAATTTGGAGGCCATGCCCAGCAGGCCCGCAAGAATCATCCAGAACGTTGCACCGGGACCGCCGATGCCGACGGCCACCGCCACCCCGGCGATGTTGCCCAGCCCCACGGTCCCTGACAGCGCTGTCGCCAGCGCCTGGAAATGGCTGACTTCGCCGGCGTCGTTCGGGTCGGCATAATCACCTTTGACCAGCGAGATCGAGTGCTTGAAAAACCTGAACTGCACAAAACCGAAATAGAGCGTGAAAACCGTCGCCGCGATCACCAGCCACATGACGATCCAGGGAAAAGCGGTTCCGGGAATGGGGGCGAAGATAAAGCTGACAAAAGGCCCCGTGATGGCAGCGAAAGTCTCGTTGACCTTCTGGTCCAGTGTCATAGCTTCCTGCGCGAAAACGCTGGCGGGAAGCGTGGCTGTCGCAAAAGCGGACAGCATCGATGTCTTAAAGAAATTCATGATGGTCCCCTTCAGCTCACGACGGTCACGGGCACGGATGCGTGCATGACCAGGTTGGATGTCGCGCTGCCAAAAATGCGATTGACGAATCCGCCTTCCGACGACCGGCTGACGATGATCTGCGCCGCGCCCTCTTCCTCGGCGATGGCCATGATGATGGAGGCGACATCACCGTGCCGCACCAGCCCCCTGGCATTGACCCCGGCGGCCTTCAATTTGGCGACGGCCGGATCCACCACACGCTCCATGGCCATCGAGATTTCCTGCTCGCGGCGCTTGTGCCGCTGCTCGTTTTCCTCTGCGGTCTGAAAGGAATAGGGCGACCATTCCACCACGTAGACGATTATCAGCTCGCAATCGCCAATGAGGCTTGCCAGCATCGTCGCATGGTCCACGGCTCGATCACCGGACTTGTGGCCATCAAGGCCAACCACCAGCTTTGTTGTCATCTTGGGTCCCTCCCATCCGCTCCCCGCAACAACGCCGGTTTCTGAGAAGCGGCCCATTTCGATCAATCAAGGGATCGAAACCGGCCAGGGAGAACAGATGTTCTTTTTGGGCCACCTCACTTGGAACAGGATAGTCGAAAAGACTGGTAATTGGGCCTTACTTTGGTCAATTATTAGATCATTCGACCAAAATGCAGGAATAATCAGGAAAAAAGACCAAATGAACAGGAAACTCGACGCCATCGACCGGCGCATCCTCAACGTGCTGCAAGTTCACGGAAGACTGTCCATCGTTGATCTTGCCGAACGTGTGCACCTGACAAAGACGCCTTGCTCGGAGCGTGTGAAGCGGCTCGAGCGCGACGGGATCATCGCCGGTTACAGCGCCAATCTGAATCCGGCGGAAGTGGACATGGGCCACGTCATGATCGTCCATGTGAACCTGTCCAAGACCAGTGACTCCTCGCTTGAGGAGTTCAACCGCGCGGTCAAGCTCATCCCCGAAGTGCAAAGCTGCCTGATGATCGCCGGACCGTTCGACTACATGCTCAGGGTCCGGACCCGCGATATCACCCAGTTTCGCGAAGTGCTCGGAGAGCAGATCAGCCAGTTGCCCTCGGTCATGCAGACCCATTCCTTTGCCGTCATGGAGATGGTCAAGGAAACCAGCATGATCGAGTTGCGCAGCTGAACAGATTGGGCCAGTGCCGGCAGACAGTTTTCGCCGCCGCATACTCCAAAGCGTACGCAGGCAGTTTAAGTCAGATCCCGGCCGGGGATAACACGCGCCGGTCTCTTAACGGCCTACCACCGTCATCTCTTTTTCAGCAACGCTTGAGAGGTTTTTCCAGATCCGCCAGGCCTCAAGCGCGGCAAGCGGAATGAAGTGAACCAGCGCCGGTCCCAGATTATTGTGCACGAAAATCCAGTGCAGCAATGTCAGCACGGCAGCCGGATACACAAACCGCTGCAGTGTTTTCCACCCTGCCAACAACCACCGCTGAGAGGCATTGTTGCTGGTCAGCCCAAGTGGAATGAAGATGACAAAGGCCAACCAGCCGGTCCAGATGCCAAGCTCCCAGAATTCCTCGAGCATTGGCTGAAACGCGCCGCTGTCCATGACGTAGAACACGGTATGCAGCAATGCATAAAGAAACGCTGCAACGCCGAGCGGCCGGCGCCGGCGCATCAGCCAGTTGAGCCATCGGGCGGTTGGAAACATCATCCTGAGCGGCGTGATCATCATCGCGATGATCATGAAACGCGCGGCAAACTCTCCCGTCGGATGCAGGAGGCCTTCTGCATTTCCTGGATCGGCCAGCACCGAAACAAGCATCGGAATGCCGGGCAACGCCAGCACGGTCCAGAAAAAGTACTTTGATGACAGAACCCGCCCCATCGGAAAACTCCTACCTTTCGCGGCACCCGTGCCACAGGAAGGAGTAGTCCGACATGCAATCCGAACCAAGTTAAACTCTTGTAATATAGACCACCAAGCCAGACAGAAGCGGTGCCGCTATCAACGCTCCCATGTGCTGACTTGGTGCGTCGACTTCTCCAGCCATTCAGGATTGATCTCGACGCCCCATCCGGGCTGGTCCGACACCGTGGCCTTGCCCTCGGCAATCGCATAGGGCGAGACCACGAACAAATCGTCCTGCCAGGGATAGTAATCATCGCCCTCGATCGAGAATTCGAGATACTTTCCGGCATTGGGAATGGCGCGCATGAGATGCATGGTGAACAGCGTCACCATCGAAAGATTGGCGCAATGGGGCGTGCAGGGCAGCCCCGCCTTGTGCGCCATGTCGGCCACCCGCAGCGTCCTTGTAAGCCCGCCCAGATAGCAGATATCTGGCTGCACCACATCGACCGCCCGCATCTCGATCATTCGCCGCCAGTTTTGCAACTCGCAATCCTGCTCACCGCCGGTGACGTCGATGTCCAGCGCATCGGTGACCTGTTTGGTCTGCTCGTACTCCCAGTAGGGGCACGGCTCCTCGTAATGGCTGATGCCGTGCTGCTCGAGCATCTTGCCCACTTCGATGGCCTGATCCGGCGCATAGCAGGAATTGGCATCCACCAGCAGCGCCACGCTGTCATCCATGGCACCGCGCATCATTGGCACGATCTCCTCCGTCCGGCCGGGCCACTCGTCCTGACCGCGGCCGCACTCGGCGCCGATGCGGAACTTGAACGCATCGAAACCGAATTGGTCGCGCAAACGCGAAAGCCGTGCGGCTTCATCCCTTGGCGTGATGTCGCGTTTCATCGAGGACCCGTAAGCACGCACCTCCCCCGGTGTCCCGCCAATCAGGGCGCAGACCGGCTTGCCTTCGAGCCGGCCACGCAGATCCCACAGCGCGGTGTCGAGCCCGCCCAGCGCCCGGCGCAGATAGGAGCCCGGAAACTTGTGCTCACGCTCCAGAATGATGTCGACCAGATAATCGATGTCCAGCGCCGATTGCCCCAGCGCATAGGGCGCCACCTGCCGGTGCAGCACCTGCGCGGTGATGTCGGCATAATAGGGCGCCACCTGCCCCCAACCGGTCTCGCCACTGTCGGTGGTGACTTTGACGAAACAGACGAATTCGTTGGTGAAGGTTTCGATATGCGCAATGTTCATGGTCAGTACCCGGCTGGAGGAGACTTCACCCGTAGCGGAACAATTGGACTTACGATAAGGTCCAATATGGCAAAGCTTGCAGTCCAATTTCTCAACACTGCGGAACACCGTGATGAAAACCAAGGCCGGCGCAATCCTCTCCTCGATCCGCATCGACCGCTCGCTGGACCGCAAGATCAGCGTGCAGCTCTATATGGGACTGCGCGACATCATCCTGTCGGGCGGCCTGAACGGCGGCGAGCGGCTGCCAGCCACCCGCACCCTGGCGAGCGAGGTTGGCGTGTCGCGCACCACCGCACTCGACGCCGTGGGACGGCTTGTCTCCGAAGGCCTGCTTGAATCGCGCATCGGCGCGGGAACCTTTGTCAGCCACACCATGACCGGCCGCGCCCGTTTCACGCCCCCTGCAGGAGAGACCGGGAACGGCCGCGAACCGCGGCTGTCGCCCTCGGCCCTGGAGGCCGGGCGGTTGTTCGCGGAACGCCGGCGGTTGCCGCACCGCTCGCAGGCCTTTGTCACCGCGCTGCCGGCGCTCAGCGCTTTTCCGATGGCGCAATGGGCGCGGCTTTCGGCACGGCATCTCAGGCAGGACCGCGATGCTGTCATGGGTTACGGCAATCCGGTCGGCCTGCCGCGATTGCGCGCGGCGATCGCTTCGCATTTGAACGCCAGCCGCGGCATTCAATGTGACCCCGCGCAAGTGTTCATCACCGGCGGCGCGCAACAGGCGTTTTCGGTGATCGCCGGCATGCTGATCGACCGCGGTGAGAAAATATGGTTCGAAAATCCCGGCGCCATCGGCGCGCGAAACGCCTTCATTTCGCGCGGTGCGGAACTGGTCCCGGTTACGGTCGACGAAGAAGGCATCGATGTCGCCGACGGTCTGGCCAAGGCGCCCGATTTCCGCCTCGCCTTCGTAACCCCCTCTCACCAGCAGCCGCTGAGCAAGGTGTTGAGCCTGTCGCGCCGGCTGGCGCTGCTCGACGCCGCCGACCGGGCCGACGCCTTCATCGTCGAGGATGATTATGACGGCGACTTTTACTTCGGCGACCAGCCGCTGCCGACGCTCAAGAGCATCGACACCAACGGCCGGGTGATCTATGTCGGAACCTTCTCCAAGACCCTGTTCCCGTCCCTCAGGCTGGGCTTCATCGTGGCCCCGGCCTCGATGGTCGACGCCATGGCCGGCGTGTTTTCCGCAGCACTCAGCGGTGTTCCCACCTGGCCGCAGGCTGTGGTGGCCGATTTCATCGACGAAGGCCATTTCGCCACCCACATCCGCACCATGCGCCAGCATTACAAACACCGTCACAAGGTGTTGCATGAGCACGCGGCGAAGCTTGGAAAACACCTCACGCTCGAACGCGCCTCAGCCGGATTTCACACTGTTGGCTATTTCCGCAACGCCGCGCTCGACGAGGACACCTTCGTCTCAGCCGCCGGTGAAGCCGGATTGACGCTGTCGGGTATCGGACGCTACTGCCTGCGGCCGATCGATCGCAAGGGGGTCGTGATCGGCTATGGCGCGGCGGCCGAATCCGAAATAAGATCGGGCGTCGAAATGCTCCACAGGCTTTTCGGGACACAATGATCGTGTCACAAATTGGTATGGAAAATTATCTATATTGGATATGCGTTGCAGTCCAATGAGTCGCTAGGCTCATTTATGTCGACGCAAATTTCGGCCAAATATGCGCAAATTTTCAGAGACTTCACAGGGAGAACATCATGATCACCAGACTTGCAATCGCGGGCCTTCTGGCCGCGACCGCCATAGCGGCCGTACCGGCTCAGGCGGAAACCCTGCGCCTTTTGACCTGGGGGTCCTACGCTCCTGACGAACTGGTGAAAAAGTTCGAGGCGAAGTATCCCGACATCACCGTCGAGGTCACATTTTCCAACAATGAGGAAATGATCGCAAAACTGCGCGCTACCGGCGGCGCGGGCTTCGATCTGGCCCAGCCGAGCCACGACCGCATCTTCGCAGCCCAGCAGGAATACAACATCTACAAGCCGCTCGATCTGTCCAAGATCGAAACGTCGAAGATGCAGTCCAGCCTGCTCGATGGCGTCAAGGCCAACACCACCATCGACGGTGAAGTTTACGCCGTGCCGCATCAGTGGGGCACCTCGGGCCTGATGACCAATGTGTCGATGGCGCCTGACGTCAAGGCCTGGGGCGATCTGTGCGATCCGGCCTACAAGGGCAAGACCTCGATGCGCCTGCGCCGCACCATCCTTCTGGGCACCGCCTTCGACATGGGTGAAGATCCTTTCGCCGCCTATGCCGATCTCGACAAGTACCAGGAGATTCTCGACAAGGTCGCTGACAAGCTGATCACCTGCAAGGACAACATCAAGGCCTACTGGAAGGGCGGCGACGACCTTTCCGCAATGATGCTGTCGGGCGAGATCGTGGCCTCCGAAACCTGGGATTCCACCGCCTACAAGCTGTTTGGCGAAAATCCCGACATCGTGTTCGTGCCGCCCAAGACCGGTGCACTGGCCTGGATCGACACCTTCGCGCTGCCGCGCAAGGGCGAGGCCGATGACGCCGCCTACAAGTGGATCAACTTCGTGCTCGAGCCGGACAATGTGAAGATGATGTCTGCAAGCTCCGGCGCAATCGCCGCGGTGGAAGGTGGCAAGGATCTGCTGCCCGACGACAAGAAAGCCGCCGTCAACGCAGCCTTCACCGACGCCGACATCGACAATCTCAAGTTCTTTGCCAACATCCCGCCCGGCGTGGAGGACATGGAAGGCAAGACACTCGAGAAGATCAAGGCCGCAACCGGCGCCGAGTAAGCCCGGCGCGATATCCGGCTCAAGGGCCGGACATCCAATCTCCAGGCGGCTGCGCGTTCAACCAATGCGCAGCCGCACAACTTTCCGGCAATGCCGATACACATGACTGGGTGCTCGATGTCATCGACCACGGAAAACGATCTGGAGTGCATTCAGGTCAAGAAGCATTTCGGCAGCGTCCGCGCCGTCGACGACGTTTCGTTCGAAATCCCCAAAGGCTCTTTTTTCTCGATCCTTGGCCCCTCCGGCTGTGGCAAAACCACGCTGATGCGGATGATTGCCGGGTTCGAGACACCCTCCTCCGGAGACATCCGGATCAAGGGGAATTCGGTAATCGGCACACCGCCCAACCGGCGCAATGTCAAGATGGTGTTCCAGCATCTGGCGCTGTTTCCGATGATGAATGTCTATGAAAACATCGCCTACGGCCTGCGCTGCGCCGGGGCTTCGAAGGATGTCATCCGCACCAAGGTGCACGATGTGCTCGAGCGCATTTCACTGCCCGATGTCGCCAACCGCGAGATCAGCCAGTTGTCGGGCGGCCAGAAGCAGCGCATCGCCATCGCCCGCTGCATGGTGCTCGATCCCGACGTGCTGCTTCTCGACGAGCCGCTGGGCGCGCTTGACCTCAAGCTTCGCGAGGCCATGAAGATCGAGCTCAAGCTGTTGCAGCATCAGTTCGACACCACCTTCGTTTACATCACCCACGACCAGTCCGAAGCGCTTGTCATGTCCGACAATGTGGCAATCATGAGCGAAGGCAAATTCGTCCAGATCGGCACGCCTCAGCAGCTCTATCATGACCCCTCCGCCGCTTTTGTTGCAGGCTTTGTCGGCGACACCAACCGCTGGGCGGGAAAGGTGACGCGGCTTGAGGGAGAGACCGTCGAGGTCGAAACCGGCGCCGGACTGGCCATGCGCGCTTCAATCCGTGGCGCCGGCCGCCCCGCCCCAGGCGATGCGGTCAGCGTGTTCGTGCGTCCCGAATTCATCACCGCAACCAGATCCGCCGACGCGGGGACCGGTCAGGCCGACAACCGCATCGACGGCAAGATCGACAGCATCCTGTTCAATGGCGCCAACAGCCGTGTGCTGGTGCGCGACAGCGCTGGCGAACTGATTGAAGCCGATGTGGTGCTGACCGGCGGGCCCGAGGACCTCAAGCCCAATGACGCGGTCACCCTTGCCTGGTCAGCTGCCCAGACCATGAGTTTTGCATCATGAGGCTCATGCGATGAAGCAAACCGACATCAAGCGGCTGTCGCTCTATCTGCTTTTTGCACCCTTTGCGTTGTGGATCGCACTGCTGATCATTCTGCCGCATCTGGGCATGCTCTATATCTCTCTGCGTGAGAAGGTTGGCCCGCGGGTCTACGAATTCGGTTTTGAGAATTACATCAATTTCTTCAACGAGCCGATCTACTGGAACACGCTGCTGCGCACCGGCTCGATGTCGCTGCTGGTCACCGTGCTGGCGTTGCTCCTGGGTTTTCCGATCGCCTATTACATCGCCAAGATCGCCGGCAACCGCACCCGCGGCGCGCTGTTTCTGATGTGCCTGATCCCGCTATGGGTCAGCGACCTGATCCGCGCCTTTGGCTGGATCCTGCTGCTGCGCGAAACCGGCGTGATTTCCTCAAGCCTGCAATGGGCAGGCCTGATCGATACGCCGATCGAGTTTCTCTACAACGACGCCGCGGTGATCATGGGCCTAGTCTACACCGTGATCCTGTTCATGATCGTGCCGCTGGTCTCCACTCTTGATGGCATGGACAATTCGATGATCGAGGCCGGCTACAATCTGGGTGGCAATGGCCCCACGGTGCTCCGCCGCATCATCATTCCCTACGCCATGCCAGGCATCGTGGCCGGCTGCATCGTGGTCTTCATGCTCACCGCCGGCAGCTATCTCACGCCGATCCTGCTCGGCGGCAAGAATTCGAGCTGGTTCACAGAACAGATCTACGATCAGTTCATCACCCGTTACAATTGGGAAGCCGGTGCCGCCTTCGGCTTCCTGTTGCTCGGTTTCACCTCGTTCGTGGTCTGGGCCGGACTGCGGCTGACCGGCCAAACTCTCAATTCTACCGTGGCGAAAAGCTGATGGCGATCAAATCCAACCCAGCTTTTCTGACCAGCTACCGGCTCTATGTGGCATTGTTTTTCGTGTTTCTCGCCGCACCGCTTCTGGCGGCGGGCGTGTTCGCGTTCAACGATTCGCTGTTTCCCTCGCTGCCCTGGCGCGGTTTCACGCTCGACTGGTTCTTCAACGACACCGAACCCAAGCTCGGCATGTTTCATGACCGCAGATTGCTGCGCGGGCTCTATTATTCCTTCGTTATCGCCACCGGCGTATCGCTGCTTTCGGTGTTTGTGGGCACCTGCAACGCCTTCCTGTTTGTCCGCTGCGAGTTTCCCGCCAAGGATTTCCTCTACATCATGATGGTGCTGCCGCTGGTGATCCCGGGCGTGATTTTGGGCATCTCGATCCTGCTGCTGGCAAGCTCCGTCGCCAACGGGGTGGAGGAAACGCTGTCACTGGATCTCGATTTTTTACGGCCAGGCATCGTGCTCGTGGTGCTGGGACAGTTCTCCTTCATCACCACCATCACCTCGCTGGTGATTGTCGCGCGGCTGAAGAAGTTCGACCAGTCGATGGAAGAAGCCGCCTACAATCTCGGCGCCAGCAGGGTGCGGGTGCTGCGCACGATTACGCTTCCCTTCCTGTTTCCGGCGATGGCTGCGGCAGGCATCGTCGCCTTCCTGGTATCGTTCGAAAACTTCAACACCACGCTGTTCCTGGTCGGCTCCGAAGCACCGCTGACGATCACCATGTATGATCGCATGGTCAAGGTCGGCTCGACGCCGGTGCTCAACGCGGTCTCGTTCTTCCTGATGATCGGCTCGGCGCTGCTGGCGCTGATATCCATTCTGGTGCAGCGCGACGCGCCGAAAACCTGATGGCCGGTTCCGACTCCGCGAAAGCCTGACATGCGCCAGCTCGCCCATCCGTTCAGCGCCGATTTCAAGCCCGAACCCTATTGGTGGGAAGCAAGCCCGCAGCAACCCGGCGACGGCACGCCATTGCCCAAAACCACCGACATCGTCATTGTCGGAGCCGGCTATACCGGATTGCATGCGGCCATCGAGGCCGCGCGCGCCGGGCGCGCCACGGTCGTCATCGACGCCGAGGCCGCCGGCTGGGGCTGCAGCACCCGCAATGGCGGTCAGGTATCCACCAGCGTCAAACCGTCCTACGCCACTCTCAAAAAACGTTATGGCGATGCGCTGGCCGTTGCCATCCTCAAGGAAGGTCAGGCCTCGCTTGACCATGTCAGCGGCTTCATCCGCGACGAGCGCATCGCTTGCGATTTCGCCGTAACCGGCCGGTTTCACGGAGCCCATACGCCCGGGCAGTTTGACGCGCTGGCGCGCGACTGCGACACCCGCCATCCAGGCTTTGAGACCGGGGCCTATATGGTCGAGCGCGGCCAACAGCACAGCGAACTGGGAACCGACGCCTATTTCGGCGGCGCGGTGTTTCCCCGTCACGCCAGTCTCGATCCCGGGAAATACCACGCCGGGTTGCTCGACGTGGCGCGCCGCGCCGGCGTCACCATCGTCAGCCATTGCCGCGTCAACACACTGGCTCGCAACGCAAGCGGCTTTGATGTTGCGACCGATAGCGGTTCAATCCGCGCCGGCCGGGTGATCCTGGCCACCAATGGCTACACCGGCCCGCTGTCGCCGTGGCATCAGCGCCGCATCATTCCGATCGGTTCCTACGTGATCGCCACCGAGGAAATTTCAAAAGATCTCATGGACCGGTTGTTTCCCACCGACCGCATCCTGTCGGACACCAGGAAGCTGGTCTACTATTACCGGCCCTCGCCGGACCGCAAACGGGTGCTGTTCGGCGGCCGCGTTTCGCTGTCGGAAACCGATCCCCGACTCAGCGGGCCCAAGTTACGGGCCGAACTTGTACGTTTGTTTCCCGAGCTGGAAAACACCCGGATCAGCCATTCCTGGGCCGGCACTGTCGCTTTCAGCTTCGACACCCTCGCCCATTGCGGCGAAGACGACGGCCTGCACTATGCCATGGGCTATTGCGGCTCGGGCGTCGGCATGGCGGGCTATCTCGGCGCCAGGGCCGGACGCCGTGCTGCCGGCCTCGACGCCGAACCAAGTGCCTTTGCCCGGATACCGCATACCAGCCGTCCATTTTACACCGGACGCCCCTGGTTCCTGGCGCCTTCGGTGGCGCTGTTTCGCCTGCGCGACCGGCTGGGCCTGTAGCGCGCCCGCAAGGTCCACATGCATCGGAGATTTCCCTCACAGACGCTGACGCAACCAACACAACCAAGACTGCGTTCACGATACCACCGAGCGACACCATTGTGCATCGGGCTACAGCCCAGCCGCTCCCGAAGCCATCGTTGCGATGGGACAAGCCCGAACATCCACCAACAACCAGAACGACCTGCTTGAGGAGGCTGATCACGCCAATCGCAACCGGATTTCTCAAAATAATCTCTGAATCAGGTAAAACGGATCGAATTGATTTCAGAATTTGAAATCTTCGACGCTTCCACTCTAAAATCATCGCTAACGTCATCCAGACATTGATTTTGGGATGAACATGAACGCGTTTTACAGCAGACTCATCGCACTGCGTCACGACCTCCACCAAAACCCTGAACTGGGCTTTCAGGAGCACCGTACCAAAGCCAAGGTGGCGCAGACATTGCGCGATCTGGGCCTTGAGGTTCATGAGGGCGTGGGTGTTGTCGGTGTTCTGCGATCCGGCACCGGCAATCGGGCAATCGGCCTGCGTGCCGATATGGACGCCTTGCCCATTCAGGAACGCAACACACATGACCATGCTTCTTTAACACCAGGCGTCATGCATGCCTGCGGCCATGACGGCCACACAGCGATGCTGCTCGGCGCTGCTGAAGCCTTGAGCGCCCAGCGGGATTTCGATGGCACGGTGGTTTTCCTGTTTCAACCGAACGAAGAGCACGGGCTCGGCGCCAAGGCGATGATCGAAGAGGGTGTGCTTGAACGCTTCGCAATTGATGAAGTCTACGCAATCCACAATCTGCCAGGAGCGCCGGTTGGCCAGGTGTCCACACGCACCGGGCAAATCTGCGCCAGCGAAAGCCTGTTCGAAATCACCATATCGGGTCGCGGCGGCCACGCATCCATGCCTCAGATGGGCGTCGATGCCATCACCGTTGGCGCGGAGATGGTGCTTGCCCTGCAAACCATCATATCGCGCAAAATGCCGCCGGGTGCCGGCGCTGTAGTCTCCGTCACCGAATTCCTGTCAGACGGGCAGCGCAACATCTTGCCTGGTCAGGTCACCCTTAAAGGTGATGTCCGCGCGCGCCTGCCTGAAGACCGCCAGGCGATCGAGCGCTTCATGCGGCAAATCGTCGATGGCGTCGCCGCCACCCATGGCATATCGGCCACAATGACGTTCAACGCCGAATTCATCGAAACCATCAATGCCGAAGATCCAGCACGGGCCGTGGTGCGGACCAGCCAGTCCTGTGGACTGGATACCATTCCCGAGCGCGAACCGATGAGCTTTTCAGAGGATTTCGCCCAGTTCACTGCCAGAGTGCCCGGATGCTTTCTGCTTCTTGGCAATGGCGAAACCGGACCGCACGGACAAGCGCTGCATGCGGCCACCTACGATTTCAATGATGCGCTTTTGCCGATTGGAGTTGCCTTTTGGGCTGCTCTGGTTCGTGATCGCCTACCCCTTAGACAGGATAGCTGATGACCAGACTTCTTCCACCGGCCAAACTTGACCATGTCGCCGCAACCCGTGTTTCAGGCAATGCCGCAATGACAGTCATCTCGCGCGACGACATTGCCACCGCGCAGGCTGAAATCACACAATGGGAGGGGTATGCCCCGACGCCTTTGCTGCATCTGCCGTCACTCGCCGAGGCCATCAATGTTGCAGACATTCTTTACAAGGATGAGAGCCCCCGGTTTGGATTGGCCAGCTTCAAGGCCCTTGGCGGCGCATATGCCGCGCAGCATCTATTGCGCAATGAAGTTGCGCGCATCACGGACCAAGACGTCACGCTGACCGATATCCGCAAGGGAAAATACGCGGATATTTGCGCACAAATTACGCTGATTTCAGCCACCGACGGCAACCATGGCCGGTCATTGGCCTGGGGGTGTCGCCGCTTTGGCGCGCCCTGCAAAATCTATATCCATGCCGAGGTCAGCGAGGGACGAGCGGTCGCAATGCGTGACCTCGGCGCCGAGGTGATCCGCATTTCAGGTGATTATGACGAGTCCGTCGCACTTGCCAAACGAAAGGCGGAAGAGAACAATTGGTTCGTTGTTTCCGACACCTCATGGCCCGGCTACAGCGAACCGCCACGGCACGTTATGGCAGGTTACGGCGTCATGACCGACGAAGTCAGCGACGCTCTGGAACAGGCGCCGACCCACGTGTTTTTGCAAAGCGGTGTCGGTGGGATGGCGGCCGGCATCATTGCCGCCCTTCGTCAGTACTGGGGTGACGACAGCCCGCGTTTTATCATCGTTGAAGCAGACCGCGCAGCCTGCCTGTTCGAAAGCGCCAGAACTGGCATACTGACCAACGTTCCAATCGAGCAAGAGACCATTATGGCGGGGCTTTCATGCGGCCATCCCTCGCAACTGGCTTGGCCTATCCTGGCGGAGGAGGCGCAAGACTTTGTCACCATCCCGGATGAGATCGTTGCGCCAACGGTTCGGCTTTTGGCCCGCCCCTTAGGCAACGATCCGGCGATTGAGGCTGGCGAAAGTGCGGTTGCCGGGCTGTCCGCCCTGATCCTGGCACGTGATGATGCTGACCTTTCACAAGCACTCGGCCTGGATTCGAGCTCGCGTGTACTTCTATTCGGCTCTGAAGGCGTCACCGATCCTGCAATCTTTGAGGCCATCATGGAGGGGCGCGATGCCGCGTGATGCGCCCGCACGCGGGTTTCCCTCGCGGGAATTCGCCAGTCGGACGGCCAAGGCTCAAGCCCTGATGGCCAAACAGGGGTGGGCCGGCCTGCTCTTGATGTCTGAGCCGGATGTTCGATACTTTTCCGGCTTTCAAACGCTGTTCTGGCAAAGCCCAACGCGGCCCTGGTTCCTGTTTCTCCCCTTAAGCGGCAAACCGATCGCGATCATTCCCGAGATTGGCGCGTCACTGATGCGCCAGACCTGGCTTGAGGATATTCGCACCTGGTCCGCACCTGCCCCGCATGATGATGGAATCAGCTTGCTGAGCCAATTGCTCGGCCCGTTGGCCAAAGACAAGGCGCGGATCGGTGTTATGAAAGGCCATGAAACTCACCTGCGCATGCCGCTGGGGGATTGGGAACGCCTAATAGGTGCCCTGCCCGACCTTCAGATCGCGGATGCAACCGGCCTCGTGCAGGGACTGCGCATGGTCAAATCTTCAGCGGAAATCGATAAACTCAGGCATATCTGCGCCATCGGCTCAGCCACTTTTGCCAGCGTGCCGGAGATCGTCGCCGAAGGCATGCCGCTGGATGAGGTGTTCCGCACTTTTCGGCGCGAGGCGCTGGCCAACGGTGCCGATGATGCACCCTATCTTGTCGGTGCCGCGGGCCAAGGCGGTTATACAGACGTGATCTCACCGCCCTCTCAACGCCCCCTGCAGCGCGGCGATGTGATGATGCTGGACACCGGTTGCACCTGGGACGGTTACTTCTGTGATTTTGATCGCAACTGGGCCATCGGCCAGGCCGATGACAGGGCAAAACGAGTATACGACACACTGTGGCGGGCGACAGAAGCGGGTCTGGCAGCAGCCAAACCGGGCAACACCACCCGTAATCTGTTTGATGCGATGTCGGCCGTGATTGCGGAGATCGACACATCCGGCGGCGACATCGGCCGCCTTGGCCATGGCCTGGGCATGCAACTCACCGAACAACCCTCCCATGCAGCGTTTGATACCACAGTCCTGCAAGAGAATATGGTTCTGACGCTGGAGCCGTCCTTGAGCTATGGCAATGGCCTGATGATGGTCCATGAGGAAGACATTGTGGTGGGAAAGACTGGCGCGGAGCTCCTCACCGAGCGCGCAGCCCCGGAGCTTCCGGTGATTTGATATCTCCGCGTCCGGGTGCCATCAACCCGTCGGCCGAAGCGTCTCACCCGGACGCGAAAACAACTGGCCAAAACCTTCAAGCTCATCGGCGATACCGGCACGACGCAAGCAGCTCCAAAACTGAGCCTGGTTGGATGTGATAACCGGCTTGCCGGTCGCAGCCTCAATCTCCTCAATGACATCCAGGGCGCGAATGCCGCTGCAGCTCAGGAAGATGGCATCAGCCTCCGGATCATCGATCTCAATGGCAAACTCTTTCCAATAGCCTGGTGTCACCTTCCCGAACTCAAGGCCGGTTTTCAGATTGAGGCCCTGGATGTCGACCACATCAAAGCCCTTCTCATCGAGAAACACCGCTTCAGCCACATTGATTTCATCGAGATAAGGCGTGCCGACAACAATCTTTCGGGCGTCAAGTTCCCGCAGGGCATCAACCACCCCTGTCGCTATGCACATCGGCACCGCCCAGGGTGCGCCTTTGCGAATCTCCTCAAACACCCTCTCCTCGCCGTTGACGATGGAGCCGCTGGTGCACCCATAGCAAACAACATCGGGCCTCATGTCCGGTTGCAGACGCGAGGCAGCATCAGCCATATGCACAATATGGTCGGCCAGTGTTTCAGTGGTCGTGCGATCTTCAGTCTTGAGCCGGGTGATATGCACCCCAACGCCCTCCGGCGCCATTGCGAAGACATCGGCCTCGCACGCCAAATCTGTTGACATCAAGATAAAGCCAAGCTGCGCGCGGTGATGACGCCCGCAATCCATCCTTGGTGTTCTCGGTTTGGAGGCCAGAGACTGCCCGGGTTTGAACATGAGCCTTGAACTCCTTGATTTCGGCAGGGCGCGCGACAGATCGGCGCGCGGGATCAAACAGCCTCTTTGACGGCACTGAGGAACTGTTGCGTCCGCTCTCTTTGAGGATTGCCAAAGAGCTCAGATGCCGGTCCCTGCTCTTCGATCTTGCCGCCATAGAAGAAGCAGACCCGATCGGAGATGTCCTGCGCAAATCCCATCTGGTGCGTGACCATCAGCATGGTGAGCTTGTGTTCACTGGCCAAGCCGCGAATGACATTGGTCACCTCGCCAATCACTTCCGGATCCAGTGCCGAGGTGACCTCATCAAACAGCATCACCTTCGGTCGCATGGCGAGCGCACGGGCGATGGCCACACGTTGCTGCTGACCACCGGACAGACGCGAGGGATGCTGATCCCTTTTTTCGATCATCCCGACCATCTCCAGAAGCTCTTCGGATCGCGCGCGAGCCTCAGTTTTCGGCATGCCAAGCACCTGCACAGGCCCTTCCATGCAGTTTTCAAGGGCGGTCATATGCGGGAACAGGTTGAAGTGCTGGAAACACATGCCGATATCGACACGACGCGCACGCAAGTGCCGCTGATTGGCCCGCACCAGACCGCCATTTTTCGGCATGTGGGTAAGCGGCTGCCCGTCGATATAGATGCAGCCGCCATTGATCTCTTCCAGCGTCATCAGCATGCGCAGCACCGTTGTCTTGCCTGAACCGGAAGGTCCGATGATCGAGACCATCTCGCCTTCTGCAACATCCAGATCAAGATCATCGAGCACCGTCAGCGGGCCATAAGCCTTGCCTACCTTGCGAAAGCTGACCATGGGGCGGTCGGCACCGGTCAATTCCTGAGGGAAACCCTTGAGGTCGTCCATGTTACTGCAATCCCATCTTGCGACGCACATATCGTTCAAAGGCGCGGATAAGACCGGCTGTTGGCAGCGATATCGCGAGGAAAATAAGCCCAACCATCGTATACGGCTCAAGAAACCTGAAATTCTCCGATCCGATGGTGTTGGCCGTGTGAATGAGCTCGGTGACGCCAATCACGGAAAGCATCGGCGTATCCTTGAAAATTCCAACCAGATAGTTGCCAAGACCCGAAACGGCTGGGGGGATTGCCTGGGGTATGACAATGCGCCTGTAGGTCTGCATCGTGGTCATGTTCAACGCTGTCGCCGCTTCCCATTGCCCCTTGGCAACGCTTTCAATGCCGCCGCGATAAACCTCCGACAGATAGCAAGCATAGTGCAGTCCAATGGCGATCATGCCAGAGGCCCAGGGGCTGAGGCGGATGCCGAACTGCGGTCCGACATAGAAGACGAAAAAGATCTGCAGCAGCAGCGGCGTTGAGCGGATGAACTCGACAATCTCGCGTACCACCCAGGTCAAGACCCGGTAGGGCGTGCGCTGCGCCAAGGCCAGAACCAGGCCAAGCACCACCGCGATGGCATAGCCGCCACCTGCTGCCAGCAACGTGTTGCCGGTGGCTTCAATCAGTCGTGGGAGGATGTCCCAGGTAAAGTCCCATCGCCATTCCATCGCTTAAGCCCTCCCCATCTTGCGGGCCATAAAGCGCTCCAGCCAGCGCATTGAAGGCGTCAACATGAAACGCGCCATGATGTAGTAGATGATCAGCGCAGCACCGAAGACCTGTGCAGACAGGAACGTACTGCTGTTGATCTGCCGCGCCTCGAACATCAGATCCGCGACCGAAATCAGTGAAACAAGCGCGGTACCCTTCAACAGCTCGATCATCAAATTGCCCCAGGGCGGCAACATGTTGACCAGCGCCTGTGGAAGGATGATCCGCCACATTCGCTTCGCCGGCGTCATGTTAAGCGCAAGCGCTGCCTCCCATTGCCCCCTGGGCACACTCAGTATGCCGCCGCGCACCAACTCCGCTCCATAGGCGCCGATGTTCATCCCCACGGCAATGTAACCGGCGGTGAACTTGTCGATCGTCAGCCCAAACAGCGGGAGGACAAAAAAGATCCAGTAGAGCTGAACCAGCAGCGAGGTGCCTCGGAAGAACTCGATGTATGTGATGGCCGCGCCGCTCACCAATCGGTTGGGCGAAAGCTTCATCAATCCCATTGTCACGGAAAGCGCGATACCCAGCACGGCAGCAAGGAAAAACTGAACAACCGTAACGCCGGCCCCCGATAGGAGCCGCGGCCAGTACTGAACGAGAAATTCAAAGAACGTCATTGGCCCGCCTTTTCAGCATGGGCTTGGCGAAACGGCGAGCCGCAAGGGCCCGCCGTCGCCATATCGGGGTTAGCGGTTGGCGCAGACCCATTCGGTGGATTTGTCGCCCGGCAGATGCGCCGCGGTAAACCCATATTCCTCAACAGACGCCAACATCTCCTCGGTGCCGACATACTTGGCCAAAGCGGTGTTGAAGTCGGCCATAAAGGCGCTGTCGTCGAACCGCATGCCAATGCCGACCCAGTTGAGTGTCCATTCCGGCAAAGCCGAAGGATCGGTCACATCAATGGTGCCATCTGACTCGCCGGCCAGGAAGTCGGCTTCAAAATACGTCACAGCACCGGCATCGGCACGGCCCGCCCGCACAGCTGCCAGAACTTCCGATGGTCCCGGCACTTGCATGAGCTGATCGTCATCCAGTCCCTCGCGGCGTGCCGCTTCAACACTGTTGTAGCCAGTCGGTGTAACCAACACAGCATCTTCCAGCGCCAGGACATCCTTGTAATTGTTGATATTGCGCGGATTGCCGGCCGGTACGATGAAAGCGTCGCCCATCGAACCAATTGGCTCGGAGAAGGCAATGTTGGCGCAACGGCTGTTGAGGATATACAGGCCGCCGGTGATCAGGTCGTAGCGGCCAGCTTGCAGCCCGGGAATGAGACCGGCCCAATCGGTAACCGTGGTTTCAACGTCGGTGATACCCATCTCGGCCAAAATGCCCAGCGCAATCGCATTGACGAAGCCTTTGGCCTCGCCATTCTCATCCGGGTAACCCCAGATCGGAACATTGGAGAAGCCGATGCGAATGGGATCGCCGGCAGCAAGCCGCTCGGTAATCGTATCTGCGGTTGCTGTGACTGCAGTCGACCCAAGGACAAGGCTGGCAATCACGGCGATCTTGGTCAGTTGAATTGGCATATTGTTCTCCCAGTAAGCTGAATTCTCGGTGAGCTTTGCAGAACGCGTCTTTTTTTGACGGACCTCAACGCGCATGGCGTTGTACGCGATGCGAGCTTGACCCAATGACGATCCGCGAAGCAGAATTTGCCCGCTTCACGTTACGCTTTCCCCTCGGCGTTCTGCTTAGCTTGCGAAGAAGGCTATCGGCCAGCCAGGGATGCTTTTCCTCGAAGATTGAGGATATTTGATAAAAACAGTTGCTGTGACCCATCATGCCGATCAAAGTGCGATCATGGATGACAAAGACCTCGAAATCCTCACACACTTCCAGTCCAACGCCCGTCTGACCGCGGAAACCCTGGGCCATGAAGTTGGCTTGTCGACGCCAGCCGTTCAAAAGCGGCTCAAGAGGCTACGCGACACTGGTGTGATCGAAAAGGAAATCGCAGTCCTCTCGCCCAGCAAACTTGGGCGCTCGATGACTGTGATCGTGCAGGTTATGCTTGAGCGAGAAAGCCGGATGCATCTCGACTCCTTCAAGCGACGGATGCGCAGCGCCCCCGCTGTGCAGCAATGCTACTACACCACCGGCTCGGCGGATTTCATTTTGATTGTGATGGTCGAAGACATCAACGAGTATGAAGCCTTCACACAAGAGTACTTTTTCGACGAATCCAACGTCAACAAATTCGTGTCGTCGATCGTTATGGACCGCGTGAAAGTGTCCCTGGATATCATCTAGCGCAATTCCACTTCAGCTTGAATCAGTAGCGTGTCAGAAAATGCGGGCGAGCATCGCGAGCGGCAGCAATTTCTGACCCAACTTCGAGTGGAAATGCGCTAGGATAAGGCTCGCCACAGGCGGCTCTATGGCGCGCCCGACCACCTCCTGGTGATCGGGCGGTGTATCATGACGCCGGTCAAACAAGCGCTCAAGGGCCGTCAGCCGGGCAAGCGCGCCACGGCAATCATCTCCACCCGCATGCCTGCGCGCGCCAGAGCCACACCGCCGGTTGCGCGGGCGGGCGGGTTTTCCGGATCCACCCAGGCGTCCCAGACCGCATTCATGCCGCTGAAATCCTCCATATCGGCCAGCCAGATCTGCACCGATATCAGGTCGGCCTTGCTGCCTCCCAATTGCTCCATGATGCCATCGATTTTGGCCAGAACCTCTTGTGTCTGCGCCGTGATATCGCCGCCCAGATCATTGGGAACCTGGCCTGCCAGAAAGGCAAGCTCACCTGCACAAACGACCTGGCTCATACGCGCACCGGGATTTAGTCTTTCAAGTTTCATGGCAATTGCAGTCCTTTAATCGTTGTCACCGGCCGCTGACCCGGCGTCTTCACGCGAAGCGCTGGAAGCAGGAACGGTGGTTTGCATGGCGTAAGCGTTGAGGTCGGAGAGAACCGACCGGCGAATCGGAACCGGCGCGATCTGCGACACCGGAACAACGTCTGAAGTGTCGTCGGTTTGAAGCGTCAGCTCTGTGACGTCGAGAGCGGTCAGGTCATCCATATCGCCTGACACATACCCTTCAGGACTGACCGAAACATGCCCGCCATTCCATCGCAGCCGGAGCGCGCTGGCAGCGGAAACGGCCAATTGATGGACAAACGGCAAGAGCAACACAGGCACCTGAACCGGACCAATGGTGCCTTGCGGGATCGTGCAACCATCCGACAGGCTGGCGCCAAGAGCAACCGGGCACAATGCAGTGCCATCGGACGGAACCGGGTTCTCATGGCCCGCCGGCCGCACGTTACCGTATGCGCGATCAGCGATCCAGTTGAGATGCCGGAGAAGCAGCTCGGGCCCATTTATCCCGCGGGTGTAAAGCCAGGCGGCAGCATAGCCCGCTTCTTCGGCCAGTCCCCATGACATCCCGGCGCCTCTGGCAGCTTTGAGGCAAAGGGCACCTGCTTCATTGCTCGACAACAGAGCCAGGTCGGTTGGCGGCGGGGTGAAACCCGATTGTATGGGGTCGCTGCCGTCCTCGGTCATCCTGCATACTCCATGTCAGAGGGATAAGGCTCGCCCTGAAACAGACTGATACGCACCCACTTGTCTGACCGGGGGTCGAAGCGGCTTGCGCCAAAGAAGGCGAGCTTGCACCGCATCAGGTCGATGGGCAGCATGTCTTCGGCAATCAGATTGTCGCGCACCTCAGCATAGGGATACCGCTGCTGAACCTGGGCGCGGCGCACCATGAAGCGGTGCTCGGGTTCAGCGAGCAGGAATTCAGCCACCAAGGCGTTTTGATCCCAGCCTCCCAGCGCTCGGTGGAGACCTTGTGCAAGCCGTGCGATGCACAGCGGCTGCTCCAGTTCCGCACCGGCCTCCCGCGCGCGGCTGCCCAGACGCGGTTCCAGCTTCTCTTCTGAAACATACCAAAACCGCGCAGTCTGCTGCGGATCGTCAAAATTGATGGCCAACGCCCAATCGAAGCCCTCCTCGAGCGCCTGTCGAAGCGTGCTGACAGTCATGCGACCGTCGATGCGAAAGCAATCGGCCTCATCGGCGCTCATTTCATCGGCCAGTTCATCGACAATGGCACCATGGGGCTCCAGAAGCAGGGCAAGCAATGCCTCCTGCCCCTCCAGGGAAAGCTCTTCACCCCAGCGCCACAGCGCATCCCAAGGTCGGGGTTCTTCGCCTGGCCAGGTCTTCAAACGCGCGGCTATGCGTCCAAGGTCCGTTCGCAAGTCGGCCAGTTTGGCCACCTGGATGGGATGCTCGGAATGCCAATCGGTGGCATTTGATTGAGCGTCTTCGAGCGCATCGTGAAGAGATTGAACGCTTTGCGGTGACGCAAATTCCAGCGCCCGCACCCGCGCCAAAGCCTCTTCGCGGGCAGCCATCCAATTGTTGAGCAAGACAGGGTGGCGCACCAGGAACGGCGCCATGCCAAGTCCTGTGGAATTGCCAACGCCCAGTTCGCGCTTGATGTCCGCATCAAGACGCGCGGCTTTTTCGCCTCCCTTGGCAGCGGCTATATGCTCCACCAGGTCGGTGCTGAATTCCCGCGTCAGCCAAACCGACAGCATTTCCGCCTGGAAAGGCTCGCTCAGTTCAGCTCGATCGGCAATGCGCTCGCGGTCAGCAGCACCGAATTTGCCCGATCCATAGACTGCCGTGGTGCGCATGAGGTAGCCAACCGCTGCCATTTCAGAACGGTCCGGCTGGCGTCCGCTGGCAAGCCTGTCGACAACATGGGCAAACAGGCGAACAGACCGATTGGCGCGGCTCAAACTCAATTCGCTCGGACCAACACGACCCGCCTCCTGACGCGGTACATTGGCCTCCAGCCGATCCAGGTCATTCTCGCTTGGTGTGCCGTCAAACAGGGCGAAGGTCGCGTCCCAAGCTGTCGCGATGACACGATCGGTGCGCATCTCTTCAGGCAGGTCATGGGCAAAAGCGACGAGCGAGTAGGTGCGCTCAGGCCCGATTGCACGGTAGACAGCACGGCCGACGCCTTTGGCGTCCATCTGCCAAACCGGGCGATCAAAACGCCAACGCTCAGCCACAACACGCCGCAACAGCATCCGCAGGAACGAAAGGCGTGTCGGATGAGCCGCCCCCATGCGCGCAAGGCGCATGACGTCTGAAGGCGGGCGGCGAAACGCGCCTGGATCGTCGCACTGATCGGTTGATGTCGTGGTCATCGCTCTCTCCTCGTCAAAGGCCCTGGCGCGACATCCGCCGCGCCAGGGTTTTTGATCACTTGCGTCCCAGCGCCGGTCACTTGCGTCCCAGCGCCAAGGTGATCCGCAACGCGTCCCACAATGATGGCAAAAGGATCAAGGACACCGGTACGGCGGTGACCACGATGAAGCTTTGCAGTTTGCCAATCCCGCCTGCTCCCGTCGAGATCAGGATAAGGGCCATGATACCCATGGAAATGCCCCAGAAAGCACGCAGCATTGGTGAGGGATTGTCATCCGACATGGATGTCGCGATGACGTAACTCATGGAGTCACTGGTTGTGGCGACAAAAGCCATCGTCAGGACCAGAAACAGAACCGATACCAGAAAGCCCAGAGGCAAGGCCTGGGTGATCGCCAGCAGGCCGGCAGGCAGGTTGAAGCCTTCAAACGGGCCAGAGATGATGCCGGGATTGGCCTGCTCCAGGGCAATGCCCGTTCCACCGATGATCGTGAACCAGAAATTGGTGATGATCGGCGCGATGATCGCCAGCAAAACAATGATTGAGCGAATGGATCTGCCCCGGCTCACGCGGGCGATGAAGATCGCCATCAGCGGTCCATATCCCATGAACCAGCCCCAGAAGAACACCGTCCACCAGCCAAGCCAGCCCGGCTCGCCGAAGAGGCCGGCATCGCCACGAAACATCGCCAAGCCAAAGAACTCGGACATGTAGGTGCCAAACCCGCCAGTGAAACTGCTCAGGATTGCTGCGGTCGGTCCGGCGACCAGCATGAACAAGAGCAGCGCGACGGCCAGAATCACATTCACCTGTGAAAGCAGCTTGATGCCCTTGGTGAGCCCTGTGATCGCCGAGACCGTGTAGATGCTTACCAGCGCGAGGATCACAACCGTTTGCGTTGCGAAAGTATCAGGCAGCCCAAACAGCGCGTTGAGGCCATAAGACATTTGCAGGCCCAGGAAACCGATGGGACCCACCGTGCCTGCCACAACGGCGATAATGCAGCTGGCATCGGCAACAACGCCGATCCATCCGTTGATCGCCCGGTCACCAAACACCGGATAGAGCAGCGTGCGCGGCGCCAGCGGAAGGCCTTTGTCATAATGATAGTGCATCAGCATGACGGTGGTCAGCGCGCCCAGAATAGCCCAGGCGAGGAACCCCCAATGCAGAAAGCTCTGGGCGAGCGCGGCATGAGCGCGCGCCTGCGGATCATCACCAAGGTCTCCAAAGAGCGGTGGCGTCGAAAGATAGTGGGCAATCGGCTCACCGGCAGCCCAGAACACCCCGCCGCCTGCCAGCAGGGTGCACATGATCATTGCGCCCCATTGGAACGTGGTGAACTCCGGCGCCGCCAATGCCCCCATGCGGGTGCTCGCGCCCGGCAGGAAACAAAGCACCAGCCCGATAAGGAACGTGGCCAAAAGCAAAAGCTGCCAATACAGGCCAAACCACTTGGCAGACCAGGCAAAGCCCGCATCGACAAGAGACGACAGCAAATCAATGTCGATCAGCGTCAACAGACAAAACAGCAGGATAAACCCGCCGGTTACGGCAAAGAGAGGCTTGTCGATCCCCTCGTGCCAGGCACCTTTGCCTGGCGAATGTGTCACGTCAGTCATATCCGCTCCTCCCAGAACGTTTTAGATCCCGGCCCGCGATGGGCCATGCAAATCGAACTCTGCAGACTGTTACTCAGAGATGCTGTGAACTGCCCCCGGACCTGTCCCCTGAGCACCGAAGCTCTTCACGAAAAATCGAAGCCAGTTCTCGCCCAGGATGCCCGCGACCTGCTGGTCGCTTAGACCGGCGGCGCGCAATCCCTGTTCAAGCGATCCGAAATCTCGATTGTCTTCAAACCAGGACGGCATTTGCGGGAAACCAGGCGCCTGCGCACTGCCCTCGCCATAATCGACTTGCTTGGTCCATCGCCCGACGCGCATCCACTCCACGATGCTGTCGGGTTGGTCCTGGCAAAGGTCGCTGCCAATGCCCACGCACCCGTCACCCATCAGCTCAAGCGTGCGTGCCGCCATGTCGCAGAATTGCTGCAACTGGCAGTCGCTGCCATGTTTAAGATGATGGGGATAAAGCGAGAGGCCCAGCATACCGCCAGTTTCGCTCAGAGCCTTGAGCACTGTGTCGGACTTGTTGCGCAAGGCAGGGTGCCAGCTGGATGGATTGGCGTGGGTGATGGCTATGGGGCGGCTGGAATGCGCGATGGCTTCCAGCGTTGAGCGTTCCCCCGAGTGGCTCATATCAACGACCAGACCAACACGGTTCATCTCGGCAACCACCTGACGGCCCATGCGTGTGAGACCTGTGTCTTCATCCTCGTAGCAGCCGGACGCGAGCAGCGACTGGTTGTTGTAGGTGAGTTGCATGAAGCGCAGCCCCAGTGTGTGCAGCACTTCGACCAGACCAATGTCATCCTCCATGCAGGAGGGATTTTGTGAGCCGAAGAAGATCGCCGTGCGTCCGGTTTTTCTGGCAAGCACGACATCATCTGCCGTGCGGCCCTGAAAGATCAGGTCCGGGTAGCGTTCGAACCAGCGGTTCCAGCGCTCGACATTGAGCACGGTCTCGCGGAAATTCTCATGATATGTGATCGTCACATGGATGGCATCGACGGCACCCTCGCGCAGCTGACGGAATATCTTTTCCGACCAGTTGGCATATTGCAGGCCGTCGATACGCGTACTCATTGGGGCGACCCGGACGCGGTGTAGGCCGTCTTCACGGTGGTGTAGAACTCAGCCGCATATCTGCCCTGTTCACGCGGTCCATAGGATGAGGCGCCGCGCCCGCCAAAGGGCACATGATAGTCGGTGCCAGCGGTGGGCAGGTTCACCATCACGCAGCCAGCTTTCATGTTGGCGCGGAAATGGCCGGCACGGGCCAGCGATGTGGTCATGATGCCCGCCGTCAGGCCGAACTGGGTGTCATTGGCAATCGCCAGAGCTTCCTCATAGCCGCCCGCTTTGATGATGCAGGTAATCGGCGCGAACATCTCCTCGCGATTGATGCGCATATCGTTGCTGGTGCCGACAAAGACCGCAGGATCCATGAAATATCCCTCGGTGGAACGCTCCAGGCGCTGACCACCGCAGACAAGCTCGGCGCCCTCGTCCTGCCCGATGCGGACATAGTCCAGGTTTTGGTCGAACTGGTCCTGGCTCACGACCGGGCCGATCTGTGTGCCATCTTCTAGCGCATGGCCGACCTGCAAGGTTTTGGTCGCAGCCACAAACTTTTCGGCAAAAGCATCATGCACGGACTCATGAACGATGAGGCGTGAGGCGGCGGTGCATTTCTGTCCGGTTCCGCCGAACGCGGCATTGACACAATGGCCAACCGCAAGATCAAGGTCTGCGTCATCCATAACCAGGAATGGGTTTTTGGACCCCATCTCCATCTGCAATTTGGGCATGTTGCCGATGGCTGAGCCTGCAATCCGGCGTCCGACAGGAACCGAGCCGGTGAAGGTAATTGCATCCACGTCGGCGCTCTCGACAAGGCGCTGGCCAACATCGCGCCCTGGTCCGGCGACCAGATTGAAAAGGCCTGATGGTATGTCCTGACGGGCAATAATGTCCGTGAGCGCGCAGGCACTCGCTGGCGTCAGATTGGCTGGCTTCCAGACCACCGCATTGCCGAACGCCAGGGCCGGCGCAATTTTCCAGGCGGGGGTGGCGACGGGAAAGTTCCAGGGGCTGATGATGGCGACAACGCCCACCGGCTCACGGCGCACATCAATTTCAATTCCGGGCCGCACGCTTTCTGCGAAATCGCCTTGCTGACGCAGAACCTCCGCAGCAAAATAGGTGAAGAACTGACCGGCGCGGTAGACCTCGCCCTTCCCTTCCGCCAGCGGCTTGCCTTCCTCGCGAGAAAGAAGCCTCCCGATCTCTTCGGCCCGCGCCATAAGCTCGGTGCCAATGCTCATCAGAACGTCGTGGCGCTTCTGGACGCCGGCACGCCACCAAACCGGCTGCGCGTTCCTGGCTGCTGCCAGTGCTGCATCCAGGTCAGCTCCGGAGGCCTGACCGTAATTGCCGATCACATCCGACAGATCCGATGGATTGCGGTTCTCAATTGTGCCCGCACCGTCATGCCAACGCCCGTCGATATAGATGCCTGTGTTTTGCGTCATGAATGCCTCTCCAGATTAGGAACAAGGCTAGACGCAAGAAGATATTTAAGACAATCTCAAATTTCTCAAACTAATTTCAGGGAAATTGAAATGGCGATTAAACTGGAGATGCTTCGGGTCTTTCGCATCGTGGCCGAGAAAGGCAGTTTGGCAAGCGCCAGCGAGGAGCTGGGGCGCACTCCATCTGCTCTATCAATGATGCTGGCACAGCTTCAGGACGATATCGGCGCGCCATTGTTTGAAACCGATCGGAAGAACCGGCTCACGCCGCTTGGCCAACATGTCCTTGATGAAAGCGCGCGTGCAACCGATGCATTCGGCCGAAGTGTCGAAGCCATACGCCGCCATGCATCCTCGCTTGCCGGAACCGTCCGCGTGGCGGCCACGCCATCGGCAACAACGATGCTTCTGCCGCACGTCATTGCGGCTTTCCGCGCCGAAAGGCCTGAGGTTCGACTGGAAATCAGTGATACGGACAGCCAGTCCGTGCACCGCCGTGTTTTATTGGATGAAGCCGACATCGGAATCATTTCGGCCGCGGCCGGTTCCAGCGATGGCGTGGCCATACTCGAGGATGAGCTGGGCATAGTGTACCGCGAGGGTGGCCCAATCGCGCAAGAAGCGGAGCGATCCGATCACGTTTCCTGGGATGTTTTACAACTGGAAACGCTGATCGCCAACCCGCTCTGCCACCTGGTTCAACATCCAACAGTCACCAGCGCGCTAGCGCAATGCAATCTGTCGGTGCGCAACACCAGTGCATTGCTGTCTTTTGTCAGTGCCGGACTCGGCGCCACCATACTGCCTCACAGCGTCCTCCATCAGCAGATTGACCAGGTTCGGTTCATAGTTCCGTCAGATCCCATCACCTTGCGTCAACTGCGCAAGATAAAGCGACCCCAAGGCCAGGTCAGCCCGGCGGTCGAAGCATTTTGGCAGGCCTTGTGAACGCAAGACGGCTAAAACCGCAAGGCTGGCAATCGAAGTTGCCGACAAGTCCGGAGCTATGAGCCAGAAGCAGACCGGTCTGCCTGATTGGCATTCCACCCGATGTCGGCATGGCCGATGTGGAAGGCAGCGGGCCTCAGCCCGGGCTGCGGCGCATCAGGGATTGCAACGTATAGACCAGCACGGCAATTCCAATTGCCCCGACAACAGCAACCCCGAGGAGAACGATCAGATCGATCGGGCCGCCAACATCGCTGAAGCCGGAATTGGTCATGACTTGCACGAACAGAACCGCGGCGATTGCGCCGAACGGCATCGACAATTGCGCCAGCAGGAACTTCCGCATCGACATCGACCGGTCGCGGATCAGCACATAGAGATAGGCCAGCGTGACCAAAGCCGCGACGATCACTATTGCCCAGAACAGGCCGCCGCCGAAGATTTCCTCAAACACCGCAATCAGGGTTTCTAAAGTGAGTTCCTTCATGATTGCTCTCCTCAGGCCTTGCCGCGCAGCATGGCGTTGTAGGTGGCTTTCAACGCCACCTCCTTCATTAGCCAGCTGATCCACAATTCTTCCAGCGGCGCGATCACCCCTGGAAACGATGGAGTCAGATTGTTCTGGTAATCGAATTCAACCAGCATGGCGCGGCCGACCCGGGTGATCAGCGGGCAGGAAGTATAGCCGTTATAGGCCGCCGTGCCCTCCCGCCCCTCAATCGCTGCCACCAGGTGGTCTTCAACCACCGGCACCTGCCATTTAACCGAGGCCGCGGTCTTGCCCTTGGGCACGCCTGCCACATCACCGAGCCCGAAAATCTCTGGATACCTCAGGTGCCGCAGGGTTTGTTTGTCGACCTCGACCCAGCCCTGGTCGGTCCATTTGTCGGCCCAGGACAGCCCCGACTGGCGGATCACGTCGGGCGCGCGCTGTGGCGGGATCACATGAAGATAGTCATAATCGAGTTCGGTCTCACCTTCGGGCGTCGAGAATGTGGCACGCCGGGCGCCCGGATCAATGGATTTTATCACATGGCTGTAGACGGGTTTGATGCCGCGGTCGCCGAATAGCATACGCACCTTTTCCGAGACGATTGGCACGCCAAACAGGCTGTCGTTGTTTGCGGCATAGATGATTTCGGTCTTGCCTGCATTGCCGGCGGTACGGGCGATGTCATCGATCAGGAACGCATGCTTGAGCGGCGCGCCGGCGCATTTCATTTCCGTGCCCGGCCGGGTGAACAGGCCAACCCCGCCTTCCTCGGTGTATCTGGAAGCCGCCACCCAGGTTTTCGCGGCATATTCCGGCCCGGCGTAGAGCGCGCCGATACCGTTGGTTCCCACCAGATCCAGTGAAAATCCTTCAATCGCATCGTGATCAAGCACCAGGCCGGGTGCGGCAACAAGGAAATCATAGTAGATCGACTTGCCTGACGACGTCGTGACTTTCTGGGTCAGGGGATCGATCCCGGCCGCCGCCTCATTGAAGTAGGTGATCCCTTGGGGCAGCCAGTCGGTGGTTTGACTGACCGTATATGAGGCCGGCTTCAGTCCCGCCGCCACCAGCGACAGGCCCGGCTGATAAAGATGCTCTTTGCGGGCATCAAGGACGGTGATCTGCGCGCCGTCCAAACGCTGCACCAGCCGGTTGACCAGCGCTGTGCCAGCAGCGCCCGCGCCGATGATCACCACCCGTGCCGAGGTTTTGGTTCGCGCCGCGCGGGCCGGCGCATTTGCTGTTACCGCTGCAAGAGCGGTGCCCGCCAGCCCGAGAAACATACGGCGTGAAGTCAAAAACTCTGATGAGGTCATGGCGGCTTCCTTCGACAATGTCCTGCATTGTTGCCACAGGCAGCGCCGAATTTGCTTGATCTGCATCAATCACATTCAGATATTTGAATGTATTTTCTCGACTGGAAATCGCTCCAGGACGAAAGGATCAGGTATTCGGATGGTGTCCGGTTCTGTCCGCCTTCCGCACCCGCTTGCCGGCGTCATGTTCATTGGTCGGCCTTACATCCCGTCCCTACACTGTCCAAAGGGTCTGAGGAATGCAGTCTTGTTGATGCGCACAACGCCGCATAACAAAAAAGCCCTGTCCGTTAGGGGCAGGGCTTTTGCATTTGTTGTTTTGCATTTTTGTTTGATTTGGTTACGGGGGCAGGCAACCAGCGCCGTTTGTTGTATGCCGCTTGGGATGTTACCCGAGCACAGCAGCGAGGGCTTTCCATATGAGTAATCATGGACATAGCGTCGGCAATAGCGATCATAGCAGTTCTTTCAAGAGCGCTACCCAATTGCCAAAATCAACTAAGCCGCCACGTGTGACACTTCGGTTGACAGAGGAGGAGCTGGCGAAACTACAAAATCTGTCCGATGGCATGTCAGTCAGCGCCTATATCCGCAAATGGCTGTTTGGTGCGGAAGCCGCACAGCGGAAACGGCGCTCTTACCCCCGGTTACGAATCAAGAAGCACTGGGCAGGATTCTGAGCATGCTGGGTCAAACCCACATCGCGAACAATCTCAATCAGATTGCCTATCATGCCAATCGTGGCACGTTGTTGTTGGATGAGGCAGCGGAAGCGGAGATCAAGGAAACCTGCGGCTATATCGCCTTCATGCGTGTTGAGCTGATTGAGGCGCTTGGAACCAAGGGCGGGCAATAGTCGTGATCCTGAAAGCCAGTAAAAGAGCCGGAGGCATCGCCCTGGGAGAATGGATACAACGAGCGGTTCAATGGCACACTACGCCGGGAGGTTCTCAATGCAGAGTGGTTCACAACAACAAAGCAGGCCCAGATCGTCATCAATCACTGGCTCAGACAATACAATCACACCCGTCCCCATCAGGCGCTCAACATGTGTCCGCCCATGCCAGAAACCATATGAAAGAAACGCCACATCAGCGATCCAGAGACAGGGGGCTAGACACCCGGTGCGGTTCAATGGCTATATCCAGATATGCACCGAATGACGGCATTAGTTCGTCATTCGCCAGCAATCCTACCCGGGAACGGATGTCTCCGGAGTTCCGAAAAACTGCGGTGGCGCAACTTCCGCTTAGCCACCAGTGGTGTCAAAAATCCACGACCAGAAGGCATCGACTTGGGTAACGCCAACGATCGATCTTAGCTGTATGAACGGAAGCAGTCTTTTTGAATGGCCGCCTTACTTTTTTCGCTCGGAGATACGACTGCTCCTGAGTCGTTCAATGCCGTTTTCGTCAAACAGATAAGCAGCGTTTGATGGGACGTCGATGGCAATCAACTCGCCAGGACATTGCTCCGTTGTCTCGTCATCAATGATGCTCAATGCGGTCCCATCTTCCAGGTTAGCATAGATGATTGTCTGGGATCCAAGGTGCTCGACGACCTGCACGTTGGCGCACGCAGGGGCAACCGTTTGCCTTTCCTCACTCAAGATCACGATGTGCTCTGGCCGGATGCCGAGCGTGGCGCGCTTGCCTGCCAGGCTGGCGTCCAAATCTTCGAGCGGCACCGAAAGACCGCAGTCCAGATTAATCGTCGCCTTTTTGTCGCCCGCCGCGGTGATCCGCCCGTCGAGAAAGTTCATCTGCGGGCTACCGATGAAACCGGCAACAAACCGGTTAAGCGGCTGGCGATAGAGTTCGAGCGGCGATCCCGTCTGCTCGATCTTGCCATTGTTGAGTACAATAATCTTGTCGGCAAGCGTCATCGCTTCGACTTGGTCGTGCGTCACATAAATCATCGTTGCATTGAGTTGCTTGTGCAGCTTTGCAATCTCCAGACGCATTTGCAGACGCAACGCCGCATCGAGATTGGAAAGCGGTTCGTCGAACAGAAAGACGGTCGGATCGCGGACGATGGCGCGTCCGATTGCCACGCGCTGGCGTTGTCCACCAGACAATTGCTTTGGTTTGCGGGCAAGAAGTTCGTCCAGTTGCAGGATCTGGGCGGCGGTCTTCACTTTCTGGCGAATTTCGTCTTTCGGCTTTCCCGCGATACGCAGACCGACTGACATGTTCTCCTCGACAGTCATGTGCGGATAAAGCGCGTAGGACTGAAACACCATGGCCAGCCCGCGCTGCGAGGCTGGAACGTCATTGACGCGGGAGCCTTCAATGATCAGTTTGCCATTGCTGATTTCTTCCAGGCCGGCGATCAGACGGAGCAGAGTGGACTTTCCGCATCCGGAGGGGCCGACCAAGACCACGAACTCCCGCTCGGCAACGGTGAATGAAATATCGTCCAAAGCGCGCACGGAGCCAAAGTCCTTGGTTAGCGACTGAGCTTCCAGTTTGATCATCTCCAATCCCTCATTTAACCGCGCCCTGCGTCAGCCCGCCGATGAATTGCCGTTGAAGCACAATGAAGACCAGCAGCACCGGAATGATGGAGATCACGAGACCCGCCATCAACACTGACCAATCGCTGCGCAACGCGTTTGCGAAACTCATCATGCCGATCGTGATGGTCTTGACGTTCTCGCTCTCGACGAAGGACAACGCGAAAATGAATTCATTCCAGCTGCGCATGGATTGAATGAGTGCCGCAGAGGCTAACACTGGTCGACACAATGGCAGATAGATGTTGCGGAAGGACCAGAGCGGACCGGCACCATCCATCGCTGCGGCCTCCGAAAGTTCGATCGGTATCTTCACCATGTAAGCGCGGATCAGAAAGGTGGCGAAGGGAATTCCGAACGCCGTGTAAGGAATGATCAGCGCCCAATAGGTGTTGTAGATACCAAGCCACGTCAGCGTTTGGAAAAGCGGGAATAGAGCGACCTCTGGCGGCAGGATCAGCCCGCCAAGGATCAGGGCGTAGATAGCTGCTTTGCCGCGGAACCGCAGCACCACCAAGGCATAGGCAGCGGCCGCCGACAGATAGACAACCAACAGTGTCGAGATCAACGTGACGATGACGCTTGACAGCAAATAGCGCGAAATGCCGGCGTTCCATGCCTGGACGTAGTTGTCCCACTGCCAGACCTCCGGGAACGCCCAGGAGTTACCGAACATCTCAGAGGACGTTTTCAGCGAACTGAGAACCAGCCAAATCAATGGATAGATTGAAATCGCCGTTAAAATCCAGAACAGCAGCAGAAGACCACCATGGTTGACAATCGCGCGACGCCGTGACCGCTGTACTCTATGAGCCATGGCTTGGGCCATTTTCACTCGTCTCGCTGCAACATGAGTTGAACTATGCCGACGCAGATCGTGATGACAAAGATCACAGTTGCAACAGCAGACGAATAACCCACCACATCGTCGCGGAACGCCGAGCGATACATATGCGTGCCGAGCACCTCGCTGGCCCGATTTGGGCCGCCGGCCGTCATCACCCAGACAATGTCGAACACTTTGAAGGCGCCGAAAATAGTGATGACCGTGAAGATCAATGTCGACTCTCGCACTCCGGGCAAAGTTACGTAGCGGAACTGCTGAATACGCGTGGCGCCCTCCATTTCGAGCGCCTCATAAAGATCGGTTGGAATTGCAGCAATCGCCACCATGAACAGCGCCACCATGTAACCCGTCCACTGCCACTGCGAGACCAGGATAATGGCGTAGATCGCCGTTTGTTCCTCGCCGAGCCAAACACGGGAGAGGTTGCCGAGGCCGGTGGAAAACAGGAATTGATCAATCAGACCGATCGACGGCTGGTAAATGAGCTGCCACAAAAGACCGACCACCGTCACCGGCAGGATGGCGGGCAGAAACACAGATGTGCGAAAAAAAGTGTTGAGCCTTGGCCGGAAGATGCCAGCTGACAGCACCGCAGCAATCCCCAAGGCGACGAACACCTGAACGATAACGGAAATTACTGCATATAGCGTATTGTTGGACAGCGAGACCCAGAAAACCGGATTGGCAAAGAGTTGTCGGTAGTTCCGCAGCCCGACAAACTCCCAGTCAGGATTGATCGAACTCCACGAATGCAAGCTGAAGATGACATTTTCGAACGCTGGTCCATAGACGAAGACAGCAAGCAGGATGAGCGGCGGGAGCACGAACAGATAGGGCACGATTCGGTGTATGCGCGATGACATCAAATCGTGCCCCAGGTTAAATCAGCCATCAGTCTCAGCGTTCCTGCTGGACCAGCTTGGCAGTGTGGCGGACCTCTTCCATAACGCCTTCGGGCGTCTCGGTGCCGCCGATAATGCCCTGTGCCCCGGCCAGAAGCACCTCGGTTGAGCGGGCGTCCATGTCCGTATCCAACCACAGCGCCAAGCCTGACGCCGCATCGAGATATTTAAGTCCTTGCAGAACGCGTTCATCGGCGTTTTCGGCGGTAACCGCGCCCTTAACCGAACTGGTCATGCCGGTGATGTCAACATATTGCTTGGCCTGTTCCGGCGTGGTCAGAAACTTCAAGAACTGGATAGCTTCGTCGATGTTTTCGGTTTCTGACGAGATCATGAATCCGTCTGGAGCGCCGGTTATGATGCCAGGATCACCGGCGCCATCCGAGAACGCCGGCAAGGTGAAGAAGTCCCATCCCGATTCGTCAATCGGCGATCCGGAAATACGCCCAAACTCAACCATTTGCATGTAGATCATTGCACCACGACCGGCCAAGAACGAACCGCGTGCGATCGGATGGGTTAACGCGTTGGAGCCACGGTTGAAGCAGCCTTCGTCATTGAGCTGTTGAAACGCTGTAAGCGCTTCGACGTAACCGGTATGCGTGTAGAGCTCATCGGCAGGACGTGTCAGCGCATAGTCAGCGGTCCGCACATCATTGGGTACCAGTTTGGCGATGATTTCGCCGATGTAGTGTGAAGCTGCCCATGGAAACTGGTTGCCGAAATTGATCGGCACCACGCCAGCTTCGTTCAGCGTCGCGCAAACCGCAAGAAGGTCGTCGAACGTTTCGGGCACCTCGATGCCATGCTCTTCAAAAACGCTGGTATTGTACAGCATGAATTTGGCGTCGACATTGATCGGAACACCATAGAGTCGGCCTTCGAACTTGAAGGGTTGCAGCGCCGCTTCTGGGAACACCTTTTCCCATTCACCGTCATAGACGTAGTCGGTGATGTCATAGGCACGTCCGCCGCGCGCGAAATTCTTGCCGAACTCGCCCGACCAGGAGAAGAACACATCCGGCACTTGGCGTGAAGCCATCAAGACGCGAATCTTGTCCTTGTACGGTTCGTCGGCGACCGCTTCCATCTCGACGTCGATGTCAGGATTGGCGGTCTCGAACGCTTCAACGGCCGGTTCGAAATATGCCATGTTTTCCGGCTCGGGCCATTTGTGGAGAAAGTTGATCGTCGTATCTGCCAGCGCGACACTGAATGCTGCAGACCCGAAAAGTGTTATCATTGCCAGGGCGGTTACTCGATGATGTCTCATTGACTTTCCTCCATCGGTTTTGCTGGGCGGATTTACCCTTAGATACTTCGTCTACGCGTGATTGTTGCAGCGCGTCGGTCGTTGCTTGTGATCCGAATTAGGTCCTGGATGCGTCAGTCCGGGCTGGCCCGGTCGGATTGGGCTCCCATGGCCAAAAGCGCCGCATTCGGCGCAAACGCGCAAAGCGCTTTCTGCTCCTCGTTGCAGGGCCACAGAAAGCGGTTGTCCGGACCACACGGCCAGAAGAAACGCGGCGATGAAGCCATCGCCGGCGCCAAGTGTATCGACAACCGGACCGTCCAAAACTGACTGGTCGTGGAAAGCGCCGCAATGATAGCCGATGGCGCCCTTGCGTCCGCGTGTAATGACAACGGTCTCTGGACCAAGCGCTGAGACATCTCGGCACAGCGACCGGCAGGCCGACTCACTGCTGTCGGCATCGGACAGGAATGCGATTTTCAGACTCGGTGCGGTGTCACGAATGTAAGACGTGTTGTACTCGCTCGAATAATCGAAAGACATGCAGGGTGCGGCGGCACTGATCGCATTCAGATCATCTTCGATCTTGCTGTAGATGCTGGAATGGACGATGTCGTGCCTGGCAATGTAGGAGAAATCACCGGCCGTCAGTGCATAGGCACCGCGTAAACTGGGCCTGCTGCCATCGAACACGCGATCATTGCCGATATGCCGGATGCGTGACCATGAGTTGGGCGCGTCAATCACGCGCAAATGGCTGATATCTACATTCTCGGTCTCGAGCGCATTGCGGACCAACGTACCGAAATGATCGCGGCCGACGCAGCCAATGTATGACGCGCGAGCTCCGAGCCGTGCGGCGAGGACGGCCACATTTACGGCATTGCCGCCTGGGAACTGGACGCCCTGATCGACATAGATGTCAACGGTGTTGTCGCCTATGCCGAGCAGCCGCGCCATCTCAGTATTCCGTCTTCCACATGTAGCGGCGGGTCGACAGCGGTTGTGCGTGCCAGACTGCCAGACGTTCGGCCATGCGTTGCAGCGCGGCTTGTAGAACATAAGGGGCGACGATCGCTCTCATGTCTTCGGCAATTCCGGGCATCTCAAAATCGCGCGAATCGTAAACAATGAGCCGCTCGGTGTACTTCTTGCAAAACCGCTCGACCCGTTCCATCAGCGGGCGGCTCGGATCTTCTCCAAGCAACAGCACCAGCGGTGTGTCCTTGTCGACGATCTCGAACGGGCCATGAAAGAACTCAGCCGCTTCGATCGGATAGCTGTGCATCCACTGCATCTCCATGAGCACGCATACGCCAAACACGTATGCGGTGCTGAACATGGGGCCGGACGCCACGTGGTAGATGATCCGGTCGTCCTTGTAGATTCTTGCATCCTCGGCAGCACGATCATCATTGTTCACCTGTGTGTTGGCAAGCACGGACGGCAGCGCTTCGAGCGACGAAAGCAATTGCTCCTCGAACTTCCAGTCGTCGCGCTCAGCCCATAAACCACCCATGAGAGCCTGCATGATCATGAACATGCCGGAGTGCGCCTGCGTAGTCTCGCCCATCAGCAAAGCGTGGTGTGCAGCGTGCGCCAGCGGTTTGTCTTCGGTCTGAGTGACGCCGACCGTGATCGCCGGCTGGTCACGCAGGAATTCGGCCGCTGCAACAGTTTCCTGTGTGGTGCCTGATTTTGAACCAAGCAGGACAAGCGTGCGACCGTCCATGCGTGCTGGATCCTGGGTCATGAATTCGGCCGGAAAATAGCGTCGAACCTCCAGGCTCGGACTGATCCGTTGAGACCAGTACTCCAGACCGAGCATGATCCTGTTCGGAGCCCCGCAGCCAACAAAATATACGCGGTCCACCTGTTGCGCCAAACTATGGCCTAATGCAGAAGCTTCCCGAACGCATTTCGACGATGTCGATAGTGCCTCGATTATCGTTGATCCATCCACGTCCGTTGCCATGTTTGCCTCATATTGGTGTGTGTACCAAAAACTAATTGGTACACACACCAAATGTCAAGACCCTCGGGTTAACTGGAATCATTTGTGTGTAACTCGAACAGATCTGCCATATGCGGTTTGAGGAGCTTGATCATTTTGGTCTATGTGCGAGATGGTCTTTCAACTTAATTATGATTGATGTATCGAGAGTTTTTCAGCGGCGCTCCAACGCTCAAATAGACCAAAGCGCGCGACGGCGAACTCAAACAGAATGGAGAGGGTCATTGTCCAACGCGATCATCGACGTGCAGCCGGTGCGCGTTTACGAACAAACACGACAAAAGATTTTGGAGATGATTGAGCTACGGGACTATCTGCCCGGCGACCGGATACCCTCCGAGCGCGAACTCTCCGAGCGTTTTGGCGTACATCGCATGACTCTGCGCAAGGCAATTGACGAACTGGTGTCGTCAGGCATTCTGGAACGGCGTGGCACCAGCGGCACGTTCCTGCCGGCGCCGGTTGTCAAAAGGCCGGTTGCTGGCCTTTCTCCCCCATACAGTATTTCGGAGATCGTCAGGAGCTGTGGAGGTGTACCAGGCAGTCGCCTTTTGCTCTTTGAACAGCGCGACGCCAATCAACGGGTCGCGGAACGTCTGCAGATAGAAAAGGGCGCGCCAGTGGTGGCGATCAAGCGGCTTCGCACCGTCAGTGACCTGCCGTTCTGCATCGAAACAAGTTGTTTGCCGGTTGGGCTGGTTCGTGGTCTGGCGGCCGATGACTTGGTCGGCGACGTCTCGCTATACACCCTGTTGCATGATCGCTATAGCATTGTGACTGAGAGCACCAATGCCATCATCGGTGTTGTACCGACCCAGCTGCACGATGCGGAACTGCTTGGTCTTAAGCGCGGCGAAGCAGCGCTGGTAATTCACGTCATAGCATCCGACGCCCGCTCCAAGCCCATTGAATACATGACATCGATCAATCACCCGCGGCGGGTGATGCTAACCACTGAGCGGATTATCAAGTGAGCCCATATTGGTACAACAAGAGACTGGCCTCAATCCAGCGTCTGACCTTCGTGGACAGCGAAGCAGAAGGTCGCGTCGCTGACGCCGTATTTGCGGCACAGATCGGCGGCCGACATGCCCGCCTGATGCTCTTTCAAAATGCCGATGATCTGCTCGTCGGAAAACCTGGATCGTCTCATTGCCTGTCTCCTTCTTCAGGGACCAGGCTAACCTCAAAGCGAGGACAATTCAGGGGAGCAGGTCACCAGTTTCGTTTCGAGATGTATCTTAAGAATCAAAAAACCCGCCAACTCATTGAGATGGCGGGTTAATTTTGGTTGCGGGGGCAGGATTTGAACCTGCGACCTTCAGGTTATGAGCCTGACGAGCTACCGGGCTGCTCCACCCCGCGTTAAGTTTTGAGCCTCCGGGCTTGCCCGGTTTTTGAGTGTTTGCCGGTCCGCGCTTTGCTTGCGGTCCGGCGGGGCTGCTCCACGCCCTGCGTTAAGTTTTGAGCGTTCCGGGCTTGCCCGGGTTGTTTGCCGGCGGTTCAAGCTTTGGGCTTTTGGTCCGGCGGGGCTGCTCTTGTCCCCATGTCGGGTTTTTTCAAATG